>CAIWCD010000038.1 GCA_903911145.1 uncultured delta proteobacterium | reverse complement strand
GCCTGCTGCGGCGAGCAGTTCTGCGAGATGGTCTGCGCCTCTGCGTTGTTGGAGTCGACCTGGAGAACCTTGCCGACCTCCTCGGAGCAGAGCGTCGGGTTCGTGCCCTTGGCAGCGCTTGCGGCGGCGAGATGCTTCTTGGCGAAGGCCTGCTTGAAGGCCTCCTCCTTCTCTTTGACCTTGCCGCACCAGTAGGTGTTCTCAGAGGCGCAGCGATCAAACTCGAGCTTCGCTTTGTCGGGATCGCTCGCGAGCGCGGCATCGAACTTCTCTGCAGCGTCCTGCCCCGCGGCCTCGGCTTCCATCTTCTTCTTGAACGTCGAGGGCACCGATGGCCCGGCCGCATCAGCGAGCTCGCTGGCCTTCTTGTAGTCGTGCTTGTCGGCCGCGGCGTGAGCGGCCTTGATGCCCGCCTCGCCGGTCGGACCGGTGGAATCCCCGCCGCCCTTCTTGCTCATGGCGACGACGCCGCCGATGACGAGCACGGCGACGACGACCGCGCCGATGATCATCGGCGTCTTGCTCTTGGGAGGCGCTTCATTGCGCGGCTGTGCGCTCGGACCCTTGCCCTGCGCGCCCGCGATCAACTCTGCAGTGGTCGGCGGAGGCTTGCCGCTCATCGGCGCAGGCGCTCCCTCGACCTTCTCCGGCGGCGGCGAAAACTTCTCGCCCGGCGCGCAGAAGCGGAACTTCACGTGGCCGAGCTCGACGGTGTCTCCCGGCTTCACCGGCGCGACGACGTACTCCTCGCCGTTCACCTTCACGCCGTTGGCAGACTTGTTGTCGTAGATCTTCCAGTCGCTCCCCTCGAGGAGAAACTTGCAGTGCTGCCGGCTGATCGACTGGTGGTCGATCGAGAGGTCATTCTCCTCGGTGCGCCCGACCTTCCACTCGGTGCGCATGAGATAGAATTCCTTCGCTCGAAATGCTCCGGCGAGGCCGACGAGGCGAGGCATCTCGCTCTTCTGCAGGTCGCGAATCTCGACCTCGGGCGTGCTCTGCGCCATCAGCTTGTTGATGTTGATGATGGCCGTCGCGCCGCCCGCACCAGAGACGGGCGAGCTGTCCTGTGACGTGTCGTTGACGGTCTTTTCGACCTCGGGGGCCGAGAGAGACATCGCAGGAGCCGGAGCAGGCGCGGGCGCCGGAGCCGCGGGCATCGCGGGAATTCCCGGAGACGAAACGCGCGCTGCAGGCGGAGCAGACTTGACCGCCGCTGGTGCCGCGGCAGGAGCAGGCTTCGGTGCCGCAGCCGCCTTGGGCGCGGGCGAGGATGCTTCGAACTTGCCCTGGATCCCGAGATCGTAATCACCGATCTCGATCAGATCCCCTTCCTTCACAGCCGACGGGCTCTCGATCTTGTCGCCGTTGATCCGGACCCCGGTGTAGCTGCCGAGATCTTCGATCATCATCACGCCGTCGCCCTTCCACAGGCGCGCGTGCTTGCGCGAGACATTGCGCTCGGTGAGCTTGATCGTGTTCCCGTCCTGGCGACCGATCGTCATTTCGTCGCGCACAACTGGGACGACTGTTTTCCGGCCTTCGTCGTCCTCGATGATGAGCTTCATTTCTTCCTCTGCCGTCTCGAG
>CAIWCD010000037.1 GCA_903911145.1 uncultured delta proteobacterium | reverse complement strand
TGTCGTCACTCCGTTGGCGACCGTCGGCGTCGGCACAAACAACGCCCCGCCGCTCGACACCAGGTGAATCGCATTCACCGCGTTCGACACGATATTGCCCGCAGCGTCCTCCGTCGCCACCGACACCGCCGGCGCAATCACGGCCCCGGACTTCGCGTCCGTCGGTTGCTGCACGAAGACCAGCTTCGCGGGCGCTCCAATCACCACGAAGCTCGGCGACAACGCCTGCCCGTGCGGCGTCGTGATCGAGATCGGCCCGGTCGTCGCCCCCACCGGCACCGTCGCCGTGAACTGCGTCCCGTCTCCGCCGATTACGGAGAACTGCGCCGGCGTCCCGTTGAACGCCACTGCAGTCGCGTTCGTGAAATAGAATCCCGAGCACACCACCGACGTCCCGACCACTCCCAGCGTCGGATCGCACGATGTGATCGTCGGGCCTGGAACCTGCGCCAGTCCCCGACTTCCACACGAGGCCAGAGCCATCGCACTCAACGCGCACGCCAGCTGCACCACTGCGCGTCCTGCGACCAACCTGCGGCTCATCTTTGTGCCGTACATGATGCCTCCGTGCTGCTGTGGTTCATCGAGCGACATTGCGCGCCATGCGGTGTTCTCGAAAGCGGGCTTGCCCGCGGCGCGAATGCCGCGTCCGCAGATGGCCTCGCCCTGTTTCTTGAGCCGCTTCACAATCCACAGTTTCATGAAGCACGATATGAGACCTTGGTCGTATTTTTGCCGATTTTCGTCTCGGCGGCACCGATCCCGAGCGGCGCCCGTTCGTCACGCGAATCCTTCCGCCAGCACTCCTGGCAAGCGCGGCTTGTTCCTGCTGGCGATGCATCACGCTCTGCCATACAAACGACGGGAGTAATTCGCTCGCAATCAGCTCCGGTGCTCGCCGGTGAACGGCCGTATTCCAGTCCGCCAACTTACGGACTGCCGCACTGAAGTCGGTTGTTATGGTTGCCCGCCGCTGTTCATGTTCATTCACGGAGCCCATCCATGTCGCTGCGCATTCACTCGATTGCCCCGAACTTCACTGCCAAGACCACGCAAGGCGTGATCGATTTCCATCAATGGATCGGCGACAACTGGGTAATCCTCTTCTCGCACCCGAAGGACTTCACGCCCGTCTGCACGACGGAGCTTGGGTACATGGCGAAGATCGAGCCCGAGTTCACCAAGCGGAACACCAAGCTGATTGGGCTGTCGATCGACCCCGTCGAGAATCACGCGAAGTGGGCGGCGGACATCGAAGAGACGCAGGGCGCGAAGGTGAACTATCCCATGATCGGAGATACCGATCTGGCGGTGGCGAAGCTCTACAACATGCTGCCCGCAGACGAAACGGGCGGCTCCGATGGACGCACGGCGGCGAATAACGCGACCGTCCGGTCAGTATTTCTCATCGGCCCTGACAAGCGCATCAAGATGATGATGACGTATCCGATGACGACGGGCCGCAACTTCGACGAGATCCTCCGCGTCCTCGAGTCGGCGCAACTGACTGCGAAGTTCCGCGTGGCGACGCCGGTGAACTGGAAGAATGGCGAGGATGTGATCATCGCCGGTTCGGTCAGCGACGACGAGGCGAAGAAGATCTACCCGGGTGGATGGAAGGCGCCGAAGCCGTATCTGCGCATCGTCAAGCAGCCGGTCTGATCACGGCCGAGCAAATCCGTGGCCGGGAGATTTCGGCGGATGTCACATTGCATTCGTGGCAAGTCTTCCCGGTAACAGACCCGCGCCGGCACCGCTGGCCCGCGAGCGATCGCGCAACGAAAGGAATGCATCATGACCCGTTGGATCCGCACCGCCCTCGCCTCGGTAGCGTCGCTCGCGCTGCTCTTGTCAGCCTCGCAGGCGTCCGCACAATCGACGACGGCGGCGGGCGCTGCGCCGGCTGGGTCAGCGCAGGCCGCGCCCCCGGCCGCGCCGCTCGTCGTGAACGCCGCGCCTGTTGAGGCCCCCGCTCCCGCGCCAGCGAAACTCCTGCCGCAGTCGGGCCAGCCGCTCTCGAACGGCGAATACGCCGCGCCGATGTCGCAGAAGACGCAGCCGAGCTATGTGCCACAGAGCGTGGCGATGTCAGGGCCGGATACGATCGACGATTACGAAGAGGGCCGGCCGATTCCCGCGGGCTACCACACCGAGACGCGCAAGCGGAAAGGCCTGATCATCGGCGGCGCAGTCACGCTGGGTTCCATGTATCTTCTCTCGGCGATGATCGCGGCCGCGGGCGCGGACCTGTCCTCCAGCGGGCAGAACAGCGTCGCGCCTCTCTACGTTCCCGTGTTTGGCCCGTTCATCCAGCTTGCAACTGCGGGCTCTTCGACGGGCCGCTTCTGGTGCATCATCGACGGAGGCGCGCAGGCTGCGGGCCTGGCGATGCTCATCAGCGGGCTTGTGCTCGACAAGACCATCCTCGTGCGCAACGACCTCGGCGCGATGCTCATTCCTATTCACACCCGCGACGGCGGCAACGGGCTTGGCCTGATGGCTCGTTTCTAGTTCGCATCAAAGGCGCGCACGCAGTTGCGGTCCTGCGTGCGCGCTCGCGTGGTATGCAGCAGCATGACCGAACCGAGCGCCTCCAGTTCTGCGCCGAGCGATGCGAATCGCTCCGTCTCCCGCCGCGCGATCGCCCGCGCCACCCAGCTCTTCGTCGCCCATCCATTTCGCGTCCTTCTGGTTGCGGCGCTCCTCACCGCCGGTTCGATTCAGCTCGCGTCAGGTCTGGAGATCCGGTCGAACTTCGACGAGCTGTTGCCGAGCGATATTCCCAGCGTCGCGCACATCAAGGAGATGGTCCGCCGCGTCGGCGGTGATGGCTCGGTGCTCGTGGTGCTCGGCTCGAGCGACTCGGCGCCCGGCGCGCGCGATGCGAGCGGGAATCCGATTCCGCCCAGGCAGATCGATCTCGCTGCGGCGAAGCGGCTCGCGCCCGCGCTGGTCAAGGAGTTGCTCGCGCTCGGACCGGACAAGGTGCGCGCAGTGCAGTGGAACACGCGCGATGTGCAGAGCTGGTTCGAGGAGCACTGGCCACTCTTCGCGCCGCGCGAGGATCTGCAGAAGGCACTCGATGGACTGCGCGCAGAAGTGAAGAAGAGGAAGGTCGCATCGAACCCGCTCGCGGTCTCGCTCGTCGATGACGAGGACGCACCCACCGCCGGCGCGGGAGACACGAAGAATGGCGCGGCGCCGAAGAGTGACGACGCGATCACACAGTGGCTCGACCCGGCCCATCCGCTGCCGCGCGCGCAGGTCGCCGAGCGGTTCGCGCAGTACGACGATGGCTTCCTCATCAACAAGGACAAGACCGCGCTGGTGCTCAACGTGCGGCCCGCGGGCACGAGCCTCGGCGTCAACGAGGCACGCCGGCTGATCGACGAGATGCGTGCGACGGTGGAGAAGCATCACGACGAACTCGCGGCGGCCCATCTGCGCGCGGGATTCGGCGGCTCGACCGCGACCTTCATCGCCGACTACGAGGCGATCACGCACGATGTCTTCGGCACTGCCGCGCTCTGCTTCTCGCTCGTGCTCCTCTCGATCCTCATCTTCTTCCGCGATTTTCGCTCAACCAGTTCGCTCGGGATTTCGATCCTCATCGCCGTTGCCATCACGTTCGGGCTGACCAGGCTGGTGATTGGCTATCTCAACACGCAGACGGCGTTCCTCGGCGTCATCGTCGCTGGCAACGGAATCAACTACGGACTCATCTATCTGGCGCGCGTAAAGCAGTTGCGGCGCATGGGTGTTTCGCTTTCCGAGGCGTGCGTCGAGGGCGCGCTCACGACGGCGCAGTCCACACTGCTGGCCTCAGCGGCCACCAGCGTTTCATTCGGCGTGCTGATCATCGCGGCCAATCGCGGCTTCCGTCACTTTGGCTTCATCGGCGGCGTCGGCATGCTGCTCTGCTGGGTCGCGACGTTCACGCTCGTGCCCGCGCTGCTGGCGCTCTGGGAGAAGGTGCGCGCGGTCAAGCCGGCAAAGGACGCGGCCGTGCGCGTGCCGGGCTGGATGGCGGGACTCTTCGCGCGCCCCGGGATCATTGCGTCGATCTTCGCGATCACGACTGCGCTCGGCATCGGCGTATTCGTCGCCCGCCTGCCCAATGCGATGGAGCGCAACCTCGACAACCTCACCAACGATCCGCTCGAGGGAGAAGCGCATCGCGACAACGATCTCGGCCAGTCTGCTCTCGGCAAATCGATCGCGGGCACGCTCGCGCTGCTCGACTCGCGCGCCGAGGCCGAGGAGTTCTGCGACGCGATCCGCGCGCGGGCGAAGGACCCCGCGCACGCAGTCGGAGTTCCGCCGAACAGCGAGCTCATCGACGGCTGCGAGACGCTCTCCGCGGTGGTGCCGCGCGACCAACCCGCGAAGCTCGCGATCATCGCGCAACTGCGGGCAGAGCTGACCGACGATCTCCTCTCGCATCTCGACGCGAAGCAGGCTGCGCGGCTGCGCGAAGTACGCGACCAACTCGGCGCGCAGCGCGAAGTCACTGCGGAGCTTGCTCCCTCGACGCTGCTCGATCCGTTCCGTGAGCGCGACGGCCAGGTGGGCCGCCTCGCCGTCGTGACCGCAAAGCCCGCCGCGCATCTCGAACTCGGGCCGAATCTGAAGGCGTTCGTGGCCCTGGTTCGCAACGTGCCGGTGAATGGTCACCTCGTGGACGCCAGCGGCGAGAACGTGATCTTCAACGACCTGCTCGACGACATCGACAAGGAGGGGCCGCGCACCACCCTGCTCTCCTTCCTCGGCGTCTGCGTGCTGGTGCTTCTCTATTTCCGCAACCTGCGCACGAGCGCCGAGGTGCTCGGCACGCTCTTCGTCGGCGTGGCGCTGATGGGCGGCGCTGCAGCGCTCTTCGACTTCAAGATCAACTTCTTCAACTTCATCGTCTACCCGATCACGTTCGGCATCGCGGTCGACTACGGCGCCAACGTCGCGGCCCGTGTCCACGAGCGCAAGGGCGAGGCGCTGCTGGCGCTCGCGGAGGTCGGCGGCGCGGTCGCGCTCTGCTCGTTCACGTCGATCATCGGCTACGCCTCGCTGCTCGTCTCCATCAACCGCGCGCTGCGCTCGTTCGGGCACTACGGGATGATCGGAGAGCTGACAAGCATCGTCGCGGCGCTGGCGCTTCTGCCGGCCCTGCTGGTGATCGGGCAGCGACGTCGGCGCGCGCGCGAAGCGAACAGCGCAGCCGTGGCCTGACGAAGCCTCTCGCATGTCATCCAGAGCGTATGACACGCGCGCGGCGCGAGTCCGCATTGCGCCTACGTCGGTGCGGCCTCGTCGGCAATGCGGCGCACGAGCGTGATATCCGCCTCGAGAAACGGGAGCGAAGGCAACTCGCCGCGCGGCACCCAGCGGACCTCAGCAGCCTCTAGCGCACGAGGCGCGGCGTCGAGAGGGATCTCGGTTCGGAAGAGCGACAACTCCACCTCGAGGTCCGCGTAGCGATGCTCGACGCGCGCGTAGAGCGCGCCAGGCGTGGAGTCAACGGCCAGCTCTTCCTGCAGTTCACGGATGAGGGCTGCATGCTCCGTCTCGCCGCGCTCGATCTTGCCGCCGGGAAACTCCCACAGCCCGGGCTTGCGCGGACGATCGCGGCGTCGCGACACCAGCACGTCGTTGCCGCGCAGGATCAGCGCAGCGACAACGCGGATCCGTCTCACGGCAAGAGGCCCAACGAGAAGAGCGTGCCGTCGTTCGAGATGACAAAAGCTGCGCCCGTGATCGCGAAGGGCGCCTGCGAGAAACCATCACCCGTGTTGAACGCCGTGCGCGCCCGGCCTGTGGCGACATCGAGCGCAACCAGCGCGCCATGGTCCTCCGCGAAGAGGAGCAGGCCATCGATGGCGACGGGCTGATCGGCGAAGGCATCCTTGCCCAGCTTGGTGCGCCAGAGCTCACTGCCACGCGCACGAGACAGCCCGATCACCGCACCACTGCCCGTCGCATAGAGGCGCGGGCCGTCGACCACCAGGTGGTTCGCGCCGTGAAATTCGTGTTCCCAAACGGTCGCGCCAGTCAGTGCGTCGAGCGCAAGCACGCCAGCCTTGGCCGACGCGGCATAGATGCGTGAGTCGTCGGCTGGAGCAACGATCCCGTCAACGTCGAGGTAGTCACCAACGCCGCTGATGTTGCGCGTCCAGCGCGCGACGCCATCCTCGGGGCGCAGCGCCGCAACGGTGCCATCGGCAAATCCCGCAAAGAGCAGACCGTGCGAGATCGCGGGGCGCGTTTCGCCGCGCAGCGTGAAGCTCGCCGGACGGTCGCGGTGGTAACGCCAGAGGCTCTTACCGGTCGCGGCATCCACTGCAGTCACCGACTCTTCGCTCGACATCAAAAACAGACGGCCGTCTGTTAAAACCGGCGTGGTGAGGAGCTCTTCTTTGACGTCGAGCTGCCACCGCACAACACCGGTGATTCGATTGAGCGCCGTCAGCACGCCATCGCCAGCAGCAACGTAGAGCGTCTCGCCATCGATCAGCGGAGCCGCGAGCACAGCGCTTCCGGCCTGCCACGTCCAGACGAACTTGCCGTTCATGCGGCAGCGAACGCGCCCGTCGTGAAGCGCGATGTAGAGGCGCGTCTGCGCCTCGTCGAGCACCGGCGTCGCGACTTCCGTCGCGTTGAAATCCTGCGTCCACTGCGAAGTGAGCCGCAGCGCTTCGGCCACATAGACGGGCCGCTCGAACTGGTAGGACTTCTCCGCCGGGCGCACAGAGTTCGCGCCCGGCCAGTTCGAGAATGCAACGAGGAGCGCCGCGAGCTTGATCACGCGCGACCTCTACTTCGCCTTGGCGGCGGCCTTCGGAGCCGGCTTGCCCTTGACCGGTGCAAGCGCTGCGGCGGGCTTCGCGGTCACATCTGCGGCCGGCGCGACGGCGCCCGCTGCGGGCGGGGGAGGAAGCGCTGCGAGCTCGAGCGTGCGGCGCGCATCGGCCGCAGCGGGATCCTTCGCATAGTCCTTCGCGACCTTCTCGAGCTGCTCCTTCGCGTCGGGCTTCTTCTCGAGCAAAGCAATGCGCGCAGCCTGGTAGGCCGCGTCGGCCGGAGCGCCCGCCTCGGTGAGACGCGCATAGGCCTGCGCTGCCTCCTCGAGCTTGCCCTGGTTCTCGAGCGCCGCGCCGAGCGCTGCCAGCGCAGCCGCGCGCAGCACATCATCCTTGCCCGCAGTGGCGATGTACTCGTTGAGCAGCGTCGTCGCGCCCGCGGCGTCGCCATGCTTGAGCTTGAGGAATCCAAGCTGCGCACCGGCAGTCCACGCGGCGTGGCGGCCGGGGAAATCTGCGCGAACCTTCTCGAAGGCAGTCTGCAGCGCAGTCGTCTTCGCTTCGTCCGTCGCGAAGGTCTCCGCACCAGGCGCCATCGACGCGCCCTCGCCCATGACGGGCCGTGCGACCAGCGCCAACGCGCTCGAGAGCGCAGCTCCCGCCTTCTCCTCCTGCGCGTTCTGGTACTCGCCCGCGGCCCAGACGCCGACCACGGCAATGACCACGACCGCGCCCACGCCGATGAGCAGCGCGCGGCGATCAATCATCCACTGCATCACGCGGGAGGCCTGGACCTGGAACTCGTCCGGCTGCCGCAGCTCTTTACGTTCGGCCTTCGTCGACACGAGAGGCTCCTTCTCGAGGGGTGCGGATAGGTGCTTGAAGGGCCGATTCTTGTCAATGGGCGAATGCTGGACCTCGCTCGGTGCCGCGCTGTTACAGTCGCCCCATGCGGCCACCGCTCCCATCTCTTCTCGGAGCGGCGCTGCTCGCCTGCGTCGCCTCGCGGGCCGCGCTGGGCGCGGACGAGGCAGTCGCCGTGACGCCCGCGCCGAGGCTCTCACTTGAGGTCGAGGGCCAGTTTGCCCAACCCGATTCCATCAACTCCCGTGGCTTCGGCGCAGCCATCTGGGCCGCATGGCGACTGACCGATCAGCTCTCCTTCATCGCGGCGGCAAGCACGCTCATCAGCCACGCAGGCCCCTTCTCGACAGTTGGAGCAGGCGCGCGCGCGTTGATCGATCTCGCGACGATCGAGCCGTTCATCGATGTGCAACTCGTCGCACTCGGCCCTTCGGCGACAACCGGCTACAACTTCGCGACCCGCATCGGTGGCGGCGCAGACGTGCACCTTACGGAAGCGTTCGCGATCGGGCTCGCGCTCCGGACGCTGACGCCGATCAACGCCAGCACGACGAGTGGCGCGCCCGGCCTCGAGCTCGGCCTGCGGTTGGTGCTGACGCCCGCGCTGCTGCAATAGTGTTCGCACTTAGTGTCATTCGTACACGAAGGAGTTCAGCACATGCGCGCCGCCGTCCTGCACCGCACGAACGAATCGCTTTCCATCGACGAACTGCCTGAACCGCTCGCACCTGAGGGCGGCGTCGTTGTCCGCCTGCGCGCGGCTGCACTGAACCACCGCGACTCGTGGATTCGCCGCGACCAGTATGGCCGCCTGCGCTTGCCCTGCGTGCTCGGGAGCGATGGCGCCGGCGAGATCTGCGCAGTGGGCGCGGGTGTCGATGGCACCTGGATGGGCCGCCGGGTGATCATCCATCCCTCGCACACCTGGGGCAGCGACGCGCGCGCGCAGGGAAAGGAGTTCCTCATTCTCGGCATGCCTGAGCAGGGAACGCTCGCAGAGAACATCGCGCTGCCACTCTCGCGCGTCGAACCGCTGCCCGAACACCTCTCGTTTCGCGAAGGGGCCGCGCTCGCGCTCGCGGGGCTGACCGCCTATCGCGCGGTCGTATCAAGAGGAGAGCTGCGCGCGGGAGAGCATGTGCTCATCTCAGGCATCGGTGGCGGCGTAGCGACGCTCGCGCTGGTGATCGCGCGGGCGCTTGGAGCGATCATCTCGGTGACGTCGAGCAGCGCAGAGAAGCTCGCCGCAGCGAAATCGCTCGGGGCCTCGTTCGGCGCGAACTACACGACGCCCAATTGGGAGAAGGAGCTCGTCGCGCAGGCCGGCCGCGCCCCGACGCTCATCATCGACGGAGCAGGAGGAGACGGCCTCAACGCACTCATCAGTTGCGCCGCTCCCGGCGGCCGCATCGTCCTCTATGGCGCAACGCGCGGCGTCCCTCGCGCTGCCGATCTGCACCGGCTCTTCTTCAAGCAGCTCGATCTGCGCGGCACGACGATGGGTACGGGCGACGAGTTCCGCTCGCTCGTCGCGCTGTTTGCCCGCGAGCAACTCCGCCCGGTGATCGATCAAGCCTTCCCTCTCGAGAGGATCAACGACGCGATGGCCTTGATGGAGGCGTCGACGCAGATGGGGAAGATCGTGATCGATCTCTGAGAGAGCTTTCGGGCCGCTCCCGGCGCGCGTCTCCTCTACGCACTCGACGAGATGCCCGCCTCATGCAAAAATGCGGCATCCCCGGTTTCTGAAGTGGGAGCTGCCCGTGGCCAAGAAGCCCAAGAAGGACGACCCGAAGAAGGTCGAAGAGCGGTTCGTCACCTGTGACGATCTCACCGGGGGCGTGAAGCTCAAGGCCGGACACAAGGTCCTTCTGCTCCTGCGCTGCGACACGCCCGGCAATGTCACGACGGCGCCGCCCGACACGACGACGGGCGCGCCGCCCCCGAGCACGACAACCGCACCGCCGACCACGACCACGCGTTCGTCGGGAGGCGAACCGACCAGCACCACCACCGCACCGCCGACCACGACCACGCTCCCTGATTCAACGCCGAGCACGACCACCACGCGCTCGGAGTCCAACGACGTCACGACCACGACGACGCAGTCGACGATCTCGACCACCACCACCCAGCCGCGCAAGACGAAGAAGACCGAGTTTGGCGCTGAGCATTTCGAAACGGCGAAGTCGTTCCCGCTCCCCTCCGCAGCCGCGCTGCAGACATTCCGCAGCATCGCAGCGCTGATGAAAGCCGAGCCCGATCGGAAGTTGCTCATCGTCGGCCACACCGACACGCAGGCCGGCGACGACTACAACATGAACCTTTCCCGGGAGCGCGCCGGCACGATCAAGGCGTATCTGATCAACGACGTGAATCCTTGGTTCGCGTTCTACTCCCACGTGGATTCGCAGAAGCGCTGGGGCACGAAAGAAGACCAGTACATGCTGGGCGCGCTTGGCCCGCCCTACTACTCGGGCACTGTCGATGGAGAGAAGGGGCCGGAGACGACGGCAGCGATCAAGGCCTTCCAGAAGGCGTCGACCATCAAGGAGTCAGGCACGGCCAACGAGCCGACACGTCGCGCGCTCATCCTGGCATTCATGAAGATCGAGGGGACGAGCGTTCCCGATTCAACGACGATCGAGATGTTCGGCTGCGGCTTCCACAACATGGTCGAGCCGACCGGACCTGGCGTCGACTGCGCAGCGAACCGGCGCGTCGAGGTCTACGCGTTCCCGGGTCCGATCAGGCCTGCCACCTCGGAATGGAAGGATGCCAAGGACGAGACGTGGAATGCCTGGCGCAGCGACACGGAGGCGATGGAATCCTCCGGTGCTGACGACGAACCCGCGGCAGCATCTACCCCCGCAGGTCGGATCTCGCTGGTCGTCGCCGAGATCGATCGCGAGGGCGCGGAGGTCCAGCTCTTCCACGACGACGGGAGCGCGGCAACGGAGTCGCAGAAGGTCTCGGCCGATGGCTCCGTTGTGTTCGACGGGCTGCAGCCGCACGAGCACTATGTGGTGAAGGTCAATGGTCAGGAAATAGAGGTGGTCTCGACAGACGACGTCGAGCAGGCCTCCTCGGAAGAACAGAGCGACGAAGCAAGCACAGGCGACGAAAGCCAGTACGAAGACAACTCCAACGACGACGACAATGCCAGTTGACGCGGGACGAAGCTCCTCGACGACACGGCTTGGCGCGCAGACGACGACACGAAGTTCGGACGACGCCACTCGATCCCGGGACGAAGAGTCCCTTTGAGGCCACAAAATGGGAGACTCCAAAGGGGTTGATGCTCAGTCGACTGCACCGGGCGCGGCGCCCACGAAGCTGAAGGCCGCCCTTCGTCACGAAGCGAAGGCCCACGGGATCGCGATCAAGCGCGAACTCCAGGTTGTGGTCCTGCGAACAGATGACGGGAAGTACATCAAGGCCTTCAACCAGGGAGAGTATGTGTCGTCCCCGATGCCACTGCCCCCGGGGACAACCCGCAACATCCAGTCCAGCGGTTGTGGCCTCTGCGCGCTCACATCGTACATCCATGCGGCTGGGCTCAAGCCTGGAGGCAAGGATTGCACCCCAGCCACCTTCAACGAATACCTGACGAAGTGGTGCAACCAGCACCCGAATACGATTCGGAAAGTCTACCGCGAGAGCGCGGGCGCTCTAGAGCACGAGTCGGCGGAGTTGTCCCGGGCGATTAACGACCTCGCGAAGATCTCTGGAACACCCGGGTACTCGGAGCAGAAGGTGAAGCACAAGGGTGGGTGGAAACCAGGCGAGGAGATTGAGGGGTTGGCCCAGCATCTGGATAGTGGCAAGCCGGCCATCATCGGCGTCAAGCACCTGAATGCGAAAAAGCAGAGCCGGGGGCACCAGGTGCTCGTCGTCGGCTATGGCAGGATCGGTGATCAGATCTACTACCTGATCAACGACTCTGGCGCGCAACCGAACGCTGCCTCGGACTGGATGACGGGCAACCAACCCTCGGACCGCAAGACGTTGGACAAGTACTGCGCAGGTCCGAATCGGCCCAAGCCGACCATGCGCTACCTCTCTATCGAGTATTGCTACCTGCTCTCGGGCCTCGAGGAGAAGACCAAGCTGAAGGCCGCCAACTATTCTGCGAAATAGGTACCGGCCAGCGCGGGGTGAGCGGCGCGCCGAGAGTCACTCGGTTGCGCGCCCGGCTGAGTCCTCGAAGCGGTCGCTCGAGAGCGTCCGCAAGTCGAGCAGACGGAGGGGTTGCAGGTTAATCGCGTTGTGGCCAGAGCAGACTCGCGAGCATCGCGGCCCCGAGAATGCTCGCGATCACGATGATCGACGTCCCCGTCGGCACATCGACGACGTGCACGAGCAGCATCTTGGCGCCGACGAAGAAGAGGATCGCGGCCAGGCCTGGCTTGAGATAGCGCAGCTTCGCGAGCGCGCCCGAGACGACGAAATAGAGCGCGCGCAGGCCGAGGAGCGCGCAGACGTTGCTCGAGAAGACGAGGAACGAATCGTCGGTGACGGCGAAGACAGCCGGGATCGAATCAAGCGCGAAGATCAGATCGGCGCTCTCAGCCGCCACCAGCGCGAGAAAGAGCGGGCTTGCGACCAGTCGGCCGGCGCGGCGCAGGAAGAAATGCGGACCCTCGATCGTGTCGGAGATCGGCAGGTGGCGCTTCACCAGCCGCACAAGCCACGAGTCGATCGGGGCGCCGTCGTCGCCTTTGCCGAACGCCAGTTTGAGCGCGGTGAAGACGAGCACCGCGCCGAAAAGCATGATCACCCAGTGGTAGCGATGGACGAGCGCGACGCCCGTCAGAATCAGCGAGCCGCGAAGCAGGAGCGCGCCCAGCACGCCCCAGAAGAGCACGCGATGCTGGTGTTCAGGTGGAATGCGGAGGCTGCCGAAGATGAGGACGAAGACGAACAAGTTATCAACGGAAAGTGATTTCTCCAGCATGTAGCCTGCGAAGAACTCGAGGCCCGATTCGCCTCCGTAGCGCGTCCAGACGAAGCCGCCGAACGCGAACGAGAGCGCGATCCAGAAGAGGCTCCAGGCCAGCGCGCTGCGGAACGGCTGCACGCCGCTGCGGCGGCTGGCGAAGTAGAGATCGACCGCGAGCAGCGCGAGAACGCCGACAAGAAAGCCGGCCCAGAGGATCGGCGAGTTGATGTTGCGCGCGCCGCGATCGACGACGTTCGCGCCCTTCGAGAGCGCGACGGCCGCAGCAGAGAGCGCCGCGGCAACCGGGATCAACCGCGCCCACCCTGGCCGCGCGGGCCGCCGATGCCGCGAGCGATCGCGCGGCTCTTCTGCTTGAAGAGCAGCCGCACGGGCACGCGCAGATTGAATCGTTCGCGCAGACCGCGCAGGAGGAAACGACGATAGACCTCGCTCACCACCTGCGGCCGATTGCACTGAATGGCGATGGTGATCGGCTGCATCGCGACTTGATACGCGTAGCTCATGCGCACCGGAAAGCCGTTCCAGAGCGGCGCGGGATGCGAGTCCTGCATCTCCTGCACCCACGCGTTGAGTTGCGGCGTCGGGATGCGCGTCGCGGCCTCGTCGTGCAGTTGCGCTGCGAGATCGAGGATTGTGTTCACGCGCGTGCCCTCGAGCGCGGAGATGAAGATCATCGGCGCGAACCCGACGTGCTGCAGGTGGCGCTCGGCCTCTTCACGCAGGCGCGCGCCCTCTTCCTCCTTGTTCTTCACCAGGTCCCACTTGTTGACGCAGAGAATGATCGCGCGTCCGCGCTCTTCGGCCTGCGCGGCGATGCGGGAATCCTGCTCGACGCCCATGTCGCTGACGTCGGTGAGCACGAGCACCACGTCGGCCTCCTCTACCGCTCGCAGCGCGCGCTGGGCAGAGAAGACCTCGACCTTGTCGACGACGTTGCGCTTCTTCCGCAGACCCGCGGTGTCGGTGAGGATGAACTTGCGGCCCTTGTGCTCGATCGTCTCATCGACCGCGTCGCGCGTGGTGCCGGGCATCTCCGAGGCGACGAAGCGCTCGCTGCCGATCAACCGGTTGAGCAGCGTGCTCTTGCCGACGTTGGGCCGGCCGATCACAGAGAGCCGGACCGGGCCGCCCTTCTTCAGGCCCGCGTCGCGAAACGCGTTTGGATGCGCGTCGTCATCGCCCTCCATCTCCTCGTCGAATTCATTTGCACTCAAAGCATCTGCTTCGTCGCGATCGCCGTCCGATTCATCCTCGGAGTCTTCGCTTTCGTCCTCAACCGACTCGCCTGAAGCGGCACGCTCGGCAGCGGCCTTGGTCTCTTCCTCCGCTGCCGCAAGCGCCTCTCGAGCTCGCTTGCTCGCCCGCTGCGAGCGAGGAGAGTCGTCTTCGCTGATCGACTCGATCTCGACGGCGCGCTGCTCCTTCGAGATGATCGGCATCCGGCCCATCGCTCCGTCGAGGAGCTCTGAGACGCCGCGACCGTGCTCCGCGCTGATCGGGAAGACGTCGATGCCCAGCTTGTAGAGTTCGCCGAGATCGACCTCGCTCTCGCGCTTGAACGAATCGACCTTGTTGGCCGCAAGCAGCACGGGCTTGCCGCCCTTGCGCAGCAACGTCGCGAGCTCCGCGTCCTCGGACGTGAGGCCGGCGCGCGCGTCGACGACGAGGATGATGACGTCTGCCTCGTCGATGGCGAACATCGCCTGCGTGCGGACAGCGGCGACGAGCTTCTCCGTGGTGGTCGGCGTGAAGCCGCCCGTATCGACAGCGCGGAACTGGCGGCCGTCGTGATCGCACTCGGCGTACTGCCGATCGCGCGTGACGCCGGGGCGATCCTCGACGATGGCGAGGCGCTTGGCGCAGATGCGGTTGAAGAGAGTGGACTTGCCCACGTTGGGGCGGCCGACGAGGGCGAGGAGCGGATGCATGATTGGACTTTGGGCTTTGGACTTTGGACTTTGGGAAAAGCGCGCCCTAGATGAGCGAGTGAGCAAGCTTCGTCTGGCTAGAGGCTCACGACCGCGAGGCGATGTCGGCTCGCGGGCGCCACTGAAGCAGGAGAAAGAGGAGTGGGGTCGACGATGGCGCGCTCTTCGCCGCCCATCGCGACCAGGGAGGTTCGTGTAATTCGTACACGAACGATGTCGCCGACGCGAGAAGTGCCGGTGAAGTGGACGGTCCAGTTTTCGCGCGACCGGCCGAAGCGCTCTCCGAGCACACCGGGCTCGCTCTTCGCGGACTCGACGAGCACCTCGAGTTCCTGCTCGACCTGCGCGCGACGGCGCTCGAGCGTGCGCACGCGCTGCAGGGTCTGCACCTCCTCGAGGCGACGGAGGGCCAGTTCGCGCGGCACCTCGAGCCAATCCGCAGAGGGCGTCGCAGCGGTCTCGTTCTTCTCCAGCATCTTCTCCGCGGTCGTGTGCGGGCGGCGCGAGAAGATGAAGCTGAAGAGATTGTCGAACGGCACGCGCGCGAGCATCGCCAGATTGAGCGCGTGATCCGCGTCGGTCTCACCCGGAAATCCGCAGATGACGTCGGACGTGAGCGCGAGTTCAGGCCGCAGCGCGAGGAGCTGCGCAATGCGCCGCTCGTATTCGGCGATCGAGTAACTGCGCCGCATCCGCTTCAGGACCGTGTCGCTGCCGTGCTGCACCGGGAGGTGAAAGTGCGGCATCAGCGCGCGCACGCCGCCTTGCGACTCAGGCGCGAAGCAGGCCACCAGCTCCTCGGAGAGATCCATCGGGTGGCTGGTGGTGAAGCGGATGCGCGCGATGCCCGGCACTTCGCCGACGCGCCGGATCAACTCCGCGAACGAGCAGCCGCCGAGATACGAGTTGACGTTCTGCCCGATGAGCGTGACCTCGCGAATGCCCACACCCGCCAGCAGAGCCACTTCGCGCACGATCTCCGAGTAGGGACGCGAGACTTCCCGGCCGCGCGTGTGCGGCACGACGCAGAACGAGCAGACGTTGTCGCAGCCCTTCATCACCGTGACGAAGGCCGTCGCCTTGCCTGTACTGGTCGACGCGTCGGCCTGCGGAAAGAGATAGTCCTCGCTCGCGACCCAGTCGGTCTCGATGCGCTCATCCGCGCCCAGAGCGCCCGCGCGCGATTTGTCGGCAAGCTCGGCAACCTTCGCGAGCTGATCGGGACCGAGCACGAAGTCGACGTACGGCGCGCGCGCGAGCAGCTCGTCCTTCTCCTGCTGCGCGACGCAGCCCGAGACGGCCAGCTTCGTCCCGCGCCGGTTCTTCAAGATGCGATAGCGGCCGAGCGCAGAGTAGAGCTTGTCCTCGGCCTTCTCGCGGATCGCGCAGGTGTTGACGAGCACCAGATCCGCGTCGTCC
Source organism: uncultured delta proteobacterium (assembly GCA_903911145.1). Classification (GTDB taxonomy): domain Bacteria; phylum Myxococcota; class Myxococcia; order Myxococcales; family 40CM-4-68-19; genus CAIWCD01. The sequence continues at coordinate 109,384 of CAIWCD010000037.1, read as the reverse complement.
GCGGACTCGGTCATCGACCATCCGGCGCGCGCGAGCGACTCGCCCATGCGGGACGAGTCGTGCTCGTTCATCTGGCAGCCGAACGTGTGAATGAAATAGCGACCTGGCACGCGCCGCATATGGCAGAGCGGGCGAGGCTTCGTCAATCGGCGCGGCGACCCGGCGAGAGCCAGTGACCGACTGGATGCGCGCGTGCGCTCCAGGCGCCGTCGGCGTGAAACGAGGCGTCGCGCGACAGTACGAACAGATAGGACGCGTGGGTCGCGAACCCCGCCAGTGCGAGCGCCGCGAGAGTTCGTCGCGACCAGACGGACATCGCCGGCCCCGCCCGCGCTGCGGCAAACGCGAGAGGAAGTTGCGCCTCCGCCAGCATGCGCGGGCCGAACGCCTCCGCACCCCACCAGCACCACCAGCAGCTCATCAGGCAGAGCAGGAGCAGCCCGCTCGACAGCGCCGCGCGAGCCGTGCGCTCCTCGGGAAGCGGCACGAGCGGCAGGAGCAACAGCCAGGGAACGAAGATGAGCAGCCCGTGCGCGGGCGAGACCAGCAGGCCGACCAGCGACTCCGGCAACTCGGAGAAAGTGAACCCGAGGTGCCCCTGGCCGATGAGGTAGCCAACCCGCCAGGGCGCGCCGAAGAGGAGCCAATTGTTCACGCCGAAGAGCGCAGCGCCGCTGCCGATCCCCAGGAACACGGCGAGCGCAAGTCTGCGCCCAGAGAGGCCTTGCGCGATCGAGCGCAGAGAGAGGAAGGGCAACAGGAGCAGAAGATCGGGCGGGCGCACGATCGTCGCGATGAGACCCGCCGCGTAGCCGAGGGCACTCGCTCCGCGTCCCTCTGCATCGACGGACGCAAGCAGAACCAGCCCGAGCGCGAGAGCAACGCCGGTGTGCTGCCAGAGCGCCTGCGACTGGATCGACAGCGCCGAACCACAGAGGCCGTAGAGCGTGCAGCCGATGAAGATCCAACGCGCGGATGATCCGGCGCGGCGCAGGGAGAGCCCGAGCAGCAGAATCGCGCCGGCGTTGAGGAGCGCTGCAGCGAGCTTCTCGAACTGCGAGAGCAGCGCTTCGCTCGGCGCAGTTGCCAGGAGGGTCGGCAGATAGACCGGCGCCGCGAGCAGCGCCATCCCTGGAGGGTACCAGCTCGCGTGGCTCCCGTCGGGCCTTCGATAGATCCAGTGGGCATGCGGGTGCGCGGCGAGAGCGGGCGTGCCGTCGAGAAGCAGCGTCGCATGTCGCAGGAGGTTCCAGGGCTGCTCGCTCGCTGGCTGCGTATCCGGCGCCGTCATCGACCGGCCGTTCGCAACGCTGAACAGGAGGCCCAGCGCAGTCGCGAGTGCGATTGCACGCGCCTCGACGCTCCATCTGCGCCACAGGAGCGCTGCGCTGGTCGAAACGATCGCGACCGACGCGAGCAGGGGGAGCAGAGACTCCGGCAGGAATCCCAGCACCGCTGCCGCGCCGCAGAACCAGACGACAAGCCCGCACGCGACCGCGGCCGAAACCGCCCCCAGCTTCATCGCGGCTCCTTGCCCGACAACGTTGCGCGCCCGCATGTCAAGCGCGCCTGCTCAGCTGACCGCGCCGCGCGCTAATGCAGATATAGCCCGACGAGCTTCTTGCCTCGGTAGATCATATCCGCCGTGGTCTGTGAGCCGTCCGCATCGGCGCCCTGATCGCTGTACGAAACGAGGTGCGTGCCATCGCCCTTCTCGTCGCTCGAGGTGGGCTTGCGGCCCTTGAACGCAAAACCCGCGCGCGCCTCGAACGCCGTCTTCGCTTCAGCCTCGCTGGGGAACGAAGGCGTCGCGTTGAGATGCACCTCGACGCGTCCGACGTTCTCGAAGATGAGCGTCGCGCCCTTGAAGACGAACGTGAACTTGCCGTGGAAGTCGACCGCGTCGGGATTCTCGGGTCGCACCGCGTCCTCGGGGATCGTCGATGCGATCGTGCAACTCGTCGGCGCCCCGAACGTCTTGACGGCGAACGTGTAGAGCGAGTCGGTCTTCTCGGCATACTGGCGGAACAGCCCGGCAGCCTCGCGCGGGAAGCCGCGCAACTCAGGCGTCATCGCGCAGGTGACGGGCTTTACGCCCGGCTCATCGGCCTTCGCAGCGGGGCCGGCGTCGGCAGGAGCGTCCGTCATCTGCGCATCGCTGTGCGCGGGAACCTCGCCCTCCGCGCCTTCTCCTTCGCCTTCGCTCTCTGCGGAGATCGGCAAGACGCCATCGAGCAGGGGCCAGTTGGTGATCACGTCGTCGGCGCAGTTCATCGTCGCCAGCGTCTTCTCGCCCTTGCTCACCGAGAGAATTGCACTGCTCGCATTGGTCTGCGTGTTCGTCGACTCATCGAGCGTGTAGTTCGTGCCGGTGCGGGTGAACGTCAGGATGTCGTCGTAGCCCTCCTGCAGCACGTGCATTCGCTTGAAGGCGGCCTTCGAACGCACTCCCGCTGCCGGGTATTCGAGCTCGACGCTGCCCGGCTTGCCGAAGCGATAGGAGAGAAAATCGTCCTGCAGACAGAACGAAACGAACTTCACGCCCTTCTTTCCCTTGGCAAACGAGCAGGAGAAGATCGTCTTCTCTCCCGGTTTGCAAAGTGACGGCGTGATCTCGATCGCGCTCGAGGGCAAGGCCGTGAGCAATGTGACACTGAGTGTAACAATGTAACCCATGACCCCAAGCCGGTTGCGATTCATTCGTGCTCTCCGTATCCCGCGCGGCGCATTCCCTTCTCGCTCCGCGTCCACTCCGGCTCCACGCGAACGTGCAGCTGGAGAAATACTTTGCATCCCAACAATCGCTCCATCTCCTTGCGAGCGAGCGTGCCGATCTCCTTGAGCTGCGCGCCGCCTTTGCCGATGACGATCGACTTCTGGCTGTCGCGCTCGACGAGCACCTGCGCGTGAATGCGCACGAGTCCGCGCCGCCCCGTCTCGCGCTCGCTCTCGTCGAAATCCTCGACGATCACCGCGCACGAGTAGGGAACCTCCTGTGAGAGCTGCCGCATGATCTGCTCGCGCACCAACTCGGCGCAGAGCGCGCGCTCCGGCACGTCGGTCCAGACCTCATCGCCGAAGAGCGACGGCCCCTCGGGAAGATGCGCCGCGACCGCGTCCAGCAAGCCTTCGACGTTGTCGCCCGTGAGCGCCGAGAGCGGATAGATGTCGGTGAACTCGTGCTCGTGGCGCCACCGTTCGATGAGCGGAAGCAGCTCCTGCTTCTTCACCGTGTCGATCTTGTTGATGACGAGCAGGAGCGGCTTGCGCGCGGCCTTCACCTGGTCGAGCGCCTTCTTCGTCTGCGTGTCGATCGCGGGCGAGCCGGCCTCGATGAGGAACATCGCCGCATCGGCGTCGTTCAACGTGTCGAGCGCGCTCTCCACCATGCGCGCATTCAGTCCGCCTTTCGCCTCGTGCAGACCCGGCGTGTCGAGCAGACAGAGCTGCGCTTCGGGCCGCGTGATGACGCCGAGAATTCGTCCGCGCGTCGTCTGCGGCTTCGGCGAAACGATGGCGAGCTTCTGCCCGAGCAGCCGATTGAGCAGCGTGCTCTTGCCCACGTTCGGACGCCCGATGATCGCGACGAAGCCCGCCCGATGCGGGCCAGCGGGCTTCGCGCGCACTTCGACTTCGTCTTGCGTCTCGTCGTCTTGAATCACGGAGCAGTGGCCGAGCGGACGATCTCGACGTGGTTCAACTTGGTGCTGCCGTTCGGCTTGCGCGCGATGCTCGGCACAAGCTCGAAGCCCTTGACCACTTCGCCGAAGATCGTGTGCCGGTTGTTGAGGTGCGGCGTCGGCACTTCGGTGATGAAGAACTGGGAACCGTTCGTGCCCGGTCCAGCGTTCGCCATCGCGAGCAGACCCGGCTTGTCGAACTTCTTGCCGCTCTGGAACTCGTCCTCGAAGCGGTAGCCCGGATCGCCCGTGCCAGTGCCGAGCGGATCGCCGCCCTGGATCATGAACTGCGGAATCACGCGGTGGAACACCGTTGCGTCATAGAGCGCGGCGGTCGACTTCTGGCGCGTGCGCGGATCGGTCCAGGTCTTCGAACCGTTCGCGAGCCCGACGAAGTTCGCCACGGTCTTCGGTGCTTCCTTCTCGAAGAGCTTGACGACGATGTCGCCGGCGGAGGTCTGGAAGATGGCGTAGAGGTCGCCGGGGCCCTGGGGGATCTTCACTTCGGACATGGACTCTCCTTGAGGTGCAGCGGGTGCGGGAGGGGGTTGAGCGATGGCGGATGCGGCCTTGCTGTTGTCTGCGCACGCGACCGTGCAGAGCGCGGCGAGCAGCGCGGCGGATGCGAAAGTGATCGTGCGTGAAAGCGATGCGGTCATGTGCTTTCTCCTCTGGTGTGCCTCGGAGGGCGCGCAACCTAGCACAAGGTATTTTTCGCCGGGGGTTCGTCGAGTGGGCGCGCCCGGGGCGGCGGGGAGCGGGCGGGCAACACGCTCTGTTCGGTCCCGGGACGCGATCGTGACAGCGCGACGTGGAGCGCGCGGAGTGCGGCCTTCCTGCGAGCTTCACTTCTCCGCGCGCGGATCGCGCCTTTTGCTCCCGGAGCTGGGCGCTGGCGAAACCAGAGGCGCGATCAGACGATCTGGAATCGTGATGGGCTGAGCGAAATGTTGCCCGACCCGCTCCCCGCCGCCCCGGGCGCTTCTCGGGAAGAAGCTTCGTCGAGTGGAGGACCGATCAAAAGCGGAGGCGGGATTCTCGCGTGATGATTTAGGTTGCGCGCATGGCTGACACGCCCGCACTGATTCCTCCTTTCACCGGCTTCCCCAGGCAGGGCATCTCGTTCTTTCATGCTCTCGCGCTGGCGCAGTCTCGCGAGTGGTTTCACGCGCACAAGGCTGATTACGAGACGCTCTGGCGTGCGCCGATGCAGTCGCTGCTCGAGGAACTGCGCACGCCGCTCGCGAAGATCTATGGGCGCAAGCTCGACCCGCCGAAGATTTTTCGCATCAATCGCGACGTCCGCTACACGAATGACAAGAGTCCCTATAAGACGCACTGCGCGGGGAAGATCGCGTTTGCGGGCGCGGTGAACAACCAGGAGGGCATGGTCGCGCTCTATCTCCATCTCGGGATGGAGGAAGAAGCGGGCTGCGGGACCTACGAACTCGACCCGGATCGGCTCGCGCATTTTCGCCGGGCGGTGATCGCGCCGAAGAGCGGCGAAGCGCTCGCGCGTGCGCTGGGCGCGGTAGAGAAGCATGGGATGCGGCAGATTTCGATCGGAGAACTCAAGCGCGCACCATCGGGGATTCCGGTCGATCACCCCCGCATCGCGATCCTCCGGCACAAGGGACTCGCGGTCTCGTTCGGCAAGATCCCGAAGGCGGCGAGGAATACGGTGCAACTCAAGGAGTGGTTGCTCGCTCAAGCAAAGATCGCGGCACCGGTGATGGCCTGGTCGCACGCGCAGAAGATCGGGTTCCCCAGCGCCGAGGAGTAGGGACACACGTTCGCGCGGCGCGTCCTCTGCGTTCCGCGCGCGATGTGACACTTCGGTGCGTGATGTCACACGCGTCTTCGACGCGAAGAAGCGCGACACAGATGTCATGATCCGCGCTTGCGCGAAGGGCGCACTCTTGGCTTCGGCTGCGTACGCGCCTCGCTCGTGTGCGCGCTCATTCTTCCCGCGGCGCGGCTGCTCGGAATCGCGCCTCTGAAGATCGCGCACGACCCGACGGATCTGCTCGCCCTGCCCTTCATTCTTCTTGCGGTGCACTTTGGCCTGCGGTCCGCAAGACCGCACTGGGAGCGGACGAGACGACGAAGCGAACGATGATGATGCTGGCCCGGCCGATCAGTCTGGGCGCCACCGCAGTGCTGCTCGTCGCGACTTCGAAGAGCAACTGTCCGACGCAGCACGCGCAGTCGGAATCGTTCACCGTGACGAGAACGTGCGGCGACAGTGCGCGGATCACGGCCAGCGAAGACAGCTCCGGAAATCTCACGGTGGAGGGAACTGACGGAACCGGATTGCCGACGGCGCCTCGTCGCACGAATGCTTCGCGACCGACGCGGGACTCTCCGGCGGCAACTGGTGGATCTCCGCAACCGCCACGGTCGAGGGAGGATCCGTCTACCGCGACTGCTCTGTCTTGCCGGCGCCCGACGACGGGATCTCCATCAACTGCATGGAAGCGGATGGAGGCGTCGACTGCGCCGGTTCACTCACGCCGCAAGACCGCGGCCGCGCTAGCAGCCCTGCGGCATCGGGGTGCAGACGCCAGTGGTGAACTGCTCGTTGCCGTTGCCGATCAAGCCGCTGCAGTAGTACCCGCTCGGGCAGTCGGAAACGCTGGGCGGGCAGCTGAAGCCACCTCCCGTGAACGGCTCCTTGCATTCAGCGGAGCAGGACGGGCCGGCGGCGGAGTTGCCCTGTTCGAAGACGCAGAGATAGCCCTTCGAGCAGCCGGCGATGCTGCTTCCGCAAGTCTGGTCCTCGCCCTGGCAGGTGTTGCGCGGGCTGTTCGGCTGCGGAGGATGCGTGCCTGAGGGATAACAGACGTTGACCTGCACGCCCGAACCATTCACGGCCGCTGGCTCGCAGGTGTACGCCACGATCGGGTTGCTCGGTGCACCGGCGTCGGAGGTCGGATCGAGCGGCGCGTCGGGGCAGTTCTGCGCGACGACATCGCAGTTGTCGCCCGCGCGGCAGGCGCCGCCCTTGTTCTGCGTCGTGACCTGCGAAGCAGGCAGAGGATCGCAGTAGGCCTTCACGCCGTTGATGTCGGCGCAGTTGTCCGGAAGTGTGACAGGTGAGAACGGATTGTCACTCGGCGGCGAGCCCGGATTGCAACCCGGGCGGCACTGCTGCGGGAGCTTGCCGCAGGTACCGGGCAGGCAGCCCTGATCGTTCGGGCACGGGTGCGCGCAGTCGCAAGCGGCCCCCTCGGCGACGACGGGATGGCACGCGCCGTCGTTGGGGCAGCAGCGCGATCCACTCGGGCAGGTTGCATCGGAAGTGCAGCCCGAGGGAGCGACCGTCAACTCCAGCAGCACGCTCTTCGTCTCGCCCCCGCGATCGGTTGCGACGGCCGTCAGCGTGTGATTCCCCGCGCCCAGCACGGTCAGCCACGCGATCGTCGTCGAATAGGGCGTGGTCGTGAAGTTGGCGACCGTCGCGTTGTGCTCGTCGGTGACGAGGATGCTCGTGATCGGCGTCGACGGAGTTCCCGTGATGCCCATCTGCAGCGTGCTCGGCGTCGAGACCGTCGCCGTCGGCGGGAAGTCGTTCGACGTCTGCGGCTGGAGAAACGCGACGAACCAGGGAGTGCCGCCGTCGGGGAACGGTGGCCCGATGATGATGGTGATGCTCGCCGAGACGCTGATCCCCGACGCAGACGTGCCGACCGCCGTGAGGATGAGCTGACCGCCGGCGGTCTGGCTCGCGTAGGTGCTGGGCGTGAACGACGCAGGGCAATCGATGTGCGTATCGGTCGGGCTGGAGGCCGCGCAGCTCGTGATTTGCTGAATGCCCGCCATGATGGCGAGGCTGCCGAGTCCGGCGCCGTTGTCGGCGGTCGTGGTGACGTTGACCGTGTCGCTCGCGAGGTATTGCGAACCATCGGCGGGTGCAGTGAACACGACCACCGTCTGGTCTTTGATGGCGAGCCGCGCGCCGCAGTTGCACGCTCCGCCGATCACAGCGGCCAGACAGATCAGAGCGGCAACGAACAACTGGTTTCGCTTCAGCACGTGTGCCTCCAGAATCCCGCGGCGCAGCAAGCTAGCAAAGGTCGACCGCACTGTGTGTCAGACTGATTTCGATCGCGACAAAATCGCCCGAGCGTTCGGGCCCTGTCCGACTCATTGACCTGCGCAACGAGTTGTGTCGCTACGGCGCGCAGTGGCCGCTCGTGCCGACGCAGCAGGCAGCGCCCGCGCAGTTCGTCGTCAGGAAATTCTTCAGCAGCACGCCGCTGTCGCTGCGCGCGCGGAAGTGGCCGACGCCGGTCGAGTCGTCATCGCCCGAGACAGAGGGAGAGCCCTGGCCGACATCGAGTTGCGCGATCACGTTGCTCGCCGCGGAGAAGAGCGCGCTGCCGCAGCTCGGGCAGAGGATCTCGTCGCTCGCTCCCGCTCGGATCGAATAGAAGCTCGCGTTGATCGAGCCGGGCCGCGCGCGGAATCCGCCGGCCTCCATGCGCGCGTTCGCACTCGGATAGAAGCCGAACGTGTTGCTGTCGAGCAGGCTCTGCGCGCCGCACGTCGGGGAGAGAGGATTGGCGGGGCCAATCGAGAGGCAGGCAGAGAGACCTTGCAGGCCTCCCGCGATCGCCACGAATCGGCGCAACCCGGCGGGCTGGTTCGCCCCCTCGAGCGCATGCAGCGCGACGGTCACGCCCATCGAGTGCGCAACGACATCGACCTGCGCGTGCTGCGTGTAGGCCCGCACCTCATTGAGGAACGTGCGAACGATCTCGGCTCGCGCGGTGTCATGGAAGTTCATCAACGGCGCGGCCTGCTCACTCGCAGAGAGCCACGTGACGCCAAAAAGTTCGCACGGCCGATACCCGGCCGCGGCGAACGTCGCGAGCACCGAGGGCGCGCCGTTGCTCGCTGGTTTGCTCCAGACACTCGCGTCGTCGGAGTTGCCGTGAATGAAGACGATCGGTGTCCGGCTCGCGATGCAGTCGCCGCCGCCGAAGCCGCCGAAGCCTGCATCGGGTGCGAAACCGCCACCCAACTTGGGCCCTCCTGCGTCAGTGCCCCAATCGCCACCATCGGATAGTTCGGGACCCGCGTCGGATCCTGCATCTATTCCTGCGTCGCTGCCGCCGTCCATCCCGGCATCAGTGCCGGCATCAGTGCCGGCATCGGAACCAGCGTCGCTGCTACCGTCGACGCTGCTCGAACAGGCCGCGAGCGCGATAGCGGCGAGGCCGCAGAGGGCGAGCATACGAACGTCAGCGATTCGATCAAGCATCGGCGCTCCTTACTGAGTGAAGGCCCGCGTGGCAAATTGAACCCACGTCGCGCCCGACAGACAGTTGTCTGCTCAGGGTACCGCGGCCTCTGCGTGCGCCTTCTTCTCGCGATGTTCGCGGATGGCGCCGACGAGCAGATACGCCACGACGGCGAGATTCACGAACAGGATGATCACCCGCGTCCAGCGCGGATGGTGGACGATCTCGGCGACCTCCCAGGGCAACAGAGTCGAGGTCGCGACGACCACCAACCACGGCGCCCACCAGCGGCCCGCGCGCAGCGCGAAGCCTTCGATCGCGGAGAGGATCGCGTCCGCGAACGCAGCGACGGAGACGATCACGAGATGCCGCGTCGTCCCTGCGAACTCGATGAGGCGCGCGACCTGCATCGCCCAGTCATGCGCGGCGTGATCGAGCAGGATCTGCGCGAGCGTTGCCGAGAGCGCCTCGGCGCCAAAGAAGAGCGCGGCAAGCGCGCCGACTCCGGCGACCGCCTCCGCGACCGCCTTGAACAGCTTGTAGAGGATGATGGCCTCGAGGCCGACCTTCTGCTTCACGACGCGGCTCCTGCGAGCAAGCGCGCAGCGTAACAGGCCTCGACAGCATCGACGAGCGAGACGAGCCCCGCCGTTCCGGTCGCCGCGACCGTGAAGCCCAGGCCGCGCGCCACCTCGGCGCACGAAGAGCCCATGCAGACGATCGCGCTCAGTGCAGCAATGCGCGCAGCATCGACTCCGAAAATTTGCGCGAAGCCGCGCGCGGCGCTTCCGCTCGCGAACGTGATCACGTCGATCTGTCCCGCGCGGAGCGCCGCGTGCGCAGCCTCGTGAGCGTGCGCGCCGGCGCGCACGGCGCAGGTCCGGTAGAGCGCAACAGGCTCAACGGCGAGGCCTGCAGCCCGCAGCGCTTCGGCGAGTCCGGGACTGCTCTCGGCCGCTTGCGGAAGCAGAACGCGCGATGCCGTCAACGAAAGGCCTGAATCTCGAAACCGATCGAGCAGCGCGCGCGCGAGCGGTTCCGCGCCTGCGCCCTGCGAGGGGATGATCGAGGAGACCCCTTCGGCAGCGAGTGCGCGCGCAGTGCCGTCTCCTGCCGCGCCAACGACCAGAGAAGCGAGGAGCGCGTGCGGGTCCGCACCGAGCGCGCGCAGGCGAGCAACGAAGCGATTGACCGCATGCGGAGAGGTGAACGCGATGGAAGCGAACAAGCGCGGCGCATCAATGAGTCGACTGAGCGCCGCATCGAGCGGACCCGGATCTTCGGGCGGCGCGAACTCGATGCAGGGAAATGCGAGCACCGTCGCGCCTCGTGCGCGCAACTGCAACGCGAGGCCCTCCTGATCTTCCTGCGCGCGCGTGACGAGAACCCGCGCACCAACGAGCGACAAAGCGTGCGCGCTTTCCGCCGGCGCGCTCATCACCCCTCGAGGCTGCGCTTCGGCGCGGGGAGACCGGTCGTGATCGCCGACGACGAGAGGAGTTCGCGCGCGCCTTGTGCGAGCAGCATTTCCGCGACCTGCACCCCGAGTGCTTCGGGATGCATGGCATCTGCGCGCGCTTCCACGCGCAAGAGTTTCATCGCGCCGCCGCTCGGACCGCCGAGCACCGCGCGCAGATAGATCTGCATGGAAGCGCCGCTCGCCCGCTCCAGGAGCGCATGCGCGCCGATCGGCACGGTGCAACTTCCGCCGAGATGCGCGAGCACGGCCCGCTCGGCGCGAACGCAGCGCGCAACATCGTCGTTGTTGAGCGCCGCGCAGATCGGTTCGGCCCGGCTTTCGCGTGCCACCTCGATGGCGAGCGCCCCCTGCCCTGCTGCGGGCAGCGACAACTCGACCGGAAGAATGTCGGTCACGTGCTGCTCGAGGCCGAGGCGGCGCAATCCCGCAAGCGCAAGCACGACGCCATCGAGACGTTCGGACTCATCGATCGCACTTCCATCGGCGCGCACGCCGGTCGCGCGAGAGAGGCGGGTCGCGACGTTGCCGCGCACGGGAACGATCTGCAGATCCGGGCGGGCGTGAAGCAACTGGGCCGCTCGGCGCAGCGAACTGGTCCCGACTCGCGCGCCCTTCGGCAGCGCTGCGAACGTGCGGGCCTTCGGCGCGACAAGCGCATCGCGCGGATCCTCGCGCATCGGAAACGCACAGAGCGTGAACCGCTCCTCGAGCGAGAACGGCACATCCTTCGCGCTATGCACCGCGAGATCTCCGCGACCGTCGAGCAGCGCCTCCTCGAGCTCCTTCACGAAGAGCCCCTTGCCGCCGACCTCGGAGAGCGCGCGATCAAGCACGCGATCTCCCTTGGTGCTCAAGGGCACGAGCTCGCTCTGGTGGCCGCGCTTGAGCAACAGCGATTGCGTCTCCTCGGCCTGCCAGAGTGCGAGCGGGCTCTTGCGGGTGCAGATGCGCAGCGGGGTGTCGGTCATGGCTCCTCCGGAAGTTCAAACAGCGCGGCGGCGGCACGCGCGAGATCCTGCTTGTCGCCTGCGACCTCGGCGCGCAGCTGCTGCGTCGGCGAGTGCAGGAGCTTGTTGACGATCGCCTGCGCCATCGCCCGCACGCTCTTCTCCTGCTTTTCGTTGAGTCCCTGCAGTTGCGAGAGCGTGCGCGCGAGCTCCGCGTCGGCGATCGCCTGCGCCTGCGCGCGCAGCCGCGCCACGACCGGAGCCGCGTTGCGTTCGCGCCGATCGCGCAGCATCGCCTGCAGCTCCTCCTCGACGATCTTCTCTGCCTTCTCGAGCTCACCCTCGCGCAGTTCGCGATTCTGCGCCGCGACCGCTTCGAGATCGTCGAGGTCGTAGACGTAGAGATTCTCCAGCTCGTTCACGGATGACTCGACATTCCGCGGGAGCGAGAGATCGACAAGAAAGAGCGGGCGGTAGCGACGCGCCTTGACCACACGGGCCATCTGTTCGCGCGTGACGAGCGGCGTCTGCACCGCCGCAGAAAACAGACAGACGTCTGCTTTCTCCAGCAGCGCCGGCAACTCGGTGAGGCTCGCCGCAACGCCACCAACTTCGCGCGCGAGCTCTTCAGCTCGAGCGGGGCTTCGGTTGACAACGATCAGCTCCTTCGCGCCCGCGGCTTGAAGTTCGCGCGCCGCGAGTTGCGCCATCTCACCGGCGCCAACGAGGAGAGCCGTCGCGCCACGAAGCTGCCCGAGGGCCTTCCCGGCGAGCTCGACCGCGACGCTCGAGATCGAGACCGCGCCGCGCGCGATCGCCGTCTCGGTGCGCACACGCTTCGCGGAGCCGAGAACGCGCGCCATGACGCGTTCAATCTGCGCGCCGCTCACCTGGGTTTCCTGCGCGCGCGCCCACGCGTCCTTCACCTGCCCGAGGATCTGCGCCTCGCCGACGACCATCGAATCGAGGCTCGCCGCGACCCGGAAGAGATGTCGCAGCGCCTCATCACCCTGCCGCACCAGCGCGTGAGGGATCGCCGCAGCACCAAGCGACTGCACGAGATCCGCGCCGATCTCTCCTCTCTCGACGATGGCGAACAACTCGAACCGATTGCAGGTCGAGACGAGAAACAGCTCGTGCACGCCCGAGACAGCGGAGAACGCGCGCAGCCGCTCTGGAAGCGCCTCGGCGGTCACGGAGAGCTGCTCACGAACGGCGATCGGCGCCTGCTTGTGCGAGAGGCCGACGCAGATGAATGCGGGGGCCACTATCCTGCCGCCCTCTCGATACTGACGATGTTTCGCGCGTCGACCGAGACGCCGAGAGGGGATCCGGCGAGGAGTCCGACGTAGCTGCCCACGAGCAGCAGGAAGCCAACGACAACGAGCATCGCGGTTCTGCGTCCGCGCCATCCAGCGACCAGACGCGCCTGCACCAGACCCGCGAGCAGCGCCCAGGCGAGCAGCGCGAAGAGCTCCTTGGCGTCGGGGCGGAGGAGATTTCCGCTCTCGGAGTGCATCACGAACGAGCCGGTGACGATCACGATCGAGAGGAGGATGAATGACCAGACGGTCAACTGCCAGCCGAGTTGATCAACCAGAGTGAGCGATGGAAGCCGCGCCAGGAGCCGTCCGCCCTGCTTTCCCTTCAGCTGCTTTTCGCCGCCCAGATAGAGCAGCGCCAGCGCGAAGGCGACCAGCAGCGCGCCGCTTCCGAGAGTCGCCGCAAGCACATGAAGTGGCAAGATCACAGAGTGCGTGAGCACGGGCGCATTTGCCTGCGCTTCAGCGTGGACGAGGTGCGCTGGCACCATCGCGGCGATCGTCAGTGGCGCCACGAACGCACCTGCAACAGGAACGCGCGAGCGCAGATCAATCAGCAGATAGAGCGCAACCGCGGCCGCGGCGATCAGGCTGAACAGTTGCCCGCCTCGCCAGGGCGCATCCACGTGTGGCGCTGCCGCAAAGGCTCCGACGTGCGCGAGCAGTCCGACGAAGAGCAGCGCGCGCCCGGCCGCCACCAGCCTGGGCGAGACGCGCACGAGCCACGTCAGATAGCAGCCCGCCGCTGCCGAATAGGCGAGCAGCGAGAGGTGAACAAGCGCGGCGGCCACAGAAACTCCTCAGTTAGTGATTCGCGTGCGCGAGTGCGGCGGCGTCGGCAAGAAACCCCTGCTGCACTTCATAGGCGGACTCGCCGAATATCACCGACTCGAGATAGTGCTCCGCGCCCATGTTCCGGAGCGCGGCGTCGGTGCGCACGTGTGTCAACAGGCCCGCGTGATCCTCGCCGGCCTCCATCTTGATGAAGCGAACGGCGGCGGTCAGCGCATAGCGCCGATCAAGAGGCACAAGTGTCAGCACCGAGCCGTCAACCTGCGCGGCACCCTGCTCGCTCCAGCGGTCGAGCACGGCCTGCGGGACGAAGAGATAGTCAGACATGGGCGCCATCTCGCAAGGAGAGAAGAGGGCGACGAGATACCAGCGGCGAATCGGTGGCGCAATGGGAAAGCCGGAATCGCGCGGGCCTGCGCGGCATCAAACGACTGCTCGTGAACGAGTGTTTCCAAGTTGCCAACGCTGCGCAAGCTCGTGCAGATTGCGCGCCCGACATCGCACCCCGAGGAATTCATGGCCAGCCCCGATCTCGTGACCATCACTGACGACAATTTCCAGACCGAGGTGCTCGGCTCCGACGTTCCGGTGCTGGTCGACTTCTGGGCCACCTGGTGCGGGCCGTGCCGCGCGATCGCGCCGTCGATCGAGGAGCTGGCCAAGGAGTACAAGGGCCGCGTCAAGATCGGGAAGATGGACATCGACGCGCACCCGGGCGTGCCGCAGAAGTACAGCATCATGAGCATCCCGACGCTCATCCTCTTCAAGGGCGGCCAGGTCGCGGACCAGGTGATCGGCGCGGTTCCGAAGAACAAGCTCGACGCGATGATCAAGAAGTCGCTCTAATCGGGTCTGCTGTTTCGCGCGGCAGATGACCTCTGCCGCGCGCCAGTGCTCATGGATCTCGACGCCTACTTCGCTCGCATCGGATATCGCGGTCCACGAGATGCCACGCTCGCGGCGCTGCACGAGATCACGCAGGCGCGGAGGATACTGCTTCGAGCAGAATGGCCTCTTGCTCGTGGTGCTGGCGCAACTGGGCTTTCAAGTCGCGCCGCTGAGTGCACGGGTGCGAATCGATCGTCCGCGCGACTTCATCCCTCCGCGCACCCACCTATTCCTGCGCGTGGAGATCGGCGGCGAAAGCTACCTCACCGACGTTGGCGTTGGAGCGCTCTCGCTCACCAGCGCGCTGCACCTCGACAGTGGCGAGCAGCAGCAGACGCCTCACGAGACGAGGAGGATCGTCCGCGCAGGTTCGAGTCTGTTCCACCAGGCGCTGCTCGGCGAGACCTGGAGCGACGTCTGCAAGTTCACGCTCGAGGAGATGCCGCCGATCGATCGCGAGTTGGGCAATTGGTACACGAGCACGCATCCCGCGTCCGGCTTTCGCGCGCGCATGATCGCCTCTCGACGATCAGAACATGAAGCGTCTTAAGCTCACGTTTAATAAGAGCCCGATGCCGAGCAGATCGACGATGACGCTGCTGCCACCATAGGAGAACAGCGGCAGCGGCACACCCATGACGGGCAGAACACCGGTGACCATTCCGATGTTGATGAACGCGTGCCAGAAGAAAAGACCGGCGACACCCACGCAGAGGAACGAGCCGAACTTCTCGCGAGCATTGGCCGCGATATCGAGTGCCGCGAGCGCGACGAACATATAGAGCAGCACCACGAGAATGGAGAGAATGAAGCCGTGCTCTTCTGCCCAGACGGAGAAGATGAAATCGGTATGCTGCTCGGGGAGAAAGCGCAACTGGTTCTGCGTTCCCTCGCCCCATCCCTTACCGCGAAGTTGGCCGGAGCCAATCGCGATCTGACTCTGGATCGCGTGATACCCCTGCGTCTTCGCGTAGGCCTCCGGATTAATGAACGTGAGGATGCGGTCTTTCTGAAACGGCTTGAGAAACTTCTGCCAGACGACAAACGCAATCGCCGCCGCACTGCCTGCCAGCATGAAGAGATCCCGCAGGCGCACCTTCGCAAAGAGAATCATTGTCATCGAGATAAAGAGCGACACGACCGCGGTGCTCAAGTCGGGCTGCTGCTTGACCAGCGCGACCGGGATTAAAATCACCAGGAAAGGCCAGAACAGATCCGTTAATCGATAATGACCCTCACGCGCGCCCGTTTCGTCGCGAGAAAACCAGCGCGCCAATACGAGAATCAGCGCCAGCTTGAGAAACTCGCTCGGCTGGATCTGGATATGGCCGAGCTGAAGCCAGCGCTTCGCACCATGCGACGACTTGCCCACGAGAGCGACGCCGACGAGCAATGCAACCACCGAGGCATAAGCCGGCCAGGCGAGCGTTTGCAGCCATCGATAATCGACGAGCAACGTCAGTCCGATCAGGACGAAGCCGGCGAGCATTGCATAGAGCTGCGCAGTCCAGAGAGCATTGCCGGAGTTGTGCGTTGCCGAGGCGAGATTCCAGACGCCGAGAGTGCAGATCAGGAGCGTGGTGGCAACCAGCGGCCAGTGCAGGTCATTCAACTTCTTCTCTGTGGAGAGCGCGGCCACTTGAGTCTCTCGATTCTTCAGTTCAGATGCGGGACCAACGGCCCCGCATCGGCGGGAGACGGATCGATCGGCGGAGGCAGAATCTCTTCGGGTGGAAGTTGCTCGTTCTCGCGGGGAGGCAGCGGGCGCTCGACGCCACCGTGCGCGGGCATCGTCACTCCCGCATCGGCGATATCGGAGGCCAGCCGATTGGCCGCATCCTGCGCCTTGAATTGGAAATATCCGGCGATGATTTTCGACGCTGTCGGGGCCGCGCCCGTCGCACCCCAGCCGCCGTGCTCATTAATCACCACCACGACAATCTCGGGATCAACTGCCGGAGCATAAGCAGTAAACCAGGCGTGGTCGCGCGAGAGATACGCCTGCGTTTCGGGATTCAGCTTCTGCTTGGTGCCCAGAGTCACGACCTGCGCGGTACCGGTCTTTCCCGCGAACTTGATATCTGCCAATCGCGTGGCATAGGCGGTCCCTCCTGGCTCATTCACCACCGCAACGAGGCCTGCGCGCACGGATTGAATCGTCGTCGGCTTGAACTCCAATTGCCTCTCGACGATCGGCGCGAACTCCTGCAGCGTATGCCCGTCATATGCCTCCACCCGCTTGACGATCTGCGGACGATAGACCGTGCCACCATTTCCAATCGCGGCATATGCGACGGCCTCCTGCAGCGGCGTTACGTTGATCTCGCCCTGCCCGATCGCCGCGTTGATCGCGTGCCCCTTTGAATAGGAGCCGAATACCTTCACGACATAGTCGGTATCGGGGATGATTCCCGGGATCTCCTTGCCAAGATCGAGTCCAGTCGGCTGGCCAAAACCGAGCGAATGGGCCATCTGCGCGATCGGATCGAGGCCGAGTCGATCGCCGAGAGCATAAAAGAAGACGTCACAGGAGTATTGCAGCGCACGCTTCACGTCGAGTGCACCGTGCCCGCTGGGCTTATCGCAGCGCCAGCGGTGATTACCAACGGTATATCCGCCATTGCAATAGATGCTGCTCTGCGGAGCAATCGCGCCTCTCTCGAGACCCGCGAGCGCAAGCACAGGCTTGAATGTGGATCCCGGGTGGTAGTTCTCGTTCATCACCCGGTTAATCAACGGCTTGAGCGGATCTTCATTGAGCGCCTGCAATTCAGCACGGGTAATGCGCTGGGACATCTTATTGGCATCAAACGAAGGCCGCGAAACGAGCGCGAGGATGAAACCGGTCTTGGCTTCCATGACAACGACAGCGCCCGCTCGCCCCGGAAACGACTTGTCCGCCAACTCCTCCAGACGCTGATCGAGGGATAGAACGAGATTATCGCCGGGCGTGGCCGGGATATATCGCTCATCCTCGGGAATCAGGAGCTGGTTCACGCTCTCGTCGAGCTTGCGGCCCTGCGCGTCGACAGCAATCGTCTCCTTGCCATCCTCGCCCCTCAGCTCCTTTTCCCAGCGCCGCTCCAGCCCGCGCCGCCCGATCGTCTGTCCGCGCCGATACTCCGCGTGGGTCTCCATCTCTTCGGGCGTAACCTCGCTCATATACCCGAGCACATGTCCGAGCGCGTCTCCGGCGCGATAGCTCCGGTGCGGAGAGGGAATCAGATCGACGCAGGTCAACTCGACCCGGTGCGACTCGATCACGTCCACTTGATCGCGCGGGATATCGAGCTCAATCAGATATGGCTTGAACCGCTCGAGCTTGTCCTTGCTCTGCACCGCGCGGTCGTAATCGCGGTGCATTCGATCGATATCCTCCTTCTCCATCTTCAAATCCGCCGCGAGCTTCGCCATGACCTCTTCCTTCTCCTTCCCGCGACAGAAGGCAGGAGTAAGGAAGATGTCGTAGCTGGGCCGATTCTCAACCAGCACCTGGCCGTTTCGATCCTTGAGCAGCCCGCGATCGGCCGGCACAAAGAGCGACTTGCGATAGTTCGAAATCGACTGCTGATAATAGTCGTCGCCGCGGGCTATCTGTAACTGGTAGAGGCGCACGACGAGCACGCACATCGCGCAGACAACCATCAGCGCGGCGAGGGCTGCGCGGGGGCGGATTTCGCGAATGTCGTCGGCGTTGCGGCGAACCAGCATTTTAATCGTCTCGCGCTCTCTATATGCCGATTAACGCGCGCGCGCCCGAGCGCCGGGCCCCAGCGTCTCACCGGCGGGCAGGAGGCTCTCGTCGAGGCGGCGCAGCAGCGCGAAAATGGGCATCGCGCCGAGCCCTGTCGCGAATGCGCTGCCCAGCCACGCGATGTGCAACGAGAGGGAAGAGTCGCTGAAAAGCAACTTGAACAGCAGCGTGGCGAAGAGCGCATGGATGAGCGAGGCAACGAAGGCCAGCGCGGCCGCTTCCAGCCCCCCGTCGGCGCGGAAGGCGCTTGCAGTGGTTCGCACGATGACGAATGTCAGCACCGCGAGGAACGCATAGATGCCCGCCGGCGTCGCGGCGGAGAGGTCGGAGAGATATCCCGCAAAGAACGAGAGGCCTGCGCCCTGAACCCACTCGTCGTGAAGCGCGAGATAGAGAACGACCGCGAGCAGTAGATCGGCGCGCAGCGAGCGCATGAACGGTGGAAGCAGAACAGGGATGGTCGATTCAAGAACGGCGACCAAGAAGCAGACGCAGACGATGAGCAGGTTGCGCAGAGTCATGGGCGCGGCCCCGTGTCGTGCGCCCCGGGGCTCGGGTGGGCATCCGGCGGCCGCAAGGATGCCGGATCGACCGGGAGCGGCGCGAGTTCACTCGGCGACGAAAGAACGATGAGCACTTCGTCAAGGCGCGAGAAATCGACTGCGGGCACCACCTCGGCTCCAAGGAACATTCCCGTCGCCCGTTTCTGCACGTTGACCACCTGACCGATGCGCAGGCCTTTCGGGAAGAAGCCCGCGCCGCCCGCTGTGACGAGCAGATCTCCCTCGACGAGTTCGTCGGTGCGCAGCGCGTAGTCGAGGTGGCAGCGGCTCAAGTCCCCGGTGCCGCGCACGGTGCTGCGTCCGCGCGTGCGCGCCGAGAGAGCAGGCACGGCGGCCTGCGGAGCGACGATGAGCTGCACGTCGGCGTACCCCGCGGTCACCAGAGTGATCGTTCCGACAATCCCCTCGGGCGCGATCACGGCCTCGCCCGCCTGCACGCCATCGTTCGTTCCGCGCCCGATCCTCAGCGTGTGGCTATGCGGCGACGCACCAACCGCGATCACCGGAGCAGCCAGCAGCTTGAGCGGCGCGCTCTTGTCGGCCAGTTCAAGAAGCCCGCGCAGCCGCGCGTTCTCCGTCGTGATCTCTCCCGCGAGCTGCAGTTCTGCGCGCTGGCGAAGCATCTCCTGTCTGAGCGCCATGTCCTGCGCACGCGTGTGCACGAGCCAGATGTAGTTGCCCCAGACATCCGTCACGCCGCCGACCGCGACGACGATCGCGTGCTCGATGGGCGCCGTGAACGCAATCAGCGCGCGGTCAAGCCAACGCTTCTGGTCGCGCAGGAAGTAGACGAAGAGGGGCAGCGTCAGGAAGAGCCCGACGAAGACGACTTCGCGATAGCGGCGGAGGAGAGAGTTCAAGGCGGCGTTTTGCGCTTGCACTTCTGCCTCTTGGCCCCTAGGGTGTCAACCCTTTTGCGGCTTGGCGCCCTGAGTGTTTTCAGGGATTTTCCCGGTCGCTGCTCGCACCCGCGCTGCCTGTCAGCGCAGGAGATTGAAACTCGCCATGCTCGACGTAATGCGCTCCAACGCGAAGTCGTCGCTCATCGCCGTGCTTTTCGGCGCCATCATCTTCGTCTTCATCTTCTCGTTCGGCCGCGGCTCGAGCGGGTTTCGTACGCGTGAGCCAGAGACGTGGGCCGCGCGCGTGAACGGCGATCTGGTGACGGCGACCGACTTCAGCAACGCCTACGCCAACCGCTTCCGTTCGATGTCGCAGCAGCGCGGCGGCAAGTACACGACCGAGAACGCGCAGCGCGACAATCTCAAGAGTGAAACGCTCGACTCGCTCGTCGATCAGGAACTCGTCGCCCAGGCCGCGCCCGCGCTCGGCGTCACGGTCACCGACGACGAACTCGCCAACGAGATCCAGAAGGCGCAGCAGTTCCAGCAGGACGGCAAGTTCGACTACGACTACTACAAGCGCATGGTCGAGAACGGCTACGGGATGAGCATCCCGCGCTTCGAGGCCGCCTACCGACGCGACCTGATCCGCAGCCGCGTCATCGACGCCGTCCTCGGCGGCGCTGCCGTCTCCGACGAAGAGGTGAAGGCCGCCTGGATCGCGCAGCACGAGGCCGTCTCGATCAGCTACGTCAAGTTCAGCGCGTTCATGTTCCGCGACAAGGCCGCGCCGACCGATGCAGAGGGCGAAGCGTACGCGAAGGATCACGCAAAGGAGATCCAGGATGCGTACGAGAAGGATCTCAAGACCCGCTGGACCCAGGGCGTCGGCGTGAAGGTTCGCGCCATCACGGTCAACCTGCCGCCGAACGCGAACCCCGATCTCGAGAAGGCCGCGCGCGCTCGGGCCGATGCCGCCTACGCCGAAGTCCAGGCGGGCAAGGATTTCAGCGCAATCGCGAAGGAGAAGAGCGAGGACTCGGTCACCAAGACGCAAGGTGGAGACCTCGGCTTCATCTCGAAGGGCGCGTCTCCCTACGGCGCGACGCTCGAGACCGAGGCGCTCAAGCTCAAGACGGGCGAGATCTCGCCCGTGTTCAAGGACCGCACTGGCTTCCACATCCTCAAGGCAGACGAGACGCGCGCCGAGCGCGTGCAGACCCTCGATGAGGTGCGCGGCCAGATTGCCAAAGATCAGATCAAGGGTGTGAAGGCGAAGCAGCTCGCGCTCGAGAAGGCCAAGAGCACGCTCGCCGATCTGAAGTTCGGCAAGGACCTCGCCGACTCGTTCCCGGCCAAGAAGGCCGCGACGCCGGGCCAGTTCGACTTCGCCTCGTTCTCGACGCCGCAGGTCGCGGACACCGAGGAGTTCCATCCCTCGGCGGGATATGTGCCGGGCATTGGAACCGCGCCGAAGCTCTCGGCCGCAGCCTTCGCCGAGACGGCCGCGGGCGCGACGCCGATGGCGCCCATCGAGGACAACGACACGCTCTACGTCTTCAAGGTCAAGTCGCGCACGCGTGCGGATCTCTCGAAGTTCGACGACAAGGAGAAGCACGCCGCACGCGCCACGGTTGAGGCGCAGCGCTCGAACGCTCTCTACAAGTCGTGGCTCGAGCAGCAGCGCAAGGCCGCCAAGATCGCGAAGAACGAGACGGTGCTCTCCTACGGCGCGACCAACAATCGCGAGGCGTACGACCCGTACGAATAGGCGGCTTTCGTGACCATCGATCGCAAGCTGGGCTTCATCGGCGTCGGCAACATGGGGGAGGCTCTCGTCAAGGGCCTCCTCGCGTCGGGTGCAGCGAAGCCGGATCAGGTCTGGGTTTCCGCGCGCCGCAAGGAGCGCGTCGAAGAGCTGGTTCGCACGTACGGCGTGCGCGGCGGAACGAACACCGAGGTCGTGCGCGAGTCCGACGTGCTCGTCCTCGGCGTCAAGCCGCAGATTCTCGATCAAGTCCTGCGCGGGATCTCGCACGACGTCTCCCAGGACAAGCTCGTGATCAGTGTCGCGGCGGGAGTTCCCATCGCGGCGATCGAGCGACGGCTGACACCTCCGATGCGCATCGTGCGTGCGATGCCAAACACGCCGGCCACAGTGGGCGCGGGCGCGACGGCGATCGCACTCGGCGAACATGCAACCGAGGCAGACCTCGCGGTCGCTCGCGCGATCTTCGATTCAGTCGGCATCACGGTCCAGCTCGAGGAGACGCAGCTCGACGCAGCGACGGGCCTCTCGGGCAGCGGCCCGGCCTATATCTTCCTCATCATCGAAGCGCTCTCCGATGCGGGAGTGAAAGTCGGTCTCTCTCGCCGCGCGGCCATGCAGCTCGCAGCCCAGACCGTGCTCGGCTCCGCGAAGCTGCTCATCGAGAGCGGGCAACATCCCGGCCTGCTCAAGGACGCCGTCACCAGCCCAGGCGGCACTGCGATCGCAGGCCTTCACACTCTCGAGGCCGGCGGCCTTCGCAACGTCCTGATGAACGCAGTCGAAGCCTCCTGCCGCCGCTCGCGCGAACTCGGCGAAGAGTTCCTCCGCAAGATGTAAGACGATCCGGACCGAGCGGGAGCTCACGACGCGCCCTGCCGACTCGCCTCATCTTGCCCCAAGCGCGAGGTGGCGAGGGCTGTGGCCGCGCGCAGTTCAGAAGCGGCCGCAACCATCCCCGCAGCGAGCACATTCTGCGTCAGCCGCGGATGCATGTTTGAGCACGGCCGCAGCCCTCGCCACCTCGCGCCGCCCTACCCGATGATGAACGTCTCCTTCTCGAGACGTCCCTCGGCGAATCGGCGCAGCGCGAACCGCTCGAAGATCTCATCGGGCTCGCCGCACATCCAGGCGGCCATCCTGCGCGCGACAGCCGGCGCCATCATGAAGCCGTGGCCGACGAAGCCACTCATCTGCAAAAGGCCGATCGCCCCCGGCGTCTCTCCGAGAATCGGCGAGTGATCGGGCGTGACGTCGTAGCAGCCGGCCCATTGGCGCAGGAGCTTCACGTCGCCTACGCGCGGCATCAACTCGGTGAGCGCTCGAGAGTAACGCGCGAGGAAGCGAAGGCTGCTCGACTGGTTCAGGCCGGCTGGTTCGTCGGGATCGCCCATCCCACCGACGATCTCTCCGCGCATCGATTGCGAGAAGTAGAGCCCGGTTCCGAGCATCGAGACGAGCGGCCCGAGGAATGGCTTGAGCGGCTCGCTCGCGACGATCTCGTGGCGGTGCGGCTGGTTCGGCAGCGAGATATTCGCAAGCTTCGCAATTTCGGGGCTCCATGCGCCGCTCGAGATCACCACGCGATCCGCGAGCACCGTTCCGCGATCGGTCCGCACCGCGCGAACACGCGGACCGCCAGGGGCCTGCTCCAGATCGATTCCCGTTGCGCGCGTGAACGTCGCAACGTGCGCCCCGCGCTTCTGCGCTCCGTCTGCATATCCCCAGAGAAAGGGCCAGGGGAAGACCACGCCGTCATCGGGATTCCACGCCGCAGAGATGAAACGCGAACCATCGAGTTGCGGCGCGATCTCGCAGGCCTCACCGGGATCGATCATCCGCGTCGGGAGTCCGTGGCGCGCCTGCAGTCGCGTGCCCGCCTCGAGTCTGCGCGCCGTCGCTTCATCATGCGCGAGGAAGAGATAGCCGCCCTTGCGCAGCCAGATGTTGATGCCGAGTTCCTGCGCAAAGCGACCCATGAAGTCGATCGACTCTTTCGCCAACTCGATCAACGTCGGGGTCGTCCACTGCGCGCGAACGCCGCCACCGTTACGACCCGAAGCGCCCGCGCAGAGGTAGCTTCGCTCGAGCACCAGAGGCTTGAGCCCGCGCCCCGCAAGCTCCCACGCGAGCGAGAGCCCCATGATGCCACCACCGATGATCACGACGTCGGCACGCTCGGGAAGCGGCGGACGATCGCCATCGGGAGGCCGTGACTCGGCGTCGTCAGCACTCGTCAATCCGGGCGCGATCGGCAACGCGTCGAGCGACAACCCCGCATAGGCCGCGAGTGTCGTCGGCGTGTGCGGCGGGCGGGAGCGAAACGGTGTCAGCGACCGCTCGACCGCGCTGGGGGCGGGCGAGCGCGCCGAGGCCAACCTCACGGCGGCAGCGACGCACGACTTGCCCTGGCACGGGCCGGTGCCCAGCCCGGTGTATCGCTTGAGGCTCTCGACGTCGCTGAAGCCACGCGCGCACGCCGCCTCGATGTCGTGAACGGTCACGTCCTCACAGGCGCAGACGATCGACTTCTCCACATTGACTCCTTCGCCCATCGCCAGGCGTCACCGCGCGTCAGCGAGCGAGCGCCGCTGCCTGTTTCGCCTCGACGGCGGCGGCCTGTCCGGCCTTCTGCGCGAAGGCAGTTGCTTCGTTTCCACTGACGCCAGAGTCGAGCAGCGAACGCCCTACGGCCGTGCCGACGGCGAAGATCCACGCAACGCTCGTGCGCGCCTCCGCGTCGACTTCGAGCGGAAATCCGCCGAGTGAAGCAGAGAAGGTCGCGCGGGCGCCAACGCTCGACGCGAGATCGTGCTGGGCCGCAACCGGGAGCGCGACTGCGACGGCTCCGCAGCGAATCTTGCGAATCGCGGACGATGGCTCCTGGCGCGGCCTTGCGCGGATCTGGATCTCCGCGACCGGGCGTCCACGAACGCGCACGATCTCGTCTTCGTCGAGGGACACGCAGGCCGCCAGCGAATATCCGCGCGAGAGAAGCGCCGCTCGACAACGCTCAAGTTCATCGCCAACGCCGACGAGCGCGATGGCCGCACCCTCGCCAACCCGCACGCCAGTCTGGTCATGCAGCGCGAGCAGCCCGCGCGCAGCATAGACGCCCGGACGATCGTTGCCCGGGAAGGGATGCGGCTGCGACACGCCGCCCATCGCGATCACGACCCGATGCGCGCGCACCGCGAGCAACCGCGCTTCCTGCCGGACAGCGAGAAGCGCGTCGCCCTCGGGTTGCGGGTCGGAATAGAGGCCGACCACCTCTGCATCGCAGAGAAGTTCGACGCGATCGCCGAGACGCTCGAGCGGCGCGGCGCTCGAGCGACCGATTGCGCGCTCAGCATCCCGAAACAGGCGCGCGGTTCCACCCGGCTTGCTGTCGCGTTCAAGCAGGAGTGGACGCAATCCGCCCGAATCGCTCTCGACCGCGCCCAGTGCGGCCGAAAGCCCCGCCGGACCCGCGCCGACGATCACCAATGGAACCGCACGCGCGCTCCCTTGCTGCGCCAGAAGATCCCGTGAGGGAAGCGTGCCGAGCCCAGCAAGTCGCCGCGCCACCTCGAGCGAGATCTGCCCGAGGAGCCTCGACTGGATCATCAGGTGGTGATGATCGAGACCACCGGGAAAGAGAAAATCGACGGCGCGAAAGAGATCGCGATCGACGAGGCCGAGCGGCGCATTCTGCCGTTCACACGACATTCCCTGCTTGAGCTCGACACGGCACGCCGGCAGCGACGGAACGCCGTCGACGCGTACCAGACACTGCCCGCAAGAGCCGCCCAGACAGAAGGGACCGCGGGGCCGGTGATACTTGATTGAGCGCGTGAAGGTGGTGACGCCCGCGCGCAGCATCGCGGCCGCAAGCGTGTCGTCCGCGCGCCCCTCGAGCCGCTCACCATCGAGCGAGAACGGCACCGCGAGAACTCTGTCCTCCTGGTCGCTCACTCCAAAACCCCGAATGCTTGGTGTTCAAATCATTGCTATGCCAATCATTGGCATACAAATCATCTGCGGCCACTAGAAGACGAGGTGTCGGCCCTTCTGCCTGCGCGCATAGATCGAGCAGGTCGCGGTAACCTCTCCGACGCCCATGTTGCCGCTCTCGCCGAGTGTCGAGGCGCCGAACTCCTCCCACTCCATCGCGCTGTCGGTGCCGTCGTTCTCCTTCAGCATTCCCGCGAGCGTGCGTCGCGCGCGCGTCAGCTTGCGGTCGTCGCGCGTCCAGATCGACGTCGCGAGATCGTGCGGATTGGTGAAGAGCGAGAAGCGCAGGAACTCATCGAACGAGCGCGCCATGCAGACGAGCACGGGCATGAACAGTTCGGTGGTGGCGATCTTGTACTTGCTCGTGCCCTTGCCATCCCAGTCGTGCTCGAGCTGGGTTTCCGGAGTCACGCCGTCGAGAATCACCGGCTTCACCGCCTCGGCGTTCGCGCCCCACTCGCCTTCTGCGCGGCCACCAGCGCGGACGATCTTCACTCCGACGCGCCGCGCGCTCTCCACCAGGTCGAGGATCGTCTGCGCCTTGTGAACCATCACTGGACCGACAATCTTGTCCGCGTGCGGACCCGGCGTCGCATCGACGCGCGGGTCGGTGACGCGCCAGTTCTCCATCTCGCGATCGATCATCGGCACGAGGCGGTCGAGCGTCGCGCGCGTGCCCGAGACGCCGTGCAGTCCGGTGCATTTGTGTGAGGAGAGACCGAGCTTCGCGTAGGCGAGCCGCGTCGCGATCCGCTGCAGTTCGTCGTCTGTGTAGCCCTCGTCGACCCACGACCAGTTGCAGCCGCCACCCTCAAAGCGCGTGCGGAGCAAACCTCGCCCTTCGCTGATCGATGAGGCGGTTTGCGAGGAGCCAGTGACGGCGACGACCGCGACACGGTGATCGGTCGCGACAGTGGCGATCCCTTTTCCGAATCCTTCGATCTTCTGGATGAAGCGCGGATCCGCGCCAGCCGCGAGGAAGAGACGCACCATCGTGGTGTTGGTCAGCGCCGAGAAGGGATGGCCCTTGAGGATCCACGGGCAGCCCATCAGATACGCGCCCGCGAGGTGGATCATCGGGATGCCGTAGATGAAATTCATCGGCGTGATGATCGCGGAGAGGCCTGCAGGCAGGTAGGCGTCGCGCCAGAAGCGCTGGCCCGCGACCATCTCAGGAACCATCTCGCCCTTGATCGCCGCCTCGAAGGAACCCTCGAGGTGATCGCACGCGCGCTTGCCCTCGAAGAGATCCTTCTGCGCCTCGAGCCGCGTCTTGGGGATCTGCTGGCGGATCTCGTGCAGCATCTCCTCGGTGAAGTAGTTCATGATCCGCGAGACGTTCTTTACGACGTGCTTGCGATAGCCGAGCCCCTCCTCGGCCCACGCGAGCGACTTCCAGACCGAATCGCCGAACGCGACCGCCTGCTCGACATCATCTGCGTTGGAAACCGGAATCGTGTGCAGTGCAACGCGCCTGTCGGCGGGCGAGTGCATCGTCGCAGCCTCGCCGCTCTTCGAAGCGCGCCACTCTCCCGCGATGAAATTCTGGATGGCGATCGGAACGCCGCCCGCTCGCGATGGGATCGCGGCGCTCTGCGCACTGCCCGCCGTCGTCGCGTACGGAAGGATGTACGCGCGCATCGCTTCGATGTCCGCGTCGGAGAGCTGGCGGGCAAACAGCGACCAGTCAGCGCGGCGCTCGGCATAGCGGGCCGCGAGAGGATCAGGACCGAGCTGGCCCTGCTGGTTGAACGTCAGGAGTGCCTGGGCAAGCGCGGCGTCGACGAGCGGCATCTGCAGCTCCGGTGTGCGCGGGAAAAAGCGGCGCGATCAATACGAGGGACCGACCGGTCGTGGCAACCCGAGACGAGCGCTACGTCGGCCGCGCCCCGAAGATTGCCGTGCCGACGCGCACCAGCGTCGCGCCCTCGGCGATGGCCGCCTCATAGTCGGCGCTCATGCCCATCGAGAGTTCGTCGAGCGAACTGGTGCAGACGGCCTGCGCGCGTGCCTCCTCGCGCAGACGGGCGAGCGCTCGAAAGTGCGGACGCGGATCCTGCTCGGCCGGGGGGATACACATCAGTCCCTCGCAGCGAAGCGAAGAGAGCCCGGAGATCGCGCGCAAGAGCTCCGCCAGACCGCCGGGAGCGCAGCCGCCCTTCTGGTTTTCGCCGCCGAGATTGACTTCAACCAGAACGCGCTGCACCAAGCCCAGCGCAGACGCGCGCTTGTCGAGCTCCTCTGCGAGCGCAAGTCGATCGCAGGTATGCACCAGTGCCGCGCGGCCCACCACGAGCTTCGCCTTGTTCGTCTGCAGCGCCCCGAGGAAGTGCCACTCCGGCCCCTCGATGTCCGCGCTCTTCTCGCGAAGCTCCTGCGCATAATTCTCGCCGAAGATGCGCTGGTCTGCGCCCAGTGCCGCCCGGATGGATTCCGCCGGCTGGAACTTGCTCACCGCGACGAGCCGCACCGTCGCCGGATCGCGACCAGCCAGCTCTGCGGCGCGCACGATCTTCGCGCGCACCCCGACGAGGCGCTCCGCGATGGCGACTCCGGTCATCGCGCCTCTCCCGCACGCAAAGCCGCGCCCAGCGTGGCCCAGGGCATCTGCACGCCCGCACAGCCAAGCAACTCAAGCGTCTCGCCCATCGGCAGGCCGATCACGTTCGTGAAGCTCCCGTCGAGCCGATCGATGAGTGCACCGGCGAGGCCCTGCACCGCGTAGCCGCCGGCCTTGTCATCGCCATCGCCCGAGTTCGCCAGCCAATCGAGTTGCGCGTCAGTGAGCGCGCGGAAGCGGACCTTCGTGTCGATCGTACACGAACCCTCGACGCCACCGGGCGACAGCACGCAGACCCCTGTCGTCACGACATGCTCGTTCCCCGACAACTGCGCGAGCAGTTCGCGCGCATGCACCCGGTCACGCGGCTTGCCCAGCTCTGTCTCGCCCATCGAGACCACCGTGTCGGCGGCGAGAGCGATCGCATCTGCACCTCCGCGCGCACGATGAACTGCAAGCCCTGCGCGCGCCTTGAGTTGGGCGAGGCGCAGCGGCAACGCCCGCACTGGCTCACCCGGAATGCGCGACTCATCGACGTGGGGCGCGAGGACCTCGAATGCAAGCCCGACGCGCGCGAGCAGCTCGCGGCGACGAGGGGAAGCTGAACACAGCAGCAGAGGAGCCATGCCGCCTTCTAACTCGGGGGCGCTCACGATGGCGGCGTTGTGCGTACGCCCGGGCGACCGGAGTCGATGTCGCCGAGTTGACATCCCCGTGGCCTCTTCGCAGAGTGGGGTGTTGCTCGCCGTGAGTCTATCGCCGCTTCCGAGGAGAATCCCATGAAGACCAGGTCGATGTTTCCTCTCGCGCTCGGGCTCCTCTTTGTCTCGATGGCGCCTGCGACGCATGCGATGGACAAGCCAACGTGCCAGCTCCCGCATGTCAAGGCGAACGCTGCGGCCCTCAAGTCTATCCGCATGCGGAAGGCGGCGCCGAAGCAGTTGACCAGCGTCAAGCAGAAGAGCGGTTCCATTCCCGGCACCACTGCCAGGTAACTTCACGCCCGGCTGTTCAAGGCGGCAATCACGCGCGCGCTGTTCACGACGCCAGCTCAAGGGATCCCGATGAAGGCAAATCCGATTGCATCTCTCGCGGTGGGACTCCTGCTCCTGTCGTTCGCCCCTGCGTCCCACGCGTCCAAGGCTAACGTTTGCGGTCCCAAGCGGACGCGCGCCAACGCGGAGGCGCTGCGGGCACTCCAGATGCGCAAGGCCGCAGCCAAGCCCGTTCGGGTCAAGGGAATGCGCACCGAGGCGTCGCCGACGAATCAGTCGCCCCCCACGACTGGTGCCGCTGGCGTTTCGGCGAGCAGCAACCGATCCCAGTCCGCGCTGGCAACTCCCGCGCGCTAGTCGCGATTGAATCTCGCTCAACCGGCCAGCGCCGTCTCGAATGAGTTCGGCGGGCGACTGCCTGGCCTCGATGCGCTGCGCACCATCGCTGCAAGCGCAGTGCTGCTCAGCCATCTGATCGCCGTCGCGCTCGTCTCCGCGTCGCCTCCCCTGCTCGACGACGAGTCTCTCGACACCGTCTCTGCGCTCGCGCACGCACTCGGCGTCTGGGGCGTCGGCATCTTCTTCGTGCTCAGCGGCCTCTGCATCCACCTACCGATGGCACGTCGCCTCGCGCTTGACGGGGGCGCGCAACTTCCCGTGCGCGAGTTTCTGCGGCGCCGCTTCACGCGCATCTATCCGCCGCATCTGGTTGTGCTGATCGCCAGCATCGCGGCCGCGGCGCTGCTGCCCGATTTGCCGCCCGAGGCGACCCTGCTCACGGTGCCGACCGTGCCGCAGTTCATCGCGCACCTCTTTCTCGTCCACTCGTTCGGCCCCGACGCGATCTCGAGCGGGAACGCCGTGCTCTGGACCGTCGCTGTCGAATCGCATTTCTATCTGCTCTACCCGCTGATTCTCCTCTGGCAGAAGCGGTGGCCGCTGATTCGAATCACCGCGATCCTCTTTGCGCTCTCTGTTGCGCTCTGCTTCGCGACGCTGCATTGGGCGCCCGCCTATGTCTGGCTGGTCGGCAGCAACGTCGGCGCGCGACTCTGGCAGTGGACGCTCGGGTGCTGGCTCGCAGAGCGCCTCGTCGCTCGAGGAGAAACGCCGCGTCGATCGCACGCGCTCTGGCTCTCGCTTTCGCTGCTCAGCCTCTTCGTCGGAGCCGCAGCGCTTCTCGACGATCGAACCACCGACGCGCTTCCATGGATCTGGCCGCTGCTTGCCGCGCCCATCGTCGCCGCTGCAGCGCGCACGCGGATGACGCGCACTTCGCGCATCGATCGCTTCCTCCTCGCGATCGGCGAACGCTCGTACTCGCTCTACCTGACGCATCCGATCGCGCTCTTCTGCGTTGCAGGACTGCTCGTCAACAGCAACGTCGCGCCAGCCGCTCAGGCGGGCCTCGAACTCACCAGCGCAGGTCTTCTCTGCGCGATCTTTTTTCGCTGGATCGAGAGACCGTTTCTCCTCGCCTCGAAGAAGATCTGAACGGCGCCGACTTGCTGCGGTCGCGAGACTTCAACGAGAGCGTGCGCTCGTCCCGAACAGTTCCGCATACGCATCGGCATCGAAACCGACAACAACCCGTTCTTCCGCGACCAGCACGGGCCGCTTGACGAGCTTGCCGTCCGCCGCGAGCCACGCGCGCAACTCCGCGTCGCTCGCCTCTTCGACGCGGGCTCTTCCGATGGCTCGATAGCTCTGTCCACTCACGTTCAGCCACTTGCGAATCGGCAGACCGCTCGCTGCGATCCAGCGCACAAGCTCAGCGCCGTTCGGCGGCTGCTCGACAATCGGTCGCAGCGTGAACTCGACGCGATGCTCCTCGAGCCAGCGCTGCGCCTTGCGGCAGGTGTCGCAGTTCTTGTACGCGAGCAGGAGCGCCGTCGGCTTGATCATCCGAGCAGGCAAGCACAGCAGCGCAACCAGACGCAATGCGTTCGTCCGGCGATGCGCGAGCGGCTAGATTGCGCGGATGAATCGCCCAGCGCCGCTCGTCGGGTTGTTGCTTCTTTCGTCGCTTCTGGCGCGCTCTGCGTCTGCCGAGGGGCTCGTCGACTCGCTTCCTCCTGCGCTGCAGACCGAGGGTTGTCCGAGCGCGGAGGAGCTGCAGTTGTCGCGCGCTGCAGAGGCGGTTCGCGCCGCGTATCTGCCGCTGCAACCGCTCGTGCGCGAGACGATCTCGGGCGTCGAACTCCGGGACGATCCGCGCGCGCTTGCGGTGGTTCGCCGCTCGCTCGGAACCAGGCCGGCGCCGACGTGGAGCGATGCCGCCCCTTGCCACGAGACGCTCTGCGCGCTGCAAGCGGCGCTCGGAGGCTCCCGCGAAGCCGCACTCTGGATGCTCGCGATCGGCGCACGCGGGCCGGTGGCGAGCCTCGATCAGTCGATGTGGAAGACCGGAAAACTCTCGCTCTGGCGCGTCGCAGAGTTGCGCGCGATCTTCGGCGCGCTCGCCGATCTTCCGCCACTGCTGCTCTCAGGCGCGAGCAATCTGCGGGCGTTCTACCGGGTCCCCGACGGCGATGGTCTGGGCGGCAACACGAACGCGCTCTCTGAACGCAGCGACGCACGCCTCGGCGGAGGCGGCTCCATCAGCATTCGCGACACCGTCTGGAAAATGGAACCCGAGGCGCGGCGAGAGGTGATCGCGCACGAGCTCGGGCACCAGATCGACTACGGCAGAGAGAAGCTCGAGCACGCCCACTACGCGCTCTCGCACGGGACTGAGTGGTTGGGCATTGGGGGCTGGGTGCAGACCGCCGCGGACCCTGACGCGAACAACGGCTACCGCCTGGAATCGTCGGGAGAAGGAGCCTGGACCGCCGCTTCCTGGCCGAGCGAAGAGATGCCCAACAGCATCGCCCAATATCGATACAAAGCGCGATTACTTCGCGATTACTCCCCGAGGGGATATTCCTATGCCGGACGCTATTTTGGTCGCGACTACCTGAAGCCCGATGCCGACCCGTCGCTCGACGCGATGATCGACGAAGCCGGTGGCCGGCTGGCCCTCTTTCGCAGCTGCGCCGCGATGGTGGTGAGGACAGAAGAGCGAAGCGTGGGAGGGCCGGCGGAGTTGTTCGTAGTCGAGACCCGCCCGGATGGTTCGATGGAGTCCGCGACCTGGGATCGCTGGTCGTTCGTCGCGCACGCCCCATGCGTCGGGACCGCGCTGGGCGCGCTCCGCAAGCTTCCGCAATGGACCGCGATGAGTTGCCAGCGCGACCCCGACGAACTCTGGATTCACGTCGCCGAGAGGCTCGACGAGATCGAAGCGGCCGTGTTCGAGGCTTCCCGCGCTGTGCTCGCCGCGCGGCCACCTCAAACGCCCTCCGACTGTCTCGCGAGGAGCGATCTGCGCCTCGACTGTCTGGGGGGGCCGCACGCGACAGAGGTGGCGCGAGAGCAGGTCGATCGGCTCATCCGCGAGTTCTCTCCGAGCCGTCCCGTCTCGCAAAGTGCGCGCGCGGATCTCCTTCGCGCCATCCTGATCGAAACGCCGCTCTTCCCATCAGACGAACAGATCTTCGGGCAACTGCCTCTCCTCGGAGATGGCCGCGCGCTCCTCGCGGCCTGCCTTGCGAACACCATCAGCATCACCAGCAACGCAGGCAAGACCGACTGGCGATTCTGGGTGCGCACACCACCGAAGAACGACGTGCGCGGTTTTCTCGAGCCGATCCGGACACCGGCCTGCACGCGAGAATATGGGCGCATGCTCGTGACCCACGGCGTGCTGCTCGAACCAGAGCTTGTCGAGGCACTTGCCGGAAGCGCGAAGACGCGCGCTGAGACGTTCGCGCAGGAGTTCATCAAGCAGGTCCTCGGCGGCTGGGAGTCGCTGCGGACCGAGTGCGGGATCCCGGCCGCGAGCAAGCCGAGCCAGGAGCAGCTTCCCTGCGCGACCGATTGGATCGCCGCACGCCTCACGCCGCTCGTCCCCGAGGAGAGCGTGCGGCCGCTCGCGGAAAAGATCGCCCCGCAACTCAAGGGGCCGTGACCTCGCGCCTGAGAGCCGAGTAGTCTTGTGCGCATGCAGGGACCGGAACTGCTCCGCGAGCTCAAGCGCACCGTCGCCGAACTGGAGATGCTCAACCAGATCGGACGCACGCTGACCTCGTCGCTCGACATCGGCGAGGTCATGCACCTCATTCTCGCGAAGGTCGCCGAGTTGCTGCAGCCACGAAACTGGAGCGTCCTGCTGAGCGATCGGCGCACTGGCGAGTTGAGCTTCTCGGCCGCGCTGGGCGCGGGCGCGGAGAAGCTGGCGAATCTGCGCATCCGGCCCGGCGAGGGGATCGCAGGGTGGGTCGCCGCGAACAATCGACCGCTTCTCGTGGCGGATGTTTCGCAAGACCCGCGCTTCGCCGCGCGCTTCGACGCAGAGTCCCGCTTCGCCTCGAAGAGCATCCTGGCCGTGCCCGTCGCGACCAAGGGATGCGTCCTCGGCGTGATCGAACTGGTCAACGGTGAAGGCGACGCCACGTTCACCGCCGAGGATCTGCGCATTCTCACGACGGTGGCCGAGTTCTCCGCGATCGCTCTGGAGAACGCGCAGAACTTCCAGAAGGTGCAGGAACTGACCGTCCTCGACGACCACACCGGGCTCTTCAACTCCCGCCACCTGCGGCGAACGCTCGAGCAGGAGGTCGAGCGCGCCGTTCGCTTCGGCCATCCCGTGAGTCTGATCTTTTTCGATCTCGATCACTTCAAAGAGGTCAACGACCGCCACGGCCACCAGGCGGGCTCGAGCGTGCTGCTCGAGGTTGGCGCGATGCTCAAGCGGATGATGCGCTCGACGGACGTGCCGGTCCGATATGGCGGGGACGAGTTCGTCGTGCTTCTGCCGGAGACGAGCAAGGATCAGGCGCTCGAGTGCGGGCTGCGTCTGCGCGAGGAGATTCGCGCCCGTCCGTTCCAGGCCGATGCGCCATTCGGTCCGCTGCGTTTGACCGCAAGCATCGGCCTCGCGACATTTCCCGACGACGGAAAGACGCCCGACGAGCTGCTCGCCCGCGCAGACGAGGCGATGTATCGGGTGAAGAACAGTGGCCGCGACAACGTCGCTTCGATTCCATCGAAGTTCGGCGGATAGCGCCCGTCGCATCGCCGAAGCGTCATTCGCGCGCGCGTACAAAAATTGCCGCGACCGCGCTGGCTGCTATGATCCGCACCATGAAGCTCACTCCACTCGATCTGCAGAACAAGACGTTTCGCACTGTCCGGCTCGGCGGCATCGACGCGCGCGAGGTCGATCTCTTCCTCGATCAGGCAGCCGGCGAGATGGAGGAACTCGTTCGCAAGCTGCACCAGCAGGAGGAGGAGTTGCGCCACCGCGCCGCGCGCATCGCCGAATACAAAGAGAGCGAGCAGCTCCTGCAGACCACTCTGACCACCGCGCAGAAACTCGTCGAGGAGATGAAGACGCAGTCGCGCAAGGAGGTCGAGTTGGTGCTCGCCGATGCTGAACTGCAGGCCGAGAAGATCATCGCCAACGCGCAGGCCAAGCGGACTGCGCTCGTCTCGGAGATCGATGAACTGCGCCGCGCGAAGACGTCTTTCGTCTCGCAACTTGGCTCGCTCGTCGAGACGCATCGGGCAATGCTCGAGACCCACCGCGCGTGGGATGCGCAGCAGGATCCGCCGCGCGTGACCGTGCCGGCGCAGGGAGACAACGTCTCGTTTCTCGCGCCGACGACCAAGCGGATCGACACCAAATAGAGCCTTCGCGCGCGGAGGTTTCGCGAGGTCGATCCTCCTCGAGAAAATAACGCACTGCGCCTGCGCGGGCCGCGTAACTCTTTTCGCTCCGGCGACCTTCCGATGCAGAAGATGGGTGGGATTTGAGACAAGCCCCGCATGGATTGGGCTTCGGCAAGAGAGCGGTTGGGGGCGGAGCTGATCGGCGCGCGGGAGGCGATCGTCGGTCGCTGGCGTGCGCAGATGGTCGAGAGCGGTGCGGTTCCGCGTTGTCTCGATCGCGTCGCGAGCGAGCTGGTGCTGCAGGCCGGTGCGGCTCTCGCTGACGAGCAGCCAGCGCAGACTCCGTGGACCCGTGCGGGCGGCGTGCTCTGCATCAACGCGCGCGGCGACGAGCGCGCGCTGACGCTCGAACTGAAGCTCTTGTGGAACGCGATGGTGGCCCACGTGGCGCGCATCGCGTTCGACAACTCCGAGGAGCGCACGGCAGATGCGGCTCTCGGGAAGCAGTTGGAGGCCGCACTGCGTGGCGCAACGGCAGAACTGCGTTCGCTTGCGCTCGACGAACCGATCGACGACGCCGCGCTGCGATTCGGCGGAGTGCGTGTGCTCTGCTGGGACCGTGCAGAGCGCCGCGCAACTGTCCGCGCAGCTTGAAGCACCCTCGATCATCGACTAGCTTGCGCGCCCCTCGCTCTGCTTGAAGAGCGATTTTTCGGAGCGCGAATGCCGAACGCCAACGCCCCCAAGGACTTTCAGACGCTGCTGTTGCGTCTTCAGGAATACTGGGCCGCCCGCGGCTGTGCGCTCCTGCAAGGCTACGATCTCGAGGTCGGCGCCGGCACGATGAATCCGCAGACGTTCCTGCGCGTGCTCGGGCCTGAGCCGTGGAACGTCGCGTACGTCGAGCCGTCGCGGCGCCCCGCCGACGGCCGCTATGGCGAGAATCCGAACCGCCTCTTCCAGCACCACCAGTACCAGGTCATCCTCAAGCCAAGCCCGAAGAACGTGCAGGAGCTCTATCTCGGCTCGCTTGCCGCGATCGGGATCACCTCGGCAGATCACGATCTGCGCTTCGTCGAGGACGACTGGGAATCGCCGACGCTCGGCGCGTGGGGCCTCGGATGGGAAGTCTGGTGCGACGGCATGGAGGTCACGCAGTTCACCTACTTCCAGCAAGCGGGCGGCTTCGCGTGCAGACCAGTCGCGGCTGAGTTGACGTACGGCCTGGAACGCATCGCGATGTATCTGCAGGGCGTCGACAACGTCTTCGATCTCGTCTGGACGACGCGTCCCGATGGCGTCCCGCTGACGTATCGCGAAGTGTTCCACCAGAACGAGGTCGAGCAGAGCCGCTACAGCTTCCAGCAGAGCGACGCGGCGCTGCTCTTCAAGCTCTTCGACTCCTACGAGGGCGAGTGCAAGCGGCTGCTGGCGCTGAACGCGGCGCTGCCTGCGTACGACTACTGCTTGAAATGCTCGCACTCCTTCAATCTGCTCGATGCACGCGGCGCCATCAGCGTCAGCGAGCGTCAGGGATACATCCTGCGCGTGCGCGCGCTCGCGGCCGAGTGTGCACGCGGATATCTGCTCGCCCGCGCCAGGCTTGGGTTTCCGATGCTCAAGGATCGCGCGCGCGCGGAGCTTGAGGTGAAGGCGACCTTCGATGCGGAGACGAAGCGCGTCGAGGAGATCGCGGAGAAGGAGAAGCAGAAGGCGGCGCGTGCAGAGAAGGCCGAGAAGAAATCTGCGACGGCTGCAGCGACGAAAGAAGGAGCGGCGTAATGGAACTCGTCCTCGAGATCGGCACCGAAGAGATCCCGGCGAGCTTTCAGCAGCCGACTGTCGCGCACCTCTCCGAGCAGCTTGCGAAGGAGTTGCGCGGTGCGCGGCTCGCAGATGAATCGTTGGCACTCAACACATTCGCGACGCCCCGTCGGCTCGCGGTAACGGCGCGCGGCCTGCTCGAGCGCTCGCCCGACGTGAAGAAGCGCGTGCAAGGGCCGCCCATCAAGGCCGCATTCGGCGCCGACGGGAAGCCCACCCCGGCCGCGATCGGCTTCGCGAAGAAGGTCGGCGTCGCCGTCGAGGCGCTGGTTCCCGAGGGAGATCGCCTCGTCGCGGAGCAGGAGGAGAAGGGCCAGGCGACGCGCGATGCGCTGCCGCAGATCCTCGCGCGTCTCGTGGCGCAACTGCCGTTCAAGAAGTCGATGCGCTGGGGCGACGAGAGCGAGGCGTTCGCGCGCCCCGTGCACTGGATCGCCGCGGCGCTCGACGGCGAAGCGCTCAAGCTGCGCTACGCGGACGTTGAGAGCGGCACGACTTCACGCGGCCATCGCTTTCACGACAACACCGAGTTCGCGCTGCCACTGGCGGCGGATTACGTCAAGACCCTGCGCGGCCATCGTGTTCTCGCCGATTGGGAGGAGCGCAAGCGCGCCGTGCTCGCGGAGGTGACGCGCGCAGCAGCCGAGTTCGCGCCTGGAGCGGAGCCGCGCCCGGATGGCGAGTTGCTCGAGACCGTCACGGGACTTGTCGAGGAGCCGCATGCAGTGCTCGGTCGCTTCGAGAGCCATTTTCTCGAGTTGCCGCCGGAGGTGCTCGTCTCCGAGATGCGCGGCCACCAGAAATATTTCGCGGTGCAGGACGCGACCGGGAAGCTCTTGCCGGCCTTCGTCGCCGTGAGCAACACCAAGGTCAACAACCCCGCGGTTTCGCGCAGCGGCTACGAGCGCGTGCTGCGTGCGCGCCTCTCGGACGGACGCTTTTTCTTCGACGAAGATCGCAAAGTGAAGCTCGCCTCACGCGTCGAGCGGCTCGGGCGCATCACGTTCTTCAACGGCCTCGGCACGCAGCTCCAGCGCATCGCGCGCCTCAAGCAGATGGCGGGCTGGCTGCATGCGCAGACGGGGCGCGCAGACTCTGCATCGCTCCTCGAGGCAGCGGAGCTGAGCAAGGCGGATCTCACGTGCGGGATGGTCAGCGAGTTCCCCGAGCTGCAGGGCACGATGGGCAAAGTTTACGCTCTACACGAAGGTCTTCCCGCACGAGTTGCTGAGGCTCTCTTCGAGCACTGGCTGCCCCGCGGCGCCGAGGACAAACTGCCTGAAGGGGACGAGGGCGCGCTGCTCGGAATCGCGGATCGCCTCGACCAACTCGTCGGATTCTTCGGGCTCGGCCACGAGCCGTCGGGCACAGCGGATCCGTACGGTCTTCGGCGCGCCGCGATCGGCCTGTTGCGTTTGGTGATGGGCAAGAGTCTCCGCTTCGATCTTCGCGCGGCGCTCTCTGAAGCGCAGGCCCGCTTCGTCGCGCAGTCCGCACAGGACGCGGCCATCCGCGTCTCGCAGAAGCCAGAGCTCATCGAGAAGATCTGGCAGTTCCTCCTCGGGCGGCTCGAGTCGCTCTGGAAGGATCGCGCGCCCGATGCGATCGCGGCGGTGCTCCACACGGGGGTGCGCGACGTTGTCTCGCTCTCGCTGCGCCTCGCGGCGCTCTGCGAGGTGCGTGCCTCGCACCCCGAACAGTTCGCGGCCATTGCCGGAGCGGCCAAGCGAATCGGAAACATCCTCGAGCAGGCGCGCAGCAAGGGGCTGGTGGCGATGGCGTTCAAGCGAGAGCTCGCACTCGCCCCCGCCGAGCAGCAGTTGCACGCTGCCCTCGGACAAGCGCGAGACCGCGTCCAGCAAGCACTTGCGCGCGAAGCGTGGCCCCAGGCGTATGGCGTGCTTGCCGAACTGCGCCCTGCGGTCGACGGCTTCTTCGACGACGTGATGGTGATGGATCCGATCGTCGAGCAGCGCGACAACCGCCTCGCCCTGCTGCGCGAACTCCACGAACTGCTCACGCCGCTCGCTGACTTCGCCAGATTGCAAGCGTGAAGCGACATCGGGAGCGGCGTCTCGTCGAGACGCGAGATCCATTGACTTGCCTCGGTGGCTCCCTTAGCTTCCGCCGCCTTTTGAGAAGAGCGAAAGCGAGCATGCTGGTCCACGCAATCGAGCGCACTGTTCGCCGCGGCCTTGTCGCCGTTCCTCTGGCGTGCGCGCTGCTCTGCGCATGCGACACGGTCCCGACGATTCTTCCACCGCCGTTCGGTCCCAACACGAACAGCCCGCAGGCGCCGCGCCTGTTCTTCCCGACGGGACTGGCGGTTGCCCCCTCGGGACAGCTGCTCGTCGCCAACGCGAACTTCGATCAGGCATTCTCGGCCGGCACGGTCGTCTCACTCGACCCGAGCTACCTGAACTCCTTCTTCACGAACGCCGAGAGCAGCTCGAGCGTCGCGCCGCCCCCGGTCGATATCCCTCGCGCGGCGTTCCTCGGCGCAGCGATGATCGGGAACTACGCGGGCCCGCTCACGATCGATCAGACCGGCCTGCGCGCGTTCACCGGCTCGCGCGACACCGGGACGCTCAACGCACTCACTCTCGATCCCGCGACCGGAGCGCTTTCCTGCAGCGGCGGCACAGGCAGCTCCGACGTCGACTGCCGCAGCGGCTTCATGAATACAGCGTCGCGGTTCAACCTCCTCGGGCCCTACGCGATCGTCCCCGGCGTCTCAAGGTTGCCAGGCGCCACCACCGATGTCCCGGTGCTCTTCGTCTCGACGCTCATCCCGTACATCGACACCGTCATCTCGAGCACGCTCTACACAAGCGCGCCTCTCGCAGCCTTGCGCGTGAGCGACCCGACGCAGCCCCTCTGGGTCGGCAACGCCAGCAGCGACTTGATTGCCGGCGGCATTGGCGCGGGCCCGATGATCTTCGACGCCCAGCGCCGCAAGCTCGTGCTCGGCGGATGCTACACGCGCTTCGGTGGCCAGAACGTGGGCGCGCCGTCGAGCGGAAAGTGCACGACGACGACCAGCGCCAATCTCATCCGCTTCGTCGGCGTGGACGAAGGACCGAACCCGGGCGTGCAGGTGGTTGACATCGCCAGCTCGATCAGCAGCAACGACACCGAAGACCTCGCGCTCGGCAACAACGATCCCACGAGCGGTCTGGCGCAGACGCTCTACGCCGTCACACGCACGCCCGATCTCCTCGTCGAAATCGGTCTGCCGTCGGACCCGACGCAGACCGTGCAGGTCACGCGCGCCACGTCGATGCCGATCGCACCGTCGCAGATGATTCGCCTCGCCCGCCCCAGCGATCAGCCTGGGCCGGACCTGATTGCGGTGACGCTCGAGTCGAGCCGGAGCGTCGCAATCTACGACGCGAGCGCGGGCCAGGTGGTCGGCCAGATCGAGAACCTCGGCGTCTCGCCATTCGCGATCGCGCAGTTCCCGGCCCATCCAGGGGATACAACCGCTCGCCTCGCTGTCTCGGTGTTCGAAGAGTGCCGGGTGGCGCTGATCGACGTGAACTTCGCGCGGCCATGGGAAGTGCGGCTGCGCGGTCGCCTTGGGAGCTGCCCGATTGCGCCGCCTTGACCACAGCGACCTCGACGCGATCGATGCCTCCGTTGCGCTTGTCCGCGCCCAGCACGGGTTTCGCGTGATCGGGTTGCGCCGCCTGCTCTCTGCATCTCTGCTCGCGTGCGTCCTCTTCGGCGTGCAGTCATGCACCGCCGCGGGAAGCGGCACGACGCAATCAAACTTCTTCGCTCCCGCTGGCCTCGCCGTCGCACCCGCGCGGGACCGCGATCTGCTCTTCATCGCCTCGACAGGCGGCGACGATCTGCGCGCAATCTCGATGTGCAACACGCCTTCCCCTGCCGACGGCGGCGCGCCTGTGACGACCTGCACCGACGCCGAGGATTTTCACTTCCTCCCGGGCCCGATCCGCGTATTCGCCGGGTCGTTCCCTGTCGGAGACCGCCCGGTCCGTCTTGCTTCGGTGAACCTGCGCGACGGCAGTGGAGCGGTGGTTGGCGGCGTACTTGTCGCCGGAGTTGCTGCGCTCGTCGACGCGACCGGAGGCGTCGTCGATGGAGGCAGCGCCGACGCCGGTACGGTCGTCGCGCTCCCCGCGCTCAAGCTGGTCGACTCGGTCAATCTCCTCGACGCAACCAAGCATACCGCGACGATGAAGGTGCCCAGCGACATCACTCTCGATGCACCACCGATCGACGTCGTCTCGCTTCAACTGCTCACCGGACAGACGCCGGCCAGCGGAGCTTCGCAGCCTGCGTTCGTGCTGACCCAGGCCAATGTCGCCTCGGGTGTCCCTGCGGAGATCAGCGCGCTTTCGCTCACGCCCAGCGCGAGCGGACCGGTCGCAACTGTCGTCGGCCGCTGCGCGCTCGACATCCTTGCGACGCGCCTTGCACTTGTCCCCGGACGCAGCGATCTCCTCTACGTCGGCGATGGCTCACCCAACGCTGTCGCGGGCGGCATCGGCGATGGCGCGCTCGAGATCGTCACCGCAAAGATCCCGGCGCCCACCAGCGGCACACTCGCGCCGTGTGTGATCAACCGGCGGCTCCCCGCAACCGACGCCGCCACGGGGAAGCCGCGCGGACTCGCGTCGCTTGCGCTCTCGCCCGCGTACACCACGATCGACGGGCGCAGCTACCCGGCTGGCGCGCAGCTTCTCGCCGCCAGCACGGACGGGCTTGTCGTCTTCCTGCGCACGGATCTCGGCACCGTCGCACCGATTCCTCCCTTCACGCCTCTTGCCGACGGCGGCACCGTGATCGGCGTGATCGATGGCCGCACTGCCTATGTCACCGCAGACGGGGGGGTCGCTCCTGTCCTTGCTGATGGCGGCCTCGACGCTCCTTTCGCGGGCGTCGCCGTGCAGCCGATGGAGCCGCTGCGAGTCAACGGCCTCGCGCGCGAAGTCAGCTATCTGCAGACTCCTCTCACCTGCCCTGCTGGCACCGCCCCGAACGCGCCGTGCGAAATCATCCGCGTCGGTTCGAGCATCAATTCGTTCCTCAGCGTCAACTTCGCGCTCGTCGGTCTGGTCACCAGCACGGATGGGTCGATGGTCTTCATTGACGGAGACGACCGGCGCTTCATCAGCGACACGCGCGATTCCAACGCCGCCGCGATTCCGACGCAGCCCGCGGTCAACACCAGCTACTCCTTCTCGCCCGCGCAGCCGAACGGCCAAGCCGCACCGGTCGTGGCGTTCGCCTCCACGAACAGCGCCGAGATCAACC
Organism: uncultured delta proteobacterium; assembly: GCA_903911145.1. Taxonomy (GTDB): domain Bacteria; phylum Myxococcota; class Myxococcia; order Myxococcales; family 40CM-4-68-19; genus CAIWCD01. The sequence continues at coordinate 67,735 of CAIWCD010000037.1, read as the reverse complement.
TTGGATGGACGACGGCGGGCGTGTCGCGCCAATCGACCTGGCGCGCGATCTGGCACGCCCAGGTTCCCGGTCTCGAGCGCCAGGGAGGCAAGCTCACCCGCGAAGGCACGACGCAGCTTCGCTTCACGATGCCCGGCGTCGACCTGACTCGCTGGACCAACAGCGCGCTCAACGACGCGCTCGATGTCGGTGATGTGCTCGCCTTCGAGGCCTACTCGCTCCCCGATCCGGCGGCGACACTCTGCCCCGAGCTTGTCATCGAGAACGAGAATCCGCTCTCGCGCGAGTTCACCATCGCCGCCATCGGCCCTGACTACTTTATTCTCAATCCTTCGAAGCAGGGGCTGAGCGGGAACGGCGCACCTGGGTTCAATCCACCAGACAGCTGTCTGCCTGCAGGAGCAACTGTCGAGGTGCGCACCGGCGCAGGACTCGGCAACAAACCGTGGCTGGTGATTCAGGGCGACCTCATCCATGGTCGCGCCGCGATGAACCAGCAGTTCATCGGAGCCGAGACACGCTTCGACTATCCGCTCCAGTACGTCTTCGACCCGACCAACCTCGCTTCGCTGCCGACATTCTCCGACGACATCGGAGTGGCTTTCACCATCACGGGCCAGGAACCAGTGACGCCGCAGAGCACGCTCACCTTCGGCATCACGTCGGGCCAATCTCCGACGCGCGTGAGCGATACCGGGAGTGCAGGCGGGTTTGCGGGCGCGGTGCTGACCTACACGTCGTTGAAGCTCCCCGGCAACCTGGTTTTCTTCTCGAGCACGGGGAGCGATTCGCTGCTGCAGATCGATCCCTCGCTGATCGGCGTCACCAACGGCGTGATCGCCTATCGGTGAAGCCAGGGGCGCCTTCGGTCGCACACTCTGGCGCGCGCGGAATGCGTCGCATAGACTTGGCCACCCAGTAGAGTTTCCAACATAGGTTCACCTCGCCCATGACCGACCGCCCACGCAACTCGCGAACGCTGCTGATTCCGGACCACGTCTGGGTCGCGTACGAACAGATGGCCGCCGATATGGGCGGCGATCGCGACGCGCTCGTCAGCCAGGCGCTCTTCGCGTTCGCGCGGATGAACGGCTATCTCGTGCCGTCCGACCTGCAGCGACTCGGTCTGTCGGCGCCGCCTCCCGCGAGCGAGGTTGCGGCGCCAGTGGCCCAGCCTGCTCCGGTTGAGCCTCCCGCGCGCCCGCCCGCACCAGTCAAGGCCGCCGTGCGTCCTGCTCCAGTAGTTGAGCCGAGCCCGGCAACGATTCTCCTCGAGCCCGAGTCGCCCGCCAATGCGCGCCGCGCGGCCGCCAATCCGCAGCGCATGGCGGAGATCGAGCGCCAGTTACAGTCTGCGCCCCCTCCTGCGCGAGCCGCAGGTCCCGCACGCGCGGAGCCTGTAGAAGTTGACGATGCGCTCCTCGGCGACGACAGCGCGCAGGCCACCAGCATGGATTTGCCGACGATGCGCGACCTCGCGGCGGCACCCGAGCGCGCCCCGATTGGTCGCGTCGCCGTCGGTGCACGCGCAGAGGCTGCCCCTCGCGCCGACAGCATCCTGGTGATCTCCTCCGACGGCCGCGAGCTCGATCGCGTCGTGAAAGAGCGCTTCCTCATCGGCCGCGGAAAGCACTGCGATCTGATCATCAACTCCGGGAAGGTCAGCCGCGAGCACGCCGCGATCACGCGCGAAGGCACCGCCTACTTCATCGAAGATCTCGGCTCGTCGAATGGCACCTGGTTCGACAAGCGTCGCATCACCAAGCGGCAGATCGAGGCCGGCGACGACTACTACATCTGCGCCGAGAAGCTTTCCTGCTCGTTCAATTCGAACGGCTGAACATTCCGCGCATGCGGCCGGGGTTGCCGATGCTGGGTGCGCTCCCGACCGCGCTGCTGGCCGACCAGACAGCGATCATCTATGTCGCCGCGCTCGCGATTCTCGCCGCGGCGCTGGCAGCCAGCGTCGTCACCGACCTGCGGTCTCGCCTGATCTACAACTGGGTGACGCTGCCGGCGCTGCTCGTTGAACTGATTCTCGTCGCGCTGGCTGCAGGATGGCCGGGCCTGCGCGACTCGCTCCTCGCGCTGCTGATCTGCGCCGGCCCGCTCGCTCTCGGCTCAGCGTTCGGCGCGATCGGAATGGGCGATGTGAAGTTGATGGCCGTGGTCGGCGTCGTCGCCGGCTCACCCTCGGCCGCGCTCAATGTGCTGCTCTCGGTCTCGATCGCAGGCGGTGCGCAGGCGATCGGCCAGTGGGTCTATGCACGCGCGCGCGGCCGTGAAAAGCCGAAATACGTTCCCTACGGCGTCGCGATCGCGGCGGGAACCTTCGCGACCTGGATGCTCTCGCGATAGCCGCATCGTGCACGCTCGCTGAATCCCGAACATTCACTCGTTCGACTTTTTCGCGCGCGCCGATTGCTGGTGTAGTGTGCCGCCCGTTCGTCGTTCGCGCCCGGAGGATTCACCACCGATGCACGCTCATTTTGTCGCACGCCGCGCCGCCTCGTTGCTCGCTGTCCTCTCCTGCATCGCCTTTGCGAACGCCGCGCGCGCGGAGAGCGAAGGCAGCACCATCTCGCTCGGCGTCGGACAGCAGAAGACCATCTCCGTCAGCAACGTCCAGCGCGTGGCCATCGGCGATCCCGAGGTCGCGGACGTCAAGCAGGTCGGCGGCGGCGGCGAGCTGCTCATCACCGGCGTGGCGGAAGGACGAACCTCGCTGCTCGTCTGGCGCGGAAATGACTCGCGGGTCAGTTATCTCATCGTCGTGCGCAAGCAGGACCCGAAGGAAGTGGTCAGCGAAGTGCGCGCGCTGCTCGGTGATCGCGAAGGCATCCAGATCCGCGTCGTCGGCGATCGCGTCTACCTCGACGGCGAGACGATCACGACGGACGACTACGAGCGCGTACAGCAGGTGACGACGCTCTACCCGAGCGTGAAGTCCTTCGTACGGCCGAGCGCAAACGCCAAGCGGCTCGCGGCAGAGGCGCTCAATCGCGCGTTCCAGAAGGCCGGACTCAAGGGAGTGCAGGCCACGGTGCTCGGTGGGACGATCTTCCTCGAGGGCTGGGTCGAGGCGAAGGAGGACATCGCCAAGGCCGATCTCGTCGTCAAGGCGGTCGGTGAGCGCGCGGAAAATCTCCTCGTCGTCGGGACCAAGCGAATGGTGATGGTCGAGGTCGAGTTCGTCGAGGTCGCCTACCACGACGACAAGGCGGTCGGAATCAAGCCGCCCCTCTCTCTCGTCTCCGCCGATGGGTCTGGCGCCATCTTCAATCTCGTCAAGCCGCTGCCGGGCCTCGGCGACACGCAGACTGTTCCCGTCGCAGCGCTCAACACCACGCTCAGCGCGACGACCGACTTCTCGATCAAAGCCCGCTTCGACCAGACCTACGGTCGCGTCTTGAGCCAGCCCAAAGTCTTCTGCGCCTCGGGAGAGAAGGCCGAGTTCCTCGCGGGTGGCGAAATTCCCATCATCATGATCACCGCGAACCAGGCGTCGATCGAATTCAAGAAGTACGGCATCCAGCTCAACGTCACGCCCACCGCCGATCGCAGCGGCAACATCGGCACCGAGATCTTCGCGGAGGTCAGCGACATCGACAACACGCTCGGCATCCACCAGGGCGCGTACGAGGTGCCGGCCTTCAAGGTGCGCAACGTCAAGACCAACGTGACGGTGAAGGATGGCGAGACCATCGCGCTGTCCGGCCTCTTCAACTACAGCGAGGAAAAGGACGTCTCGAAGATCCCGCTGCTCGGGAACATCCCGATCATCGGCGAACTCTTCAAGAGCCGCGAGTTCATCGACAAGAAGACCGAGCTCGCGATCTACGTCACGCCGCACATCGTCTCGCCGTCCAGCGAGAAGGTGAAGGATCTGATCGACGAGGCGCGGCGCCTCTACAAAGATTCGGCAGACTCGGTCTCTTTCAGCATCTTCGACTAGCTCGGAGCCCACACCATGGCCTTCAGCATCATCCTGACCGAGAAGGGCGGAGAGACCCAGCGACTCGATTTCGAGTCGGACGAGATCACCATTGGGCGTGTCGACGAGAACGACATCTGCCTGCCCAAGGGGAACATCTCGAAGAAGCACACCAAGATCGTCGTCAAGGACGGAAAGATCATCGTCCTCGATCTGAAGTCGACGAACGGCACCTACGTGAACGGCAAGAAGCTCGCCGGGCCGCAGGTCGTCACGCCCGACGACAAGATCTACATCGGCGACTTCATCCTCAACGTCGAGCCGCCGGCGACGGAAGCGCCCGCGGAACTTGCGCTCGAAGAGCTGCCTGGCGAGTCCGGCGACACGCCGATGCTTGAGCCCGAGGCGCTCGAGGAGCCGCTCGACGAGCTCCCGCCTGAAGAGGCTGGAGAAGAGATCCCGTTCGAGGAGCCCGAGCCGGAACCCGAGCCCGAGCCGCTCCCGCCGCCGCGCCCGCAGCCGAAGGCGATCCCCGCGAAGAAGCCCGTCGCGCCGGTTGCGCCTCCCGTGCCGCAGAAGCCGACGGTCTCGAAGCCGGGGATCTCCAAGCCTCCTGCAAAAGTGTCCAAGCCGCCGAAGCCGGCCGATCGCAGGGCGACGAGCCTGGCGATGGAGGAGTACGGGCACGTTCTCTCTCTCGTGCACGATCGCCTGATCGAAGCGCTCGATCTGCGGCGGCTCGACCTCGACACGCTCGGCAGCGAGGAGCTCTGGAAGAAGACGGAAGCGACGATCCGCCAGATCGTCAGCAAGATGGATTCGACGGGCGAGCTCGACGCGCACACCGATCGCGAGGAGCTGATCGCGGACGTACTCAACGAGGCCCTCGGGCTTGGACCTCTGGAGATCTATCTCGCCGACGAGAGCGTCAGCGAGATCATGGTCAACAGCCCGAGCCAGGTCTACGTCGAGCGCGACGGCAAGATGCAGCGGGTCGAGAAAGCCTTCTCGTCGTCGCAGGCCGTGCTGGGCGTGATCGAGCGCATCGTCGCGCCGCTCGGCCGGCACATCGATGAGAGCTCGCCGCTGGTTGACGCGCGCCTCGCCGATGGGTCTCGCGTCAACGCGATCATCCCGCCGCTCGCGCTCAAGGGGCCGACGATCACCATCCGCAAGTTCAAGCGGGAGCTGCTCACGGCGAACAACCTCGTCGAGTTCGGGACGCTCACGCCGCAGATCGCGGAGTTCCTCGAGACGTGCGTGAAGGTGCGGCGCAACATCGTCATCTCCGGCGGAACCGGCTCCGGAAAGACGACGCTGCTCAACATCCTCTCGAGTTTCATTCCCGAGACGGAGCGCATCGTCACCATCGAGGACGCGGCCGAACTCCAGCTCACGCAGGATCACTGGGTTCAGCTCGAGGCACGCCCGAGCAACATCGAAGGCAAGGGCGCGATCTCGATCCGTGACCTCGTCCGCAATTCGCTGCGTATGCGGCCCGACCGCATCGTCATCGGCGAGTGCCGCGGCGGCGAGGCGCTCGACATGCTGCAGGCGATGAACACGGGCCACGATGGCTCGCTCACGACACTGCACGCGAACACACCGCGCGACGCGCTCAGCCGCCTCGAGACGATGGTGCTGATGAGCGGGATGGAGCTGCCGATGAAGGCGATCCGCGAGCAGATTGGCTCCGCGGTTCATCTCATCGTGCAGCAGACGCGCTTCGCAGATGGCTCTCGACGCATCGCTGCGGTGAGCGAGATCTCAGGCATGGAGATGGACGTTGTCACCATGCAGGACATCTTCACGTTCAAGCAGGAAGGCTTCGACTCCGAGGGCCGCGTGGTGGGCCGCTTCGTCGCGACGGGCTTCGTACCGAAGTTCTACGACGACCTGCAGCGCCGCGGCATTCCGGTCAACATGGACATCTTCCGCGAGGACGCGTGAGCGTCGCGCAGCGTCGAGCCTGAGAGCGCATGTTCACCCTCACCTTCGTCGAGCCGTCGGGACGTCGGGAGCAGGTTCCGCTCGCCGATGAGGAGCGCGGCTTGGTGGTCGGGCGCGGCCAGGACGCCGATTTCGTGCTCGACTCGAAAGAGGTGTCGCGTCGTCATGCACGCTTCTTCGTGCGCGACGGCGCGCTGCTCATCGAGGATCTCGGCTCGCACAACGGCGTGTACGTCGACGGCGAGAAGGTCGACGGGCCGCGCTCACTGGGTGCCGACGCAGCCATCGAAATCGGAGACGTGCGCTGCTCGGTGAGTGGAAGTTCATCGCGCGCAACGAAGAAGGCCGCGGGCGTTTCGACCTCGACAAGCAACGCGCGTGCGACTTCGGCGAGCCGAGCGGCGCCTGCGAAACCGGTTGCGACGGAGGCACCCGAGCAAGCTCCTGCAGCAGGCAGTGCACGCGCTGGAGCAATGGCAGCGCGGGCAAGAGCCGCTTCGCAAGAAGCAGCCAAAGGCGCGGGCAAGGCGACACGGCAGAGCGTGCAACGCGTGGCGCGGGCTCCAGTTGCCGCCCGCGAGGAGTCGCCCGACGAAGATGTGAACTCCCTGGGGCTCGGCGCGGGAGCCGCGCTGCGAAGTCTCGCGAAGGGCGGCGCGCAGATCGTGCTGCCTGCGAAGGCCACTGTCGGGCGCGGCCAGGACTGCGATCTCGTGCTCGATGACGACTCGGTCTCGCGCCACCACGCGGAGCTCTATCGTGATGGGCGTGGCCTCTATCGTCTGCGCGATCTTGGCTCGGCGAATGGCACGTTCGTCGATGGTCGCCAGGCGGAAGAGGAAGAGCTGATCCCCGAGGGCGCGAAGATTCGCTTCGGCGACGTCGAGTTGCTGTTCTGGAAGCCTCCGACCAATTCGGCGCAATCCAGGCAGCGCACGATGCTCGTGCTCGCGCTCGCGCTCATCGTCGGATTCGGCGTGCTCTACGTGATCAAGCAGCGTCGTCTCGCGCAGCGCGCCGCGCAGGATGCTGCTGCCGTCGTCACACCGGAGGACGAAGCGCGCGCGCTCGCAGATCAGGCCCAGGCCGCGCTCGAGAGCGATCGCTTCGACGAGGCCGCGCGGATTGCGCAGAGCGCGATCGACAAGGATCCCATCGCGACCGCACCCCGCAAGCTGCTCGCGCAGGCCCGTCGAGAACAGTCGGCGTCGAAGACGTTCTCCGATGCGCAATCGAAAGCGGCTGTCGGCAACGAGGACGATGCGCTGCGCCTCTTTGCCCAGATCGATCCGCAGAGCCGCTTCTTCGCGCGCGCGCGCATCAAGGCGAAGAACTTCGCGCAGGACATCGTGCGCTCGCAGGGCAAGGCCTGTCTTGCCGCCGCGAGTGGCGAGCACTGGGACGAAGCCGCGACCCATTGTGCGTCCGCGCTCGACGTGAAGTGCCAGATGCAGAACGTCGACAACGACAGCTGGCTCAAGGCGCTGCGGCGCGCGGAGAAGTCGCTCTCCCGCCGCGTCGGCTGGTCGTGTCCCCCGGCGCTTGCTCCGCTGTTCCACGACGGCGCGACCGGTAGCGACGGTGCTGCCGACGCCGCCAGCGGTGAGCGCGCGATGCGCCAGCTCTATCCCGACGACAAGCTGCGAGAGGCGATCACGTTCTATGCGCACGCAGAGATCGATCGGGCGTTGCGTGCACTCAACGATCCGGCTGGCGCTCGCGGACGCAATCCGCAGCTTGCCAGCGACGCGAGCGAGAAGGTGCGGCTCGTCGACGGCCGTTTCCGTGAAGGGCAGACGGCGATGCTGCGCAATGAACTCAGCCGCGTCGATGAGATCTGGGGCGAGGCGCTCAAGGCCGACGCGCTGCTGATTCCGGTGGGCGCAGAGAGCGCGTTGGGGACGCAGATGCGCACCACGCTCGCCGCCGCGCACACCAAGGTCGGCGACGACAAGTTCAGCAAGAGCCAGTACGCGAGTGCGTATGACGAATGGAGCCGCGGGCTCGCCGTCAGCCCGAAGGACCCGCACCTGCTCGACTCGCTCGCTCAACTTGAGAAGGTCGCCGAGGGCCTGCTCTCGAACAGCCCGACTTGCGATCAGATCCAGGTGGCCGCACACATCACGCGCGCAGAGCCGCCCAGCGCCGCGCACTCGTCGGCGCTCGAGGCCTCGGCACGCTGCAAGTAACAGCGTCGCACATCTGCTAGAAGCCGCGCGTGTCCACGTCCACGCCGCAGACTCTCTGGCTCATCGACGGCTCGCACGCGATCTATCGCGCCTACTTTGCGATGCCGCCGCTCTCGAATCGCGATGGGATCGCCACCCACGCCGCACTCGGCTTCACGAATATGCTCCTGCGCGCGATTCGCGAGCACGCGCCAACGCATCTGCTCGTCGCGTTCGACGAGGACGCGGAGGCCTCGCGCAAAGTCATCTTCGCGGACTACAAAGCTACGCGCAGCGAGACACCGGCGGATCTGCGGCCTCAGTTCGGTCTCGTGCGACGCGTCCTGCAGGCGCTCAACGTCGCCGGTCTCGGCTTTCCCGGATACGAGGCCGATGACATCATCGCGACACTGACGAAGCAGGCGCGCGCGCGAGGATTCGACGTCGTCATTCTCTCTGGCGACAAGGATCTGCTCCAGCTCGTCGAGGCGCGGGACGCGACGGGCGCGGGCGTGCGCGTCTACGACAGCGGAAGCGAGAAGTGGTACGGACCGGACGAAGTGAAGGCCAAGTGGGGCGTCGCTCCCGATCGCGTCGCCGATCTGCTCTCGCTCACGGGCGACAAGGTCGACAATGTGCCCGGCGTTCCTGGCGTCGGAGAGAAGAATGCCGCGGCGCTGCTCGAAGAGTTCGGCACGCTCGACGGTGTCCTCGCGCACGCAGCCGACGTGAAGAAGCCGAAGCTGCGCGAAAACCTGCTCGCGTCGCTCGAGATCGTCCGGCGCGCGCGCAGGCTGATCGCGCTCTTCGATGAGCTCGCGCTGCCGCTCGGCGTGGATGCCCTCGCGTGCCGCCCGATCGATGAACCGGCGTCGCGCGCTCTCTTCGCCGAGCTCGAATTTCATCGGCTGCTGCGCGAACTGCCGCGCCCTGCCCCGTCAGCACCGTCGGGAGAACGGCTCATCGCGCGAGGCACTGGAGCGGCAGCGCAGATCAGTTCGTTCGTTGCGCTCGCCGCACAGTGCACACGTATCGGGATGCAAACCATCACCAGCGAAGGGACGCCGCTCAGCGATGAGATCGTCGGCGTCGCGCTCTCCATCGCTGCGCAGAACGATGCTCCGGCACGCACCCTCTATGTGTCGCTGGGCCGCGCTGGGAGCGAACTTGCGAGCGATGCGCCGAAAAGCACGAGCGGCGATCTCTTCTCGACGACTGCCCTCGAAGCGCCGCGCGAGCTGTCGCGAAAAGCGCGCATCGAGCTGCTCCGCGCGCTTCTCGAAAACGCGCAGGTGCAGAAGGACGGACACGATCTCAAGCGCGATCTCGAGGCGTGGCACCGCGTGGGCGTCACGCTGCGCGCAGTCGGCGTCGACGCGCGCATCGCCAGCTATCTGCTCGATCCGACCGGGCGCGATCATGCGCTGCTTGCCGCCGCGCGGGAGCGATTGAATCTCGAGCTGCCCGACCTGCGTGCGTTGCAGGAGCGCAGCGGCAAAGGAAAGAAGGCGACGGCGCTCTTCGATCTGCCCGAGGAGGAGCTCGGCGACGCCGCGGCCGCGCTGGCCGAGGGCGCGCGACTGCTCGCGATCTCGCTCGAGGAGGAGCTGCGAGGCGTGCCCGCGCTGCACAAGCTCTACGTCGAGATGGAGCAGCCGCTGATCTCGCTGCTCGCGGCGCTCGAGTTGCGGGGCATCGGCCTCGACGTGGCCAAGCTGCAGGCGATCTCCCAGGAGCTCGGCGTGCAGATCGACGCGCTGCTCGCCGAGATCCTCCAGCTTGGCGGCGGAGATTTTTCTCCCGCGTCGAACCAGCAGCTCGCCGATGTCCTCTTCAATCGGCTTGGGCTTCCGGTCGTGAAGCGCGGCAAGACGGGCCCGTCGGTTGATCAGGAGGTGCTCGAAAAGCTCGCAGAGCAGCATCCTCTGCCGATGAAGATCCTCGAGCATCGCCAGCTGAGCAAACTCAAGAGCACCTACCTCGACGCGCTCCCGGCCGCTCTGGGCGCGGACGGGCGCTTGCACACGACGCTCGACCAGGCGGTCGCGGCGACGGGCCGACTCTCGTCGATCAATCCCAATCTGCAGAACATTCCCATTCGCACCACGCAAGGCGCGCGCATCCGCGAGGCCTTCATCCCGCGCGCAGGATGGAAGCTCGTCTCCGCCGACTACAGCCAGATCGAGCTGCGTGTGCTCGCGCACATCAGCGGCGATGAGGTGCTGCGTGCGTCGTTCATGAGCGGCGAAGATCTGCACGCGCGCACGGCCGGCGAGACCTTCGGCGTTCCCGCATCAGAGGTCACCCGGCAGCAGCGCGACATCGCGAAGATGGTGAACTACGGCATCGCCTACGGGCTCTCCGCGTTCGGCCTCGCGCAGCGGCTGGGCATGCCCGGCAAGGAGGCGCAGGAGGTGATCAATCGCTACTTCGCGCGCTACGTCGGCGTGAAGGCGTGGCTCGATCGCGTCGTCGAAGAGGCGCGCGAAAGCGGGATGGTCACAACGCTCTTCGGTCGACGCCGGATGATTCCCGACATCGCGAGCAAGAATCCCGCGCTCAGACAGGCCGCGGAACGCACCGTCGTGAACACGCCGATCCAGGGAACCGCGGCCGACCTGGTGAAGATCGCGATGTTGCGGGTTGATGCCGCTCTCGCCCGCGGCGGGCATCGCAGTGCGATGCTGCTGCAGATCCACGACGAACTTCTCCTCGAGGTTCCTCCGGAGGAGTTGACGGTGGTATCGGAGTTGGTGAAGCGGGAGATGGAAGCTGCGGCTGAACTTGCCGTGCCGCTGATCGTTGAACTGGGAGAGGGAGACTCATGGGCCGCCGCGCATCATTGAAGCAGATCGTTTGCACTCAAACGAATTCCGATTCCGACCCGCACGCGCGCAAAGTCGCGCCCAGCATGGCTTTGCTGCTCGGCCTCATGCTCTGCGGTGCAATCGCGAATGCGTGCAGCGGCGGCACCACCCCATCCCAACCTGACGGCGGAGCACTCTGCGCGCAGGGCAGCAACATGTGCAGCGCGGACACGCAGTGCACCAACGCCAACTGCGTCCCGACCTGCCAGGCGGACGGCGGCTGCGCGTCCGGCTTCTACTGCGAGAGCGAGACGGCGCCGTTCAACGTCTGCTCGCCGAACCGGACCACCGATTGCGCCTCCGGGCTCGACTGCCCCGCGCCGCAGTCGTGCGTGCTCGGCTCGTGCGTCGTCACCGAGTTGGGCGCGGACGGTGGCACGCTCGGGTGCAACCTGACCGGCCTCAGCAACGGCTCCGACGGCTGCGCGCCTGATTCGATCTGCTACGCGTTCCCCAACACGGCGACCGGCGGACAGAGCAACTACTGCCTCGGCCTCCCGCACTGCGGCGCGACCGGTAGGTGCCCGGTCGATCCCTACGGATTCGGCTCCGTCTGCAACACGCTCGCGGACGGCGGCCAGCTCTTCCCCGGCAAGGAGCGGCTCTGCCTGCTCGAATATTGCGCCGACTCCAGCAACTGCCCGACAGGGTTTGCCTGCTTCCACCGCGATCCGTCCACGCAGCTCGGCCAGTGCCAGACAGGGACGATCGGCAATCCCTGCTACGCCAACACCGACTGCTTCAACGCCACGCAGTGCGAAGTGGACGGCGGCCTTCCCGACGACGGCGGAACGCTCGGCGCCTGCCACTAGCGCAGGTCAGCTGAGCAGCTGCAGCGCTCCCGGCACGATCGTATACGTCGCCGGGAGGCGCCCGACTCCCTCGCCATCGAGCTGGATGAGGATCTGTCGCGCGCCCGCTTTCGCGCCCGCCTCGAGGTGGAGCTTGCGCGCCGTGAGCGTGCGCGTACCAGCGAGCTTCACGTGGCTGCCGTCGTAGAGCATGCCGCTCTTGAAGGCGAACTCGGCGATGCCGAAGTTTGACCAGATGGTCGCGTGGAACAGTCCATCATCGAGTCGGGCCGCGGGCGCGACCATCATTCCGCCACCGAAGAATTTTCCGTTCGCAACGCTGAATGATGTGCACGTCAGCTCCTCGGGCGCGCGCTCGTCGATGGTGGCGCGCATCGCGACGTCGGTCCAGCCGACCATCCCGCGCAAGCTCGCGAGCATGAATGACAGCTTGCCGCCGAGAGCCTTGCTGCTGCGGTTGGTGATGTCGACGATCTCTGCGTCGACGCCGCAGCCGGCGACATTGATGAAGTACCGCGCCGCCGGCTTTCCCTGGTGATCGATGTAGTCGCAGCGGCCCACGTCGATCGCGCGTTTCTCTCCGCGCAGATGCTTGACCGCCCGATTCAGCGCCGCGTCGATGCCGACCGTGCGCCGGAAATCGCCGCCCGTGCCGTGCGGAACGATCGCCAGCGCCGCCTCGCGATTGATCGGTCGCGGCTCGTCGCCCGGCACCGGCACTTCGAAGAATCCGTTGACGACCTCGTTGAGCGTTCCATCGCCGCCGACCGCGATGACCAGCTCCGCGCCGTCGCGCAGCCCGGCCCGCGTCAGCTCCGCCGCGTGCATCGTGCTCTCGGTGAACACATGCGTGTGATCGCCGATCTGCTCTCGCACCGCCTGCGCGATCTGGTCGAACTTGCGGCCCGCCGCGCCATTCGCCGCGCGAGGATTCACGATCAGGAGCGTCTTCTTGGTCATCTTGAGTGGCCCGACCTTTCGAGCATCTTTTATCTCGCACGATCGATCTTGTCGCTTTCGCACTTTCTCTCGCGGCGTTATCTCCTCGGGCCCATGGCCCATCTCTTCGATTCGCTCTCTCTCCGCTCCGTGCGTCTGAAGAACCGCATCGGGGTGTCGCCGATGTGCATGTACTCGTCGCAGGACGGCTTCGCGAACGACTTTCACGTCGTCCATTCCGGCACGCGCTCGGTCGGCGGCGTCGGGCTCTTCATGACGGAAGCGACGGCGGTCGCCGCGACGGGACGTATCACGCCGTATGACATGGGTATCTGGAAGGACGAGCACGTCGAGCCGCTCGCCCGCGTCGTGCGCGCGATCAAGGCGGGCGGCGCGGTCGCGGGGATCCAACTCGCGCACGCGGGCCGCAAGGCCTCGGTGGATCGGCCGTGGGGACCAACCGCGAACCAGCCACTCGACTGGTCGCGCGATGGCTGGCCGGTTGTCGCGCCCTCGGCGATTCCCTCGACGGAGAAGTCGCCGACACCGCACGCGCTGAATGCCGCGGAGATCCAGGCGGTGCAGGCCGCGTTCGTCTCGGCCACGCAGCGTGCGCTCGCCGCCGGCTACGAGCTCATCGAGATCCACGGCGCACACGGCTACCTCGCACATTCGTTCCTCTCGCCGATCAGCAACTCGCGCACCGACAACTACGGCGGCCCCTTTGAAGGCCGCGTGCGCTTTCTCATCGAGACGATCGTGAAGGTCCGCGCAGGGATGCCCGATGACGTCCCGCTCGCCGTGCGCCTCTCCTGCACCGACTGGACGCCCGGCGGTTGGACTCCGGAAGACTCGGTCGCGCTCTCCAAATTGCTCAAGGTGGTCGGCGTCGATCTCGTCGATTGCTCGTCCGGCGGCAACGTGCAGTCGGCGAAGATTCCTGTCGCGCCGGGCTTCCAGGTTCCCTTCGCAGAGAAGATCCGCAAGGAGGCAGATCTCGCCACGGCAGCAGTGGGCCTGATCACCGACGCGGCGCAGGCGAACACGATCATCACGAGCGGCAAGGCGGACATGGTCCTCCTCGCGCGCGAGATGCTGCGAAATCCATACTTCGCGTTTCAGGCCGCGCGCTCGCTCGGAAAGCCAAACGCGGTGCATCTGCCCCAGCAGTACGAGCGAGCGGAGTAGCGATGCTGCGCAATCCCGACTTTGCATCGCACGTCCGCGCGATCTTTTCGAAGGCCGCCTTCGTCACCGATCTTGGAATCGAACTCGCGCGCATCGAGGAGGGAACCTGCGAGACGTCGCTCATCGTGAAGCCGCGCCATCTGCAGCAGGACGGTGTCGTGCACGCGGGAGTGCTCGCGACGATCGCGGATCACACAGCAGGTGGAGCTGCGGCGACGCTGCTCGCGGCCGATCAAGGCGTGCTGAGCATCGAGTTCAAGATCAACCTGCTGCGCTCAGCGCGCGGTGAGCGACTGTTCTGCAAGTCCGCTGTGCTCAAGGCCGGGCGCACGATCAGCGTCGTTGAGGCCGAGGTGTTTTCACTCGCGAACGCGGAGGCCACTCCTCTGCTCTGCGCGAAGGCAACGGTCACCCTCGCGATCGTTTCGTGGAGCGCATCGGACAACCTGCGCTGAGCAATTCGCAACGGATTGCGATTCGCGCGATGCCCTATGAAACGGCGCTGGAGCGCTTCCCGTCGCATCCGCCGGATGCACGATGCGACAGCCAGACCGGCCGATTTCAACTGTTTCCCAGAGTGACGGCCTCGACCGCGCGCGAGTAGCTTCCCGCCGCCTTCAACCCCGCGTTCGCGATCCTTCATCGCGATCTGCAATTTCTGGAGTCGTCACATGCGCAGTCTGAATCTTTCCCAACTCAATCTTGGGCGTGCCTCGCTCGTCGCCGCCGCCGCGCTCGCCGCGGCCTGCTCGTCGGGAGCCACGAGCGGCCAGTGCACCGTGAACAACGCGCTGACCCTCTACTTCACGCCGATGTACTCCGCCTACGACGGCACGCACCAGTTCCAGATCCCCGCCGTCGTCAACGGCGTGGACCAGTCGAGGATCACCTGGAGCGCCTCCGACCCGAGCGTCGCGTCTGTCGCTGCCGATCCCCTGACGGGCGGCGCGATGATCACGGTGCTCAAGGCAGGCACGGTGTCGATCACCGCGATGCTCGGCGACGTCTGCGGCACCTCCGAGCTCACCATCGACTCAGCGACGGCGGACATGTGGACCGCGGGCAACGCGCGCTATCACAACGGCCAACCCGCGCTGCTCGCGGACGCAGGACCGCACAGCATCGCCTTCAATCCGCAGGCGGCGTGCGTGAACTGCCACAACGAGAACGCAACGCCCACGCCGGGTGATCCCTTCACCGCCGTCTCGCACACGCCGGAGCAGGCGGGTGGCTTCAGCGACACCGACCTCCAGGGAATCTTCCTCCACGGACAGGTCCCGGATGGTGGCTATTTCGATTCGACGATCATCCCGGAGAATCGGTGGAGCCAGTTTCACCAGTGGTCGATGACCGACGCGGAGGCAGCCGGCATCATCGTCTATCTGCGCTCGCTCACGCCGGCGCCGCAGATGGGCTCGGCCAACTTTGGCGGTCACGGATACGACGGCGGCCATGGCGGTCACGGCAGCGATGCTGGCTTGGCCGACGGCGGCTAGCCGCGCAGAACGCCAAGGCGCGCCATGCTGGCTCGACGGATCACCGCATCGATTCTCGGCACCTTCCTCGTCGTCGCCTGCTCGGCGAAGACGAAGAAGGCCGCAGTCGATGCGGGCTGTGTGCCGTTTGATGCGGGCCCGATCAATCCAGCGTTGGCGCACCAGGGCCTGCTGATCATCCAGCAGGCGTCCTGCCAGTCCTGCCACGGCGAGGAGCTCGCGGGAAACTACAATGGCGTGACGGTCGGAAACACGACCATCACGCAGTATCCGCCGAACCTGACGCCCGATCTCGCGACAGGGATCGGCTGTTGGACAGACGATCAGGTCGTTCGCGCGATCCTCTACGGCGTCGACAACGAAGGTGCCGTGATGTGCCCGCCCATGCCGCAATGGGCCGATGCGGGAATGACGGCCGATGAAGCGCGCTCGGTCGTCGCGTTCCTTCGTACGCTGCCGCCCATCGTCAGCAAAGTGAACAGCGGCCCAGACTGCACCTGCATGATTTCCAGCGACTGCACGGACGGACTGGGATGTCTCAACCAGATCTGCACGCCGGGGTACGTCGACCCCATCGACGGCGGGATTAATGATGGCGGGATTAATGATGGCGGGATTAATGATGGCGGGATTAATGATGGCGGGATTAATGATGGCGGGATTAATGATGGTGGCGTTAACGACGGCGGCATTAGCGATGGAGGGATGAACGACGGTGGCGTGAATGACGGCGGCGTTAGCGACGGGGGGATTAGCGACGGCGGCGTGAATGACGGCGGGATGAACGACGCCGGAATTGACGACGGCGGCAGCGATGCTGGCTTCGATGGTGGTGACGTCGGAGACGGCGGGCTCGACGATGGCGGCATGGGCGATGCCGGCGTCGATGATGGCGGCGCTGGCGATGCAGGAAACGCGGACGCCGGAGACGGCGGTTAGCCCGAACGCGCCCTACGTTGAACTGTCGTCGCTACCAAGGGCCTCGCGCAGTCGTTTCCAATCAGCGCCTGCGCCTTCCTCTTCCCACCAGGCGCCCGTATCACGCAGGCCCCGCGGCCAGAGAACGCGCGCACCGCAGTGCTGTGCGGCCAGTGCACAATCCTCGGCGCGTGCAGTCCCCGCCGAGGTCAGCACCGCAAACGATCCCCCGGCGTGTAGACCGAGCAGACGCAACTCGGCGCCCGGCTGTGACGATTCGTGCAGTGCCCAGGCGCGAAGATCGGACCAGCGCGCGTCGACCTCGACCGACTGCGCACCTGACATCCCGCGCACCCAACCGTTGGCATCGCCGACCTCGGTCGCTGTCGGGGCCGCGATGAGCCGAACTGCGCGCGCCCGATCCACACGCGCCGTCGCAGGTCCTTCCCAGGCAGCGGCCAGGACCGCACCGCCCTCGACCGCGAGCGCGCGCGCACGAGCAGGGGCAGAACTCGTCAGGCAGAGACGCTCGACAGTCTCCACCGCAGCCGCGAGCGAGGGGAGTCTCCAGGCCGCGACGAGAACGTCGGCAGCGGGCAGCAGACGAATGGTCGCTGAAGCGATCACGCAGAGCATTCCTCCGCCACCGAGCGCGAGGTGATCGAGATCTGGACCGCTCGCGGAGCGAGGAGCCAGGCGGCTCTCCGCGATCCGGCCATCGCGCAAGAGGGCCGTCACCGAGAGCGCAGCGGTCTCTCTTCGCGAAGGCGGGACGCCGCGCTCACCGCGCGTAGGTCCAGCAAGCCAGGCCCCGACCGATCCGGCGCGCACAGAGGGCAGGAGCGGGCCGAGCGTACAACCTGCACGTCGGGCCGCGGTCTCGAGCGCACCGACCGAGCAACCGGCTTCGACGCGCGCGAGCAGCGACGTGCTGTCGATGGCGGCAACCCGATCGAGCGCGGAGAGATCCAGCAGCGCGCCGCCCAGAGGAGGTCCGAGTGGCGCATCGCTCGCACCCCGCACACGAACAGGAACACGACGCGCACGCAGCAGCGCGACCGCTCGCCCAAGCGCAGCAGCGCTGCTCGGTTGCACGCGGAGCGCAGCGACGGATTCGCCATCCTCCGGCGATGCGCTCACCTCGAGCACCACCTGGCAACCTGCCGCAACCAACGCATCGCGCGTCGCCTGGGCCGCGCCTGGCGCGACCGGGCTCGTCTGCGCCACACTCATCGCAGGCCTCCTCTCGCGGCAGTCATAGCAACAGCTTTCCGGGATTCAGGATGCCGTTCGGATCGAAGGCGCGCTTGAGCGCTCTCAACTGGCGCATCCCTTCTCCGTGTTCGCGCGGAAGCAGGAGTTGTCGTGCGAGGCCGACGCCGGTCGAATACGAGAGCGTCGCGCCCGCATCCTGCGCGGCCGAGAGTGCGCTCGACAGGCACTGCTCGGCGCGAAGCTCCGCGTGCGCCAACTCCTCGTCGAACTCGCGCACTGTGCCCTTCGCGCGGCGCCGCCGATGCTGCGCGCTCTCCGCGAGAGATCCCGCTGGCCCCACCAGAGTTACCTCGACTGCCGCGCCCTCGAGATACGCGCAACTGATGCGCGTCAGCAGCAGCGCTTGAGGAGCCACCGCGCGCCGGACCGCTCCCAGCACGGCCGGGAGCCGCGCCCATGTCGCAGCAACATCGAGCTCTTCGACAAATGCGCCGGCCGCAAAGAGCTGCGGATAGAGCGCACTCTGGTGATGCTGCAGCACGGAGAGCGTCGCCTTCGCCGCCAGCGCATCTCGCGCGCCTGCGCCCTCACAGATTCGCCGCGCGATGGCCACTTCGTCCGCGGCATCGTCGGCCGCGCGATCGCCGTGTCCATCGAAGAGCAGCACCAGGAGTGCGCCGCCACCGACTGCTTCAGAGAGTCCGTTGAGCACCCAGGGCGCATGCAGCGCGGCCCGCAGAAGCTCCTGCTGCCCCGAGGAGAGAAGCCCGCGAAGCGGCCCGGGGAGCGAACGATCGGCGCCATGAACACCAGCGAGCCGCGCCGAGAGAGGATCGAACAGGCGCGCGAGTGATGGCCTCAGTCCCGAGCGCAGCAGTGCCTGCAGCGCGCGAATCCCGTCGGACATCGAGGAGACGCGCAGGCCGAGCGGCAGCCGCGTGCGCGGCTTGGGCGCGATGCGCAGACGCGCAGACGTGAAGACAGCCATCGTCCCTTCGCTGCCGAGCAGCAGCTGCGCGAGATCGAGGCCGCGGCTTGGGCCCTCGTGCGTGCGCAAGATTGTCCCGGTGCCATCGACCGCCTCGAGCGCGAGCAGCAGATCTTCCGCTTTGCCGAGCTGGGCGCTCGAGGGACCGCCGCCGCGCGTGGCGAGAAAGCCGCCGACCGAGGTGTGCGCCGCACCCTCGGGAAGCAGTCCGAGCGTCGCGCCCTTCGCCTGCAGCCGCTCCTCGAGCCTCTCGAGATTGAAGCCCGCCTGCACGTCCACCGTGCGCGCCGCGGTGTTGATGACAGGCTCTGCCGCGAGCCGCTTGAGATCGAGCGCGATGCCTCCCCGCACCGCGAGCGCCGCGCCATTCGCGCCACCGCCGCCACCGATCGTCACGACCGGCACGCGCCGCTGGTTTGCGAACGCGATGACCGACGCAACCGTCTGCACGTCACGCGGCCAGACGACGAGATCGGGCGCGTAGCGATTGACGCCCGCCATCTTCGCGAGTGCCAATCGCGGCCATGCATCGCGCGAGGCCGCCAGCACATCCTTGGGCGTGCACGACACCGCCGCGGCGCCAAGCGTCGCCATCAGCTCCCGCGCAAGCAGCCGTCCCTCCCGCGTCGCCGGCGGTAGAGGGCCGTTCATGATCTTACGCCTTCGGCTGCGCAGCCGCGTCGGCCGGCTCGGCCTTCTTTGCGGTGCTCTTGATGAACAGCTCCATCAACTGCGCCTCGGTCACCTCGTTCGGCGCGTCGGTCATGAGGTCCGTGCCCTTCTGTGTCTTCGGGAACGGAATCACCTCGCGCAAACTCTCCGCGCCTGTCAGCAGCATCGCGAGACGATCCATGCCGAGCGCGATTCCTCCGTGCGGAGGCGCGCCGTAGCGCAATGCTTGCAAAAGGAAACCAAATTTCTGCTCGGCCTCTTCTGCGCCGATGCCCATCGCCGCGAAGACGCGCGCCTGAACGACAGGATCGTGCAGACGGATCGAGCCGCCGCCGATCTCGACGCCGTTGAGCACGCAGTCGTAGCGATGGCAGAGAACCTTGCCCGGATCGGTCTCGAGAAACTGCACGCTCTCGTCGTGCGGCCGAGTGAATGCGTGGTGCGCGGCGGCCCAGCGATGCGCTTCGTCGTCGTACTCGAAGAGCGGCGGATCGACGACCCAGAGGAAGTTCCACGAATTCGGATCGGTCGGATCGCGCGGCCCGTATTCAGGGATGAGCCCGAGCTTCTTGCCGAGGTGGAGGCGGAGATTCGCCATCACCGTGTGGACCTGCGACTCTTTGCCGAACTGGAAGAGCAGCAGATCACCCGCGCCAGCACCGCACGCGGCGTTGATCGCGGCGCGAGCGTCGGGCGTGATCGTCTTCGCGAGCGGACTCTGCGTCCAGTTGCCCGCCTCATCGACCTTCGCGCGCGCGAGCCCCTTCGAGCCCATCCCCTTGACGAACTCCTCGAGCTTGTCCGTCTCGGTGCGCGAGAAGTTCGCCGACGCGGGCACCTTGATCGCCTTGACGATCTGCCCCGGCTTCATTTTCTTCTTGCCGCTCGCATCGGCCTCACCGAGCAGCGGCTCCCAGAGCGGAACTCCGCACCCGGCATGGTCGGCAACGATCCCGGTCAGCTCGACATGCTTCATCCCGAAGCGCAGGTCCGGCTTGTCGTTGCCGTAGTCGCGCATCGAATCCTCGAAGCGCATGCGCGGGAACGGCGCGGGGATGTCGACGCCGAGGATCTCCTTCCACAGCTTGACGATCAGCTTCTCGACGGCGGCGAAGATGTCGTCCTGCGTGACGAACGACATCTCGATGTCGATCTGCGTGAACTCCGGCTGCCGATCGAGCCGGAGATCCTCGTCGCGGAAGCACTTGACGATCTGGAAGTAGCGATCGAATCCGGCCACCATGAAGAGCTGCTTGAAGAGCTGCGGGCTCTCGGCGAGCGCGTAGAATTTTCCGGGCGAGAGGCGCGACGGCACGAGGAAGTTGCGCGCGCCGCCCGGCGTGTACTTGACGAGAAATGGCGTTTCCAACTCGAGGAAGCCCATCGAGCCCATCGTCTCGCGCGTGATCAGATTCATCTTCGAGCGGCGCATCAGCGACTTCTGCAGCGGCGCGCGGCGCAGATCGAGATAGCGGTGGTTGAGCCGCTTCTCCTCGGCCGTGTCGACCTTGTCCTCGATGGGGAACGGGACCGGCTCGCTCTTGTTGAAGATGGAGAGCTGGATGGCGTGGACTTCGATCTCGCCGGTGGCGAGCTTCGGATTCTTGTTGCCGCCGCGCGAGACGACCTTGCCGCGCACTCCGACGCAATACTCGAGGCGCAGCTCGTGCGCAGTGGCCTGCACGGCCGCGTCGGTGTCGGCCTCGAAGACGACCTGGGTCAGCCCCTCGCGATCGCGCAGATCGATGAAGACCGCGCCGCCGTGATCGCGACGATTCGCGACCCAACCGAAGAGGATCACCTCGGCGCCGACGTCCTTCGCGGTGAGCGCGCCACACGAGTGGGTGCGCTTGAGCTCTTTGATGAATTCGGGCACGTGTGCTCCTCGAGGAAGTGCGGGTTCGCTACCACGAGTTTCGGTGTCGCGGAAGGATTCTGCCGAGGGGCGAGGCGACGATCGCGGCGCTCTTCGCGTGGGGGGCGGCCGCTGGACCCGATCTCATTTTTGCGTGCTCGCTGCTCACTCCCCACAAGGGGGCGTTGCGCGGCTGCGCAAAAGTGGTGGGTCGTGACTGTGTGTCTGCAGTGCGCGCGTGATCGGCGGGCGCATGCGGATCAAGTCGTCGCGCAGAGAGCAGCGGGAATGGTCGGCCGCAGAGCCACCACCACATGGAACCCGTGGCCCAGCCTCGGGGCCCGCTTCCAGCTCTAGTCCCGCACCACCGCGACCCCCTTCTCGATGATCGCCGCGAGCACCGCGAGATCGACCTCCGCGAGCTTCTTGATGTGCAGGCAGCCGCCGCTCACCTTGTGCTTGCCGAGTCTGGCGAGCAGCGCGGACGCACCGCTCGTGCGAATGCCCACGTAGAGAACGAATGCGGTCGCGCGCGGGGAAAATGCGACGAGCGGCATGTCCCCTTCTCGGCCGCTCTCGTAGACGTAGTGGTGGCTGCCGCAGCCGACGATCGCTGGGCCCCACATCTTCGCTTTCTCTCCGCTCGCGATCTCGAGCATCACGACGAGCTTCTTCGCATCCGCGATCCGACCCGCATCGACGAGGGTCTTGAGGAACGCCGCCACGCTCTGCTTTGTCACCTGCGTCTTGTTTTCGGCCATGTCGCCCCCAGCGAAAACGCGCGAAGAATGATCGCCGTGCGGCTCTCGCGGAAACACATCGCGGCGCGCATTCGTGTAGACGATCTACCTCAATGCACCGCACGAGGAGTGCCCGCGTGTTTCGAGCCCGAGTTGCCGCCCCGCTCTTCGCTGCCGCAGCCGTCGCGATCGCAGGCATCGTCGCCTGCGCTTCTGATCCAAGCTGCCCGGCCGGCGCGATCCAGGTCGCGTCATACACGGTGTCGTACACTGCGCTCGACGGCGGCGACACCTGCATGATCACGCGCCTCGCCGACGGCGGCTCGACCTACCAGAATCTCCTGGCCACGCCCGCGCCCAGCTCGATGCTCCTCTGTGCTTCCGGAATCGACGCGGGCACGCCGCAACTCTCGCTGGCCTCTGTGGCGCTGGCCTCCTCGAGCACGACGACCTACGCCGCATCCTCCTCGACGAGCGACGTCACCAACACGGCCTGCCTCTGCAATCTCACCATCGGCGACACATTGTCGGTCACGCTCGCCACGCCGGATGGAGGTCCCGTCTCGTTTCTGCGCGGCCTCGACGGCGGCATCACGTTCTCATCCGTGCCGACCTTCACGGGCCAGCTCGACTACTCGTTCCAGGCGAGCAGCAACAACACGGTCGCGTGCGCGTGCAATCTGCCCTGCGGCGCACACTACGCGATGAGTGCGACGCAGTAACTCGCGCGACCGCAGCGGCAATCGCAGCGATACGCCAGCGACGCCGCCGCGACAGGACAAAGTGCCACACGTCGCGCGGAAGATTGGTACTCTGCATTTCTTCACAGCGTGAGCAGCGACGACTGCTCCGTCAAGGCACTCATTCGGAGGGGCGATGGCACAGAAGAAAGTCAAGGCGGGTCAAGCGAACACGGTGGAGCGCTCGGGAGCGACTGCCGCGTCGCAAGCGAAGAGCTTTGAGCACTTGTCGACTCGCTTCGAACTGATCGTGCACGCCTCGAACATCGGGCTCTGGGACATGACGGTGATCGCCGGCGATCCCGTCAACCCGAGGAACGAGTTCTGGTGGTCGGAGCACTTCCGCAAGATGCTCGGATTTACCGACGAGAACGACTTTCCCAACGTGCTCAGCAGCTGGAGTTCCCGCCTTCACCCGAGCGACAGCGACTGGGTGTTGAAGGCCTTCGCGGCGCACCTCACCGACACGAGCGGGCGGACGCCGTACGACGTCGAGTACCAGCTCAAGATGAAGAGCGGCGACTATCGCTGGTTCCGCGCCACGGGGACGACGCTGCGGGACCCGCGCGGCATTCCACTGCGCGTCGCGGGCGGGCTCAAAGACATCACCGACGAGAAGCAGAAGGAGCTCCACCTCAAGAATGCGATGACGCGCTTCGAGCTGATCAACAAGGCGTCGAACATCGGACTCTGGGACATGACAGTGATCGCGGGCGATCCGGTCAACCCGAAGAACGAGTTCTGGTGGTCGGAGCACTTCCGCAAGATGCTCGGATTCACCGACGAGCGGGACTTTCCGAACGTGCTCGAGGCTTCATCCGAACGACAGCGATTGGGTGCTCAAGGCCTTCGCCGCGCACCTCACCGACACAAGCGGGCGGACGCCGTACGACGTCGAGTACCAGCTCAAGATGAAGAGCGGCGACTATCGCTGGTTCCGTGCGACTGGCGCGACCATGCGGGACGAGCGCGGCATTCCGCTTCGCGTCGCCGGCGCGCTCAAAGACATCACCGAAGAGAAGCAGAAGGAGATCCACCTCAAGGGCGCGGTCACCCGCTTCGAGCTGATCAACAAAGCCTCGAACATCGGGCTCTGGGACATGACGGTGATCGCGGGCGATCCGGTCAACCCGAAGAACGAGTTCTGGTGGTCGGAGCACTTCCGCAAGATGCTCGGATTCAACGACGAGCGTGACTTCCCCAACGTGCTCGACAGCTGGAGCTCCCGCCTTCACCCGGATGACAGCGATTGGGTGCTCAAGGCCTTCGCCGCACACCTCACCGACACGAGCGGGCGGACGCCGTACGACGTCGAGTACCAGCTCAAGGTGAAGAGCGGTGAGTATCGCTGGTTCCGCGCAACTGGAGAGACGCTGCGCGGAGAGCGGGGAACCCCGCTTCGCGTGGCTGGCGCGCTGAAGGACATCACGCACGAGAAGAAGCACGCGTTCGATTTGAAGAAGGCGATGGAGGGCCTCTCCGAAGCGTCGTCTTCTCTCGGGCAGGTCGCGACGCAGCTTGCCAGCGGGGCGACCCAGACCGCTGCGCAGGCGGACCAGGTTTCCAAAGAAGCAAATCACATGCGTGAGAACGTCGCCTCTGTCGCCGGTGCGTCGGAGGAGATGACTGCCACGGTGCGGGAGATCGCCTCCAACGCGGCACACTCGGCGAAGACGGCGCGGCGCGCGAAGGAGCTCGCAACGAGCGCGAACATCACGGTGCAGACGCTCAACGGCAGCGCGGTCTCAATTGGCCGCGTGACCAAGTTGATCAGCACCATCGCCCAGCAGACCAATCTGCTTGCACTGAATGCGACGATTGAGGCCGCTCGCGCAGGAGAGGCGGGCAAGGGCTTCGGCGTGGTCGCCAATGAGGTCAAGGCGCTCGCGAAGGAGACTGCGCGTGCGACCGAGGAGATCACGCTGCAGATCGACGCCATCCGGACCGACACGGGCAAGAGCGTCACGGCGATCGGAGAGATCGTCAACGTGATTGCAGAGATCGACGGCTTTGCAGCAGCGATCGCCGCCTCGGTCGAGGAGCAGGGCGCGACCGTGCGGGAGATCGCGCGGAATGCGCACGAGGTCGCTTCGGCGGTCGGTAACGTCGTGAACGACATCGCTGGCGTCGCTGAGTCCGCGAAGGTGGCGGAGAGGAACGCGGGCTTGACCGAAACTGCGGCGGCGAAGGTGAACGCGGTCGCGGCGGTGCTGGACGCGCAGTTGAAGAAGTCCTGACCGAGACGCGGAGGGCACGCGCGGCAGTCGCCCAGCGTGCCCTTCGCGGAGCTAATCCGGGTGAGACGTGAGCGACTCTTCGGGAACGGAGAGCGGCGCCTTCTTCAAGAACGAGGGCGGCGGCGGCGAGTCCGGCAGCTTTCCCTCGCGCGCCTGCTTGATCAGCCGGGGCAGCAGCGAATCCTGACCTGAGCCGAGCATCCGGTAGGTCTTGAGCTTCGCATCGATCACCAGCGTGAGCGGGATCTGCAGGAGGTGCCGCGTCTTCTGCGCGGTCGGCGGCTCTCCGATGATCACAAGGTCCTGATAGTCGCCGAGGTAGATCGGCAGCTTGAGATGCAGCTTCTCGACGAGCGCATTCACGTCGGCGAGCTTCTCGGTCGGGTCGATCGCGACCGCCATGATCGCGACGTCCTTCTTGTTGTAGTTGCGCGCGAGTTGATCAAGGTCGGGAAGATCCTCGATGCACGGCCCGCAACCGGTCGACCAGACGGCGATGACCGTGACCGGAGCAGCGACCTCGCTGAGCTTCGTCTTCGTACCATCGCGGGCGACGAGCGCGACGGTGCGGCCCGCGTCGCCATGCAGTGCGAATGGGGCGGCCGGCGTTGGAGCGGCGAGAAGAGCGAGAGCCGCGACGGCAACGAGCTGGAGCATGGGAGTCACGACCTCGTCAGAGAGAATGCGGGCGTGCGATTACGCTGCACGGGCAAACGAACGCAAATTGGCGATGACCGCTGCGCGCGGCTATCTGTAGGACGATGACCATCACACCGCGCAATATTCTCATCGGGACGCCGTGCTTCGGCGGACTGCTCACGCAGGCCTATGTGCAGTCGCTCATCTCGGTCATGACCGATCCCAAAGCGCTCGCGCAGCCTGGCGCGACGCACATCGGGATCTCGCTGCGCACGCACCAGGACTCGCTGATCACGCGGGCGCGAAACAGCGTGTTCACCGTCTTCCTCGACGATCCGACGCTGACACATCTG
Source organism: uncultured delta proteobacterium (assembly GCA_903911145.1). Lineage (GTDB taxonomy): Bacteria > Myxococcota > Myxococcia > Myxococcales > 40CM-4-68-19 > CAIWCD01. Next base: position 42,024 of record CAIWCD010000037.1, on the reverse strand, counting down.
CTCTTCATCGACGCGGACATCGGATTCGAGGCGAAGCAGATCCGCCGCATGCTTGATCTCGAGGAGGAGCTGGTCGCGGGCGTCTATCCGGTCAAGGTGGTGAACTGGGATGGAGCCGCGGGGATTGCGAGCAAGGGCGCATCGGGAGAGCAGCTGCGCGCGGCGAGCACGCAGTACGTCGGCATTCCCTGCAACGGCGACGAGCGCGAAGAGAAGGACGGCTTCGTCACCGCGCAGTATGCCGGCACGGGCTTCATGCTCATTCGTCGCTCGGCCGCCGAGAAGCTCATCGCGGCCTATCCGGAGACGAAGTATCGCAGCGCGCACATCAACGAACCGCCGAGCGAGAATCGCTACAACCTCTTCGACTGCACGATCGATCCCGCGAGCGGCGTCTACCTGAGCGAGGACTACACGTTCTGCCAGCGCTGGCGGAAGATCGGCGGGAAGGTCTGGCTCGATCTCAAGAGCCCGATGAAGCACGTCGGCACGTACGAGTTCCAGGGCTCGCCGATGGTGCTCGCGTCGAGGCAGTAGCGGCTTCAGGCGAGCTGCGTGTTGATGCGCGCGCGCAGAGAATCGAGCTCTTTGAGCAGGCCCTTCGTGCGCCGCGCGATCTCTTCGGTGAGCGACGTATCGGCCGGGTTGCGCGGCAGTTCGCGAAGGCGCGCAGCGAGATGCTGCGCCATCTCCAGCACGACGAAATCGGAGGCCCCGATGAGCGCGGCGGTCACGCGCGAGCTGTCGCCGGTACGCCCCTTGAGCGCGAACGCGTCGATCACGGCGGCCATGGAGATGAGCGCCTCGCGACCATCGGGAGAGAGCGGCCGCAGGTCGAGAGGCGTCGCAGAGACGCCGGCGGTGCGATCCAGCAGATCCGCGCGAACCACAGCAGCACAGACATCGGCGGCGCTGCGCTCTCCAAGCGGCGTGTAGTCGACCAGTCCACGCTCGTCGAAGCGACTCAGATACGTGCGCACGATCGAGATCGTCGGCGCTGGGAGCGGACTTCCCGCGATCATCGCAGCCGCGACCTCGGCTGCGTAGCCCGGCGGGATGGCCTCCGTGCAGGGGAACTGGCCGTCGCTGCGGACGATGCAGGAGGTGTCGTGACGGCACGGACCGCAGGGGAAATTGGCCTGCAGGACGACGTGGCCTTCGCCGACCGGACCGAGTTCGCGAAACGCGCTTGAGCCAGAGGAGAGCAGGAGCACGCGCGTGCGGCAGAGTGCGGCCAGATGGACGAGCGCGGTGTCGCCGGAGATGAGCAGGCGTGCGTCGCGCATCGCACAGGCTGCCTGCGCGAGCGTGCACACGAGTGGGCGGGCACGACTGCCGACAGTCGCGCAGAAGCTTTCGACCTCGGCCTGCTCGAAGGGAGCCGCGAGAAGGAGAAACTGCGCGTCACGCAACGTCTCGCCGAGCAGCGCGATCAGCTCCGCATAGAGCGCGCGCGGATACGTCTTCTTGCCCTCGCTCGTCGAGAGCTGCACGAGCACCAGAGGCGTGCCCGCGGGGATGTTCGCGCGCGTCTCACTCCACCAGCGCTGATCCTCGGCCGACAAGACGAGCTGCGGATCGCGGCGCGGATTGCCGACAGCGTGGGAGTAGATGTCGGCGTAGTGGACGACGCTGACGGCGGCCGCCGTGCCCCAATCGTTGAGCAGGCGAAGCCAGGGCGAGGTCAGCTTCGGTCGACCGTCCTTGAGAATGAACCCCTCCACGCGGCCCGGGGCGATCCTCTCGGCGAGTTCGCCGGCAAAGGGCTTGAGCGTGAGGTTGACGACGCGATCGAATGCGAGTTCCGTCAGGTGCGCGAGCAGTGAGGCGATCGGCGCCACATCGCCGCCGAGATAGTTGATCGGCAGGACGTGCACGGTCGCGAACGGCGCGAGCAGCTCAGCGGCCGGCTTGCCCGCTGCCTGCACGAGAAGATGGAGCTCGCGATCAGGCGCAGCGAGGGACGCGAGCGCGGGGAGATGAACCAGCGCATCTCCCGCACGCAGAAGTGAGAGCACGAGGACGCGCTCGCTCACCCCTGCCCTCGTGTCTTGGCTCCGCTCAGACGAAGGTCCACAAAGCTACTTCTCCCACGCCGAGATCCAGCCGCCAACAACTCTTGCGTGCTCGAAGAGCGCGTCGACGAGCGGTTGGCGGGCAAGCGTCGCCCCGTCTCCGATCACGATGAGCTTCTTGCGCGCTCGCGTCAGCGCGACGTTGAGGCGACGCAGATCCGCGACGAAGCCGAGCTCGCATCGATCGTTGCTGCGCACGAGGGAGACGATGACGGCGTCCTTCTCGCGCCCCTGGAAGCCGTCGACCGTGTCGACCTCGACTCCCCGCTCGACCTCGTCGTTGAGCAGCTGCCGGATGCGCACGCACTGCGCGTCGTAGGGCGCGATCACGGCCAGTTCGTCAGGAGGGACGCCGAGTGCGAGCAGCGCCCGCGCCTCGGTGGCGCAGAGTTCGGCTTCGCCCGGATTGCACTTCGAGTCGCTGCCCTCGGGCGTCTCCTCTTCAAAGCCACGCCCAGCCGTGTCGATGACGACGAGAGGATGATCGTCGAGCGCCCGCGCAGCCGCGCTCTCGTGTGCCCGCAGCTTGCCCGCATACATGACGCGAGAAGGGATCTCCATGATCTGCTGGTGCATCCGATGCTGCGTCAGGAGAGTCACCATCGATGTCGGCGCGAGCGACTGCAGCCGCTCGAAGAGCGAGAGCGCGAGCGGTTGCGCGTCCTGCGCGAGCACCGTCGGCGGCAACTGGAGGTGATCGCCTGCGAGCACAGCCCGATCGGCGCGCAGCAGCGCGAGATAGACCGCGGGCTCGACAGCCTGCGTCGCCTCATCGACGACAGAGAGTGCGAATCGCCGCGCGCCGAGCACGCCCGACTCGAGACCCGTCAACGTCGCGAGCACAACCTGCGCGCGAGAGAGCACGTCGCGCTCAGCAGAATCCTCCTTGGCGCGCGCTTCGGCGAAGAGTTGTCGCGCCTCACGCTCCTGCGCTCGCGCGTTCGAGAACCGATCTGCACCTCTGCGCTGATCGCGCTTGGCCGCGTCTGCCTTGAGCCGCAGCGCCTGGCGAACCAACTCGCGCGCAAGCTGCGCGTCGGGATGCGCGCTCGCTTTCTCCTCGAGCGTGTGCTCGATCACCGACGCAAGCACGCGCGCGGGATGGCCGAGTCGCACGCAGTCGAGGCCGGCTCCCGCCAACCGTTCGACGAGGTTGTCGACCGCGAGATTCGATGGCGCGCACGCCAGCACCTGCTCACCACGCGCGACTGCGCGGCGGATCAACTCGACGAGAACGGTCGTCTTTCCTGTGCCCGGAGGCCCATGCACGAGTGCGACGTCCTGCGCCCGCTCGCAGAGCGCGATCGCCTGCTGCTGCTCGACGTTGAACGACGAGTCGAGGGCACCGCCTTCATGCACCGACTCGAGGTCCAGACGCGGAGGCGCGCCTGACAACCGCGCGTGCCAGCGCTTGCCCTCTTTCGTGTCGCGCATGCGCCGGACCGCGCCCAGCAAGCGTTCGTGCGTGATCGCCGACGGAAGCAATTCAATCGCGAGCCGCCCCTCCGTGGCCCAATCCGGCGGTGGCTCGTCGAGCGCAATCGTCAGCCGCGACCGCGTCCGACGAGAGACGATTCCCTGCGGAAGTTCGCTCTGTGCAAACTCGCCGCGACGTGGCCGAAGACGCACGCGAGCACCGCTGCGGATCGCGCCGGCGCCAAGCTCTGCGTTGCCCGGACGCGCCAGCGTCAGCACGAACCGACCCGACAGTCTCCCGGTGTCGATCGATTCAGCCTGCGCGATCGCAGTCCCGCGCGCGTCGCGTTCAAGCAGTGTCAGATTCGCCTCTGCGTCGGCGAATCGCTCCCGCTCCGCGTCGCGTTCGCGCCCGAGCAGCAGCGCGAGCTTCTCGAAATGGGCCTCGAGCGTCGCTGTCGGATCGGGGCGGCTCATCGCGCACTGTTCAGCAACGGCGAAAGCCACGTGCCGAAAAGAGCGTGGGCCGCAAAAGCGGGCAGCGCGTACTGCGGAAAGATCCGCGAACTGTTTGCACCGTGCAGGATGTGCAGCGCGAGCCCCTCATGATCCGGCGCGTAGGCGCGCGCGCAGCCGAGTTCGCCGAGGCGCGTGGCGAACGCGTGATCCTCGCCGAACTTGACCGGCGCGAACGGCGCCCTCGCCCAGGCGGCTTTCGTATAGAGGTAGGAAAAGCCGTAGCCCCAGAGATCGAGATCGACCCGCCGCTCCTTTGTGTTGATCGTTGGCGGCCGCTGCTGCGGCACGACCTCGCGGCCTGAGACGGCGTATCGGTACGGGAGCACGCGCTCGGTGTCCCAGTACCAGAATGCGCCGCCCTGCTCGACGTAGGAGAACCAACCAGAGAGAGTGAAGAGGTCGGCCTCGCCGCGCAGTTGCACCATGCGCGTCAGGTAGTCGGGGCCGTAGAGATCGTCGTCATCGAAGTGCGCCACGAGCTCCCCGCGCGCCTCGGACACCAGCTGGTTTCTCTTCTCGCCGAGCACGATCGGCTGCAGCGAATGCCGATACATGACCCGCGGGTCATTTATCGTGGAGAAGAATGGCGAAGGGGCCGAACTGTCGTCGAGAATCAGCAACTCGCGCTCAGGCCAACTCTGCGCGCAGAAGCAGGCGTACATGGCGCGGAGGCGCGACTCGCGATTGCGGGTCGGCGTGATGACGCTGATCTTCATCTCGCGCCACCGGGCGGCGCCGCCGGAGAATGATTGGCACTCAAACCATCTACCGGCACGACCGTGCACTGCACGCGCTCACGCTCAGCCTGCACGGCAGCACCGTCGGTGACCGGGTGCTTCTTCAGCCACCGCACCATCTCGTCGGCCTCCCAGACGTAGGGCGCGCCGTTCATCCGCACGCGGCCGGAGGCAATCGCCTGCGTCGCCTCGAGAAGCGTGAATCGCGAGAGGTCGCGCATCAGCGCTTCGAAGCGCCCCTGCCGCGCAGCATTGGTGAAGCGCAACTCCTGGACGCGACCGTTCACCGCCGTGTGGTAGCCGGACGGACGAAACGCGAGCCCATCGAGATCGAGCCGGACCGCCATGCGCGCGAGCAGTTCACTCACTTCGCGTGCGAGCCCGAGCCCCGGAACCTCCTGCCCTGGGAGCCTCGGCCGCAGCGTGGAGAACTGCGCGCGCGGGTGGCGCATCGTCAGCCAATGCACGTAGAGCACGGACGAGCCGTCGACCTCGCGGCGCTCGAGCACAACCTCGACGAGCAGGTGCTCCTTGCCATCCACATCTCCGCCGAACAACTGAATGCGATCGCCCGGCGAGTGCGCCTGGATCTCAACGCGGAACGGGCCGTAGCCGAGTCGCGACAACTCGCGCAGAAGTCCGTAGTGCTCGAGCGCGGCCTCGATGCCCGCAGCGCTGTAGAGGCCGAGGACGAGAGCCGTGCCCGGCGAGCGCATGCCGAGATCCTGCAGCACGTCGTCCATCGAGAGATCGTCGCCGTGCCCGAGCTCTTCGCGAGCGAGCTTGCGGGAGACAGAAGCGAAGCGGGCGCCGAGAGGATCGTAGCGCGCGGGGATCACAACTCGAGACGCGACCGAGAGCGCGAGTCCCGTGCCTGCGAGCGAGCGCCATGCGTTCGGCCCGTACCCGCCCGCAGGCACCCAGACGGACGGAGTGCGAATGAGCGCGTCGGCGACGCGCAGATCGCGGCGGCGCACGCCGTCGAGCGTGAGCTTGAGCTTGCCGAGCGCGTCGCCCGCGAGAACGTCGCCGCCAGCAACGACGAACGCCAGTTCGCAATCCTTCGGCATGCGCGAGAGGAGCTGCTCGAGCGCGGCCAGATATTCCTCGTCGCCTGCGCCCGGGATGACGATCTCGTCGACCTGCCGCTCGTAGGCGCCCCACCCTGCGCCGGAGATCGAGCCGATCCAGCAGAGTGCGTCGTCGCGCAAGCAGGCCGCGGTCCCATCGGGTGGATGCGCGTCGAGGTCGAGGATGGCGATGCGGCCGCGGAAGCCCTCATCGCGCACAGCTGCGATCGCGACGGCCATGTCGTTGATCGCGCAGAACCCGCCCGCGCTCGCGGGGCCTGCGTGATGGAACCCGCCGAGCAGGTTGAGCGCGCGACGGCCCATGCGCGCACCTCCCGGCGCGAGGACACTCTTCGTGGCGTCGATCGTCCCGCCGACGGCCAGGCGAATCGAGCGAATGAGCTCGTCGACGGGAAGCTGCCCCGGCTCGACGGAGAAGATGCGCCCGAGGTCCTGGGGGCGCGAGATCGCGTCGAGGAACTCGTGCGTGTGCACACGCGACATCTCTGCGTAGGTCGCCCGCCGCGGCGTGCGCAGATTGCTCTGCTTGATGGCGTGGCTTCCGCGCAGATACCAGGCGACGAAGTCCGCCCGACGCGGTTCGAAGCCAGTCGCCACCTCGAGCCCGGGCAGAGGAAGGCGATAGGCCGGATCGTACCAGACCTCGAGCGCGAGGCCGTACCAGAAGCGGCGCAGACGATTTGCGACGGCGTGGAACATCGCGCTTGCTCATACAATAGGCGGCGATGCAGCGCGCGATTCTCCATGTCGACATGGACGCCTTCTATGCCTCGGTCGAGCAGCGGGACGATCCCTCGCTGCGCGGCCGTCCGGTGGCGGTCGGCGGAGCTTCGCGCCGCAGCGTGGTCGCCGCCGCGAGCTACGAAGCGCGGAAGTTCGGAGTCCGCTCTGCGATGCCCATGGTGCGCGCGCTCGCGCTCTGCAAGGGGCTCGTGGTCGTCCCTCCCGACCTCAAACGCTACGCGGCCGTCAGCGAGCAGGTCTTCGCCATCTTCGAATCCTTCACGCCCGAGGTCGAAGGACTCTCTCTCGACGAGGCGTTCCTCGACGTCACGCATTCGCAGGAGCTGTTCGGAACTCCGCGCGCGATCGGCGAAACGATCCAGCGCCGCGTCCGCGATGAACTCTCACTCTCCTGCGCCGTCGGGATCTCCGAAGTAAAGTTCGCCGCCAAGATCGCCAGTGATGTGAAGAAGCCGGGCGGCCTCACCGAGATTCCGTTCGGGGCCGTGCGCGACTTCATTGCCGCGATGCCGGTCGCGCGACTTTCAGGCGTCGGTCCAAAGACCGGCGAGCAGCTTGCCCGCATGCGGCTCAAGACCATCGGAGACATCGCGCGCGCGAACCGCGGAGAGCTCACGCGCGCGCTCGGACAAGCAGGCCCCTGGCTGCACGATCTCGCCAATGGAGTCGATGCACGCGAGGTGCAACCCGATCGTGCGGCGCGCTCGCTCGGCGCCGAAGAGACCTTCGAGGAGGATCTGATCGAACGGGAAGATCTGCTTCCGATCCTTCACGACCAATCGCAGCACGTCGCCGCGCGCCTGCGCCGGGCGGGCCTGCGCGCACGCACGGTGACGCTGAAGATCAAGTTTTCCAATTTCGAACAAGCGACGAGGCAAGCGACTCTCAGCGAACCGTGCGACGACGGTGCTGCTCTCTTCCGCAACGCCGCCGCGCTGCTCGATGCACTCGCGCCGACGCGCCCCATCCGGCTGACCGGCGTGTACGCGAGCGGGTTCGACCGGCCCGCCGCGCAGCGCTCGCTCTTTGAACGCGAGGATGAAAAGCGGACGCGGCTCAATCGATCGCTCGATCAGATCAATGCCCGCTTCGGTGAAGGCGCGCTGGTGCCGGCAGATCTCCTCGCACGCAAGAAGCGCTGAGGCGCCACGCGAAGCGACCACGGCAAATCACTTCGCGCGCGGCTTGTGCCCCTGGTGCGCGGAGGGTCTCTCGACCGCAGGAGGAAGCACGACCACGGGAGGCGGCGGCGGCGCAGTCGGCGCGACGACGGGAAGCGGTGCCTCGGCGGGAAGACCGATCGCCAGACAGGAAGGCACCTCTAGTTGCGCATTCGGTGCGCGCCCATCGAGGCCCAGAGAGGCCTGCTTGATGCTGGCAGAAGCGAGCACAACGCAGAGGCGCGCCAATCGCGCCGGACGCCCTGGCGCATCGATCCAGTCCGGAGACACCGTCACGACCGCGGTCGCGCGAGACAGGGAGATCGCCGCAACCCCGCTCCCAGCCTGCGCGAGAAGCGCTGGTGACGCCGCACGGGTCCGCAGAGAGGAGAAGCCGAACGCGTAGGCAATGGTGGCCACCGCGACCGCTCCGCAGAGCGCCAACGCGACCCACTTCATGCGACTCGCCGACTTGCCTCTTTGCGCCGAAGCATTCGTGACGAGGCTTCGCTTCGACGTCGGGGCCTCGGTGTCGACCTGCGAAGCAACGGCCGGCGGCGGCAGCGCCACGACCTTCGAATCCGTGAGTTGAACGGGCGCGACGATCGCTTCGATCGTCTCGGAACTCGGGCGCGGCACGTCGTCAAAGAGCGAGTCAAGCCCGCTGGGCGCCGGCGGCTGAACGAGAATCGTCGACGAGACGGGCGCTACTGCAGCGGCAGGAGGGTCGACCGCGGCGACCTCCGCGATCGTCGCAGGAAACGAGGGAACATCCACGATGGTCGCAGGGATCGAGGGAGGCTCTTCCACGGCCTTGAGTTCGATCCGCGTCGGCGCGCTCGCCTCGGCGCTGCGAATCGCCGCCTCGACAGGCTGCTGCACCCAGTCGTGCAGTTGCGCGTCTTCATCGGGCGTCGCACCCACGAATCGCAGACGGACGCCGCCAGCGTCGCTCTGCACAACCAGGCTCCACCGGGTGAACGATCGTCCGTCGGTCCAGCTCACGCGAATCCTCTCGTCCGCGCTGAGCGCGGCCGCGCGCGCTTCGATGCCCTGTATTGAGACTTTGGCATCGCCGAGTTCGAGCGCTGGCGAAGATCCAACGACGATGACCGCAGCGGCCCGCGAAACACCTGGAGCGAAGGCACTCGTCGCAGCGTCGAAGAGCCGGGCGACGAACGCCTCCTTCGGCAGAGGCATGAAGATCGCGTCGCAAGCGCCAGCCGCGAAGCAGTCATCGCGCAGCAGCGCCTGCTCCTTCTGCAGCACCGCGACCACGCGTCCTCCACGCTTGAGAACAGCAGGGGCAAGCGTGCGCAAACCCGCCACCAGAGGCCACTGGCGCGATCCGTAGAAGAAAGCGACGACATCGACGCCAGCAGCAACCGAGGCAAGTTCGGCCACATCGGCGAACGCCGCGGTGGTCACCTCAAAGCGACCGCCAACGCGCAGACCGCTGGCCAGCGCGGGAAGCATCTTTGCGTCTGCAATGGCAAGGATTCGGATGGCTGCCACGTTTGAATCGTGCTCCGCTCGAGAACCGGCTCGCAACGTAACGCGCACCGCGATGGGCCGGTAGGGAATACGTCGAATTGCGCGCGCCGAGCGAGCCGGTTCGGCATCACACTCGCCCGTTGCCGAACGGGAGCAGGGGTGGACGCGCTCGAAGACCATGCGCGGGGAGCCAACTGACGATGAGCCCACGAATTCTCTCGACGGCGCGCGCGCTGCCGCCCCATTTCGCCTCGCAGGAGACGCTGCTCGAGGAGTTCCGCGGGCTCTGGGCCGGGCGCCATTTCAACCTCGAGCGGCTCGAGCAACTCCACCGTTCGGTGCGCGTCGGAGGCCGACATCTTGCGCTGCCGCTCCCCGACTACAAGACGCTGACCACGTTCGCGCAGCGCAACGATGCCTGGACGCGAGTCGCTGTCGATGTCGGCGAAACCGCCCTCCGCGGCGCGCTCGACCGCGCCCAGCTTGATCCAAAAGAGATCGACCAGATCTTCTTCGTCACGGTCACAGGCGTGGCAACGCCGTCGATCGATGCACGCCTCATCAACAGGATGGGGCTTCGGCCCGACATCAAGCGCACGCCGATCTTCGGCCTCGGCTGCGTCGCCGGCGCAGCTGGCATCGCGCGCGCGAGCGACGCCGTTCGCGGATTCCCCGACAGCATCAGTGCGCTCGTCGCCGTCGAACTCTGCTCGCTCACGCTGCAGCGCGAGGACATCTCGATCGCCAACATCATCGCCAGCGGACTCTTCGGCGATGGCGCAGCGGCCGTGCTCATCGCTGGAGACAACCGCGCGCAAAGCCTTGCTGGGCGTGGACTCGCGAGTGCACAGCCGCCGCGCTCACCGGGCCCATCGATCCTCGCGACCCGTTCGGTCTTCTATCCCGACACCGAGCGCGTGATGGGCTGGGATGTCGTCGACGGCGGCTTCAAGGTGATCCTCTCGCCACAGGTGCCGACGCTGGTGCAGGAGCGGATCGCCGGCGACGTCGATTCGTTCCTCGCGTCACAAGGACTGGCGCGCAAGGACATCCGCCACTGGGTCTGCCACTCGGGCGGACCGAAAGTGCTCGAGGCGTTCGAGAGCGCGCTCAAGCTCCCCGAGCGAGCGCTCGCCCGCAGCTGGGCCTCGCTGCAGAGCGTCGGAAACCTCTCGAGCGCGTCCGTGCTGTTCGTGCTCGATGATCTGTTGAATGCCAACGAAGTGCAGCCAGGCGAACTCGGTCTGCTGCTCGCGATGGGGCCGGGCTTCTGCTCCGAGCTCGTCCTCCTGCGCTGGTGATCGATGCCTCCGCTGACTCCATCGCTCGCGCTCTACCTGCTGCTCCTGCTCGCCGTCGGCGCCGAGAGAATCGTCGAGCTCGTGGTCTCCCGACGAAATGCGCGCATCCAGTTTGCGCGCGGTGCAGTCGAGGTCGGCGCGCCGCACTTCCGCGTCATGACGTTGCTGCATGCGCTCTTCCTCCCCGCCTGTTTCGCGGAAGCGTGGCTGCTGCACCGATCGGCCCCGACCGCGGTGGAAGCGGTCGCGCTGCTCGCCGCGATCTTCGCGCAGGCCTTGCGTTGGTGGGCCGTGAGCACGCTCGGAACGCGGTGGAACGTGCGGATCATCGCGCGCGTCGACGATGCGCCGGTGACTGCGGGGCCGTACCGGGTGGTTCGTCACCCGAACTATCTGGCCGTGGCGATCGAACTTTTCGCGCTGCCGCTGGTGCATGGAGCCTGGCTCTGCGCCATCGCCTTCTCGCTTGCCAATGCGGCGCTGATGGCCGTGCGAATCCCGGCGGAGGAGCGCGCGCTGGGAAAGATCTACGCCGACAAGTTTTCCACGACGCCGCGGATCTGGCCAGGGAGCGCGCGTGACGCCTGAAGAGAGTTCGACCATCACGACCGATGCAGTGCTCGCCGAGATCGCACGCGTGCTGCGCGACGAGCTGCAGTTGGCGAAAGAGGTCAAGCCGAGCGACGATCTGGCGGCCGACCTGCAGCTCGATTCCGTCAGTCTGCTCACTCTCGTGGTTGAGCTCGAGAATCGCTTTCGCGTCGCACTCAACGAAGCGGACGCGGCCGACATCCACACTGTCACAGAGCTCGCGGCGCTCGTGGTGCGCCGGGCAAACGAGTCGACATGACCGCGCACCTCATCGGACCGCCGGCGAAGCCTTCGCGCTTCTCGACCGTGATGCAGATGCTCGACGTGGCGGCGGCATCGTCGGTGGGGCTCTCGTTTGTCGATTCGCGCGAAGAGCGGCGCGAACTTCCCTTCAGCGAGCTCGCTCATCGGGCAGGCCGCATGGGCACTGCGTTGGCGGAACTCGGGATTGAACCGGGCGATCGCGTCGCGCTCTGCCTGCCGACGGGCGTCGACTTCATGGACGCGTTCTTCGGCACGCTCGCGGCCGGTGCGGTCCCGGTGCCGCTCTACCCTCCCGTGCGGCTCGGACGACTCGCCGAGTACCACACCCGAACCGCGCGCATGCTCGAGGTCTCAGGCGCGCGGCTCCTGCTCACGGATGGCCGCGTTGGCAAACTCCTCGGCGTTGCAGCGCTGCGCGCGGGCGTGAAGCTCGGCTGCAGAGAGGTCGCGGCGCTCCTTGAACGCGGAAGCGGACGCACCGTGCGCGAACGCGCGGCGAGCGATCTTGCGCTCATCCAGTTCTCGTCGGGCAGCACGGTCGAGCCGAAACCGGTCGCGCTCTCCAACGCAAATCTGCTCGCGAACGTCGACGCCATCGACAGCTTTCTCCCCGAGGACGGACCGGATCGACAGCGCGGTGCGAGCTGGTTGCCGCTCTATCACGACATGGGATTGATCGGCTGCCTGCTCCTCGCGGTTGGCCATCCGGGTCCGCTGACGCTGATTCCTCCTGAACTGTTTCTCGCCAAACCCGCGCTCTGGCTGCGCGCAATTTCGCGCGATCGCGCCACCGTCTCTCCCGCGCCGAATTTCGCGTACGGCCTCTGCGCCAAGCGCGTGCGCGACGAAGATCTGGCCGGCTGCGACCTGTCGTCGTGGAGGCTCGCGCTCAACGGCGCCGAGCCAATCGCCGCGGAGTCGGCGCGCGCCTTCATCGCCCGCTTCTCCCGCTTCGGCCTCAACCCGCGCGCGTTGACACCCGTCTACGGACTCTCCGAGGCATCGCTCGCCGTCACGTTCACGCCTCCGGGAAATGGCCTCTGCACCTCACGCCTCGACGCTCGCGCGCTCGCACTGCGCGGAGAGGTACGCGAAGCAGTCGTAGACGTCTCTGCTGATGCCACGCCCATCCGCGAGATCGTCTCTGTCGGCACGCCGCTGCCGGGAATGGAAGTGCGGATCGACAACGGCCAGGGAGCGCTCCTCGAGGAGAACATCGTCGGACGCGTCCGTGTGCGCGGCCCGTCTGTGATGACGGGATACTTCGACAACCGCGACGCGTCGGCGCGCGCGCTTCAGGATGGATGGCTCGACACCGGCGACCTCGGCTTCATCCGCGCTGGAGAGCTCTTCATCTGCGGGCGAGCCAAGGAGTTGGTCATCCTGCGCGGGAAGAACCATGCGCCGCAGGAGTTCGAAGAGGCGCTCGATGGTCTGCCGGGAGTCCGCGCGGGCTGCGTGATCGCGGTCGGCCATCTCCCGCCTGGCGCAGACGGGGAGGAGCTTGCCCTGCTGGTTGAGCGCGACAGTGCTGCGCCGATCAACGACGAGATGCTGCGCGAACAGATCTCCGCGCGCGTGGTCGAGCGAACCCAGGTCAAGCCAGGCCTGATCCAGCTGCTCGCCGCGGGAACGCTGCCGCGCACGTCGAGCGGAAAGCTGCGTCGGGGAGAGGCGCTGCGGCAACTGCTCGCCGAGGAACTGCACGCGCCGGACAGCGTGACGATGTTCGGCGTCGCGAAGGAGGCAGCGAAGTCGATGGCGGCGAACGCGGCGCTGCGAATCAAGAACGTGCTCGGAGAGTGAACGTGAGCAGCGCCGACGCGGAGATCATCGTCGTCGGTGGCGGACCCGCAGGGCTGGCGACGGCGATCCGCGCGGCGCGTGCTGGCTTTCGAACCACCGTCTTCGAACGTGCGATGGGCGCGACGGACAAGGCCTGCGGCGAGGGATTGATGCCTCACGGCGTGCGCGCGCTCGAGGCGCTAGGCGCCCTCAAGTTGATCGCAGAACGAGACTGCGCACCCTTCCAGGGCATCCGCTACCTGCTCGAGAATGGTCGTGCGGTTGACGCGCGATTTCGCCGCGGTGCAGGTCTCGGCATTCGGCGGACAGCGCTCTCCGCGGCACTGCGAGAGGTCGCAGCGAACGCCGGCGTGGATCTCCAACGCGCGAGCGTGCGTTCGTTTCGATCATCTGCCGGCAGCGTCGAGGTCGAGACGGAACTCGGCACCAGCGCCTGCGCGTTGCTCGTTGGCGCGGACGGACTGCAGTCGCAAACCCGCGCTGCAAGCGGTCTGGCGCTCACTCCGCGCGCCGACGCCCCGCATCGATTCGGACTGCGCCGTCACTTCGCCTGCGCGCCGTGGAGCGATCTCGTTGAGGTGCATTGGACCGATGGGGCCGAGTGCTACGTCACGCCGGTCGGACCAGACGCCGTCAACGTCGCGTTCCTCTGGAGTCCGCGCGCGTTGCCCAGAGAGAGCGAGACAGGCTTCGACGCGCTCCTCGCGCGCTTTCCCGTCGTCGCACGACGCCTCGAAGGAGCAGCGCCACTCGATGAAGCAAGAGGCTCCGGGCCGCTCTGGAGGCCGACGCGCGCACGATCGGCCGGCAGGATCGCGCTGGTCGGCGACGCCGCCGGATACGTCGACGCAGTCACCGGCCAGGGACTGTCGCTCGCGTTTACCGGCGCAGAGGCGCTCGTCGACGCGCTCCCCCGCGCGCTCTCCAACGAGGCCGCGCTCTCTCTGGCGCTCACCCGCTACGACCGTTCGCTGCGCTCTGCGTGGCGGCGCTACGCAGTTCCCGCCCGCGCGCTGCTCGCGCTCGCAGATCGTCCGACAATGCGCCGATCCGCGCTGGGAGCGGCCGCCCGCGCGCCGAGACTCTTCGCTTTCATCGTCGACGCGATCTCCGCCGGGTGATCCGCGGCATCGATCAAACGTCCTCTCCCGGTTCCATCGTGCAGAGCAGCGGGTAGTTCGACTCGCTCGCCATCCGCATCGTCTCGTCCACTTTCGTCTCGGCGATCTCGCGCGTGAAGACTCCGGCGACGGCATAGCCAGTCTCGTGCGCGTGCAGCATGATCGACACCGCGTCGCTCTCCGACTTGCGAAAGACGTGGAGCAGCACAGAGACGACGAACGCCATCGGAGTGAAGTCGTCGTTGTGCAGCAGCACGCGATACAGCCTCGGGCGCTTGAGCTTCGTCGCGGCCGCCTGCTTCTCCACTGTCGCGACGTCGCCGCCGGTCCCTCTGCGTTTCTCACTCACCGCTCACGCCCTTCCCTTCGCACCGGGTCCAGCCTTGAAGATGTTCGACTCCGCACGGAAGCGCGAGAGCGCCGCGTGCCGCTCGGGAGTCTCTGCCTCGAGATGCGTGCGCAAGGCGTCGTCCAGTCGCGGATCGAGCGCGCGATGAAGACTGTAGGTCTCCTCCGGTTCGAATCCGCGAGAGAGCTTGTGCTCGCCGCCTGCTCCGCCCTCGAACACACGCAGGCCGCGCGCGAGGCAGTCGGCGACCGAATGGTAGAGGCAGACGTTGAAGTGCAAGAAGGGGTGTTCCTCGAAGCAGCCCCAGTAGCGACCAAAGAGGTGGGTCGACGTGGAGACATTGAAGGCGCCCGCGATCGGCCG
Organism: uncultured delta proteobacterium; assembly: GCA_903911145.1. Lineage (GTDB taxonomy): Bacteria > Myxococcota > Myxococcia > Myxococcales > 40CM-4-68-19 > CAIWCD01. The sequence goes on along the minus strand of CAIWCD010000037.1, from coordinate 26,993 downwards.
CCCGTCTCTCTCTGCGACGACCAACTCGAGCGACTCAGGCATCGCGGCGAATGCGCGCAGATAGAAATCGAGGTTCAGCCAGCGGCGTCCCCAGACCAGTTTGTCGACGGTGTGCTCGTGAAGCGCATGCGCGAGCCGCGCCCAGCGCGAGGAATCGGCGGCCAGTTCGTATCCGCGCACCGTCCGCAATGAGATCCCTTGCTGTGCGGGCGCCGCCATCTCCCGCCGGATCATCGAACGACGCTTGCTGTTCATACGTGACAGATAGACATCCATTGTCACATCGTCACGATTCGTCCAGTGGAACTGGTGCGAGATGCGTCTCGCAAAGCCAAGCTGTTCCAGTGCGAGCGCCTCCTCCTGCTCAGAAAACAGGATCTGCACCGTGCCGAGTCGCTCGCGCTCGGCGAGTTCGAGCGCGCCTTCAAGCAGCGCCGCGCGGCAGGCCTGCACGTCCTCTCCGGGCGCGACCAGGATGCGGCGCCCCGCGACGGGCGTGAACGGAACGGTGACGCAGAGCTTCGGGTAGTAGCGCAAGCCCGCGCGCAGAGCGGCCGAGCCGAGATCCCAGTCGCGCGCAAAATCTCCGTCCGAGTCACCCTTGATATACGTGGGCGCGGCGGCGACGAGTTGCGAACCGCGCCACAGCGTCAGGTGCCTCGGCGTCCAACCCGCCGGCGAAGAGGCGCAACCACTCTGCTCCAGCGACGACAGCCAGGCCCACCGCACGAACGGCATTTCGCGCGGCACCAGCAGCGCGTCCCAGGCCAGCGGGGAGACGTCGGTGATGGAATCGAGCGCGCGCAGGGAGAGTGTGTTCATCGAGGTCCATTCATTTGTCGGTCCTCGCTGGGCCGCGCAACCATTGTTTCTACACTCGTCGCTCTTGTCATTTCGGGGCGGCGCAGCGTAAGAAGCGCGCTCGCTGTTGGCTTGGGGGCGTGGGCGTCGCATGCAGTCGCGACGTGGGGCTTCACCCACCAGCGCAATCCGGGCACGTAGACAGCGCACCACAGCGCGCATCAGCGGCCCCTCGGGCGTGGAGTCAGGGCATGTTTGTCGCAGCCGCAGTTCTCCTCGCACTCGCCGCCCCGAATCCGTCGGGTGCGCGCAGCGACGCGGCCCACACGTCCGCAGGCGCGAATTCGAGGGCGGCCAATCACATCGATCACAAGCCGGTCGACAAGTCTGCGCGCGGGCAACCCGTGCAGATCAAGGCGCAGATCGACAACGCCTCGCAGCTGTTCGCTCCGCAGATCTACGCGCGCAAAGTCGGGCAGTCGCGCTACCAGGGCTTCTCGATGGTCGAAGCGAAAGGCGGCCACTTCACCGGCCATCTGCCCGCGTCGCTGCTCAACGACGGCGCGCTCGAGTACTTCATCGAGACGCGCGGAGACGACGGCTCGATCGGTCGCGCGGGCTCTCCGCAGCAGCCCTTCCGCATCGACGCGTTCGACCCACCGCCGAGCCCCGTTGCCGCCACGATCAGCAGCGACGTGACTGGCGCCGACGTGAAGATCGACGGCAAGTCGGCGGGCGTCACGCCGTTGAACATCACGCTCGATCCCGGCTCGCACACGATCACGGTCACCGGCGCCGATGGGCACACCGCGGAGCAGCAGCTTGACGTCCGCTCCGGTGGCAAGAAGCTCGCTATCAATCTGCCGCTCTCCGCTACCGCGGCGACGCCAGGAGAGCCGGTCGCGCCGACCTCTCTTTCCGTCGTCTCCGAGCCGTCCGGCGCGCACATTTCTCTCGATGGCGCCTTCTTCGGCGATGCGCCCTACACGGGCATCGTCTCGCCCGGCCAGCACGTGATCGCGGCGGACGCAGACGGGCGCCTCCACCAGGAACGTCTGCTCGTCATCAAGCCAGGACGCGATGTGCAGCTCTCGTTCGTGCTGCCGCTGCTGCCGAAGGAGCCGGCGCTCTCGGTGGAGTCCGAGCCATCGGGCGCGCTGCTCACGCTCGACGATAAGGAGCGCGGACGCACGCCGTGGGTCGGGCCGCTCGTCGCCGGAAGCCACCAACTGCTGCTCAAGCTCGACGGACACCGCAGCGTCGCGACCACTTTGACGATGCCGAAGGACCGCGATCTCTCGATGCGGCTCGTGCTTCCCGCCGGCTCCGCGAGCGGCGTGCCGCGCCTGACGGTCAGCTCTCAACCCTCGGGAGCGACCATTTCGATCGATGGCAAGGAGTTGGGAGGCACGCCGTGGAGCGATGAGCTGAAGGTCGGCGAACACCGTGTCTCGCTTCACCTCGATGGCTTCAAGGATGAGGAGCGCAAAGTCACGATGGCCGCGGGCCGCGACGCCGACGTCACGTTCACGATGACGCGCGCGCCTGGTCCCGGGAAGCTGCGCATCGAGACGGATCCATCGGACGCGTCGGTGTCGGTCGATGGCAAGAAGGTCGGCAACTCGCCCTACACGGGCGATGTCGAGCCGGGCGATCACGTGCTCGATGTGTCGCGCGAAGGATTCAGCAGCCTGCAGCAGGCGATCTCTCTCGAGCCGGGGCAGCAACTCTCGCTGCGCCTCGCGCTCCAGCAGGGAAGCGGAGAGCGCACGCCGCCGCTGATCGCCGTCGCGTCGGACCCTCCGGGTGCAGTGCTCTCCGTCGATGGTCGCGTCGCCGGAGTCACGCCCATCAAGGTCCGCAGCCGTCCCGGTCCTCACGATCTGCGCATCACGCTCGATGGCTACATTCCGCGCACGGGCAAGGTGAACCTTCCGGACAGCAAGGATTTCGAGCTGCGCATGGCGGTCTCGATGAAGCCGGTCCGTGGAAACACCGAGGAGCACGCCGCGCCGGAAGCGATCGAACTCGCGCGTGCGCAACTCACGCGAGCTGCGGCTTGTTATCGGCAAGGGGATTGGAAGTGCGCGCTGGCGGCCTACCAGAGCGCGTACGAGTTCAAGCCGCTGCCCGATCTCCTCTACAACATCGCGCAGACGCGGCGACGCGCGGGCGAATGGCAGGAGTCCGCTGATGCCTATCGCGCGTTCCTGAAGGACGCTCCGGACTCGAAGATGCGCGGCGACGCCGAGCGCTTTCTTGCCTACTGCGAGCTGCAGCTCGACCCGACGCGCGGGCAGACCACGCTGGCAGCGGCGCAGATTGCGCCGAGTGAAACGCACGCGGCAGCGGTGGCAGAGTTGCCGCAGGTCGCAATCGCAGAGAGCAACAAGTCGATCGCGGCATTCTCCGTCGCGCCAGCGAGCGGAGCACAGCCCGCGGTCTCGGCACCAGCGAGCAAGCCGGCCTCCGGCGCTCAGGCTGTGAACTCGGCGGCTCCGACGAGCAGCGCGCCAGTTGCCGCAACCAGCGCGACCGAAGCAACCGCGAGTGCGAAGCAGCCGGCTGCGCCCGTCGGCGCACCGGATGAAGACACCGATCCTCCCGTCGTCACGCACACGCCGGTCGCACACGCGCTTCGCGGACAGCCGCTCCGTCTGACCGCGCGCATCGTCGATGAGCGCAGCGACGTGGCGAACCCGCAGGCCTGCTGGAAGAACCTGTTCAAGACGGACTACAGCTGCGCACCGCTGGCGCTGATCGGCACCGATCAGTACGGCGTCGAGATCCCGGGCAAGGCGATCACGGATGGGTTTGCCTACTATCTCGAGGCGTACGACAGCTCGGAGAACGGCCCTGCGCGCAGCGGTGCTCCTGAGTTGCCCAACGCAGTGATCATCGACGAGGCCGCGCCTGCAAAGGGAGCCGCGACAGTCGATGCGACTCTACTCGCTGCACCACCGGAGGCGCTCGGGCTCGCGCCGACTCTGCAACTGCCTCCGACAGAGAAGAATCACCTGCTCAGCTACATCTCGATCGGCGGCGCGGTCGTCGCGGCGGCCACCGGCGCGGGCCTCACTGTGCATTCCAACTCACTCATCAACTCGGCGCAGGATCCGAATCATCCGCTCTCCGATCCGCAAGGCACGCTCTCCCAGGCGCGCACCGAACAGACGATCGGCTACGTGCTCTTCGGCGCGGCCGGCGCGCTGATCATCGGCGCGATCGCGTTCTGGAACACCAGCCTGTGAACCGGACACGAGAAAGGTCGCGCATGAGCCGCCGCCTGCAACTGCTGGGTTGTCTCTTCGCGTTCGCCATCGCGGGCTGTCAGAACCTCGCGACGATCTCGGTCGCCTGCACGAACTCCACGCAGTGCCAGTCGAACAACTTCTGCGGCGCTGATCACTTCTGCCATCTCGCGGCGACGTGCACGCTGCCCGAGCACGCGTGCGGCTCGGATTGCGTTTCGTTCGACAGCAGCGCCAACTGCGGAGGCTGCGGCATCGTCTGCGATCCGGGCGCGGCCTGCGATGCGTTGACGACCCCGGGCGCGCCTGCCTGCAAGACCTACTGCACACCGGGCGTTCTCGACGACTGCAGCGGAACCTGCCGCGACTTGAAGAGCGATGCGGCGAACTGCGGCGCGTGCGGAAAGAGCTGCCCAGCAGGAGAGGCCTGCGTCGCGGGCGCCTGCGAGATTCTCTGTCCGAGCGGCGAAGCACTCTGCGGCGCGTCCTGCGTCGACAAGCTGAGCGACCTCGCGCACTGCGGCGACTGCGCGAACGCCTGCCCGCGCGGCAACTACTGCGTCGCCGGTGCGTGCACGACTGACTGCGGCGCGCCTCTCTCTGTCTGCAGCACGGCCTGCGTGAACGAGCAGAGCGACGTCAAGAACTGCGGTTCGTGCGGCAAGGTCTGCCGCGTCGGAGAGAGCTGCGCGGGAGGCCTCTGCCAGCTGCTCTGCGCGAGCGGCACGCAGGCCTGCCCCGTGAACGGCGCAAGCGCGTGCGTTGATGTCGGCGCGGATCAGCTCAACTGTGGTTCGTGCGGCAACAGTTGTGCGGCGGGCGAGTCGTGCCAGTCGGGCATCTGCCGCACCAACTGCCCCGCATCGCAGAGCGCATGCGACGGCGTCTGCGTCGATGTCTCGAGCGATTCCGATCATTGCGGCAGCTGCTCTCTCGCGTGCGCGGCCGGTGAGCGCTGCACCGGCGGACAGTGCGCACCCAGCTGCCAGGACGCTCTCTCTGCATGCCCGGCCCTGCTGGCAGACGGCGGCACCGCGTCGAGCTGCACCGACACGCAGCGCGACCCGGGAAACTGCGGCGCGTGCGGGAAGAGCTGCCCGGCGCTCGAGGCGTGCGTTGGTGGCGCTTGCGTCCTCTCCTGCCCCGACGGCCTCGCGGCTTGCGGCGGGACCTGCGTGAGCACCAGCGTCGACGGAAACAACTGCGGCGGCTGCGGAGGCATCGACGGCGGCGCTGGCCACAGCTGCGGCGCAGGTGCGTCGTGCAGCGCGGGACATTGCGTGGCGAGCTGCCCGAGCGGCTCGCTCTTGTGCGTCGTGAGCACCGACGGCGGCGTCGCGCTGGATGCCGGAGTCAGCACCGATGGAGGCGTCGAGACCTGCGTCGACCCGTCGAGCGACAATCGCAACTGCGGCGGATGCGGACTGCTCTGCCCGAGCGGCCAGGTCTGCAGCGCGGGACATTGCGGGGCCACCTGCGGCGCAAATGCGCAGCTCTGCGGCAGCGCCTGCGCGAACACCCAGATCGATGCGAAGAACTGCGGCGGCTGCGGCGTCGCCATCGCTGATGCGGGGACAGAAACGACGCACCTCTGCCTCGATGCGCAGGTCTGTCAGAGCGGAAGCTGCAAGAGCAGCTGCGGCAGCGGCCTGTCGAGCTGCAACGGACTCTGCTTCGATCTCAACAACGATCCGAAGAACTGCGGCACGTGCGGTCACGGCTGCGACAGCGGCCAGACCTGCTCGCTCGGAAGCTGCCAGCCCGGCTGCCCGGCCGTTTGCGGCGGCGCCTGCACCAACCTCAGCATTGATCCCAACAACTGCGGCAGCTGCGGGGGGGCGTGTGGTCCGTACACGAACGGCACCGCCGTCTGCGCGAACAAGACCTGCGCTGCCCTCTGCGCGACCGGCTTCGCCGACTGCAACCAGACCTTGAGCGATGGCTGCGAGACCGATCTCACCTCGAGCGCGACCAACTGCGGCGCCTGCGGAAACGCGTGCGCTGCGCCCGACAACGCCAGCAGCAGCTGCAGCACGAGCAAGTGCTCCTGGAGCTGCGCGAGCGGCTTCGGAAACTGCGACGGTGACGGCGCCAACGGCTGCGAGGCCAGCGAAGCAACGGACGCGCAGAACTGCGGCAGCTGTGGAAACTCCTGCGCCGCGCACGGCCTCGCGTTCTGCGCATCGACGGGAAACGCAGGCCCAGCCTGTATCTCCGCAGCTTCGGGTGTCCCGTCAGGGGTGCTGCAGAACGTGGCGCTCGCGGATCTTTCAACGGCGGGATTCAGCGTCTGCTTCGTCGACGCCTACAACGACAGCAACGCAGGCACGATCGCCACCAGCGTGCTCTCGAACTGCAGCGGCACCCGGCTGATCCTGGGGTGCCGCCTCGCGAGCAGTCCGCGCCTGCTGCTCGCGGCCGCGGCCGATCGAGCTGGCGCAACGATGGCGACCAGCGGGAATCAGACGACGAGCGCGAACGGCGTGCGCTGGTACTCAACCAACCGCGCCTGGGGATTCGCACCCGCAGGCGCGCAGATCGATCTCACCAGCAGCAGCGGCTCCTGCGACATCGGCGGCGCCACCGATTCGAACGCAACTGGCTTCGGCAGCCAACGACTCTGCTGGCTCACCAGCGGCGGAGACCTCGGGGCGGGCGCGCGCTGCGGCGACAAGCAGTCGCTCGGCGGCAGCACGACCTACGAGCGCATCATCCTTTCAGCACCGTGAGGCCTCCCATGACCATCCAGACCTTCATGAAGCGAGCGGGAGTGATGGGTGCAGCGGCGCTGCTCTCGCTGCACGCTGCGGCGGCGCAGGAGCGAGTGCAGCCTCTTGATGGCGGAACCGCTGCTCCGGTCGCGGCGAAGAGTGATGCCTCTCCCGCCGGCGCGAAGGCCGACACCGCGAAGGCGAGCGCGACGGAGAAGTCGGGGAAGGACGACGTCAAGCGCACGCGCAACGGGAAGGAGCGAAAAGAGACGAAGGCCGCGCAGACGGGTTCGCCTTCAATCGCCGCGAGCAGCACGGGCGAAGCAACGAAAGCGATGGCGGCCGCAGCAACTGTTGAAGCCGCAGCACCGAAGCAGGACGCGACGCCCACAACCGGCGCAGTTCTCCCGACCGCACCAGGAGCGGGCTCCGTGCAGTCGGCACCACCCGCAACATCGACGCCTGCCGCCGCGACCGCCGCGGCACCGAGTGCAACAGCATCGACGCCCGCACAGCCCGCTTCGCCCAACGTGGATCTGCGCCGGACCCGCGCCGCAAGCGTGTTGCCGACACCGCCGGGAGATCCCCGCATCAACTTTGGCGTTGGTCGTCATGGGCCGCATGGGGAGGCGATCGCGCCGCCGAACCAGACGCCGCTCTGGAATGTCGCGTTCGACTTCGGCGCCGAGCGCAGCGACGAGAAGTACATCGCCGACACGGCCATCGTGCTTCGCTTCCGCGCTGAGGCGAGCCGCGTGCTCGCGCAGAATTTCCTGCTGCTCGCGTCCTTCGATTTCCGCTCGTACAAGCAGCCCTACGCGATCAACACCACGGCGAGCAGTGGAGGCGCGAGCGCGCCGACCATCATCGGAGAGGAGCGCTACGAAGCGGCAGCAGGAGCAGGTTACGATCTCGGGCCGCACCTGCTCGCGGATGGCCGTCTCGCGCTGCTGCCGACGTTGCAACTGCGCTACCTGCGCCTGCAGAACGATGCGTTCCCCACCAACCTCTTCGGCCTCGAGGCGGGTGCGCGCGCATCGTTTGAACTCTCGAGCGCGGTCTCGGCGCACCTGCGCGTCGGCTACACGTTCAACTTCGCGCAGAGCACCACGCAGTCCGGAGTCGGCGCGCCTCGCGCTCTGACGCTCTGGAGCGCCGGCATCGCGCTGCCACTCGCCGGAGGATACGCGCTCTCAATCGACTACACCGGCAACGCCCTCACGCTCGCCAACGTCATCCGACTCGCAGAGGGCGTCACGCTCGGCTTCTCGTACAGCTTCTAAGACTTCGTTATCGAAATTATCGAATTCGCAAATCATCGTTTTGCAATTGCAGTCATCACCGAAAGGGCAAGTCCATGCTGCTCAATCTGCGCCGCCTCTGCACCGCAACGCTCGTCCTCGCGATCGTCGCCTGCTCAACGCCCGTCGGCACGCCCACCGCGAATGCGGGGCCCGACCTGAGCGGCATCGCGGTCGGCACCGCCGTGCAACTCGATGGCAGCAAGAGCATCTCGCCGCAGGGCCGCCCGCTCATCTACGAGTGGAGCTTCGCGGGACTGCCGAGTGGAAGTCACGCCACGTTCAATGATCCACGCTCGGTGACGCCGAGCTTCACCGCGGATGTGCCTGGCACGTTCACGGTGCAGTTGATTGTCTCGAACTCCTATCTCGCCAGCCGCCCTGTGACGATGCATGTCGTCGTCACGCAGTGCGGAGCGAATGCGCCCACGACGGGAGTTCTCGCTGCCTCGCCCGCGGCCCCCGGAGTCGGCACGTCGGTCACGCTGAGCGCACCTCAAGCAGATGACCTCGATAACGACGTCGCATGTGGATTGGCGCAGCGGGAAGCCTACGCCTGGCGGATCGCTTCGCAGCCACCTGCGAGCATCGCCAAGCTCAACAACCCGACCGCGCTTGCGCCGACCTTCACGGCCGATGTCGCTGGCGACTACGGCATCAGCCTCGTGATCACCGATTCAACCGGCCTCGCAAGCACGCCCGGAACGATCACGGTGACGGTGACCGCGTGCGGCTCGAACGTGCCGGTGATCACCTCGATCGCAGCGAGCATCGAGCAGCCCGGACTCGGCCAGCAGGATCAGCTCACGCCCGTCGTCACCGACGCGGACAACGCGGCTGCGCCAGGCTGCAATCTCGGCCGGACGTTCACCTATGCCTGGAGCGTCGTCTCGCTCCCGACCGGCTCAAGCGCCACGCTCAACAGCAGCAGCGCGATGAATCCGAGCTTCACGCCTGACGTTGCCGGCGCGTACACGTTCCAACTCATCGTCACCGACTCGGCCGGCCACGCCAGCGCGCCCCAGACGGTGTTGGTCACGGCGACCGACTGCGGCGGCCACGCGCCCACAGCGACCATCTCGTACTTGCCTGCCGCGCCCTCGATCGGCAGCTCCATCCAGTTGGTGGCGAGCGTCTCCGATCTCGACAACGCCTTGCCCGGCTGCGATCTCGCGCAGACCTTCACCTACGCGTGGTCTCTGCGCGCACTGCCCGCGAGCAGCATCGCGGCGCTCAACAACACGACCAGCGAGAATCCGACCTTCACCGCCGACGTCGCGGGCACCTATGTCGCCGAGCTGATCGTCACCGACTCGTCCGGACTCAAGAGCGGCCCCATCGACGTCTCGCCTCCGATCGTCGTGAGAAACTGCGGCACGGCCACCCCGATCATCAGCGAGATTGACGGACCTTCGGGGACGCCGAATCCCGGAGACACCGTCTCCTTCACGGCTCTCTTCAGCGACGCGGACAACGCGCCCTCGCCGGGCTGCGCGATGGGTCAGACGTTCAGCTACGCGTGGAGCGTTTCGCAGCGACCGAGCGGGAGCAACGCGTTCGTCCTCGATCCCGGCGCGAGCGCTGCAAGCGGCGCACAGTTCGTCGCCGACAAGCCCGGCTCGTATCAGATCCAGCTCGTGGTGACCGACTCGACCGGACGCGCGAGTTTGCCCCGCTACAAGACTGTCACGGTGAGCAGCTGCGGATTGAGCGCGCCGATGATGCTGACGACGAGCGAGAAGCCTGGCTCAGCGGCCGTGGGCAGCTCGCCGAATCCCGGACAGACAGTGGCGCTCTCAGCGACCTGGAGCGATGCCGACAACGTCGGCGCCTGCTCGCCGGGCACGCTGCAGTCTTCCCACGTCACCTGGACGCTCGTGCTGCGTCCCCCGAACAGCAACGCCGTGCTCGCGAATCCCGTCACGGCTTCGACGACCAACGGCACCGCGCCCGCAACGAACTTCGTGCCCGACGTGCCTGGCGCCTACCAGTTCAGCGCGATCGCAACCGACTCGACGGGCCTCTCGTCGGCGCCGGCCTTCGTCTCGTTCACCGCAACGAACTGCGGCGCCAACGCGCCCACGCTCAGCGTCGCGCAAGCCGTCTACTCGAACGCCACGCCCTTCATCGCGCTCACCGGACTCACCGCCACCGCAGCCGACGCGGACATCGGCGGCAGCTGCGGAGCTGCGCAGACGGTCTCGTGCCTCTGGTCGCTCGCGGAGCATCCCGCCGCGTCCAGCGCTCTCATTCCCGATGCGACTCGCTGCGATCAGTCGCCGGTCGTCGGCGGGGCGGCGTACGCAGGCTTTGCCCCCGACGTACCCGGGCTCTATCGATTGAATGTGATCGCCATCGACTCGACCGGAATGAGCTCCGCGCCCGCCACAGTCAACGTCCAGGTCAACTCGACCTGCAGCGAGGTCGGACCGATCGTCGGCGCGCCATCCGCGTACCAGAACGCGCCGAACAACACGCTGACGAGCACGAACATCGGCCAGACCGTGACGTTCAAGGCCGGCAGCATCACGACCAACAACTGCAATCCCGCTCTGAACGGCACGACCAACACGTATCGATGGTCCATCGTGTCCGAACCGAACGGGAGCCAGGCGACGCTGAGCAATCCGAGCGCGAGCACGCCGTCGATCACGTTCGACAAGCCGGGCAGCTACCAGCTCGGCCTCGTCGTCACCAACGCGCTCGGTTATGCGTCGGATCCCGTCTTCATCACCATCACGGTCGCGATGTGCGGCGGCGTCCCGCTCAACTGGGGCGTCAATCCGGTCACCGCGAGCATCAGCGACCCCGACCTCGGCAGCACCGTGACGGCCTACGCGGGTAGCCAGGTGACGCTGCTGTCGCATTTCTCCGATCCCAATGGCGACGCCGCCCGCTGCGGAACGAATGTGACACTCACGCCCAATGTGTATCAATGGCAGCTCGTCTCCTCTCCGGCGGGAAGCCACGCGCAGTTCAGCTCGCCGACAGCCGCGAGCCCGATCTTCGTGCCCGACCTGCCCGGCAGCTACCAGGTCTCCCTCGTTGTCACCGATGCACTCGGCAACTCGACGCCGACCACCACGTTCTCCCTCTCTGTCAGCAGCTGCGGAGGCAACGCGCCGACCGTCTCGCTCCTCGGTCCGCCGCTCAGTGGCAACCCCGCCAAGCCCTCGCACGCCTCGCCCATCGCGATCAGCACCAGCATCCCGGCGCCGCTCCTCGCCGTCGTGAGCGACGCAGACAACACCAGCTGCCCCGCCCGCTTCGCCGTCTCGAACTTCACCTACGCGTGGAGCATCTCGCAGCGGCCTGTCGGCGGCAGCGCCACGCTCGGAGTCTCGACCAGCAACGCGGACACGTTCATCGCAACTGCACCGTCACAAGGTGCGTCCGCGGATTACGAAGTGAGCGTCGTCGCGACCGCAGTCCCGAGCGGAGTCGCGAGCGCGCCCGGCAAGATGCGAATCAACGCCACCACCTGCACGACGTCAATGTCGACGCCCGGGGTCGTGATCAGCGCAGCGAACCCCGACGATGGGGCCAACCCGTTCTACAAGGGCGAACTCGTCGCGCTCTCGGCCGCGATCGATGACTCGGCCAACGCCGCACTCTGCGCTGGCGCGGTACTCACGCCCGACACGTACAGCTGGACGCTTCTCTCGGTGCCGCAAGGGAGCCGCGCGATTCTGAGCAGCCCCAGCGCGGCATCGCCCTCGTTCGTGCCCGATGCGTTCGGCACCTACCAGATCGGCCTGGTGGTGACCGACGCGCTCGGCAGCACGTCGGCGCTGGCCACACAGACCGTGACGACGAACGCGTGCGGAAACCAAGCGCCGCAGCCGCTCATCAGTTCGCAACTGCTCGCCGACAACAACGGCGCTCTCGACATCGACAGCAACGCGCCGCTCTCGCTCAGCGCGCAGGCGGGAGATCCCGATGACAGCTGCAACAACGGCACACTGAGGAACAAGAGCTTCACCTATGCCTGGTCGATCATCTCAATTCCCTCAGGAGGAACCGCGACGCTCTCGAGCAACAGCGGCGCGGCCGTCAGCTTCTCCGCCGCGTACACGGGAAGCGCCACCAGCGGCGGCACCTTCACGGTCGCACTCACCGTCACCGACGACACCGGGCTCAGCGGCACCACCACGCAGGACATTCTCGTTGCGCCCGATCTCATCGTCGAGAACAGCATCCCCTGCATCGTCTACGCGGCTCTTGGCGGAACCGGCGACGGCATGACGTGGGCGAAGGCGATGGGAAATCTGCAGAGCGCAATCGATCTCGCGGGCAACACCGCGGCGACCCGCGCCGATGGCGTCTGCTCCGTCTTCGTCGAGCAGGGACACTGGACGTTTCCGGGCGGCACGCCGAGCAACACGTTCCACCTGCGCGCAGGAGTGACCGTCGCGGGCGGCTTCGTCGGCAGCGAGGCTTCACTCGCCCAGCGCGCGCTCGATTCGACAACCGGCTTGCCGACGGCCGTCACCACGCTCGACGGACTCGGCGTCTCGAGCCACGTCGTCACCGGAGCAAGCAACGCGATCCTCGATGGCTTCGTCGTCACGGGTGGCGCGGCCACCAGCAGCATCGGCGGCGGATTGATCGCGACGGGCGCGCGAAACCTCATCGTTCGCCGCTGCCTCTTTCAGCACAACACCGCGCAGAACGGCGGCGCGATCGGTGTCGACAGCGGAGACCTGGTCATCTCTGCGAGCGTCTTCAACAGCAACAGCGCGACGCAGGATGGCGGCGCAATCCACGCCACCGGCCAGAGCCAGCTCTCGATCGCAAGCTCGGATTTCCGGAGCAACAAGTCCATCGGCGGAGTGGGCGGCGCCATCTTCAGCGCGGACACGCTCGCCCTCGTGCTCATGAACTCGGCGTTCGAAACGAACAGCGCGCTCGCAGAAGGCGGCGCGGTCTGGCACATCGGCGTGGGCACCGTGAACGTGACCAGCAGCCAGTTCGTTGGCAACAACCAGTCGCGGTTCAACGCCGACACCATCAACGCCTACCTCGGCGGCGCGCTCTACCTGCGAGGAGCTGAGCAGCGCGATGTCAATGCTGGCCTCGCCGCGGCGGCCGGACACATCACGAACGCGACGCTCGCGAACCTGACCTTCACCGGCAACTCGAGCCAGCGCGAAGGCGGTGCGATGTACTTCAAGGACATCGACACGCTCTCGATCGACTCGCTCACCGCCTCGAACAACGTCGCGACCAACCTGGGCACCGCGGACAACGGCGAAGGCGGTCTTGGCGGCGCGATCGCGGCCTACCAGATCGGAGCGTTCACGCTCACCAACTCGGCGCTCCAAAGCAATTCCTCGAATCAAGCAGGCGGGCTCTACCTCAACGGGCTCACCTCGCTGACGTCGACAAACACGACCTTCACGGCGAACCAGGCGCTGCTCGGCAGCGGCGGCGCGATCTTCGTCATCGGCGACCAGTCGAGCAGCGCCCTCTCGCTCGCGCACCTGGCGTTCACCGGCAACACGGCCACGGCTGCGGGCGGCGCGATCGCCGAGGTCCAACTCGCCTCGGTGGGCATGGACACGATGGACTTCGAGAGCAACAGCGGCGGCGGCGGCGGCGCGGTCTACAGCTCGTACATCGGGGCGCTCAACATCTCGAGCGTGCAGTTCGTTGGGAACGCCGCGCAGTTCGGGGCTGGCGCTCTCTTCACCAAGGACTACAACTCGCTCACGCTCTCGAAGGCGATCTTCACCAACAACACCATCTCGAGCGACTCGGCAGGAAGCGGCGCGCTGCTCAACTGCGTGGTGTTGTCCTCGGGCACGACTGAACGAGCAGAGAGCCCGATCTGCCCGTCGGCCTATTCAGGTCAATTCGGTCTCGGCACGGGATCCGCGGGCTCGCCAGGCAACACCACCGTCACCGATCTCACCATCACCGGATCGAACGGTGCGGCAATGGCGAATCAGGATCTGTCGCAGTTCTCGCTCACGGGGTGCACGATCAGCGACAACCTCGGCGGCACTCTCTTCGGCGGACTCTTCAACGACGGTGTCGCGCAGAGCACGATCACGTCGTGCGACTTCGAGCGCAACCAGTCGGGTTCGATGCCGAGCAGCCTCTATCTTCGCAACGGAGCGAAGGTCTCGCTGAGCGGCATCACCATCGGCAACCAGGTCTTGCGCCACGGCCAACTCAATGGCGGCAGCGCGTTCGGCATCGACGACATCACGCAGGTCTCGCTCGACACCTTCTCGGTTTCCGGCAACGTCGGCGGCGCGATGGAGATCGGCGGCGCGTTCTTCATCCGCGGCGCAGCCAAGTTGGGCATCACCAACTCCTCGTTCACGTCCAATCGCGGCTTCGTCGGCGGCGCCGGATACATCGGCGCGTCGGTCACCGGAGGAGTCGCGACTGCAACGACGATGCTGCTGCAGAACGACACGTTCGCGGACAACGTCGGAAACTACGCGGCAGGAGGAGCGCTCGCCGTCCGCGACAGCGCAGCACTCACCATCGACAGCAGCACGTTCAGCCGCAACGGCGACTCAGGCAACGCAGTCCTCCACGGCGGCGCGATCCACATCCAGGACATCGGAAATCTGATCGTGAGCAACTCGTCATTCCAGGCCAATCACGCGAGCGGCTACTCGGGCGGCGCGATCATGGCGACGGCGGTCGGAAACGCGACCGTCACCAACACGAACTTCATCGGAAACCAGATCGGCGGCTCCAGTGGCGGTCGCGGCGGCGGTCTGTTCCTCGAGGCCAGCGGCGACGTCGAGATCTCCACGACCACGTTCAACGGCAACATGGCGGGCGCGATCGGAGGCGGACTCTCGGTCAGCGGCGCCACGAGACTCGCGATCACCGACTCCGCATTCTCCGCAAACGGCACCAACGGAGTCGGTGTGCTCTGGGGCAGCGGCGGCGGCGCGTTCGCGCAGAGCATCGGCACGCTCGACATCCTGCGCACTTCGTTCCTCAACAACCACGTTGCAGTCGGCTTCAACGGCGGCGGAATCGCCATCGACGGCGCAGCGACGCTCGACGTTCGCGACTCACTCTTCGCGGGAAATGCAATCCTCAGCTCAGGACAGGGCGGAGCGCAGTTCGACTACCGGCGTGGCGGCGCCATTCTCTTCAAGCCGATCGCGAATGACGCCAACGGCAGCGCAATTATCGACGGCTGCACGTTCACGCAGAACATCTCCAACTACGAGACCGTCGGAATGCTCGAGGAGTTCGGACCAACGCCCGGTCTTCAGTTGCAGATCGTCAACAGCATCCTCTGGAACAACATCTCTCCGCACGGCGCGCTCGCGACCACCGGCTCGTGGGGGGGATGGTCGGTGATGCCGCTCGCGCTCAGCGTGACCTTCAGCGATTCGCAGGATGGTCCGATTGCGCAGAACAGCGTGGTGGCCCTCGCCCCGTCCTTCGAGCCGAACTCCAACAGCGATCCGTACGCGGCCTATCGACTCGCGGTGGGCTCGCCACTGCGCGGCATCGGCAGCCATGCGGCCGCAAGCGCGACGGACCTGCTCGGGGCGACGCGCGCGAACCCGCCAGCACTGGGCGCGCTCGAGCTGCACTGATCCGGATCGCGCGGAGCGTCGACGCCGGTTAGAAGAGCCGCCGCATGCCTCCGCCGAAGCCGAAGAGTCCAGAGAAGCGTGTGCCGCTGCGCGAGCGGCTCACGCGAACGCGCGAATCTCTGCGCATCGCCCCGCGCGTACTCACGCTCGTGCGCGACTCTTCGCGCGGCTTCGCGGCCTCGCTGCTCGGCGTCCTGCTCGGGCAGGCGCTGCTGCCGGGCGCGATGGCGTGGGTCGGCAAGCTGATCGTCGACGCGGTCGTGCTCTCTGCAAAGAGCGGAACGGCGCTCGATCAGCGTCGCGTGCTGAAGCTCGTTGCGCTCGAGTTCGCGCTCGTCACCGCGCAGACACTCTTCGCGCGCATCCAGAGCCTTCTGCGCGAACTGCTGCGCGCGACGCTCGGCAATCACGTCAACATGATGATCGTCGAGAAGGCGGCGACGCTCTCTCTGCGCCACTTCGAAGATGCGGCGTTCTACGACAAGATGCAGAACGCGCGCCGGGAGGCCTCGACGCGGCCGCTGCAGCTGGTGCTCGAGCTCTTCTCGCTCGGCCAGCAGCTGATCATGCTCGCGAGCTACTCGGTGCTGCTCTGGCACCTGTCGTGGTGGAGCGTGCTGGTGATCGCCGCCGCATCGCTGCCTGCGTTCTTCGCCGAGGCGCGTGCGTCGGGCGAAGCCTTCCGGCTCAACTCCTGGCGCGCTCCCGAGGGGCGACGGCTCAGCTATCTGGAGTGGATTCTCACGCGCGACTCGCACGTCAAAGAGGTCAAGCTCTTCAATCTCGCGCCGATGGTGCTCAAGCGATATCGCGCGCTCTACGAGAAGTTCTACGCAGAGGACAAACGCCTCGCGATCCGCCGGACCGCGCTGGGCCTCGTTCTCGGAGCGCTCTCGCTGATCGCGTTCTACATCTCGTATGCCGCGATGGCAGACAAGGCGGCCCACGCACGCATCTCGCTCGGAGATCTGACGCTCTACCTTTCGCTCTTCCGACTCGGCCAGCAGTCGTTCCAATCGCTGCTCGGCTCGGTCGGAAGCCTCTACGAGAACGGCCTCTTCATCACCAATCTCTTCGGCTATCTCGACATCGCCTCGGGCGAAGCTCCGCGCGCGCAGCCCGCGCTCACGCTTCCTCGCGGCGCATCGCTGGCGTTCGAACTGCGCGACGTCTCCTTCCGCTACCCCGCGCAGGAGGGCCAACCGGCGAACGAGCGCTGGGCGCTTCGCCACATCAATCTCGTCATCGCGCCCGGAGAGAAACTCGCGCTCGTCGGTGACAACGGCGCCGGCAAGAGCACGCTGATCAAGCTGCTGCTGCGCCTCTACGATCCAACCGAAGGCGCGATCCTTTACGGCGGCGTCGACATCCGCGATCTCGATCCGCTCGAGCTTCGAATGCGCATCGGCGTGCTGTTCCAGGATTTTGTCCGCTATCAATTCACTGCCGCGGAGAACATCGGACTCGGAGAAGTCGCGCACATCGACGACCGCGCGCGCATCGAGCAGGCGGTCGATCGCGGCGGAGCGCGGCCCGTCATCGATCGACTGCCGCACGGTCTCGACTCGATGTTGGGTGGATGGTTCGAGGAGGGCCAGGAACTCTCGGGCGGGCAATGGCAGAAGCTCGCGCTCGCGCGGGCGTTCATGCGCGACGCCGAGTTGCTCATTCTCGATGAACCCTCCTCGAGCCTCGATGCGGAGGCCGAGCATGATCTGCTGCAGCGCCTTCACGAACTGGCGAAGGATCGCACCGCCATCTTCATCAGCCATCGCTTCTCGACCGTGCGCACGGCCGATCGGATCGCGCTCATTCGCGACGGACAGATCGAGGAACTCGGCAATCACGCGTCGCTGCTCGCGCGCGGCGGACGCTATGCGCATCTCTTTGCGCTGCAGGCCGAGGGCTATCGTCCGTGAGCGGAGATGCGGCCGCGCGCCTGCGCGGTGTCGACTGGAATGCGCTCGATGGACTCGGGCCGCTCTGCATCGACGCGCTCACCCGCGTACTCGAGGGACAGAGTGCCGAGCGCAGTATCGACCGTCTGCTGCGCTCCAACCGCAAGCTCTCCTCTTCGCAACGCACCGCGGTCGTCGAAGCCATCTTCGGCGTTGCACTCTGGCGGCGCCGTCTTGCTGCTCACGCGAGTCTCGATTGGCATGACGACGACGCGGCAAGAACAGTCGCGCCGCACGCAACCACCCTGCTCTGCTCTCTGCTGCGCGATCTCGGCGGTGTCGATGATGCGCGCGCAGTCGAACTCAGTGGCGCCGCGCAACCTCCCGCGCAGGCCACCCCGCGCACCGGCGCCGAGCGAAATTCGTTTCCCGATTGGCTCTGGTCACTCCTCGCAGAAGAGCTGGGTGCAGATGCTTTGAGTGCCAACCATCTCAACGCGAGCAGTGAGGCAGAGCAGTTCGCGCAGCACGTCTCGCGCCCCGGCCCGGTCTTCCTGCGCGCGAATCGACTCCGCACCGATCGCAGCGCCCTCGCGAGTATCCTCGGCACCGAAGGTATCGAGACCACGCCCTGCACCTACGCGCGCGATGGCCTGCGCGTGAAGAGCGCCCGCCCGAACCTGCTCGCGTCTCCCGCGTATCGAGCTGGACTCTTCGAAGTGCAGGACGAGGGGAGCCAACTGCTCGGCGAACTGCTTGAGGCCGCGCCCGGAGAGACCGTTCTCGATCTCTGCGCGGGTGCGGGAGGCAAGTCGATGCAGCTCGCCGCAGCAGTGGGCCTGCATGGGCGCGTGATCTGCACCGACCCTGATCGTTCGCGCCTCGACCGTCTTCGCGTCCGCGCAGAGCGGGCAGGCGCGCGCTGCATCGAGTTGCTCGACTCGCTTGCGCCCGGCCTGCTCGTCGACCGCGTGCTCGTCGATGCGCCCTGCTCCGAACTCGGCACGCTCCGCCGCGGGCCCGACGCGCGCTGGCGAATCGACCGGACATCTCTCTGCACACTCCCCGCGCTTCAGAGCGAGATCCTCGCGCGCGCGGCCACACACGTGCGCCCCGGCGGCCGCCTCGTCTACGCAACCTGCACAATCCGCCGCGCCGAAAACGAAGAGGTCGCCGACGCCTTCGAGCGCAGCCAAAGCCAGTTCATATCGGTGGAGCCCGGCGCAGGCTGGCTTGATCGATCGTTTGCATACAAACGATTCTTCCTGGCGCTGCCACATCGGCACGACACCGATGGCTTCTTCGCGGCAGCATGGATTCGTCGCGCTTGACCACCCGACTCGCTCTCA
Organism: uncultured delta proteobacterium; assembly: GCA_903911145.1. GTDB lineage: Bacteria > Myxococcota > Myxococcia > Myxococcales > 40CM-4-68-19 > CAIWCD01. The sequence continues at coordinate 8,102 of CAIWCD010000037.1, read as the reverse complement.
GCGGCCACCAGAGCAGCCCGGAACGACTTTCCCGTCGCGATCAAATCGGAAGCGATGCTCCACGAAGCCCGCGCCAAAGAGCGCGAGCACCTGATCGTAATACGTCGGCGGACGCCCATAGAGACCATCGGCGAGCGTCGCATCGAGTTGCGCGCGAAGGATCGCGAGCTGCTCACTTCCGCGCGCGTTCGCGTCCGGCAGCAGCGCAGCCAGGAATCCCGGTGGCGCCCTGCCGTGCGCACGCTGCGGCTGCTGCGCGTCGATCTGCTCGGGCAGTGCGCCTCGTGCGCGAGCGAGTGCCAGCACCGGCGCATCGAACTTCAGAAGACGCGCGCGCAGTGGGTCGTGTGCGTCGAGCATGGCGGCCCAGAGGTAGATGCGGATCGCGTCGAAGCTGCCGAGGCTTCCACGCTCTGCGTCGACAGCCACTGCGCCATCGCGCCAGACGATCCAATCGGGAGCAAACCCGTTGGGCATCGCCGCAGCGAGCAGTCTCTCGCTGTTGCGCTCAAGCTCCTTCCAGTGTCCTGGCAGCTTCGCCGTCGCTGCCCGCCGAAGCAGTTGTGGAGCGAGGTAGCTCGGATTGAGCCGGACCGCGTGCCCATTCTCGAGGAGAAACCCGACCGGGCCCGGAAGCAGCATGGTGCCGAGACCGGGTACCTCGACGATCTCTTTCGCAGAGACACTCGCAAAGAGAGAGCGCGCGAGTCGATCGTAGGCGGGCGAATTCCAGATCCGCGCCGCCTCGAGCAGGTCATAGGCGAGCCAGAGATCAGCGTCGCTCGCAGAGTTCTCATCGACCACTGCGTTCCGCGATTCATCCCAATGCCACGACGGAAGCCGCTGCGAGAGATCTCCGCGAGCGAGCTGTTTCTGCGTCCAGTCGAGCAGCGCATCGAACGTCGTGCGATCGCCCGCAGCCAGCGCGAAGAACATCGCGTAGGCCTGCGCTTCACTCGTCGTGCGACGATCGGACGTCGCATCGACCACGCGACCGCTCTCAATGAAGTGAGTGCGGAACTGCTCCCAGAGCGGCCACGGGGCAGGTGTGCACGCGGCAGAGATCGCGAGGAGCGCAGCGATCATTCGACACCGTTGCGAAACCGCGCCGCAGCGCGCGCATCGAGGGCGCGGAGCAGTTCGCGGGCCGCCAGCGCGATGCCCAGCAGCGCGATCGGCAGCAGCAGCAGCGGCCACTGGCTGAACGTCCATTGCACAGAGGCAAAGCGCGAGAGGCCGTCCATGCGCCCGACCGGACCGATCTGAAACATCGCGCGGTACCCGCCAGTGAGCAGGAGGAGATCGCCGAGGGGGCCGTTGCTGTCGGTTGCCCCCTTCGCATCGGGAAGCTGCGGAATGGAATCCGAAGTGCGCGCAGTGATCGCGAGCACGCTGCGCCCCTCTTCGCCCGGCAAGGCCAGCCCCTCGATCGCCGCAACGTCAGCTGCTCCGTCGAATGCAGCGCGCGCGCGCGCGACCTCGAACTCACCACGAAAGCCGCTCAGCAGACTCAACAGAATGTTCGTCGAAACCGGCACTCGCGCTCGTCCATCGAACGGCAGGAGCGGCGACAGGCGCCCCAGCAAGGCGTTGTCTTCTCGCGTCCCAATCAGCAGCAGATCCTTTCCACGCGGAGCCGCGGAGAGCCCGTCGGCGGCGAGCAGATCGGCGTCTCCCGCAATCCCGGTGACCTGAGCGAAGTGTGCAAGCACCGAGAGCAGCGATGACAGCTCGGCCGCGCTGGGAGCGGCCGGGAGCACGATCGCGGTTTCGCGCAGATCGGCCGCGCGCGTAAACGGGAAGCCGTCGTCGATGAAAAGGCGGACGTCTGGACTGTTCGCTCCCGGCTCGAGCGCGGCAAGTCCGAGCGTCGAATCCGGAAGCAGCGCCACGCGCGCAATTCCCCGGTGCGCCTCTCCGCATTGCAGCTCGGCGCCTGCGTAACTGACCTGCACGACCAGTTCGTTGTACCCACGCAGCAGCTCCCGCCGGACCATCACGCGCGTCCGCGCGGTGTAGCCTTGATCGCCTTGAGGAGGCGGCAGCGTCGCCAGATAGGTTCCGTTGATCAGGAGATCGAGTCGAGGCGAGCGCAGTCCAGACGGAGTCTCCACGACGTATCCGAGATCGAGCTCGACCGGATCGCCCGGCACGTGTCCCAGATCGGGTGCCATGCGGAATCGCACTGCGATCGCGCCTCCCGAAACTCCGTCGTGCGAGAGGCGCGCGTTGCGCTGATAGGGAAGCTTCGAGAACGTGAGCGAACTGCCCTTGGGCAGCCAGCGCGGTGCATCGTCGAGCAGGCGCGCAGCTCGCGGCACAGGAGGCAGAAACTGCTTCGCCTCACCCTTCATCGATCCTGGCCCCGCTGCGAGGCCCTGGGCCGCTTGCAGCATCTCGTCGGGATCGCGGCCTCCAACCACGAGCAGCTTCACGTTCGCGCCCCCATGCAGAGGATGATCGACCATCCGCACGCTCGGTCCCTCTGGCGCAGGCAGGCCAAGCGCTGCCGCAATCTGTGCACCATCGACGAACACGATCGCGCTTGTGTCGGGCAGCGATCCCTGACGCACGGAGAAGCGAAGCGCGATCGCGTTCTCCACGCCGAGCCAGCCCGCCACAAGCCCCGCCGCGCGAAGCGGCGTCTGACCATCGCGAGGGAGCACCACGTTGATCGTGGCCTCGCGATCAGACGGCGCGATGAACGGCAGAGGAAGCAGCGCGAGGGAATTCTCCAGAGCGCGAGGAACGCTGCGCAGCACAATGCTCCCCGCGCGCAGGAGTCGCCAGGCGCCTGGAGCAACCATTCGACACGCGTCGCTGCGCTCAAGAAGAAGTCCGAGCGTCAGCTCATTCCTGCCCGCGAGCACCGAGAGCGGAATCGCGAACGAGCCTTGCTGGGAGCGGAGTTGCGCAAGATCGAGCGAGCCGACGCGAGTTCCATTCACGCGCAACTCGAGTCCGCGAACCGGTTCGGGGACGTCGTCAAATTCGAGCCGCACGTCGGCAGACGTCACGGTGCGATCGGGACGAGGAACGAACGGGACACCGAACGTCGGCTCGACATCGAATCTGCGCGCGTCGGCGAGGCCCTGCGGATCGAACGAAAATGTCTCTGTGTCCTGCGCGCTCGCTCCACCATCGATCGATGCGGTCGTTTTCAGCTCGTGAACTGGAGCGACATTGCACGCCGCGAGCAGCGGCAGCACCAGGAGCAAGGCCGCAACAGTCACCGCAGCGCGGCGGCTCGCGCTCCACAAACGCCACGCATCGGGTCGAGAGAAGATCGCCTCGGTGAGAGCAGCCTCCTCTGCGATCGCGAGTGCATCGAAACGAACGCGCACGCGACTGCCTTCGACCGCAACCACCAGCGCCGGAACTGTTCGCGAGCCAGCGCCACCGTGAAGTTGCAAGCCAACCAGTTCACCAGCCCGAAGCGCGCGCGCCCGTTCCCCGTGCGCCCCTGCGCTCGCAAGATCGAGCAGCGCACCACACACGGAGATGTTCTCGGTGCGGCACACGAGCGGCTCAACGCCATCGCATTCCAACTTCGCATCGAGCGAAACGACAACGCGCGGACTCTTGCGCCGCTGCACGTTTTCCCGCGCCGCAGCGACAGCAAAACCGAGCAGCAGGAGATTGACGAGCGCCCACGCGAGGCTCATCGCGAGCACGCCAGTGGCGCCGCTGTGCAAGACGAAACGGACACAGACCGCTGCGATGGCGGCGACATTGAGCGCGCCGAAGATGAGCGACGGCAGCGCGACTCGCCACTCGAAGAACGGCTCTTCGATGCGCCCGCCTTTGGCCGTGACGTTGAACGCTCCGGACTTCGGCGCAAAGAGCGCGAGCGTCGTCGGCAGGAGCAGATGGAAGGCGAGACAGGTTTCGTAGACCTCGCTCGCAAACCCGCGCCGGAAGCGGCCCGCAGTGCGTTTGCGCGCGAGGACTCCTTGCGCCAGATGAGGCAGGGCGAAGGCGAGCGCAAGAATCGGCGGCGCGTTGAAGATGTGCAGATTGAAGAGCGGATACGCGATGGGCGCGAGCAGGAAGATGATGCGCGGCAATCCGTAGAAGAAGTGCAGCGCCGCCGCAGTGTGTCCGAGTCGCTGGCCGAGTCGCAGACCTTTTCCGAAGAGTGGATTGTCGATGCGGAAGATCTGCGCCATGCCGCGGGCCCAGCGCATGCGCTGGCGCACGAGCGCGCTGAGGCTCTCCGTCGCGAGGCCCGCGACCAACGGCATCGACAGATAAGCGCTGCGCCATCCGCGCCGATGCAGACGCAGCGCCGTGTGCGCGTCTTCGGTCACCGTCTCGACTGCGAACCCGCCGATCTCCTCGAGCGCCGCCCGCCGCAGGATCGCGCACGAACCACAGAAGAGCGACGCGTTCCAGGTGTCGAGACCAGGCTGGATGAGTCGATAGAACAGCTCGCCCTCGCTCGGCGCGTCGCGGAAGAAGCGCAGGTTTCGCTCGAACGGATCCTCGGAATAGAAGTGATGCGGAAGCTGCACGAACGCGCAGCGGGAATCAGAGATCAGCACACCCATCGACGAAGCGAGGAAGCTGCGGGTCGGAACATGATCGCAGTCGAGCACCGCGACGAACTCTCCGCGCGTCTGCTTGAGCGCGTGATTCAGATTGCCCGCCTTCGCAAAGCCGTGCTCCGCGCGCGCGAGATAGCCGATCTTCAACTCGGCAGCGAAGGCGCGAAACTCTTCGCGGCCACCATCGTCGAGCAGAATGATGTTGAGCTTCGCGCGCGGCCAGTCGAGCGCCAGCGCGGCGAACAGCGTCGTGCGCACCACCGAGAGTGGCTCGTTGAAGGTCGGAATGAAGAGATCGATCGTCGGCCAACTCGCGCGATCCTCTGGCAGCGTCGGCGGCTTGCGCTCGAGAGGAAGTGCCGACTGGAAATAGCCGAGAAGCAGCATCGCGAACGCGTACAACTCTGCCGCGAGAAGGAGAGCGCTGGCCGCGTCGTCAACAGAGATGCCGGCAACGATGGTGGTCGAGCAGCGCCAGAAGAGATACCGCGTCGAGGAGAGCACCGACGCGACGACGAGCGCGAGCGTCGCTGCGCGACTCGACGAGAGTGCAGCCAGGAGAGCGGCCGCAAGCAACGACGCGGCGAAGAGCGTCTGCCCGCGCGGATCGAGCGGCATCACGACCACGAGCGTGAAGCACGCGACGGCAACGAACGCGACGAGCGCCGCGCCGAGCGTCTCACGCGCACGCTCGAGGCGACTCTCGCTCACCAGCCGTCGATCCACGGCTTGATCGCGCGGCCGCTCGGCAGCGTGCATCCGCGCAGCGCGCAGTCGAGCGCATTCGCAGGCCTCGCGGGTTGATTCGCCTTGGCCGCTTCGGCGGCGCGTAGTTTCGAAACCGAGCCTGCGCCTGGCGTGCAGTCGACCCCATCCACCTGCGCCGACGAGCGCTGTCCGAGCGAGATCGCTTTCTGCGCACGGCACTCGAAGTCATGCGCCGAGCGCAACTCGAACTTCTCGCGCGAGAAGGCCGACGCGAGGATGCACGCATCGGCCCAGCCCCACGCCTCGCAACCGCGCTCGTTCAAGCTGCGCGCGGCCTGGGCGTTTCCGGCAGCAAGCGAGATCATCCCCGCGCGCCAGCAATCGAGACCGACTTCGTTGAACGTGTCAGCGGCCGCCTCCGATGCGGTGTCGAGAGCGCAGCGGTAGGAGAACCACTGCAGCATCCCATCGCGGTTCCCGTCATCGGCAGCATAGAGATCGAATTTCTCGAAGAGGCCCGCATAGCGCTGCCCGCAGATCCGATCGCTCTCGCTCGCACACCATGCGGCCGCAAGAGGAGGCCGAGCAGCCGCGCAGGCCATCGTGGCGAGAAGCGAAGCGAGGAGCAGCCGACGACCCGAGTTCATCTAAGCCTCCGAGAGCAAACATGCGATCATCGACCCGTCGTCGCACGAGCGCAAGCTCCTGCCATTTACACGCGCCTCGCTTCGTGTTCGAACGCGCTGACGAGGAGTGCCTGTCATGAGCGACGACAAGAAGAGCAGCGGCTTTGCGTCTCCGTTTGCGGCGCTCAACGGACTGCGTGCGTCACTGCCGCAAGGACCGACGCCCGCGGCATCGACGAACGCGCCAGCCCAGGCCCAGCGCGGACCAGCGCGCGCTGTCGTTCGACTCGAACGAAAGGGTCGACGCGGAAAAGAGGTCACCGTGGTCGAGCAACTCGAGCTCTCCGCGAAGGAGCTCGCGCTCTGGCTGCAGGCGCTCAAGGGCGCGCTCGGGTGCGGTGGCGCGGTCGAGGATGGCGCGCTGGTTCTTCAGGGCGATCATCGCGAGCGAGCGGTCAAGCTGCTGGCCGCTCGCGGCGTGCGCAAAGTGATCTCAGGCTGACGAAGAAACATCACCGAGACGCCGGCGACTCGCTTCGCGCTGTCGGCAGCTTGTGCTCCTGGCAGACCAGGTACAGCTCCTTGCTGTGTCGGGCGACGCTCGCTTCAGGCTTCATCGCCTTGACCTTGCCGAACGCATCTCGGCAAAGCGCGCGGTACTCCTCGAAGCCAGCGCCCATGAACAGCTTGACCGCGAACGATCCGCCAGGCCGTAGCACCTGCCGCGTGAGATCAAGCGCGCGCTCGGCAAGGGCCAGCGAACGGGCCTCGTCGGACTGGTGCACACCGGAAGTCTTCGGCGCGAGATCGCTCAACACCACATCGTAGGGAGCGCGCCCTTCGCTGCGCAGGCGCGCGAGCAACTCGGGAGTGAACGCATCGGCCGCCCACGTCACCACCGGCGGCGGCAACGAGGGGATCACCTCGAGATCGACGCCGAGCACAAAACCCTTCGGCCCAACGTTCGCCGCAGCGACCTGACAGAATCCGCCCGGCGCGGCTCCGAGATCGAGCACGCGATCGCCAGCACGCAGCAGCCGAAACCGCTTCTGGATCTCCGCGAGCTTGTAGGCCGAGCGCGCGCGATAGCCGTCCTTCTTCGCCTGGAGAAAGAACCGATCGCGAGGGTCGTAGCGGGCCATCAAATCATTCCCAGTCGAGTGTACAAAAACAACAAGGCCCCCGCGCTTTCGCGCCAGGGGCCTCGAAGATTCCAGCAGAGCGCCGGAAAAGCGAAAACTACTTCGCGGCCGGGGCGGCGTCGGCGGCCGGGGCAGCGGCGTCCTTCTTGGCCTTCTTGCCCTTCTTGGCCTTCTTCGCCTTGGGGGCGTCGGCCTTCTTGGCATCGGCCGCCGGGGCGGCGTCTTCGGCAACGGCTGCGAAGGAAACGAGAGCGAAAGCGGCGAGGGCGGCGGCGATCGTGCGGATCATGTGTTGCTCCGAGGTTTGTGGCGGGTCACTTCCCACCGACGAGAACCTACTCAGCAAACTGTCTGCCAACTCGATCCAGCCTATAAGTTGTTGATCTTCCGCGCATGCTCATCCGGCAGGAAACTTGACTGCGGAGGATCGCCCCGATTCCGATGGGGAGCAGTTCCCCACTATCCTCCCCATCGCTGTCCATTGTAGCGCGGCGGAAATGACGAGGCCCCCGCGCTTCGCAGCGCTGGGGGCCTCGGGTCCTGCAACTTCGATCGCCTGAGCGACGACTACTTCTTGTCTTCGGCCTTCTTCTCGGCCTTCTTGTCTTCCTTCTTCTCGGCCTTCTTCTCTTCCTTCTTCTCTTCCTTCTTCTCTGCCTTCTTCTCCTCCGGCTTCGCGGCGGCGGCGGCCGGCGCGGCGGCGGCCGGGGCAGCGGCCTTCTCATCGGCAACGGCGGCGAAGGAAACGAGGGCAAACGCGGCGAGTGCAGCGGCGATCGAGCGGATCATGAACAGCTCCTTGGGGTTGCCCGGGAATGAGTTCCCAGCGCACGACAGACACATTCCGCAAGACGCGTGCCGCGAACGCTGAATATCGCATGTCCATGACATTTCAGCGGCTTCCTGCCGGACGGTCCGTTCATGGGGGCAAACCATCAGAGGAGGAACGCCCCGCAGAGTGGTGAAAAACTCCCCGCTCGTTCTGTTTGCGTTGACGTCGCAGGCAGTGCCGCGCTAGGACGCTCTCCGCCGGCCCTCTGGCGGAACTGGCAGACGCAGTGGACTCAAAATCCACCGAT
>CAIWCD010000036.1 GCA_903911145.1 uncultured delta proteobacterium | reverse complement strand
AGTCGAGTAACGCCCCGCCACGCTGCTCGCCTCAGCTCACGTTCGTGTCGCGGATCCCCGCGCCGCGGACGCCTGCCTGACGGCTCCAGCGATCGCGCTCGCCGCGATCGTTCCGCCGCGGTTCTTGGTGATCGCTTCCATACCCCGTGAAGGTTGTGGGGATGCAGTGAACCCTTAGATACCACCTTAAGAATAGAAAGCTTTGGTCCCATCCTTATGTCTTCCGTACAACCATCAATAATCAGTAAGCTATTGCTATGCAGCAGTCAGTACGCGCCGCCGCCGCAGCTCTTCCACTTCCCTGAGGTTTCGTCGTTGCCGTCGCCTGGGTGCGAGTTCGAGGATTTGCAGGATGAGCCAGATCTGCCGCTTCCCGCTACCGTCTCTGATTTGGCAAATCTGCCTGCAAACGCGTTTCTTACGTCTTCGGATTTGATGGTCCTTCTAAAGGTCTCGAGCAGGAAGGCCGTCTACGCGATGTACGAGCGTGGTCATCTACCTCGGTCTGTTCATCCTGGACGACGACTTCTCTGGAGACAGTGCGATCTGTTAGAATGGTTTTCGCGTGCGTCATCGATGGCTCGAAGGAGTCGGCGATGATCAAGACAGTAGTTAGAAGATGGAACGGACCGAAGTTTGACTGGCGGATCGACGTTCGCGTGCAGCTTAACGACGAGACGTGGAGACGAGCGAAGAGGGGCTTCAATGGCACGGAAAAGCAAGCGCACAAAGAAGGCGAGCGATTCGCTTTCGCAATCCGGGACGAAGCCGAGAAGAAACTGCTGAAGGGCGAAAAGCTCAGAAAGGAGGTACCGACCTTGGCCGAATTCAAATCCAGATTCATTAAAGAGCACTTGGAGGCGAATCGGCTCAAGGAGACGACGGCGGATACCTACAAGTATCGGTTGGACCTCTATTTGGTGCCGAAGCTGGGGAAGAAGAAACTCGACGAGATCGATCTAGCTGATATCAATTCCCTGAAATCCGACCTCGAGCATCTGGAATCAGCCACGGTTAACTGCATTCTCGGCGTGCTGTCTAAGCTGCTCAACTTCGCCTTTGACAACGGCGTGCTCAACCGGGCACCCGTGCGTATCAAGAAGTTAAAGGCGATGGCCCCAAGGGTTGAGTTCTACTCGTTCGACGAATATGCAGCGCTGACTGCTGCGGCCAAGGCGCTCGACCCAAAGCTGTACGCGATGGTGCTGTTGGGCGGCGATGCAGGCCTTCGACGAGGAGAGATGGCGGCGCTGTCGTGGTCCGACGTTGACTTCGACCTGGGTCAGCTGACTGTGCGTGGCACGCTCTACAAGGGGGTCATCACTTCCCCAAAGGGAGGGCGTGCTCGAACCGTGCATTTGACCACGAGGCTGGCAGAGGCACTGCAGGCGATCCGCCACAAGAAGGGGCCGCGTGTGCTTCTGACCGTCGACGATGGGCCACTCACCACAACCGCGATCAACGACAGCATGCCGTCCATCCTGACTGCGGCCGGCATGAAGCCATCGAGGAAGGTGCACGTCCTGAGGCACACCTTCTGCTCGCATCTCGCGATGAAGGGGGCCCCGGCAAGGTCCATCATGGAGCTGGCTGGCCATACGGACTTGGCCACGACGCTCCGCTACATGCACCTGTCGCCCGAGGCGACGCAGAGCGCGATTCGGCTGCTCGAGCCGACGTCACCGATTCAGAATTCTCCCGAAAAACTGGGAAGAATTTGGGAAGAATCGGTTCCGGCGTAGAAAACCGCAGTAAAATCAACGAGAGAGGAACGTCCCCACAGAGATTCGAACTCTGGTTACCGCCGTGAAAGGGCGGTGTCCTGGGCCTCTAGACGATGGGGACACAAAAGAACGGCGGCTTGCTAGCACTGTTCGCGTCCGAGATCCAGCGCAACGATGCGACCAGCGGCGCGCGCGCTCTCCCGATGAGGAGCGGCGCGGCACGGAGCACTCGTCTCGGCGCGCAGATCACGTCGGTGGTGCGACCTTCTTCTTCCCGAAGATCCACGCGCCGAGGACGCCGAGTTCGTACATCGCCATCATCGGGACGGCCATCAGCGCGAGGTTGAACGGATCGCCCGTCGGAGTGACGATCGCCGCGATCAGCGTGTTGAGCACAATCGCGTGGCGGCGATACTTGGTGAGGAACTTGGTATCGACGATCCCGAGCATCGCGAGGAATGTGAGGATCAGCGGCAGCTCGAAGACGATGCCGAACGCGACGAGCAAGGACATCACCAGCGGAAGCTGCTGGTCCATCATCAGCAATGGATGGATATCCGAGCCGGCTGATTGAATGAGGAATTCGAAGGCAGGCGGGAGCACGACGTAATAGCAAAACGCGGCACCACCGAGGAACAGGCCGGTCGCGACGAAGACGAACGGGAGCACCCTGCGCTTCTCGCGCCGATATAAGCCCGGACCAATGAATGCCCAGATCTGCCAGAGGATCGCGGGCGACGCGAGGAAGAGGCCGCCATAGAGCGCGACGTTTAGATAAACGAAGAACGGCGTGGTCAGTTCGCTGAAATTGAATGGCGTCGCGCGCTGCGCCTCCGGCAGCGCGTTCTTCACCGGCATGACGAGGAAGTCGTAGATCGGCTTCGACCAGAACCAGCAGATCGCGAAGCCGACGCAGAGCCAGATGATGGCCCACATCAAACGCTTGCGCAGCTCAATCAAATGCTCGCGCAGCGAGAGATGGACGTCGTCCTCCGGGCCGGGCGCGGCCTTGCTGCTGGCGGACTCGCTCACGAAGGATCCGGCTTGCGCACGCGGGGAATCGTCGCCTCAGGGGCACCGCTCGGCGAAGACATTGTGGGTGCGGCATTGGCCGTGCGCAGAGGCGTGAACGTATCGGTCGGATCTGCAGGCGGAGCATCCGATTGGGGATTCGAATTGGTATCCAGCTTGATATCCCCGTTGATATCCGCAACCGGCCCCGCTTGAGGTGCGGGCGAAGATGCCTGCGCGGCACCCTCTACCGCCGCCATCCGAGCGGCCGCGCGCGCGGAGCCTGGATCGAGCGGCCCAGCATTGGCACGTGCCCGGGCACGCATTGCGGCCGGATCGAGCGGCGGAGCAGGAGGAGGCGCCGATCGGCGAACCTGATCGAGAGGGAGCGGTGCAGCCGGCGCGGGCAGAGTCTCTACGGAGCTGACTGCCGTCGTCTCCAGCACCGTCTGCGCGGCGCCCATTGATGGAGCGCGCGGCGGCGCCGGACGCGTCGGCTGCTGCTTGACCTCGGCGTCGAGCTTCACCATCTCCGTCTCGAACGTCTGCTTCAGATCATCGGTAGCGCGCCGAAGTTCGCGCAGCGTCTTGCCCAGCGTGCGCGCGACGCCCGGCAGCTGATCCGGCCCGAGCAGCAGCAGCGCGAGCACCGCGACGATCGACAGCTCGACAAATGACATCCCGAACATGGCTTACGTCCTCTCAAAGCCCGCCGTGCGTCACGGCATCTGCAGCGGCAGGCTGCGTCGCAGGAGCAGCACCGGGCGAGCCCGCAAGCTGCGGCTCGGTCCCGGCCAGGTAAGCCTGCAGGACGCCGCCGCGCGACTCCGGCGGCATCCGGGCCCCGGTCTCCGGGTCGATATCAACCCAGATGATCCGATCGCTCGGCGATTCAAACGAGAGCTGCGGAACTCCTTTTAATGCCCGCTGCATATATTCGAGCCAGACTGGCAGCGCCGTATGTCCGCCCGTCTCATACTTATCCATCGGCTGGTCGTAATTGTCATAGCCAACCCAGACCCCTGTCACGAGGTCGCGGGTATATCCGACGAACCAGGCATCGAAGAGGTCGTTGGTCGTTCCAGTCTTGCCCGCGACCGGCTTGCCCAGCGCCACCGCGCGTCCGCCCGTGCCTGGCGGCTTGCAGACAGCCTCCATTAACGTGGTGATTAGAAACGCGGTCTCCGGCGCAATCACCTGCTCGGGCTGATCGAAGAGGCGTGAATATCCCGCGGCAATGCGGTCATCGAGCGTCGTCGAGGCGTCGTAGTAGGAACTATGGTCTTCCAAGACGCGCCCATCACGGTCGAGCACGCGGCGCAAGAAGATCGGCTTGGCCCGCTTGCCCATGCGATCGAAGAGCGCGTAGACGTTGGTCAGGTCCCAGAGATTGACGCACGAGGAGCCGAGCGCCATTGAGAGATCCTCGTTGAGCTTGCTGGTAATGCCGAGCTTCTTCGCCCACGCCGCCGCGGGCTTGACGCCGACCTGCTGCAGCGTGCGGATGGCGGGGATATTCATTGAATGCACCAGTGCCTTGCGCACCGGTACTTCGCCCTCGAACGTCTCTTCAAAGTCGTTCGGCTTCCAGCGCTTTCCGGTGCTCTCGTCGTCGGTCACCAGCGGCGCATCGAGCAGCGTCGTCGAGGCGGTAAAGCCCTTCTGCTCAATCGCGGCGCTGTAGATGATCGGCTTGAACGCCGAACCGGGCTGCCTGCAGGCCTGGAAGGCGCGATTGAATTCCGACTTCTCGAAATCATATCCACCGATCATCGCCTCGACATATCCGCTGCTCGGATCCATCGAGATGAGCGCGCCCTGAATCTGCGGGTCCTGCTCGAGCGAATAGGTCTTATCTCCCTTGGCGAGGGCTGCGTCGGTCACATCGCGCACGAGGACGATATCGCCGGGCGCAATCACCCCTTTCAATGAAACGATGCGAGCGTTGGCGGCATTCAACTCGGGATTGGGCTTGCGCGCCCACACTGCGAGCGAAACGGGAATCCGTCCCTTATCGGGTCCAACGCGTACGAGCGCACCGGAGCCATTCGCGTCGAGCTCCGTCACGAGCGCTGCGATGACCTCCTGGCCTTTGCCACCCGAGGGCGGCGGCTCCTTGAGAAACGCCGTCTCCTTAGCAATAAACTCAGGCCAATCCTTCGCTGCAAGATGCGCGAGCGGTCCGCGGAAGCCCTGTCGCTTATCGACCTCGAGTACGCCGCGCAGAGTGGCCGCCGACGCGTCGATCTCCCTCTCAAGATCCACCGTCGTGAAGACCTTTAACCCATCTTTTAATAAGCGCTCATTGCTGTAGCGCGCGACCAGATCACGACGGACGTGCTCGCTGACATAAGGAGCCGTCTCGCGCGAAATATCGGGAACGGCATAGACCTCGATCGCCGCTGCCGCCGCCGCGTCGTGCTCGGCCTGCGAGATCATCTTCTCCTCGAGCATACGGCGCAGCACATATCCGCGACGCCCCTTCGCCGCCTCGGGATGCGAGAAGGGGGAATAGCTCGACGGCGCCTGCGGCAATCCCGCGATCAGCGCCATTTCCGGAAGCGTGAGTTCCCAGACGTTCTTGCGGAAATAGTTCTCGGCCGCTGCCTGCACGCCATAGCTGTGATGACCGAGATAAACTTCATTTAAGTAGAGATTAAGAATCTGCTCCTTGGTGAAATTGCGCTCGAGCCGCCAGGTTAAGATCAGCTCGCGCAGATAACGGCGCTTGCCGGCCCACCCGGAGCGGACGTGCGCGGCCTTCACGCCCTCGACGCTGGCGAGAATCGCTTTGGCCGTCTGCTGCGAGAGCGTCGAGCCGCCCTGCATATGCCGGCGCAGAATGAACGTCTTGAAGAAGGCGCGGAATAAACCAGTGAAGCTGATGCCCTGGTGGTCGAAGAAATCGGCGTCCTCGCTCGCGATGAGCGCCTGCACGAGCTTCTTCGGGATACGGTCGTACGAGACGACCTTGCGGCGCTCGACCGAGTATTCGCCGATCAGTTGCTGATCGCCGCTCCAGACTTCGGTGACGATGGGCGGGCGGTAGTGGCGCGCCCAGTCGATCGAGGGCAGCCCCTTGGCCATCGAGGCGTAGCCGATCGCGAGCGCGATTCCGACGAGAATGACGAGCGCGCCAAACGCGATCGCGAGCTTGTCGAGGATCGTCCGCTTGCCCGGGCGGCGGAGGAAGCGCGACAGGACGCGTCGCCAGAGGGGCGCGGGAGTGGGTTGATTCTGGTCGCTGACAGTCATGCGCGCGGCATCCTAGTCGAAGTGCGCCGCGGGGCGCGGAGTTGCCTGAGCCGTGCTCAAACATGCATCCGCGGCCGACGCAGAATGTGCTCATCCACACCTTTGTAAGGCCGCTCCTGAACTGCGCGCGGCTCAGGCAACTCCACGCCCCGCGGCTTATTCCGGCGGAGGACAAGACAGAGTCGAATTCAGAATGCGAATGCGTATCCGAACATGGCCGTCGAGATGCCCGAACACGAATCCCGCTCGACGTGGCGGTGCCCGCGGCGCTCGAGTCACCGTCGCGGCGGAGACGGCAATCGTGCGCGCGCCGTCCAGTTGATGCCGGCGCGCGGCAGACACTCTGCGAGCTCCTTCGGGAGCGGCGATTCGAACTGCATCCGCTTGCCCGTGATCGGGTGCGCGATGGCGAGAAAGGCCGAGTGGAGGAACATCCGCTTGAGGCCGAACTTTGCGCGCGCCTGGCGGTTGAACACGAAGTCGCCGTGCTTGCTGTCGCCAATCACGGGATGGGCGATGGCCGCGAGGTGGCGCCGGATCTGATGCGTGCGGCCCGTCTCGATCACGAGTTCCAGCAGCGTCGCCTCGGGACCGCCGTCGAGCCGCGTCCAGTGCGTCACCGCCTCCTGCATGTTCACGCCGCGCACCGACTTCGACTCGGCCGTCTGCTGGTGCTCGGGCAGGCGCAGCTCGATGGTGCCGCTTGTTTTTTGAAAGCGCCCCTTCGCCAGCGCGAGGTACTGCTTGCGCGCTTCTCCCGCCGTGAAGATCTCGGTGAGCTTCACCATCGCCTGGCGCGTCTTTGCCACCAGCACGATGCCGCTCGTCTCACGATCGAGTCGGTGCGCGGGGCTGGGCTTGTACTCGCCCGCCGGAATCACGAGCCCCTGCCGCTCAAAATAGGCGCGCGCCTGATCGACCAGCGTGTCTTGTGGGACGCCTGTCCCAGGATGGATGGCGAGTCCCGCGGGCTTGTCGCACGCGAGAATGTGCTCGTCCTCGTAGAGGATGCCGAACTCCTGCTTGGCGGGCTTTCGCTGCGCATGGACCGACTGCTCACGGAACGCTGGCGCAGGAGGGGGGCCCATCAGCTGCTCTTCGGGACCACGCACCGAGATGACATCTCCCTCGGCGAGCAGCTGCGCGATGTCGCCGCGCGCACCGTTCACACGCACCTTCTTCGTACGCACCATCTTGTAGAGATGGCTGAGCGGAACGGTGGTCAGCCGCTTGCGCAGGAACTTGTCGAGGCGCTGTCCGGCGGCATCTGCTGTCACTTTGAATTCGAGCATCGAGCTGCGCCTTCTAGCGCAGATCGCGGCAACACGCGGCAGGGTCAACCGACGTGCGCCACACGCGGTGATGCTCTCGTGGCGCGATACAACGGGGTCGCGCTGTCTTTCGAAGGAATCGAACGAGAGGACCTGGATCTATGGACGACGAGTTGTCAGCGGTGCGCGAGCAGCCATCGCCGCGCGAGGAGGAGCTGGTCGTCCGCGTGGCGCAAAGGCTCGTGCCGTCCATCGGATTCTTCTTCTGGGGCTTCCTCTACGGGATCGTCGCGTTGTCGCTTTGCACTCTGGCGACGATGAGCGGCCTGGTCCTGCTGCCGCAGGCGCTCGTGCACCCGATGACCGGGGAGCGCATCGGAATGTTCGTGCTCGTGGGCGCGGCGCTCTTCGCGCTCTCCTGGCTTCCATTCGCGGCCTGGGTCGATCGGCGGCGCGAGGCGATGCGACGCCTCATTCGCGACGGGGAGCTGATCGAAGGTCAGATCTCGATGGCTCAGAGCATGACGCTCAACGGTGCACCGATCACGTACGTCGCGCTGCAGTTCGAAAACCAGGGAGTCACTGGTCGCGGCCATTTTGCAGTGACCAACCCGCGGATCGAATTCGCGGTCGGTCAGTCGCTGCCGCTGCTCGTCGCGACTGGGAACCCGCACGCCGCCACGTTCGTCGAGGGAAGCGCCGTCGCGGTGAAACTCAAGCCGATGAGCAGCAGCGCGGGCGCGCCGGTTTCGAGCTGAACTGCGGCACGCAGCAACTCCCCGCTTCCATGGCGGGGGCAACCGCCCTACCCTCGCTGCATGACACGCATCTACACGCGCAATGGCGACGATGGATCGACGGGGCTCTTCGGCGGACCGCGCGTGCGCAAGGACGACCTGCGCGTCGCGGCCTATGGCGATATCGACGAGCTGAACTCCGCGCTGGGCGTGGCCCGGATCTCTCTCTGCGATCTTCGCGTCGCCGATCTCGAGCTGTTTCTCGGCACGCTGCAGATCGATCTCTTCAACCTCGGTGCCGAGCTTGCGACGCCCGATCCCGAGAGCGCGCCGAAGAGTGTTCCGCGCCTGCGCGCCGAGGACACCGCGCGTCTCGAGCGCGAGATCGATCGGCTCACCGCCGAGCTGCCGCCGATGAAGACATTCATTCTCCCCGCGGGATCGCCAAGCGCGGCCTCGCTGCATCTCTGCCGCACCATCTGCCGCCGCGCCGAGCGGGCTGTCGTGACTCTCTCGCAGCACGGCCCGGTCTCGAGTGAGGCCCTCGCGTACGTCAATCGCGTCAGCGATCTGCTCTTCACCATGGCGCGCGCGGCGAACCTGCGCCTCGGCGTGAGCGAAGTGCCGTGGGTGGCCCGCGCGGACGCATCTCGATGAAGCGCCTCTGCGCGAGCGACGGCCTGCGCGGCACGCTCTCCGCGCGGTTCGAGCTGGGTCTCGTGCAGACGCGCTACGGCAAGGTTCCGCTCGAGGGATTTGCGATCCGCGCTCCCGATGGGGCGGTGCGCGGGTACCACAATGTCTGCCCCCACCGAGGGCAGCCGCTCGATCTCGGCGACGGCAAACTCTTCTCGAGCGACGGCCTGCTCGAATGCCAGGCGCACGGTGCCTACTTCGATCCATCGAGCGGGCTCTGCGTGCGCGGCGCGTGTCCCGGCCGCTCTCTGCGCGGTCTTCCGCTCGTCGAACAGGACGGTGCTCTCTGGATCGACGAGCGCGAACTCGAACCGGTCGACGATCCAGACGAGCGATAGAATCGCGCTCGCCCGCGCGGGGAGAGGATGAGCGCGATCGCTGCGGCCACGTTCAGCGCGAGACGGTGTAGCTCCCCGCTGGGTCGAGTTTGCCCTTCCAGATCACCAGCCGCAGCTCGCCATCGACCGGCGCCTGGTACAGCAGCTCACCTGCTCCATTCGCGGGAACGATCGCCGTTGCGAGCTGGTGCGGAAATGCGCTCACCGGCGGGGCGAGCCACGCGCCGATCGGACTCGCTGTCTGTGAAACGATCCGAAGCTTCAGCGTCTCTCCCGCTCGCGCCGCGACGACCAGTTCGTCGTAGTCGCGCGAGTAGTCGTCGGAGCCCATCGTCAGCTGCACGCCGAACTTGCCCGTCCAGCTCGCTCCCTTCTCGAGACGCGACAACGTCGGCGAAAGGCTCGTCTGCGCGGAGAGCAACTCGACGATGCCCACATCGCGGACCGCCGGATCGATGGTCGCATGGGCGCCACTGCGCGCGACGAGCGACCAATGCGTCTCGGTGACCGCGGACTTCCACGGGAAGAGATACATCTTCCCTCCGGCCTCCCCGCGCGTCGCGACGCCCGCCACGGTCGCGTTCGCTGTGCCAGCCTTGAGCCCCTGCACCGTCGGCGACGAGTTCGCCAGGTTCGGCGTGATCTCGATGTCCGCCTCGTAGCGGCGCGCGTTGTCCGCTTCCTTGCCGAGGATGCGCACCGCCGTCACGCGATAGGCGCTCGCGATGAGGGACTCACCGTGCCAGCTCGCGGGGCGCCAGCAGTTGAGCAGCTCCCACTGTCGGTCGGAGTCGGTTGTGTCCTTCGTCACCGCCTGCGCGATCCACTCTTTCCATCCATCGCCAAAGAACATCGACCCGTCCGAACTTTCGCAGGCGAGGAGACTCGCCGCCGCGATGAACGCGAGTGCCACAGAGAAGATTCGAGGAGGAGCGCGCATGGGGGTTGTCGGGAAGTGACTTACTTCCTGGAAGTAGCTTTCTTTTCAGAAGCAGCCTTCTTTGCGACAGTCACTTTCTTCGCTGCAGGAACTTTCTTCGCGGCGACAACCGGCGCGCCCTCCCCTCGCAGCGCCGTGAGAACGGCGTCGACGTGGCCTTTGACCTTCACGGGAGAGAAGACCTGTTCGACCTTCCCCTTCTCGTCGATGACGAACGTGCTGCGGATCGTCCCCTCAACCTGCTTGCCGTACATGAGCTTCTTGCCGAATGCGCCGTAGGCCCGCGCGACAAGGTTGCCCGCATCAGAGAGCAGCGGAAACGGCAACGAATACTTCGCGCGGAACTTCTCGTGCGCGGCGAGCGTGTCCTTCGAGACGCCGAAGACAAGCGCACCGGCCTTCTTCACGCGCGCGAGGTTGTCGCGGAAATCGCACGCCTCGACTGTGCAGCCGGGCGTGTCGTCCTTTGGATAGAAATAGAGGACGAACTTCGATCCGCGCAGCGACTTGAGCGAAACCTCGCCGCCGCTGGTGGATGCAAGAGAGAAGTCCGGCGCCGCTGATCCGATGTCGAGAGCCATGCGGGCTGTATACTTGCGTCCCATGAATCCGCAAACCCTGCAGACGCTCCTCGATGCAAAGGCAGACCTCGCCGCGATCTGCGCGCACCTCGACGGCATTTCGCACGAGGCCCGCCTCGCCGAGACGCGCGCGCTCGGTCGTGCCGCGCAGCGCAAGCTCTGGAACCTCGCGCCGACGACGGGAATCGACCTGACGCATTTCGTGCCCGAGAGCACGGGCGCGCGAACGGCCGTGCGCCACTTCGGACGCAACACACTCCCGGTGCCGGGTCCGTTCCGCCTCTTCGAGAAGCGGTTCTGCCGCCCGGAAAACAGCGCGGCCCGCCTCTTTGGTTACAACGAAGGGATCACGCGCGGCGTGATCGGTCCGGGCTTCTTCGTCGCCAAGCCGACCGCCGGAAACAAGCTCTGGGAGGAGCGCGGCGCGATCGTCGTCGACTACTTCGAGGTGCCGGACACGGCGGTCGTCGAGGGTTGGCCGCGCGTGATTCCCAACAGCCAGGGGCTGCAGCGGCTGGTCTATTTTCACACGCGCGACTTCATGCGCCGTGTTTCGAAGCACGTCTCGATCGGCTCCGCGCACAAGGAAGAGAAGCCGCTCGATCACTACTTCACGCTGGTGCGCGAAGCGTAAGGCCGCGCCCAGCGTGGGTTTGCGCGATCAAGCGAGCAGCGGCGCGAGAAACGCGAGCGTCTTCGCCCACGCCTGCGCGGTCGCGATCGGATTGAAGCTCGGCCGCTCGTAGTTGCCGAATGCGTGTCCCGCACCTGCGTAGGTGATGAACTCGTGTGCAACGCCGAGCTGCGTGAGTCGCGCATCGATCGCCTCCCGATCGCTCGCGGGGATCGACGCATCGTCCGCGCCGAAGTGGGCGAGCACCGGGCAGGTCACCGTTTCTGCGAGCAGAGGCGCGAGCGCTGTCATCTGCGGGCGCGCATTGACGATCCCGCCGCCGTAGTAGGCGACGCTCGCGGCGAGCTTCGTGCGGCAGGCACCGAGGTAGGCCGCGAATCCGCCGACGCAATAGCCGAGGACGCCGACCTTCCCATTCGAGCGCGGCTGCTTGGCGAGGAAGTCGCGCGCGGCGGCGAGATCTTCAGCGAGCCCGTCGTTCATGAGCGGCTTGAAGTGCGGGCCCACCGCGGCGAAGTCGTGCTTCTCGCTGACGAAGCCCGCGGGAGCGGTGCGGTGGAAGATCTCGATGCAGAGCGCGAGATATCCAGCGCGCGCGAGCCACTCGCCCGTCTCGAGGATCGCCGGCATCAGCCCGAACACCTCGGGCACGACGATGACTGCGCCGCGCGGTCCGTCGCCCTTGGGCAGAAAGAGCTGGCACTGCATCGGCCCGGCGGAGGTCGCGAGCGAAACGGTCTGCGAAGTGGCGTGGGTCATGGTCAGTCTCCTTGCGATGATCAATCCGAGCAGGTCAACTGCCGCGGAAGTTTCGCTGCGCAGAACTGCTCGTTGGTGAGCGCGCAGGGTGCAGTGGCGAAGGTGCCGACGAGCGCGCCGCTGCCGAACGAAATGCTGAACGACCCGGTCACATCATTTCCATCGATGGCGCTGATGCTCACGGTGCCGCCCGTCGCTGCTGCGCCGCCGACGAGTGAGCAGGTGGTGTCGAGCGTCTCGGCGGTTGCCGTCGCGCTGTAGGGATTTCCCGACGCGTCGGTTCCAGTTGTGTGGCCCGCAGGCCCCACGGTGTAGCTGCCGAGCGGAAGCGCCGCGCTGCTCGTCGCGCTCGTCTCCTCGAGGTCGAGGATGATGAGCGTGTTGTTCGCGGGCTGCACCTGCGTGCTCTCGCTCTGGCAGAGGCCGGGCCGCAGCGAGAGCAGGATCTCGATCGCCGAGTACGCGCTCTGGACGTGGTCGACGGTGCAGAGGTCGTTGCGCACCACCACCGCAGTGACTTCAGAGAACGCGAGCGCGCTGTAGTTGGTTCCACCGACCGCGCCGGTCACGGTCGCCGAGCCGCTGCTGCCGGCGCCGCCGCATCCCGCGAACGTCAGGCAACAGATCGCAGCGGGGATCGTTCGGGCGCAGTGAGAGAGTCGGACCATCGAGCGGATCTCCGATTGCGACGCCGGGCGCAGGTCGCGCATGAACCTCTTGCGCGTAGCACGGCATCGAACCTCGCTGAAAGGAAGTCACATGAGTGAAAACATCTCCATCCGGGCCGTCGCAGGCGTCGTGCAGAGCCTCCACCAGACCGAGGGCGCAGGCTTTGAAGTGAACCGGCCGTTCCCGCGCCACGGAATTCTCCAGGTCGATCCCTTCCTGCTCCTCGACGAGATGGGCCCCAGCGTGCACGGTCCGGGCGAAGCGAGCGGCGCGCCCGATCATCCGCACCGCGGCTTCGAGACGGTGACCTATCTGCTCGCGGGCGAGATGGAGCACCACGATTCGCAGGGCAACCACGGCGTGCTGCGCGAAGGCGACGTGCAGTGGATGACCGCGGGCGACGGCGTGATCCACTCGGAGATGCCGACGCGCGGGTTCCAGGCGCGCGGCGGAAAGATGCATGGCTTCCAGCTCTGGGTGAACCTCCCGGCGGCCGACAAGCGGATGCGTCCGCGCTACCAGGATGTCGCGGCGACTCGCATCCCGACCGCGCTGGGAAAGGACGGGCGCGTTTCGGTGCGGGTGATCGCGGGCGAGGCGTTCGGCGTGCGCGCGGTGATCGACACGCGCATTCCCATCACCTATCTGCACGCGACGCTGCAGCCGGGGGCGACGTGGGAGCAGCCGCTGCCCGCGGGCTCGAATGCGTTCGCCTATCTCATCTCTGGATCGGGACTGTTCGGCGCAGAGAAGACGGGCGCGCGAAAGAGCCAGATGGTTGTCTTTGACAACCAAGGCGACGGCGTGCGGATCGCGGTGCCGGATGACGCGACCGAGCCGCTCTCGCTTTTGCTGATCGCCGGAAAGCCGCTTGCAGAGCCGCTCGCCCGCTACGGACCGTTCGTGATGAACACCGAGCGCGAGATCGTCGAGGCGATCGAGGATTATCGCGCCGGGCGCTTCGGGAAGATCCCGGTCGAGATTCGGTAGCGGGCGTGGAGCGATCGGCACCGCCCTGCGTGGCGACGATGTGCTAGAAGTCGTGCGCTCCCTCGGTCGCTGGCGCACGCATGCTCGACGCACTCCACATCCAGAGCACGTCACGCCGGCCGCTCCCAGTGCGGCTTTGCGCGATCGCGCTGGGAATCATCTGGATCGCGGGCGTGCTCTTAGCGCCGCTCGTCCACGCAGAGGAGCACCTGCGCGAATCGCACGCACTGGACGCGCAGCTCGCACTCGCGCGGGCCGCGGCGAGCGAGTTTGCACCGACCGACGAGCAGCTCGCGGCGGCTCTCCCGGTCGATGCGCTCGCGTGGGAGGAGACGATCCTCGCGGAGTCGGACCCGGTCGCTCCGGAGGTCGATTGGGTCTACGGACCGCTCGTCGCCTACGAGCTGCGCACGCAGGACGCGCGCGCGCCGCACGACGACGGGAGCGGGCATCTCCACACGCACGGCCCGAACGGCGCGCCGCATTCGCATGGGCCTGCGGGCCACTCGCACGGCGGCGATGAGTCCTCGCGCAATCCGCTCGAGCACGGCCACGGCTCGCTCGCGCACGCAGCGCTTGCGCTGCTCACCGCGCCGCCGCCCGCGCAGCTCGCAGCCCCGATCGTCGAGACGCCAGCGCTCGCCGCGCGCGACGCTTCTGTGCGCGTCGCGCTGCCTGCGTGGCAACGGACGCCGCGCGCCCAATCGCCGCCGCCAGCGCTGAGCTGAGCGCTGCATTTTCTCGGTTCGATCTCCTCTCGCGGCGTCGTGCGCTGCGCCTTTGTGCGCGCGTGGACGCTGCCCATCCGCTTTTGTTGGAGCTCCAAGCATGCTCGCAACTCCACGCCCAGCGCGGCCTTGCGCGATCGTCGCACTTCTCTTCTCCATCCCCTTCCTCGGCGCAATCCGCGCAGCGCGCGCCGAGCCGGTGCCGCCGGCCGATGCTGGCGCAGCCCTCGATCCCGATGCCGACGTCGCGCCCGGCGACGAAGCGATGCCCGACGCCGGACTCTCGGCCACCATCGAAGCGGAGCGCACCTTCAGCGCCGCCAGCTCCCGCACCGTGCGCGATCTCGATTTTCTCGAACGGCCGATGAACAGCCCCGAGGAGATCCTGCGCGTCGTGCCCGGCCTCGTGACCGCGCAGCACCAGGGCGGCGGCAAGGCGGACCAGCTCTTCCTGCGCGGCTTCGACGCCGATCATGGCACCGACGTCGCCGTCTACCTCGACGGCATTCCCATCAACCTGCCCTCGCACGCGCACGGGCAGGGCTACAGCGATCTCCACTTCATCATCCCCGAAGCGATCGAGCGGCTCGACGTGACGAAGGGCCCCTACTTCGCCGAGTACGGCGACTTCGACACGGCAGGCGCGGCGAACCTCGTCACGCGCAAGCAGGTCGAGCGCGCGCAGGTCACGGCGACGGGCGGCTCGTTCGACACCTGGCGCGTGCTCGGCATCGCGACGCCGGATCTCGGATCGTCGCGGCCCTGGTTCGCGGTCGAGGCCTACGGAACCAACGGCCCGTTCACGACGCTGGAGAAATTGCAGCGCTTCAACCTCTTCGCGAAGGACACCTTCGAGCTCTCGCGTGGAACATTCTCGCTGCTCGCGACCGCATATGAATCAAGCTGGACGGGCTCCGGACAGATCCCCGCCCGCCTCGTCGATGATGGATTTCTCGGCCGCTTCGACTCGATCGATCCCACCGAGGGCGGCTCGACAGAGCGGCTGCAGATGATCGCGGCCTACACCTACAAGTCGAACGCGGGAGATCGTTTGAGTGCAAACCTTTCCCTCATTCGCTACGGCCTGACGCTCTTCAACGACTTCACCTTCCAGCTGCGCGATCCGATCCACGGCGACGAGATCGAGCAGGACGATGAGCGCACGGTGGTCGCGGGAAATCTTCGCTACGAGAAGGTGCTGCGCGAGACGTTGCCGGGCGCGCTCTTCATCTCGATGGGTGCGCAGTTTCGCAGCGACACCATCCACGCGCAGCTCTGGCACGTCGAACAGCGTGCCCGCCTGCCTGACTGCTTCGGCGTCGCCGCCGCGTGCGTCGACACCGACACGCAGGAGACAAGCGGTGGCCTCTGGGCGCAGCTCGACTGGCGCGCCCCGAAATACCTGCGCGTGATCCTCGGCGCGCGCGGAGATCTCTTCGCCTTCGACGTCCACTCGAACAAGGCAGATGGATCTCTCGACGCCGAGCATCCGACTCCGATCGCGCCCGACGCTTCGCGCGCGATCCTCTCGCCGAAGGCCAGCGTCGTCGTGACGCCGATCGAAGAGCTCGAGCTCTTCTTCAACTTCGGCGAGGGCTTTCACTCCAACGACGCGCGCGCTGCCGTCGAGAGTGCTGGCTCGGGCTCGCTGCCGCGCGCGATCGGCGGCGAGTTCGGCGCGCGCACGCATCTCTTCAGAGATCGCCTCGAGCTCGCGGCGGCGCTCTGGCGGCTCGATCTGCAGAGCGAGCTGGTCTGGAACGGCGACACGGGCGGCAACACAGCCTCGGGCGCGACCACGCGCTACGGCGTCGATCTCGAAGGGCGCGCACAGCTCTTGAGTTGGCTCGCGGCCGACGCAGAGGCGACTTTCTCGCACAGCCAGTACAAGGTGGACGCGGGCAACGGAAACGCCGTCGCGCTCGCGCCGCCAGTCACGATCACGGCCGGACTCTCGGCGCGCCACCCGAGTGGATTCGGCGGTGCGGTGCGCATGCGGCACATCGGCGACAGGCCCGGCACGCAATTCACGCAGGGCAACGGCGTCCCCGAATGCTCGCCCGCGCTCGACGCATCGACCGCCGCAGGACAGCGCTGCAACCTCGTCGCGCAGGGCTACACCGTCTTCGACGCGCAGGTGAGCTACACCGCGAAACGCTGGAGCGCCGCACTCATCGTGGAGAACGTCACCAACTCCGTCTTTCGCGAGGCGCAGTTCGCCAACGTCACGCAGGTCGTGAATCCACCCGACGGCCACACCATCTCGACAAGCGGCGCTCCCTGGACGCCGGAGACGCATCCCGTCACCGACCTCCATTACACGCCCGGCGCGCCCATCGCCGCCCACCTCACCGGCACGTTCTATTTCTGATCGCGCGCGAAAACGTGCATAGAGAAGCGGTGACGCCCATTCGCAAAGTGATGCTTGTCGACGACGAGCCCGACATCCGCAAGCTCGGCGAGGTGAGCCTGCGCTCGGTTGGCAAGTGGCAGGTGGTGCTCTGCGCGAGCGGCGCCGAAGCTCTATCCTCCGCGCCGACGGAGCTGCCCGATCTCATCCTGATGGACGTGATGATGCCGGGGCTCGACGGGCCCGCGACGCTCTCCGGGCTGCGCGCAAATCCCGCGACGCGCGCGATCCCTGTCGTATTCATGACCGCGACCTGCGACGCAGCCACGGTGAGCAGCCTCGTTGCACGAGGCGCGCGCGGCGTGATCGGCAAGCCCTTCGCGCCGATGACGCTTCCGTCGCGGCTCGTCGAGCTGCTCGCCAGCACGAGCGAGAGTTGAGCAGTGGCGCGCGCTGCGCAGCGACGCGGGAACACCGCAGCAAAGCCCTCCGCGAGGAGCGCGCAGAGTGACGTGCCTCTCGACTGCCAGACGTGCGGCGCCTGCTGCTGCAACAGCAACGAGAACAAGGCTGAGCGTTACATCGATTACGTCGAGGTGAAGCCGCGCGATGCGTTGAGCAAGCGGCCCGAGCTGATCGCGAAGCTCTGCGTGATCAACTCAAAGAGCGAGACGCACTTGAAGTTGATCGGGAGAGAGCAGCGCTGCATCGCGCTCGAGGGAAAACTCGGCGAAGAGGTGCGCTGCTCGATCTATGTCGTGCGCCCCAAGCCGTGCCGCACCGTCGAGGCGGGCAGCGACGAGTGCCACGCGCGCCGAAGAGACCAGAAGCTCGAATAGCGCAAAGCCGCGCCCAGCAAGGGTTGGAACTACTCCGAGTAGGTCGCGATGCTGCCCGGCTGCTCGACGATCTCCACCTGCGCGATCGGCAATCCCTCGCTGCGCGCGTGCTCGAAGATCATCTTCGCGAGCCCCTCGGCGGTCGGATGAAACGGCAGCGCGAGCAGCGGCTCGCCGATCTGCGCGAGCGCGACCGCGGCCGGATCTCCTCGGTGCAGCAGCATGCGGTGATCGAGCGTCTGCGCGATCCAGTCGCCGACGCGCGCGCCGAGCACGTCGAAATCGACGACCATCCCCTGCGCATCGAGAGCCTCGGCCCGCAGCGTGAGGCGCGCGACGCCGTTGTGGCCGTGCAGGCGCGCGCACTTGCCGGGATGACCGAGCAGCCGATGCCCGTAGCAGAAGGCGATCTCTTGCGTGACGGAAAACATGCGCGTGCGCATCGCACACAGACGCGCGCCGGTGCAAGTGGGGCGGGCGTCCGCGCGCTAGAGGACGAGCGCGAGAAGCGTTTCGTCGGTTGACGTCTGCGCGCCGCCGGGACTACACCGCGCCCTCTCTCCCTCTGGAGGCGTACGCATGCTCGACCTGCGCTGGGTGGTTCAGAATCTTGATGAAGTGCGCGCACGCCTGTCCACGCGCGGTGCGAACGTCGGTGCGGAGCTCGCGCAGATCGCTGAGCTCGCCGCCGAGCGCAAGAAGCTGATCGTCGAGAGCGAAGGGATGCGCGCGTCGCAGAAGAAGAGCTCGGACGAGATGCGCACGCTCAAGGGCGAGGCGCAGGCCGCTCTGCGCGCGACGCTCAAAGGTCTCTCCGACGGCGTGAAGCTCCTCGATGAAAAGCTCGTGCTCGTCGAGGCGCAGATTGGCGATCGGCTGCTGAACGTCCCGAATCTTCCGCACGCGAGCGTCCCGCCCGGTCCTGATGCGACGGGCAATGTCGAGCAGCCGGCGCGCGCGTTCGGCGCGAAGCCGTCATTCACATTCAAGCCGAAGGAGCACACCGATCTCGGCGAGGCGCTCGGCCTGCTCGATTTCGAGCGCGCCGCGAAACTCTCGGGCGCGCGGTTCTGGGTGGCGAAGGGCGACATCGCGCGCCTCGAACTCGCGCTCGCCCGCTTCTTCCTCGACCTGCATCGCGAGCGCGGCTACCTCGAGGTTCTCGCGCCCTATCTCGTCAACGAAGCGTCGATGCGCGGCACCGGCCAGCTGCCGAAGTTCGAGGAGGATCTCTTCAAGACAACCTCGGGCCACTACCTGATCCCGACCGCCGAAGTGTCGATCACGAATCTGCACCGCGACGAGATCCTCGGCGATCCGAACAATCCGTCCGTGCCGCTGAAGTACTGCTCGTTCTCGCCCTGCTTCCGCAGCGAGGCGGGCAGCGCGGGCAAGGACACCAAGGGGCTCATCCGCGTGCACCAGTTCCACAAGGTGGAGCTGGTTCGCTTCGAGACGCCGGAGAGTTCGCAGGCCGCGCTCGAGCAGCTCGTCGACGACGCGCAGGAGCCGCTCAAGCGCCTCGGCCTGCACCACCGCGTCGTGCTGCTCTGCTCTGGCGACATGGGGTTCGGCTCGGAGAAGACGTACGACATCGAAGTCTGGCTGCCCGGACAGAACGCGTTCCGCGAAATCAGCAGCTGCTCGTCGTTCGGCGATTTCCAGGCGCGGCGCGCGCAGATCCGCTTCCGTCCTGCTCTCGGCGAGAAGCCGCGCCTCGTGCACACGCTCAACGGCTCGGGCCTCGCGATCGGCCGCACGCTCGTCGCGATCCTCGAGAACGGGCAGCAGGAAGACGGAAGCATCGTGCTGCCCGAAGCGATCCGGCCCTACATGGGCGGGCTCGAGAAGATCGTCGCGCGCAAGACGTAGCGCGCGAGGGGAGCGACTGATCGGGACACCCCCTAGACGTCGCGCCCCGCTCCGCCGCCACCCGAATCCCCTCCGCCACCGCCGGAGAATCCGCCCGAACTGCTGCTGCCTCCGCCACCGCCGCTGCGGCTTCCACTGCTGCTGGTGCCGCCGCTGCCCGAACCTGTGCCGCTGCTGCCGCCGCTCCAGAATCCCTGGCCCGGAGCGCCGACCCGATCGAGCTTCTCGGGCGTGCGCCGGTCGAAGCCGCACTGCTTGCAGTTCGCGATGTACACGCCTTCGCCGAAGTCGCGGTACGTGGGCTTCTCGGTGATCTCGTAGCTGAAGCGCAGCCAGCCGCCGCACTTCGGACATCTGCGCTCCGCGATCAGCGCGTACATGAACGCATTGCCGAGCAGGCCGATGACGAGCGAGATCCAGCCGATGAGTGCCGGTATGACGCTCGGGTAGTAGAGCAGCGCCGCGACAGCAGACCCGGTGAGCAGGAGCGCAAACGCGGCCATCTTGAAGCGGACGAATTTCTCCAGTTTGTAGCTGGCGAACAGCGTGAGGAAGAGCAGGATCATCGCGCCCAGCACGGCCCAGAGAGCTTCCCATTGCGTGGGAGGCTCGGGCGGATGATCGGTTCCGATCCCGACTCCTCCGCGCATTCCGTTCGCACCCGGCAGGCTCTGACCGCCCGCGGCCGCGTCAGCGCGAATCACCTGCGCGATCGCCCGCGCGAGCGCCGACGCCGCGTCTCCGTAGTCGCCCGTCTTCAGTCGCGGAACGGCATACGTGTCGATCAGCGCGCCGACTTTTCCGTCGTTGAGCAGCGCCTCCATCGCGTAGCCGACCTCGACGCGGATGCGCCGTTTCCCGCTCGGGCCCGGCACCATGAAGATGAGCACGCCGTCGGCCTTCTGCTTGCCGTGGCCGAGGCCCCACTGCTTGAAGAGCGCAGTCGAGAACTCCTCTTTGGAAGTGTCGCCGAGCGTCTCGGCACTGACGGTGCAGAGCGCGAGCTGCGCGGTTCCTGCATGATCGAGCTCGGAGGCGAGGTCGTTGATGATCTGCCGATTGGGCGCCTCGATGATCTGCGCCTGATCGACGACGTAGCCGCTGAAGGTCGGCAGCGGCAGCGGACTCGCGTGGGCCGCGCTGGCAGCGAACGTAAGAACGAGTGCCGCAATCTGCAACGTGCGCAGGTGCATCGGACGAGCTTATCTGAATCGAACGAAGCTCGAATCGCGCGTCGCTACTTCAGCGCTGCTGCGATGGGCCGCTCAACCAGATCTCCTCCGCCGCGACCGTACAATTTGTACAAAATGTACGGTCGCGCGAAAGGGTCCAGTCGCTCCCGGCCGCTCCTGGCGCGGCTTTGCGCTACTTCCCCGCGCCGAGCATCGCCGCGAGCTTCGGCTCTGCGTCGGTGCTTCCGCCCCCGAGCGCGCGCATCGCCTCGAGGTGGTGCAGCAACAGCGCGCGATTGTCGCCGACGTTGAGGTTCTGCAGCTCGAGCGCGCCGATGCGATCCTCGGGCGTGAAGGCCGGCTCGGCGACGCGCTCCATCGAGAGCTTCTCGGGCGCGTAGGCCATGTACTGCGCCTCCGTCGAGATGAGCGTGTAGTCATCGCCGCGGCGCAGCTCGAGCGCGACCGTGCCGGTGATCGACGGCGCGACCCAGCGCGTGAGCGCGTCCTTGAGCATCAGCGCTTCCGGGTCATACCAGCGGCCCTCGTAGAGCAGACGACCGAGGCGGCGGCCGAGCGTCGCGTAGAGCTCGAGCGTGTTCTCGTTGTGGATCGCCGACAGAAGCCGCTCGTAGCCGATGTGCAACAGCGCCATGCCGGGCGCCTCGTAGATGCCGCGGCTCTTGGCGTCGATGACGCGGTTCTCGATCTGATCGCTCATGCCCAGACCGTGGCGGCCGCCGATCTTGTTGGCCTCCATGAAGAGCTCGAGCTCCGAGGCGAACCGCTTGCCGTTGAGCGCGACGGGACGACCCTGCTCGTAGGTGATCGAGATCTCCTCTGCTTCGATCGCAACTTCCTTCTTCCAGAACGCGACGCCCATGATCGGCGCGACGATGCGGATGCCGCTGTCGAGTCGCTCGAGATCCTTCGCTTCGTGCGTCGCGCCGAGGAGATTCGAGTCGGTCGAGTAGGCCTTCTCGGTGCCCATCTTGTAGGGGAGCTTGCGCGAGATGAGGTACTCGCTCATCTCCTTGCGGCCGCCGAACGCGTTGACGAACGCGGGGTCGAGCCACGGCTTGTAGATGCGCAACTCGGGGTTCACCAGCAGGCCGTAGCGATAGAAACGCTGGATGTCGTTTCCCTTGTGCGTCGAGCCGTCGCCGAAGACGTTGACGTTGTCCTCGCGCATCTCGCGCACGATCGCCGTGGTGGTGACGGCGCGGCCGAGCGGCGTGGTGTTGAAGTACTTCTTGCCGCCGACCGAGAGGTGGAACGCACCGCACTGGATGGCGATGATTCCCTCGCGCACGAGCTGTGCGCGGCAGTCGAGAAGCTTCGCGGCCTTGCCGCCATGCGAGAGCGCGATGGGCGGGATGTCGTCGCAGCTTGCTTCGTCGGGTTGCGCAAGATCCGCGGTGTACGCGTGGACCTCCATGCCCTGCGCGGAGAGCCACGCGACCGCGCAGCGCGTGTCGAGGCCGCCGGAGAAGGCGATGCCGAGTTTGGTGCCCTGCGGAGGAAGTGTCTTGTAGATGCGGCTCATGGAAGCGCGAGGTAGCAGATGGCGCGCGCGGACGCCAGCGTTGGCGATATGGATGTGGCGTGTTCCTCTTCGCGGCCTCAGTGGCGCTCGGCGCGTTCCTGCTCTTTCTCGTCGAGCCTCTCGCCGCGAAGGCGCTCTTGCCGCTCTTCGGCGGCACCTCTGCGGTGTGGCTGACGTGCCTGCTCTTCTTCCAGCTCGCGCTCCTCGCCGGATATCTCTTCGCCGATCTCGTCGTGCGCAAGCTGCGCCCACGCGGGCAGGCTCTCGCCCACGTTTCGCTCCTCGTGATGGGCCTTTGCTGTCTTCCGCTCGCGACGTCGCCGCTGTTGCCTGCGTGGCTTTTGCGCGCGCCGCCCATCGTCCAGCTGCTCCTCTCGCTCGCACGCTCGGTCGGGCTGCCGTTCATCGCGCTCTCGGCCACCGGCCCCATCGTGCAGGCGCTCGCAGCTCGCCGCGCACAGGCCTCGCCCTACCGTCTCTATGCGCTCTCGAATCTCGCGTCGCTGCTCGGCCTCGCCGCCTATCCGTTCCTCGTCGAGCCGCGGCTGCCGCTGCATGCGCAGGGCACGCTCTTCTCGCTCGCCTATCTGCTCTTTGCGATCTGCGCGGCAGTCGTTTCGCTGCGAAGCGCGCGCGACCGCACTGGGAGCGGACTTCCCGATGATGCTTTGCACTCAAACGATTCCATCCCGATGCGCGCATCGAGCCGCGATCGCGCGCTCTGGCTGCTCCTGCCCGCCTGCTCTTCGGCGCTGCTCATCGCCGTCACCGGACATCTCACGCGCAACGTCGCGCCCATCCCGCTGCTCTGGATGCTCCCGCTCGCGGCCTATCTCACCAGCTTCATCCTCAGTTTCGATTCGCCGCGCTGGGTGAAGCGCGCCTGGAGCGTGCCGGGTGCGATCGCGTCCATCGCGCTGCTCGCGTTCGCCGATGGATGGACGCCGCCCGATCACCATCTCGCCTGGTCGATCGCCGCACTCACCGTGGCTTTCTTTTTCATCACCTGCGCGCTGCACGCCGAGCTCTCGCGCCTGCGTCCACCCGCGACCGGCCTGACGCGTTTCTATTTCTCCCTCTCACTGGGCAGTGCGCTCGGCTCGATCGCGGCGGCGGTACTGATCCCGCTCGTATCGCGCGGCCTGCCCGAACTGGCGCTGGCGCTCGTCGCATCGTCGCTCACGCTGATCGCCGTCTGGTGGCCCGAGCTCCAGAGTGCAGCTCGCTTCTCTCTCTCCGGTCGCGCCGGGCTGCTGATCGGACTTGCGGTGATGATGCTGTCGCTCGCCCTGCGCGCGCACACGCGCACGCTCGGCTCGATTTTCCTGGCGCGGAATTTCTACGGCGCGCTCCGCGTGCAGGAGCTCCGCGGCGAGCGTGGCCGCCTGCGCGTTCTCTTCAACGGCACGACCATTCACGGTCTGCAGCTCTTTGCGCCGGACGCGAGCCTTACGCCGCTCTCGTATTACAGCGCGACCTCGGGAGTCGGGCGTGCGCTCGAAGCGCTGCGCAACGAGGGCAAGCCCCTGCACGTTGGCACCATCGGGCTCGGTGCGGGCATCCTCGCGGGAGCATGCCGCGCGCAGGATCGGTTCGATTTCTACGAGGTGAATCCACTCGTCGAGCGCGTCGCCCGCGATCAGTTCACGTTTCTTCAGAGCTGCGAGGGGGCGCGCGTCTCGATTGGAGATGCGCGCCTGGTGCTCGAGAAGCAGGCGCCGCAGGCCTTCGATCTCCTCGTGCTCGACGCCTTCAGCAGCGACTCGATCCCGGTGCATCTGCTCACTGCGGAAGCGTTCGCGATCTATCTGCGCCACCTCGCGCCAGGCGGGCTCATCGCGGTGCATGTCTCCAATCGATATCTCGATCTCGAGCCCGCGATCGCCGCGCACGCACGCAAGTTCGGCCTGCACGGCCTCGCCGTCACCGACGACACCTCGAATGAGCAGGTCTATCCGAGCGACTGGATCCTGCTCGGCAGCAATGGGTCTCTGCTCGCGGGTCCGCTCTACACGGGCGCGACGCTCACACCGCTCGAAAAGATCCGCGCGCTGCCTGAATGGACCGACGATGAATCAAATATCGCGGCGGTATTCAGGTAATGGGCGGAACTATCCCGCGAGACCGAACGCGAGATTCAAGACGAAGGCGAGAATCACCGTGTTGTAGGTGAACGACATCGTCGCGTGCAGCAGCAGCGTGCGGCGAATCTGGCGACTCGAGATGGTCGTATCCGAGACCTGGAAACACATCCCGACCGTGAAGGCGAGATAGACGAAATCGAAGTAATCGGGCGCCGCGCCGCCGGCGAATTCGGCGCCGCCGATCCCTTCGTTGTCCTCGCGATAGTAGAGGTGCGCATATCTGAGCGCGAAGGCGAGATGCGTCAGCGTCCACGAGAGCGCGACCGCGACCAGACAGAGAAACAGCAGCGCCCGGCCCTCGAAGAGCGGCGCGCTCTTGACGCCGCGCACCAGTACCGTCGAGGCAAAGAGGCTGGCGCTCGAGGTCAGCAGGATGAGTGCATAGACCGCTGTGCGGCCCGGATCCTCGGCGGCCGCGCGCGCCCGCGTCTGGTCGGCATTGGCCGTTGCGATATTTCCCCAGGCGAGCGCGGCAAGCAGCACGCCGCCTGCATCCCAACCGCCCAGTGCAGAGAGCGTCGGCGGCGCGTGGAGCGCATAGAGCAGCGCGTAGACGGCTCCGCCAAATGCGCAGGCGAGGATCGCTCGCGCGAGTGCATGGCGTAGCACGAATGGAGAGAAGAGGCCGCGAGACTCGGGCATCGCGCGATGATATCGGAACCACAGGACGCGCATGCTCAAGATCATCAGCTTCTGCCTCTG
Source organism: uncultured delta proteobacterium (assembly GCA_903911145.1). Lineage (GTDB taxonomy): Bacteria > Myxococcota > Myxococcia > Myxococcales > 40CM-4-68-19 > CAIWCD01. Next base: position 27,067 of record CAIWCD010000036.1, on the reverse strand, counting down.
GGGCGACAATCCTCGCTACACGATCGGGGCATTGCGAAATGCGGAGCTATGCGCGCGCATCTATCCCGGCTGGACCGCGCGCTTCGCCGTTGGAGCGAGCACGCCGCGCACGATCGTCGAAGGTCTGCGCGCCCGCGGCGCCGAGGTGATCGAGCACAAGGAAGCGGGAGATTGGCGCGGGATGTTCTGGCGCTTCTCGGCGGCGGCCGATCAAAACGTCTCCGTCATGCTCAGCCGCGACTGCGATTCAAGGCTCAATGAGCGGGAGAAGGCTGCCGTCGATGCCTGGCTCGCGAGCGACAAGTCGTTCCACATCATGCGCGATCATCCGCAGCACAACATGCCGATCCTCGGGGGCATGTGGGGCGTCAAGGCGCCGCTCCTGCGCGATATCAACGAGAATATCAACGGATATCAACGAGGTAATCATTACCAGGTCGATCAGCAGTTCCTCGCGCGCGTCGTGCATCCGCTCGTCGCGGCGCAGTCGCTGGTGCACGACGAATTCTTCGATCATCGGCCCTTCCCGACACCGAGGCAGGGGCTGCAGTTCGTCGGGCAGGTCTTCGATGAAGAGGAGAAGACGGTCGAGTTGCACCAGCGCCAACTCGCGGAATCTCTGCGAACCGCGCGCCCGCTCAAGCTGCTGCTCATCCAGGAGCGCGGCCGCCACGAGCGCAACCGCGACTATCGCGAAGCGCTCTCACTCGCGCGCAGCCTGAACGAGCTCGGTGTCGAGGCTCTCGTCTGGGGATTGGGATATCCGAATTACGCGACCCCCTTCGAGGAGATCTCGCGCGGCTGCGACGCGGTGCTGACGCTGGAGAACTACGACAGCGGCTGGCACCCCGATCTCTCGAGCTTCAAGGGACGCAAGCTCTTCTGGAGCATTGATTCCCATTGCGTGCTCGCTGCGCATATCGAATTCTGCCGCAGGCAGCGCATCGATCATCTGCTCAATTCGGCCGAGCAGTATCTCCCGGCCTTTCGCGATGTGGTGGGAGGGAGCGACTGGTTTCCCAACGCGATCGACGCCGAGCTGGTTCGCCCGCCAGCGAATGCCAACAGACTGCACGACGTCGGATTCTGCGGCTCGATGATCTCGTCGCGCGCCGCGTGGCTTGCGCGTCTGCAGAGTGAGATTCCGATTACACGGCATATCAACACGATTGGTCCCGATATGGTCGCCGCCGTCGCGTCCTATCGCATCGGATTGAATCGCAGCATTGCCGACGACGTGAACTATCGCTGCTTCGAAGTGCCCGCCTGCGGCGCGATGCTGCTCACCAATGAGGTGCCGAATCTTGCGCGGCTGCTCACGCCCGGAGAGGAGATCATCACCTATTGCGACGAGCGCGATCTGATTCAGAAGGCCCGCCACTATCTGGCGCACGAGGAGGAACGCGAGGCGATCGCCGCGGCAGGAATGCGCGCGGTGCTGTCGCGGCACACCTATCGACAGCGCGCCGAACAGCTGATCGGCATTCTCTCCCGCCTGCGCTGAAGGCCCGCACGATGACGATGCGCCACCAGATGCCGCGCTGCCTGCCGCCGCGAGATGAAGCGGAGTTGCGCGCGCGCATGGACGCCTTGGCGGGGCGCACACTCGGCGAGCTCGCGGAGCAGCTCCAGATCAAGAGCCCGGCCGATCTGAGGAAGAACAAGGGTTGGGTCGGGCAGCTGCTCGAGCGCGCGCTGGGCGCGACCGCCGGCTCGCACGCGGAGCCTGATTTTCCTGCGCTCGGCATCGAGCTGAAATCGATCCCGGTCGATCGGATGGGCCGGCCGTGCGAGTCGACATTCGTGGCCTCGCTCGATCTCGCCAAACCCGATCGCAGCTGGGAGAACTCGGCGGTGCGCAAGAAGCTCGCGCGCGTGGCGTGGGTGGTCGTCGAAGCGGATCCGGCGATTGCGCTCGCAGGGCGTCGGTGCGGCTCGGCGCTGCTCTGGAGTCCGTCGCCCGAAGAGCTTGCCCGGCTTCGCCACGACTACGAAGAGATCGTCGAGTTGATCGACGAGGGGTTTCTCGCGCGCATCACCGGGCACCGCGGCGTCGTGCTGCAACTGCGGCCCAAAGGGCGCAACGCTGCCGATCTCCGCAGCGCGCTCGACGAAGATGGAGCCTCCGTGCGCGCCGCGCCGCGTGCGTTCTATCTGCGGACTGCGTTCACCGAATCGATCCTGCGGCGCCACTTTCAGATGCCCTGAGCGACTGCGCCGAGCAGCCGCGCGGGATGTGCGTCGCGCCAGGCGCGAGGTCTTCGCAGATCTGCGGATCGAGATCGGCACCGAAGAGCACAGCCCCGTCGGCCGGCCCCACCGCGAACGCTTCGACGGGCAGTGGTTCATCGAACGCCTCATCCTCCGCGTCGGACATCGCCGCGCTCTCGCTGGCCGCGACGAGCAGGTCGGTCGACGCATCGATGAACCGCACGACAAAGCGCTCAACCTCATTCGGCTGGTGTTCGATCCGTCCAACCGGCGCGAGGGGATGAACGCCGAGCGTGACGGGCCGCATGCCCAACGGCGCGCGTGGAGTGTTCCTCGGCGCAGGAGGCGGCAGGGACGAAACGATCGGCTGCGCGGTCGGTGCGCGCGAACCAGAGGAGCTGTTCCCGCTGCGAGGCGGCGTGGGGGCGCTGGTCGAGACGCTGTGCGCGACGGGCGGCGCGCTCACCGGATTGTGCGTCGCGCTCGACGAACTGCCCCACCCGCTTGCGTGTCCCCACGAACTCGACGCGTGCGAAAAGCCGCCGCGACCATGCTCGCAGGCCGCCACCAGCGCGGCGCAGAGCATCGTGAACGCGATCGTGCCTGCCATCGAGCTCTTGCGTGATGCGGTGCCCATGACCACTCCAGTGCCGTCGCGTCCGGGGCGCCACGAGCGCGTTCGGCACGACCACACAGAGAGTGACTTGCCTGCCGCGCCGATGTGACACGCACGGCTTCGAGCACGTCCTACACGAGCGCCTCAAGCTGCGCGCAGGCGGTCGCAACGCCGTCTTCAGCACGCACTTGCGCTCCCAGTTCCGCTGCCCGCGCGCACAGCGCCAAGTCGCGCCCGGCCGCACCCAGAGCGGCTCCGATCTGTTTGGGGTCTGAGAAGGCGTAGCGGAACACGCCGCCGCCGACGCCGCTGCGCACGAGCGACTTGCCCCACGAGAGCTGCTCCTCCATGAAGCCGACCACGACCGCGGGCTTGCCGGCTGCGAGCGCCGTGTGCGTCGTGCCCGCGCCGCCGTGATGGAGAATCGCTCGACACCGCGGAAAGAGCGCCGCGTGATTGGTGCGGCCGATGAACTGGAATCTCTCTCCCGGCCGCGCTGGGAGCGGACGGCGTGCATCGTGATGGATGATCGCGCGCAGCCCGGACCGCTCGGCAACCTCGAGGAGCAGCGCCTCGCTCGCGTCCGGCTCGAGCTGGCCCATCGACCCGAGCGTGAGAAACAGAGGGGGCTCTCCCGCAGCGAGAAACTCTTCGATCTGCGGCGGCAGCGGCTCCGGCTCCGCTTCGCCCGGCAGCGCAAACGCGCCACAGAAGCGGTGCGGACCCACGTCGCGCACGTGCGGCCAGAGGCGCCCACTTGAGGCGATCAGGTTGAGCTTCGGCGAGTAGCAGATCTCCATGATGCCCGACGGTGCAGGAAGTCCGTGGGCGCGAAAGTGGGCGCGATAGCCTTCGCCGACGGTGCGATCGATGAGCGCAAACGCGCCGCTCCAGAGCATCCGATTCAAGAAGCCGCCGAGGTGCGGCAGGCCCTCGGGGGGCCTCGACGAGTCGGCGATCAGCCCCGGCCAGAAGGCGACCGACGCGAACGGCAGCTTGCGCTTCTCTGCTGCGACCCGCATCGGCGCGGCGACGAAATGGCCGACGACCAGATCCGCATCCGCGACCTGCGCCTCGGCCGCTTCGGCCATCTCCGCGAACGCCGGGAAGAGCGCGCGCTCGTGGAGGAAGCGAAGCATCTTGAGCGGATTGCGCGTGTGGCCCATCTCGCCCATCCACCGCGTGACGTCGATCGCGCACTCGCGCGGGGCGTGCATCGCGGTGACGCCGACGGCGCTGCACATCGCGCTGTAGTCCTTGTTGTCGACGCTGCCGATCGAGATCGTCGCGCTGTGTCCGCGCCGCACGAGCCCGGCGGCGAGTGCAATCATCGGTCGGATGTCTCCGTCTGAACCCCAGGTCTGCAGCGCGACTCGCATCCGTCCACTGTTACCGCAAGCGCCACCAATCGGTTCGGCTCTATATGTTCCACGCAGCGTTCCACGACTGTTCCACACGATGTTCCACACTTGAGGGTGTCCCGATGCCATCGCCGGTGCCGTTCGAACACCTCCGTCTGCGCGCCAACGGGATCTCGTTTCACGCGCTCGCCGCCGGACCCGCGGATGGACCGCTCGCCCTTCTCCTGCACGGCTTTCCTGAGTTGGCGATCTCCTGGCAGCACCAACTGACGGCACTCGCAGCCGCAGGATTTCGCGCGGTCGCGCCCGATCTTCGCGGCTACGGCGGCACCGATAAACTCGGGCCGTTCGATCTGCACACGCTCACGCAAGACGTTGCTTCACTGGTGCAGGCGTGCGGCAGAGAGCGCGCGACGATCATCGGCCACGACTGGGGCGGCGCGATCGCGTGGGGCACGGCGATACTGCAGCCGCAGGTCGTCGAGCGCCTCGTCGTGCTGAACATGCCGCACCCTGCGGTCTTCGCGCGTGCACTGCTGACCAATCCGCGCCAGCTCTTGCGCTCCTGGTACATGTTCGCGTTCCAGCTCCCGCTGCTGCCGGAATTCATCCTCACGCGCGACGGGGCGGCCGCGATCGCGCGATCGCTTCGCGGCGGCTCGAGCGTCCGCGACGTCTGGACGCCGGAGGTGCTCGCGCCCTATCGCGAATCGATGCAGCAGCCGGGCGCAGCCCACGCGGCCATCGGCTACTACCGCGCCGCCTTCCGGAATCCGGGCATCCTCCGCGATGCGCAACGCCACCCGATCGCGGCGCCGACGAAGGTGATCTGGGGGACGAGCGATCGCTTTCTCGGCCTTGAGCTGGTTGATCAAACGGCGATGCGGCCGTTCTTCGCCGAGGGAAATTCTCCGACCATCGAGCTCATCGAAGGGGCCGGACACTTCGTGCAGAACGAAGCGGCGCAGAGGGTGAACGCGGCACTGCTGCACTGGCTTTGCCCGGCCTCCGCCTAGTCGCTCACCGCGAGCAGGACTCGGATAGACTTGACGTTGGTCAGCGCTGCGCAACCGAAGAGGCACCAGGCGTGTACGAGGAAGAGGAGAGATCCGAAGGCGGCACCGCCTGGCGCGCATTCGAGCGCACGCTGGTCGCGCAGCGCGAGAAGAACGCACGCCGGTTTCTCCTCCTGCGCGCAGTTGGCACGACGATCTGGTTCGCGTCGGTGGTGATTCTTGCGCGCGCAGGCATCGGGGGCGCGCCGCGCTCGGAGCAGCTGCTCGTCGGCGTCGTCTGCGCTGCGGCGGTGCTGCTCTACTTCGCCGGTACTCGCTTCGCGTTCATCCTGCGCTACGCCTGGTACACGCTCGCGACTCTCGACATGCCGGCGATCTTCTTCGCGCAGGCACTGAGCATCCTGGGCGCCCCCGACGCGCTCGCCGCGCGCAGCAATGGCGTGTTCACGGTCGGAGTCTTCGCGATGGCGATCGCCTTCTCCGGACTTTCCCTGCGCAAGAGCAATGTCGTGATCGCGACGCTGATGGGCATCGTGTTGCAGATCGCGCTGCTCGTGCTGGTGGGCAACGCCGAGGTCGGCTGGCCGTATGTGATGGTGGTGCTCGGCGCGACGGGCGCGGCCTGCTCGGTGCTGATCGAACAGAGCACGCAGCTCATCCACAGCGCGGTTCACGAACAGGCGCAGAGCAAGCGGCTCGGACACTACTTTTCTCCTGGCGTGCGCGAGCAGATCCTCCAGCCTCATCCGGATCGAACGGGCGAGCACCGCGAGGTGACGGTGCTCTTCGCGGATATCCGTGGCTTCACCGCGATGGCGGAGCGGATGGAGAGCCCCGACGTGGTCGCGCTGCTCAACGAATATCTCGAGGCGATGGTCGCGGTGATCTTCCGCGCGCACGGCACGCTCGACAAGTTCATCGGCGATGGGATCATGGCCTACTTCGGGGCACCGACCGCGCAGGCCAATCACGCTGAGGCGGCGGTGCGCTGCGCGCTCGAGATGCTCGAAGCGCTCTCTGCGCTCAACGCGAGAAGAGCCGCGCGCGGCGAAGAGGCTCTGCGCATCGGCATCGGACTCCACACCGGCCGCGTCGTGGTGGGGACCATCGGTCCTTCGCAGCGGCGCGAGTACACCGCGATCGGCGACGCGGTGAACACGGCGAGCCGCATCGAGGGGCTCACCAAGACACACGGCGTGTCGCTCCTCGCGTCGCAGACCACGCGCGAACACGCGGGAGATTCGTTCGGATGGACGCCGGCCCCGCCGATGGAGATTCGCGGGAAGAGCGAGGCGATCGCGACCTGGATTCCGTCGCTGCCGAGCCGCGCAGCGGGCGCGAAGGAGAAGGGCCGCAAGCCGGCAGACTAGGCCCTTCGTCGGATATGTGCTACGGTCGGCGCATGTCAACGAGGATCCAATGATGAGCAGCGACGCAGGGAGCCGCCTCGCAGTTCTCGTCGTCCGTGCGCTCGCAATCGCGACGATGCTCACCAGCGCCTGCAGCGGTCCGGTGATCCCGGTCACCACGCTCGGCGGCAGCTGCGTCACCGACGACGACTGCGATCCTGGAGACAACTGCATCAACGGTGCGTGCCAGGGCGACTCAGCAGGGCCCGACGGAGGCATCGTCGTGAGCGGCAGCGACGCAGGTCCCGCGCACGACGGCGGCAGCGATGCCGGCCCCGCGCACGATGGCGGCAGCGACGCTGGCCCAGCGCTCGATGGCGGCGAGTTCGATGGCGGCTCGATCGACGCTGGCAACTTCGACGCTGGCAGCGATGCCGGACCCGCGCTGGATGGCGGCGAAGTCGATGCCGGCTCAATCGACGCTGGCAGCGACGCAGGCCCAGCGCTCGATGGTGGCGATCTCGATGCCGGCTCAATCGACGCTGGCAACGTCGATGGTGGCAGCAGCGGTCAAGACGGCGGCGCCGCCGATGCCGGACCGATCGGCCCGACTGGCGGCGCGGTCGATCTGCTCGACTTCGTGCTCACCGGCGATACGCGGCCGCCGACCTGCAGCAGCGCCGCGACCTATCCAACGGCGACCTTCGCGCAGATCGCGCAGGCAATGGCCTCGATGCATCCGCAGTTCGCGCTCGACCTCGGCGATCACATGTACGTGTGCAGCCAGAACGCCGCCGCCGCGCAGACGCAGATGGCGCTCTACGTCCAGGGCCTCGTCGGATTCCCCGTGCCGTTCTTCATGACGATGGGAAATCACGAGTGCGAGGGCGGCGCGGACTGCTCGGCCAATCCGACCGACGCGAACTACGCAGCCTTCATCGCTGCGCTCGCGCAGGTCTCGCACGAGACGATGCCGTACTACGCGTTGCAGATTCAGACGCGGTTTGGGCGCGCGTCGTTCGTGTTCATCGCCGACGACTTCTTCGACGCCGCAGCGCAGAGCTGGCTCGAGAACACGCTCACCGACGCCGACGCGAACTCGGTCTACACGATCATCGTCAAGCACCATCCCGTCACGGGCTCGCGCATGGGACCGACCGGACCGCTCACCGTGCTGCAGAGCCACCACTACTCGCTCATCCTCACCGCGCACGATCACAACTACGCCCACAACACGACCCAGTTCGGCGGTCGCAGCGTGATCTGCGGCCTCGGCGGCGCCAACGCCACGCACACGGGCTACTGCCGCGTACAGCAGAAGTCGGACGGAACGCTGCTGTTCACGCAGTACGACATCAACAGCAACCCCGGCAGCAGCTGGACGGTGACGGCGAGGCAGTAGCGCCGGGCCGCTCTGGGAGCGGTCGGGCGCTGTCGTGATCGGATTCGCGCGAGACGTTCCCCGGCGGAGTGCCGCGACTTGTTATGATGCGCCGCCGCATTTCCGCGGGCGCAGGCCTTTGAAACGGCCGCGAGAAGGACCACTTGTCCAGCACCAAGTTTGATCAGCTCGAGATCCCTGCTCCGATTCTGCGCGCGATTGCAGCGCGCGGGTACGAGAGCCCCACGCCTGTGCAGGAGGCCGTGCTCGCGGCCGAGCTGCGCGGACGCGACCTGCTCGTCTCGTCGCGGACCGGCTCGGGGAAGACGCTGGCGTTCGGTCTGGTGCTCGCACGCGAGCTGCTCACGGGAGCCGAGAAGTTCGCCGCGGCCCCCACTCCGCTCGCACTGATCGTCGCGCCGACGCGCGAGCTCGCGCACCAGATCTCGGTCGAGCTCGAGTGGCTGCTCGGACCCGCGGGCGCGCGCATCGCGACGTGTGTAGGCGGCGTCGAGATGGGCCGCGAATTGCGCGCGCTCCGCGATGGACCGCATCTCGTCGTCGGCACGCCAGGTCGTCTCGTCGATCATCTCGAGCGGCGCAGCCTGAAGTTCGATGCGCTTCGCGCGGTGGTGCTCGACGAAGCGGACGAAATGCTCGACATGGGCTTCCGCGACGAGCTCGAGCGAATTCTCCGCGACGCACCGACCGCGCGGCGCACCCTGCTCTTCTCCGCGACGATCCCGTCCGCGATCGAGCAGCTCGCGCGCAAGTTCCAGCAGGACGCGGCGCGCGTCTCGGCGACGCCGCCCTCGCAGGCCCACCAGGACATCGAGGTGCGCGCGCATCTCATCGCCTCGCGCGAGCGCGAACACGCGGTGGTCAACACGCTGCGCGCCGCCGATGCGCAGACCGCGATCGTCTTCTGCGGCACGCGCGATCACGTCAATCACCTGCACGCGAGCCTCGTCGAGCGCGGCTTCTCGGCGGTCGCGCTCTCGGGCGAGCTGACGCAGCCGGAGCGGACGCGTGCGCTCAAGGCGCTTCGCGATGGACGTGCGCGCGTGCTGGTGGCGACTGACGTTGCCGCACGCGGTCTCGATCTTCCCGACGTCGGGATCGTCGTGCAGGCCGATCTTCCGCAGAACGCAGAGGTCTGGCAGCACCGCAGCGGACGCACCGGCCGCGCGGGTCGCAAGGGTGTCAGCGTTCTCCTCGTGCCCGGTGGCTCGCAGCGGACGGCCGAGCTGATGCTGCGCAAGGCCGGCGCGCGCGCGACCTGGTTGCCGCCTCCGGGCCCCGAGCAGATCCGCGAGCGCGATCACGCGCGCCTCGTCAGCGATCTCGAGGAGCGCTCGAAATCTCCCGCCGAGGAGGATCTCGCGGTCGCACGCGAGTTGCTCACCAAGCGGACTCCCGAACAGCTCGCGGCCGCGCTGGTGGCGGTCCAGCGCGCAAGCCTCCCTGCGCCCGAAGAGCTTCCGCTCTCCACTCAAGTGCAGGCGGGCGCGAAGTCGAAGGGCCTGCCGCGTCCCGGCCAGTACGTGCCGACGCATCCGCGCGCGCAGCCGACCTTCGCGAGCGCCGCACCGCATGCGAGTGAGCACGCGCGCACCAAGGCCCCGCATGCGGCCGCCGCAGATCATCCCCGCGCGAAGGCTTCACACGCGGCAGCAAGCGAACATCCACGCACGCATGCAACCGCGCGCGAGTCCGCTCCCAGCAAGGCTTTGCACGCCGCTGGTCCCGCACACGGAGCCGCGAAGCACGCCCGCACGCACGCTGCAGGCGAGCCTTCGCACACGAAACCGGCGAGCTTTCCCGCGCGCGCGCCGGCGGGTCCGCCGAGTTCGCCCTGGTCGAAGGAGCCAAAGGGCGCTGCAGGCAAGAAGCTGCGCAGCCACACCGCGTTCAACGACTCGGTCTGGTTCTCCGTCGACGTCGGCCGCGGCCGCAATGCCGATCCGCGTTGGCTCTTGCCGCTCATCTGTCGTCGCGGCGGCGTGGTGAAGGAGCAGATCGGCAAGATCGAGATCCTGCCGAGCGAGACGCGTTTTCAGATCGTCTCGACTGCCGCGCCGGAGTTCGAGAAGTCCGCGCGCAAGCCCGACGCGAAGGATCCGGGCGTGCACATCAAGCGCGTGAAGTAGCGCGACTACTGCGAGAGGATCACCACGCTGTATGGCCCGAGCTGCACGGTGCCCGACTGGTCCATCCCGTCACGCGAGGGACCGATCGCGTTGACGTCGCTCGAGTGCGTTCCGCCGAAATCCGCCGAGTAGGTCGTGTCGTCGCTGTTGAAGCGCACGTGCCAGATGCCCGGCTGCGGAAAGCCGATCGGAAGAGAGAGCTGCACGTTGCTGAAGTTCGCGGCGACGACCGTATCGTCGCCGACGCCGCCGTGATCCCAGCGGTGGAACGCAATCATCGGGCTCGTCTTGTTGCTGTGCCGATTGGCCGCCTCGAGCAGCTGCACGCCGTCGCCGAGCAGTCCCGCCGTCGTCCCGGCGACGTTCTTCCGCAGCGCGATCAGATCGTGAACCATCGTGCGAAAGCCCGCGTTCGTCGTCTCGTTGCTCCACTCGAGCGCAGGCCCCTGATCAAACGGGAACGGAGTTGCTTCAAGGAACTCCTGTCCCATGAAGAGCATGGGCATCCCCGGCGTCGTCATCATCATCGCGATGCCGAGGCCCGCGCGCCGTTTCGCCCAGTAGTTGTTCTGCGACGAGCCGATCAGAGCCGGAACACGCTGGTGATCGGCTCCGTTCTGCGGCGCGACCTTGTCGTGATTCTCCGTGTAGAGCACGTTGCTCATCGACGTTCCGCTCGTCAGCGTGGGCGCGAGCACTGTTACATCTCGTGTCACATCGTCACTCGCGATCAAGAGTGGCTCGACGGCGTAATAGAAGCCCTCGTCCCACTGGCCGTTGAAGCCATATCCGCTCTCGTAGGTGTCGAGCTTTGCCGGATCGACAGGCGCGACGATCGCATCCCAGCCGGAGAGGTCTTCGCCGATGGTGATGGCATCTGGATAGCGCGCGTGGATGGCGAGGTTTGCGTCCTTCATCAGGCGCGCGCCCGAAGGAAGCGGCGCACCGCCCGGAGTGTCGCTGCGCGTGTAGACGACCGAATCCCAGCGGAAGCCATCGACGCGATAGTTGATGAGCCACGACGCGAGCGAATCGAGGATGAGGTCGTGGACCTGCTTGACTCCATAGGAGGGGCGCGGACCGAACGGCGTCGCCAAGCTCTGCGAGAAATAGATTCCGCCGCCATCGCAGGGACCGTCGAAGCACCACATCGAGAGCGATGGAGTGGTGTCGCTGTCGACGCTGAAGTGATTGAAGACGACGTCGAGCAGCACGCCCATTCCCAGCCCGTGCGCTTCATCGATGAGCGTCTGCAATTCCTCCGGTGAGCCATAGGCGCGGTCGGGCGCGAACGGATAGTTCGGATTGTATCCCCAGGAATATTCGCCGGGGAACTCCGCCGCGGGCATCAGCTCGAGGTAGTTCACGCCGAGCTGCGCGAGATCTTGAAGCTTGCTGGCGGCGCTCGAATAGGTGCCCGCGCCGTTGTTTCCGGGATCAACGAAGGTGCCGATGTGCAGCTCGTAGATCACAGCCTCGCGTGCAGGAGGAGGAACGAAGCCGTCGTGAAGAAAGTGATGGTCGCCCGGATTGAAGAGTATGCCCGCGGGCTCCTCGCCACCAGGATCCGCGCCGACGAGCATCGCGCGCGGGTCGGTGCGCAGAAAGGTCGTTCCGTCGTTCGTGATCGCATAGCGATACTGCTGCTCGGCGTGCGCACCGACGACACTGCCGGCAAACGTTCCGTCGCCCTGCGCGGTGAGTGTGCCGTTGCCGAAATCTCCCTGCACGGCGACGGCCGTGGCATTGGGCGCCCAGACGCGGAACATCGCGCCACCATCGATGAGCGTGGCGCCGAAGACGCCGCCGTCTCCATCGGCGCCTGCGTCCCGCAGCAGGCCTCCGTCACGAGCGCCCGCGTCGCCCCGTCCGCCACCATCTCCGGCGCCGCCATCGGAGCCGCCGCTGTGCGCCGTGCAGCCGCTGCAGACCGCGAGCGCGGCGGCGGCCAGAAGAGAGGAGAGGTGCGAGGCAGCACGGCGCAATCCCGTTGCGCACAGGTTGTTACGATGTGACATCATATGTCTCACTGTCACGTCCTACGAACTCACCGCGGCCCGCTCGCGGAACCAGCGTGCCGTCTCGGCGACGCCGGCCTCCAGCCCGACCGTCGGGATCCAGGAGAGCGCCTCGCTCGCCCACGCCGGGCTGATCACCGAGCGGCGCTGTTCGCCCGCCTTGCCCGGTCCATGCCCGATGGGCCGTTCGTGCCCGATCGCCGCGGCGAGCTGCCTCGCGAGCTCCACCACCGTCGTCTCGCGCGCCGTTCCGATGTTGATCGGCCCGCGCACGTCAGACTCGAGCGCAAGTGCATTGGCCCGCGCGACATCGCCGACGTAGACGTAGTCGCGCGTCTGCAGCCCGTCTCCGTTGATGATCGGGTCCTGCCCCGCGAGCATGCGCGCGAGGAAGATCGCCACCACGCCCGCCTCTCCGTGCGGATCCTGGCGCGGGCCGTAGACGTTGGCGTAGCGCATCGCCGCGCAGCTCATTCCCTGCGCGAGCGCGTAGTGGGCGAGATACTCCTCGCCGCAGAGCTTCGAGACTCCATACGGACTCGCGGGACGACGCGGATGGGACTCGGTCGCAGGGAAGACCTCCTGCTCGCCATAGACGGCGCCGCCCGACGACGCGAAGACAAAACGGCGCACGCCCGCTCTGCGCGCGGCCTCGAGCAGATTGACCGTGCCGAGCACATTCACCGACGCATCGAAGGTGGGATCGGCGACCGACTTGCGCACGTCCATCTGCGCCGCAAGATGAAGCACGGCATCGGGGCGGATCGACGCAACCGCCTCCGAGAGAGTCGTCGCGCGCACGTCGTGCACCACCAGCGGAACACCGGCAGGGAGGTTCTCCCGACGACCATGTGACAGATCATCAAGAACTGTCACATGGTGACCGCGCGCGAGCAGCGCTTCGGTCGAGTGGGATCCGATGAAGCCGGCACCGCCAACAATCAACACATGCATGAGGGCTCCTGGACGAGAGATGGCGCGATCTTCTACTGCGCCTCGATTCTGGACTGAGTCGAACCCGCGCATCACACGGCATTGATCCGATGTCGCGTCTATAGTGGCCGCATGATCTGGAGGCCTGCCAGCCCTGTGGTCGCGTTCGCTCTGGCCGCGCTGATGACCGCGCTCGTCGGCCTGGTCGATTTCGCGACGGGTGTGGAGCTGAGCGTCTTTCCGCTCTACTTCATGCCGGTCGCGCTGATCGCCTGGGGGTTCGGGCGTCGCCTGAGTTTCGCCATCGCGGCGCTCGCGATGCTCTCGTGGGAGACCTCGAATCAACTGACGGGCGTGCACTACTCGACGCCGTTTGTCGAGGCCTGGAACCTCATCGTCCAGCTCGGCGCGCTGATCGGATTCGCCGTCGTCGTCGCGACGCTGCGCACGCAGATCGCGAGGGAGACGGAGCTCTCGCGGTTCGATGCGCTCACCGGCATCGCGAATCGCAGGGTGTTTCACGAGCGGCTCGAGCAGGAGCTGCGGCGCACCCGCCGCACGAAGAAGCCGCTCGTCATCGCCTGCATCGATGTCGACGATTTCAAACAGGTGAACGACCGCGGGGGCCACGCAGCTGGAGACGCGCTGCTCGTTCGCATCGCAAAGGCCGCGCAGAGCATCTGCCGCGAGAGCGATCTGGCGGCGCGCCTCGGAGGAGATGAGTTCGCGCTGCTCCTGCCCGAGTGCGAGGCCGCGGATGCAACGAGCGTGCTTGCGCGGTTGCAGACGCGCCTGCGCGAGCCGGAGGAGGTTGGGGCGCCCGCGGTTTCGCTGAGCATCGGCGCGGTCTGCTTCGCCGACCCGCCCATGAGCAGCGACGAGGCGATGCGCACGGCCGACGCGCTGATGTACCGGGTCAAGCACGGAGGCAAGAACGACCTGCGCGTCGAGAGCGATCTCACACCGAGGCTGGAACAACCAGCGGTCGAGAAGCCGGCCCGAGAGGCGCGGTAGCTAGATCGTCCCTCGCGCGGCAATGCGCGAGGTGCGCGAGTAGCCGTCGGCGAGCACGCGCAGCTCGACTTCGACTTCACCGGCCGCGCTGTAGCGGATCACCTCTTCGACCTCCGGGCCGCTCTGGGTGCGCTCGACCGCGACCTGCGACAGATCGGCGACGTCGCGCAGGCTCGCATCGAAAGGAAAGCGCAGCTCGTCCCAGAGCGCGAGATTTCCCTCGGGGCGGCCCGCGCGCAGGCGTGCACACTCGAAGAAACGGAAGTGGCCGACATTGTGCGCTGCGCGGTAGCGGCGCTTGACCTCGATGGGCGCCTCGCCCGCAATCGGCAGCGGCGTGTCCTTCGCGAGCAGCACATCGCAGGCAATCGAGGAGCCGCCAGCCGTCTCGCGGAAGACGCCGAAGTGGCGCGTGAGCTTCTCGGCGACGACTCGCGTCTGGCCATCCGCGAGATGAATCGCGAGCCCGATCGCGCAGGAGCCGAACGGATGCGGCGAGCGGCGCACGCGGGTGGCGCCGAACTGTTCGCGCAGCGTTCGATAGACGGGCGGAAAGCTGCTCGCGCCGCCGACGACATAGATGCCCGCGAGTTCGTCGAGCTCAACGCCCGCGCCGTCGTGCGCGTCGCGGAGAGCTTCGTTCATCGCCGAAAGGCTCTGTTCCACGAGCGCACTGCAGGCGTCGTAGACGTCGTCGGCAGGCAGCGCGACCGCACCCAGAGCGGACTTGCGCGATTCGTCGCTCATTCCATCCGCGTGATTGGCGAGCGCGCTCAGGTCGAGCACCAGCTTGCGCGTGCTCGGATTGACCGCCTCTTTCTGCAGCCGGCATTCGTCGAGCAAAAGCGTGCGCAGATCGCGATTGAGCGCGCCCAGCGCGGCTTCGCGCAGATCCAACCGCTCGAGTGCGAGTGCGAGAATCGCGTCGTCGAAGTCGTCGCCACCGAGACGGGAGACGCCCGCAGAGCCCACCACTTCGCCGCCCTGATCGTCGAGCCGCAGCACCGACGCGTCGAAGGTGCCGCCGCCGAGATCGTAGACAAGCACGTGCTCGCGCTTGCTGCTGACCGTGCGCGCGAAGCGATGCGCGTATTCACACGCTGCAGCCGAGGGTTCGTTGAGCAGCCGCACGACATCGAATCCGGCTTCGCGAAACGCGTCGACCGTGATCATCCGCTGCGCGCTCGAAGCGTTGGCGGGCACGCTGATGGCCACTTGCAGCAGTTCATCGGCCGGCGCGCCGAGCTGCACCAGAAGCCGCTCGCGCGTGTGCGTGAGAAAGCGCGCCACCAGATCGCTCAGGAGAAATCGATACGGCCCGAGCGCGACTTCAGTTCGCGGACCTGCTCCGTGCAGGAGCCGCTTCATCGAGCGCAGCAGCGACCATCCGGGCTCGCGTGCAACCGCGGCTGCGTCGTGTCCGAAGACGAGGCGGCCATCGTCGTGCGCCGCAACGAGAGTCGGCAGCACGTCGACATCACCGAACGGAACCACGGGAAAGTTTCCGCGATCGACCAGCGCGGCCACGGTGTGCGTCGTTCCGAAATCGATTCCCAGCTGCATCGCTCGCTCATATCCCCTTTGCGCAAGGAGGTCGATCGGTCGGGGCATGAACGATTCCATCGCGACGATCGCTGCGCGCCGTTTTTCCGATTCTCCGCGCAGCCGCTTCGAGAGTAGTTTCTCGCCCCTTCGAGGCATCGGTTGATCAAAACCTCGCGCAGTCAGCAGAGGAGAACAGACAGCAATGCGAATTCCCGACAGGCTCGCGTCACTCGTCGAGCACGGCGTGATCGATGAGGTCGCGCGGTCGTTGAAGAGCGGAAAAGAAGCGGATGTCTTCGTCGTCGCCTCGGGCGGCGAGTGGCGCGTCGCCAAGGTCTACAAAGAGGCGCAGAACCGCAATTTCCAGAACCGCGCCGAGTACACCGAAGGCCGCCAGGTCCGCTCCAGCCGCGACCAGCGCGCGATGGCGAAGAGCACGAAGTACGGCAAGGCGCAGAACGAAGAGGCGTGGCAATCGGCTGAAGTCGATATGATCTATCGACTGCAGGGCGTCGGCATCCGCGTGCCGAAGCCGCACTACTTCATCGACGGCGTGCTGATCATGGAGCTCGTCGCCAATGCCGAGGGCGAGCCCGCGCCGCGCCTGGGTGATCTGCACTTCACGCCCGAAGAGGCGCAGGACGTGTTCGGGCAGCTCGTCGCCGAGGTGGCGCGAATGCTCAGCGCGGGCGTCGTGCACGGCGATCTCTCCGACTTCAACGTGCTGATGGCCGCCGACGGTCCGGTGGTGATCGACTTTCCCCAGTCGGTGAATGCCGCGAGCAACGGCAACGCGCGCAAGATGCTCATCCGCGACGTCGACAACCTGCACCGCTTCCTGCAGCGCTTCGTGCCCGGAGCGGTCCGCATCCCGTATGCCGAGGAGATGTGGCAGCTCTACGAGCGAGGAGAGCTGACGAGCGATAGCAAGCTGACGGGCAACTATGTCGAGCCGGCGAAAGCGACCGGCACGCGCGAGGTGCTCGGGCTGATCGAGGACGCGCGCCGCGACGAGCAGAAGAAGCGGCAGTTCACGGGACGCAGCATGCGTGGGACTGGCCCCGAGGCACCGCGCACCTACGTGCCGCGCGAGCAGCACGCTTCGGGAAATCCGCGCCCGCAGCACGCGCAGGGGAATCAACCGCGACCGCAGCAGGCGCAGGGACATCAACCGCGCCCGCAGCACGCACAGGGGAATCAACCGCGCCCGCAGCACGCACAGGGAAATCAACCGCGACCGCAGCACGCGCAGGGAAATCAACCGCGACCGCAGCACGCGCAGGGAAATCAACCGCGCCCGCAGCACGCGCAGGGAAATCCGCGACCGCAGCACGCGCAGGGAAATCCGCGACCGCAGCACGCGCAGGGAAATCAACCGCGCCCGCAGCACGCGCAGGGAAATCCGCGGCCGCCACATGCTCAAGGGAATCCCCGACCGCAGCACACGCCGGGAAATCCGCGGCCACCGCACGCTCAAGGGAGTCCTCGCCCGCAGCACCAGCAGCGGAATCACTCCCGACCGCACGGGGAGCGGCGGAGCGGCGCTGAGCGGCAGCCGCACAATCCTCGCGAGAACGACGAGGATTAGAGCGCAGGCCGTTCGAACGGTCCTCTGGTCTTCATTGTCGTTCGAGCCAGAGACCGCCGCCTGGATTCTTGAGAAAGCCAGGCATCGCGTTCGCAACTGCGGCGTGGTGTTTCTTGCCGACGTAGTCGTTGAAGAACCGAACGCGATAGGCCGCGTTGTCCATCAAGTATGCCCGCAGCAGATAGGCTTCGTTCCACGACACCCCTCTGCGCAGCCAGGCTTCGGGATATTCAAACGGATAGAAGATATCGTGGAAATGCACCCAGACACCGGGGCGCAATCGAGGAAGCACGCGAAACAGGATGTGGTTGATGTCGCTGTAGGCCTTGGAGACATGCGACGAATCGATGAAGAGAACGTCGCCGGCCTCGAGCGTATCAAAGAGCGCGAGATCGACTTCCTGGACTTTCTGTTCAACGAGCGCGATTCGCTGCTCTCCCACGAGGCTGAGCAACAGGCGCGGGTAAGGCTCGATAAACGTGCAGGCGATCGACCGCTCGAGGAAATGCTCGTTGGTATCCAGAACGACACAGGATGAAAAGCCCGAACCAACTTCGATGAAACGCTTCGGCCGCAGATGCCGCAAGAGGCCGAACAGAATCAGCGCGTCTCCCCACGAATAGGAGGGATTATCGAAATGGTATCGATAAGGCCGCGCGGGCAGATCCGAAAACGGCGCGGCCGCCGCCAGCGGGGCGAGAGTCGCGAGCAGCGATAGCTGTCCGGACGGGTCGAGTTGAATGCCGGTCAGCTCCTCGTCCTGCACCTGCCGCACGCCCGCGTCGATGTCTTTCTGCGACGGGACCGGCGAGTAATAGTGCCCTGCCGGATAGCGCATCCTGCCCGGGTGCCAGAGCTTCTGACGCAGCAGCAGCGCGATCTGCTGTCGCTGTCGGACGAGATGGCCCAGCTGGTGCAGCGTACGGCGAAAGCTGATCGGGCTCACGTGAGTGCCCTTCGGGCAGGGGGCTTCGATGGGTGCTCACTTCACTCTGCGCACCAGACGCGCGCAAGCCGAAACAACTCTTGAGTGCAGGATGCGCACATCGCAGATCGCGAAGCGAAACGGCCGCCCGACCAGCTCATCGCTGGAGGGCGGCCGCAATCGCATTCAACCGATTCCCTGGTTACTTCTTCACGGGCGCGGCCGGAGCTGCAGGAGCCGCGGGAGGCGGCGTGGGCGGCATCGGATGCGCGGCGCCGCCGGCAGCGGGCGGCATCGTGATCGGCATCGGGTGACCGCCCGGCATTCCATTCATTCCCGCCGGCATTCCATTCATGCCCGGCATCGGCATTCCGCCCATTCCCGGAGGCGGCTGCGGAGCGGGCGGCTCGATCGAGACGAGCTCGACCTTGAACGTCAGCACCGCGCCGCCCGGGATCGTGGGCGGGTGGCCCATGTCGCCGTATGCGATCGTCGACGGGCAGACGAGCTGCGAGGTGCCGCCGACCTTCATCTTCTGCACGCCTTCCGTCCAGCAGGGGATCACGCCGTTGAGCCCGAAGGTCGCCGGCTGGCCGCGCTGGTACGAGCTGTCGAAGACCGTCCCGTTCGAGAGCTTGCCCTCGTAGTTGACCTTCACGCGGTCGGTCGCCTTGGGCGACTCGCCGGTGCCCGCAGTCAGCTCCTTGTAGACCATGCCCGACTGGGTCTTCTGCGCGCCGGCCTCTTTCTCGGCGGCGGCGAGATACGGCTCATCCTTCTGCTTCTGCTCGGCCGATGCAGCCGCGGCGGCCGCGTTGGTGCGCCCCTTCGCGAAGGCCTGCACCTTGGGACCGTACTGCTGCATATCGATTTCCGACTTCGCGCCGCTGGCCGCATCGCCGATTCCGCGCTGGACCATCGCCAGCTCCTGCGGGTTCAGCTTGAGCGTGGGCAGCTGGCGGCCGACCATCTGGCCGAGCGCGTAGAGCGTCTTTTCATCTTCGGTGGTCGGCGAAGCTGCAGACGGTCCGCCTGCTCCGCCGCCCTTCTGACAAGCAGCAACCAGGACGAGCGCGCCGAAAGCGATCACAAGCTTCTTCATGATGAGAATGCCTTTCCGCAGAAACGTGGGGCGGCCCTCATACATCAAATTGAGTGCGGGTGGGGAGGGTTGGAAAGTGTCTCTCCGTGCTTTGGGAAGTTCTTCCAGGCGTCGCCCGGCTTGTCGTTGGCAGGTTGGGCCGGTATGATTGAGTCATACCATGGCACCGCGAACCGCGAAGATCGCCTGCAGCATCGACGCCCAGCTTCTCGCCTCCGTCGAGAGACTTCGCGTGCGCACGGGCGAGAGTCGAAGCGCCGTGATTGGGCGCGCTCTCTCGGAACTCGTGCGCGCCCAGGCGCTGCAGCGTCGCGTGGAGGCCTACGTTCAATCGTATGTCGACCATCCGGAATCCCCGGACGAGGTTCGCCACGCCCGGCGTGCCGCTCGCCGCGCGCTCTCGCATCTGCCCTGGGATGAGTCGTGAAGCGCGGCGAACTCTGGTGGGCAAATGTCGACAAGCGCCGGCCGGTCGTCCTCATCTCGCGCAGGGAGGCCTACGCCGTGCGCGCGCTCCTGCTCGTCGGGCCCGTGACACGAACGAGTCGAGGGTTCGCCGCCGAGGTCAAGGTGGGCCGCGCGGAGGGCCTGCCCGCGGGCTGCGTGATCAATTGCGACTCGCTCGTGACGCTGCCCAAGGTGGATCTGATCGAGCGCGCCGGCACGCTCTCGGCCACGAAGATTCGCGAGCTGGACGATGCGCTCCGGTTTGTGCTCGGGCTCGAGGGCTGAGCCAGACATCCACAAGCTTGCAACGTCACTGCATCGACTTCACGAAGCCGCATTGCCAACAAGGCGATTGAAGCTCTGCTCCTCCGTCGTGCCCATTACCGCGGCCAACTCTGGCGCGAGCCTGCGAGCAAAGTTCGCGAGGTGTTCCTCTTCAACTGGATCCGTAAGCGCACCTGCGAGCGAGAGCGCGCGCAGCTGACCGACGAGACGGGCAATCTCGAAAGGCGAGGGCCAGGGGTCCTCTCGAAGTTCCGAGGCCCGCTTGCGTCGCGCTTTGCGGTCGAGCGTGGTGCGAGGTGGAGAGTCAACCAGACGCATCACCTCTTGCACTTCCGCGATGGTCATCAGCTCGCGCACGTCACTACCGGAGCGAACTTCCTCCTCACCAGCCGGGTTGCGCACGCGCGCTTGATCATCGGCCTCAGGGGCGATGCATTGGACAATTCGCTGCCGCATGCGATCCCAGTAGTTGCGACCCACTTCAAATCGCACAGGCCGACGCTCGCGGAACTCGACGCCGCCTGTGTCGCTGCCCTCCAGCGAAACCGCTTTCTCCTTGCGAGAGCCGTATTCGAGCCCGAGGCCCAGCGCGAACTCGAGATGGTCCCACTCGTCCGACTCGTCTCCTTCAACGAACAGACTTGGTGATGCGGCGAGCAGCTGACTTGCTCGCGTGGCGTCTCCCAGAATGCGCGCGCTGCCGTCGGCTGCGTTGTGGCGATCAACTCCCCACACGATCTTGTCCCCGTCGAAGATCTTCGCGCTCGATACTCCGTCGGAGACGTAGAACGTCACCACCGGAGCATGCGTCTCCTTCGAGAGAAACGCGGCGACGGCGCTCAACAGTTCTGCGTCGACAAACGGCCAGTGGACTCCCGTCCACGCGCCAGAGGGCCAGAGCATGAAGCGCGACGGATGAACCAGCCCTGCCGCTTTTGCGAGCTTCAGCGCGGCAGTCGTGACTGTCACGTCGGCCTTCACGCCGAGCCACGTCAGCTTGTTCGCCATCTGCGCGACTTCCGCTCTACGCCTTGATCCGCTTCATCTCCGGGTCGTACATCGGCTTGAGCGACACGACCGCGGGATATTGCGTATTCCCGATCTCCACGGTCCATTTCCCCGTCTCAAGCCACGCCGGCGTAATCGGCTCTTTGCGTCCCGGCGATTCAATCATCGCCAATCCCACCGCGCCTCCGAGCGTATGCCCATAGGAAGCCGCGCGGATATATCCGAGCGCAACTCCATCGCGGCGCACGATCTCCGCGTGGTGCATCAGCGGCTCAGGATCCTTCACCAGCACCTGCACGAGCCGCCGCGTGAGTGGACCGCGCGCCTTCTGCGCGAGCACGGCCTCCTTGCCGATAAAGCCGTCGGGCTTCTTCAGATCGACCGCGAAGGAGAGGCCGGTCTCGAAGACGTTGTCGGTGTTGTCGATATCATGGCCATAGTCGCGATATCCCTTCTCCATGCGCAGCGAGGCGAGCGCCTTCAATCCCGCGTGGCGCAGATCGAATGCCTTTCCTACCTCGGTGAGCCGCCCGTAGACGTGGGCCGCCTGCTCGGCAGGGATATAGAGCTCATATCCAAGCTCGCCTAAGTAGGTAATGCGGATGCAGAGAGCGCGTGCAAAGCCGATATCGATCTCGCGCGCCGTGCGGAACGGGAAGGCCTCATTCGACATATCCGCCGTCGTCACCGCCTGCATCAGCTCGCGCGAGCGCGGACCCTGGATATTGAGCTGCGCATATCCCGACGTCACGTCGGTCACGAACATATGCGCGTCCTTCGGGGTATTGCGCTTCATCCAGGTCTCGGCGTGGCGGTGCGCGGTATCGGACGCGACCACCCAATAGGACTCCTCGTCGAGCTTGGTGACCGTGCAATCCGCCTCGAGCGTGCCCTGCGGATTGAGCCACTGCGTATAGGTGATCATGCCACTCGGCCCGTCGACGTTGTTCGCCGAGATCTGATTGAGCACGCGCCCCGCGTCGCGTCCCTGCACGCGATACTTGGCCATGAACGACATATCCATCAGGATCACGCCCTCGCGCGTGGCGCGATGCTCGGCCTCCCAATAAGGGAACCAGTTGTGGCGGCCCCAGGAGAGCTTGTCGACCTTCGGCTCAATGCCCTTGGGCGCATACCAGTCGGGGCCTTCCCAACCGCTGACGTCCTTGAAATAGGCACCCGCCGCAGCGAGGCGATCGTGCACCGGCGATACCTTGGCGCCGCGCGCGGTCTGCATCGAGCGGGTCGGGTAATGGCATTGATAGACCATGCCGAGCGACTCGACCGTGCGCGTCTTTCGATACTCAGGGTTCGATTGATAGGTATGCAGACGGTCGAGATTGAAGCCGGTGATATCGACGTCGGCGTGGCCGTTGATGATCCAGTGGGCCATCACGCGGCCCAATCCGCCGCCGGTCAGAATGCCGATCGAATTCAATCCGGCCGCGACGAAGTAGTTCTTCAGCTCAGGCGCCTCGCCGACGCAGGGCTGCAAATCGGGGGTGAAGCTCTCCGGGCCGCAGAAGAACTTGCGCACGCCCGTCTCCAATGAAGCGGGAATGCGCTTCATCGCCTTCTCGACGTAGGGCCCCATGCGATCCCAATCAGGCGGGATCTCGCCGAACGAGAAGTCGGAGGGAATTCCGCCGATCTTCCACGGCGCGCAGATCGGCTCGAAGAGGCCGATCATCAGCCCGCCGCCCTCTTCGCGGAAATATCCGTGCGAGCCCGGATCCTCGAGCACGGGCCAGTCATTGCGGATACCAGCCATCCGCTCGGTAATCAGATAGTAATGCTCCGCCGCCTGCAGCGGGATATTGACGCCCGAGCGCGCGCCGAGTTCGCGCGCCCACATTCCGGCGCAATTGACGACGTATTCGGCCTCGATAGTACCTGCATCGGTCGTAACTCCCGTAACGACACCATTGGCCTTGGTCACGCCCGTCGCCGAGACACCCTCGATGATCGTCGCGCCCTGCATGCGTGCGCCCTTGGCGAGCGCCATCGTGATGCCGACGGGATCGGCGCGCCCGTCGTCCTTGACGTAGAAGCCGGCGAGCAGATCCTCGGTCTTGGCGAGCGGGAAGAGATCCTTGATTTCGCGCGGCGAGATCTCCTGCACGTCGACGCCGCAGTGGCGATTGAACGCCGAGACGCGGCGATACTCCTCGAGACGATCGGCGTCGCCTGCGACCTCGATGAAGCCGACCTGCTTGAGCCCCGTCGATTGCCCCGTCTCCGCCTCGAGCCGCGCATAGAGGTCGCGCGTGTATTTGCGCATCTCGGTCGAGGTTTCGGAAGTCGAACCGAACGTCACGATGAGACCAGCCGCGTGCCAGGTGGTGCCCGACGTCAGCCGATCGCGCTCGAGGAGCACGACATCCTTCCAACCCATATGGGCCAGGTGATAGGCGACGGAGCATCCAATGATGCCTCCACCGACGACGACGACGCGAGCGCGCTTGGGGAGATTGGGCAGGTTCGTTTGGGACATAGGGCGCGCAAGATAGCCGAACCGCGGGCGACTTTGGGAGCTTCACGAAGGAGTGAGCGACCGTTTGGCGCAGCGCCATGCTTCCCCCGCGGCGCAAGGCAGCTTGTTATGCTTGGCGCCACGATGCGAAGTGTGGCGACATTCCTGCTGGCGGCACTGCTCGCGACCGCCCGGGGCGCGGCCGCGAGCGATTTCGATTCACTGCGCGCACTCATTGAACAGCACGACATCCATTCCATCGAGGCGCTGCTCCCGCTCCTTCCTGCCGACCAGCGCGCGCACAACGCGCTTTTGTTTCACAGCCGCAGTCTGCAGGCGGCAAGCTTCGCCGCCCCGCGCGTCCTGCTCTTCGACAACGCGGCACACTTCGTTCTGAGCTTCAACGGCGCGCCCACGCAGGCGGGATATCTCGCGATTGAAACGATGGAGTTCGATGCCACTACGAAGAGGTTTCATTTCCGCGAGATCGAGTTCCCTGCCGACGGCCGCGGCAAGGTGGAGTTCCGCGAGGAAGCGCGCTGTCTGAAGTGCCACGGTGAGCCGTCCCGCCCGATCTGGGACAGCTATCCGCATTGGCCCGGCGCATATGGCGAACGGGAGCAGGTCGACCTCACGGGGGTTGAGCGCGCACAGCTTCTCGCGTTCCTTTCGCGTCAACCGAGCGATCCTCGCTATCGCATCCTCTCGACGAATGAATGGCAGTCGCGCCTCGCGCCCATTGCAGCCCATGGATATGAGGGCCACGCGCCGCGCTCTCCGAATGCGCTCCTCGGCGACCTGCTCGGCAAGGAGCAACTGCAACAACTCGCGCGGGTGATTACGGCCGCGCCTGGTTATCCGGCCTATCGATATGCGCTGCTCGGCGCGCTTGACCTGCGCTGTTCCGTCGAAGAGCTGCTCGGTGCGCCGCTGCGGGATATCTGGCAACGCGAATATCCTGCCTTTCGCAAGTCGACAGAGCTGGCCAACCAGGCGCAAGCGGTGCTCAAGCAACATCGCGGCGCCGACGCGGAGTACAAGGCCCCGCCTGCGCCGCCGCTCGATGAGACGGAGATGCGCGTTCGTTTCCTGGTGGAACGCGGTCTCGGGATATCGACGCGCGAATGGACGATGGCACTCGAGAAAGGGACGTACGACTTTCGCGGCGCCGCGCTCGCCGAGCTTGAGCCGCTGCTCGCGCAGGAGGTCTCAACGACCGACCTTGCTTTCGCGCGCCTGCATGTGCAGCGGTCCAGCGATGATCGATATTGCGCGCAACTGCGGCGCCGGAGCGCGCCACTCACGGCCAGTGCGACGCCGCGCGCGCCTCCGCAAGTCGAGACCGTGCGGCCGCTCGGCCTCGATGCTTGCGCGCGTTGCCACGACGGAGAGATGGCCCCGGCGATTGCGTTCGATGACTCGAAAGAGTTCACGCGCGCGCTCGTCACGCAGCAGACCGCGCGCGGCCCGCTCATCAACGACCTGCTCTATCGACTCTCGCTCTCGTCAGGCGCCGATAAGATGCCGCGCGATTCCAATCTCACAGAGGAAGAGCGACGCCAGCTGGTCGACTATTTCCTCAAGCTCGCGGCGCAGGCGGAAGAGCCGCCTGCTATCCATTAGAGGATATCGGCATTACTCGAGATAGAGCGTATTGCTGCTCGGCCGCTCCGGATTATAGAGGACGACGAGCGTCGTGGCCTCTGCGATCTCCGCGAGCGCGAGCCTGCTCATCGAACGGATGAACCCCGAATAGGGATTTCCGTCGACGAGAAACTCCCAACTGACGCGAAAGGGGTTTTGGCCATTGATGCGGATCGAGCGGTCCCAATCGGCGCCGGTGACCTGCGCAAGCACGGGCCTGCCATTGATGAAGGCGTCGCGGCGGCGCAAGCGCGAGATAGCGGCGAAGCTGAAGAGCAGTGCGCCGACGACCGGGAATATGAGGACGAAGAGCGCCGGGTATCCGGCCCACGAACGGGTTGTTCCCGCGATGCGTGCCAGCGATGGATAGACCGTGGAGACCTCGACCTCCACTGGCGAGCCGTTCTCGTGGATTCCAGACAGGCCCGTCAGCGTGCTCGATTCCGCGGAATATTCCCTCCCTGCATAGACGTAGTTGAAGCGCACCACGGTCGGGTGCACGCCGTTGACCTTGACGCTCTCATCGACTTTTTGCGAGACGAGCTCACCGCGCTGTGTGTGCCCGGTGGTGGCGACCAGCAGATCGCCAGGAATGTCCCAGCAGAAGACCAGTGCGAAGACGGTTCCCAGGACGAGAAACAGCCCGCCGACGAGCATGGAGACCGTGTCGCCGCCGCCACCGCCGAGCACGAGCGAGCGCGCACGAGGAGAGGGGGTTCGCGGCGACGGAGGAACGGCATCGATCGAAGTGGGGATCACGGAGAGCGACCCTAAGTCGTTTCGCAATCGGCTCGCAACTTCTCTCCACCATCGTTATCCACCGCCGCATGAGACGCCCGGCTCGAGCAATCTGTTTCGCCATCATCCTGATTGGAGGCGTCGCCATGGCCATCGAAAAGCCCCGAAGCGAGGTCGTCGCGCGATATCACGACTTCGAAGTGCGCCAATATCCCGGATATATCGTTGCGGAGACCATCGTCGAGGGAGCAGCGGACGAAGTCGGCAATGAGGGATTCCGACGGCTCGCCGGATATATCTTCGGAAAGAACGGCGGCGCGAAGAAGCTCGCGATGACCTCGCCCGTCACGCAGGAGGCGAAGGAGGGAACGAAGATCGCCATGACGGCCCCGGTCGCGCAGGAGCAGCGAGGCCCGCGCAACTGGCAGATCCAGTTCGTCATGCCTGCGGCCTATACGCTCGCGACGTTGCCGGTCCCCGATGATGCGCGCGTCCACCTGCGCGAACTCGGTGCGCGGCGGCTCGCGGTGATCACCTATTCGGGCACCTGGTCGCAGAGCAATTACCAGGAGCATCTCGACAAGCTGCGCGCGGGAATGCAGCACGAGTCGCTTGTGGGCATCGGCGAGCCGATCTGGGCCCGCTATGATCCGCCGTTCAAGCCATGGTTCATGCGCACGAATGAGATTTTAATCGAGGTCCGCTCGCCTTGAGCAGCGCGCGCTATGGATTGGAGAGCATATGGGCCGCCTTCCAATTGCCGAATCGATAGTAGGCAATCGAGAGGGATACCGAGACCAGGGAACTGATCGGGAAACTCCACCAGATCGCGTCGGCCCCGAGGCGACCAATCATGAGGTTGGCGAAGGGAATGCGCACCAGCCACATCGCAAAGAAGAGGATGAGCAGCGGCGGGAACACGGCTCCGGTCGCGCGCACGACGCCGGAGAGGACGAACGTGACGCCGAAGAACGCGAACGACCAGACGGCGAGGTGATTGATATGCCGTCCAATCGCAATCGAAGATGGATCGGTGAGGAAAAGGCCGAGCGCGTGCCGGTCGAAGAGCAGCACCGCGCCGATCAAGATCCCCGTGAGGAGGAAATTGAATGCGACGCCGCTGAGCGCGATCACCCGCACGCGCTCCCACCGTTTGGCGCCGATGTTCTGCGCCGCCATCGACGAGACCGCTTGCCCCACCGCAAAGGCCGGCATCTGGATATAGCTCCACATCTGCAGGCAGGCGCCATAAGCCGCGGTGGT
>CAIWCD010000035.1 GCA_903911145.1 uncultured delta proteobacterium | reverse complement strand
GGCCTCATCGGCAGCGGGCTCGTTCTACAGGACAACGCTTCCGACGACCTCACGATCACCGCCGGTGCGACGACGTTTCAATTCGCGACGAAGGTCGC
Source organism: uncultured delta proteobacterium (assembly GCA_903911145.1). Taxonomy (GTDB): domain Bacteria; phylum Myxococcota; class Myxococcia; order Myxococcales; family 40CM-4-68-19; genus CAIWCD01. The sequence goes on along the minus strand of CAIWCD010000035.1, from coordinate 138,644 downwards.
CGATACCGCCGCATATCTCGTCAGCATCAAGTCGCAGCCGGCGACGCAGAACTGCAGCCTCTCGAAGGCGAGCGGACATATCGCGGGCGCGGATATCAGCGACGTGACGATTCAATGCTCGACCAACAGCTATGCTGTCGGCGGAACCATCTCCGGCCTCATCGGCAGCGGGCTCGTTCTACAGGACAACGCTTCCGACGACCTCACGATCACCGCCGGTGCGACGACGTTTCAATTCGCGACGAAGGTCGCCGATACCGCCGCATATCTCGTGAGTATCAAGTCGCAACCGGCTGGCCAACTCTGCAGCATCACGGGAGACCGAGGACCGGTCGCGGGCTCAGATATCAACAGCGTGCAGATTCAATGCGCTTCGAGCAGCTATTCCGTGGGAGGGACTGTCACCGGCCTCGTCAGCGGAGGGCTCACCATTCACGACGACAACTTCGGGACGCTTCATTTGAATTCATCAGGGAGCTTCACATTTCCCGGCACCGTCCAGAGCGGGACGAGCTATCTGGTATCCATCCAGCTGCAACCGACTGGCCAGACCTGCACGCTGTCCGGAGAACACGGCGCTGTTGCCTCCGCGGATATCACGTCGATTGCCATCAATTGCACGAGCAACGATAGTTGCGGTGGCGATTTCGCCGGCGTCTCGGTCCCTGCCGGAACGATTCCCGTGACCGATTGCCAGACAATCTCCGCGCCGGGCAACTATGTCCTCGGCAACGACCTGTCCGCAACGCTGGTCCCGTCGCACGGCGACCTCGGCGATTGCCTCGTCGTGCAGAACACAAACAACGTGCGCATCGACTGCGCTGGGCATACGATCAGTGGCGCGGCCGCGCTGCGCATCAACCAGGTCGATTCCTTTGAGATCGTGAATTGCGATCTCCAGGCGAAGGTCGACTACCTGCCGCTCTCAACGGTTCCCACTCTGGTGGTTACAAACAGCACGCACGGAGCGTTCGATCACAGCACGCTCGAATATGGGCAGTTTCAATCAAAACACGTGAATCACTTTCACGTGTTCGACAACACGATTCACTCGTTCTATCTCGACTTCCACGCCTTCGACACCGACATCGCGTGCAACCAGTTCACCAGTCCATACAACACGGCCTGGGCGGTATCGACGATCATTGCGCTCTATCGCGGAGGACGGAACATCTGCCGCAACAACACCATCGACGGAGCGTGGGACCTCGGCCGTGGTCCTCCAATCGATAATGTCGGTTCGGACGACGGCATCGTGATTCAAGACGAGAGCGACGATATCGTCGAGGATAATATCATCCGCAACAACTGGGATACTGGCGTCGAGACCCTCGGCGTCATCTCGAATCTTCAACTGCTGCGCAACCAGATCATTGGCTCCGGAATCGCGGGATTCGGTGGCTGGTACTACAGCAGCATCAGCGGCAGCACGTTCACGGGGAACACGATCGACGGGGCCCAGAAGATGTTCTGGTTCAGCCGCGTCTACGGATTGCGACCGGCAGGATGGGACGACGAAGGCGGCGGAGCTGCGGATACGACCGTCGCGTTTACCAACAACATCTTCGATAACAATGTCCTGAAGAACCAGTACGTCTATACCCAGCAGCAGGATGCGAGCGGGATAGCTTGGGTCTATAACGATATGGGGTTTCAGGGTCAGCTCGGCAATGTCGTCGGCGAGACGGCTCCGACGAGCGGCCAATACGTGCTGACGAACAATACCTTCAAGGATAACCAATTCCCGCTCAGCAACTCTGCGCCGCCAGACTTCGGGAGCAATGCTGTCGTCGCGGGCATGATCGACGACAGCGGCGGCAATATCTGCCCGGCGCCGACGCAGGCGAACTATCCGTTGGCCTGCGCCAGCCATTAGCGAGCGCTGCGGCCCGCCCATCGAACGACGCGTCTACTTCGCGAGCGCGCGAATCAACGCGACCAGCCCGTCGACCTGCTCGGTGGAGAGGTCGGCATAGCCGTCCATCTCCTGCTTCTTGCCGCCCACGTCCTTCTTTACGCCCTCGACGATCGCCTTCTTCAGCTCCGCGTCGGGATGGGCCTTCTGCCACGCCGCAGTGCTGTAATCAGCGATGCCCATCTTCGTGCCCTGTTCGCCCTGCGCCTTCCCATCGGCGCCGTGACAGGTCTGGCACTTCGCCTTCCAGAGCCGCTCGGTCTTCTTGTCGACCTCGGCTCTCGCGATTCCAGGCGCGAATGCCGACGTGAAGAGAACCGCGGCGATGAACGTTCCTGGAATGCGCTTCATGGAAGACTCCTGCTATCCGAGATTTCGCAGCTGAATCACATCCGCGTGCCGCACCGGCTGCGTGGGAGCGGTGTCGCGCGTGGCCTCTTGGAGGCCAAAGAGCCGTGCGGCGGCCTGCGCGAGCGCCTCGCTTGAATCCTTGCGCAGGCAGGCTGTCGGGTGGTGCATGAGCTTGTTGACGATCGCCTGCGCCATCGCTCGCACCGACTTCGCCTGCTTCTCGTCGAGGCTGAGTGCGGCAAGCGTCTTCTCGACTTCGGCGTCCGCGATTGCGCCGGCGTGGCTGCGCAGACGCGGCAGCACCGAACCCGCGCTGCGCTCGCGCATCTCGGCGAGATGGCGCGCGTGCTCCTCGAGGACGATCGCCTCGGCGCTCTGCAGCTCGCCCTCGCGCTGCGCGAGGTTCTGCGAGGCTGTGCGCTCGAGATCGTCGACATCGTAGACGTAGACCGACTCGAGTTCGTTCACCTCGGGCTCGACGTTGCGAGGGACCGCGAGGTCGATGATGAAGAGCGGGCGGTGGCGGCGCTGGGGAAGGATTCGCGAGACGTTCTCGCGCGTCAGCAGAGGCTCAGGCGCCGAGGTCGAGCAGACCACCACGTCGGCGCGCTCGAGGAAGACCGGCAGCTCGCTCATGCCGATCGGCGTTCCGCCGATCTCTGCGGCGAGCTCCTCCGCGTGCTGCGCGCTGCGATTGGCGACCCAGATGTTGCGCGCGCCGTCGCCTTTGATTTCGCGAGCGGCGAGCTGCGCCATCTCGCCAGCGCCGACGAGGAGCACGCTCTTGCCGGTCAGCGCGCCGAGGACCTTGCGCGCCATCTGCACCGCGACGCCCGAGAGGGAGACTGCGCCGCGGCCGATCGCCGTCTCGGTGCGAACGCGCCGAGCCGCGCCCACCGCGCGCGCGAAGGCCTTCGAGAGAGTCGGCCCCATCGTGCCCAGGCTCTCCGAGAGCGCCGCTGCCGTCTTGAGCTGCCCGAGAATCTGCGCCTCGCCAACCACCATTGACTCGAGGCTGGCCGCGACGCGCAGGAGATGAAGCAGCGCATCGTCCGAAAAGCGAACGCGCGCATGCGCCGCAGCAGCAGGCCCAAGCTGCTCCAGCAGATCCGAGGCAACTGCGCGATCCGAAACCTCTGCGAAGATCTCCAGGCGGTTGCACGTCGAGAGGAGAATCGCCTCGCGCACGCCCGTCGTCGCGCGCAGTCTCGCCAGCCGATCGGGCAGCTCGCCCTTGGGGATGGCGACCTGTTCGCGGACACCGATGGGAGCTTGCTTGTGCGAGAGACCGACGCAGACGAGCATGTGCATCTCCGAGGCGTGAAACCAGGACAGCGCCGCAGTGCAGTGCAAACGCCCCGCCAGCCGCTCCCCACCGCGGCGCGACAGCTCTCGACGCAAGAGCTGCGGCCGGGAAAATCGCTGCGCAAGCGTTGCGCCATTGGAGTGGCCTCGGCGACCACGGCACATCGCTTGCTCACTCTTTCGGCATGAGCTCCGACAACCCACCTCTCGGCCGCGTGCTCTTCGTGCTCGGCAAGGGCGGCGTCGGGCGCAGCACCATCTCGGCCGCGCTGGGTGCGGCCTTCGCGTTGCGTGGCGAGCGGGTGCTGGTGGTCGAGTGGACGCTCGGCGAGCCGATCGCGCCGTGGTTCGGTTACTCGCCGGCAGGCCACGCAGCAGTCGAGATCGCGCCGCGACTGTCGGTGATGAACTACTCGCTCGCCGAGACGATGCGCGAATATTTCGTCGAACATCTCGGCCTGCGCAGGCTGCACGAACGCGTCATCGCCAGCCACGCCATGCAGGTCATGCTGCGGGCCGCGCCGGGCTTTGAAGAGCTCTTCTTCCTCGGGCGGCTCCAGTGGCTCGCGACGACGGCGCCGGGTGAAACGGGCGTGACGTGGGATCGGATCATCGTCGATGCACCAGCGACCGGACACGCAGCGTCGCTCCTGGGAATGCCTGCGCACATGAGCTCGCTGCCCGCGGGCGGCCTCTTTTCGCTCGAGCTGGGGCGCGTGCAGAAGCTTCTCGCCGATCCGTCGATGAGCTCGGCGCTGGTGGTCGCGCTCGCCGAGGAGCTGGCCTGCGAGGAGACGCTCGAGCTGATGCCGCAGCTGGCGCGCGAGCTGGGAAGGCCGCCGGTCGCGCTCTTCATCAATCGCAGTGTCGGCGCGGCGGTGCCGGATGCGGCGAACCAGCAACCACCTTGGTTGAAGACGCTCTGCGAGAGAGTTCCCGGCCTCGCCCCGCTGCACCAGGAACTGCTTGAGAGGAGGCGGCGAGAGACGATGCTCGCAACCGAACTCGGTCCGCGCACGAGCCGCGGTGCAGTCGCGCTCCCCGACGGGCTGTTCTCTGAAGGTCCGCTCGCCCCTCGCGATCTCGTCGGTTCGCTCGCAGCGCAACTGCGCGATTGGCTCGCGCCATGAGACCGCGACTTCACGTTCTGCTCGGTGGCGGAGGCGTGGGCAAGACCACGCTCGCGGCATCGCTGGCGGTCGCGCTCGCCCGTGAAGGGCGCACCGTCGGCCTGCTGGGAATCGATCCCGCGAAGCGGCTGCGGACCGCGCTGGGCCTGAGCGATCTCGACGATCTGCCGCGCGAGGTTCCGGCGATGGACGGGCGGCTGGAGGCTGCCATCCTGCGCCCCGAGCAGACGCTGCGCAGGTGGGCGATCGAATCGCATGCACAGGGTGGCGAGGCTGCAGAGCTGTTCAGAAACCCGTTCTTCGCGCTGCTCGCCGACGGACTCGCCGCCTCGACCGATTCGATCGCCGCGGGCCGCATCGTCGAGTGGTCGGAACGCGAACCGGCTCTCGATGATCTGATCGTCGACACCGCTCCCGGCCTGCCTGCGCTCGAGTTCCTCGGCAAGCCCGACAAGATCCTCGCGCTCCTCGACGGCAGGCTGTTCGGCTGGCTCGGCGCGCACGGCCGCCATGGGAGCGCGAAGGCGCATCACTGGAGCATCCCGCGATTCTTGAGCGGCAGTCTGGTGAAGCTTGCGGGCCTCGGTGCGTTCGCGCAGATCGCCGAGATGGTCGCGCGGATGGAAAGCTGCCTGGCGACGTTCGGGCGGCGCGTGTCGCTGGCGCGCGACTGGTTTCGCGCCGAGACGACGCAGATCCTCATCGTCGCCTCGGCGGAGCGCACGCAGGAGTGCGCCGAGATGATCGACGCGCTCGCAAAGCTGCATCTGCGGCCCGCGGCGATCGTGCTGAACCGAGCGCTCCCGTCCGCTCTCAGCGCGGATGCGCTGCACTTCGCGCCTGCTCTCACGACGGCGCCAAACGTGGTTCTCGACGCTGAGCGCGCATTTCTCTGCTGGGTGCGCGCGCTCGCCGCGCAGCAGCGGGTCGCCCTCGACAGGCTCGCAACCATCGGCGTCCCCATTGCCACCGCTCCGCGCGCGACTCTCGACGGTCGCGATGCTGCTCTCGCCGAGATCGGTGCCGCGCTGCTCGCCGGACTTCCGCGCAACTGATCGGCCGGACGCAAGGCTTGCGGGCGCTGCAAATGTCCATGCAGCGCGCGCGGTGGCCTCCCGCTTGCTCAAGCACGCCCCCATGTTGCAGGGGCGGCGCATCGAGATCGAAGGGATCGTGCAAGGGGTCGGCTTCCGGCCCTGGGTCTATCGCCTCGCGCATGAACTGCAGCTGGGCGGGCATGTCTGCAACGGCCCCGCGGGCGTCACCATCGAAGCGTTCGGCGCGCCGTCTGCTCTCGAGCGCTTTGTCGAGCGACTCGGCCGCGAAGCCCCGCCAGCAGCGGCGATCCGTCGACTCGACTGGCAGCCGATCCCCGCGCAGGAGGAGCGCGCGTTCCGCATCAGCGCGAGCGAGACAGGTGGCGCGGTCCACGTCTCGATCCCCGCCGATCTCGCCACCTGCGAGGCCTGCCTCGCGGAGATCTTCGACCGGAGCAACCGCCGCCATCGCTATCCGTTCACCAACTGCACCGACTGCGGACCGCGCTTCACGATCGCGCGCGAGGCGCCTTACGACCGGCCGTCGACGACGATGGCCCGCTTCAAGCTGTGCGCGGCCTGCCAGCGCGAGTACGACGATCCGCTCGACCGCCGATTCCATGCGCAGCCGAATGCCTGCCCCGATTGCGGCCCCAGCTTGCGCCTCGTCGGCGGTGAGGGAGATCCGCTCACGAGCGCCGGGGCCGCTCTGCGTGCGGGCCAGATCGTCGCGCTCAAGGGGATCGGCGGCTATCACCTCGCGGTCTCCGCCCGCGATCAAAGCGCCGTCGAACGGCTGCGCGAGCGCAAGCACCGCGAGGAGAAGCCGTTCGCCGTGATGGTGCGCGACCTCGATGAGGCGCGGCAGTTGGCGATTCTCTCGAGGGAGGAGTGCGCGCTGCTCACATCGATCGAGCGGCCAATCGTGCTCGTGTCGCGCCGGCCCGAGGCGCAACTCGCCGTTGCCGTCGCGCCGCGCCTGGCGCAGCTCGGGCTGATGCTCGCCTACTCGCCGCTGCATCACCTGCTGCTCGCAGAGGTTGGTGGCCCGCTGGTGATGACCTCGGGAAATCTCTCGGATGAGCCGATCGCGTTTCGCGATGACGACGCGCTCTCGCGCCTGCGCGGCATCGCCGATCTCTTCCTTGTGCACGATCGCGAGATCGATGCGCGCTGCGAGGATTCGATCGCGCGCGTGATCGCGAAGAGGCCGGTGCTGCTGCGCCGCTCGCGCGGCTATGTCCCGCGCGTGATTCCGCTCTCACGGCCGGTGTCGCCGCCGATCCTCGCCGTCGGTGCGCAGCTGAAGAATACCTTCTGCATCGCGGCCGGAGACGCAGCCGTTCTCGGTCCGCACATCGGAGACCTCGACAGCACCTCGACCTACGAGTCGCTCATCGAAGGTGTCGAGAGGATGCAGCGTTTCCTCGGTGTGCACGTCGAGGCAGTCGCACACGATCTCCACCCGCAATATCTCTCGACCGGGTTCGCGCGCAGCCTCGGCCTCCCGCTGATCGGCGTGCAGCACCACCACGCGCACATCGCGAGCGCAATGGCCGAGCACGGCATCGAATCACGCGTGCTCGGTCTCGCCTTCGACGGCACCGGCCTCGGCAGCGACGGCGCGCTCTGGGGTGGCGAATTCCTCCTCGGAGATCTCTCCGGGTTCCAGCGCATCGCCACGCTGCGCCCCTTGCCGCTCGCGGGCGGCGAGCGCGCGATCCACGAGGTCTGGAGGCTCGCGCTGGCGCTGCTCGACGACGCGTACGATGGCCGCGCGCCGCTCGAGAAGTTCCCGCTCTTCGCATCCATCCCCGAGTCGCGGATTGCGCTCGTTCGCCAGATGATCGCGCGCGACATCAACACGCCGATGAGCCACGGCGTCGGCCGCCTCTTCGATGCAGTGGGCGCGCTGGTGCTCGCCCGGCCCGACTCACATTACGAGGGGCAGATCGCGCTCGAGTGGAACCTCGCTGCCGCGAACGAGACGCTTACGCCCGCGCCCTTCCTGCTCGACAAGACCTGCACGCCCTGGCAGCTCGATCTGCGTCCGCTCGTGCGCGCGCTCGCCGACGGCGTGACTCGCAACGCCGCGCCCAGCGCGCTCTCGGCGCTCTTTCACGACACTCTCGCCTGCGCTTCGGCACACGTCGTCCGCGAGATCGCCGCGCAGTTCGGCGCGCTGCCCGTCGTGCTCACCGGCGGCTGCTTCCAGAATGCGCGCCTCACCGAAGCGGTGGTGCGCGAGCTCTCCCCTTCTTTCGATTTGCATCTGCACCAGAGCGTTCCACCCGGCGACGGCGGGCTCGCGCTGGGCCAGGCGCTCATCGCAGACGCGCAGCTGCGGAGGTAGTCCATGTGCCTCGGAGTTCCAGGAAAGATCCTCTCCATCTCAACCGAAGGCGATCGAGCGGACGTCGACTTCTTCGGCGTGCGGCGCGAGGTGCGCCTCGACGTCGTCGATGAGCCGGTGAGCGTGGGTGACTACGTTCTCAATCATGTGGGCTTCGCGATCCGGCGCATTCCCGAGAGCGAAATCGGCGTCACGCTGGAGCTCTACGAAGAGCTGATCCGGCGCGCGGACGAGAACGATCTGATGACGGCCGATGTGCGCGGCGAGATGAACGCGGCGCGAAAGGCGAGCGATGGATAAGCAACTCGCCCAGCTGAAATTCCGCGACCCTGCCCGCGCGCGCGCACTCGGCGAAGCGCTCAATCGAGTCACGCAGGAGATCGGCCGCGATCCCATTTCGGTCATGCACGTCTGCGGCAGCCACGAGCAGGCGATCGCTCGCTACGGCCTGCGCGCGACGTTTCCGCGCACGCTCAACGTCATCATGGGACCCGGCTGTCCGGTCTGCATCACCGACGTGCCCGAGGTCGACGAAGGGGTCGCGCTCGCGCTCGCCGGTGTGCGCGTCGCGACCTACGGCGACATGCTCAAAGTGCCCGGCACCAAGCGCTCGCTCGCCGACGCGCGTGCCGACGGCGGCCGGATCGACATCGTCTACAGCATCGCGCAGGCGGTCGATCTCGCGCGCGACACGGATGAAGAGATCGTCTTCTTCGCCACCGGCTTCGAGACCACCGCTGTCGCCACGGCCGCAGAGATCCTGCGCGGTCTGCCGAAGAACCTCTCGATCCTCTCGGCGCACAAGTACATCCCGCCCGTGATGGAGATCGTCTCCGAGATGCCCGGCTCGCGCGTCGAGGGGTTTCTCGCCGCGGGACACGCCGCGACCATCACCGGCTCTGCCGTCTTCGAGCCGTTCGCAGCGCGCCACAAGCTGCCGGTCGTCGTCGCGGGCTTCGAGCCGCTCGACATTCTCGCGGGCCTGCTGGCGCTGCTCGAGCAGATCCGCGACCGCAAGCACGACGTGCAGAATCTCTTTCCGCGCTGCGTGAATCGCGAAGGCAATTTAGTTGCACAAGACAAGCTTTGGCGCGTCTTCGAGCCGCAGGGCGGCCGCTGGCGCGGGATCGCGCACATCCCGAACGGCAATCTGCGGCTGCGCGAGGAGTTCGCCAACGTCGATGCGCGCAAGCGATTCAAGATCGACATCAAGAGCCTCTGGGAGGACGCGCCCTCGCAACTGACGCAGCACTGCATCTGCGGCGACATCATGTCGGGCATCGCGGCACCGAAGGATTGTCCGCTCTTCGGCAAGGCCTGCATCCCCGATTCTCCAGTGGGCGCGTGCATGGTCTCGAGCGAAGGGACCTGCCGCATCTGGCACCAGTACGGCGGCGTTCCCGACCTGCGGGAGGAGCAGCGATGAAACGCAACGAGCGGGTTTCGATGAAGCACGGCGCGGGCGGGCGCGCGATGAGAGACCTGATCGAGCGGGTCTTCATCGCGGGCGCGAAGGCGATTCCAGGTGTCGTGGGGCTCGCCGAGATGGACGACGGCGCAGCGATCCCGATGGGCGATGGCTTCCTCGTCGTCACCACCGATTCGCATGTCGTCGTGCCGCGCTTCTTTCCGGGCGGCGACATCGGCCGGCTCGCGATCTGCGGCACGGTGAACGATCTGGCCATGATGGGCGCGACCGAGCCGCTCGCGCTGACGTGCGCGGCGATCATCGAGGAGGGATTTCCCTTCGAGGAGCTCGAGCGAATCCAGCGCTCGATGCGCCAGGCCTGCGACGAGGCGGGCTGCAGCGTGCTCACCGGCGACACCAAGGTGATGGGCAAGGGAGAGATCGACGGGGTCGTGCTCAACACGACGGGCGTGGCGTTCACCAGGACGCTCGTGCGCGACAACGGGATGAAGGCGGGCGATCGCATCATCGTCACTGGACCCATCGCCGATCACGGATTCGCGGTGCTGGTCGCGCGCAACGATCTCAAGCTCGAGGGAGATCTCCGCTCGGACGTCGCGCCGCTCAACGAACTCGTCCGCATGATCCTGAAGCGCGGCGGCGTGACGGCGATGAAGGATCCGACGCGCGGCGGCGTCTCGAGCGCGATTCACGAGATGGCGAGCAAGAGTGGCGTCGGCGTGGTTCTCGACGAGCAGGCGATCCCGCTGCGCGATGAAGTGCGCGCGGCCGCAGAGGTGCTGGGCATCGATCCACTGCACGTAGCGAATGAGGGGAAGGCGCTGCTCGGCGTGCGCGCAGACGCGGTGGACGCGGTGCTCGATGCGCTTCGCAGTCACCCGCTCGGGCGCGAGGCGGCCGTGATCGGAACCTGCACGCAGAGCCATCCGGGCCGCATCCGGCTGCACACGGGAGTGGGCGAGCGTCTCCTCGCCGAGCCCGATGGCGAGCCGCTTCCGCGCATCTGCTGAAGGAGGAAACGTGGAGCACATCCTCGTCGAGAAGAAGGACGGCGTCGGCATCCTCACGATCGCGCGGCCCGAGCGATTCAACTCGTTCGACGTCGCGACCGCGCAGGATCTCCGCAAGGCGGGCCTCTCGCTCGCGCGCGACAGCGAGGTGCGCGTGGTCATTCTGCGCGGCCTGGGAAGCGCGTTCTGCAGCGGCGCCGATCTCAAGTACATCCGCGACGGCGGCGACGCGGCCGGCATGGGCTTTCTCACGCCGCAGGCCCGCGCGCAGACGCCGGGATACGGCGCCGTCTTCAAGCAGATCCTCGAATATCTCCACAGCACCATCTCGGAGATCCGCCGCTCGCCGAAGCCGTGGATCGCCGCGGTCGATGGCGTCGCGGCCGCAGGAGGATTGGGCCTCGCGCTCTGCTGCGATCTCGTCGTCGCCTCCGAGCGCGCAACCTTCGAGTGGGCCTACGGGCGCACGGGCCTGTCGGGAGCTGAGTCCTCCACGTTCTTCCTGCCGCGCCTCGCGGGCCTTCGCTTCGCGATGGAGATGGTGCTGCTCAATCCGCGCCTCGACGCTCAGGCCGCTCTGCGCGCGGGTCTGATTACCCGGGTATTACCGCGCGAAGGATTCGACGACGCTGTCCTTGCCATCGCCAGAGAGATCGCCGCCGGCCCCACGCAGGCCTTCGCCGCGGCCAAGACTCTGATGAACCAATCCTCGGGCGTCGATCGCCTCGACTACCACCTCGATCAGGAGCTCGAGCAGCTCGTGCGCTCCGCCAACAGCCCCGAATTCGCCGAGGGCATGCGCGCCTTCTTCGAGAAGCGCCCTGCCCGCTTCCCGCACGGCCAATAGGACCGCGCAATGCACGAATACAACCTCGTCGAAGACCTCCTCGGCCGCGTCGCCGAGATTGCGCGAGAGCGCGGCGCGACCAGCGTGCACTCAGTCCACGTGCGACTCGGCGAACTCTCCGGCGTCGAACCGACCCTCTTTCGCATGGCCTACGAGACGTTCCGCGAACGCACGCTTTGCGCAAACGCCGAGCTCATCATCGAGCCCGCTGCGGCAATCTGGCACTGCCCGATTTGCAATCGAATATTCAACGCCGGCGAAATATTACGCTGCTGCAATATCCCCGCACGCCTCACCAGCGGCGACGATTTAATCCTCCAACGCGTCGAGTTAGATATTCCCTAGATCGCTCGCAACTCCTTGCTGGGAGCGGCTGCGCGCATTTCGCTCGCAGCATTTAATCGGGATTAAACAGCGGGCCGTCGGGGTGTGCACTGCCGCGCGCAGTTCAGGAGCGGCCCCTCAAATGTCCGAACGGAGCGCGCTTTCACGCCGGCCGCGCATGCATGTTTGAGCACGGCAGCGCACACCCCGACGGCCCGCGGCCCTCACGGCATATCCATTGCTGCGATCGTTCGCGAGTATCCAGATCCACCCCGGAACAGCGCACGACTTGCGCGGAGGGGCTTATGGCCGAGCCAACGAAGAACTGGTTTGCGCGCGAGATGCGCAGGCGCGGAGTTTCGCGTCGCGACTTCATGTCGTTCTGTGGAGGCCTCGCAGCCTACTTCTCACTGCCCTCATCGGCCGCCGAGAAGATTGCCGATTCGCTCTCCAACGCGAAGAAGCCGATCCTCGTCTGGCTCGAGTTCCAGGACTGCGCGGGCAACACCGAGTCGTTCCTGCGCTCGGGTCGGCCCAACGTGGCCGAGATTATTCTCGAGCTGCTCTCGGTCGACTATCACGAGACGATCATGGCAGCGGCCGGCAAGCAGGCGGAGGCCGCGCTCGGCGGAGTGGTCAAGGATCACGCGGGCAGCTACATCGCGATCGTCGAGGGCTCGATCCCGACGGGCGCCGACGGCGCGTACTGCACCATCGGCGGACGCTCTGCGCTCGCCATCGCACGAGAAGTCTGCGGAAGCGCTGCGGCCACCATCGCGATCGGAACCTGCGCTTCATTCGGAGGATTGCCAGCGGCAGCGCCGAATCCGACGGGCGCGCTCGGCGTGAGCGATGCCGTGCCGGGTCTCAAGCACCTCGTCAATCTGCCCGCGTGCCCGACCAATCCGGAAAATCTCGTCGCGCTGCTGACCTACTATCTGACGTTCAAGCGCTGGCCCGAACTCGACTCGTACAACCGGCCCCTCTTCGCGCACGGCAAGTCGATCCACGACAACTGCGAGCGACGCGCGCACTTCGATGCCGGCCAGTACGTCGAGAACTGGGGCGACGAAGGACACCGCACCGGCTACTGCCTCTACAAGGTCGGCTGCAAAGGTCCGGTCACGTTCCACAACTGCCCGACGGTGCGCTGGAACGAAGGCACCAACTGGCCGATCGGCTGCGGACACCCGTGCATCGGCTGCTCGGAAGCAAACTTCTGGGACAAGATGACGCCGTTCTATCGGCACCTCGAAGGCGTGCCCGGATTCGGTGTCGCCTCGGATCTCGACAAGTTCGGCGCAGTCGCCACCGTGGCCACCGCGGGCGCCTTCGTCGCGCACGGCGTGGTGCAACTCGGCCGACGCACACTCTTCAAGAACGTCGTGTTCAAGGGCGATCCGTCGGCGTCGCACGAGTCGAGGAAACCCGCGCCTGGCGCGGTCCCGCCGAATGATGGCCCGAAGAACGGAGGCACGCCATGACCCACATCGTCGTCGATCCCGTCACGCGAATCGAAGGTCACCTCCGCGTTGAAGCCGAGGTCGATCACGGCGCCGTCACGGACGCGTGGAGCTCCTCCACGATGTTCCGCGGCATCGAGCTGATCCTGAAAGGCCGCGACCCGCGCGACGCCTGGCTCTTCGCGCAGCGCATCTGCGGCGTCTGCACGACCGTGCACGCGATCGCATCGATCCGCTCTGTCGAGAACGCGATCGGCGCGCGCCCGCCGCCCAACGCGCGCCTGCTGCGCAACCTGATCCAGTCCGCGCAGGCGGTGCAGGATCACGTCGTCCATTTCTATCATCTGCACGCGCTCGACTGGGTCGACGTGGTCTCGGCGCTCTCTGCCGATCCGGCGAAGACCTCGTCGCTCGCGGAGTCGATCTCCGACTGGCCGCTCTCGAGCACGAAGTACTTCACGGGAGTAAAGGCGCGCCTCAAGACGTTCATCGATCGCGGCCAGCTCGGCCCCTTCGCGAACGCCTATTGGGGCCACCCCGCCTATCGCCTGCCGCCCGAGGCAAATTTAATGGCGGTCGCGCACTACCTCGAGGCGCTCGACTTCCAGCGCGAGTTCATCAAGCTGCACGCGATCCTCGGTGGGAAGAATCCGCATCTGCAGTCGTTCCTCGTCGGAGGAATGGCGACGCCCGTCGATCCCGACAAGCAGGCCTCGCTCAACACCGGCACCATCGCGAAGCTGCGCGTGCTCATCAACAAGGCCCATGACTTCGTCTCGCGCGTCTACATCCCGGACGTGCTCGCGATCGCGGGCTTCTATAAAGACTGGGCGGGCATCGGCGCGGGCGTCGGCAACTATCTCGTCTACGGCGATTACCCGGATGGCGATGAGCCGGGCGCGCCGCTCTTCTTCCCGAGCGGAATCATCCGCGGCCGCGACATCTCGAAGCTCGAGCGGGTCGATCCGCTGCGGATCACCGAGTCGGTCAAGCACGCCTGGTACGACTATCGCGGCGGCGACGACACCGCGCTGCATCCGTCGCAAGGCGAGACGCAGCCGCACTACACGGGACCGAAGCCTCCGTTCGAGCGGCTCGACACGAACGCGAAGTACAGCTGGCTCAAGTCGCCGCGCTACGACGGGCAGCCCATGGAGGTCGGGCCGCTCTCTCGCATGCTGGTCGCGTACGTCTCCGGGCATCCGCAGGTGAAGAAGCACGTCGACGGCGCGCTCTCTGCTCTCGGCGTGGGACCGACCGCGCTCTTCTCGACGCTCGGCCGCATCGCCGCGCGCGCGATCGAGACGATCGTGCTGACCGAGAAGATGCAGTCGTGGCTCGACGAGCTTGGCGCGAACATGGCGGGCGGCGATCTGCGCATCCACGACAACTCGAAGTGGGATCCCGCGACGTGGCCGAAGGAGGCATTCGGTGCGGGCTTCCACGAGGCGCCGCGCGGTGCACTGGGACACTGGGTGCACATCAAGGACGGCGTGATCGCGAACTACCAGTGCATCGTCCCGAGCACGTGGAATGCGGGTCCGCGCGATGGAGCGGGGCTCCGCGGTCCCTACGAAGCGTCGCTGCTCGGCACGCCCGTGCACGATCCCGAGCAGCCGCTCGAGATCCTCCGCACGCTGCACTCGTTCGATCCCTGCATGGCCTGTGGCGTCCACGTCGTCGACGTGAAGCGCCGCGAGATCGTGCGCGTGAGGATGCAATGAGCGCGGCGGATACGAGCGCCCCGCCACGCGGAATGCCGTCCGCAGAGATCGCCCGCCCGCACACGACCGAGACGCCCACGCTCGTGCGCCTCTACGTCTGGGATCTGCCGCTGCGCTTCTCGCACTGGAACATCGCGCTCTCGTTCCTCGTGCTCGCGGTGACCGGCCTCTACATCGGCAAACCGTTCGGTCCGCCCTCCGGCGCGGCCAGCCCGAACTTCATGATGGGCTGGGTCAAGACGGTCCACTTCTACGCGTCGATCATCTTCTCGGTCTCGGTGCTCGCGCGCATCATCTGGATGTTCCGCGGCAACCGCTACGCGCGCTGGCACGAGCTGATTCCCGTCACGAAGCGGCGCTTCATCGGCATCTTCAAGACGATCTTTTTCTACACGCTGATCTTCCGCAAGCCGCCCGCCTCGCTCGGCCACAATCCGCTCGCCGGGGCGAGCTACACGGCGGTGTTCGGGATGTATCTGGCGATGATCGTCACGGGCGTCGCGCTCTACGCGCCCACGGCCGCGCCGCACTCGCCGCTGCATCCCTTCACGTTCCTCTTGCCTCTGCTCGGCGGCGCCTCGACGATTCGCTGGGTTCACCACGCCGTGATGTGGGGCCTTGCGCTCTTCTCCGTCTCGCATATGGCGACTGCGCTCCTGACGTCGCTGGTGGAAGCGAATGGCGAGTTCGATTCGATCTTCTCCGGCTGCAAGGAGATGACGCCTGAAGAGCTTCGCGAAGTTCGCGAAGGCGAAGCGCTCGACGACGCGAACGCGTGGCATCTGCGTGCGCGCTGGCCGTGGCGCAAGAGGAGCGCATGAGCTCGCTGCTCATCCTCGGGCTCGGGAACGTCCTCTGCGCCGACGATGGGGTGGGCGTGGCGGCCACGGTCGCGCTGCTGCGCCGCTACCAGCCTGCCCGCGGTGTGCGCGTGCTCGACGGCGGAACGCTGGGGCTCTCGCTGCTGCCCGAACTCGCGCGCGCCGATGCGGCGATTCTCGTCGACGCGATCCGCGCCGATGGCCCGCCGGGCACTCTCGTTCGCCTCGAGCAGGAGGACGTCGCGCGCGCGGCCATCTCGCGCCTCTCGGTCCATCAAGTCAGCGTCGCCGATCTCCTCGACGGCGCATCTCTGCTCGGCCGTTGCCCGCCCAGACTGGTCCTCTGTGGAGTTGTGCCCGAGTCAATGGAGCTGCGACTCGGTCTCTCCCCCTCTGTCGCCGCCGCGCTGCCCGCGCTGATCGAATCGGTGCTGCGCGAGGCTGCCGCCCTGGGCAAGCCCTTCCGCGAACGTCGGCGCAAGCAGAACGTAAGCGTAGACGATGATATCCATCGGTTGCTGGGACTTTAGAAAAGCGGGCTTTGGTGGTTGAGCTTTGGGAAATGCACCAATTAGAACGTTCGTTCTAAATCGTCTGTCGGAGTGAGCCGACTCGCCCATTGACGCGGCAATACCCAAAGCCCATCTCCCGCCGCTCCGCTTCACCGCCGCGCACGCATCCCCGCTCACTCAACAGGGTCACAACAGGAGCTGCTCTCATGTGCCAGGACTGTGGATGCGGTGACCGCGAGCTGGTGCCGGTCGAGCTGCACGAGAAGCTGCTTGCGGGAAACGATCGGACCGCCGCGCACAACCGCGAGCATTTCGCTGAGGCGGGCGTGCTGGCGATCAACCTGATGGGCTCGCCCGGTTCTGGCAAGACGGCGCTGCTCGAGGCGACGGCGCGCCACGCGAACGGGAAGATCAAGCTGCGCGCGTTCTCCGGCGACCTCGAGACCGATCGCGACGGCGAGCGGCTGCGCGCGGCGGGCATTCCCGCGCGCACGATCACGACGGGCTCGGCCTGCCACCTCGATGCGCGCCAGGTCCATCACGCGCTCGACGATCTGCCGATCGCGGGCGCCGATCTGCTCTTCATCGAGAACGTGGGCAACCTCGTCTGCCCTGCCATCTACGATCTCGGCGAGGCCGCGAACGTCGTCGCGCTCTCGGTCACCGAGGGAGTCGACAAGCCGCTCAAGTATCCGGTGATGTTCCGCGCGGCAGATCTCGTGCTGATCACGAAGACCGATCTGCTTCCGTATCTCGAGGAGGTCAGTGTTGCCCAACTGCGCGACTCGATCGCGCGCGTTGCGCCGGAGGCCGAGGTGATCGCGATCTCGGCGAAGAACGGCGACGGGATGCCTGAATGGCTTGCGTGGCTGGCGAAGACAAAGGCGGCCGAGACTGCGAAGCCGGTCGTTGCCCACGCAGCGCACGTCCACCCGATCGCGACCGCAGCCAAGGCCTCCGTGTAGCAGTCGAAATCGGGCAACGCAGAGTCTGCGGGCCCCTCGGCGAGGTCCGCAAGCCTTGCGCGTCGTGCTCCTGCCTGCTCTGGGAGCGGGCGGGCACGTTTTGTGAAATGGTGCGCGGCATGGCCACTTTTCCACCAGTCAGCCCTGAGCTGCTCCAGCGCTACGACGTTCCCGCGCCCCGCTACACCAGCTATCCGACGGCCCCGTCCTGGAACACCGAGATCGGCCCGGCCGAGTACGCCGCCGCCCTCAAGCGCGCCGCAACCCGCCCGGATGCGCCGCTCTCCCTCTACGTGCACATCCCGTTCTGCAGCGAGCGCTGCGGCTTCTGCGCCTGCAACGTCGTGATCACGCGCAGCCGCGAGAAGGCGGACAAGTATCTCGGCATCGTCGCGCGCGAGATGGACGCGGTGCAGGAGCACCTCGGCGCACGCAAGACGGTCTCGCAGATCCACTGGGGAGGCGGCACGCCGACCTTCCTCGACGAGCGGCAGATCGAGACGCTCTGGAACGCGATCACCCGCCGGTTCACGCTCGCGCCAGGAGCCGAGGTGGCCATCGAGGTCGACCCGGTCGTGACCACGCGCGGCCAGATCGATCTGCTGCGCAAGCTCGGGTTCAATCGCATGTCGCTCGGCGTGCAGGACCTCGACCCGACCGTTCAGCAGGCGATCGATCGCGTGCAGTCCGTCGAGGAGACCCGCGCCACGCTTGAGCACGCGCGCGCGCTCGGCTTCTCCGGAATCAACTTCGATCTCATCTATGGCCTGCCCTTCCAGACCCGCGAGACCTGGGCGCGCACGCTCGCGCAGGTGCTCGAGATGCGCCCGGACCGGCTCGCCGTCTACAGCTTCGCGCACGTCCCCGATGTGCGGCCCAACCAGCGCCGCCTGCCGATCAATGGAATTCCCCAGGGCGCCGAGAAACTCGCGCTCTTCCGCATGGCCTGGGAAGCCTTCATGAACGCGGGATATCAGCAGATCGGAATGGATCACTTCGCGGCGCCGACCGATGAGCTCGCGCAAGCCCAGAGCCGCCGCGCGCTCGGTCGCAATTTCCAGGGATATACCGTTCAATCGGCAAACGAGGTCGTGGCGTTCGGGACCTCGGCCATCAGCGATATCGGCGGTATCTACGCGCAGAACCCGCACTCGCTGCCGCATTACCAGGATGCGGTCGCGGCTGGAAACCTCGCGGTTGATCGCGGAATCCGCCTGAGCGAGGACGACGTGCTGCGCCGAGGAATCATCTCGCAGCTGATGTGCAACTTCTACGTCGATCTCAGCGCCGTGCCCGGCCTCGACGCGGAGTTCGCGCGCCTCGCCGACCTCGAAAAGGAAGGCTTCCTCACGCTGCGCGGCCGCACAATCGAATTAACTCCGCTCGGCCGCATCTTCGTGCGCAACGTCGCGACGGTATTCGACGCCCATCTCCCCCAACAGGCGCCCCGCTTTTCGCGCGCGGTCTAACCAGCGCAGAGTGTTTCGCGCACGAGTCTAATCAGCGCAGCGCGCATGAAACTGCGCTGCGTGACTAATACGCGAGAAGCGTGCCCTTCGACTCCTCGACGTAGAAGATCCCGTTGCCCGCATAGATTAGCCTGACGCTCGCGTCCTGCCGGCCAGCCAGCAATGCGCTGGCAGGATCTCCGTCCGTAAAGAGGTCAGTCGCACAGCCGTCGGCGATATGATGATATCCGGATGAATCAGAGGCCATCGAGAGCCAGTGCTGGTTCGATGCCGACGCTCCTTGCGTCATATTCGTCCAGGTCGCGCCGGAATCGATTGACCCCCAGATATCCCGACCATAAGCAGCAGCGAAGAGAACCGTTCCTGTCTCATTCGAAGTCAGCGACCGCCAATTCAATCCCGTCGCTGCAGTCGCAGCGGTCCGGTTCGTCCAGGTCGCGCCGCCATCGTTCGACGTCCAGATATCGCCGCCATATATGGCGGCAACGAGATTCGCGCCGGACGCATCGGAGGCCACGGAGTACCAGTATTGCCCCGACATGGCGCTGTTCCCCAACGTCCGATTCACCCACGTAATGCCTGCATCGCTCGACGTCCAGATATCCTCGCCGTCGCCCGTCGCCACGAGGAACAGGCCATTCGCGCTTGAGGCCACGGCGTACCAGGCATGCCCTCCTGCGGGCGTTCCCTTGGTTCGATTCACCCAGGTAACCCCCGAGTCGTCCGACGTCCAGAGGTCAGAAGGACCGACCGCAACCGCAACAAGATTGGTCCCCGTCGCATCGGAAGCGATCGAACGCCACCATGCGCCGCTCGCGGCCGTGCCCGTGGTCCGATTCACCCAGGACGCGCCCCCGTTCGCCGACGTCCAGAGGTCACCGCCCTGCACGCCCGCGACCAGATTCAGGCCAGAACGACTGGAGGCCAGGCTCAGCCATTGCTGTCCCGAGGCAGGCGTTCCAATCGTGCGATTGGACCAGCTCGCACCGCCATTGTTCGAGGTCTAGATATCGAGTTGGTTACCAGCCGCGACGAGGGCATTTCCGGTCCCGTCAGAAGCAGTCGCCGTCCAGCACGACTTGGGAACATTGGTCCCGGTGGTCCGATTGTACCAGTGGAACGAAGGGATATCCGCGGTATCAAACTGGATCGTCTCTCCGGAGTTCCCAACCACGCTGAACCCTCCCGCCCCGAGACCAATCACCGCAATTTCCTGCCCCGGCACCAGAGTTCCGCTTGCTGGCAGGGTAATGGCCACCGAGGAGTTTCCGCTCACAAAATAGCCATGGTCGCCAACAGCCGCCGTCGCGGTCGAGACCGTGCTCCACGACAAGGCCCCCGCGGCGCCAGGAAGTCCGGTTGCACCAGGTGCCCCGCTCGCCCCTGTTAATCCGGTCGCACCAGCGATTCCCGTCGCACCGGTTATTCCTGTCGCACCGGTGAACCCGGTCGCTCCATCTAAGCCCGTGGACCCGGCTGATCCAGTTGCGCCAGTTGCCCCCGTCGGACCCGCTGTTCCTGTCGCGCCGGTCAAGCCTGTCGCGCCGGTCAAGCCTGTCCCGCCAGCCACCCCTGTCGCGCCGGTGGCCCCAACGATCCCTTGGGGCCCGACTGAGCCTCCGCACGAGGAAACAACAAGACAGAACGCGCCGAGCATCATTCCATGGCGTGGAAGCATAACGACCTCCGTCAGCAGATATAGGATTACGCGCCGGCTACATATCGCACGCACGCCCACCAAGGCAATGCGTGCGGTCGCACGCCGCACCACCGGTTCAGCACGCCCCGACTGTCTAGACCTCTCCGCCGATCACTCCATCGCCTGACACGCAGCAATCGTCGCCGCCGCATCCTGCGGATCCGTCACGGCAATCGTCGTTCCCATTGCGGTATTCGCGGACACCTGGATATCCGCCGCATGCCATCCTTGGTTCGTCGTGCCGTGCGGCACATCTCCCGCCAGCGCAACCGGGCCACTCGTGAATCCGAGCACTCCCCCGATATAGACCTTCACGGTCGCGTTCACGCCATCGCAGTTAGCGGCCCCGCTGTGCGCCGGGTCCTGCGTCAGGTTGCTATAGTAATAGACCCACACCGCATATGCGCCCCCAGGCGGCACACTCCCCTGGGTAATATTCTCAGGCCCGCTGCCCCAGGTATCATCCACGTCCAGATGCGCTCCCCAACTGGTATTCGGGTTTGCGTACGAGCAGTCAGTCCCATCGCAGACGCTCTGCGCAGCCTGCACATAGTGCAGATCGAGATCCCCGCACGTCTGATCCCACGTCAGTTCGATATGGACGTCACCGCGCGGCACCACCTCAAATGAAATCATCTCTGTCGCAACGCAGCCGCTCGCATCGGTCGCGCCCAGCGATAGTTCATAGGTGCCCGATACCAATGTCTGGAATTCAATCTGCGGCCCTGCGAAGGTATTGGTTCCATTCGGCAGCGTCGCTGTCGAGCCATTCGGCTGGCTCGTCAATGTCCAGACATAGGCCGGCGCGATCCCCCCATCACCGAGCACCGATTGCGGGGCCGTGAATTGAACCCAATCGAGCGGCGCAACCGGACTTGATCCCGGCCCCGTCAGCGCTGGCGTGAATTGCGTATAGTTCCCACTCGCCGCGTCGCCATACCCCGACGCAATTGTAATCGGCGCGAGCGAACTGCTGCAGAGCATCGCGTTCCCGCGAATCAGCACGCTCCCCGCGATCGCCTTTCCTCCAACCTGGAATGAGTAATCAATCGTCGCCTGATCCGTCTGCGCACCGGTCGGTGTATAGGATATCCCCAGCGGAATCTTTTCCCCCTTGCTCAACACCGTCGACACCGCAGGCACTGTTCCTCTCGTGAGTGCAAATGGACTCACCGTCGCATGCGTAAACGTGAATTGGTCCACCTGCAGATCGGCAATACCGCAATTGGTGAACGTCAACTGTTGCGTCTGCGTCTGCCCGACGGCCACGGTGCCGAAATCCAGCCCAGATGCAGGATCGATGCAGAGCGCCCAGCCCGCGACGACAATGCGCAGCGGCACCGCCAACTGGCCGGCGATTGGGTCATTCGACTTGATATCAAGCTCACCGGAGATATCGTCTCCATATGTATCCGGCGTGGCCGTCAACGTCAGATCAATGCTCGAGCCTGCGTCGATTGAGACCGTCGCAGTCGCGCCAGCATCGGGCAGTGGCTGCACGATCTGCGACAACGTCACCGCAAACAGCGAAGGCGTCCCCGCCGTCGCTGATATCTCCGGCGTCGGCGCGGCAATGCTCAACGTCCCTGCTCCGCGATTAAACACGCGCACCGTTCTCGTCGTTGTCTCCCCGGGCGCACCGGCCCCGAAATCAACCGTGGGCACTGTCGCCGCCCTGCCAGCGCAACCCGCAGGCGCGTCGCCCCCATCGACTTCAAGCACGCATTCACTCGAGCAACCGCTGCTCTCGAGTCCTCCGTCGAGAGCCAATACGCACAACTGTATTGCTGGCGCATAGGCCTGCCCGCTGGTGATCGGGATCGTCACGACCGGATTCTGCCCGTCCGTCGAATCAATCTCGATCGCACCCGCCGCTGCGTGCGGCCGCGCGGGCAACCAGCCAACATTAAAGCTCGCGCACTCCGCCGGCGCCAGAGTGCTGCCTCCAACCCGCGCGTGCCCCGTGCAGTCATTCGTCAGCAGCGCATCGAGGAACAGCTCATTGTTCGGATCGCTCGCGATCTTCACCGCATTGATCTGCAGCGCGATACTTCCCACGTTCGTTACCGTGACGGTGACCTCCTGCTGCTGCCCGACCGTCACCGCGTCGTACGCAAGCTTCGCAGGAGCGAGCGATATCGTTCCGCTCAACCCGACCAGCTTCTTGCTCGAGCAACCCGCGGAGAGCGTCGCGCAAATCAAACAGCCCAGCGCTGCAATCAATCCCGACGCGGTGCGATTCATTGCGCCACCTCCTCTTTGGCAACGCATCGAGTGCGACGGCGCCGTCCAATCAGCAATGCCGCCACTATCCCCAGCGGGAGCATTCCTGCATTGGGCGCTCCATTGGTCTGCGCGCAGCCAGCGCAGCTCGCATGATGCGTCGTCGGCGTCGGCGGCACCGGCGCAGCAGTCACTGTGATCCGCACGGCCTCATTCGCGCTGCTATCGATATCCGTGCACGCGATTTGAATCAGATAGCTCCCCGTCTGCGCAGCGCCCGGAGTCCAATTGAATAGTCCCGTATCCGCAGCATAGGTCGCGCCTGCAGGCAACGGCGCCGCGGTGCAGCTGATCGCCGCATTGCTCGGATCCGTCGCGTGCACCGTGAACGTGAACGGCGTCGTCGCTTCTCCCGACAGCGGCGCGATTGCGTTGATATGCAACCCCGTTGCAATCATGATCTGCGTCGATATCGACGCGCACGCCTCTGCCGGATTCGGATCCGCGCCAAACGGCGGCACCGAGCAGCAATTGATGGTCACCGGATATGCGCCGCCATCAATCGACGCCGCGCCAGTCGCGGGCGTCCAGCTGAACTGGTGCGCGAGCGCATCATACGTCGCTCCGTCAGGCAGCCCGCTCATCGTGCAGGTATCGAGATTACCGCGCGGGTCGGTCACGCTGTTCATGAAGCTGATCGACCGGCCTTCGATCCCGTGCTCCGTAGCGTCCGCCGATATGACCGGCGCGATATTCGCGTATTGGACGTGTATCTTTGCCGTCTGGCTTGCAGTCATCGGCCCGTCGTGGTCGGCAACGACAAACGCCACCTCGACATCTCCCCATTGACCGAGCACGGGAGTCCACGCCATCGCATTCTCCGCGAACTGCGCGCCAATCGGCAGACCGCTCGCGGAGTAATCCAGCGCATCCGCATACGGACTCGTCGCATTGACCCCGTGATATCCCGTCAGCGGCATATCCGGATCGCCGCCATCGAGCTGGATATTGAGCGCCGCGCCCTCGACGACAGTCTGGTCTGCAATCGCCGCGAGCGTCGGCGATTGATCGACATTGTGCACCGTGAGCGTCACCTGCGCATTCGCCGTGGCCGGCTGTGCGCCCGCGCTCTCCGCCGCAACGATGTTGAGCTGGTATTGACCGGCCTGCTTGTAATCAGGTGTCCAATTGCACGTCATCGATTGCGCCAGCCCCGTGCAACTCCCGCTCTGATTCCGGGTGCGCGTCGGCTGCGCCGCCGAGCAGCTCATTCCGCGCGGCTGGTTCGTCACCGCCAACGTGAACGCCGCGCAGTCCATATCCGTCGCGTTGGCCTGGAACTCAATCGCGCTCCCTTCATTACCCTGCAGCGTTCCGCTCGCGCTCGCGACGAGTGGCGTCTTCGACCTCAGCACGGAGAGCTGCGTTTCAATCGACGTGCACGCCGGCTGCGAGCATTGCGGCGTCGGCGCGCTGGCCGGCAACTGTGCGCAGCACTGCGTCGTCACCGAATACGGGCTCGCGCTCCAACTCCCGGGCCCGGGCGTCCAATTGAATTGACGCGAATTGCTGTCATAGGTCGCGCCGGCCGGCAGCTGCGCCGGATTCATCGTGCAGACATATCCGTCGGTATCCCCCTCCGGCTCGCTTACGTCCGTCGTGAAGCGCAGCGGCATCCCTTCAATCACCGTCTCATCGTGATTCACCACGATTGGCGCCAGGCTCAGGTAATCCACATAGATCGCCGCTGTCTGCCCCGCGTCGAGCCCGGAGAGATCCGTCACAAAGAAGGAGATCGAGTGATTACCCGTCTGCGTATTATCGGGCGTCCACGTCAGCTGTTGCGCGCCCGCATTGAAGCTTGCGCCCAACGGCAGCGCGCCGGTCGAATAGAAGATCTGATCCGAGTTCGGGCCGCCATCGCCATTCACGCCGAGATATCCCGTGATCGGCATATCCGGATCGCCGCCGTCGAGCGCGATTGAAACCATCGAGCCAGCCACAACGCAGATCGGCGCGATTGGATCGAGAACTGGCGCGCGATCGACATTCGCGACGTTGATATTCACGCTCAATGAAGTCGAGAGCGGACCGCCATCGGTCCCATTCGCCTCCAGCGCCGTGAAGTTCGCCGTCCAGCTTCCCGATTGCGTGTAATCAGGACGCCACGTGCAGTTCGCAGTAATCGTCCCGCAGTTGGCCGCGCCGCCATCGAGTATGCAGCTCATATTCGGCGGCAGATATCCGGGCGAGAGAGTAAACGCGTCGCAGTTCGGGTCCGTCACGCTGGCCTGGAACGAGAGCGGCTGCGAGGGATTCTCGGAGATTGATTGGTCGCTGATTGAACTAAACAACGGTGCGACGTCGGTGCGCAGCACGCCCAGCACGACGTCCTGCCCGCAGTGACCGCTTCCATCGTCGATATCCCCAGAGCCATCTCCCGAGCAGTGATCGTGCGCGATGGCATCGGTTCCGTCGTCGTCGTGCAGACCATTCTGGTCGGTGACCCAGCAGTGCGCGACATAGGGCGATGAGTTGCTCACGCGCAGGCCCGGGCTCCATTGAATCTGCCCGCTCGCGGAGAGCGTCGCGCCGCTCGGGAGATTGATGCAGTGATAGGCGATTGAATCACTCGAAGGCGTGGAATCGTGTCCAACCAGATTCACCGTGAGCGTGCCCAATTCAGCCACGGTGCATTGCGGGCTCGGAGAATTGCCGGACGCAGGTGCGGGGCACGGGTTGGTCATTGAAACGAGCGGCTTGATATTGACCAGCGTAATGGGCGTCGTATTGAACTGCCCGGCGCCCGCGGAGATCACGCCGCTCTCGTTGCAGAGCTGCCCTTCGCGCGCGACGGCTGGTGCCAATAGCTGCAGCTGCACATCGAAAGGGGGGTCGAGCGGACTGAACTCGCCTGAGACGCCCGTCGTCGCCGAGCGGACGATGACTTCGACCCCCTTCACTTGCGCGAGCTGGTTGGCTGCAATCACCTGCGCCGCGGGAACCCACGGACCGCCGTCCGCTGCGCTGATTAATGCGCTGCCTCCATCGAGCGAGAAGTAGATATCCCCCATCGTCTGCCCGCCGTCGGCTTGCAATGAGCGGAAGACGACGTTGGAGAGAATCATTCCTGCATCGAGGCAGCCGCCCTGCACGCCACTGAAGGCCGCACCGTTCGGACTCTCGCCGAACATATCGACGATGGTGGTTCCCTCGGTGCCAATCGTCGCGCCCGAGCCGGCGCCATAGTAGATATCGTAGCTATATGGAGTGCCTGATGCCAGATAGACGCCGGCGTCAACCGAGGAGTAACCCTCGAGGAGGTATTGAGGGACGCCGTTGGTCTGGACGGAGCAGAGACTCGGGTTGGTATAGGCGTTGGGCGTCGGCGAGAGCTGATTGATGCTGAGATAGTAGACGGCCGGGAGCGCGCCTTGCGCGACAACTGATCCCTGCAGGGCGATTGGCAGCACCTGTCCGCTGGCGCCCGCGACCGCGCTCGCGGAGAACTCCAGCGCGAGAGGAGACGGTCCGGCATCAAAGGCGGGCGGAACCAGAAACGTGTGATTGCCGGGAATGGTGCAGAGATAGCTCTGGCCGAGCGTGCCGCCATCGTTCGGCTGCAGCGAGCACGGCTGATTAATCTGCGCGCCGGTCGAATCGTATCCAATCAGCGTCGGCCCGCCATCCGGCGTCGCGAGCAGCTGCGGCGGGAGCGTGAGCTGCAGCGAAGGATTGGTATAGCTGGTGATATAGAGGTCGTCATAGGGACGGCCCTCGGTGGTGGGCAGGCTCGCGGCCAGATCGATGGCGAACGGCGTCGAAGATCTTCCATCGGCGGTCTGAACGACATTGGTCCCGATGTAGTGGACATGATCGAAGGAGCTGGCTACCGCGCAGGCAGGGAGCAATCCCTCCCGATTCTCGAATGCCATGGTATCGGACGTGATCTTGGTAATCCCGTCTGCGAGATAGTTTGCGGGCAACACCGCGTTGTAGGCGGTCGCAAGATTGTCGGTCTTCATCTGCAGCAGGCTCGTGCCGCTGTAGTAGGGAGAGGCCAGCGTCGTCGCGGCGACCGTGGCCGATGTGAGCCGGACGGTAAAATAGTAGTTGATTGAAGTCGCCCAGCTCCCGGCATAGCTGAGCTTGAAGCACTGGTCATGCTGACCGGCGGGGAGTGTGCTGGCCGGCAGCGCGAGCGGCGTACCGACCGCACTCGCGCCGCACGTTCCATTCCCATCGCAGCATTGCAACTGCTGCGTTCCATCCGGCGCATTATAGACAGTCGTCGAAGGGAATACCGTCATGACCCACGCCGAGCCGTTCGTTCCGATGACGCCCGGCGCGGCGTTGAGCTCCATCTGGGCAGGAAGCGCAACGATGAACGATGGATTGAGCATCAAGCCTCCGTTCAACGATTCAACTGTGACGCCAACCCACTCGGGAACCTGGGCAGCAGTAAATCCAAGCGAGCTCGGATATCCGCCGTCGGGATTCGGAGTCCCAGCGTCGTCATAGAGGTGGGTCCACCCGCCGGGCCAGACGGTGTGCGAAATGTTCGTATAGAGCGGCGATGAGCGCAGATCGACGGTTGTTGTCGGAGGCGTAACGGGATTCAGGGTGGGCGCAGCGCACGTCCCCTCGAGATTAAGAACTGCTGTCGTCGCCTTGGCCGTCAGCGTCCCCGTATTCGCCGGCACATGGAATGTAATCGTCGTCTCTTCAGCATTATCGGTGACCGGCGGCCATTGAAGGTGATGGACCTCGAAGGTGGCGGTTGTCGGCGTCAATGAATAGTAGGGAATCGAGCCGCCATCAGCCTGTGTATTCGTCAGCGTGGCGCGCACCGCAGGCGATTGGTTCCAGGGATGGCCGTCCACCACCGTCGTCGTCGTGGTCGCGATCGGGCCGAATTGAACCGAACCCGGAATCTGCACGCCGGAGTCCCAACTAAAGCCCGCGCTGACCACCGTCGCCGCGACTCCCGAATCGCTGAGCCCTCCATCTGCAAGCTGCGGCAGATAGGTTGCGGAGATGGTCGTCGTCACATCGCCGGGGATAAAGGCCGACCCGAACGCCGTCGGTTGGGATTGGGTGGAGACGAGATAGGTGACGTCATAGCCCGCATCATTCGGATCGGCGACGATCGTCGAGCTATAGACGGCCGTAGTAATGCCGCCGGGGCTATTGTTGGTCATCAGCACATCGAGGTGATCGAAGCTCTGGGCTGTCGCAGGAACGGGAGACCATGCGGTGCAGTTTCCACCGGTCTTCGCGGTGCATTGATCGATCTCAATCGGGATGCGCACGACATAAGGCTCATTGGCCTGGCACGATATCGGAGGAAGAATTCCCTGGACCATTGCAACCGTCGTTGGGATTCCGGACACTGCGGAAACTGTCGTCGGAATGAATCCGAACGGCGTGCTTCCCGATAGCGTCCCGCTGCCAGCATCGGGGGCTTGAAACGAGATCGCATTCCCGTATTTCGGCGATTCCGGCCAGCCAAACGCATCGTAGTTGGCCAGCGGAGTCTGCGAG
Organism: uncultured delta proteobacterium; assembly: GCA_903911145.1. GTDB lineage: Bacteria > Myxococcota > Myxococcia > Myxococcales > 40CM-4-68-19 > CAIWCD01. The sequence goes on along the minus strand of CAIWCD010000035.1, from coordinate 110,523 downwards.
CCGGTGGGGGAATATTCAGGGAGTTGATATCGGACCGCGAACGTCTGGCCCGCCTGCAGACCGCTGACGCTGTAATAGACGTTCAGATAAAGAGGGCTGCCGAGTGGAATCCCTGCGTCAAGGTTGGCGGGTATCGCAGTGGGATTGCAGACGGGATTGCTCGGATCGGTCAGCGAGCAATAGTCGGTCGGCGATGTCCCCGCCGAGCTGATCTCCACGCGATTGATGGTTGCCGATTGCGCGTGCAGCACTGCCGGCGTCAAAAGGACGAGGAGTACGGACGCGATCGTCAACCAGCGGATGTATGGCATCGTTGTTCCTTGGTCTGCTTTGTGAAGCACCAGGCCACGAGTGGGGGATCGTGCCGACACGGACTTCGCCCGTGGACAAGAAGAAACCACGGTCCGACCGAAAGCGCCCCCAGCAAGCGTGGCGAACCGCGCACCGGACCGTACGGCAAACCGCGCTCCGCCGCAAGCGGACGCGTCGAATGGGCAAGTCCTGCCGCGGCGAAGAGTCCGCTCGTCGATGCCCTTCGACGTCGCGTCCGTCTGTGTTTCGGCCGAACAGGAAGTGCGCGTTAAGCGGCCTCAGCGGGCACGAGTTCGCACAATGCACCGCGGGGAGGCCGCGACGCAGGCCTCCCCGTGCTTGATCGTCGCTATGTCCAATCTCGCGAAACTAATCGAGCGGGATACCAACCATCTGCTTGACCGGGTCCTCGAACTTCTCCGGGGCGACGCCGCTCTCGACCGTCGCGTGGCAGAGGTCGCAGGACTTGTCCATCTTCTTGGTCTTCCCATTCGCCAGCGTCGCCTCATGCTTTCCATCGTGGCAGCGCAGGCAGCCGACCAGCTCGTCATCCTTCTCGGTGTAATGGCCGATCCGATCGGGATAGGTGTTCCAGGTCACGTTCATCTTCGGGAAGACGTTGCGCGCATAGATTTTGGTAATGGCAGCGATCGCCAGATTCATATCGGCCTCGACCGGCTTGGCATCGAGCGCGCCATATGCGGCCAATACTTCGGTCCGGAAGAAGCTATCGGCCTGCTCGCGCGGGATATTCGCCTTCTCGAGCACCTCGGTGGCCACCTTCGCGAGATAAGGCTGCTTGGAATCGAGCTCGCCGTTCCACATCGCCTTATCGACCGCCTGGCGCGCGGTGCCGTCGAACTTATGCGTCGGCCGGTTGTGGCAATCGGTGCACTCCATCGAGCGCGTTCCGAGCGGCTTGGCCTTTCCTTCTTCTCCCGGCAGCACATATTCAGTCTTGACCTTGCCGTCTTCCATCACGGTGATCTTGCCGATCTGCGTGCGCTTCTCGTCGAGATATTCGTACGTCACGGTGTGATTGGGCGCGAGGTGCGAATGGATACCCGTGAACTTCCCGGTGCGCGTATCGAGGCCGCCGATATGGTTGATCATCACGTTGAACGCGGGAGTATTCTCCTTGGTCGGCTTGTAATGGGGGAACAATCGCGCGCTATCTCCAAGAAATCGCTCGCGCGCGTGGCAGCCTTCGCAGGTCTCGGTATTGGCGCGCATATGCGCGACGGGCGCGGGCACAGGCCGGTGATAGTTGTTGAAGATGACGCCGAAGAGCTGGTGCATACCATTGAGCTTCGCCTCGACCAGCGCACCGGCCCCCGGGCCGATGTGGCAATCGACGCACTGGACCTTCTGGTGCGGCGAGCGGTGATAGGCGGTCCACTCCGGCTCCATCGGAGTGTGGCAGGCGGCGCCGCAAAACTCCGGCGTGTCCATGTAGCTGATCGCGCGAACGCCTCCGACTGAGATGAGGATCACGTTCACCGCAGTGAGTGCGCCGACGAAGAGCATCAGGCGACGCGCGCGCTGGTTGCTCACCGCGGCCATGAAGGCCTTGATGATGACGTCGCGCTCGTGCACCACTCCGCTGGCCGTGGCGCGCTTCTGCTGGATCCGCTCGACGACAAAGCCGACCGGAATGATCAGCAGGCCGACAATGAAGAGCATCAGGAAGACGATGGCGAAGATGCCGCTGTACGGATTGCTCCTCGTCGAGAAGCTGGCGAGGACGGCAAAGATGATGATCGCGAATGCCGAGAGCGTGGTGACGACGCTGCCGAGCAGCGTGATCCAGTTGGCCCAGAGCCGAGGAAGGAAGGACATCAGGCGACGCAGCATGGGGAGCCTCGCATTCGGGAATCTGCTCGTCGCGAGGGTGCATCTCCTGTGCCGCGTTTGACGAGCCGCGTAATCGCGCGCAGAACGTGCACCGACGTTCTAGAGGTGCGCTATTTTTGCGCGAATGGGTCGCAATTGGCTGAAGCAGCGCTAGACAAACGCGGCGATGGATCGACGGCAGCGTGGACCCCTGTGGTCCGCCTCTTGCTCTCGTCGCTCGCGGAGGCATCTGCAATGAACGAACGAAGGCCGCTGCTCCTGATTTGCGCCGCGATGGCACTTTCTGCGGCCGCGTGCGAGCGCGACACCGTCACCCACGTGCGTGTTCCCAAGAGCGCCGACGCCCCGCCAGCCATGCCTCCGATGATGATGGGCGGGTCCGGCATGCCGCCCGGCGCGATGCCTCCCGCTGGGATGCCAGGGGGCGCGATGCCTGCGGGCCAGGTCGCGCCCACGACGGACTTCCCTCCGCTGCTCTGGACACTGCCCTCCGGATGGACCGCGAAGATGGAGTCGGGGATGCGCTTCGCCACGCTCAAGCCGGCAGGGGCGGGCAAGGTCGAAGTCTCGGTGGTGGTGCTGCCAGGAACAGCTGGCGGCGACCTCGCGAACGTCAATCGCTGGAGAGGGCAACTGGGCCTCGCGCCCATCGACGAGACGCAACTCGCCGCTCTGCGCAAGCCGATGCAGACCGACGCAGGCCCGGTCGCGCTCTTCGACCTCGTCACCGAAGGCAAGGAGCGCTCGCGCATGCTCGCCGCGATTCTCACGACGGAGAGCGGCTACACCTGGTTCCTCAAGATGACCGGCGGCGCCGATGAAGTCGCCGCGAAGCAGGCCGAGTACTTCCGCCTCCTGAGCTCGCTGCACTTCGGCAAGCCTTCCGCCGGGGAGAAGTGATGGCCGCCCAACGCAAGCCCTCTGTCATTCTTGACGTGCTCTGCTCGCTGAAGCTCGCGATCGTCTGCCTTTCGCTGCTGATGGTGCTCGTGGTCGCCTGCACGCTCGCGCAGGTCTCGCTGGGCACCAACGGCGCCGTCAGCATGTTCATGCGCAGCTTTCTCGTCTGGTGGAAGCCCGAAGGATGGCGCACGAGCCTGCCGATCTTCCCCGGCGGCGCACTCGTCGGCATGGTGCTCGCGGTCAACCTGATCGCCGCGCAGATTCGCCGCCTCGCCTTCACGCTCAACAAGGCCGGCCTCTGGCTCGTGCACGCCGGGCTCATCCTGCTTGTCGCCGCGGAGTTCGTCTCGGCCGCGCTGCAGGTCGATTCGCGCATGCCCATCGAGGAGGGGCAGACGCGCGACTTCGTCGAGTGGACGAACAACTACGAGCTCTCGATCACCGACCCGAGCGACGCGAACGTCGATGACATCTACAGCATCCCCGACAGCCTGCTGCGCGCGGGGGCCTCGATTCCGCTCGACGGCACGCCGATCGCGGTGCGCGTCCACGCCTGGTACCGCAACGCCGAGATGCGCCGCCGCAATCCGAACGATCCGCCGGCAATGGCGACGCAAGGGATCGGCACCGAGATCGACGTGCGCGAAGCGCCGCCGGTCACCTCAGAGGATTCGCGCGACAACCCGACCGCGGTCGTCGAGTTCCTCGCGGGCAGCAAGAGCTACGGGACGTGGCTCGCGTCGGCGGGACTGGGTGCACCGCAATCGTTCATCCACGAGGGGCACACGTATCAGATCGCGCTGCGCCCTCGGCGGGAGTACCTGCCCTACTCGCTCACGCTCAAGAAGTTCAGCCACGACGTCTACGCGGGCACCGACATCCCGAAGAACTTTTCGAGCCTCGTGCATCTCGTCGACAAGGGCCGCGGAGAGGAGCGCGACGTGCTGATCTTCATGAACCAGCCGCTGCGCTACGCCGGCCGCACGTTCTATCAAGCGAGCTTTGGCAAGAACGACACCCTCTCGATCCTCCAGGTGGTGAAGAATCCAGGCTGGACGCTGCCGTACATTTCGTGCGCGCTCGTCACGCTCGGCCTGCTCATCCACTTCACACTCTCTCTGCAGCGCGGGCAGCGCTCGCGCCAGCGGCTCACGCAGGAAGCAGCGAAGGCAACGACATGAAGAACACCAAGGCACTCATCCCCTGGCTCGTCGCGCTGGTCGCGCTCATCGGCGGCGCAAGCGGCCTGATGACGAGCGGTAAGGTCCGCAGCTTTGAAGTCGAGAAGTTCATGCAGCTGCCTGTGCTCGAGGGCGGCCGCGTGAAGCCCCTCGACTCGATCGCGCGCAACTCGCTGCTCGTCATCCGCAGCCAGCAGACGTTCCGCGATCACGACCGCACCGTGAGCGCGGACGAGTGGCTGCTCGACGTGATGTTCAATCCGCGCATCGCCAACGAGGAGCCGGTCTTCGTCATCAACGATCCCGACGTGCTCGGCCTGCTCGGCATCAAGCAGAGCGCCGAGCGCTACTTCTCGTTTGCGACGCTTCAGCCGCACCTCGAGGAGGTCGAGAAGCAGGCCGATCTCGCGCACCCGATCGACGCCAAGCAGCGCACGCGCTTCCAGTCGGCAATCGTCAATCTCTACGACCGCGTCTATCTCTACTATCGTCTCCAGCACTCGATGCAGCTGCCCGAGTTCGGCCCGCTCGCCGATGAGATCGCGGCGCGCAATGACGCAAATGCGGAGAAGCGTCACACCGAGATGATGCAGCTGGGACTCTTCCGGGCCTTGCCTGGCGCGGCTTTGAGCGATTGGCGCAACGTCGGCGAGGCTCTGCGCGATGCCCATGCCGGGGCGCCGGTCGATCGCGGCCTGACCATCCTCGCGCAGGCGAGCGCCGCCTGGTCCGCGCAGGATCCGACCGCGTTCAACTCTGCGACCGATGCCCTGCTCGCAACCGCGCGCCCCGCCGAACTCGCCGCCGCCGCACGCGAAGAGACGTTCAATCTCGCCGAGCCGTTCTATGCGGGCATGGTCCTCTACGTGATCGCCCTGCTCATCCTCTTCGTCTCCTGGGTCTACCAGCCGAAGATTCTCGCGCAGAGCGCCTACGCCGTGCTGCTCGTCGCGCTCTTCGTGCACACCGCGGGCCTCGTCTCGCGCGTGATCCTGCAAGGCCGCCCCCCGGTGACAAACCTCTACTCGTCGGCCATCTTCGTCGGCTGGGCCGCAGTGGTGCTCGGCGCGATCATGGAGCGCCTCTACCGCAAGGGTTTCGGCACTGCCGTCGCGGCGGCGGCGGGCTTCGCCTCGCTGATCATCGCGCACCACCTCGCGAGCGATGGCGACACGATGGAGATGATGCGCGCGGTCCTCGACTCGAACTTCTGGCTCGCGACGCACGTCGTCAGCATCACGATCGGCTACAGCGGGACGTTCCTCGCGGGCGCCATCGCGATCGGCTGGGCAATCCGCCGCCACGTCGAGAAGACCCCCGATCCCGCCACCGACAAGGCGCTGCTCGGGATGTGCTACGGCACGGTCTGCTTCGCGATGCTCTTCAGCTTCGTCGGCACCGTGCTCGGCGGCATCTGGGCCGATCAGTCGTGGGGCCGCTTCTGGGGCTGGGATCCGAAAGAGAACGGCGCGCTCCTCATCGTCCTCTGGAACGCGATCATTCTGCACGCCCGCTGGGGCGGCTACGCACGCGCCCGCGGCCTGATGGCGATGGCGATCTTCGGCAACATCATCACGTCGCTCTCGTGGTTCGGCGTGAACATGCTCGGCGTCGGCCTGCACTCGTACGGCTTCATGGACAAGGCCTTCTGGGCGCTGGTCGCGTTCGGCTCGACGCAGCTGTTGTTCATTGGGCTCGCGCTATTGCCGCCCCGCTTCTGGAGCGCCTCCGGGCAACTCGCGCCGCGCACGAGCGCGCCGGCCGCGACGTAGAAGCAGGCCACAGAGAGGCCAAACGCGAAGGAGCCAGGCGACCCGCACGAAGTGGGTCCCTGGCTTCTTCTGAATTCCGCGTGCTGTGCCCCTCTACTTCAGCGTGCGGATGTACGCGACGAGCGAGTCGATCTGCGCCGCATCAAGCTTCTCGCCGAACGGGTCCATCTCCTGCTTCTTTCCGTTCTTCTCGCGCTTCACTCCCTTGGTGATCGCGTCCTTGATCGCCGCGTCGGTGTGCCCCTTCTGCCACGCAGCGTCGGTGTAGTCGGCGACGCCCATCTTCCCGCCCTGATCGGTCTGGCCCTTGCCATCCGCGCCGTGGCAGGAGGCGCACTTCCCCTTCCAGAGTCGCTCGGCCTTCTTGTCAACCTCGGCGCGTGCTGCAGAGAGCGGCAACGACAGCGCAACCACAGCAGCGATGATCCACTTGTTCATGTGCATCCTCCTCGCGTCGATTTCTGGTCGACGCGTCTATCGGCGTTGCTAGCAAGCGTCATGCGCGGAGCCGGATGCCCGCGTGAGCGGGACGTTGGCGCAACTCTCGTTCGCAGACTGTGCGCCGCGCAATGATATGCACGCAAAAATCTCCGTGCGTCGGAACAGATTGCCTATGTGGGAGATAGGGCATGAGAGTTGCTTTGAGCGGGAGCATGGGAGTGGTCCACTTGTCCTGCAGGATGCCGCATCGACGCGAACTCGCCGCGCTGGCCGTGTGCCTCGGCTTCGTCGTCTGTTCAAGCGATGCGCGTCCCCTCCCGCAAGCGCGTGTCGCAAAGCTTGCGGCGCGCGCGAATGCGTTCCCGCTGAACGTTCGCGCGGAGCACCGGTCGCTGCTTGCCCGCCACGCCTCCACGCCAAGACTGGCAGCCGCGTCCCCAAAGAAGACGAAGGCAGCGCCGACGCCTGCGCCAAGCACGCCTGCTCCCACCCCGTCACCGTCTGCCGCATCGGCATCGGCTCCAGCCGCATCCCCGGTTCCGCCCGCTGCGACTCCGTCGCCGGCTCCGGCAGAACAGCCCGCACTCGCGAAGGCACCAGCCCCCAAGCCGGCAAAAGCCGCCCCTGCATTCCCGGCCTCCGCGCCCGCGCCTGGCGCAGATCTGAACGACTGCCTGAGCTGTCACCACACGCTGATCGACGGCCGCCAGCCGCACATGCCCGTGAAGAACGGCGCTCTCTGCATCAAGTGCCACGCGCCGGCGGCCGATGGCGCGATGGGAACATGCCTGAGCCCTAAGGCCTCCGCCTGGACGCTCGTCGCGACAGGCCAGGCGCTCTGCGCGACCTGTCACGACACCAGCGCGGCCACGCCTCACCCGGTCCTCAAGTCGCAGGTCGGGCACGACAGCCACTCGACCGCGCACATCTTCGGCCCCGACCAGCACCCCGTCATCAAGTCGGACGGCTGCACCGTCTGCCACGACCCGCACGCGTCGATCAATCCCAAGCTGACCAGGCGCTGGCCGCTCGAGCCGCTCTGCTACAAGTGCCACGCGAAGTACGACGACGCGGCCTTCATCCACACCGCGGTCCAGAAGGGCGAGTGCCTCGGCTGCCACAGCCCGCACCGCGCAGTCGCAAGCCCGCTCCTGCTCGCCTCCAGGCAAGAGCTCTGCTTCTCCTGCCACAAGAGCGCGGACCTGCTGCCCGGCCGCTCGAAGCATCCTCCGGTCGTCGCGGGCCGCTGCATCGAGTGCCACGACCCGCACCGCGCCGACGAGAAGTTCCAGCTCGTCGAGAAGGGCAAGAAGCTCTGCCTCGGTTGCCACGACGCCAAGGGGAAGATCACCGCGTCGAGCCCCGGTCCGGATTTCCGCATCGACCTCAGCAAGAAGGTCGTTCACAAGCCGGTCGGCAAAGAGGACTGCCAGGAGTGCCACACGCAGAAGCACAGCTCGGACAATGAGCGGCTGCTGCTCAAGCCGATCGCCGAGACCTGCTACCGCTGCCACACGCGGTTCGACGACATGTACAAGTTCCAGCACACGCCCGCGAAGAAGGGCGAGTGCACGGGCTGCCATGATCCGCACTCTTCAGACACGGCCGGTCTGCTCAAGCAAGGACACATCAACGACCTCTGCTTCAGCTGCCACAAGGACAACATCACCAAGCGCGAGTGGATCCACGCGCCGATTACCGAGAAGGGCTGCACCGCCTGCCACGATGCGCACGGCGGCGACTACGCCAACGATCTCTCCGACGGCGAGGGCGATGCGCTCTGCCTGAAGTGCCACAAGGGAGTCGGCGTCAACATCAAGGTCAAGCACAAGGTGATGGAGAGCGGTTGCATCAAGTGCCACGACGCGCACGCCTCGGACCAACCAGGAGGCCTGCTCAAGGCGACCAACGAGCTCTGCGTCTCCTGCCACGAGAAGCAGGCCGATGGTGCCCACGTGACCGGGATGAAGCCAGGCGTGCTCCACAAGATCAGCGGAGGGCTCGACGAGAAGCGCGCAGGTCGAGCCTTCTCCTGCGTGAGTTGCCACAACCCGCACGGGTCCGACAACGCAAAGCTCTTCTACAAGGGACAGACCGCAACTGAATCGTGCGCCTATTGCCACGAGGCCAGGAGCCCCTAGCGGGGCGCGGTTCATCGATCGTTTCACTGGTGCAGTGCTTGCAGTTTTCCAATTCAGAGGAGGCAGACAAAATGATGCGTTTCCCGCTTGCGCAGTCCCTCGGTGCCGCGGTTGTTGCGGCTCTCGTCACGCTCTCGGTTCCCGCCCACGCAGAGGCGGATGCCAAGACGGTCCGGATGTTCAAGGCCAAGTGCGCCACCTGCCACGGAGTCGACGGCAAGGGCGACACCGACCAGGGCAAGAAACTCGGGGCCAAGGACCTCACCTCGGCAGACGTGCAGAAGCTGACTGACGCCGACCTGAAGAAGGCCGTGAACGAGGGCAAGAAGGCCGAGGGCAAGACCGAGGGTATGGACGCATTCAAGGACAAGCTCGACAGCGAGCAGATCGACACGCTCATCGCCTACGTCCGCACTCTCAAGAAGTAGCGCCCGCGCACTCGAGCGATCGCCATGCCAACCAACGACACTGAACCGGTCAGAACGCGACGAAGTCTGCTTGACCTCCTATTGGGGGTCGGCTTCATCGGCTTCGCAGCAAGTGCGCTCTATCCTGTGCTCCGCTATCTGAAGCCGATGGCCTCTGCGGGGCCGGGTGGCCCGCTCAAGCTGACCGCGGACGAAGTTGGGAAGCTGGCGAAGGAGCATTCGATCATCACGCGGCTCGGAACGGGCCGCGTGCTGGTCTTCGAGGACGCGCAGCAGAACCTGCGCGCCCTCGATGCGCGCTGCACGCACGAGGGCTGCACGGTTCAGTACGTGCCGGGCGACTCGGTGATCTGGTGCGCCTGCCACAACGGTCGCTACGACCTCGATGGACGCGTGCTGGCCGGCCCGCCCCCGCGCCCGCTCGCGCTCTATGGCTGCACGCGTGACCCGGACGGCTCGGTCACCATCCAACCGCCGAAGAAGGGTGAGTCATGAGCGTCGATACTTCGAATATCGCCAAAGAGGGCGGAGGCGTCTTCGGCTGGCTCGACCGGCGCTATGGCCTCACGCCGCTCGTCGAGTTCATGAAGCACAAGGAAGTGCCCGTCGGCGTGCACTCGATGTTCTGGTACTACCTCGGCGGCGCGACTCTCTTCTTCTTCATGATGCAGGTCTGCACCGGCTCGCTTCTTCTGCTGTTCTATCAGGCGGGCGAGAGCACCTCATACGAGTCGATTCGATTCATTACAACGAAGGTTCCATTCGGTTGGCTTGTGCGCTCGATGCATTGCTGGAGCGCGCACTTAATGATCATCTCATTGGTCACGCATATGTTCAGCACGATGATGCTGAAGGCCTATCGGCCTCCGCGTGAGATGACCTGGGTCACCGGCTTTATTCTTCTCTCGCTCGCGCTGGGATTCGGATTCTCCGGATATCTATTGCCGTGGAACGAGCTGGCCTTCTTCGCCACCGCCGTCGGCACCGATTCAATGAAAGCCGTTCCTGGTATCGGCGACTTTCTCCTCCAGGTTCTGCGCGGCGGAACCGATGTCAGCATCAATACCCTCCACCGCTTCTTCGGACTTCACGTCGTCATTCTCCCGCTCGTCATGGTGGGCCTGGTCACGGCCCACCTGCTCGTGATCCAGCGACAGGGAATGGCGCCTCCGCAGGGACATAAGACGGCGCCGAAGGGAATGCGTTTCTTCCCCGACTTCGCGCTGCGCGATCTGCAGCTCTGGCTGATGTGCCTCATCGTGCTCGCGTCGCTGGCCGTATTCCTTCCATATGGGCCGCATATCCCGGGCATTGAATGGGAACTCGGCAAGAAGGCCAATCCACTCGCGCCGGCATATCCGGGGATTAAACCGGAATGGTACTTCCTCTGGATATATCAACTCCTCAAGGAGTTCCCGGCCCACTTCCTCGGCATGGAAGGCTCTCAGGCCGCGGTGCTGCTCGTTGGATTGCTGATGGGGGCGTGGGCGATGATGCCCTGGCTCGATCGGCGAGCCCAGCGCGACGAGGCTTCTCCGGGCTTCACCGATATCGGCGCGGCCACGCTCATCTTCCTCGGCTTCCTGCTGTTCAAAGCCTGGGATATCGGCGGAGGAGGCATCGGCGACAAGCTCCCCGATCCGGTGTTGACCGCGCGCATCTGCGCATTCTGGTGGCTCGGCATTGCGAGCGTCGCGACCGCGCTGCGCGCGACTGTCCTGCACCAGCGCTACTTCCTGTTCACCGCGGCAACCGCGCTCCAGATCGCTCTGCACGGCCTGCTCGGAATGCAGTACCTCGCGGCGGGAGGGATTGCGCTCGTCGCGCTGGTGATCGGACTGCTGGTGCTTCGCTCTCGAGGGCAAGCAGTGCCGGAGGTGCGGTCATGATCGGCCTCCTTCTCGCTGCCTTGTTCGCCCAGACGGCAGCAGCTGCGCCGGCTCCCGCGGCCGCGCTGCCCAAGCCGCTCGCCGCGCTCGCCGACGGCAAGCATAAGGACGGAACGCCCATCCTCACGCAGAAGCAGCGCGACACGCTCGCCGCGCTGCCCGAGCGGACGATCAAGCTCCTCTCCGACGCGGCCGATTCGATGATCCTCGGAAGTCCGGAAGAGCTCGCCGCCCTGCTCTCCCTCGACGTGCAGCCGCAGGTACTCGACCTGATCGCGACGGACAACTGCGTGCTCTGCCACGCCGATCCGATGAACCAGAAGCCGAAGGCGCTCTTCTCTCCCGACCCGAAAGCCGCGGGATCGAATCCGCTGCTCAATCTGCGCGAGCTGGTGAGCGACGTGCACTTCCGCGCGGGCCTCTCCTGCGCGGGATGCCACGGCGGCAAGCCGAGCGATGACGTGATGCCGAAGGAGATCGCGACGCGCTGGCCCGCCGAGGAGGTTCGGCACACGGACCGCAGCTGGATCCCCGAGTTCTGCGCGCGCTGCCACTCCGACACCCAGTTCATGCGCGGCTTCAACCCGACGCTGCCGACCGACCAGCTCGCCAAGTACAAGACCAGCAAGCACGGCGAGCTGCTTCTCGAGAAGCACGACAACAACGCGGCCCAGTGCGTGAGCTGCCACAGCGTGCACGGGATCCGCTCGGCGAAGAGCCGCAACTCGACGGTGCATCCTCAAAAAGTCCCGGAGACCTGCGGCAAGTGCCACGCCGATCCCGAGCATATGAAGGGCTACCTCACGTCCGCGGGCGCGCCGCTGCCGACCGATCAGGTCGAGAAGTACAAGAAGAGCGTTCACGGCCAGGCGCTGCTGGTGAAGGGGGATCTCGGTGCGCCGTCTTGCACCGGGTGCCACGGCAGCCACGCCGCGCAGCCGCCAGAGGTCGCGTCGGTCTCGCAAGTCTGCCGCCGATGCCACGCGCAGAACGGAATGCTCTTCGACTCGAGCCGCCACAAGAAGGCGTTCGAGGAGCACAAGTGGCCCGAGTGCGGCCAGTGCCACGGCCATCACGACATCCAGAAGCCGACCGTGTCGCTCATCGGCAACACCACCGACACGCTCTGCGGCAAGTGCCACGCGGAGAACTCGAAGGACAACCCGAAGTGCAATGAGACCGCCAAGCACTTCCGCACGACGCTCGACGAGATGATCGCAGGCCGCGAAGAGGTCTCGGGAGAAGTCGAGCACCTCGCGGAGATGGGTCTCGACATCGAGCCCGTGACGCGCTCGCTCTCGGATCTCGACGAGGCGGTGACGCAGTCCAAGGCCAAGGTGCACTCGTTCAGCATGAGCACCTTCGACGCGGCCGCGAAGCCCGGCACCGAAGCGCTGCAGAAGTCGCGGCAGGAAATCGGCGAAGCGCACAACGAGTTCCAGTTCCGTCGTCGAGGACTGGTGGGCGCGATCGTCTTCATGATGCTGCTCGTCGCGGGCATCGGTCTCAAGCTGCGCGAGCTCGAGCGAAGCCGGAAGGACTCGGACAAGCCATGAGCACCACGCGGGCAGTCCCCAGGTCACAATCGCCATGACGACCACGCCTCTTGAGACAGCTTCGTCGCCTGTCCCCGCCGCCAGACCGGGGCGCTGGAACCTGCGTTGGCAGAGGGCGGCACGCATCGCCGCTCTCTTGTCCGCGCTGGCCTCCAGCGTTGCCATGGCGCAAGAGAGCCCGAAGGATCCGGCATCCGCGTCGATCGGTGCGGATGCCGGCACGCAGTCCACGACACCGCAAGCAGCGCAGTCGAGCGCTGCGCCTGCTCCTGTGCCGAGCGCGCCGCCGTCGGCCAACCAGCCCGCAGCGCCAGCGAATCCGCAGTCCGCAGTTGCCCCTCCATTGACCGCGCCGTCGTCGGTGGCGCGGCCGAGCTACAGCTTCTTCTCGCGGGAGGAGTTTCGCGAGCGCGTCTCCTCTCTACCTGACCAGAATGAGGCACTCGCCCGCATCGCGATCGACGCCGCGCGCACCAGCGCTGACGACAAGCTCCTCCTCACTGTCGGTCTCGGACTCTGGTGGGACGCGAGCGGTGAACCAGCCGCGAACTCCATCAACAGCTTCAACTCGATCCACGGCTCGACCAGTTCGCCGCTCTGGCTCGACATCTACCGACTCAACGTCGAGTACCGACCTGACGGGCCGCTGCGCCTGCTGCGCGTCGGTCGACAGGACGCAGAGCATGGCGCGCCTGCGACGTTCGACGGCGCAGCCCTCGAGGTCAACGCAGGAACACCACGCATCCAGCTCTTCGCGTTCGGCGGGCGTTCGGTTCACTTCTTCGAGATCGATCCGAAGGTCTTTCAAGATTGGATCGGCAGCGCAGGTGCTGACATCCGCGTCGCCGAGAATCTGAAAGTCGAAGTGGACTATCGGTTGCTCCGCGACGGCGTTCCCGCAGCGACCGCCTCTGGAATCCAGCTCGTCACCGACAACACCTACGGCATCTCTGCGCAGTGGCGCGCAGGCAGCTGGGCGAAGGCCCGGCTCTGGGCGCGCGGCATCGGCAGTTCGCTTGAGGCCCTCGGCGTCGCGGGGCGGGTCGAGTCGACGGAGCGCATGGTCGGCGTCGAACTCAAGCTCGACGCGCAGCCCGCGACGCTCAACGAGCTCGATGAGATGGACAACCCGTTCTACCTGACGCTCGGTCAGAGCCGCCCGCACCTCAAGATCAATCTCGATGCATGGAAGGGATTCGACACGTCGGCCGGCGTCTTTACCGCCCACGTCGGCGGCCAGGCGCGGCAGCTCATCAACGCAGACGAGTCGCTCTTCAATCGCAACTTCCTGCGCGCTTATCTCCTCGCGACTGCGACCCAGCTCGGTGGCACCAACTTCTACGTGTCGGCGAACGTCGAGTACGACCAGGATGGCTTCGCCGGCAACAACGGGACGTTCACCGCGAGCGGCAACATCGGATGGACCCGCAAATACGTGCGCCTCGAAGCCGGCACGTACTATCAGCGCTGGCGCTACGTCTATTTCCAGCAGCCCGAGGAGCTCGCGAACGTCCGCGGCTACTACGGCGACGCGAGCTACACGTTCGCACGCTGGCTCACCGTCCGCGCCCGCTACGGATACGAAGTCTTCGACCGCGTTCTGCAGACCTTCACCGCCTCGCTGTCCCAATCGTTCTGACCATGGTCACCGCACAGCTCGCGATCGTTGCGCTTCTCGTCGCTGCCGGCCCCACGCCGCGCGGGCCGGTCGATTTTTCCCACCAGCACCACCTCGGGCTGGGTCTCGAGTGCACGGCCTGCCACGACGCCGCATCGGGTCCGGGCGTGCCGCAGCTCAAGCTCGAGAATGGCTGCATCGAGTGCCACGACAACGGCGCCCCCGAGCACAGGCCGCTGCCGAAGATTCGCAAGCTCGATGTCGTCTTCCCCCATCGCGAGCACGCAGAGAAGTTCGCCTGCACGACCTGCCACTCGTCGATCCCTGACGACAAGATCACGGAGGGCGAACCGGTCCTCACCAACGCGCGCTGCTTCTCGTGCCACGAGGAGAAGAAGGTTGGCGTCTCGACGACGGCCTGCGCGCGCTGCCACGGAGAAAACCGCAAGGTGCTCCGGCCCGCGAGCCACGGTCCCGATTGGCGATCGACCCACGGCGCGCAGGCGGCCTGGAACGTATCCGACGGCGCGCACGGGCAGGACTGCCGCCAGTGCCACTCGAAGAGCTCCTGCACTGAGTGCCACGATCAGTTGGCGCCACGCGACCATACCGGCCTCTGGCGCCAGCAGGCGCACGGCATCGCGGCACAGTGGGATCGCGATCGCTGCAAGACCTGTCACGAGACGAGCACCTGCGTTCGTTGCCACCAGACCACCGAGCCGGCGAACCACGCCGGGCCTTGGCTGCACATTCATGGGCTCGCTGCCGGAGCCCGCGTGAGCGAGTCGTGCAGTGCCTGCCACCAGCCGAACTGGTGCGCGGCCTGCCACAACACGCTCCTGAGGCCTTGACGCGATGACTGACTCGACCGCCACCAGGATCGCCGTTCTGGCCATCGCGCTCGGCGTCGCCGCGTGCAACCAGACGCAACCGCTCGGCACCGGCCTCCCCGCGGAGGTCACCTGCCATTCGTGCCACGGCTCCACCGAAAATAACGCCCCTCCGCACTCCGTAGACGGCGCGACCGCAACCACCGATCCCGCGGTGGGCGCGCACCAGAGCCACGTCCGCGACTCGTCGCTGCGCCAGGCGATCGCCTGCAGCGAGTGCCATCCGGTTCCGCGCGAAGTCACCGACCCCGGGCACAACAATGGGGTCATCAACGTCATCTTCGGATCGCTCGCGTCGGCCGGCGGCACCACTCCCGTCTGGAGCGGACAGTCGCTGAGCTGCTCGGCGAGCTACTGCCACGGCGCAACTCTGAGCGGCGGAACGAACAAGAATCCTGTCTGGACCAAGGTCGACGGCACGCAGGCCGCGTGCGGGACCTGCCATGGAAATCCGCCGCCGATCCCGCATCCGCCGCGCACCGATTGCAACACCTGCCACCCTCTGACGGTCAAGCCCGACGGCACCATCGACGTCGCTGGCGGCCACCACATCAATGGCCAACTCGAGGTGGTCACCCTCTCCTGCTCGACCTGCCACGGCAGCACGACGAACAACGCCCCGCCCGTCTCCGCACACGGCGCGACAGCCACGACCGACATCACGGTCGGGGCGCACCAGAGCCACATGCAGGACAGTGCGCTGCGCAAGGCCCTCGCGTGCACGGACTGCCACCTCCTGCCGGCGAGCGTGGATTCCCCTGGACACATCATCGATGGCCCCGCTCCGGTCATCTTCGGCGCACTCGCAGCGACCAGCGGCTTGACGCCCGTCTGGGACCGCACCAGCGCGACCTGCTCGAACGTCTACTGCCACGGAGCGCAGGCACCAGGCGGCAGTCTCAAGACCCCGCAGTGGACCAAGGTCGACAACACGCAGGCCGCCTGCGGGACCTGCCATGGGAATCCGCCTCCGTTCCCGCACCCGCAGCGCACGGACTGCACCGCCTGCCATCCCCAGACGGTCCGGGCAGACGGCACGATCGACGTCGCGGGAGGGCATCACATCAACGGCATCCAGGAGGTCAGCATCACCTGCTCGAGTTGCCACGGTAGCGGCGCCAACAATGCGCCTCCGCAGGCGACCACCGGCGCGACCGCGACCAGCGATGTTCGCGTCGGCGCACACCAGACCCACGTCACCGCCGGCCCGCTCCACAGCGCGCTCGCCTGCACTGAGTGCCACGTCCTGCCGACGTCAATCACGGATCCCGGGCACATCGTCAGCGGACCTGCGCCAGTCGTGTTCGGCTCGCTCGCCGCGACAGGCGGACTGGCGCCAACGTGGGACCACGACAGCGCGACCTGCTCGAACGTGTATTGCCACGGGACACAGGCGCCGGGCGGCACTCTCAAGACTCCGCAGTGGACCAAGGTCGACCACACGCAGGCCGCGTGCGGGACCTGCCACGGTGATCCGCCGCCGTTCCCTCACCCGCAGCGCGCAGACTGCAACGCGTGCCACCCGATGACTGTGCTCCCGAATGGGGACATCGACATCGCGGGCGGGCATCACATCAATGGGATCGCAGAAGTGAGCGTGAACTGCTCGAGTTGCCACGGCAGCGCGGCCAACAACGCACCGCCGAAGGCGACGACCGGCGCGACGGCCACGACAGACGTTCGCGTTGGCGCCCATCAAACGCACGTCACGGACGGGAAGGTGCGCGCGGCGATCGCGTGCAACGAGTGTCACATCGTCCCGAGCTCAATCACCGACCCCGGCCACATCGTCGTGGGACCGGCTCCGCTCAACTTCGGCACGCTCGCGACCACGAGCGGTCTTGCGCCGGCGTTCAACAGCGACAGCGCGACCTGCTCGAACGTCTACTGCCACGGCGCAACCATCGCGGGCGGCACCAACAAGACGCCGATCTGGACGCAGGTCGATGGCACACAAGACGCCTGCGGCACCTGCCACGGTGCGCCTCCTCCAGCGCCCCATCTCCAGTTGACGGCTTGCGACGGTTGCCATCCCGGCACGGTCAACCACGACGGGACCATCAACATCACGGGTGGCCTGCACATCAACGGCAGCATCGAAGTCCAGGACGTGCACCCCGCCGCGGACATCTGGACGACGCCTGGCAGCGGAAACTTCCACGGCGACTCGGTGTCGGCGAAGGGCATCGCATGGTGCCAGCGCTGCCACGGTGCGGACCTCAGCGGAGGCGGCACTGGAATCAGCTGCGACAGCTGCCACAAGGGCGGCACGGCCTGGAGGACAAACTGCACGTTCTGCCACGGAGGCAGCGACAACCTCACCGGCGCGCCCCCCACGAGCCTATCGCATGGCTTCTCGACGCAGACCGTGGGAGTCGGCGCGCACACCTCGCACGTCGAGGGCAGCGCGAACATCTCGAGTCCGGTCGCGTGCAGCGAGTGCCACGTCGTTCCGACCGACATCTTCAGCGCCGGCCACGTCGTCCCGCCGCCTGCCACTCTGACGTGGGGACCGCTCGCGCAGACCGGCGGCGCAGCTCCCGCGTGGAACGCAAATGGGGCGAGCTGCTCCACCTCGTACTGCCATGGCGACTTCCCTGGCGGAAACGCGGGCAACACGCCGAAGTGGACTCGCGTTGACGGAACCCAGGCCGCTTGCGGCACCTGCCACGCGACCGCGCCCACGACGGGGCAGCATCCGGCCGCGCAGCCCGGCCACGCGTTCATGGGCAGCGACTGCACCTACTGCCACAACGGCGAAACCAACTCGACGGGCACCGCGATCATCGCCGCGAACAAGGCGCTGCACGCCAACGGCGTCAAAGACGTCAACTTCCGCACCGGCGGCACCTGGACAGTCAACCCGACGAAGAACTGCACGACGGCCTGCCACACCTCGCAGAAGGAGTGGTGATCGCACCGCGCGCCATGAGCACCTCCCCGATCACCACACTCGGACGACGCTTCACCATCCCCGTGTCGGAACTCTTCTTCAGACAAGGTAACGCGCCATGACCGGCAATCAGAACGTGACTCTCAGAGTGGCCTGTGTCGCTCTTCTCGCAGCAGGGATGGCCTTCAGCGCAGGCTGCCGTGGACCGAAGGGCGACCCGGGCGCGTCGGGCGGTGCTTGCACCGTGAAGGATAACGGCGACGGGACCGAGACAATCGCGTGCGCGGACGGCTCTTCGGTGACGGTGCACGATGGAGCGAACGGCTCCGCGGCCTCCTGCTCGGTGCAGAAGAACGCCGACGGAACCGCGACGCTCTCCTGCACGGACGGCACGTCGGTCACGATCAGCAACGGAACCAACGGCACCAACGGCGGCACCTGCTCGGTCAAGGACAACGGGAACGGAACCAAGACCATCACCTGCCCCGACGGCTCGAGCGTGACGGTCACCAACGGCACCTCCTGCTCGGTGACCGCGACCGATGGTGGCAGCTCGACGATCACCTGCGCCGATGGCACGTCGGTCAATGTCTCGAACGGCACCAACGGCGTCGACGGCGCTTCCTGCTCGGTGAAGGACAACGGGGATGGCACCAAGACCATCTCCTGCACCAACGGCACCTCCGTCACAGTTGCAGATGGAACGTCCTGCTCGGTCGTGGCCAACTCGAACGGAACCAAGACGGTCAGCTGCACCGACGGCACCGCGGTCACCATCGCGCCGCCAATCGGAACGGTCCTCGATGCGTACACGGCGTTGCCAGGGGTCGTCCTTCACATCGCCAACATCACCGGCGCGGGCAACGGCGACGGCACGTTCGCTCCGGGAGATCTCGTCTCGGTGAAGTTCAGCATCACGACGAACGCAGGCATCCCGCTCGACTTGAGCGAGCTCGACGGCGCAGAGATCTGGATCGCTGGCCCGACGACGAATTACCAGCACATCCTGCCGACGGCGCGCGATCAGCAGTCGTTCACCGACGTAGCGACTGCGTCGCATCTCAACAGCGACGGGAGCTACACGTACACGTTTGCAGCGCCGCTCCCTGCGAACTACGGCGTTCCGCTCTGGAACACGGCGAAGTTCTCGCTCGGTGAGCTGACCGGACCGCTTCAGGCCGGCACGTACACGGTCGCGATGCAGGCCCACCGCAACTACACCGTGGCGGAGACGACCTATCCGGACGTCGGCGCGGATACGCTCGACTTCCTCTTCGGCCACGCGACTACGCTCGAGGCACGAGAAGTCGTGACGACGGCGAACTGCAACGGCTGCCACGCAAGCCTGCGCGCGCACGACGGCCTCTACCGGAACACCACGCTCTGCGCGACCTGCCACACGGCGGGCGCGGAGGACGCCAATAGCACCGACACGAACGACGCGACGCCGGTGACCATCGAGCTGCGCAGCCTGATCCACAAGCTGCACAACGGACCTCACCTTCCCTCGGTGAACGGCGTGACCACCAATCCGGACGGCTCGCGCAACTACGCGTCGACAAAGACGCCCTTTGTCGTCGGCGGCGTCACTGCCGAGAACTTCTCGGCCGTCCAGTTCCCCGTGCTGCCGAGCTTCCAGATCGCCATGCCGCGCAACTCCGGCTTCTCGAAGCTCACGTCTGCCCAGCAGACCGCCGACAACGCCATCCGCCAGGGCGTCATCGCCTGCTTCCGCTGCCATGGCACTGGCAGCTCCTCGTTCCCAGTCAAGGCGCCAGCGCAGGGTGACTACTTCACGCAGCCTTCCCGTATGGCGTGCGGCTCGTGCCACGACGACGTGGACTTCACCAAGCCCTACGTCAAGAACGGCCAGCGCATGCCTCCTCAGGCGAATGACGATGGCTGCATCTACTGCCACCGCGGATTCGACCAGACGCTCGACGTGCGCGGCGCGCACACGCACCCGCTCAACAACTCCGCGTTTACGCCGAGCGTGAACTTCAACATCTCGGCGCTCACGGGCGGCACGGGTCCGAACGGCGCGTTCAAGTCGGGAGACGAGCCGACCCTCTCGTTCTCGATCACTGACGGCGCGGCGAACAACATCCCGATCACGTCGCTCGATTCGATCACCAGCATGGTCGTCGGCCCCACGTCGAATCGCCAAGTGCCGTTCCCCTACGCAACCACAAGCAACATCTGGCTTAGCCCCTACGACTTCGCGGGCCGCGTTGCGTCCGGGACCACGACCAACAAGGGCATCATGAGCCGCGTCGTCCCGATCGGCGCGACCGTGACCGAACCGCTGGTCGTGCAGTTCACCAGCGCGACGGCATTCACTGTCACGGGCCACCAGACCGGCCCACTCGGAGGAGCTGCGCTCGCGGCGCCCATCAGCAGCAACCCGACGGGCTCCTCGATCGCGAGCATCTACCTGACGGCCGACGCTGTGCCGCAGACCATCAGCGTCACGTTCAACGATTCGACGAGCTACACCGTTGCGGGCAGCGTCTCCGGCTCGATGGGCTCGGGCCTGCTCCCGAACACGGTTTCGGCGACGAGCTGGTTCACCTCGAACGACGGGACGATCTCGTTCAGCGTCACGGTCGGCACGACCCCGTTCGTGGGCGGCAACAAGATCTACGTCACTGTCTTCAAGGGAGCCGTCGCGAACCCGGTGCTCTTCGCCGTGGCTGCGGGCCGCGCCGCTTTCGTCGCGAACGATCGCATCTACTACAACTACACGGCACCGGCCCCGACCTACTCGCTGAATGTGCCGATGGATCTCCCGTTCGAATATCTCGGAGATGGCAACGGCAACGCGGGCCAGGTGCTGACGGCCGCGAACACGCCGGTCTGGTACAGCTATCAATCGCTCTATGAGCGCACGGCCCTCGGCGGCATCTCGACCACGCTGACGGCCGCTGTCGCGTTCGAAGGCGCGTTCCTTCCCGTGGCAAGCGTCGGGTCTCCCACGCCGTTCGCGACGAGTGACTACCTGGTCATCGACGACGGCCTCTCCAGTGCCGAGTATGTGCAGGTCGGCCTTGTCGACAGCGCGGCGAATCGCGTCTGGCCGACCACGCCACTGCGCTTCACGCACTCGAGCGGCGCGTCCGTCAAAAAGGTCACGCTGACGTTCCGCCAGGAGGGCGTCGACTACACGCTCAACTCAGGGACGGGCACGATCACGCTGACGGCCGGCTCGACCAACTCGTTCGTCATGAGCTACCGGACCAACGGCCGCTTCGGCTGGTATCGCAAGCCGGGCGACACGCTCCAGGCCGTCTACGCGCCGCCTCCGCACAACAACCCGAACCTCGACGAGACATGGGGCAACTGGGCGGGCAAGAGCTACGCGAGCGGGACGTACACGGCCGCGATCTGGGGCTACCAGATCGTGCCTTATGCGAGCGCGGGCGAGTATCAGGCCTATCGCGCGACGGCGGTCTCGGCGAAGCAGGACTTCCTCTTCGGCTCGGCCACGACACTCACGCCCTACGCGTTGATCGACACGACCAACAACTGCCAAAGCTGCCACGAAGACCTCTCGTTCCACAGCGGATCGCGGCGCGATGCGAGCACCTGCCTGCTCTGCCACGGCGTCGCGGGCCTCTCGCTTTCGTCCTACAACGCGATGCCGCCGCCTGCGGGCACGACAGTGTCGTCGGAGACGGGAAACTTCCGCACGCTGATCCACAACCTCCACGCGGATACCTTCCCTGTGACCCCGAACGGAGCGGGTTCGTGTGCGACCTGCCACGGGACGAGCACCGTCTGGCAAGCGCCGACCAATCGCAACCACCCGACGCAGCAGGTGATGCCCGTGCGCACGTGGAGGGCAGCATGCAGCGGCTGCCACACGTCGACCGCGGCCGGCGCGCACTTTGACGCGATGGCGCCGAACAACGTCGAGTCCTGCTCGGTCTGCCACGCGGCCGGCGCTGTCGAGGAAGTCTCGCTCGTCCACAAGGCGCGCTAGCCTCGTCGTCCGCCTGGGCTGATCCGCAGAGGGGTCGTCCCAGGCAACACCAGATTCGGATCGATTCAGACACGAGCGCACGCGCCGCGTGAATCAAGCTGAGACAGAGCGCGCCGCGATCAAGACGCGACAGCCCCTCGATTGGTCGCGACGATATTGCGGATTCAAAGCAACGACTCCCGGCTCGCAGTCACCGCGCGACCGCGCCAGGAGCGGACTTCAGGCGTGCCTCGAGTTAGACGCGCACGATCTGGACGAGAGTCTCGCCCGCCATGAAGCGGCCCAGCTTCTCGATGCCAGACACGGTGAGGCGAGAGCCAGCAGCCACCAGCGTCAGCCCGTTGTTGTTGAGCACGGGCTGCACGACCACCATGTTTTCCTGGAGGTCCTTGATGGAGACCCACTCGGCCGTGCGCGAGCGCAGCGACGTCCCGAAGCTCAACACGATCGAGTCGCCGACCTAGATTGCATAGGAGCTGATGCTGCCAGCCTGCTCGCTCTTGAGTTCGAGCGTCTCGCAGACCTTCGGCAGACCGATGGTCATCGGGATCCGGTCCGCATCGGAGAGCCGCTTGAGCGCGCCGCCGACCGTATTCGCAATCTCCTTCATCATGTCGCCAAGCGCGGTCATCGAAGGCTGCGGCGTGCCCAGAGAAAGTTCGGCAAGCTCCTTGAGCGAGGCCGCGTCGCAACCGACCGCGAGCGTCACCTCTCCGGCATCGTCGGAAAGGACGAGCGACAGCTCTGCGCCGGTCATCGGGCCCTTCGGCGGCAGCGGGATCGGCTTCGAATTCAGATTGAACATCCCGGCGAGAATCGTCGCGGTCGCGTGCGGCGCCTCTTTCCAGGCGCGCATGTTGGCGAGGTTCGCCTTCTGCGCAAAATCGACATTTCCCTCTTCCTTGAAGAGGAACCCGGCCCACTTGCGGATGCGATCGCTCGCGCCCGCACGTGCGAGCAGCTCCTCCGCCGAGATCGGCTTGCGCGCAACGTCGTCGCAGCCCACGTCGAAAGCCTGCACAATTCGCATCGGCGTCATCTGCGCCGAGAGCATCAGGATGTAGAGATGCCCATCCTTCTCGGCCGCGCGGAACCGCTTCACCACGCTCTGCCCTTCCGCCGGACGCTCCGGGAAATCGGCCTCGGTGATGAACACGTCGTACCGGTTCTTCGCGAGCGCGGCCTCCGTCTCCGCAACCGTGTTGGCCGTGTCGACCTTGTGCCCCGCTGCCGAGAGCAGTTTGACCGTAGCGTCCCGCTGTGAAGCGACGCCATCTGCGACCAGGACTTTCATCGTGCGTCCGATCCGAGCAGTGAGTTCACAGCTGCCAACAGCGCTTCAGCCTTGACCGGTTTGACCAGCCAGCCCTTCGCGCCGAGCCCCTTCGCCTGCTGCACCAACTCCGCCTGCACTTCGGTGGTGATCATCAAGACAGCTGGAGTCGTGAGCACAGGATCCTCGTGCAGACTCTGCAGCAGTTCGAGACCGCTCATCTTCGGCATGTTGACATCGAGGAGAATGAGCCGGATCGAGCTGTCCGCGCGCAGCTTCTCGAGCGCCGCGACGCCATCGGCAGCCTCGACCACGGTGTGGCCGCCGGCAGTCAGCATCCTGGAGAACTGCTGGCGGATCATCTGCGAGTCGTCGACAACCATGATCGTGCTCATTGCGGTTTGCTCCGATTCTGCATTCAACGGGCCGTGCGCCGATTGCGGGGAGACTGCCCTCTGTCGATCGCGACGCATGAGCCAATCTGTAATGACCAGCAAGAACCCAGATTGCTGCGTCGCCAAATAAAAAACCTTAACGGACCGCCTTGTCGCACCGCACCTGCCAAGAGGAACAGGAGGAGACGCCGACCGTCCTGCGTCCGAAAGACAACCGGCCCCCTCCGCGCAAGCAGAGGGAGCCGGCTGCCAACCCAGGCCAATCGTGCAACGGTCCCGCTAGTACCAGAGGCCGCCCGGCTGCGGCGGGCTGGCGTTCGGGTTGCCCCACGGATTCGCCGTCGCGGAGAGAACCGCGGAGACGAACGGCGGGTTGTGGACGCCCTTGCTCTTGTCCGTGTTGATCAGCTGGTAGTTCCAGATCGCTTTGATGAAGTTGCCGTTCTGGGCAAACATCGGGTTGAGCGAGCCGTCGAGAATGTTCGCGTACGAGACGGAGAATGTCGCTGTCCCGCTGTTGTACGTGTACGTCGCGTTGTCGGCCATCTTCACGGTGATCGGCGCGGATGCCGAGACCGCGAAGGTGAGCGTCACGCTGCCAGTCCCTGCGACCGCCGAGCCCACCGGGTTCATCAGCGGGTCGGTGAGGATCTTGACTTCGGCCTTGCTCTTCTGGCCGCACGCCGTGCCCGTCGCCTTCACGCAGCCCGGTGTGGCGTCGGTCAGGTTTCCGGACATGATTCTGATCGTGCCCGTGTCCTGCCAGAGGCCGTAGCCAGTAGGAACCGTGTAGCTCGCAGGAACACCGCCGTCAGACACTCCGTCGTCGAGGCGTGCAACAACCGCATTGCCAAGATTGGTGAGGATCTTGTTGAGGCCGGCCGTGGTCGAGGCCTGGAGGCTCGCTCCATCGACGTTCGACGTCCCGCTCGCATGGCACTTGCTGCAGTAGCCCGGCGTGTCCGCGTCGGTGATGAAGAACAGGTGCGTGGCTGTCGCCGACGCGCCGTGGCTCGTGTACGTGCCCGGGTTGTTCGTCATGTGGCAACCGACGCAGGTGTCCTTGACCGCGCTGTGCGGCGAGATCACCGGCGTCGAGTCGGAGAGGAAGTACGCGTTGTGTCCCTCGAAGACGTCGGTCTGGCTCGTCATGCTCGGCGAGCTCAGCGTCACCAGCGTGCCGGCGTCAGGCTGCAGGATGAAGTTCGTCCCGAGCTTCATGTAGGTCGCGCCGAGCTTCGGATTCGCCGGGTTCGACCCGATCGCGTCGCTGTCCTCGTGCAGATACGCCGTCGAGGTGAAGGTCACGCCCGAGTCGAGCCCGACCGCCGCCATCGCGGGGATGAGCGCGGTGTTCTCGGCCACAGTCTCGTATGCGCCCGCCGAACTGGTCGCGCCGGAGTTGTGGCACGAGGCGCAGATCGCGCCAGCGCCCATTCCGCTGACGCCGAACCCGGACGGAAGAAGCGGGATGTTGTTCCAGATGCGGAGCTGGAACTCGTCCTCGCCCGTGACCGGATCCACTGCGGTGTTGTGCGGATCGTGGCAGGCTTGGCAGGTCTGCGGCTGGATGTTGTTCAGGCTGATCTGCCCCACAGCGAGCTGGTTCGCCTGCAGAGTGCCGACGTTGCCCGAGAGGAGGTTCGGGACGTACTCGGTGAAGCCTTGGGCCGAGTGGCACCGGGCGCAGCCCGCGGCGAGCGCATTCCCGTTGACTGCGCGCCCCGTCAGGCTGTTCAAGTGACCAGCGCCGTCGTCCGGGTTGGCCGTCGCCCACTCCGAGTAGTGGTGGTGGCTGGTTCCTGCCGCGTGGCAGACGCCGCAATCTTCTGCAGCGTAGGAGATGCGCGGCGACTGGAAGGGCTCGGTGATCTTCGCCTGCCCCAATCCACCATCGACGTCGGTCATCGTGTGCGCGGCCGAGTAGTAGCCGCTCACGCCGTTGCCCTGCGGGCCGTGGCAGTTCTCGCACTGGATGTTCGCGAGCTGTGCAACGCCAGCCGGAACATTGGACCAGTTGCTCGCGGAGATCGTCGTCGGATAGGTCCAACCCGCATCGGCGGCCATCTGGCTGAAGCCACCCGCGAGCGTGTTGGTGTTGCCTGGATCGTAGCCGACCGTGTGGCACTTCAGGCAGCTCTGACCCGAGCTGAACCCGGTCACGCCATCCATCGCGTACGTCAGGTGCACAGCGTGCTTGGTTCCCATCCAGCCCGTGAACTCATCGATCGCGAATCCGCTCTGGTGGCAGTTCGCGCACTGGGCGAGAGGGATGAACGGGACGGTGCCGTTCTGGGTCTTCGTCACGGTCGAGCCGGTGGCCTGGATCGCGCCGATCCAGGTTCCCGCATAGACGGTGATGCTGTTGCTCCCCAACGTCGCCGTGTAGGCGCCGGCCTTGTCCGGAATGAATGAGGGGTATTGCGACGTGATGCTGTCAACCGACGCGCTCGAGCCCGCATTGTTGGTGAGGGCCCAGGTGGCACCGCCGTCGACAAGCGGCGCACCTGCATTCAGGAACACGCGTGTTCCGACTGCACTGTTGCGAGTGCCGTTCTGGAACGACGCAGCGCTGACCGTGACGCTGGCGCTCGTCGACTGCCCGTAGCCATCATTCGCGGTGACCGTGGCCGTCACGGTTCCGCTCGTGTCGCTCATGATCGGCAGCACGCCAAACTGGGCGGGGATCGTGTAGCCGGAGATCCAGTTGCCGGCAGCCGTGGTGCCCTCTGGGGCAGTGGCGGCGGCAAGCGTCGGCGTCGTGATCGTGCCGGCGGTCCCGCTGCCCGTCACCCTGCCGAGAGCGTAGGTCGTGGTGTTGGCCCACGTGTATGTGAGCGTGTCGCCAACCGGGCTCGAGCCATGCGCGGTGAGGTTCACGGTGTTGCCGAAGCCGATGTCGTCGCCCGCAGCAACGACGGCGAGCGACGGCTTGGAGCTCGACGACTCGTTCATCGTCACGCCGACGTTCACGGTCTGGAAGGCGACGAGGCCGACCTGGATCGGCGCGGGCGACGTGAAGCCGGCCTTCGAGAGAGTGAGGTTGAAGATGCCGAAGGGGAGGATCAGCGTCACGGTGCCGCTCGCCGAGGTGACGCCCGTGCTGACAATCGAAGGATCGATGCTGCCATCGACGGACTGGCCAGTCGTGGTCAACGCGACAATGCTGACGCCAGCGAGGGGGCCTGCGACGCCGCCGTTGGCGCCCGTGCCCTCGTCGACAGTGATGATGACCGTGCCGATCACCGGAGTGCTGGTGCCTGTCGCGCCCGTCGCGCCGACGTCACCCGTCGCGCCAACTGCGCCCGTCGCGCCATTTGCGCCCGTCGCACCATTTGCCCCCGTCGCGCCGTTTGCGCCAGTCGCGCCATTTGCGCCCGTCGCGCCATTTGCGCCCGTCGCGCCATTTGCGCCGGTCGCGCCATTCTCGCCGGTCGCGCCTGTCGCGCCGTTCGCGCCCGTCGCGCCATTTGCACCAGGGTTGCCCTGGTTACCAGGGTTACCCGGATTGCCGGGATTTCCGGCCGGGCCCGTTGCACCGGTCGGTCCGGTCGCTCCCGTGGTGCCCGCACCTCCGCAGGCGACGCTGCCCGCAAGCGCTACTGCCACAGCCAGGCACGAGACGCGCCCGCTTAGAAGACTACTTCTCAGAAACAAGTTGGACATGTCCGTCTCCTTCAAATGGTCAAAATCGAGCTGGCTTGGCAGATGACTCCACTTGCGCGTTGAGCAGGAGCCATGCCAGCAAGCGAGCGGCAGCTCAGTCAGATAAGATTTTATTTTTACGTTATTTTTTCGGATGAATCGGACAGCGCAAAACGGACGTTCAGCGCAGATTTCGCGTTGGGTCGCACCGATGCGCAATCACTGCGTAGGCGCAAGTGACGACAACTTGACACGAAGCACAAAAGCCCTCTCGAGCCTGGTTCAGGGGCTCGACGAGGGCTTCTGGTAAATCGGGTTTTCCGTGCAACCGGTGCGGCTACTTGCGCTCGATATGCGCGTCTTCGATGAGGACATCGTAGTGATAACCCGCGCCCAGATCGCGATCGAGATGGACGGTGCCCGCGAGAATGATCGTCTCGCCCACCGCCGACGCGTCGGCCGTCGCGAACGTGAGGTCAGCCGCACCATCCTTGCCGGTGCCGTCGCGCAGGTGCAGCCAGTTCTTGCCCATCACTCCGTCGGTCTCCTTGACGACCTTCCCCTGAATGCGAACGGTCTGATCCTTGAGCGCGGCCTTCTGCGCGAGGACCTCGGCGATGGTGTGCGCGTTCTTGCCCGTCGCGCGCGGAACAGAGATCGGTGTGCCGTCTGAAGGAGGGGCGGCCGGCGAGCCCTTGCCCGCTGCGGCCTCTGCGAACGCACCAGCGGGGCGCGCGCCAGCAGCCTGTGCGGGAGCGCCGGCCCCTTGCGCTTCGAGCGTGCCGAAGGCGATGCGCGGCCAGGTCCGCTTCAACGTCTCGCTCTTGAAATCCTGCATCCAGACAGCGCCGACGATCCGCGCCTGTGCGCCGACGGCGATGTCCGACGCCGGAACAGCGGCCCAGATCTCTCCGCTGGGCGTCTGGATGCGCAGATAGGTGTATTGGCTCGCGCCGATCGTCTCGAGAACGGGACCCGCGATCACGTCGGCCATTGCGGCTGCGGGAGGCATCATGCTCGGGGCGCCGCCAACTGGGGAGCCGGCCATTGTCGAGGGAGCAGGTGCCGCGGGGGGTGGAGACTTCGAGCAGGCGAGACCGACCACAGCGACGAGAACAAGCGACGGATTGAGACGCATTTCAGTGACCTCCAGACGGTGCCGGGCTGCTGTGCGAAAAGCGGGCCGCTCGAAACGCGAGGGCGGCCGAGATGGGGCGCCGTCATACCCTTACCGAGCAGTTACCGCCACTGCGCACGCTCGGCGTGACCGGCGGCATCGCCCGCACGGGCTGCGCGCCGAGTAACGAGCGGCAAGTCTTGCGCTCCCCCGAAAAAGCGCGAACGGATTGCGGCGGCAGTCCGATGTGCTCGACCGAGACGCCGGAGGATGCGACGCCGTGGCAGGGGCGCGCCCCGCTTGGACAGTCGCTTGCACCCATCATCAAATCAATCGCGTGTGACCGAATCGAGGGGCGTCCGTGACCTACGTGTGCACCCAGCGATGAGTGGCGCCGCGCCAGTGTGGCCGGGCTATCTGCCGTGGGCCGAGCTGGTCGCCGCAAGCCGACGAGAGTTCGTGCGGGTCGTGCGTCGATTCTGGATCATCCCGGAGATCATCCCCGCGCAAGACCTGGAGCACATCGGCCTGCTCTACTGCGTCTGCCGGCGACTCGACGATGCGGTTGATGAGGCAGCGAGCACAGAGCAGGCGCGTGCGGCGCTCGAGGACTTTCGCGCGGAGCTCTCTGGACGGGCCGCCCCGCGTCCGCTCATCGCGGCGTTTCTCGCGGGCGCGGCGAAGAGCGGCCTGCCTCTCGACTGCATGCAGCTCCTGCTCGAAGGCATGGAGTCCGACCTGGGCTGCGTGCGCATCCCCGACGACCAGGCGCTGCTGCGCTACGCGTATCGGGTGAGCGCGGCAGTCGGCCTGATGCTCGCGCCGCTCCTGCAGATCCATTCGCGCGAGGGAGTGCAGCGCGTGGTCGATCTGGGCGTCGCGCTGCAGCTGACCAACAACATCTTCGGAGTGGCCGACGATGCGCGGCGCGATCGCGTCTACCTGCCGGCAAGCCGTCTCTGCGCCGCGGGGCTCGACGCGCAGCAGGCGCTCGCCGCACCAACTGATGCGCGGCTGCGCCCGGTATTGCGAGGGCTGGCTGCGCTCGCCGATCGCTACTACCGAAGCGCCGAGCAAGGGGCCGCGCTCTTCCCTCTGCGTTATCGACACGGTGTGCTGCTGGTCGGCCGGGCCTATCGCGAGCTCGGAATCGCGGCAGCACTTGGCGCCGCGGCGCCGGCGACCTCGACAACCATCCCGCTCGCGACCAGGGCGCGCAGCCTGCTCTCCGTGCTCGCGACCGCCTGGACTCCGCGCACGCTCGGGCTCATTGAGTCGCCTGCGCATGACGCCTCGCTGCACCGTGCCTTCGCAGGATGGCCCGGCACCAATTCGCCCCCAGCCACCCGTGGCCCGTCATGACGACAGCCCAGAGCAACGCCGATGCATCCGGGAACCTCACAGCCGCACCGGAGGATCCATCGCGTGCACAGGCCGACATCACGACGCAGATGATCTTCGCGGTTCCGCCTTCGCGCGCGTGCGAGGGGCTGACGCGCAGTTGAGTCGCAGTAGAGCTGCATTTCGACACGCTTCACGAGAGGAGTTCCCATGACGGCGCTGTTGGTGCCCATCTGGTTGATTCGCGTCGCGGTCGCCGCGGTCTGGCTCTACGAGGGCGTCGTCTGCAAGCTGGTCGGGGGCGAGCCGCACCAGCTCGAAGTGGTCGCGCAGGCTCCGTTCGGCAAGCAGATCGGACGTGCGTTCCTGATTGCGCTGGGCCTGGTCGAGAGCGCGTTGGGACTCTGGGCGCTGAGCGGAATTTCGCCGCTGCCGTGCGTGATCGCGCAGACCGTTCTGCTCGTCACGCTCAACACCAATGGGCTCATCTGGGCGCGCAAGGTGATTCACGATCCAGCAGGGATGGTCGTGAAGAACTTCGCGTTCATCCTGCTCGCGTGGGTCTCGGCGAGTTTCCCCCGGTGGCCGTGATGGAGAGCGCGACGCCGTGGCGGAGCGGGCGATTCGATGCGGGGCGCGGGCCGCGCAAGGTGCTCTTCGGTAGAATGTACGAGGACCCACAGATCGAGGCGCGCGCGTTCGCAGGCCAGGCGCGGGTCTTCTGCATCGCGTCCGCGGGCTGCACGGCGATGAAGCTCGCGACGCAGCATGAGGTGGTCGCGGTCGACATCAATCCGGTGCAGCTTGCCTATGCGGCGCGGCGACTCGCGGGAGAGCCGGCGATTCACGGGACGGCCGAGCGCGTGATGGGATTCGGGCGCGCAGTTGCGCCGCTGCTCGGATGGAGCCGGGCGCGGATGCAGACCTTCCTCGATCTCGACGAACCGTCTCTGCAGATTGCCTATTGGCGCGAGCATCTCGACACGCGGCGATTCCGTGCCGCGTTCGATGGGCTGCTCTCGGTGAGCGCGCTGCGCGCCATCTATGCGAGCCCGTTTCTCGCGTTCCTCCCGCGCCACCTCGGCGCGGTGATGCGCGCCCGGATGGAGCGCTGCTTCGCGCTGCATGCGAATCAGACGAACCCCTACGCGCGCGCGCTTTTCCTCGGAGAGATGGACCGCGAGCCGCCGCCGGCAGAGGTCGGGCGCATCTCGCTGGTGAATGCGGATGCCGTTGCCTATCTCGAAGCGCAGCCAACCGGGAGCTTCGGGGGCTTCACGCTCTCGAACATTCTCGATGGTGCGGACGCGGAGTTCGCGCAGCGCCTCTTCGCGGCAGTGAAGCGCGCGGCCGCTCCTGGCGCCGTCGTGGTGCTGCGCAGCTTCGGAGAAGCGGGCGCGGATGCAGCGACAAACCAGGCCGCGCAGGACCGCTCGATGCTCTGGGGCGTCGTTGATGTGCGGCCGGTTTCGTCGAGGCCAGGGGAACAGTGACCCTCGGCGAAGACCATACAAATGTACAAAATGTACGGTCGTTCTCGCGCAGCCACTCTGATCGCGCGCGCTCAGTCCTGGCGCGGGCCAGCGCTCTTCCTGGCGTGCACGTGGCGCAGCCGCATGTGCTCCTCGCGCTCGCGCTCTTCAAGCTGACGGCGGACGCTGTCGATCTGTGCAGAGAGGCGCGGAGCAACCCGCTGCTCGAGCGTACGCAGGCGGCGCGTCGTCTCTGCAACCGCCTCGCTGAGTCGGCGCACGCGCTGCTCCCGGGGCGCCGCTTCGACCAGCAGATCGGCCAGCTCTTCGAAGCGAGAAGCGGCGGTCACGACAGCGATCCCGATCGCTCCCGGAGCGATCGCGCGCGCCGAGACCGTCCGCGCGATCGGGGTGCGGCTGGCGACGTCGCTCACGGCGAGTCCCCAGATCTGCGCGGGTCGCAGCTCGATGACCGGCTCGTGGAGCGGCCAGGAGATCGCGGCGAGGCCTGCTGCGCCCTGCTCTGCGAGCGCATCAGAGAGAGCACTCGTGGCGCGCGTGACCGCGAGGACCAGGCGGGCGCGCACGTCGACCGCGGGGCGCGCGAGCTTGAAGAGTTCGGCCACGAGTGCCTCGCGCTTGCGCCGCGTGAGCGCGACGCCCTTCGAGACGCGCGCAAGCTCGCGACGCGCCCGCAGGAGGTTCATCCGCGTCGGCGCGAGACGCGCTCCACCCATCATGGCGGCACCGCGACCGCGCTGGGCGCTGTCGAGAGCGCCGCGTGAGCCTGCCAGGTCGCGTCGCTGATGCGCAGCAGATCGTCGCGAGGGAGCTGCGCAAGAAGCGACCACCCCGCCGCAAACGTCTCGTCGATTGTTCGCCGCCCTCCTGGCTGCGCGATGAAATTCTCCTCGAAGGCATCGGCGAACTTGAGGGCGCGCTGGTCGGCGGGAGGCAGTCCCGACGCGCCAACGATCGCGGCCATCGTGCGCGCTTCCCGTCCGCGCGCGTAGGTCGCGTAGAGCTGGTCGCTCCACTCCCGATGCTCGGCGCGCGTGCGCCCCTTGCCGATGCCTCCGCTCATCAGGCGCGACAGCGACGGCAGCACGTCGATGGGCGGAGAGATGCCGCGCCGATGCAGCTCGCGCGAGAGCACGATCTGCCCCTCCGTGATGTAGCCGGTGAGGTCCGGGATCGGATGGGTCATGTCGTCGTCGGGCATCGTCAGAATCGGGATCTGCGTGATCGATCCGGCGCGGCCGCGGATGATTCCCGCGCGCTCGTAGATGGAGGCGAGGTCCGTGTACATGTAGCCGGGATAGCCACGTCGGCCGGGGATCTCCTCGCGCGCAGTGGCGATCTCGCGCAGCGCTTCGCAGTAGTGGGTCATGTCGGCGATGACGACGAGCACGTGGATGCCTCGCTCGAACGCGAGGAACTCGGCGCACGTCAGAGCCAGGCGGGGCGCGAGCAGGCGCTCGACGGCCGGATGCGCGGCCTCGTTGAGATAGAGGACCGTGCGGCTCATCGCTCCGCTCGCGCGCAGGCGATCGACGAACTCTCGCGACTCGCGCGCGGTGATGCCGACGGCCGCGAACACGACGGCGAACGGCTCTCCGCGCGGCGCGCGCGACCACTCGACGATGCGCGCGGCCAGCTCGAGGCCAGGCAATCCGGGGCCGCTGAAGACGGGGAGCTTCTGTCCGCGCACGAGCGTGTTCATCGCGTCGATCGCGCTCACGCCAGTCTCGATGAAGTCGAGCGGACGCGCGCGGCGCACGGGATTGATCGCGGCGCCGTTGATCGTTCGCACCGCTTCGCCGATCGGCGCGGGCAGGCCGTCCGCGCTCGCGCCGTGTCCGTCGAACGCACGCCCGAGCAGCTCCTGCCCCACCACGGTCGTCGCGACCTCGCCCGTCAGCGTGATCTCCGCGCGATCGGGCGCGAGCCCCACGGTCTCGTCGAGCAGCTGCACGACAGTCGCGTGCTCGCCCGCATCGATCACCTGCCCGCGGCGATCGGCCTGCCCCTTCATGCGGACGATCACCCATTCGCCGAGCGCGACGCGGCGCGTGCGCTCGAGGAAGAGCAGCGGACCGCCGGCAGCCGCGGCACCGCGATAGACGCGCTCGAGCGAACCAGTCATGGAGTTTCTCCATCGCGCATCGCCATCAGCGCACGCCGAGCAGGGACGAGATCGATCGACGAGAACGGACTTCCGGCGGAGAGCTGCGCCTCGCCTTTGTGCAGCAGCTCGAGCGCCGCGGCCGCGAGCGCGTGCGTCTTCTGAGGCGAGGAGATCGCGTCGTGCGGATGGTACGCGTTCTGGCGGAGCACGACCTCGCGCACGATCGCGGCGGCCTCGATGACGAGATGATCGTGATCCTCGAGCGCATCCGGCCCGACGAGACTCGCGATGTCGCGCAACTCGCGCTCCTTCTGCAGGAGCGCCATCAGCTCCTGCCGCAGCGCCGTCCAGCACGCACCTCCGTGCTCGGTGAACCAGGGCGCAACCTGCTCCGCGTAGAGCGAAAAGCTCGTCTCCCAATCGACGGCCGGATAGTGCCGCTGGTGCGCGAGCTGCGCATCGAGCGCCCACATCGCGCCCGCGACGCGCAGAGCGGCCTGCGTGACCGGCTCGGAGAAGTCGCCGCCGGGCGGGGAGATCGCGCCGATGATCGTGACGGCACCTTCGCGCGCGGGAGAGCCGAGCAGCTTGCTGCGGCCCGAGCGCTCGAAGAACTGGCCGAGCCGATTCGCCAGATAGGTCGGGTAGCCCTCCTCGCCCGGCATCTCTTGAAGGCGCGCCGCCATCTCGCGCAGCGCCTCGGCCCAGCGCGAGGTCGAGTCGATCATCAGCGCGACGCGGTTGCCTTGATCGCGGAAATACTCGGCGACGGTGATGCCCAGATAGATGGACGCCTCGCGTGCCGCGACCGGCATGTTGGAGGTGTTCACGATCAGCACTGCGCGATCCATCACGGGCCTTCCCGTGCGCGGATCCACGAGGGCCGGAAACTCGGTGAGCACGTCGGTCATCTCGTTGCCGCGCTCGCCGCAGCCCACGTAGACGACGATGTCGGCCTCGGCGAACTTCGCGAGGCTCTGCTCGATGATCGTCTTGCCGGTCCCGAATCCACCGGGGACGATTGCGTTGCCGCCCTCGGCGACAGGGAAGAAGAGATCGAAGACGCGCTGGCCGGTGACGAACGGGCGCGAGCTTCCCAGCCGCTCCAGGACTGGCCGCGCCGTGCGCACGGGCCAGCGATGCGAGAGGAAGAGTGGCGTGCCGTCCGCGAGCGCGCCGATCGGATCGGTCACCGTGAATTCGCCGCTCGTGAGCGTCGCGAGCAGTCCGCTGACCAGCGGCGGCACCAGCACGCGATGAAGCATTCCCGGCCGCTCCTCGATCGTGCCGAGCACGTCGCCGCCCGAAACGCGCTCACCCGCGCTGCGCGTGGCCGTGAAGTGCCATCGCGCATCCGCAGCGAGCGTGTCGGCACGCGCGCCCGGAGCGATGAAGTCGCCCGTCGCCTCCGCGACCCGCTCGAGAGGACGGCCGATCCCATCGAGAACGGAGCCGAGCAGTCCGGGGCCGAGCTGCGCGGTGAGCGTCGCGCCCATCACCTCCACCGGCTCGCCCACGCAGAGACCGGTCGTCTCCTCGTAGACTTGAAGTGTCGCGAGATCGCCGCGCTGGCGGATCACCTCGCCGAGCATCTTCTGGTCTCCGACGAGCGCGAGTTCGTAGAGCGCGGCGCGCAGAGGGGAGACCTCGACGAGCGAGCCGGCGACGCGCCGAATGCGGGGAGTCTCGTCGCTCATTGGAGCCTCACGCGGTAGCCGATGGCGCGGCAGAGCAGCTCGACGATGAAGCTGTCGCCGTCCTTCGAGCCGTCCCATTGCGGCTTCGGGATCGGGATCAGAATCGGCACAGCGCGCCGCTCGGCCACTCTGCGCGCGGCCTCGGGCACCGCGTCGAGGAGCGCCTGCTCGACGAGCAGGATTCCCAGATCGGGCTGCGCTGACGCGAGCGCGAGATGAGCCTCGGTGTCGCGCGGATCGCCCACTTCATCGACGGCGAGACCCGCGAGGCGGAATCCGGCGGCCGCGGCAGGAGCGGCGAGGACGAGCACGCGCGAGCTCATGCGGCACCGAGGGCGCTGCGCGCAATCGAAGTCGGGGGAATACCGAGTGCGAGGCGCCAGAGGATGCGCAGGAGAGCGCGCAGCTCGGCGCGCAGTCGCAGCGCGAAGAGAATCACCGGGGCGAGCCCGAGAGGAGCACGGACGGAGAATCGACGCAGTTCAAGCAGCTGCGCATCGAGCGCGGCGTCGGCCACGGACCGCTCGCCGGGTGACAGCGCCGCCGCAAGAGGGGTCCCGCGCACGCGCACGGCCAGCCTCGCCGCGAGGGAATCGGAGCTCCGGCTTGTCTCGGCAAAGAGGAGATCTGCGCGCGTCAGCAGCGAGCCGCCGTCGAGGAAGATCGCATCCGGCGAGAGCTCGCTGGGAGCGCTCGCGAGCACCAGCGCCGACATCAGGTTCGAGAGATCGATCGTGCGCGCGACATGGAGCGCCATCGCCGCGTCGACACCACCGGCCTTCACGCCGCGCTCGGCGAACGTGCGCGCGAGCGAAATCTCGAGCTGGAGCAGATCGGGGTGCTGCTTGCGTGCTTCGCTCTCGAGCGCCGTCGCGAACGGATGCCGCCACGTGCGCAGGCAAGCTGCAATCGTCGAGATGTCTCCAGCATGCGCGAGCTGCTCGAGCGCACGCAGAGGAAGCGCCGGCGTCGCGATGAGGGCGCGCAGGCGAATCTCGGGAGGCACACCGCCGACCGCGCCGCGCAGAAGAGCCCGCAAGGTGCGCCGATCCTCGTCGTCGAAGATCGGCGCGAGCAGATCGATGCGCTCGCCCGCCCAGCGTGCGAGCAGTCCGAGCTGATCCGAGGCGCGTCGACGCAGCGCCAGTTCGATCCCGTGCTCGTCGAGTGGATCTCCGGCCGGAGCCGCAGGACAGACCTGCATCGATGCAAGCTGCGCAGCGAACGCGCCCAGGCTCGCCTTCTCCGAGAGAGACGCGAGCTGAGCGGGGAGCAGCAGGTGACTCGAGAGGCCGCGCGCGCGCACGACCAGATCGCCCCAGTCGCTCATGGCGCCCTCGTGTCGAGTTGCAGGGCGAGAGCGGGCGACAGCCGCGGGCGAAGACGGGCGACGAGGCGGGCGAGGGTCACGTCAACCGCGATCGCGCCGTCTGCCGTCTCGACCAACATGCCGAGCGGCACCGACGAATCCTCGCGAACGTCAGCGTCCGCGCGCCCTGCGGCCTTGAGCGCGGCGGAGACATTCTCGCCCAGTCCGCGAGCGCAGCGCACCACCACTGGTCCGTCGGGGAGATAGCCCAACGCCTCGCCCAGCAAGCGCGCGAGCAGCTCGCGCAGGCCCTCATGCGAAGCGAAGGTCTCGAGCTCAAGCGCGGCGCGCGCGAAGATCCGGTCGAGCGCGTCGGCCCGCGCGGCGAGCGTCTTTCCTCTCGTGCGCTGCTCGGCCTCGCTGCGCGCCGTCGTGAGCTGCTGCGCGGCCGAGCGCTCTCGTTCGGCGAGCGCTGACGTGCGCTGCGCTGCTGCTGCGCCGACCGCCTCCGCGCGGATCCGTTCGCACGACGCATCCGCCTCGGCGCGCGTCTGGGCCGCCCCCAGCAAGGCCTCGCGACGAAGCTGCTCGAGCAGTGGGGCTGCGTTCGCGGCCATGGCCCTACCCTCCGCCACCGCCGCGCAGGATGATCAGCACGGCGACGATGAAGCCGAGGATCACCATCGTCTCGGGGATGGCGACGAGGATGACGATCGTTCCCGCCAGCTCCGGCTTCTCCGCGAGAGCAGCAGCCCCCGCGGTGCCGATCTTCGACTGCGCCCAGGCCGTCGCCAGCGCCGATACCGCCAGCACTGCAGCAGCGCTCAATGCAACCCACATGGTGATCATGGCTGTCTCCTCGCAACTTGTTGCGTCGTGTTCGTCGCAGCCGGATTGGCCGCGCGATGTCCGAACGGTTGGAAGCGGCGGCCGCCCGGTTTGTAGAACTTCCCGAAGAACTCCACGTAGTGCAGGCGCAGCGTGTGGATCGCCGGGCTGAAGACGCCGATGGCGAAGTTCACGAGATGGAAGAGAAGCGCGAAGAGCAGGCCCACGGCGGTGCTCCCGACCGCGCCCACCATCTGATTGGCGACGATCGCGAGCATCACCGAGGCGGTGCCCAGCGCCATGATGCGCGCGTAGGAGAGGACGTTGCCGAGCGTGGCGAGCATCTCCACGGGCGCGATGATCCCCTCGGCGAAGATGAGCACGGGAAAGGCGCAGAGCAGCGCGATCACCGAGGGCGTGAAGAGCGCGGACGGCAGGATCTTGAATGCGGCGAGCAGCGCCGCGACCACGAGCAGGACCATCGCGGCCGAGACGCCGCTGCCGAGCGCATGCTTGCGATCGTGGCGGGCAGAGGTGATCGCGCCGAGGATGAGCCCGAGCACGATCTGCACGACGCCGAGGCCCACTGCGGCCGCGAGCGCCGCGAAGACCGACTTCTCGCGATCGAGCACGAGCGGATGCAGATGGAAGAGCCGCTGCGGCAGGTCGCCGAAGAACTCGCCGAAGAGGACGCCGAAGATGATCGCGAAGAGTGAACACGGCAGCGCAATCTCCGTCGCCGAGCGCATCATCGAATCGGGCGCTGCACGGTGGTGCACGAGCAGCGCAAGGCCTCCCAGCGCGAGGCCGTAGCCGACATCGCCGAGGATCATTCCGAAGATGAGCGGGAAGAAGACCGCGACGAACGGGGTCGGATCGATGCTGCCGTAGCGAGGCAGGGGAAGCAGCGCGATCAGCAGTTCGAACGGATGGAAGAGCCGCGGGTTGGTGAGAACGACGGGGACCTCTTCCGCTCCCCACGCCTCGCGCGCGATCGTCTCGACAATGACGGTGGGGCCGGCGGCGCTGGTGACGCGCTCTTCGAACTCGGCGACGGCGCGCTCGGGCAGCCAGCCTTCGATGGTGAAGCCGTGCGTCGTGACGGCGGTGCGTTCGCGCGCTGCGGCCGCATCGAGCCAGTCCTGGATCGCCGCGCGTGCCGTCACGAGTTGTGGGCCCTGCGTCCGCGCGAGCGTCGCCCGACGCTCCCGACAGGTCGCGAGCTCCGCGGGGATCTCGATCAGTCGCGCGAGCATCTTCGGTACCGCGGCTTCAAGAGGCAGCGCCCGATACTCCGGCGGCAGCGGAACCTCGGGGACGTGCGCGGCGCTGAGCTGCGCCTCGATGCGCTCGTTGAAACGGGTCGGCAGCACGAGGAAGACCGCCGCATCGCCGCCGTGCAGCTCATGCACGGTCATCGAAAACTCCGCGCCGAGGCTTTCGCGCAGGGAGTTCGCAAGCCCTTCGAGTCCGGCGCGACCCGAAGCCGGCACAACGACGGCGTGGCTGGTGAGGCGCGGATTTCCCGCGAGCCTGCGCACGTCGGGGGCCACCGCGACGAGGAACTCGTGGTAGCGCGTGAGGAGCGCGCGCTCTTCGCCGAGTGCTGTCTCGCGCTCTGCGAGTTGCCGGGCCTGCGTTCGCGTGCGAGCGGCCAGGCGTGCCCAGCGCGCAAACTCCGCCACCGTCGCCGCTGCGCCCGATGCCGCTTGCGGCCCCGCAAGACCGAGCGCGTGCATCGCCGCGTCGACGTCGGAGAGCAGCCGCATCAACTGCGTGCGCCGCCGCTCTGTGCGCGGCTCGAGGTGCGCCGCAGAGACTCCCTCCCGATGTTGCACGTCGGCCAGTTGCAGCTCCCCGAGCGTCTGGACGCAGCGGAGCGCCACATCGAACCGCTCGCGCGGTCCCAGCAACCGGAGGCGTGCCATCGGGACGATCATGGCGGCCCCTCTCGCGCGAGCCCGGTCGCCTCCGCGATCACGGCCAGCGCAAGCCGGAGGATCTCCCCGTCCGAAAGCGACCCGTAGCGTGCGATCGCCTGCGCCGCTTCGCTCTCCACCTCGCGCACTGCAGCAGCGCGCACGTCGCGTGCTCTCTCGTCGAACTCGGCCAACTCGGAAGCCAGGGCCGCCGCTGCCGAGGCCAGGCTGCTCGCGGCCTCGGTGCGCGCCGCCAGCAGCCGGGTCTGGGCGTCGCGGGTAGCCGTCGCCGCGACCTCAGCGATCTCGCGTTCGGTGTCGAGCAGCTCGTCAAACGCTGATCTCGACGGCGCGGCTGCAGTCGGATTCGCGCGCTTCATACAGGAGTGCGCCTACACCCGCCGTGCCAAGCCTTCGCGTGCGATCAGAGAACTTCTCACCTGCGACCGCGCACCTTCTTCAAAACAGCCGCGTGCGCACGCAAGCTTTGCGGGAGGCATCGCGGTGGCTCACCGTGCAGGCAGCGCGTAGGGCGCAGCCTCAAGCCGACGGCGCGGAACTTGAATCCATCAGGGCAAAGTGCGCTAGAGCGACATGGCCCGCCTCGAAAGGATTTCATGCTCCCCATCCTCGCTCTGGGTTTCGCGATGGGCCTGCAACACGCGCTCGAGGCCGATCACGTCGCCGCCGTCGCCACGCTCGCCTCGCGCAACGGCCGCCCGATCGACATCATCAAGCACGGACTGACCTGGGGCCTCGGCCACACGCTGACGCTGCTCACGCTCGGTGGCGCCGCGTTCGCGCTCGGGCAGGCGATCCCTGAATCGCTCTCGAACCGGCTCGAGTTCTGCGTCGGGATCATGCTCTGCGGCCTCGGCGCGCACCTGCTCGTGCGGCTCTATCGCGACCGCATCCACGTCCATGTCCACCAGCACGACGGCGAGCGGCCGCATCTCCACGTGCACAGCCACCGCACCGAGGCCGTCGCGCACGCACGCTCCGCGCACCAGCACGAGCACGGCTTTCGCTGGCGCACGCTGCTGGTCGGCCTGATGCACGGAATGGCGGGCTCGGCCGCGCTGCTCTTGCTCGCGATGTCGCAGGTGAAGGACCCCGCGCGCGGCGCGCTCTACATCTTGATCTTCGGCCTCGGCACGATGGCGGGCATGGGCCTGCTCTCTGCGGTCATCTCGGTGCCGCTCGCGTTTTCCGCCCGATTTCTCTCGTGGGCAAACCGCGGACTGCAAATCGGAATCGGCTGCTTCACGATCTGTCTGGGCGTGATGACGATGCTCGCGCATTGGAGCGCCGCGCACTGAAGCGTTCGCTCGAGCGATCGCGCGCGACCAAGCTGGGCGCGGATTTGCGCGCCCTACGCGTCGGGAAAGATCTTCCCCGGATTGAGCAGCTCTTCGGGATCGAACGCGGCCTTCACGCGGCGCTGCAGCGCGATGAGTGCTGGACTCTGTTCGCGCGAGAGATACCGCTTCTTCGCCAGCCCCACGCCGTGCTCGCCCGTGATCGTCCCGCCCAGGCGCAACGCGGCCTCCATCACTTCGTCGATTGCGCGGTGACTCGTCTCGCGTTCTGCAAGCGACGCGAAGAGCAGATTGACGTGCAGGTTTCCGTCGCCCGCGTGGCCGTAGCAGGCGGTGGGCAGGCCATGGCGCGCGCCGATCTCACGCACCGCGCGGATCATCTCGACGAGCTTGCCGCGCGGCACCGCGACGTCCTCGCTGATCTTGTGCGGCCGGACCGCGCTGAGTGCGGTCGAGATCATCCGGCGCGTCTCCCAGAGCCGCTTGCGCTGCGTCTCGTCCTGCGCGGCGAGCACCTCGAGCGCGCCCGCCTCGGTGCAGAGTTCACCTGAGCGAACCAGCTCGTCAGCGACGCCATCGCCGTGCCCATCGTGCTCAACGAGCAGCGCACCGCCGACACCAGTGGGAAACTTGAACGGCGCGCGCGGAGAGACGGCCTCCATCACGGCCGCATCGAGCAGCTCGCACGCACGCGGCAGAAGTCCCGCGCCGAAGATCGCTTGAACGGCGCGCGCCGCCTGCTCCTCCGAGGGAAAGAACGCAAGCAGCGTCTCGACGCGGCGCGGGAGCGGCAGGAGCTTGAGCGTCGCGCGAACAATCACCGCGAGCGTGCCTTCGCTGCCGACGAGCAGCTGCGTCAGGTCGTAGCCCGCAACCCCCTTCCAGCTGCGATGCCCGCAGTGGACGAGCTCGCCATCGGGCAGCACCGCATCGAGCCCGAGCACGTAGTCGCGCGTGACTCCATATTTGAGCGCGCGCGGACCGCCCGCGTTGTGCGCGAGATTGCCGCCGAGCGTGCACCAGGCCTGCGAGTTCGGATCGGGCGGATAGAAGAGCTGGGCCGCCTCCACCGCGGCCTGGAGCGTCTCGAGCACCACTCCCGGCTCGACCACGGCGACCATATCTTCGCGGCTCACCTCGAGGATGCGATTGAGCTTCTCGAGCGAGAGAACGATGCCACCTGCAATCGCAAGCGCGCCGCCGCTCTTCCCGGAGCCACCTCCCCGCGGCACGACCGGTATGCGATGCGCACGCGAGAAGCGCATCACGGCCTGCACATCGGCGACGTCGCGCGCGATCACCACCGCCTGCGGCGGAAATC
The DNA here is from genome assembly GCA_903911145.1 of uncultured delta proteobacterium. GTDB lineage: Bacteria > Myxococcota > Myxococcia > Myxococcales > 40CM-4-68-19 > CAIWCD01. Next base: position 68,899 of record CAIWCD010000035.1, on the reverse strand, counting down.
GCCCGAGCCCGCTCTCATCCTTCTCGTACGCGGCCGCGCGCTCGCCGGGCGCGATCACCTGCGCTCCGGGAAGTTCGCGCTGCAGCGCCGCGATCAGATCGAATTGATTGGCACTCAAAGGATCTCCTGGGAGCAGCGGGAGCTGAACTTCACGACGCGAACTCGGCCGCCAGCGATATTCCGCTAGCCGAATACCTCAACCGCAGAGCCGGTCATCGCGAACGGGGCCTCGTCGGCGAGGAACGTCACCACCCGCGCGACCTCCTCTGCCGTCATCTGCGCCGGATAGGGCGTGCCTTTGAGCATCTCGGTGTCGACCGAGCCCGGCAGCACCGTGGCGCAGAAGATGCCGGCCGCGCGCCCCTCCTCCGCGATCGATTTCATGAAGCCGGTCAGGCCCCATTTGCTCGCGTTGTAGGCGGACGCGTGCGCGGTGCCGAGGGTGCCGCTGATGGAGCCGATGGCGATGATGCGCCCTCGTCCGCGCGCGAGCATCCCGGCCCAGACGCCGCGTGCGCAGAGGAACGCGCCCTTCAAATTGACGTCGAGCGCGTGATCCCACTGCCCTTCGGTCAGCTCTTGCAGCGGCGCGCGCTCGAGCACGCCGGCGTTGATGACGAGCAGCTCGATCGGGCCCAGCCGCTGCTCGGTCTCGAGGAGAAACGCGGCGACGGAACGCGATTCGGAGACGTCGCAGCGCGCAGCGTAGCCTTCGCTTCCGGCCGGCAGCACAGGCTCCGATTGCGAAGCGCAGAGTGCCAACCGTGCCCCTTGCGACGAGAGAGCCTCGGCGCAGGCCCGACCGATCCCGCGCGACGAGCCAGTGACGACGCAGACCTTCCCGGCGAGCGACACAGCGCTAGCCCTCCGCCCGGCGTGCAAGACGTGCGCGCAGCTCGGCATCGCGCTCGAACGCGCCCGACCAGGACTCGACGGTGATGCGGCTGCGGCGCTGCTTGGGTCCGCGCACCTGCATGCATCCGTGCTCAGCCGAGATGACGACGCCCGCACCGAGCGGAGCGAGCGCATCCGTGATCGCGTCGCAGAGCCGCACCACCAGCGACTCCTGCAGGATCAGCCGGTGGGACAGCGCCTCGAGGGCCTCGGCGATCTTGCCGAACCCGACGAGATTTTCGTCCGCGACGTAGCCGACCGCAGCGGTGCCTTGATAGGGCAGCAGGTGGTGCGGGCACATGGCGTGGAAGTCGAGCTGCGAGGCGATCACCAGCTCTCCCTTGCGCGGCGCGGGCACGAGCGAGCTGCGCAGAAGCGCCACGGGGTCGCGCGTGTATCCATCGAGCAGATCCTCGGCCCAGGCCTTGGCGACGCGCGCGGGCGTGCCTTTCGTCTCCGCGTCGAGCTCGGCGCCGCTCGCGCGCAGGAGCGCCTCGATCGCCGCGGCCATCCCCGCCGTATCCGCGCTCACGGCGCGAAGCCCGCAGGTCCCCGATAGACGACGCAGGCCGTGGGGATCTCCCAGAGGCGCACCTCGAAGAGTCCGGGCAGAACGCCGGAGAGCCGCTCCCAGAGCCAGCTTGCGATGTTCTCGGCGGTCGGATTCTCGAGAAAATCATTGAGCGTCTTGTGATCGGCGAGCGCGAGCACCCGCTCCTGCACGACGCGGTCGACATCGCCGAAGTCGATCACCAGGCCCTGATCCGGCTCCGGCTCGCCGCGCAGCACAACCTGCATCTTGTAGTTGTGGCCGTGCATGTTCCTGCACTTGCCCGGATGGCGCGGCAGGCGATGCGCAGCGGCGAAGGTGTACTCGACCTCGAGTTGGTGCATCCGCTGTCCCTAGCGCCGCCCCCTGCGCGGGTCAACGCTCTCTGCGCGTTGATGCGGCAAGTGAAGTTCGCATTTGACAGCCGCGCGCTCCCCTTCGATGATCTGCTCAGCTTTCCACCGCTCGCTGCGTCGCTCGCCCAAATTCTGCGCGCTGACAGGCTCTGAGGAGATCGCGTGAAGAAGTCACCCCGCGCGGCTCCCCATGCGCGTGCAAAACCCAAGCGTGCAGCCGCCCGGCCTTCGCCGGCGAAGACGTCGAGCGCACGGCCCGCGCGCAAGCAGCGCGTGGCATCCCAAAGGGCGGGCGAACAGACTGCAATGCAGGTGCGCTTCTGGGGCGTGCGCGGGAGCCTCGCGAGCGCCGGCCCGCACACAGAGCGGATCGGCGGCAACACGTCGTGCGTCGAGGTGCGCTGCGGCGACGAGCTGATCATCTTCGACTGCGGCACGGGCCTGCGCGCGCTGGGAATGTCGCTCGCCGAGAAGGGCGCTACGCGGGCGAGCATCTTCGTCTCGCACTATCACTGGGACCACATCGCGGGCCTGCCGTTCTTCGCTCCCGCATACGATCCGCACTCCCAGTTGACGATCTACGGCGCGACCCGCATGGGCAAGGACGTCCGCCAACTGCTGAGCGGGCAGATGGTTGATCCCTACTTCCCGGTCGACCTCGGCGTCTTCAACGCGCGCCTGCAATTCGTGCCGATCGAGGACGGCGGGCGGACCACGCTGGGCGCGGTGACGCTGCAGGCCGCGGAGCTCTGCCATCCGGGTGGCTCGCTGGGATACCGGCTCGAATTTGGCGGCCGGGTCCTCGTCTACGCAACCGACTTCGAGCACGGAACCGAGGCCGACGATCGACTCGTCGAGCTTGCGCGCAACGCGGACCTGCTCATCTTCGACGCCCAGTTCACGCCCGACGAATACGACGCCAAGGGCGCGCGCTCGCGGCGCGGCTGGGGCCACTCCACCTATGAGGCCGGTGCGACCCTCGCACAGCGGGCCGGAGTGAAGCAGCTCGCGCTCTTCCATCACGCGCCCGAGCGGGATGACGCGGCGGTCGAGGAGATCAGCCGGCTCGCCCGACGCACACACAAGAAGACGATCGCTGCGAGCGAAGGTCTGTCGATCGATCTGTAGAACGTCTCGCGCAGCAACTGCGCGGCACGGCGCCGCGGACGCGCCAGCATCTCTTGACAGCACGCGCTGAACTGGTACCGCGGCATCGAACCTGCATGCTTGCGCTCATCTGAATGCTGGTCTGGAAAGGACGCTCATGCTCCGGCTGAACAGTGTTGTTGCCACGGGAATGCTGCTGCTCCTCGGAGCGTGCTCTTCGCTCTCGAAGGAGAAGCGCACGGACGCGCAAGCCGCGGCCTCGGCGAAGACGAAACACAATTCCAAGAGCGGTCTCGAGTTCGTCTACATCCCGTCGGGGAAGTTCCACTTCGGGTGCGAGCCGCAGGATCCGCAGTGCGACGACGACGAGAAGCCAGGCCGCGACGAGAGCGTGAGTGGCTTCTGGCTGGGCAAGACCGACGTCACCGTCGCGGCCTGGCAGAAGTGCGTGGCCGCGGGCGCATGCGAAGAGATTGCGAAGGACGATGAGCAGCACCGCTGCAACTACAAGAACGGGCGGCTCGATCATCCGATGAATTGCATCGACTGGAAGCAGGCGCAGGCGTTCTGCGCCTGGATCGATGGGCGCCTGCCGACCGAGGTCGAGTGGGAGTACGCGGCGAAAGGCGGCGAGAGCCGGATCTATCCGTGGGGCGACGCGCCGCTCGATGCGACGCGCGCGAACGTCTGCGACAAGCAGTGCCGCTCCGGAGACGCGAGCACCGCGTCGTGGGCCGCGACCGAACTCGACGATGGGTTCGCGGCCACCTCGTCGGTCGGCTCGTTCCCGGCGGGTGCATCGCGCCTGGGCTTGCTGGATATGGTCGGGAACGTCTGGCAGTGGACTGCGAGCAGCGCGGCGGACGCGAGCGCGAAGGTCCAGCGCGGCGGAGCATGGGCGGAGAAGCCGTCGGCTGCACGCGCCTCGAGCCGCTACAGCAACGATCCGACGACCCGGCACGCGAGCATCGGTCTGCGCTGCGGGCTTTGAGTCCGCGCTCCTACGCGAGCTGCTGCAGCGCCAATCTCGCCGCACGACGAAGTCCCGCGAACGGCAGGAGCGGGAGCGCATCCTCGAGTGAAACCCAGCGGTGCGCGTCGTGCTCGCGCGGGTCAAGGCGCGGCTCAGCCGAGGGATGCACGCGAACGGCAAACGCGGTCTCGCGGCAGAAGATCGGCACGCGCGCAGCGTCTGGCGCAAGCGATGGGTCGAGCGCGAAGGCGTGCACGTAATCGAGTTCCCGCAACTCCTCGAGCGCCGGAGCAAAGCCCGTCTCCTCGAACAGTTCGCGCGCAGCCGCGGCCAGCGCGGCCTCGCCGCGTTCACGCTTTCCCGTGAGGGTCTGCCAGAAGCCGCCGCGCGCCGGCACCCGATGCAGCAGGAGCAGCTCATCGCCGTGCAATCCTTCGCGCACGATCGTCAGAGAGATCGCCTCGAGTTCGACCGGGATCTCGAACGGCTCGCTCTCCCAGACCTCCGCGCCATGCAGCGCCGCGCGCTCCTCGACGTCGGCAAAGGAGATGGCGAGCGCATCTCTCTCGCGCGCGAGAGGTTCTTGCGTGATCGCGCCCGACCGCGCCTGGAGCGGACTTGCGCGCAGCGACTGAAGCGAGCAGACGCCGGCATCCTGGATTCCGCACGGCACGATCGCGCGAAAATCGGCGAGGTCCGTCGTCACATTGAAGGCAAATCCGTGCGTCGTTATCCAGCGCGAGAGATGCACGCCAATCGCGCCGAGCTTCTCCCAGGCGTCGCGAACTCCGCTCTGCGCACGCGGCGTGCTCGGCTCCGCACTGCTGGCCTCTGCGCGATTCACCCAGATCCCTGGCCGGCCCGGCACGCGCTCCGCAATCACGCCGAAGTCGCGCGCAGTGCGGATCATCAGCTCCTCGACGCTGTTCACGTAGCGGCGCACGTCGCGGCGATCGGGCTTGAGATCGAGGATCGGGTAGCCGACCAGCTGTCCAGGCCCGTGGTACGTCACGTCGCCGCCGCGGTCTGTCTCGACGAGCGAGAAGCCGCGCGCGTCCAGTTGCTGCGCGTTCCAGAGAACGTTCGCGGCCTTCGCGCCGCGCCCCAGCGTGATCACGCGCGGATGCTCGAGGAGAAGAAGCGTATCGGTCACCAGCCCCGCGCCCCGCGCGGCCGCGAGAGCTTTCTGCATCGCGAGTCCGTCTTCGTACTCGACGAGCCCGAGCTTCCGGATGTGCAGCGCGCGGGGCATGATTATCGAATTCGATAATTTTCGATAACCGTCGATAACGTCAACCCGCGCCGCACGTCACTTCCCCGCGATCTGCTTGGCATCCGGGCGCGGCACGGGCGGCGCGGCGAGCAGCTCCTCGCGCTGCTCGCGCAAGTGCCACGGCATCTCCGCGTAGACGTCATCGAAGAGCCCCTCGCGAGGAGGATCCGGCTTGCGCTCCGCCTCATCGATCGCCGCATTCACCTCGGCGAGCAACTCCGCGCGCATCGCTTCGTCGCGCGGCAGATCCCAATGCTTGTCATTGACAAGCTTTCCGCGCAGCTGCTCGATCGGGTCGCGCTTCCTCCACGCCTCGACCTCGCGCTCATCGCGGTAGCGGGTGGGATCATCGCTCGAGCTGTGCGCGCCGATTCGATACGTCTCGCACTCCACGAGCGACGGCCCCTGCCCCGCACGCGCGCGATCGACTGCGGCCTTCACCGCGCGATAGACCGCCACCGCGTCGTTGCCATCGACCTTCACGCCCGGCATCCCGTAGGCCTGCGCCTTGATCGCGATGCTCTCCGAGGCCGTCTGCTTGCTGGTCGGAACGCTGATCGCCCAGTGGTTGTTCTGGCAGATGAAGACGACCGGCGCCTTGAACACTCCCGCGAAATTGAGGGCGACGTGAAAGTCCCCTTCGCTGGTCGCGCCGTCGCCCGTGTAGGCCGCGACCACCATCTTCTCGCCCTTGATGCGCGCTGCCATCGCCGCGCCCACCGCCTGTGGCAGCTGCGTACCCAGACACGAGCCCCAGCTCACCTGGTTCACCGAGCGGCCCGCCATATGCGACGGCATCTGCCGACCCTTGGTGATGTCGCCTTCGTTGCCGAATACTTGGCAAAGATAAGTAATCATCGAGAAGCCGCGCATCAGCATCGCGCTCGATTCGCGCAGCGCCTGAAAGATCCAGTCGTCGGGCTCGAACGCGATCGCACTCGCGAGCGTCGCCGCTTCTTGGCCCGTGCACGCGCCGTAGAAGCCAACGCGCCCTTGCCGCTGCAGCGTCATCATCCGTTCATCGAGCGTGCGCAGCCGGACCATCTCTCGATAGAGGCGCAGGAGCAGCGCGGGCGAGGGCTCGTTCGCGTTCTCGGGATTCGTCGTCGCAGTCATATCGGTCTCGTGCGAGGCAGTCGTGGCGGCGCGAGGAATAGCACCATCGCCTCTCGCGATCGATCGCCGCCGGGCTTCCTTTTGCCGCACGATGCTCGGTAGAAGCGTCGCTCAACTTCTGCGCCGCGGGGAGAGCATCGTGACCTATTCGACGTTCGCCGAGTTCTGGCCGTTCTATCTGCGCGAGCACAGCAAGCCGGCGACGCGAGCGATGCACTACGCCGGAACGACCGTCGCGTTTCTCTGGATCGCCGCGGCCGTGATCCATCTGCGGCCCGCGCTGCTCCTGCCCGCGCTCTTCTCCGGCTACGCGTTCGCCTGGGTCTCGCACTTCTTCATCGAGAAGAATCGCCCCGCGACGTTCAAATATCCGTTCTTCAGCTTCATCAGCGACTGGCTCATGTGGGCGCTCTTTCTCACCGGGCGATTGCAGCCGCATCTAGACAAGGCCGAGGTCGCCTCGGTCGTGCGGCCGGCGTGATCTCTGCGGCCGCTGGCGAGCGGCTCAAGGCGTGTGGCGCACCCGATAGGAAGCGAGCGTCGGAGCCTCCGCAAAGAGGTGGCGCACCTTCGCCACGACGAGCTGTGCGACACCGCTCATCTCGTACGCGATTGCGTCCCCCTCGCTCCGCCACACCGTCCAGGCAGCGATCGCCGTTGCGTCGATACTGGACTCAAGCAGGCAGCAGTCGAGGTTGCCGCTGACCGCCTTCACGAGCGGCGCGCACTCACCGAGGTAGATCCTTCGCAGCTCGTCGATCGCACCGGGCGCGATTCGAAACGAACCCATTCGAACAAACATGTTTCCTCCGAAAGCAACCAGCTGTTTGCGTGCCTACAGCTCTTCCCAGACGCCCGGATCATGCGGCCCCATCTCCGCAAGTCCTTGCTGGGCGCGGATCTGCGTGCCGTGCAGCGTCGCCGCGACGAGCTTGCGCTTCTCTTCGTAGGCGACGTCGGTGCCGCGATACGGACGTCCATGAAAGAGATGGACGACCATCGCTTCGAGGCGCGCGTCGACCGGCTCGGCGCCCACGTTCTGCAATCGATGGCCGAGCTCGGTGTCGTCGAAACCGTAGCCCGCGATCGACTCGTCCCAGCCGTTCACCTCTTCGAGAAGCTGCTTCGGCAATGACGCGCAGCCGCCGTTGAAACCGCCACGACCGCGCCGGCGAAGCGGGCGCGCAAGGCCGAGCGCGCGAAGGGTTGCATAGTGCCGCTTGGTCTCGAAGCCATCGCGGCGGATGGTCCAGGGAAGCAGCCAGAGCGCGCTCGCGAAGCGGCCACTCTCCGCGAGCGACTCGTCGATGGCCGCGCTCGCAGTTGCTCCGAGACGCAGCTGGTTTCCCGAGACGTAGCGGCGCGGCCCGGAGAGCCGCAGATGCGTCGCGAGCGCGCCAGGAGCGAGCAGCGAATCGCCGTCGAGATAGAGCAAGAGCTCCGTCTCGGCGGCCGCTGCGGCCTTGTTCGCGAGGCGAACCTTGCCGTAGCCATCGTGCGCCTGCCAGAGGCGCCGCACGCGCGAGAACGAGCCGGATGCCGCGGCCTCGATCGCAGGCGCTCGGCTCGCGTGCTCCGGGTCGCCATCATCCGCGACGATGAGCTCGATGCCGCCCTGCTCTCCCTGCGCGCGCAGCCGCGCGATCTCTGCAGCGAGCGCGACGAGACAGAGCCGCAGCGGTCGCGGGCTCTGATACGAAGTGACAATCACTGTAAGAATGTCACTTCCCATCGCGCATCAGAGGTCGTTCCCAAAGCCCAAAGCCCAACCCCCAAAGCCCGGGGGGGAGTCGAAGCAACCACCTCTAGTCGACCAGCAGCGACTCCGGCGCCTCGAGCGCGCGAATCACTTCGTAGAGGAACGCGGCGCCAATGTGCCCGTCGATGACGCGATGATCGAACGAGCAGGAGAGATTCATGTGCTCGCCCACTTCGATCTCCGGCTTGCCCTCGGCATCGCGCGTGAGCCGCGGGTACTCCTTGATCTTGTGCACGCCGAGGATCGCCACCTCGGGATGCTTCACCACGGGCGTCGCGAGCAGGCCGCCGTCCTTGCCGAGCGAAGTGATGGTGAACGTTCCGCCCTGCAGATCGGCGAGCTGCAGCTTGTTCTCGCGCGCCGCCTTCGAGAGACGCTCGAGTTCGCTGCCGATCTGGCGCACGGAGAGATTGGCGACGTCCTTGACGACGAAGACCGTGAGCCCTGAATCGGTCGCGGCACCAAACCCGACGTTCACGTCCTTCTTGACGATGAGCGCCTGCTTCTCCTCGTCCATCACTGCATTCAGCTCGGGATACTTCGCGAAGCCGTGCAGGAGGGCCTTGGTAATAAATGGCAGGTAGCTGAGCTTCGCCTGTCCTTTTTTGCTGAGCTGCTCGTTGATCTTGTTGCGCAGCGCCGTGAGCGCGCTCGTCTCGCACTCCTCGACAAACGTGAACGGCACGACGTGCGAGTGGCTCTGCACCATCGACTTCGCGATCGACTTGCGCAGGCCACGCAGCGGGCGGACCTCGTCGGCGGCGAGAGCATGCACGGGCGCCGGAGCCGCGCGGGGAGCGGGCGCGGGAGATTCGCCGCTCGAATGTGCAAGCAGATCGGCCTTCATCACGCGGCCATTCGCACCGGTGCCTTCGAGCGACGCGAGGTCGACGCCGAGCTCGCGCGCCATGCGCCGGGTGACGGGCGTGGCGAGCACTTTGCGATTCGGATCGACGGCCGGTCCGCTGCTCGCAGCAACAGCAGCGCGCGCAGGTGCCGCGGCAGAAGTCGTGACCGCAGGCGCAGCGACAGAATCGCTCGCGGCCTTGCTGGGAGCGGCCCCGGCGCTCTCCGCGACCTCGAGTACCACGAGCGTTCCGTGCACCTTCGCGACATCGCCTTCGTTGCCGACCGTGCGCACGACCTTGCCTCGGCGCGGACTCGGAATCGTCACCGTCGCCTTGTCGGTCATCACCTCGAGCAGCGGCTGGTCCTCGATGATCTCGTCGCCGGCCTTCACCAGCCACTTGACGATCTCGCCCTCGACGACGCCTTCACCGATGTCTGGGAGCTTGAACTCGAACTGGGCCATGGGAGACCTCGTACGCGGGGTGAATAGCCGGGGGCTTCTACCTTGAGCAGCGGCGAAGCGAAAGTGGCCGAACTGCGGGTTGGCGCAGGGGCCGCATCCGAGCGATCTGGTGCGCCATCCGAATCACCTCATGAGGCGAACATGCACCGGCTGCGCTCTGCGACGATGATGAAGCTCTGCACCGCGGGCGCGCTCGCGCTGGCACTCCTGGCCGCTCCGCGCACGCACGGCGAGGACATCATCACCAACGAACTGCGCGTGGAGATCGTCAGCCTGCGCACCGACAAGGGGCTCGTCGGCTGCCTGCTCTTCACCGGCGAAGAGGGCTTCCCCAACACGATCGAGAAGGCCCTCGCGCACGTGAAGACAATCGTCGAGCACGGCCGCGCCACCTGCGTTTTCGACGATCTCAAGCCGGGCACCTACGCGGTGTCGTTCATCCACGACGAGAATGAAAACGGGAAGCTCGACACCAACTTCATCGGCATTCCCACCGAGGGCTATGGCGCGAGCAACGATGCGCGCGCGCGCTTCGGTCCTCCGAAGTGGGCGGACGCGAAGTTCGAACACGTCGCGAGCAAGCAGCACCTCGTGCTGCACCCGATCTACTTTTAGCGAAGCGCGCTCGCCCTACGGCCGCGCGGCCGCGAGCTTCTTGAGGCCCGTCGTGATGCGCGGCGCGAGCGGGAGATATTCGTTCTCGAGCGTGTACGGAAACGGCGTGTCCCAGCCGGTGATGCGCAGCACCGGCGCCTCGAGATGAAAGAAGCAGCGCTCCTGGATCAGTGACGAGATCTCGCTCGCGAGACCGCACGTTCGCGGCGCCTCCTGCACGATCGCGCAGCGGCCCGTCTTCTCGACAGAGCGCGTGATCGTCTCGATGTCGAGCGGCCAGAGCGTACGCAGGTCGATCAGCTCGCAATCGATTCCGGCCTCCGCAGCCTGCTCCACCGCGAGCGCCGCCTCGTGCACCATCGCGCCCCACGAGATGACGGTTAGCCCGCGCCCAGCGCGGACGATCTTCGCTTCGCCGAGCGGGATTGTGTAGTCGCCCTCGGGCACTTCGCCCTTCGCCGCGCGATAGACGCGCTTGGGCTCCATGAAAAGCACCGGATCGTCCTGGCGCATGCAGGAGAGCAACAGGCCCTTCGCGTCGAGCGGGTTTGAGGGGCAGACGACCTTGAGGCCGGGCGTGTGGATGAAGAGCGCCTCGGGCGACTGCGAGTGGTAGTGGCCGCCCTTGATGCCGCCGCCGACGGGCGTGCGGATCACGACTGGCGCAGGATATTGGCCGCCGCTGCGGTAGCGGAATTTCGCGAGCTCGCTGACGATCTGATCGAACGCGGGGAAGATGAAGTCGGAGAACTGGATCTCCGGCACGGGGCGCAGTCCGTTGAGCGCCATCCCGATCGCGGCGCCGATGATGCCCGCCTCGGCGAGCGGCGTGTCGATGACGCGCTCGGGGCCGAACTCCTCGATGAGCCCGAGCGTCGCGCGAAAGACGCCGCCGAACTTGCCGATATCCTCGCCGAGCACGACCACGCGCGGGTCGCGGCGCATCTCGAGGCGGAGCGCGTCGTTGACAGCCTGGATGATGTTCCACTGGGGCATGGTTACGCGCCTTCCTCGATCCAGTTCTTGATGAAGAACTCGCCCGCTTTGTAGCTCGAGCGGACGAGCGGACCCGACGCGACGAACTTGAATCCAAGCGCAAGCCCCTCCTGCTCCAGCTGCGCGAACATCTCAGGCCGGACGAACTCAACCACGGGCAGATGCTTCTCGCTCGGCCGCAGATATTGACCCAGCGTGAGGATGTCGCAGTCGACGCTCCGCAGATCGCGCATCGTCGCAAGCAGCTCGTCGTGCGTCTCGCCCAGGCCCAGCATGATCGAGCTCTTCGTCCGCATCCCGCGCGACTTGTAATACGCGAGCACGTCGAGGCTCTGCTGGTAGCTCGCGCGGCGGTCGCGCACTGTCGGCGTGAGGCGCTGCACGGTCTCGATGTTGTGCGCGGCCACGTCCGGCGCGGCCTCGGCGATCATGTCGAGCGCGAAGGTGCGGCCCTGAAAGTCGGGCGTGAGCACCTCGACGAGCGTCTTCGGTGCCGCTTTTTTCAGCTCGATGATCGCCTGCGCGAAGTGGCTCGCGCCGCCATCTTCGAGCTCGTCGCGATTGACGCTGGTGACGACGAGATAGTCGAGCCCGAGCTGTCCCACGGCCTCGGCGAGATGTCGCGGCTCGAGAGGATCGAGCGGACGCGGCGCGCCCGAGTTCACGTCGCAGAAGCGGCAGCCGCGCGTGCAGGTGTCGCCCATCAGCATCACGGTCGCGGTGCCCGAACCCCAGCACTCGCCGACGTTCGGGCAGCTCGCCTCTGCGCAGACGGTGACGAGATTCAGCTCGCTGAGCGTGCGCTTCACCTTCTCAAATCGCGCGCCTCCGGGCAGCTTCACTTTCAGCCACTCCGGCTTGGGCTCGCGCGGCTTGACGTTCTTGCCCGCGCGCGTGTCCGCACCGCTTCCGAGTTGCACCAGAGACGCCATGGCGCGCCTGTATAGCCGATGGCCCCGCCGTGCGCGAGGCGCAGATCGCTTAGCGAGCTACGCCGCGCCAGTCGCTGGGCCGCGCAGCCAGAGACGGTGTGCGGCAAGCCGAAAGACGAGAACGCACCGCACGCATCCAACCCCGCGGCCAGGCCGACAACAGATTGTTGTTGATTCAGTTCACTGCGTTGCGTATACGAAACCAACACTTTGTTGTTTACAACATCTCGTTGTCCGCTCGAGCACCCCATGAAGAAGCTGGTTCTCTACAACTGCATCGAGGTCCTGCGCGCCGAGCGTCACCTCTCGCGGCAGCAACTGGCCGACGCTGTGGGCATCAATGCGCAGACGATCGGTTTCCTCGAGCGCGGCGACTACGGCCCGAGCCTCGAGCTCGCCTTCCGCCTCGCCCGCCACTTCGATCTTCCCCTCGAGGCGGTCTTCTCGACTCGTCCCTTCAAACCCCTCTCGAGCGAGCTGTACGGCCGCAAGCGCTCGCCGTGAAGAGGCGTGCTTGGCGTCGCGGCGTCGATGGGGCTGGTTGCCATCTGCTTGCTGCTGCCCGGTCAGAACGTACTGGCGCAAGTTTCCTTCATCTGGATCATGGCTCTGTTCCAGGTCGTCGACGGCTCCTTGCGTCGATGGACCTATTTCTTCGAACGAGAGCTCGACGAACGGCAGAGCGCGCAGGTGATGAACGCCCACCGATCGGCACATCGCTTGATGGCGTTGGCGCCCGCGTTCTGCATACCCGTTCTCTTCCATGGCGATGTTCCTCTTCAACTTCATCTTCTCGGTCCCGGGTCTCTTCCTCGCGTGGCGCGAGCCCGACGCGCCGAGTGACGAGCCGGGCGCAGCTTGGGCGCGACAATTCGCGGCCGGCGAGTAGTATCCGCGCCCCTCAAGAGTTCATCTCGATCGCGGAGGTTCATCGTGGCTCAGGCAACCGGCGCACAGCTTCTGGCTCGCATGCTGAAGGCGGAAGGAATCCGGCACGTCTTCACTCTCTCGGGGCTGCACGTCGCGCCCATCTACGCGGCGCTCGTCGAGGAGGGGATCGAGATCATCGACACGCGCCACGAGCAGGCGGCGGCGCATGCGGCCGATGCGTACGCGCGGATGACGCGCGGGATCGGCGTCGCGATCGTCACTGCGGGGCCGGGTGTGACCGACGCGCTCACCGGCATCGCCAATGCGTTCGCGGCCAACAGCCCTGTGCTTCTCCTCGGCGGCGCCGCCCCGACGTTCAACGCCGGCAAGGGCTCGCTGCAGGAGATGGAGCAGGTCGATCTCTTCACGCGCATCACCAAGTGGAGCGACCGCATCCCCGCTCCCGATCGCGTGCCGACGTACATGGCGAAGGCGTTTCGCACGATGCTCGCGGGCCGCATGGGTCCGGTGTTTCTCGAATGCCCGTGGGACGTGCTCTCGAACGGTACCGACGACGAGGAGTTTCCGCTCCCGACGAAGTACCGCACGACCGCACGCAGCCCGGGAGATCCCGAACTGATCGCGCGCGCGGCCAAGCTGCTCGCGGGCGCGAAGAGTCCGGCGATCATCGCGGGCGGTTCGATCTGGTGGGATGACGCGAGCGAGCAACTCGGCGCGTTGGCCGCGAAGATCGGCGCGCCCGTCTATCTCAACGGCGCCGGCCGGGGCTGCCTCCCCGCGGGACATCCCTACTTCTTCAACCAGACGCGCAAGGACACTCTGTCGGAAGCAGACGCAGTGCTGATCTGCGGCACGCCGCTCGACTTCCGCCTCGGCTACGGCGCGGGCATCGGCGAGCAGGCGACGCTGATTCAAGTCGACATCGACCCCTGCGAGATCGGCCGCAACCGCGCCGTCGAGATCGGCATCATCGGCGATTCGCGCAGCGTGCTTGGACAGCTCTCGTCCGCTCTGGGCGCGGCCCGCGACCGATCTGCGGAACTCGCAGCACTGCGAGAGAAGGAGAAGAAGCGCAGCGCGAAGCAGGCCGTCTTCGAGGCGAGCGAGCAGACGCCCATCCATCATTTCCGTCTCGCGCACGAGCTCAACGAGGTCGCCAAGAAGTGCGCCGACGCGCAGTTCATCGCCGACGGAGGCAACTGGGTCGCAATCGCCGCGAAGGTGATCGAGCTGCACGCGCCCGGTCGCTGGCTCGATCCCGGCGCGCTCGGCTGCCTCGGTGTCGGCGCGCCCTTTGCCATCGCGGCCAAGACGTTGCATCCGGAGCGCACCGTCTTCGTCATCCAGGGAGACGGCTCGTTCGGCCTCAACGGCTTCGACTTCGAAACCGCGATCCGCTTCAAGCTGCCGATGGTCTGCGTCGTCGGCAACGACGCCGCGTGGGGACAGATCCGCCTCCCGCAAGTGCAGCTCTTCGGCGCCGACAAGAGCCCCGCAACGCAGCTTGCGCCCACGCGCTACGACAAGGTGGTCGAGGCACTCGGCGGCTGGGGAGAGCTGGTCACCGATCCCGCGCAGATTCGTCCGGCACTCGAGCGCGCGATCGCCTCGAACACCGTCGCGTGCGTCAACGTGATGCTCGACCCCGAGGCCCCCGCGTCGAGCGGTGCGCAGGGATACGCGATCTAGATCGTCCGCATCCAGCAAGGGTTTGCGCGCTCGCGGACAATCGACGAAGAGGAGGCACTCCATGTCTGATCTCTCTCATCATCACGACGAACTGCACGACCCGCACGCGCATAAGACGCCCGCGATCGATCCGCGCAAGATCGCGCTCGACCGCACCGATGCGTTGCTGCTCGTCGTCGATGTGCAGGAAAAGCTCGCCTCCGCGATGGAGCCGAGCGCGATGGAGAAGCTCACGCGCAACGTCGCGGTTCTCCTGCGGACCGCGGCCCGCCTGGGTCTGCCGATCGTCGCTACCGAGCAGTACCGGAAAGGATTGGGCCCGACGCTCCCCTCGCTCGCGCCGCTCATTCCCTCGCCTGCGCTCGAGAAGCTCGAGTTCTCCGCAGGCAACAACCAGGCGATCGCGCGCGCGGTGCTCGAGAGCGGCCGCCGCCAGGTCATCCTTGTCGGGATGGAGACGCACGTCTGCGTGTTCCAGACTGCGCGCGATCTACAGCGCGCCGGCTTCTCGACGTTCGTGCCCGAGGACGCGGTGCTCTCGCGCACCGAGGCCAATCGCCAGCGCGGCCTGCGGCTCTGCGAAATCGCGGGCGCGACGATCAGCTGCACCGAGGCGGTCCTCTTCGACCTGCTGGGCACGGCTGGTACGCCGGAGTTCAAGGAGCTCTCCGCGCTGATCCGCTGATCCGGCCGCGCGCACAAGAGCCCGTTGGATTTGCGCGCGACAAACGTCCTCTGGTAATGGGCTCGCCCTTCTTGAGTTGCAGCACGAACAATTGTGAACGGAACAGGCATGGCAACCACCGAACGTGACGAAGCGTCGATTGACTCTGAACTCCCCAGCATGGGCCCCGCGCTCGATTTCCTGCGCGTCCTCTGGTCGGTCGAGCACGCACTGCAATCGTCGTCGAAGCGCTCGGATCGCGAGACCGGCGCGACCGCGCCCCAGCAGCTCGCGCTGCGCGTCCTGAGCCTGCGTCCCGGCATCACCTCGAGCGACATTGCCGAGGCGCTGCACCTGCACCCGAGCACGATGACGGGCATCATCCAGAGGCTCGAGCGCGACGGAATGATCACGCGCAAAGCGGACGCGGCCGATGCGCGCAAGACCCTGCTGGTGGCGACCGCGAAGGGCAAGAAGCTTGTCTCCGGCCAAGGCAGCGCAACCGAGGCGGCGATCAAGAAGGTGCTCGCGAAGATGCCGGGCAAGGTCGAGGCCGCACGAGAACTGCTCGCCGCGATCGCTGCCGAACTCGAGTCGGTCGCGCGCTGACGCGTTGCTGAAATCGGTGTGCATGGAGTCGATGCGAACTCGCTGATAGGTTCGCTTCCCATGCCTCCATCGCTCGACTTCTTCTACGACCTCGGGTCGCCCTACAGCTATCTCGCTGCGACGCAGCTTTCGCGCATCAGCGCGAGTTCCGGAGCGCTCGTGCGCCCGCTGCCGATCACGCTCGGCGGCGTCCGCAAGCAGCTCGGCACGCAGATGCCCTCGATGGCGCAGCTGCAGTACATGAGTGGCGACATCGCGCGTTGGTCCGCTCGCTACGGCGTCCCGATGAGCATCCCCGCCGCGTTTCCGACGAAGACGATCCAGGCGCTGCGTGCATGCGTCGCAGCTGAACTCGAGGGCCAGGGACTCTCGGCGATGCACGCACTCTTCAAGACCTACTGGGCCGACGGGCACGACATCGGCGATGCGCGCGTGATCGAAGCGTCGCTGACGCAGGCGGGGCTTGACGGCGCGCGCCTTGTCGCACGCAGCGCCGCCGACGACGTGAAGGAAGGGCTGCACAGGAACACCGCGCTCGCGCTCGACCGCGGCGTCTTCGGCGTGCCGATGATGTTCGTCGGCGAGCGATCATTCTGGGGCAACGACCGCCTCGAGTTCGTCGAGGCCGCACTGCGCGAGGAGGGGCGATGAGCTCAATCAAGCCGGATCCGAATCTGCTCAAGAAGTATCCCAACGCGATCACGCTGCAGCAGCTCGAGGAGAAGGCGCGCTTTCTCGGCACGCTCTCCGGGCTCGCAGTCGGCGAGTCACTCGGCGCGCCGTTCGAGTTCAAGAAGGCCGGCTCGTTCACGCCCTCGCGCGAGATCATCGCCGGAGGGAGCTGGGAAGCGGGCGAGCCGACCGACGACGTTGAACTGACGCTCGCGCTGATGCGCTCGGCGGTGCGCGGACGGATCGATCTCAACGAGGTGGCGCAGAACTATCTGCGCTGGTTCTCCGGCAACCCGAAGGATGTGGGAAATCTCACGCGCGCGGCGCTGCTCAATCTTCGCGCGGGCGAGCCACCAGAGCAGTCGGGCGCGCTCGCGTGGGAAGACAGCGAGCGCCGCGCCGCTGGCAACGGCAGCATCATGTGCTGCGCACCGATCGGCCTGCTCCACTTCAAGCACCTCGACGGACTCGAAGAGCACGCGACGCAGGTCTCGCGCATCACGCACTACGACCCGCGCTGCGTCGGCGGCTGCATCGCGGTGACGACCTGCATCGCGCTCTTGATTCGCGGCGAGCACGACGAGGCGATCGCGCGCGCGGCGGCAGCGGGCGGAGAGATCAGCGACGACGTGCGCGCGGTGATCGAGCGCGGCGCGAACAAGAAACCCGAGCAGCTCAACGTCGACGGAGATGACATGGGCTACGTGCTCGTCACTCTCGAACTCGCCTTCGCGGCCCTCGCCAACGCAACGTCATTCGAGGAGGGGATCCTCTCTGTGATCGCGCGCGGTGGAGACACCGACACCAATGGCGCAGTCGCCGGCGCGCTGCTCGGCGCGAAGTTCGGCAAGAGCGCGATCCCCGATCGCTGGCTGCAGAAGGTCCGCGCAGTGCCCGAACTTCTCGCGCTCAGCGAGTCTCTCTACAAGGTCGTCTAGCGACGCTCTCGGCGCTGCGCGAATGTGCGGCGACCGAGATGCTTTGAACACAAATCAATTCAATTCGCGACCGCGCCCCGCCTGAACGGGCGCCGCGCACGTGTCATTCGTCGCGCGCATCGCGCCGTTGCGGGATGCGGAATAAGTGCATGCGCTGGCGGGGTTGAGATCGGGAGTCGGCACTCGATTCGCTGACGGATTCTCGAGCACCCGGGGCGACACGTCGCGAAGCCGACAGGTCACAAACGACTGCACGGGCGGCCCAACTCCCCGTGCTGCAAGAGGGAAAACGGCACGGCGCGGAAGGTGCATCACATCCTGGGCAGACGCATCAAACCGAACGCAGGACGAGAGAATCGCCAGGCGGTCGGGGGAATCAGAGGTCGCAGCAGGGTGTCTTTCGTATCTGCCGTGAATCGGGTGCCCCGCCGAAGCGTTCAGAGAACGTTCGGAGTCCGTGCAGCGAATTTCAGGGGCGAACAGGAGTCAAGGCCATGCGCGACCGCAGCGAATTCGATGACCTCGCACCGCTGATCAAGATCATCCGGGCTCATCCTCCATTCAAGCGAGAGGAGGAGTTGGTCGTGACGCGCAAGGCCCGCAAGGGAAACAAGCGCGCGCAGGAGCAGCTCGTCACGCACAACCTGAGCCTCGTCATCTCGGTTGCCCGCAAGTTCATGGGCCGCGGCGTTCGTCTCGAGGATCTCGTGCAGGAGGGCAACTACGGCCTGCTCAAGGCGATCGAGCATTTCGATCCCGAGAAGGGCAATCGCTTTTCGACCTACGCGGTCTGGTGGATCCGCGCATATGTCACGCGAAGCTTGAAGGACGGTCCGTCGTCGGTGCGGCGCACGATGCCCAACGGCGGCCTGCCTCCGCGCGACATCTCGCTCGAGGAGACGCTCTCCGACGACGGCGAAAGCACGCATATGGATCGGCTGCCCGACGAGGGGCCGACGCCCGATGAGCAGCTGATGCGCAAGGAGGAGCGCGCGCAGGTTCGCGATGCGCTCACCAAGGTGCGCAAGCGGATTGGCGAGCTGGGCTGGGACATTCTCAGCGATCGGCTGACGCAGGATGAGCCGCGCACGCTCGAGGAGCTCGGCAAGGAGTGGGGCCTGTCGCGCGAGCGCGTGCGGCAGGTCGAGAAGAGCACGCGCACGTTTCTGTCGAGGTACCTCGCGGAGTTCAGCGACGTCGAAGAGGCTGCGTAGGGGGCGGCGCTCTCGCGCTTTGGTGCGCGGCGGGCAACACGCTCTGCTGCGCTCCGGACGCGATCGAGACAGCGCGGCGTGGAGCTTGCGGAGTCGCGGCGGCTCAGTCGTGATTCGCTCTCCGCAAGCGGTCGCGTCTTTGGGTCCCGGACCTTGACGCTGTCGGAACCCGCGGCGCGATCGGAAGATCGGGCAGCGTGATGGGCTGAGCGAAATGTTGCCCGTCCGCGCACCAAAGCGCGAGAGCGCCTCGCGAGACCGATCAACAACGAAGACGCCCGCTCAAACTATCTCGACGAATCGTGCGCTCTTGATCGGTCACCAAGGTGCCCGCGCCTCACCACGGCTCGCGACCGCCGATGAACTCGTACGGATATCCCCAAGCCGGCTTGCTCACGCTCTCGAGCTCCTTGCGATCCTCATCGGTGAGCTTCACCTCGAGCGCCCGGAGATTCTCCTGCAGCTGAGCGAGCGAGCGCGCGCCGACGATGATCGAGCTGACCTCGCTCTTGCCGAGCAGCCACGCGAGCGAGACGGCCGACGGCGTCGTCTCGTGGCGCTTCGCCACGGCGCGCACTGCCTCGAGCGTCTTCCAGTTCTGCTCTGTGGCGACGGCCGCGAACGAATCCTTCCAGGCCTCGAGGCGCGAACCCGCAGGCGGCGGCGCGCCCTTCTCGTACTTGCCCGAGAGGAAGCCGCGGCCGAGTGGACTCCACACGAGCGTGCCGAGACCGAACGTGCGCGCAGCAGGAATCATCTCGCGCTCCGCATCGCGGCAGACGAGGCTCCACTGCAGCTGGATTCCCTCGTAGCGGGAGAGGTTGCGCTTGTCCGCGGCCCAGAGCGATTCGGTCAAGCGATAGCCGGTGTAGTTCGAGCAGCCGGCATAGCGGATCTTCCCCGCGCGCTGCAGATCGTCGAGCGCGCGCAGCGTCTCCTCGACGGGCACCGCGCCCTCCTGCATGTGGATTTGATAGAGGTCGATGAAGTCGGTGCCGAGCCGCTTGAGCGACTGCTCGCAGTTCCAGATGATGCTCGCCCGCGACGCACCGACCTCATTGGCGCGCATCTTTCCGGTGACCCCGACCGTGGGGAATCGGCACTTGGTCAGGAGCGTGACCTTCTCGCGCTTGCCCTGCATCCAGCGCCCGAGCAGCTCCTCGCTGCGCCCT
This sequence comes from uncultured delta proteobacterium, assembly GCA_903911145.1. Taxonomy (GTDB): domain Bacteria; phylum Myxococcota; class Myxococcia; order Myxococcales; family 40CM-4-68-19; genus CAIWCD01. Next base: position 49,167 of record CAIWCD010000035.1, on the reverse strand, counting down.
TCGCTGTAGACGTTCGCGGTGTCGACGGTGTGGATCCCCGCATCCAGCGCGGCGTCGAGCACGCGGCGCGATTCTGCGTCGTCCGAGACCACGCCCTTCATGAAGCCGTTCGACTCCCCCATCGTCATCGCGCCGAGAGAGAGAGCTGAGAGTCGCAGGCCGCTGCGTCCGTATTGGCGGTTTTCCATGATGGGTCTCCGTGAAGAGGTGGCGAGCAGGTGGTTGCGCGCGCCCCCGCCCAGGATTCCCGAAGGGCGAGAGCGATTCGAATGAGGCTGTGCTAGCACGGGGCGCGCATGGTGCCCTCATCCGCAAGTCCCTCGACGGGTCCGATCGATTCCCGCGCTCCCGATCCGGCGAGCGAGAGGGCGGTCGAGGAGCGGATGCGCGCGGTGGCGAGCCATTTCGCGCCCGAGTTGGCGCCGCGCGTTTCACGGCTGTTGACCGCCGCGGCCGAGGCGATCCCGCTGCTCGCCGATCTGCAGCTCGTCCGCCATGAGAGCGCCCCGGAGCTGCAGTCGACCCACTCGCTCGCGGTCTGGGAAGAGCTCGCGCCGGTGATGGCGACGACAGTGCAGAGCACCAACGCGTTGATCTCGACCGCGCAGGAGCTCTTCCCTCCTCCACCGGAAGTCGATCCGCTCGACACGCTCGACGCGGCGTTCGGCCCCAACGCGAGCACGGCCGTACCCGAGGAGTTTCCGATCGGCGACGAAGCAGAGCTGGCCTCACTCGTCGCCGCGGTTTCGATGGGCCTTCGCGGAGACGTTGCGCGCCTCGGTGAGCGCCTGCGCAATCCGGCTGTCGTCGCCGATCCGTGGCACCTCATCGGCGACCTGCTCGAGTTTCGCGGACGGCTGCGCGCGGGAATCGGCGAGCTGATCTTCGAGGTCGCCTGCCGCGTCGAAGAGGTGGAGCGCGCGCAGGTGGTGCCGGGATACCAGGCCGATCTCGACGGTGCAGTCCTCCTGCGGGCGGCAACGACGAACCTCGCGTTTCTCATGCGGGGCCATCACCAGCGCGCGCTCGCCGCGACCGGAGCAGCGCTCAAGAGCATCCACGCCGACGTGCTCGCAGAGCTCGCCTGCTTCGCGCGCACCTTCGCGATCGCCGCGCTGCGCACGAACGACAAGCGCATCTACTTCGAGGCACGCGCGCGTTTGCTTCGCGTCGAGAACGAGGGCGCGCAGCCGCTCGACATCCGCCAGGCGATCGACGGCATGGCCAGCTTTCTCGACTCGATGACGGTGATCAGCCGGCGCGAAAATCTGCGGCAGCACGACCGCGCCGTGCTCGCGAACGCGGGCCGTCTGCTCGAGGTGGCGCAGGCCGCGCACAGCAGCGCAGATGCGAAGAAGGCCCGCGCGCAACTGCTCGGTGCCGCGCATGCATCGCGCGAACTCTACGGCCGAGACCCCGCGCTCGATGCCTGGCTGCGCGCCCAGCGGCAGTTCCCCGTCGAGTGGCTCGTCGACGCGGAGCTGCTCGTCGAGGCCGAGCGGCTCGCCTCTCTGCTCGCGGGTTTCGCGCTCGCGTAGTTCGTTCGCTCACTCTCGCTCGCCCGTCCTCGCGCTCGAGGTTTCGCATGTGCTCGCAACCACGCCGCCGCATCGCTGCTCCCTCCGCCGGACTCGCGTGCGCCCTCCTCGTCGCTCTGCTCGCCTCCTCGATTGCGCACGCCGAGGAAGGCATGTGGACGTTCGACAACTTCCCCAAAGCGGCCGTCGCGAAGCAGTACGGATTCGCGCCCGACCAGGCCTGGCTTGACTCTGCGCGCCGCTCGTCGGTTCGGCTCGCGGGCGGCTGCTCCGGCAGCTTCGTCTCCGCCGACGGACTGGTGATGACGAATCATCACTGCGTGCGCGCCTGCATCGCGCAGCTGTCGAGCAGGTCGCACGACTACGTCGCTGGCGGCTTCTACGCACCCGAGCGCGAATCGGAGCTCCGCTGTCCGGAGATCGAGCTCAACGAGCTGCTCTCGATGACCGACGTGACGGCGCGCTTGACCGCTTCCATCAAGGGCGAGACGCCCGGCTCGCGAGAAGCGGCGCGCAAGGAGCAGAGCGAGCAGGCCACGATCGAGAAGGAGTGCGCAGGCGGCGACGAGAAGGTGCGCTGCGAGATCGTCGCGCTCTATCACGGCGGGATCTACGAGCTCTACAAGTACCGCCGCTACCAGGACGTGCGCCTCGTCTTCGCGCCCGAGCAGACCGTGCCGAAGTTCGGCGGCGATCCGGACAATTTCGAATTCCCGCGCTGGGCGCTCGATGCAGCGTTTCTGCGCGCGTGGGATGCAGGCGCGCCGGCCCATCCCGAGCATTTCTTTCGCTGGAGCTCGAGCGGCCCGGAGGAAAATGAATTGGTATTCATTTCCGGAAATCCCGGCACGACCCATCGACTGCTCACGGCCGCGGAGTACGTCTACGAGCGCGACGTCGCGATCCCCGAGCGGCTCTTCGAACTCGCGGAGATGCGCGGCGCGCTCACGCTCTGGTCGCACCAGTCTGCCGAGACGGCACGTGTGGCGAGCGCGGATCTGCTCTCGATCGAGAACAGCTACAAGGGTCTGCGCGGACGGCATGAGGCGCTCACGGCTCCTGACTTCATGCCCAGGAAGCTCGAGTCCGAGGCGAAGCTGCGGCTCGCGGTGCGCAAGAACGCTGCGCTGGATAAGAGCGCGGGTGGCGCGTGGGATGCGATCGCAAAGAGCGTCGAGACGATGCGTGCGCGCCACAAGGAGTTCAACGAGATCGAAGGGACGAGCTCGCTGTTGCCGCGCGCGGAGCCGCTCTGGTTCGGCGGCGCGAAGCTTTTGCGGCTCGCGCGCCTGCTCGTGCGCGCGGCGGCCGAGAAGCAGAAGCCCGCTGCAGAGCGGCTGCGCGAGTGGGGAGAGGCGAAGCTGCCGGCGATCGAGCAGACGATCTTGAGCAGCGCGCCGTTCGCGAAGCATTTCGAGATCCTCAAATTGACGTTCGGGCTGACGCGGCTGCGCGAGCAACTCACGCCGTCGCATCCGTTCGTGAAGAAGCTGCTCGGCGAGAAGTCGCCCGAGGAGCTGGCGACGCAGCTCGTGGAGAACTCGCACCTCGATGACCTCGCGCTGCGCAAGCAGCTCTACGCGGGAGGGCAGGCCGCGATCGACGCTTCGACCGATCCGGCGATCGTGCTCGCGCGCGCGCTGGACGCGGATGGGCGCGCGATGCGGCGCTGGTACGAAGACGAAGTCGCCGCCCCGCAGACGTCTGCCGAAGAGGCGATAGCGCGCGCGCGCTTCGCAATCTCGGGCACGAACGTCTATCCCGACGCGACCTTCTCTCCGCGCCTGAGTTACGGATCGGTCAAACGTGTCACATCTGCCCAGGCGAATATGGCGCCGTTCACCGACTTCGCCGGCGCGTTCGAGCACCAGACCGGGCGCGCGCCGTTCGCGCTGCCCGAGTCGTGGAATCGCGCGAAGGAGAAGCTCGACCTCGCCCTGCCGTTCGACTTCGAGAGCGACAACGACATCATCGGAGGCAACTCGGGCTCGCCTGTCTTCAACCAGAAACAGGAGATCGTCGGGCTCGTCTTCGACGGGAATCGCGCGTCGCTCGGCGGCGACTATCTCTACGACGGGAGCGTCAACCGCGCCGTCTCGGTGGACAGCGCGGCGCTCGTGCAGGCGCTCGGGAAGATCTATGGCGCGACGCGGATCCTCGAAGAGTTGGGCATCCAGCGCGTCGGATCTGCGGCTGCCCCGAAGTAGAGAGCGCGGCGCGGCGAATCCCCGGGTGTTTGCGTGGATCCGCCCGCACAACCGCGCCCCGACTTTCGGTTCTGCAATTCGCATTGCGAGCCTCGTGCGGCGATGACTAGGGTGCTCAGATGACAAGACGCTTATTCGTCGCGGTCGCGATAGCCTCGCTTGTCGGACCGCGTCCGCTGCGCGCGGATGAACGTCTGCTCGCTGTGCTCGAAATCAAGAGCAAGCTCGGCGGTGCGGAAGCCGCCTCGGTCGACGCCGCCTATCTCACCGACGTCATCCGCTCGGCCGCGCTGGAGGCGTTGCCGGGGCTGCGCGTGATGACACGTGAGAACATGTTCGTGCTCGTGCAGTCGGCGGGGAAGTCGCTCGCCGATTGTGAAGGCGAGTGCGAAGTCGATACCGGCCGCAAGCTCGGCGCCGACCTGGTGGTCAGCGGCGAGCTGCTCAAGTTCGGCTCGAAGTTCAAACTCGACTTGCGTCTGCACGACACCAGAGAAGGCCGCTTGCTCTCAGGCGCGCAGGCGAGCGGAAAGAGCGTCGACGAACTCGATGAGGCGACGGGAGCGGCAGTGAAGAAGCTGTTCGTCGGGCTGCAACCGCCGGCCGCTGCGTCGGGAGCTGCGACGACGTCCACAACGAGCCGCCCCGCGGCGACGCCCGGAATTGCATCGACTGCAGCGGAGAAGCCCGCGACGCCCAGCGCGTCGCCAACAAGCGTGGCGCCAACGCCAGTCGCGGCGCAGGCCGCTGCACCGACTCATCCACCGACACCCGCGCTCGAGCACAAGCTGCAGCTCCGGCTGGAGGCGATTCACAACGCAGCTTTCCTCGAGAGAAAAGCCTGCGCCGACATCGTGCCGGAGGGGCGCTTTCCCGTGAAGAGCGAGTCCGACGTCTCGGCGCTCTGCCCACGCTTCGGGGATCGCTTCGACATCGAGTTGTTCGACAAGCCGCACGAGGTCGACGCGGTCGCCGACAGCGATCCGACGGCTAGCTATCGAGTGACGATCGGCTGCAGCGCGCGTTGTCACTGCGTTCCAGACGTCGGGTGCTTTCGCCCCGAGACGGTCTATCGCGGCATGGTCGGCGAGAAGCTGGCCCCCGAGATCAACAGTGCAACGGTGAAGGCCGACTACGCCCTCATCGAGTTCAGCGACGAGGCGCGCGGCATCTATGGCGTCGACGCCAAGATGTGCCTGCTCGGCCATCCGAAGACAGAGGAAGTCGCTCGCGCCTGCGCCGATCCATCGATTCCCGTGGATGACAAGAAGGCGAAGGTCATCGTCGGAAAGCCGTTCACGCTTCTGGGTGAAACGTCGGGCGCGCTGATTCCGTTCGGCTGCGAGTTTCACTGCGGCTGCGACGGATCGTCCAGGTGCGGCGTTACCGTCAAGCCGCAGGGGTTCAATGTCGCGACGTTCGAAGATGTCGCAGAAAAGCTCAAGCGCCCGACGGCGACGATGCTGCGCGCGATCCAGGACGACCTGCTCCCTCCGGGCGACGCGATCTTCTACTTGAATCCGCCGGCGCACCTCTATCCAGCCAAGAAGGAGTAGAGCGCCACATGCGTTGACGCGCTCGGTGCACGCCACTACTGTCCGCCGCTCTTTTCCAGAGCGACGGGAGCAAGAGCGATGCGCGCAGGATGGATTCAGAAGCGGCGAGGACAGGCGAACGTCACGCAGATGCACTACGCGCGAGCTGGCGTGGTCACCGAAGAGATGGCGCACGTCGCGCAACGTGAGCGGCTGCAGCCCGAGTTCATTCGCAGCGAGGTCGCGCGCGGACGGATGATCATCCCGGCCAACATCATGCATCCCGAGCTGGTCCCGATGGCGATCGGCATCGGTGCCTCGTGCAAGGTGAACGCGAACATCGGCAACTCGCAGGTGCTCGGCAACGAGACGGGCGAGCTGGAGAAGCTCGACCATTGCCTCAAGTACGGTGCCGACACGGTGATGGATCTCTCGACCGGCGGGAACATTCCGCAGATCCGCAATGCGCTGCTACGCCACTCGACGGTGCCGCTGGGCACCGTGCCGATGTACGAGGCGATCGAGCGCGTGAAGCACGTCGATGATTTGAGTGCCAACGATCTGCTCGACATCATCGAGGAGCAGGCGAAGCAGGGCGTGGACTACATGACAATCCACGCCGGGATCCTGCGCGACTTCCTTCCGCTCGCGCAGCACCGCATCACCGGCATCGTCTCGCGCGGCGGCGCGCTGATGGCGCAGTGGATGATTGCGACCGGGAAGGAGAACCCCTGGTACACGCACTTCGATCAGCTCTGCGAGATCTTCAAGAAGTACGACGTCGCCTTCTCGCTCGGCGATTCGCTGCGGCCCGGCTGCCTCGCCGACGCGTCCGATGAGGCGCAGTTCGCCGAACTGAAGGTTCTCGGCGCCCTCACCAAGCGGGCCTGGGCGCACGACGTGCAGGTGATGATCGAGGGGCCGGGACACATCCCGATGGATCAGATCCAGATGAACATGGAGAAGGAGCGCGACGCTTGCTTCGAGGCACCCTTCTATGTTCTCGGGCCGCTGACCACCGACATTGCGCCCGGCTACGATCACATCACGTCGGCGATTGGCGCGGCGCTCGCGGGATGGCACGGCGCCGCGATGCTTTGCTATGTGACACCTGCTGAGCATCTGTCACTTCCCGATGCGAAGGACGTGAAGGACGGGCTCATCGCCTACAAGATCGCGGCCCATGCAGCAGACCTTGCGCGCCACCGTCCGGGCGCGCGCGATCGCGACGATGCGCTCTCGCGTGCGCGCTACAAGTTCGACTGGAACGAGCAGTTCCGTCTCTCGCTCGATCCCGAAGGCGCGAAGGCGAAGCACGATTCGACGCTGCCGCACGAGGCGTTCAAGACGGCGGAGTTCTGCTCGATGTGCGGGCCGAAGTTCTGCTCGATGAAGGTGCACGGACATCTCGGCGAGAAGAGCATCGCTGAGGTGACTGAACGCGCGGATGCCGCGGTGGTGGCCGACGCGCTCGCATTCGCCAAGGCGAATGCAGTGCCACGCACGGGTTCGGTGATCGAGCCGCAAGCGGTCTCGCTGACGGCGCGCAAGGCAGCGCCGGTGGCCACTACGATGCAGACGCTCGAGACGCTGCCGCCGCTTGGCAACTTCGATGCGCGCGGCGCGGGGGCGACTCCTTCGCGTGGCGAGTAGTCGCGCGTGACAACGCCTGACGTTGCCGTCGCGACGCTGCTGCCAGAGAGCGCGCAGGCTGATGCGCCCTCGCCGCAGACGGCCGCGCTCGCCATCGAGACCGCGGGACTGACCCGCCGATTCGAGGCGCAGCTGGCCGTCGATTCGCTCTCTCTGCGAGTGCCTCGCGGCTCGTTCTACGGCTTCCTCGGCGAGAACGGCGCGGGCAAGAGCACGACCATCGCGATGCTCACGGGCCTGCTCGCGCCGACGAGCGGTACTGCGCGCGTGCTCGGCTTCGACGCCTTCCGCGACGCGACGGAAGTGAAGCGACGCATCGGTGTCGTGCCCGACGGGATGATGCTCTTCGATCGCCTCACGGGCCGCGAACAGCTCGTGCTCGTCGCACGTCTCTACGGCCTCGATCGCCGCGAAGCCGCGCGGAGGGCGGACGAGCTGCTCGCCGTCATGGAGCTCGACCGCGACGCGCGCAAGCTCGTCTCCGACTACTCGTTCGGCATGAAGAAGAAGCTTTCGCTCGCGAGCGCGCTGATCCACTCGCCCGAGCTGCTCTTTCTCGACGAGCCGTTCGAGGGGGTCGACGCGATGGCGAAGGCGTCGCTCACCGAGCTGCTCGCGGATCTTGTGCGGCGCCGCAAGCTCACCGTCTTCATCACCTCGCACGTGCTGGAGGTGGTCGAGCGGCTCTGCACCGATCTCGGCGTCATCCACCGCGGACGCCTCGTTGCGCAGGGCACGATGGCCGAGGTGATCGCGCTCGCGCCGGGTACGCACAGTCTCCCCGAAGCGTTCGTGCAGCTCGTCGGCGAAGGCCGCACGACGCACAAGACGCTCTCGTTTCTCCCTTGATGTGACGCGATGAACGCGGCCAACACGAACTCGATGCAGATGCTCCGCACGCAGGCGGCAGCGCTCATCGGCCTGCGCTGGACCGTCTGGCGCCGCAAGCTCAACAGCGAAGGGAAGTGGACGCAGCTGGCCGTGGGCCTGCTCGCGCTTCTCTTCGGACTGTCGCTGACGGGCCTCGCAACGGCGGGGATCTTCTTCCTCGGACAGCAGCTGCACGAAGATCCGAAGTCGCTTGAGCAGCTCGGCGGACCGCTCGCACTCTGCGGATTGTTGCTCTCTGCGATGCTCGCGCTGCGCCTCTACTTCTCGATCCTCTCGCTCGCCGCCGGGACGCCGTTTCTGCATCCGCGCCGCTTCCTCATCTACGCGGTGCCGCCGCTGCTGGTGACGACGATCAACTGCATCGCGCAGCTCTTCGAACCGGCCTGGGTCGTCTTCTACGCGCCCGCGGTGATGCTCGCGTACGTCTCCTCGTCACTCCCCGGCGGGCCGAAGTTTCTCGCGATGCTCGTCGGCCTCAAGCTGCTCTTCCTCTGCGCCGCGGCGGTGATGCAGCTGCTCACGTCGATGGTCGCCGAACTGTTCGCGCACAAGGCCTCGCGTCGGATCGCCTCGCTCTCGGTGCTCGGCCTCGGCTGGGGGATCTCGTTCGCGGCTTCGCACGCAGCGAACAGCGCGAGTGCCTTCGCGCCCGCTCACCTCTGGAAGATCGTGCGCGTGCTGCCGCCGGGCTGGGCCGTGCTCTTCGCCGACGCACTCTCGCACGCACGCATTCTCGCCGCGCTCGCCTACGCGGCGGCGCTCATCGTGCTCACCCTCGCCGCGGCCTTCGCGACCCATGCGCTGTCGTTGCGCGAATCGCGGCGGCCCGCAGAGACGACGATCGCGCGCGAGGCGAATCGCGCAGGTCCCGCCGGCTGGGTGCTCCCGTTTCTCCCCGGACCCATCTGCGCGCTCATCGAGAAGGAGACGAAGACGATCTTCCGCGCGATGTGGCTGCAGATGATCGCGGGGCCTGTCGGATTTCTCATGATGCGCTTTCTCATCCTGCAGGGAGCGCACAAGCACGACGACGACGGGCTGTTTGTCGGGCCGCAGCCGCTCCTGATGGGCGCGGTCTACGCGCACCTCGGCGTTCTCGCGTGGGCCGTCAATCTCTTCGGTGTCGACGGACAGGCGACGCGCGGAGTCTTTCTCTGGCCGGTGCGTGGACGCACGGTGCTCGCCGCGAAGAACGCCGTGACGTACGTCGTCTCGCTCGGGATCTTCCTCCTGCTCGCGGCAATCTCGCTGCTGACCGCGCCGCTGACGGCGGAGCAGATCTTCGTCGGTCTCTGCGCGCACGCGGCGACGTTCCCCGTCCTCGCCGCGCTCGGGAACACAACGAGCATCTACTTTCCCGCGCCGATGAAGAGTGGCCGCATGGTGCGCCAACCGGGAGGCTCCGCGGCGCTCGCCCGCATCGGCGCGCTCCTGGCGATGGCGCTCACCGGATGGGCTCCGTACGCGATCGCGAAGGTGATTGGCCTCCCGCTCGTCGCAGCCTACGTAAGCGAGTTCATCACCATGGCAATCGTCTACGGCGGCCTGCTCTCGTTCAGCGAACAGATGCTCGAGACGCGGCGCGAACAGTTGCTCCAGGCTCTCGCGAAAGACGAGTGACGCAAGTCACAGCCGACGATGCGAGTTTCGTGCAATATTTCGCAACAGGCCGCGCAGCTCGGTGCGGTCGGCATTAATCAGGGGGGGCAACGTCTTGTTCGCCGTCGGCACCACCGTTCCGGAGCGGTTCGCCATCGGCGCGCCCGTGGCGTTGTGCGGTACGGCCCGTGTCCATCCCGAATGGGATCGGATTGGCGGCGGCCTTGTCGCGACCAAGATGCGTCCACATCAACGAAGCAGCCAAGACTGCCGCGATGGAAGCGAGGCAGCGGTCGGGCCTGGTCAAGCCACTCCGAGCGAAGGCGTACCGAGGGGCTGCCGGCGCGCTTCGTTCGCCTGCTCGGCGACGGCATCGGGGCCGATTTCGCCTGCTCGGCGACGGCGCGTCCACGGCGCGTCGAGGATGGCCCGCAGCCAGTTGCCCCTGCTTTCGTCCGGCACACCTCCTATGGTAATATAGGTCCCCGTGCCCGCTTCGGAACCCTTCCGATACGTCCCGAACTGCCGCGTCGATCTCGATGGGCAGCAGCTTGACGTTTCCGTGCGCGCGGCTCTGTTCAAAGTCGAAGTCGATCTCGACGCGGATCTGATCGCCCAGTGTCGGCTCTCGTTCAGCGATCCGCAGATGAAGCTGATGAACGGCGACCAGTTCGCCAGCGGCACTGCGGTACGCATCGCGCTCGGGTTTGGTGCGACGCTCGGCCAGGTATTCGAAGGGGAGATCGTCGCGCTCGAGCCGCGCTTCGTTCACTCGCAGCCGCCGTCGATCGATGTGGTTTGCCACGAGGTTCTGCACCGTCTGGCGCTCTCGCCCAGCACGCGCGCGCTCAACGACGTCGACACCCGGCAGGTCGTGCAGCAGATCGCCAACGCGCACGGCTTCAGCGCGGACGCCCCCAACGGCACCGCCGAGCATGTGATGCAAGCCAACGTCAGCGACCTCGGACTGCTCAAGCGGGTGGCGCGGCGGGCCGGGGCGTCGCTGCGGCTGGAGGGGAAGAAGCTGGTGCTGGGCGCACCCGCTCGATCGGGCGACGACCTGACCCTCAAATTTGGCGACGGCGTCGAAAAGGTGCGCGTCGAGTTCAAGGCGGGAGGCCAGATTGGAGCGGTGTCGGTGAACGGCTGGGACCCGCGCAACAAGCGGGCCGTGACCGGCCGGGCCGAACCACAAGGAGACACGGGCGAGGGCGGGCGAAGTCACGGCGACGGCTCGTCGATCTCCATCGTCCACGAGGAGATGAGCCCGCCGGACAACTCAACAGCCGAGGCGACGGCGCGCGGTCGCATGCGGCGGCTGGCGGAGAAGTTCGTCCAGGCGAAGATCGAGATGATCGGCCGGCCCGAGCTGATCCCCGGGCGCGAGTTCACGCTCGACAAGGTCGGCGACAACGTCGACGGGAAGTTCCGCGTCGAGCACGCGCTGCACACGTTCGACCGACGCGGCTATCGGCTGTCGCTGCGCGCGGTGCGCATCTCGAAGAAGCCGATCCCCGCGCCGATCGTGCCGCGCGCGCAGCCGCCAACCATCCAGTACCTGCACAACCCGCGATGGAAGCTGGTCGGTGGCCAGCTGGAAAATCCGCGCTGGCTCCGCGAAGTGCACACGCACGGCTCCGACGCAGAGATGCGCGTCGATGCGCGCGGACTCGACGGCCGCTCGGTCTATTTCGAAGTGGAGCACGAGGCGAGTGCGGGGAGCTGGGAGCCATACGGCAGCACCGTTGCGCTTGTCAGCCACGGGCACGCGATCGGGAGGGTGATGCTGGACCACCCGGCCGCGGGCCACCGCACCGACATGCACTTTCCCGCGGAGGTCGATTCGAGCCCACGCAATCTCCGCTTCCACGCAACTCTGCTCGATCCCGGACAGACGGAACCTCCGAGCGGCAGCTCCGGCGGAGGCTCGGGCTCGGGCTCGGGCGGCGGCAGCGGAGCGGGCGCGGGATCCGGCGCGGCCGGCAGCGGCACCGGCGCGGGAGCCGCTGCGGGTTCGAGAAGCTCCGCGGGTGCAAATGGAACGGGCCATGGCGGCGGCTCGAGTGCGGCTGGCCCCCACGGCGCAAACAACAGCGGCACCGGCAGCTCCGGCACCGGCGGCGCAGAGGGGAGCACAGCAGGCAGCAGTTCAACCGACGCCACCGGGGCAGCAGCCGAGCATGGTTCCGCGAGCGGCGACGGCAGCGCCGATGCGACAGGCGCTGCGGCGGCCGGCGAGATCACCAACCCAAGCTGGAGCCAGGACCACTACGCGCATGGCGACCAGGTCGAAATGCACGTCGATGCGTCCGGCAGCGATGGCCGCGAGATCCATTTCATCGTTGAGCAGAAAGGCGATGGTGACGCCTGGACGCGGGTCGCCGAAGCGCGCGCGACGGTGATCTCCGGCCACGCCATCGGCACCGCGGAACTCAGCCATCCAAGCGCCGAGCAGCGCAGCGATGCGCACTATCCGGACGACGTCGACGCCGCGCCGCGCGAGCTTCGCTTTAGCGCCTCATTCTCCGACGAAGCCGATGGATCCAGCGATGGGAGCGGAGCCGGGTCGGGCGATGCCTCGGGCGCGGGCGGCAGCGTTGGCACGCACGATGGCTCGGCCGAGGGAACGCACAGCGCGGACAGCGCCGGAAGTGCCGCGGGCACGCACGACGGCAGCGGACCTGGGACGCACGACGAGACCCGCGCCGGCAGCGACTCGAGCGGAAGCGACGGAGGCAATGGCTCGACCAGTGGATCGGGCAGTGCGGATGGCAGCGGTGCGGGCAGCGGCGCCGGGACCACCGCGGGAGCCGCACCCGCCCTCGACGGCACCGGCCTGCTCAACCCGCGCTGGCACCGCTCGCGCTATCTGCACGGCGACGAGGTTGAGATGCGCGTCGACGCACACGGCTTCGACGGCAAGAGCATCCGCTTCATCGTCGAACACGAGGTGTCCGGCCGGTGGGTGCAGCTCACCGAGGCGATGGGACAGGTGGTGCGCGGCGTCGCCACCGGCCGCACCAGCGTGCGTCATCCGGCGGTCGCCCACGTGCGCGGGCTGCACGTACCGGCGGGCATCGACACCGCAGCGCACAACCTGCGCTTCCGCGCGGGGCACGCCGACGGTCCACCGCGCAGTGGAGCCGGGGCCGCCACCAGCGCGGCTCGCGCGGGCCAGCCGCGAATCGCGCACGGCGACAAGATCGAGATGTCGGTCGACACGTTCGGCTGCGAAGGCAAGACGATCAAGTTCACCGTCGAGCAGCAGAAGCATGATGGAACTTGGGCCAAGGTCGCCGAAGCGAGCGGTCCGGTCACTGCGGGCAAGGCTACCGCGCAGGCGCTCATCCAACATCCCGCCGCGGCCCAGCGCACCGGGTCCCACTATCCGGAAGCTGCCGACGCGACGCCGCGTCCGCTGCGCTTCCACGCGGCGATCGAATAGGTGCGCGCATGACCGGACATCGACGCGCCCGCGCGGTCTCGGCCTCGGCGCACATCAGCACCGGCGATCATGCGATCACCAGCTTCTGCTCGGGCGCGCACGGCCAGAGTGCGACGCCGCTGCCGTCGGCCTCCTACGCGTTCGTGCGCCTGCTGCCCTCGGGCGCGGTCCCGGTCTACCGCGCGACCATCGGCGGCGCTGGCATGCTCGAGAAGCTGGTCGGCACGCAGTGGACGCAAGTGCAGACGGAGCTCCATCTCTCCCCGCTGAGCCGCTACGCTGTCGCCTGGATCCAGCAGTCGGCCTGGGACGGCAACACGGCGGCGCTGCAGTCTGCGCTCGGCGAGAGCTACGCGATCACACCCTCGGTGCACGATCTGCAAGAGGGACGGTTGGTGATCCCGAGCAGGCTCGGCGCGCACGCGGCGCCCGGTGCGGACAGCTCGCGCAGCGCGGGCGGGGGCAGCGTCAACGACGGCGGTGGGGCAAACGGCACAGCTGGCTCTTCGGCCGACGCCGACACCAGCGCGGTGCGGACCTGGCTCGAGCGGCTGACCGCGACCTTCCAGCGCTTCCGTCCAGTCGGCGCGCCAGGTACACCGCTCTCTGGATCGATCCTCGACCTGCCCAGCGCGATCCCGCTCGACCACGATTTCCTCAGCGTGCTCCAGCCGCGCCTGCAGGGGCTCACCGGCGATCTCGACGCGCTCGACCAGAAAGTGCAGGCCTTCGCGAGCAACCGGACCGCGAGCACGCGGCACGACGCTGCCGCTCCGTTCAAGACCCTGCTCAACCGGGTCGGCGGCTTCCTGCAGCAGCGCGACGATCGAATCGGTCAGGATGGAACCGCGCTCGCCAATGCGACGGAGGGTCTATTGAACGACTGCGCGCCGCTGCCCGCCGAGCTGAGCGCGCAACAGGAGCGCGAGCGCGCGGCCACTCCCGAGGCGGGCAGTCGGGAAAACGCCGACGGCGAATCGGCGGAGGGCGAGCACGAGGACTCGGTCCACGAGGCGGTCGAGAACATCCACGAGCTGCTCGAGCAGATCCACGACCGCATCGAGAGCATCGTCAACTGGTCCCACCGCGTCGGCTGGGTGAGCGGGCACGGCGAGATCGGCGAAGGGGTCGCGCAGTTCACCGAGCATCTCCACCAGATCGACGAGCACGTCGAGCGGCTCACCGATGTCGCGCTGGCCGCGCAGATCCTCGACTCGCTGCGCCCCTCGCAGCAACAGCACACCGAGGATCTCCTCACGCGCGCGGCCAACACCGGCGCGCAAGCCGACCGCGACGCTGCCATCCGCGATCTCGCCGGCAAGTTCACCATCATGTGCAACGCGTTCTCCGCGGTCGCCGGGCGCATTCCGGCGCCGCTGGGCACAACCATCCAGTCCCTCGTCGATCGAGCGAAGGACACGTTCTCGCCCGAGTGGTTCATCCACATGACGCACCTGCTCTACGACCACGTGGACAACACCCTGCGGCGGCAGAATGCGGCCGACGGCGCGCACGATCCCGAAGTCGACGCCATCCTCCCGCCGGAAGGCAGCTGATGACCGGCCGACTCACATCGCTGTTGCCTCCCGCAACGCTCTTCAACGTGTCGACGCTGAGCAAGCGCGTCGGCACCGGCCCGCACGCTGTGCAGCCGCTCTTGCCGGGCGAGCGGGCCTACATCCACAAGCTCACCGATCCGGCGGGACCGACGTACTGCTTCACCGCGCGCGATGGCGGCAACGTCGCGGCGGTGCACCAGCTCAACGGCACCACCTGGCAGGCGCTGCCAAACAGCGCGGGGAGCGATCGGCCTCAGGTTCAGTGCAGTCCGCAGTTCCGCTACGCGATGGTCTGGGCGCCGGCGTCAGGCGCTCCCGGCTCGCTGCCACCCGTCCCAGTGCACCCGATCGGCGAGACCGACCTCTACGCAAGTTCGCCGAGCCCATCCGATGCGCACGAGTCGCGGTTGGTGGTGCCGTTCCAGCTCGATGAGCCGATCCTCTCGCCGCCAATCCTGACGACCACGACGCACCAGGCGCTCCCGCGCGATTCGATCGTCTACGGGCGCGTCTGGGACACGACCGGCCCTGCCGCGGGCTCGTCGACCTGGCGCGGTGTCGTCGGCAACGGCGGCCACTTGCGGGAGCTGGCGCTCTTCCCCAATCGTACCCCGCAGACCACGCCGCTGAATGCGAGCGAAGGCACGCACATCAAGCTGATCTGGGTGCTACCCTCCGATGATTTCAACGGCGAGCCCGCGGCGATGGCGCTCCTGACCGCGAGCACCGTCGCGCAGTGGCACGCGTCGGGCGTGCGCGCGACCGCAGCCTGGTATCCGATCGAGCACATCGCCTCGCCCGACGAAGCGCATACGCCGGTGGGCAACGCGGTCGTCTTTATCCGCGCGCTTCCGCCGGTCGATGCGCAGGGGAACCGGCCTGCGATCGACGCGCCGATCTTCGCTCTGCAGACCGACGCGGCGGGCACCGTGCTCCCCGCGCACACCAGCGTGCTCAGCTACAGCCTTACCGGCCAGTCGGTGCGCGGCGGCTCCGCGCAGTTCCGCTCGCAAGGGACGAACACGCTCATCCTGCGACCGTGGGACGGCGTCAATGGCGACCGCACGCTGCGTGCGATCCCGCTGCGCGAATACAAGGCGATGTCGATCCCGCTCTCGGCGATCGCGACGCTCGCCCGCGACGTCTCGCTGTTGACGCAGATGGATCCCGGCGACAACCAGGCGCACATCGTCGCGCCGCTGTTTGAAGATGCGCCGCTGACGCGCTTTCGCGTCGGTGCTTCGGCGAGCCGTGGCGGGATCCAGTTCCCCACCGATCCGCTGCCGCTCGCAGCCGACGGACACACCGCCGCCTATCCCGGCGTCTCGGCCGCGTTCACCAAGCTCAACGCGCTGCTCGCCGCGATCAACTCACAGACGCGCGCTTCGCAGCAGGCGGTGCCCTACCAGGCGGCGCGGGTCGTCACCGACTACTTCACGCCGACCGACTGGCGCGACAGTCACGGGCAGCTGCTCGAAGGCGATGCCGCCGTCGCGCTGTCGCTGACGGCGGCCGACTTCGAGAACCTGCCCGGGCAGGATGCGGTCGATCGGGTCGATCGCAGCGTGATGAGCGCCGCTGCACGCGTCGACAGCGCGGCCGCGGATCTCGCCAGCTACCTCGGCCAGGCCGCGACGCTGCACAGCTTCCTCGCCTTCATCACCGACGGCGGGCTCGGCCATGCGCAGTGGGTGTCGCGATTCTTCGGACAGGCCAGCGACAAGCTCGGGCACGGCCGCAACCCCGATCAGCGCGGCTTTCGCGCCGGCATGCTCGCGGGCTTGCTCGGCGGCCCCAATGTGCCGAGCACGAATGCATTCGTCGCGATCGGCGATGCGATCCGACGCGCCGGTGCCGAGCCCGAGACGCCCGCGGCCGCTGCGCATGCTGAGCCAGGAGCAACCGCGACGCCCGACACCGCTGAAGCCCCGGAAGATCCGCTCGAGAAAGTGAAGTGGGGCCTCGAGCAGGCGGTCGGCGTCATCGAGTGGTGGACGGAGATGCAGAAAGTAAGGCTCGAGCAGCTGGAGCACGCGGCCGAGCATGCGCGCGAACACCTCATCGAACACCGGGCCGAGCTGCTCGCGCACACCAGCGGCAGCGTGCAGGACCAGATGGTCGAGGGGCTGGTCCGCGAGATCGAGCTCTATATCCCCAACGTCGCGCGCAACAGCTTTGTGCCCGGCAATTCCTACCTCGAGGAGATGCAACGATTCGCTGCCAGCCTGCCCGCCGGCAGCGACGCACGCGCGATGGTAGAGTCGAACATCCACCACGTCTCGGGCTGGTACACCGAGGGGCAGAACACCCGCCGGCTCGAGCTGTCGCACCAGCGGCGAGAAGCTTGGGCGCAGCGGGCGGAGCTGCTCGGCGCCACGCTCGACAGCCTTTCGAACGCCATCGAAGTCTTCAATCTCGTCTCGGCCGTCTACGATCTGAGCATCGCGAGGAGCACCCCTGCGCGCATGCAGGCGACTCAGGATTTCGCCAACGCGCTCTCGGGCCTGATCGACACCGGCTCCAAGATGGGGCAGGCAACCCTCGCCCGCCATTACCAGCAAACCCAGCAGCTGACGGAGCAGGCCGCGGCCGACGCAGCCGAGAGAGAGTTCACGCTCGGCCCGGTCTTCAGCAGAGCGACCACGGTGCTCGCGCTGGCGGCGCTCGGCTGCTCGGCCTGGAAGCTGTTCCACTCCTACGAGCGCAGCGACAGCGCGCACGATCAGACCTCGGCGGAGCTCGACGCGCTCGGCGCGGTCCTGCAAGTCGCAGCGGTCGCCGCTCCGCCGCCGATCGACGCGATCGCCGCCGCGGCCGCTGCGGTCGTCGAAGTGGTGACGCTGGTCTTCGATCCGCTCTGGGACTTCTACTACGACCCGGTCCGCACGCGCATGGAGGTACTCAAGCGCAAGGCGGCACTCAGCACGATCCACGCGCGCCGACCGATCTACTACCTGCCCTCGGTGCAGGTGCAGGATCGCAAGATCATCGCGCAGGGGGTAGCACCCTTCTCGGCGCAGCTGGTGCGCAAGATCCAGCAGCGCGCGGGCCTGGTCCTGCGCGCGATCGTCGCCCGCTGCTTCGAGTGGCAGGACTCGGCTGGAACCACGCACCACCTGAACCTCGCGCTCGGCTCGAGGGCCCGGCTGCCCAACTACGACGCGCGCAGCGAGACCGCACCGGCGCGCGAAGCGATGTTCAGCGCCATCGCGCTCACGCCGCGGCTAGACCAGGGGCGGATGAGCATCGACCTGCCGGCAGATATGATCCCGATCCCCCACTGGGGCGGCGACCGCTACACGCTCGCCCAGTTCCAGCACGAGTGCACGGTGCTCGAGGAACGCAGCGCGCTGCGCGAGGTGCGCGTGCAGATCTTCGCCTCGGAAAACATCTCGAGCTTCTCCGACGATCTCTGGGCCCACACCATCGGAACCGATCACAACATCGAAGTCGTCGGGGTCAGCGTTCCCTACGCAGTCACCTTCGCGAACGGCGTCGCGACTGACTTCACGCACAGCGGCGAATAGGAAGACGACCAGGCCATGCCCGCGAACCGGATCACCTCGCCCACGTCACGAGTCGCCAACGACCTCGTGCTCAAGTGGTTTCGCTTTGGCGAGCACGATCCCGAGGCGCTGCCCGCCGACGCGCGCGTCTTCGTGCGACGGCTGGAGAGCGGCGCCACGCTCTACCGCGTCACGTTGGGAGCCGACGGCAAGGCCGCCAAGATCCACTTCGCGCGGAACGGTCACGGCGCGTGGACGGAGATCCAGGCCGACCACTCAGGGGCGCGCGCGCTGCACATCTCGACCGCGTTCGAGTACGCGGGCGCGTGGCTTCCCGCGCCGGGGGCGGCCGGGAACGGAAGCGGCGATGGCTCAGGTGCGGCCTCCGGCGACGGCTCGGGGGCGGCGTCGGGAGAAGGAGCCGCGGGCTCGAGCAGCGGTGACTCCTCGTCCGCGCCCGACAGCGGCGAGCACGAAGAGGGAGCGGCGAGCGGGGCCGCTGCCGATCCCGCCGGCGCTGCGTCCGAGGCAGAGGACGGATCCTCCGCGCCCGCGCCAGGTCCTGCGGGAACGCTCTCCAATCCGCGCTGGAACCAGTCCGCGTATCTGCACGGCGGGCAGGCGGAGATGCACGTCGATGCGCCGGGACTCGACGAGCGCACCATCGAGTTCGTTGTCGAGAAATCGACCGACGGGCAGAGCTGGTCGCAGCTGGCTCAGACCACCGCCCAGGTCGAGAGCGGCCGCGCAACCGGACGCGCGAGTCTTGCGCACCCCGCCGAGCAGCACCGCACCGATTGCCACTTTGCCGACGGCGCGCCGCTCGGGTCGCTGCGCGTCCGCTTTCGCGCGTCGATCCAGGGTGCTGGGAGCGCAGGCTCGACCCGCTCGGGAGGAAGTTCGGGCGGCAGTGCTGCGCCGGCGGCTGCGGGCAGCGGGCAGCTGTCGCGTCCGCGCTGGAACGAGAGCTCTTTCGTGCACGGCTCGGCCGCCGAAATGCACCTCGACGCGCCAGGCCTCGACGGTCGTTCGGTGCACTTCGTCGTCGAGAAGCTGAACGCGGGCACCTGGGAGTCGATCACCGAAGCCACGGCCACCGTCGAGAGCGGACACGTAACGGGCCGCGCGACGCTCCAGCATCCGGAGGTTCTGCGAAGTGGCCGACACGGCCCGCCCGTACGCCTGCGCTTTCGCGCCGAACTGGTGGGTGCAGACGCGACCGGTGCAGCAGCTCCCAGCGGCTCGAGCGCGAGCGATGCGAGCGGACCCGGCGAGGCAACGGCGGCCGGCGCGGGAAGCGGCACCGGCTCCACCGATGCGACGGGCCCGGCATCGACGGATGCGACCGGCGGGGACGGATCGAGCGCGGCCGGAGATGGATCGGGCGCGGGCTCGTCCGCGGAAGCCGACGGATCGGGAGCAGGCTCGGGGAGCGGCGCGCACGAGGACGATGCGGCAGCCATCTCGCAGGAACTCGATCACACCTACGTGCTCGCGCCGCACCCGACCGATCTGCGCCAGCAGCGTCTGATCATCGCGCGTCCGCTGACCTTCCGCCCTCCGGGGCTCTCCAACCCTCGGTGGAACGCGCCCGACTACGAGCACGGCGGCGAAGCGATCATGACGATCGACGCCCATCGGCTCGACGGCCGCACGGTACACTTCACGATCGAGCAGTCGGCCGACGGGCACCGCTGGGATCGACTGGCTGCGACCAACGCGCTGGTCGACGGCGGCGTCGCGACCGGCCGCATCGAGCTTGCCCATCCGGCGGTCGCGCAGGGCTCGCGGGCGGCAACGGCACATGCGGATCGCCTGCTTCGCTTCCACGCGACGCTCGAGCCGCTCGAACACATCGCCGGCACGCTCACCAACGCGCGCTGGGGCGACAGCGACTACCAACACGCGACGCAAGGAGAGATGCACGTGGACGCGACCGGCCTCGACGGTCGCAACGTCCGCTTCATCGTCGAGCATTCGACCGATGAACAAAGCTGGGAGCATCTCACCGAGAGCACCGCGATCGTCTCGGGCGGGCACGCGGTCGGCGTCGCACATCTCGAGCATCCGGCGATGGCGGGCGAGTCGAACGACGCCTCCACGCATGCGCCGCGCTCGCTGCGGTTCCGCGTCGTGGTCGACATCGGCGGTTCGCACGTCGAAGCCGGCAGCGACGGCAGCGATGGTTCAGGAGGAGCTGAAGGCAGCGACGGCAGCGGCGCCGACAGCGATGAAAGCGGAAGCGGCGACCCAGGCGAAAGCTCGACCGACGATGGCCGATTGCACAGCGCGCAGTGGGGCGCATCCGATGTGCAGCACGGCGAACATGCGGAAATGCACGTCGAGGCGAGCGGGCTGAATGGTCGCCAGATCCTCTTCACGGTCGAGCAGTCCCCCGATGGCGGTCAGACGTGGAACCACCTCACGGAGACCCGCGCAGCCGTGCGGCAGGGACACGCCGTCGGATCGGTGCGTCTCGAGCACCCGGCGGTCACCGAGAGGTCGACGGACAGCGCCGATCACGAGCCCCGTTTGATCCGCTTTCACACCCGCGTCGCAGAGTAGTGCGGAGCCACCTCCATGACCCACCATCACCACAGCGGAGGCAGTCAGGGCGGCAGCTCCTCTGGGGCCAGCGGCGGCTCGTCCGGAGGCGGCGGCTCATCGGGCAGTGGCCAGAGCGGCTCGTCGCGCCATCATCACCGCGGCAACTCCGCCGCTCCCGCCGCTGGCGACTCGTCAGGCGACGCCAGCGGGGCAGGATCGGGCAGCGACGCTCCGTCGTCCTCGGGCGGAACTGGAGCTCCACCGCCGACCGCCGCTGGCGCCGATCATGTCACCTCGGCAGTCGCGCGCCTGAGCAGCACGCAAGCCCCTGGTGCGGGCACGGCCCATGACGCACCGGCCGCCGCGAGCGACGCTTCAGGCGCACCGGCACCGGCCGCAGCGAGCGACGGTTCGGGCGCTCCCGTACCCGCCGCCACCGGAGACGACGTGATGCTTCCCGGCAGCGATGTCGCTGGCCACCGAAGCAGCTTCCATCTCATTTCTCAGATCTCTGGTCGCGATGTGCATTCGGGTCTGAACCGACACTGGAGCTGGACGGACAACGGCTGCCACCCGACTTCAGTCGTCGGATCGCTGCGCTGGTTTTCCGAGCAGGGCCGGACCGGCAGCGCCCAGGCGCTCAACGCGCTCGTCGCCGATGCCAGCCGCAAATCGCAGCCGTGGGAGTACGCGAAGCTGCTCTTCCCCACCGTCAACCCCGATGGAGAGAGAAGCGACACACCCCGCGCGCAGTGGGTCGCGAACACGCAGGGCATGGTCCCGTGGACGCTGCACGGCAGCGATGCCAACTGCGATCACGGCGCGCTCGCGCCGGCCGGCCGCGCGATGACCGGCTTGAGCTACCGCAACTGGAGCGATGAGCCGGAGCGGCACAGCAACCCGCTCGGCGTCTTCCGCCGCTGGCTGCGCGACGCACCGATCATCGTCTGCCTCACGCACCCGGGCCACTTCATCACCGTGCACGGCGTGGTCGGCGGGAAGATCTGGGTCGCCGATCCAGGCCGGATCATCTTCCACAGCTGGTACCTCAGCGAGCCGCACACGGCCGGCCACCGCGCCTGCCCCGCCTGCAACGAGCACGAGCTCGGCGCAGGCATGCCCGCGGACGGGCACGGACTCAACCGGCGCGACTATCTCGCCATCGACGGGACCGCCGCCTACCACGTGGGCGCGCGCACGATGACTTTCTTCCAGAACATGATGGGCGCAGGGCAGTTCTTCGTGCGAGGCGGGACGTAGCGCGAGCGGGTCTCGACGTTTCTTGATCGTCGCATCACCTAGAGGATCGCATCCGCGCGCGGCGATCGCTCACCAGATGTGCGGAGCAACTCATGGTCAGCCACAGCGGCAGCGGGCACAGCGGATCCGGACACAGCGGCAGCGGACACAGCGGCGGCGGGCACAGCGGGGGCAGCAGCAGCCGAGGAGCGCACCAGAGCACCGGCGGAAATCAGGGAGGGTCTGCGCAGCAAGCGACGCCAGGAAGACCCGCTGGAACGAGCAACGGGCCGACAGCGGTGTCGCAGATTTTTGCACGGGTACACAGCCCAGGACCCAGCGCCGTTTCTGGTGGCTCGGCTGGGTCATCGAGCGATGGCGCGTCGGATGCTGGCGCAGCGAACCAGCTCGGATCGAGCGCGTTGCGCGATCGAATCGGCATCGCCCCCCGGAGCGAGCTCGCAGACATTGCACACGCGATCTCTGCTGCACCTGCTTCTGCTGGAGCGAGCGGGGCTGTGCCCGTCGTCGTGGGCGCGACCACCTACACGGTCTCGTCGGAGGAGCTCGGCAATCTTGAGCAGCGCGCGATGGGCCGCATGGATCTGCTCGATCTGCGCGACGTGATTGACCGCGCCTCGATGTCGAACGCGCGACCGGCGATTGCCACCGCTCTTCAGCAAGCAAGCCAGTCGTCGAGCACGTCATTCATCACGGATGTCCCCCTCGGCGCTGGCGCTGCCGGGATGGGGTTTACCGACCCGGACGCGCGGACAATTCCCGCGCGGACCTTCCACCTCCTTCGCGAGGATCTCCATTCGCTCTACGTGTATGCAAGCCTTTCACAGACCTCGAGCCAGCAGCGCGCGAATGAAGCCGATCGAACGGCGACCGCTGCCGAAGTCTGGCACATGACCAGCTGGATGCTGCGCCTAGGAATCGAAATGATTCCGGTATACGGCGAGGTGGTCCAGGCAGTTGAAGCGATCACTGGATATTCGATCACCGGAGATCACATCTCGCGTGAAGAGCAAGCGTTGCTCGCATTTGGCCTGCTGCTCGGCGGTATCGGGCGTTTGGGTGAGGTCGGAGAGAGCATCTCTACCGTAGCCCACCTGGGCGACGAGTTTGTTGCCGCTCGTATTACCAACATGATCCCTGAGTTCTTCGGCGACTTGGCATCCGTTTCGCGCACCATTGGCCGCATGGCTGCTCGGATCGACGCACTGACGCCGGCGGAGATCCACGCGTTGGAGAGACTCCGCGAAGTGCCCGAACTCGCGGAGCATCTCCATTCTCTGGCCGAGGCCAACCACTTGCGCCGGTCAGCCACTGAAGGCGTCGGCGGCGAACAGGCCGAGGGCGAGGGTCACGAATGATCTCCGCGACGCGGCTCCGTGAGGACGATCAATGACGACCCACAGGACACACGGGGGCACTCATCACCAGCATGCCGGGTCCGGGAATCCCCCTGCGGCGTCGGCACGAGGCGGCACCACGCCAAGCGGGCCATCAGGTTCAGCGCAGGGGAACTCGGTCACCGGGCCCGACGTGCCGCTGCACAACTTCGCGGTCACTCATTTCTTCAACGCCGCATCTTCAGGCAACGGTCCGGGAGCTCCGCTCGGCGCAAACGTCTATCTCTTTGTTCGCCGCGTCGATCAGCCGGGGATGGTCTATCGAATCACCGTCGGCGCGGGCGGCGCGCAGTCCGCGTTGCACCGCCTCGAGGGCGAGCAGTGGGCCGCGAAGAGCGGACCGATCCACCTCGATGTCTCCGGCCGCTATGCGATCGGATGGAAGGCGCAGAGCCAGACTTGGCAGGGCGGCCGCCGCATTGGCACCCAGAGCGGGCCGACCATCGAGAGTCTGCTCAATGCGGCCACACCGATCACGCCGCGAGACAACGACGCGATTGCACAGCGGCTCGTCCTCAGCAGCGGAGCGGAGCTTGGCACAGGCAGCGCAGCGAGCGACGCCGCTCATTTCGTTGTCCGCAAAGTCATTCGCGGCGACGGTGTGGTCGGCTCGGTATCGTCGGGCTCCTTCGCATATATCCAGCGCGTCCATCCTCTCGGCTCGATCTATCGATTGACGATTGGCAGCAACGGCACCGCCAGCACACCGCATGTGCTGCAGAACGATGCATTCGTCGGCGTCCCGGATCCGGGGATTACCGTCAATATTGGCGAAAGCTATTACGTCGGCTGGCAAATGAGCGCCGATGAACCGGCGCCGTCCTCGCTCGCATCCTCGCTGTCCGGGCTGACAGCTTATGCAGTGACCACCGCCGATGCAAGCGCCGGCCAGCTGCGCGCGACGCAGCTCACCGGCAGCGTCGGCACGAACATCCATCTGATGATCCCTCGTGTCCCATTTGATGTTCTCCATCCGTCCACGACGCCCTCGACGCCTCCCCGAACGTACGCGTATCCAGAGCCGCCGAACGACTACGTCACTCTTCGCAAGGTGACCGTGCAGCTCGATATCAACGGGACGCTGGGCAACAGTCCGGCCGTTCAGGTGGGCGGCGGTCCACAGGTGCTGGAAGGACAAGCAACCTCTGGACGCCTGACCGCGACCGGCAACGTCAACCAGGCCGGGGGCTTTGCCAATGCTGAGCAGTTCTCGATCTTCAAGAGCGCGGCGCGCAATGCCGATCCAGCGACGTCGAGCCACGGCTTTCAAATCTCGGGCGTTGGCGGCTTTGCACACGAGCCTCAGCCACACGGATGGTCAGCGAACCTCGGCCTGCAGATCTCCGGACCCGCGTTTCACATCGGGTCGGGAGCGCGGTTCACCATTCAGCCCAGCCTTACTTTCGATTTGATTGAGCTTGGAGGGGAGGGCTCTCTGGCGAGCCGCATTGGCGTATTCCTCCTTGAATTCGACTTTGCGTATTCCGTCTTCAATCACCCAATCCCGTACTTTCAAATCCCCGCGAGCGGCGATGTCTTCTATTCGCATGACCAATCGCCGGGTACGTTCAACTTCAATGGAACCATCACCGCCAAGGTGGTGCTCGAAATCGTTCCTTCCTGGATCAACATCGGCCGGCAGATCGGTAAGCGCATCCGTGCGCCCGCGGCTGCGGGAGGAGACGCCGCGGCTGCGGATGCCGCAGGAGCAGCGGATGCCGCAGGCGCGACCGAAGCAGGCGAGCTCTCGGTTGGTCTCGCGCTCCCGATCACCGTTGGCGTCGCAGGTGGTCTCGCCATTCTGTTTGTGTTCAGCGAGGGCAACGACGTGCAGCGGGGCGTCGACCATTTCAACGTCCAACGGCGCCGCGCCCAGGAGGCGCTCTATCTCTTTTGCTGGGGATATGTGCACGCGCGCTTGGGCGAGCCGGCCCCATCGAACAATCGATACTTCATGCAGGGATTCACAACTGGCAACGCCGATATCGACGCCGGTTTGCGGAATGCGCAGGGCGAACATCCCAATGCCGTGCGCGACCAGGTGGTCCTCGGGGGCAGGCAGCGCGGCGCCGAGGCGCTTTATCGCGATGCATTCACCCACGTGGCTCCACGCTTCAAAGCGGACCTACAGGGCTTCTATCAGCGGAATGTCGACGCACATAACGGCTTCATTGCGTCGCTGACGGGCAGCAACGTCCCCCCCGAACAGCGGCAGAGCGATATTGAATCGATCAATACCAGCATCGACGCCATGCAGTGGGGATCGACGCAGCAGGATCAATCTGTGTTGGTCTCGTCGCCGACCACCGGTCGCGCCGACTTCGTGGTGATATCCAGCTTCAATGGAATCGATATCCCCCAGGGGAGCCGGTCATTGAGCTGGAGCGGTCTCAAGCGCAGCGCAACGGCTTATGGCCAGAATCAGCGCGCGGGATTGAATCTCCCGAGTTCTGCCCAGGGCGTCAGCGCTGGCAACGGGAACTCACCGCTGCCCGGCGGTCCCGCGAGCATCTCGCGCATGCGGGTGACGCCGACAATCTCGGACGGATAGCGAGCGCGTTGAAGCCCGCTTTCGTTTCCAAGTGGCGGGCTACTCCCCGCCGCTGTTGGTCGTCGGATCGCCCGGGTAGCGTTCGTTCGGCTCAAGCGAGAACGTGCCGAATCCGTTGAACGCGACCCGCCGCGCCGGCGGGAACTGCAGATAGATGCCGCGCGCGCGCCGACCCGAGTGGCCCAGGTTGGTCGAGAGGTTCCCCGACGCTTCGCCGAACGCGATGCGATCGTTCAGCTGCGCACCCTGCCGCTGGCCATCGCCGTGGCAGTCGCGCAGCGCGTAGCGCAGCAGCGCCGCCCGCGCGACGCGGAGCTGATCGTCCGCATTCGTCACCGGCGCCGTCAGGTGGAGCCCGGCGATGGCGCCGTCGACGACCATCGCCATCCCCGAGCCCCTCTGCCCGTTCGCCGCCGAACGCCCGGCGCCCATGCTGTTGGCGATGCCGACGCAGACCCCCATCGTGAACTCGAGCACCGAAGCGCCGAACGTTCGCTGGCAGTACGCGAGCGATGGGCGGCACTTCTCTCGGATGAACTCCGCGAGCTGAAATCCGCGCAGCGCAGGGTTCGTCAGGACCTCGTCGAGACCCCGGCGCAGCCAGTCGGTCCTGATCGCGCCGCGATCGTTGGAGCCGGCCTCGTGGTTGCCGTCGCGGTGCCACTGATTTCCGTGGTTGTTGTCCCGATACCAGCTGGCGCTCATCGCGTTCTGCAAATTCGAGCCGAACGCCTGCTGCGCGATGTCGGGGAAGGCGCGATTCAGGTTGGCCACGAACGTCGGAACGCCAGTGAAGTCGGTGATCCCGAACGTCAGGCCGTCCTCTCCGGTGATGGTCTCGAAGTTCTTTCCCTCACCCGGGCTGTTGGCGTCGGCGTCGGCGGCGCGCGTGACCACGCGCAGAACGCGCGAGATGAACGAGCCGTTGCGGCTGACGTTGAAGACATCGTTCATCGCGCGCGAATACGGGCGCGGGCTGTAGTTGGTGTAGGGCTCTTCGGCGTGCTCCACTCCCTGGTCGTTCACGATCTTGCCGCGCGCGTCGAGGTGGTAGCCGGTCGGCGGAAACGGATCGTTGACGTGCACGGGCTGATTGCCGATCGGCGGGCTCCGCACAGGCAGGTTGCCGCGGCTCCAGGCCTGGGGCGGGCCGCCGCGGCGAGCCTCGAGCGGCCCGGCATTTCCATGCCCGTCTGCTCCAGCGTTCGCACCCGCGCTCGCATCGGCGGGAGGCATCTGGTGCGGAATCACCACCTGCTGCGCCGCGACCTGGCTGCGCGGCGGCGTGGTCGCGTGGGTCTCGCCGAGAGGCTGCGCGAGAGGAGGAGGCGGCGGCGCCGGTCTGCTTGCGCCCGCTCCAGCGCTGCCGCTCGCTCCAGACCCGGCTGCAGGGGAGCCACCTGCCGCGGCTGGCGATCCAGTCGAGCGAGATCCAGCCGAGCCGGCGCTCGACCCGGCCGCACCGCTCGAGCCCGTGCCCGAGCCGCTCGCGTGGTGATGATGGTGGCTCGTGCTACCGCTCGGTGCGCCGCTGCCTGCACTGCCGCCGCCCGATGCGCCTCCGCTCGCGCTCCCGCCGTCTGCACCGCTCGCCGCTGCGTCGGGCTGCGCACGGCTGCTCTGACTCGGTTGCGCACCGCTCCTCGCGGCGCCTGGCGCGCGGAACTGCCAGGCCGATCCACCTCCCATGTTCTCGAAGAGCGTCGCGGGGCTCTGCAAGTCAGCGCGCGAGTGTCGATGCCGCAGACCTGAAGCCGCTGGAGTTTCCGTGGCCGCCTGGGCCGGCGTGCGTGCGGCGGCCTCGGCCTCGGCGACCATGGCGTCGGTCAATCGCAGCCCCACCGTCGCTCCGGCCGGCACCGGCGGCAGCTTCCAGTGGATGGGAACGTTCGGATCGATCGCGAGATACATGTTGGCCGTGCGCGCACCTCCGGCAGCGGGCATGTAGCTGTTGGGCCGGAGTTCGTTGCAGGCCGCGCAGTCCCCCGATTGGTGCCGCCACTCCAGGCCGTGATCGGCGCGATGCAAGGCCATGTTGTGGACCTGCGAGATCCACCAGACGTGCCAGAGGATGTTGCCCGGATCGGCGATGAGGAGCTTGCCGCCGACGACGCCGTGCACCGAGACGAAGTGCGCCGGATGGTTGAGGCAGATCGTGATCGGTCCGTTGCGAAGCCAGCGACGGAAGACACCGAGGCGATCGCTCGGCCAATCGTGCTCCGACGATACGGTCACGGAGGTGAGGTTGGGCGTCGCGTAGCTGCAGATGGAGCTGACGATCAGCTCATGATCGCACGAGGCCTCGCCCCCGCCGCTCATCCAGGGAACCATGCCATTTGGGTTTGGCACCCACTGGTCGCGCGGCACCGCTCGATCGTCGTGGCTCGCGTCGGTGCTGTCCGGATTCACCGTCGGGAAGATGAGCTTGTAGTACTCCCACGGGCTGCCATTGCGGCTCGGATCGGCGACGAGCGACATGAGATCGGCGGGGCCGGTGACCTGCCCTTGCTCGCAGAGCCAGCGCAGCGCCGACGATCGCGACGTAGGCCCGCAGCCGTTCAGCCCCCAGGACAGCCCGGCATGGCCAGCCGGCCCTTGATGCACGTTCTGCGAGCCGGCCATTGAAATGAGGTGGAAGCTGCTGTGCCGGGCCGCGAGATCGCTGCCTGGAGGCATCACGTCGTCGCCCGATAGGTTCGCGGAGTTGGCCGCCGGCGCACCCGCGGGTGAAGGAGCGGCGGGCGTGGAGGTGCCTGGTGCGGCGCCCGACGCACCCGCCGATCGCGAGCCGGCCCCGCTCGCAGGTGCCGCCGCTGAATTCCGGGCGGGAGCAGATCCATGCGCGCTCGCGCCTTCGGCGACGAATCCGATGAACGAAGCGACGCGGCGCGAATCCATTCCGATTTGGAACGCGAGAGCATCTCCCTGCCCTCGCGCGTAGAGCGCACGCGAGCCGCCGCCGTCGGTGTAGAGCGCCCAAATGGCGCCCATCGCGATCAGCACGTCGGCGAACGGAGTCATCTGCGAGCCGCCGGTGCTCGCCGCAAGGAAGACGCGACCGTCGCCGAGGATGCCGACGGCGCAGCGCGGAGTGTGCTGCTGGTTGGTGAGGACCGCGGGGTTTGTGATGTTGCGCGAGGTATCGACGAGCGGCGGAAAGCCCTGCACCGCGACGGTCGCGCCGTCGGCGACGACCCGGTGATGCACCATCGACGCATTGCCGCCTGCGACCGAGAGCGTCAGCCCCTCGTCGGTGTAGCGAACCCACGCGCCGTGTGCATCGCGGTGGCCTCCGGTCGGGCTGATCGTGGCGAGCCCCGGCTGCTGGTAGAGGTAGTGCATCTGCGCGCGCGTGTACGTGCGGTAGTGGGCCTCCTCGGTCGCGCCGGTGCCGTCCACGGTGTCGAACATCGGTCCGCAGACCGCCGAGATCAGCTCGGGGTGGAGTGCGGCCATCTGGCGGCCGGTCGCCGGGCCTGGGCGCCCCGCCGTTCCATCGCAGACGACGAGGCGCAGCTGCGCGGGCTGCCCGATGATCATCGTGACGTTGTGATCGGCCGACCGGCGCAGCACGAGTCCGCCGGCCAGCCCCGTTCCGCTGCCCGAGGCAGTCTGGTGGCTCGCTTCATCGTCGGCGACCTCGTCGGGATTGGACGAGCCCGAGCCATCGCCGCCGGCGGCCGGGCCCGCGAGCGCGCCTCCGTCGACATCGTCGGGCGACTCGGTCGGCGCCGCATCGTCGTTGCCAGAATTCGCACCGGCCGCACCGCCCGCGCCAGCCGCTCCCGCTGCGCTCGGCGCTGGCTCCCAGACCATCGCATAGCGGTTGTGCGGATCCAGCATCAGCGTCGGGTTCTCGACCCGCTGCCACGCTCCGTTGCCCGACGCTGAGTAGACGGTGCGGGCATGCCCGCCGTCGCCGACGATCACGCAGTAGGTGACGTCGCTCGCCGGCGCGAGCTGACGGATGTAAGCGCGATCGTTGGGAGACAGCGGCTGCGCGGCGCCATTCACCTGGCGGCAGAAGACGTTCACCGACGGTGTAGAGAGATTGGTCTGCGGAGAGACGACCGGTCCATGCACCATTCGCGCGCGCTCCCGATGCGGGCATATGCCAGCACGGAAGACAGGCTATACGAAGTTCGCGCCAAGGGCAGTATTGCAAGGGCACCGAGCGCGGCTTTCGTCTCCGGAGCGACTCGGCCTGTCCTCCCAGCCAAGCGCCGCTGCTAGTGCTTCGACCATGCCTTCGCGCCGCTCCGCTCAGCGTGCTCGGATCGAGGTCGAGCTGCTCCGCCAGCGCACCGGCCGTCATGCCTGAGGAGTCGCCAAGCAGGCGAACAACCAGCCGCTGCGAGCCCGTTGTTGACAAGCCTCTCCGCCGCATCCTTCGCCGCGGTGTCGTACTGCTGCGCGGTGAACTGCGGCTTGTCATTGGTGCGCGTCTGCTGGATCTCCGCGTGGCGGCCAACAACGGCGATCGCGGCGACGGCGAGAGGAAGAGCTCGGTCGAGGAATCGCACGATGGAACCTCCGGTGCAGGAGGATTGAAGCTCCGGCGCCGGCCACCAAGACCCCTGCTCCGCGCAGGTCCGCAACCATTTCGTTGGAGCTGCAACTATTACGTTCCTATCGACAAGCGCATTCCCGAAACGTGGAACTGCTTGGAGAAGCAACTATCTCTGCGGGCTCGCCCGCCCCCCACCAGAGCCGCCGTGCTTCCGCACGAAGAGACCGCCGCCGACGCGGAGCAGCCACGCGCAGTTGACAGGCCAAAGGCCCGGGGGCTACTCCCTCGCGCTCTTGGAACACCCGCGTTTTCGGAGGATGAAATGGCCCAGTACGACCTTGCGATCATCGGTGCCGGCCCCGGCGGATATGTCGCCGCCATCCGCGCCGGACAGCTCGGACTCAAGACAGTCGTGATCGATCGCGACGAGCGCGTCGGCGGCACCTGCCTTCTGCGCGGATGCATCCCGACCAAGTGCCTCCTGCACGCCGCCGACGTCCTCGAGGAGTCGCAGGAGGGCGAGAAGATCGGCGTGCACGCCGAGAACGTCCGCATCGATATGAAGGGCGTCAACTCGTACAAGGACAAGGTCATCGCCAAGAACGTGAAGGGGATCGAGTTCCTCTTCCGCAAGAACAAGGTCGACCGGCTGCACGGCACGGCGAAGATCGTCGGCGCGGGCAAGCTGCAAGTGTCGGGCGGCAAGGATGGCGAGCAGACGATCGAGGCGAAGAACATCATCATCGCCACCGGCTCCGCGCCCCGCCTGATCCCGGGCATCCGCATCGACGGGCGGCAGATCGTCACCTCCGACGAGTTGCTGCGCAACGAAGTGGTTCCGAAGCGGCTCATCGTGCTCGGAGCTGGCGCGGTCGGCGTCGAGTTCGCGTCGATCTATCGCCGCTACGGCAGCGAAGTGACCATCGTCGAGATGATGCCGCGGCTCCTGCCCGTCGAGGACGAGGACATCTCGGCCGAGATGGAGAAGGCGCTGCGCCGCAAAGGGATCCGCTCGCTCACCGGCAGCAAGCTCGAGAAGGTCGAGGTCTTCAACGAAGTCGGCGTGCGCGCGATCGTCACGACCGCGAAGGGCACCGAGACGCTCGAGGCGGAGATGTTCCTCTGCGCGGTCGGCCGCCGTCCCGTCACCGACGGCCTCGGTATCGAGGCGTTCACCAACGTGAAGATGGAGCGCGGCTTCATCCAGATCGATCCGCAGACGATGCAGACGGGCGAGCCGTGGCTCTCCGCGATCGGCGACGTCGTGATGCTTCCGGGCCGCGCCCATCCTCAACTTGCGCACGTCGCGTCGGCCGAGGGGATCTTCGCGGTCGAGCGGATCGCGGGCCTCAAGCCCCATCCGGTGAACTACGATCTCGTTCCCGGCGCGACCTATTCGGACCCGGAAGTCGGCTCGGTCGGGCTCACCGAGAAGCAGGCGAAGGACAAGGGCTACAAGGTCCGCGTCGGCACGTTCCCCTTCTCGGCCAACTCGAAGGGCATGATCCTCGGCGCGACCGAGGGGCTCTGCAAGATCGTCGCGGACGACAAGTATGACGAGGTGCTCGGCGTCCACATCATCGGCCCGAAGGCGACGGAGCTGATCGCCGAGGCCTGCTCGCTGCTGCGTCTCGAGACGACGAGCGAGGAGATGATGCACGTGATGCGCGCGCACCCGACGCTCTCGGAAGTGATGACCGAGGCGGCGCATGCTGTCCGCGGCAAGGCGATTCACATCTAGAGTCGCTCAGAGCTGCTGCTCGTCCATCCAGCGACGCCAGCGATCGCTCTCCTGCTGGCGGGGACGGTTTCTGCGGGCGACCCACCATGGCGCGGTGAAGGTGACGACGAGCATCAGCGCCATCGCGGGATAGGAGATCGCCTTCTCGAGCCATGGCTTCTCGTGCTGCGCAACCAGCCGCGGGAAGATGAGCAGGAAGGCGGCGCAGAGGGCGGCGTAGACCCAGCGGATGAGATGGGCCGTGAACCGCTCGACGCGCAGGCGCCGCTCGAGGAAGGCAAGCGCCTCGCGGGGACTCTCCGCCTCGTCCACCGCGATGCCGCGCTGGATCCAGACGTAGCCGATCGACATGGCGGCGCAGAAGGCGACGATCACCCAGCCGATCTCGTGGACCTCGCGCTCGGACGCGGAGAAGATCGGCACGAGCGTGGCGAGCGCGACGACGATGAGCAGGAAGAAGGCGATGTTGGCGAAGCGGTGAAGCCGCGTCTCCCGCTTCGCGCGGGCCCGCAGGTCGGGAAGCGGTCCGGCCGCAGCACGCCATGTGGATTGCCAAGCGTTCCATTCGGAGTCGGTCATGCTGATTCCTCCTCTGCGATCGAACGGCGCAGCGCCTCTCGCGCACGGCCAAGCCGGACTGCGACGTTCTCCGGCGTAATGCCGGCAATGGCGGCAATCTCGGCGTGCGGAAGGCCTTCGAGCGAGAGTGCAAGCACCTGGCGCTGCCCCAACGGCAGCGCGCGCAGGTGCCTGAGAAACAGTTCGACGCGCTCGTGCGCAACCGCGCGCTCGTCTGCCCCGGGCCCCGGGTCGGCGAGTTCCGGCAGCTCCGATCCGGATGGGGCTTGCCTCGCACGGCGCCAGGCGTGCGAGAGGCCGCGGTTGTGAGCGATGCGCAAGACGAAGGATCGCGGCGAGCTCTCCGAGCGAAACCGGGGCAACGCCTGCCAGACGGCGACGAGGACCTCCTGCCCGAGGTCGTCGCGTTCGGCTCCGGGTGGCGCGTAGCTCGCGATGACCCGCCAGAGTGCGGGACCATGCTCGCGAAGGAGTTCGTCGAACGTCATCACCGATACAGTCTCGCGTCCTCGATGAACCTAACAGTTGATGCGCGAGCCCCCGGACGGACTCTGAGCGCGCTGACCGAGGCGGCGCGTGCAGTCGGCGGAGAAGCGAGCGAACTACTCGTAGATCGTCGCTGCGCACAACGCATCGGCGACGATGCGCCAAGGCGAGCACTCCTGGTCGCCCCTCAGGCGCCCGAGCAGCGCGGCCAGTTCGTCACGCAATCCAACTGTTGAGGCCTGCGCGACGAAGGTGGCGTCCATCTCAAGGTGCCTTGCGGAACCGCGACATGTGTGCGGGCAGATCGACGAGCAACGGGATCTTGTGCGTCGGGTGGATCTGCCGCGCCCGCTCGAGCAGCACGGCTTCCGTCTCCGGAATGTTCGGGTCGGGAACGCAGCAGTCGACCGGGCAGACGAACGCGCACTGCTCCTCGTCGTGAAACCCGACGCACTCGGTGCAGAGCGCGGGGTTGATCACGAAGATGTCCTGGCCCTGCTTGATCGCGCCGTTCGGGCACTCGGGCTCGCAGGCGCCGCAGTTGATGCACTCTTCGGTGATCATGGTCGACATGCGGCGCTCATAGTGCGCAACGGCGGCGTGGGTCAATGGCGATCGGTCGCAGCGGACTGCGCTTGCACGAGCCCGCCCCCGCGCGCGATACCTCGCCGCGCTCTTACGCAACCTCTCGCCGGGGAGTCCTCTCGTGGCGCTGCGCACTCCGCTCTACCAGGCCCATCTCGACGCAGGCGCGCGGATGGTCGAGTTCGCGGGCTGGGACATGCCCGTGCAGTACAAAGGCCTCCTCGAGGAGCACGCGGCTGTGCGCGAGGGGTGCGGGCTCTTCGACGTCAGCCACATGGGCGAGATCCTCGTCACCGGCCCGCGCGCGCTCGAGGCGCTGCAGCGGCTCGTCACCAACGACCTCTCGAAGTGCAAGGACGGGCAAGCGCAATACTCCGCGCTCTGCAACGAACAGGGGTTCGTGATCGACGACATCATCGTCTATCGCTTCTCCGCAGATCGGCTCTTCGTCTGCGTGAATGCCACGGGGCGCGAGAAGGACTTCGCCTGGATGAAAGCGCACGAACTCGAGGGCTCGCACTTCGAGCAACAGAGCGATGCGTGGGCGCAGATCGCAGTTCAAGGCCCGAAGGCCGCGGCGCTCGTCGACTCGCTGTGCGCGCCGCACGTGATCGATCTGGCGAACTATCACTTCCGCGTCGCTGTCGTCGCCGGCATCCCCGACTGCATCGCCGCGCGTACGGGCTACACGGGCGAGGACGGCTTCGAGATCTTCTGCGCGCCCGCGCGTGCGCACGAGCTGTGGAACAAGCTGCTCGACGCGGGCAGGAGCGTCGGTGCGATGCCGTGCGGGCTCGGCGCGCGCGACAGCCTGCGGCTTGAGGTTGCGTATCGCCTCTACGGCAACGACATGGACGACGCGCACACGCCGCTCGAGGCGGGGCTTGGATGGATCGTCAAGCTCGATAAAGCGGGCGGCTTCATCGGCGCGGACGCGCTGCGTGCGCAGAAGAGCGCGGGGCTGTCGCGAAAGCTGGTCGGCCTCAAGCTCACGGGCAAGGGGATCGCGCGCCACGGCTATCCGGTGCGCGCACAGGGCTCGAGCGACTCTGTCGGCGTGGTGACGTCGGGGACGATGTCTCCCCGCTTGAAAGAGCCGATCGCGCTCGCGTATGTGCCCACTGCTCTCGCCGCTGAGGGCACGCTCGTCGACGTGGAGATTCGCGGCAAGCCTGTCGCGGCGGTCGTGGTCAAGACGCCGTTCGTGCCTCCGTCGACGAAGGCGTAGCAAGCAGGTTCGAGGTTCAGGTTTCAACCGCCAGGAGGTTGCGCAAGATGGCCCAGTATCCCGAGACGCTTCGCTACACGAAGGACCACGAGTGGGCCCGCATCGACGGAAACGTCGCGGTTGTGGGCATCACCTTCTTCGCCAAGGATCAGCTCGGCGACGTCGTCTTTCTCGAGCTGCCGGCGGAGGGAACCGTCGTCAAGCGCGGCGATCCGTTCGGCGTCGTCGAGAGCACCAAGGCGGTGAGCGAGCTGTTCGCGCCCGTCAGCGGCCGCGTCGTCAAGATCAACCAGGCGCTCGTCGATGCGCCCGATGGCATCAACGACGATCCGCACGGCAAGGGATGGATGGTCGAGATCATGATGTCGACGCCGGCCGAGACCGCCGACCTGCTCACGTCGGAGCAGTACGAGGCAGGACTCGCGCACTGAAGTTCGCGGGACGGACGAGAGAGCTTCGATGAGCGACGCACGCACGCTCGATCTGCGCGGCCTGCTCTGCCCGCTCACGTGGGCGCGCACGCGCTATGCGCTCGAGTCATTGCAGAGCGGCGACGAGCTTCTGGTGCTGCTGGATCATCGGCCCGCCGTGCCGGACATCAAGCGCAACGCGGAAGAGATGGGCCACGAAGTGCTGATCGCACAGGAGCAGCCCGGGCTTGGCCGCGGAGTCTGGGAGCTGCGGCTGCGGCGCGCGTGAATCTGAATTCAAATTCTGAACTTGAATTCAAAAACTGAATCCAGATTCACATTCGCGGATCTCGACTCCGCAAAGCTCCGCGCCCCGCTCACCACCCGCGCGCCGCCGGTGAATTCGGCAGGTATGCGGGTCCCATCTTGATCGACGGGCCGTTGCGATCCGACTCGAGGATGAAGGTGAAGCCGAGCGTGACGGAGCCGCTCGCTCCGATGAGCCCGGGCGGCGGATTGGGGATGCGCTCGGCCTTCTTGAACGCCTCGACCGCGACGCGATCGAGGAAGTCGACGCCGGAGGACTGCCCCACTTTCACCTCGAGGATCTCGCCGCTCTTGTTGAGCGAGAAGACGACCTCGGTGCGCCGATCTTTGTAGAGGTACGTCTGCCCTGATGGATCGCGCGTGCGGGCTGCGTCCTGCACGTCGGTGGTCCAGATGCGGCCGACCGATTCCTTCAAGCGATTGAGGTAGCCGGCGAAGCGGAACGAGCGGCTGTTGAGCATCGTCTCCTCGCCTTCGTTGACGTCGGGAAGATGGTCGGGCATGGGGCCGCCCGCGATCGGCCCGAGCGACTGGAGTGGATTGTCGAGCGCGAGCTTGAGGGGCTGCGCGGTGCCGCTCGGCGCACCGAGATTTCCTCCTGGCGCGCCTTCGCCGCGGCCCTCGACCTGCGTGTTGCTCCTCGAGAACGGCTGCGCCATTGCGAGTCGCTTGTCGTCGCCGCGCAACGCATCGCTCGCCGACCGATTGCGCACGGTTCCATCCGCCGCCGTCTCGATCTGCACGCGGTCCTGGCGCGCTCGCCACGGCGTGGTGATCGTCGCCGCCTTCGCGACCTGTCCACCGCCTTCCTTGCCCGCGACCTGCGACGTACCCGGCGGAGGCGGCACCGGCGCGGCCGTGTTGTTGCGCGGCTTCGCGTCGACCCGCTCGTCCTTGCCCTCCTTCTGAACTTTGCTCAGCGCGTTCTTGAAGAACGCCGACGTCTCCCGCGCGCGCGACTCCTTGAGGACGCGGCTGTCGTACTCGCTCAAGTACTTCGTCGGCACGACCGGCGCGCGCTCATCCTGTGGCGGCCCGAGCGAAACGAGCTGGCCATTCACCTTCGCGAGCTCCTCCTCTTTCTTCTTCTCTTCGTCCGTCTTGGGCACGGCGGACTTCTTCGCGGTCGTCTGCAGCGACGAGGCGGAACGCTCGCGCGATGCAGCGGCGGCAGCGCTGTTGGCGTTCCAGGGAACGAGCGAGACAGACGCGCGCTGGGGACGGCCAGTGAAGTGGAAGACGGCATCCTTGGCGACGAACGGGAGGATGGCGATGTGCACGGCCAGCGCGATTGCAATCGCGGTCCAGACTCGCGCTGGGCGAGAGAGGGGCTGGTAGGGCAGAGCCATTCGAGAGGGATTTTAGCTGAGAGGACGCGGGCGCGCTTGGTGCGAACGGAGGATGGGAGCGAATAGCAGGTCGATATTTCGGGAAGATGTTTCGCGTTTCCAAATTCGAATCCGGGCGCCGCGAGCAACTCGCGATGCTCACCGCGCTGGTTCGATGACCGTCCTGAATCCCTCTCCCGTCCGGTCCCATCAAGGCCGGCGGGAGCCCGATCTCCATTTGCGCGCGCAGCAGCGCAGATGCCCCCTCGCGGGGCATCGAGCAGCGAGCACGGAAAAGGAGATCGGGCCCAGCGGCCGGCCATCCCGCTACTGGATCGTCACGTTCGCCGCGTAGAGGAAGCAGGCCGGCGACTTCTGCGGGCGATAGATCCAATCGGCCTTGATTCCCTCAATGAAGGCCTCATCCGCGCCGGGAATGCTCACCACCGGAATCACATCGTAGACGTGTCCGTCGAGGCCGACGCAAATGCGATACGAACCGCTCACGGTCTGCCCTCGATGGGTCGACTTGAACACTTCGGGCATGCGAGGAGGCGGCGTCGTCAGCTCGTCCTTCTTGATGACGAACATGGGCACGTTGCGCGGCTTGGGCTGCGCGGGCGGCTCCGCTGTTCCTCCGCCACCGGTGCCGCCGAGAACGCCGCCGACCACTCCGCCGACGACACCACCCACCACGCCGCCCTCTTTGCCACCGACCTCGCCGACCTCTTCCTTCGGCTCCTCTTTCGGCGGCTGCTGCGCGACGAGCTTCGGCGTCTCGATGACCTTCGGGATCTCGACTTTGTGTACAGGCTTGCGCTTGGTCTTCGAGCCCGCAGGAGGAGGAGGCGGGGGCGGCGCGCCAGGAGCCTTGCCGGGGCCGACGAACTGGACCTCGACGGGCTTCTTCTCTGGCTCTGTCGACTTGACGTACGCAGCGATCGAAAGACCGAGGATCAGCGCGCCGTGAATGGCGATCGAGAGCAGCACATAGCGTGGCAGTTTCCGCCCGCGCTCTTGCTCCAGCTGCTCAAACATCGCTCTTCGCTCTCTAGACCGCGGGGGACGCGCAACCTATGCGAGCCGCGCCACGAACGGCAAGCGAAGAGTCGCGTTTGTCGCCTCCGTCAGTGATCCGAGATCGCGCGCAACCGCCTCTGGCGCGGCCCGGCGCGCGCGCTCCCTGCCACAATCTGCTCACTTGTCATTTCGGCAAATCGCATGCTAGGTGCGCGGCCCATGTCGAACACCCATCCGTTCCGAGGCCCGCTCTGCGCGCTCTTGGCGGGATTCTCCGCCATCTCCTGCGGCAGCGATTCGAATCAGGCCGACCCCTACAACGGGGTCCTGACGAGCTATACGTACGAGCAGCCATTCGACTCGAAGTTCATTGCGCAGGCCGCGGCCACTGGGTGCATCAAAGACCCGGCGACGGGCAAGAACGACGCGCTCTTCCCCGCTTACCCCTGCTACGAGCCGCAGCAGGCTTTCGCGAAGGGAAGCCCCGTCTGGTTCTACAACATCGGGTCGATCAAGACGTCGACGCTCCCGAGTCCGCTGCCCACGACCGTCGCCGATCCGAAGCTGCTCGGCGGAGGCGGAACGCACGTCGATATCTTCCCGCACTCCTGCGCGCCGGGCGCCGCCAGGGATGCGCGGCTGGACGCATACGACAAGGCGTTCCAGTTTCCCATCTTCAACACGCTCCCGGTGGCCACCACGGCCTTCGGCGCGATCGTCTGGCCAATCGCCGCAACCTATGGCGTGAACCTCACGACCAATGAGACCTGCAACGACCTGAAGGACAGCCGCTCGATTGCCGATGCGAGCAACCCGGGCGGCGGCTCCTATGGCGCGACCCGCACCGCGCAGCCGACGAGCTATGAACTCATGGCCATCGTCGATTCGACTTCTGCGATCGGTGTGCCGCTCCCCGGCCAGCCTCTTCCGGGTCTTCCGAACGCTGGCTGGTCATATGGTTGGTATGAGGGTCTCCTGCTCCGATATCTCGACGGCGGACCAATCAAGACCAACGTGGTCATCGATAACAACGGCGTCTCCACCACCGCGCTCCAGGTCATGGACGGAATCATTCTCGACCCGTCGTCCGGATATGCAGCGACCACCGATCAGAAGGTCATCCTGCTTCCAGCGGCCCCCGGCGATGATGCCTATTCGCCGATCGTGAACCTCCACGATTACACGCTCGAGTCGGGAAAGAAGCCGGGCGACTATGTCGGTATCTGCACCGCGAGCATGACCGACTGTCCCGCGAACTATGCCCTGATGAGCAAGGCCAAGCCCGCGGCCTACGCAACCGTCTTCATCGCTGCGACTCCGCTGCAGGCGCAGTAGCGCGTGCGCACCCTTTTCGTCACGGAGCATACTGTGCTGATCCGCAAACCAGCCCGCATCTCGGGCGCGCTCGTCGCCGCCCTCCTCTGCTTCGCACTTCCCCGCGCAGCCCACGCCATCGGCGAGACCACCGGTCAATTGGCCGGATATGTCTTCGATCCGACCGGCGCCGCGCTCTCCGAAGTGCCGCTCTCGCTGCACGGCTCAAGCCTTCAGGGCGGGCGCACCACGACCAGCGGCGACGACGGCCGATATGTCTTCAGCAACCTCCCCGTCGGAGATGATTACGTCGTTGAAGTCGAGGTCCCGGGGTTCGCCACCGTCAAGCAGACGGGCATGAACGTCATCCTCGGCCAGACGACGATCTCGGATGTTCACCTCGAGGTCGCGAGCGAAACGCAGGTCACGGGCACGATTCAGGTCGTCGAAAAGGTGAATCCGATTCTCAATCCAGACTCGGCGCAGGCCGTCGCGGTGATTGACGCGGAGAAGGCGGCAGAGACGCCGATCTTCCACCAGGTCGAAGGTATGGCCCAGCAGGTCGCGGGCGCCGGCCCTGGTTCAAGCCCGGTTGTTCGCGGCGGTCTCGGTCGCTATGGCAAGTTCTATGTCGACGGCCTCGATACCACCGACATTACCAACGGCTCGATTGCAGCGCCGATGAACTTCGACTCGGTGCAGAACTTCGAAATCATCACCGGCGCGACCGACGCGCAATACAACGCGCTCGGCGTCGTC
This sequence comes from uncultured delta proteobacterium, assembly GCA_903911145.1. Classification (GTDB taxonomy): domain Bacteria; phylum Myxococcota; class Myxococcia; order Myxococcales; family 40CM-4-68-19; genus CAIWCD01. The sequence continues at coordinate 9,192 of CAIWCD010000035.1, read as the reverse complement.
ACCAATGCCGTGACGAAGAGCGGGTCCAATCGATTCACGTTCGACGTCAACCTTACCCTCGAGCCCGCGCAACTCGCGGCCCAGAACAACTATCCGGCGCAGAGCCAGGACTTCTTCGGGCTCTATCAGAATCCGACGGCATCGCCGCCGCAGACTTCATTCTACAGCCCGGTCGTCAACCTCGGCGGACCGCTGGTGAAGGATAAGCTCTGGTTCTATGTCTCTTATCAGCAGAACTTCTCGCATAAGGACAGCCCGATTACCCAGCTGGGCACTCAGTACAATCGCCCGACCGATACGACCACGTCTCTGGGCCGCATCAAGCTGACCTGGCAGGCGACGAGCAACGATAAGATCTCCATCGGCTTCAACCTCAATAGCAACGTCATCAATAACCAGATTGGTTCAGCGACGGTCACCAACGACGCGGAGAGCAAGGAGCACCGCGGTGGCGAGTTCTTCCTCGTGAACTACGACCACAACTTCAGCGACTCGACGCTCTTCCAGTTGCAGACCGGCTTCACCTACGAAACCGATAATATCGATCCGATTCACTCCGATTACACGACGCCCAACCATTACGACATCAGCACGGGCATCGATTCGCAGAACTCGGACGCGATCAACTTCTCGACGCAGACGGCGAACTTCCTCCACGAAGTGAAGTGGAATCTCCAGTTCAACCCGTCGATCTCCTGGACGGCGCACGCGCTCGGTTCGCACCAACTCAAGGCCGGCGTTCAGGTCACCTATATGATCGACGATCAGGTGACTGGCGTTTCAGGCAACGAGCGCTACAGCGATCGCGGCGGCGTCTGCGACCCGAATAACGTGGCGACATTCGGCGCCTGCTACAAACTGACGACCATCTGGAATCCGGCCGGGCAGCAAGCGCCAATGGATAACAAGGCCTATGCGGCCAACCTCGGTGCCTTCGTGCAGGACAAGTGGAATGTCTCGCGCCGGTTGACGCTGCTGCCGGGTATTCGCGCAGATATGGGTCTGCTCTATGGCAATGATCACTCGTTCATTGGAACGCTCGCAGGATTGGGTCCGCGCTTCGGCTTCACCTATGACCTGTTCGGCGACCGCAAGACGCTCGTCGTCGGTCACTATGGCCGCAGCAACGACGTCGGCAATATCCTGATTGCCCAGCATATGAACCCGTCATTGCTCCAGGCCACGGGCACCTTCAATACGAACAACGGAACGTTCGAGACCTGCACGCCCACGACGACCAGCGATCCCTATTGCACCTATTCCGGTGGCGCCGGTGGCCGCAACTTCGTCAGCCATAACTCGACGGTGTTCTCCAATCTTGCGCAGAACCCATATGTCGACGAGGTCTCGGCTGGTATCCACAGCCAGCTCATCGAAGAGACCGTCTTCGGCGTCGATTACGTTTATCGTTACTACGGGGATATGTGGGCCGACCAGGAAGTCAATCGCGTCTGGGACCCGACCGGAACGAAGGTTCTTGGATATGTGAACGGCAAGCAGCAGACGCTGTTCCAGACCCAGGCGAACGACGCGGCCTATCGCCAGTATCACGGCATGGACCTCTGGGTGCAGGGAACGCCGGGCCGCTGGGACCTGCTGCTTTCCTACACGCTCGCGTTCACCAGCGGCACGGTCGACGATTACTTCGACGGCTTCCTCAACAACCCGCGCATGACGCAATTCTATAAGGGATATCTCGCGGCCGACCGCCGCCATACCCTCAAGGGTTCGGTCGCATATAAGACGCCGTTTGGTCTCGATATCGGCTTCCGGCTTGAATACCGCACGGGCACGCCTGGCTGGGAGCATGCGAGCAACCCTGGAGACAGCACCGAGAGCGTCTATTTCTCGCCGCGCGGCACTGGCTTCCCGATCAACTACGTGACGGGGCAGCCGAACTTCAACAACCCGAACAGCATCGCGGCGCTGCGCAACCCCGACGAAGCGCTCTTCCATGTGCAGTTCCGTTACAACCTCGGAGAGCTGCTCAAGCTCAAGACGCGCCTGGAAGTGACTCTGCTCGTGGTGAATATGCTGAACAACACCAATGCATATGCGAACTACGACACCATCAGCACGAGCTCGAGCAAGTTCGGCCTCGCCTCGGCCCGCGAGAGCCCACTGCAGGCCGAGTTCATTCTCCGCTGGCGAAACTAAGCAGCGTTGAATCCGGTGATGCATATGAAACGACTCGCTCTGATCACGCTCACGCTCCTCGCAGCCGCATGCGGGGGCCTTGATTCAGGTGGCGGTGATGGCGGAGTTGGTTTCGGTAAGGGCGGCGGCGCAGCGCCCCGTCCGCCGAGCGCGACGATCGTGCTCGTGCACGGCATGGGAGGGTTTCGCACGCTTCTGGGCGTCGATTACTTCTATGGCGTCCCGGAGTCGTGGCGCGCGCAGGGAGCGAACGTCGTCGTCCTCTCGATGACGCCGCTGCAGACGATTGAAGATCGCGCTGGTCAAATCAAGGCCGCGCTCGATCCATTGCCCGGTCCATTCATCTTCGTCGCGCACAGCCAGGGCGGCCTCGACGCGCGATATCTCGTCAGCAAGCTGGGATATGGCCCGCGCACCAAGGCCGTCGTCACGATTGCAACGCCTCACCACGGAACGCCGATTGCCGATATCGGCCTCGGTATCATCCCGGGGCCGGCCGTCAGCGTCCTCAATAGCTTGCTCGGACTCATGGGCTGGTCGATCGACGACGCGCGCGAGATGACGACGACGAATATGGAAAACGTCTTCAATCCATCGGTCACGGATGCTCCCGGAGTTCTCTATTGGTCCTATTCGGGCAAGGCCGACCCTCTGGCGCTGAATGGAGACGGTTTCCTCCAGCCGGCGTTCGATCTGACGTGGGGAATCCTCGACAGCCAGAAGATCGTCAGCGACGGACTGGTTCCAGAGGCAAGCGCGCACTGGGGAACATTCCGTGGAGTGCTGGCCGCAGACCATCTCGAAGAGGTTGGGCAACCGCTCGGCGTGACGCCTGCGTTTGATCACGCGACGTTCTATTCGGAGCTATTGCAGGCACTGCACGACGCCGGACTATAGGGCGCGGCTTTGCACCGCCGAGATGCCGTCGCCGTGCTCAAACATGCATCCGCGGCCGACGCAGAGAGCGCCGAGTTCGGGGATTGATAGGGCCGCTCCTGAACTGCGCGCGGCGCCGGCATCCCGGCTGGCGCAAAGCCGCTTGATATCCGGTCTGAGGATCACGCCTGGCGGGGTATAGAGAGACAGCCCGATATCTCGGGATATGTCTCGATACCTCGCGATATGCCGCAATATCTCGATCTCCCGCATCGCCGATACCTCCGCCCGGATACCAAGCGGCCGAGTCACCGGGATACGGTGGCCCGAAGCCGCGCTCGATTACGCGGGCTTCGCGGGCGGCAGCGGGTCGCGCGCAACGCGGCGGCGCTCCGGGACGGCGTTCCAGAGGGTCGAGGCGAGGGCTGCACCGGCGAGCGCGAAGGGGAGGACGGCCATGTTCCACCACTTCCATCCTGAGGCGTCGATCAGCTTGCCCATGCCGTAGCCGACGAGGCTCGCGGCGACGTACTGCATGCCGTCGAAGAGCCCTGCCGCCGTGGCCGCGGCCTTCTTGCCGCCGAAGTCCATGCTGGCTGCGCCACCGATCATGCCGTGGGCGCCGTTGACGAAGAACGAGAGGCCGATCAGCAGACCTGCCGCGGCCCAGGGGCCGAGCGCGAGGTGGTTGGCGCCGCCGAGGAGAACCAGCAGCAGGGCCATGCCGCAGAAACCGAAGGTAATGACGGGGCCGCGACGGCCGTTGAAGACGCGATCGCTGGTCATACCGAAAGCGAATCCGCCGGCGATGCCCGCGATGGCGATGCCCCACGAGGCGAGCTGGTAGGGCATGTAGGTCGCGAACTGCTTGGGGTCGGCGTGGAAGACGTCGGCGAAATACTTCGGCCACCAGGCGTCGATCACGCTGCGGCGCACGAAGCCGACCATCATCGACGTGCCTGCCACCGTCCAGGCGACGCGGCTGGCGAAGACCTTGCGCAGCACGAAGCCGAGCGGCGCGTGGCCGGTGCTCGAGCCGGAATCGCCGTCGCCCGTGTCGTATTCGCCGAGGCCCGCAGCGGACGGCGAGTTCTCCATGAAGAAGAAGTTCAGCACGAAGAAGATGCACAGCAGGATCGCCGGAACCCAGAAGACCCACGCGATCGAGAACCACCTGAGGATGAGCGGCGTGCCGGAGAACGCGAGGATGAGGCCGAAGCGGATGAGCACGCCGAAGATGCCTGCGAAGGTGCCGCGCTCGGTAATCGAGAACCAGTGGGCGTTGATCTTGACGATGCTGAGCGCGCCGAACGACTGGAAGAAGCCGTTGAAGCCCCACACGACTGCAAGTGCCGGAAGGATCGGGATCCCGAACGGCAGCTGCGCGATGCCGCCACCGTGCGCTGTGACGGCGCTGGCGAGAATGGCGCCGAACGCGAAGTTCATCGAAGCCGCGCCCAGCGTGCCGAAGAGGAAGGCGCGCTTGCCGCCGATGCGATCGGCGACGGGGCCGTTCAAGAAGACGGAGAGGCCGTAGACGAGCGGCATCACCGTTTCGAAGACGCCGAGCTGCGCGTTCTTCCAGCCGAGCACTTCAGCGAGATACGCGCTCGTCGCCGAGTAGTTGTAGCGGGACATGTAGAACAGCGCGTAGAGCAGGCCGAGCAGCATCCAGTTCTGCGTGCGGCGCGCACGGAACTCTGGAGTGTGCGCGGGCGGACCTTCGGCGGAGACGGTCATGGGCGCGCACAGTAGTCACGCACTCTCGAGAACAAAAGATTTACTTCGGGAGTTTTCCGACGCGGCCCGCCATGAGGGCCTTCTCGGCTTCGCTCTCGGCGAGGTAGCGCGGCGCGAGAGCGAAAAGCTCTGCGGTGTCGCCAGGGCGCCAGCAGAGCGGGTTTGCGCCCGATCCCGAGTCGGTCGCGACGAGCTGCGCTGCGCACAACTCGACGAGCGCGGCCGCCGAGGGCCAGTGCGGCGATGCGGCGCAGGCGAGCGACGCATCGGACACGCCTCCAGCGCGCAGCAGCTCGAGATTCTTCGTCGCACCTGGCCCGACGAGCATCGGCGCATCGTACGCAACGCCGCGCCCAGCCTGCTCCGCGTGCAGTTGCGCAAGCCACGCCGAGACATCGCTCGCCTGCATGACCTTCTCGTCACCGCATGCGTCGACTGCTCCTGCGTGCAGCGTGTAGGCCGAGAGAAACAGTTCACCGCGCCGCGCTTCGAGGGCAGCGACGAGCAGGCCACTGGTGAGCCCGAGCGTGCGTGAGGAAGAGCGCGCGACAGCACGCAGGCTCGATGCGCCCGCGACCGGCCAGCGCCGCGCATAGGCGAGTCCCTTCGCCGCCGCGAGCCCGACGCGCAGGCCCGTGAACGAGCCGGGGCCGAGTCCCACCGCAAGCGCCCCGACGTCGTCGAGCGAGCAGCCCGCGCGCACGCAAAGCGCAGAGAGCGCATCGGGGAGCTGATCGCCAGCCTTTGCAGGAGGAAGAAAGAGCTCCTCGGCAAGAGTGCGGAACGTAAATGTCCGCGCGCTGCTCGCCGCGTCGAGGGAGGGAGACGCCGGTGGCAACTCGACAGCAACGAGTGCAATCGAGGTCGCAGGCGAGCTGGTGTCGAGAGAGAGCGCGAGCATGGCGGGCTGTTTCGGGAGCGATGCGACTACTCGAAGAATTTCCTCACGACGTCGTTGCGCATCGCGAAGAGCATCAGGCTGAAGAGCAGAAAGACACCGACCATGTTCGCGATCTCGATGAAGCGCAGCGAGAGTGGACGGCGGCGGATCCGCTCGAGGATTGCGCTGAGGACATGGAAGCCATCGAGGACCGGAAGAGGCAGGAGATTCATCAGACCGAGATTCACGCTGATGCTCGCGGTGACGGCCAGCAGCGCCGCGAGGCCGTAGCCAGCGGCCTTGCGCGCGACGTCGGCGATCATCAAGGGACCGCCGATCGCCTCGGTCGACACGCGCCCGCTGAACATCCCGGCGAGGCCCACGGCAATCAAGCGCGTCGCCGAGACCGTGTCGGCAAACGCGCGCGCGCCCGCTTCCAGCAGGCCGTAGCGCACGGTGACGCGCTCCGGCTCTCCCGCGAGGATTCGATAGTCGGGACCCGCGCCGAACTCAGGCAGCTCAACCTTCACGCCCGACTCATCGCGCTGCTTGCGCATCGTCTGCTGCACGGTGAACGTGAGCGATTTTCCCTCGCGCAGCACCTCGAGCCGCAACGGGAGCGCTCCGCGTGAGAGCCGCTCGGTCTCGACTTCGTCGCTCCACCAGAGCACCGGCTTGCCTTGCACCGCGACGATGCGATCGCCGCGCACAAGCCCCGCCTGCTCGGCAGCGCTTCCGGGTTGGACGACGAAGAGGTTGAGATCGGCGCAGGCGATGCCGGCGAGCGCCTCGATCTCTCCCGGCAGCACGTTGCGTCCGAGCGCAGGCAGCTCGATCGTGAGTCGCAGCGGCTCCTGCACCCAGAGAGTTCCGCCCGGCGCGGGGACTTCGCGCGGACGCGTGCCCTCGAGGAGAACCGTTGAACGCGCGAGGGTGCTGTACCCAGCGATCGAGAGCGTCTGGGCGATGCGCGATGCGAGCTCCTCGTAGTTGCCGACCGCCGTCCCGTCGTAGCGCTCGATGCGGTCGAACGTGCGCAGGCCCGCCCTGCCCGCCGGCGTGTCGGGACCAAGCTGCGCAATCACCGCCATGCGTGGCACCGCGCTGATGCCGATGCGCCCCTGCTTCTGCGTCTCGACCGCGTTCTTCTCCTCGACGGTCGCCGGCGTCACGCGCACCGCAAGTGCGCTCCCATGGCGGTCGAGCACGAGATCGATCGGCTTCGAGAAGCTCGCTCGGATCTTCTCTTGCACCTCGAAGAAGCTCTGCGCGTGCATGCCGGCGACCGAGGTGATCCGATCGCCCGGTAGAATTCCCGCAGCCGCTGCAGGCGAGCCTGGCTTGACGAAACCCACCGTCGGCGCGAGCGACGTCTGCGGCATCAGATAGAGCGCGACGAAGAGGAAGTAGGCGAGCACGAAATTGGCTGCAGGACCTGCCACCGCGATCAGCCCGCGCGAGAGCGGAGTCGCTTGATAGAAGCCGCGCCCCTGATCTTCGGGCTTCGCCTCCTCGAGCGGATTGTCTCCCGCGAACTTCACGTAGCCGCCGAAGAGGAGCAGCGAGACGCGCACCTCCGTCTCGCCGATCATGAAGCCGAAGAGGCGCGGACCGAAGCCGATGGAGAACTTCTCGGGCTTCACTCCGCGCGCCAATCCCACGAGCAGGTGGCCGAGTTCGTGGAAGAAGACGACGACCGTGATCACGCCGAGGAACGAGGCCAGCGTCAGGCCAGCAGACGAGATCGAGACGAGGACGGGCGACATGGCGTGGAGTGTAATCGGCAGCAGCGCTATGGCGCGAAAATCAGATGCTGCGCGCAGAAGAGGACGAACGGCGCGACGAAGAGCAGCGCATCGATGCGGTCGAGCAGGCCGCCGTGGCCGGGAAGCATCGCGCCCGAGTCCTTCGCGCCGAACGCGCGCTTGAGCATCGATTCGGAGAGGTCGCCGAGCGGGCCGATCACCGAGCCGCCGAGGCCGATGAGAGCTGCGCCCCAGAGAGGAATCGACGTGAGGAAGAAGAGCTTGATGATCAGCGCGCCCGCTGTGGATGCGGCCGCGCCGCCGATCGCGCCCTCCCACGTCTTGCTCGGCGAGATGCGCGGATAGAGCTTGTGCTTGCCGAACGCCCTGCCCGCAAAGTAGCCGCCGGTGTCGTTCATCCACGTCACCGCGAGCGCGAGGATGATCCACCACGCTCCGTTCTCGAGAGCGCGCAGATGCACCAGCGCCGCGAGCGTCACGCCTGTGTAGAGCGGCGCGAGCACGGCGATGCCGACCCGAGCGGGCGCGCGGGGAATTTCGCTCTCGAAGAAGAGCGCGTCGATGAAAGCGATGAGCATCAGCGCGCAGAGAAGTGTTCGAAGAGTGAGCCAGTGCAGCGCGGGTTGATCGAGCAGCGGAACGAGAAACGCCGCGGCCGCGGAAACGAGCGCACCCGCGCCCAGCCTGCTCGATCGCGTCTTCGAAAGATCGCCCGATGCCGAAGCGATCGCTGGAGCGCCGGCCAGGTTCGCCGATGCCGCCATCTGGTTGAGCTCGAGCGAGGAGAGCGCGGCCGCAACCGAGAGCAGCATCGCGAACGGCAGACCACCGAGAACGATCAGCCCGATCACCAGCGGCAGGAGGACCATCGCCGTGACGAACCGCAGGAGCAGATTCTTGTTCTGGGCGTTCATCATCTAGCTCTTTGCCGTGCGCAGCTGCGCGCTCGTCTTGCCGAACCGCCGCTCGCGCCGCTGGAAGTCCTCGAGCGCAAGCAGCAGCTGCTCCTCGCCGAAGTCGGGCCAGAGCGTGTCGGTCAGGTGCAGCTCCGCGTAGGCGAGCTGCCAGAGGAGAAAGTTGCTCACGCGAATCTCACCGCTGGTGCGCACGACCAGCTCGAGCGGCGGCAGGCCATTCGTCCAGAGCCGCTCCTCGACCGCGGCCGCATCGATGCCGTCGATCGCGAGCGCGCCGCGCTGCACGTCCTCGGCGATCCTGCGCGCCGCCTGCACCAGCTCTTCGCGGCCCCCGTAGCTGAGCGCGAGCGTCAGCACCATCTTCGAATTCTTCGCGCTCACCGCGCGCAGCTCCTCGAGCGGCTCGCGCACGCGCGGCGGCAAGCGATCGAGCTGGCCGATCGCGTTCAAGCGAATCCCGTTGTCGAGGATCTCCGCGCGCTCGCTCTGCAGATAGTCGCGCAGCAGATCCATCAGCCCCTCGACTTCACTCTGCGGCCGCTCCCAGTTCTGCGACGAGAAGGCGTAGAGCGTCAGCGCGTCGAGACCGATCTTTCGCGCCGCCCGCGTGGTCGCGCGCACGGCGTCGCTCCCCTTGCGATGCCCGGCCAGACGCGGCAGCCCGTGCGTCTCGGCCCAACGACCGTTGCCGTCCATGATGATGCCGACGTGTCTCGGCAGCGGCCGGGCAGCGACGGCTTCGCGCAGCGGGGAGAGATCGCGTGGGTCCGGCACTCGGGATTCATCCTTGGAGAAGTCGAAGGGCGCGCACTGTATCAGGGACACGGATTCGTGAATGACGATCGACGTCCTCGCG
>CAIWCD010000034.1 GCA_903911145.1 uncultured delta proteobacterium | reverse complement strand
GTCGAGTAACGCCCCGCCACGCTGCTCGCCTCAGCTCACGTTCGTGTCGCGGATCCCCGCGCCGCGGACGCCTGCCTGACGGCTCCAGCGATCGCGCTCGCCGCGATCGTTCCGCCGCGGTTCTTGGTGATCGCTTCCAGTCGGGGTCGAGGACCGTCGTCGTGATCGTATAGGTAGATACTCCGTCGGCAACGACCGTCCCGGCTGACGTCGCGGTTGCAACAAGAGTGGAAGATGTGTGGCTTGCGGCGCCGACGGCCACGTTGAATGGAATGCTTCTGGCGCCAGCGAGCGGCGCCGAAGCTCCAGCCGAGGTCGCGACGAGCACGTATCCATTCCCTGCGCCGCGGAGATTGAGATCGTCGAACTTCGCGATGCCGCCCACGACGGGCTGCGTGGCCGTTCCATAGAGAACTCCGCGTCCCCCCTGCGTCCCGATGGCGATCGTCACTGTGCCTGTCGCACTCGCCTCGAGATTCCCCAGGTTGTCCTGCACCGCGACCTGGAGCGGCGGCGTGATGATCGAGCCTGTCTGCGAGTTGCTCGGCTGAACGAGGAAGGCCAGCTTGGACGGTGGAGATGCCGTAATCGCAAACGGCGCGCTGATCGCGTTGGCAAGACCATCTGCGGTCGCCGTGAGTTGGTAGGCCGCCCCGACTTGCGAAATGGAAAGCCCCGCGAACGTCGCGATTCCGGCCACTGCATTCGTCGTCGCGCTTCCGGTGAGCGTGCCTGTCGAAGGAGCGAGCGTCAGCGTGATCGCGTCCGTCGCAGAGGTAATGAGATTGCCTGCCGCATCCTCGACGCCGACCTCAATGGTTGGATTGATCGGGTCACCAGCCAGCGCAGCCGACGGGGGAACCTTGAAGGTGAGCTTGGTTTCCGGAATCGCTACGAACGTGACTGGAATCGTCTGCGCGAGAGCCTGGCCACCGAGTGTCACCGTGATTGTTTTCAGACCCGGAACGGTCGATGCGATCGTTCCGATCGCAAGGCCGAAGGCGTCGCTGGCGACAGGTTGGATGATGGTGTTTCCGGTGCCTGTCGCCGAGAGCACAACCTGAACGCCCGGGGCTGGGAAGCCGGTTGAGCTGAGCGTCGTGACCGAGATTGTCACGCGATCGCGACCATCCGCGATCACGCCGGTCGTGCTGTCGACTGTGGCCGTCGACTTGGTTGGATCAGCGACTGCGCTATGGCCAGGAGAGCAGGCCATAGACAGACCACAGGCAAGAACGAGCGCAATTGTGGCGCGCATGGATACTCCGCGAGTCATTGGAGTTGGCATTCAGTTAGGAAACGTAGCAGGTAAATGCATGCCTACAAGAAAACGACTGAACATCTGAGCCGCTCCCAGCCTCGCTTTGCGCACCGGGTCAATTTCGGAAAATAATTTGCTAAATTAATTTCTTCTTATGTCCGGGCATATTGCTGTCGATCTTCTCCGGGTGCCGGGAAGACCTACCCAACGAATCGCTGGATCGCGAATCGATGACGATGGGTGATTCAGATCACACTGAGTGCCTGCGCGAGTCCTCGGATCAGCGGACAGTTGGTCGATCTCAACTGCGTGCTCGTCGACGATTCGGAACGCGCGACGGAGAGGGTCGAGCACCAGATGCGGCCCTGCTGCTTGGTGTTCGTCAGCGGACGCGGAGACAGGCCGAGACGCGTTCTGCAAGCAGCGCGACGTGCGGGTCCTGAATCATCGTGAAGTGATCGCCAGGAACATCGAAGATGGTGAACTGGCCGTCGGTGGCAGCGCGCAGGATCGGAATTGGATCGCAGTAATCAGGGGCGCGCAGGCTGGCGCGGAAGAATGTCGTGGGCCCGGAATGTGGCCGCGGTCGATAAGCGCGAAACGCGGCCCACGCGGCGGAATCAACCCGGGCCATCGCGGGAGGAAGCGGTTCGGTCCGCCAGCGCGGCGTCGGGATCTCGCCGCAGGTCGCCCCGAGGCGCCGTTCGATGCGCGTGCGAAGCGCGGCTCGGGCGCGGAAGAGGAAACCCTTGCTGGGCGCGGGCAAGCGACTCGTGATGCGATGAAGCTTGCGCAGCGTCCGATAGATCATGCGCTCGCGCGTCGGCAGGCACGCGTCGTGAACGTCGGTGTCGAACAGCCCGACGAACTCGACCACCTCTCCCGCCGCGCGCAGCATCGCCGCCATCTCGAGCGCGACCAGGCCACCGAACGAATAGCCCGCGAGTGCATAGGGACCCGTCGGGCTCTGCGTGCGGATCTGCGCGATGCAGTCCGCGGCCATCGCCTCGACCGTCGCGTGCGGCGTCTCGCGCGCATCGAGGCCGCGCGCGCGCAGAGCGATCACCGGACGATCGCACTGCAGCTGGTGCGCAAGCGGCGCAAGCTCGAGCACCTCGCCCGCAAGTCCCGGCAACAGGTAGAGCGGCCGTCCTGCACCCTCGCGGCGCAGCGCAACCAGCAGCGGCGGCGGCGTGCTCTGCTGCATCTCGATGAGCGCGATGAGTTGCTCGAGCGTCGGAGCCGCCAGCAGCATCGAGGGCGTCAACTGCGCGCCCGTCTCCTCATGCGCGAGCGCGCAGAAGCGCATCGCCAGGAGCGACGTTCCGCCGAGCGCGAAGAAGTTCTCGTCGTTGCCGAGGGGCGCGACGTCGAGCAGCCGCTCCCAGATCGATGTGAGCCGCGCCAGGAGCGGACCAGCGGATGCACCATCAGCGTTGAGCGAGGCCCGCCGACTCTCCTCGATGACCGCGCGGATCTCGTCGAGAGATTCCGGATTGCGCAGCGCCTCGCGGTTCACGACGATCCGTCTGTTCACGGCGTCGCGTGCGCTGCGCTCGGAGCGCTTCCCGCTGTGGGTCGTGGGCAGCGCCCGCACTGCGACGATCAGATCCGGAACGTGGAACGCCGATCCATCTCGAGCAAGCTGGGCGCGGATGCGCCGCTTCAGTGCGCCATCGAGCGACGTCTGCGCGCGCAGGACGAGCAGCAGCACCAGACGGCTCTGCATCGGCCGCCCCTCGACGGTCTCCTCGACCGCGAGACACTCTGCGATCTCCGGGACACTCTGGAGAATTCGATAGATCTCCGCCGGCCCGATTCGCACGCCGTGCACGTTCAGGATTCCATCCGAGCGGCCGTGCATGCGCGCACCGCCGTCCGGCGCGATCTCGATCAGATCGCCATGCGTCCAGACTCCTTCGTGCTGCTGGAAGTAGGCTTCGTGAAAACGGCGCCCATCGACATCTCCGAAGAAGCCGAGCGGCCGCGATGGAAACGGATTGCGACAGATCAATTCGCCGATGCCAGAGCTGCTCTCGCCCGCTCTGGGCGCGGCATGCACGTCGAGACCAAGACTCAGACTCTGACACTCGCCGCGATAGACGGGGCGGTTCGGATGCCCGAGCACGAAGCATCCGAGGATGTCTGTTCCGCCGGAAATCGATTGCAGCGCAATGGGGCCGACCTGCTCGCGAACCCAGTCATACTGCGTGTCATACAGAATCGATCCGGTGGACAAGAGCGCGCGCAGCTCGGGCAGCGGCAGCGTGCGTTTCGGCGAATCGCCGCTCTCCTCGCAGAGCTGGAGGTAGGTCGGGCTGGTGCCGAACACGGTGACGCGCTCGTCGCTGACGATATTCCACAGCGTCTCAGCGCCATCGATGGGGCCCGCGTAGAGCACGAGGCTCGCGCCCGTGGCGAGCGCCGAGAGCTGCCAGTTCCACATCATCCACGCGCACGAGGTGTGGAAGAAGAGCGTGTCGCGCGCGCGCAGATCGCCGTGCAGCCGATGCTCTTTGAGATGTTCCACGAGCGTGCCTCCCGCGCCGTGGACGATGCATTTCGGCGTGCCGGTGGTGCCCGAGGAGAAGAGGATGAAGAGCGGTTGATTGAAGGGGAAGCGGCGCCACGGGAGCGGCGACTGCGGCGCTGCGTGTGCACGCGAAAGCTGAGAGAGGCGCAGCTGCGGGAGCGTGCGCGTCGAGGGGAACGGGCCGGCGTCGAGCGCGATCACGCCGCGCAGCGTGGGAAGCCCGGCGATGATTTCGCCGATGCGCAGAGAGAGCTCATTCGAATCGCGCGCTCCTTCGAGATGAGCGACGAGCAGCACAGGCGCGAGCGGAGCGAACCGATCGATGATCGCGCGCGCTCCCATCTCTGGCGACGAGGACGAGACCGCGGCGCCGAGGGCTGCGGCCGCGAGCGCCGCGATGATCGCGCTCTCGTCGTTGTGCGCGACGATGGCGATGCGATCTCCCTGCGTCACGCCGAGCCGCTCGAACTCAGCAGAGGCGCTCCAGACGCGCTCGCGCAGCTCTTTGCGGGTCAGCCGCGTGCGCTGCCCGCGCGGACCGCAGGCGGTGATCGCGACGCGCTCCTCCTCTGTTGCGTCGCCGACGCGGAGAAGATTCTCGACGTACGAGAGTCGCAGATCGGGAAAGAACGTCGCCTCCTCGCAGATGGCCGAGGTGCAGACGCGCTCGCGCGGGCCCTCCACGAGCAGCTCACTCCACTCGAGAAAGAGCGACCAGAAGAGCGATGATTCGCGCACGGAGAACGCGTGGAACGCGGCAGCGTCGGAGAAACTCTCGCCCGTCCGCTCGGCGCAGAGATTCATGAACGCCGTCATCTGCGAGGCCGCGATCAGCTCCGCTTTCGGCGCGAACATCGCCTGCCGACGCGGGAGCTGCGCCGTCGATGTGGCTGCATCTGTCATGGGGTCTGGCGAACCGGAGTGCGTGGCCGACGATCGCGTTTCGAGGACGTCGCACACTTTCTCTCTGCTGTCTGCGGACCCTGGTCGAGGGGAGACATGACCATCTGATGACAATCGCTCGCGATGGTGTCCTGCTGCCGAACGTGGTGGCGCTGGAGACCCATGCAGGATTCATCCTTCGCGAAGCGCTCGTTCAAGCGGGTCGTGCTTGCGCTCTGCGGTGCGGGCAGCTTCTGGCACCTGGGAATCCGCAACCGTCTGTCGGTGAGCGGCCGCGAACATCTCGGCGATCTTCCCGACACGAACGTGCTCTTCGTCGCCAATCACCAGACTTGGTTTCTCGACGTGATCGCGATGTATCACGGGCTCACGCGCAGCCGCGCCTCGCTGTTCGCGGGCGTGCGCGCGCCGCTGCACATCTCGTTCATCGCCGCGCAGGAGACGATGGAGCGGCGCGGCCTGTTGCCTCGCTTCTTCGCGGCGGGCGGCGCTGTCTGCGTGCGGCGAACCTGGCGCGATGGCGAGAAGGCGATCTCGCGCGCTGTGGATACGGGCGATCTCTCCGCCATCGATCGGGCGTTGAAGGAAGGTTGGGTCTTCACCTTTCCGCAGGGCACGACGCAGCCGGGCGCCCCCGGTCGACGCGGCACCGCGCACCTCATCTGCGCGAACCGGCCCACAGTCGTGCCGGTGGTGCTCGCCGGTTTCCGCGAGACGTTTGACAAGTCGGGTCTGAAGATTCGCCAGGCCGGCTCGGCGCTCTCTGTCCGCTTCAAGCAACCGCTTGAGTTCGATCCCGCAGCCGGCATCGACCGCGTGCTCTCGCGCGTGATGGAGGCGATCGAGCAGCCGCATGTCGAGTGCAGCACGCAGGCCGGATGAAGTTCGGTTGGAAGTGAGCTGGCCGTGGCGCCCGGTCCAGTCGCTCCTGTGAGACAACACGGCCGCATGGAGTGCCCTTCCGAAGAAGCGCTGCTCGAACTCGTCGACGGCACCGACGCAGCCCACGCGCCAGCGCTGCGCGCGCACGTCGAGAGCTGTGCCGCATGCGGCGAACTCCTCGGAATCCTCGCAGCGCAGAGCGATGAGCAAGGCGAGAAGCCTCTCGCAGCGCAGCCCTCTGCAGACACGCTCGCACCGACGCTCGCTGCCGGCGCACTCATCGGCCGCTATGTCGTGCTCCATCGACTCGGCTCGGGCGGGATGGGCGTCGTCTATGCCGGGTTCGATCCGGAGCTCCAGCGCAAGGTGGCCATCAAGCTGCTGCGGCCGGAGAGCGTCGCTGCACTCGGCGCAGAAGGAAATGCGCGGATCCTGCGCGAGGCGCAGTCGCTCGCGCGGCTCGCCCATCCGAACATCGTCGCGGTGTTCGATGTCGGGCTTGTGGATGAGCAGGTCTACGTCGCGATGGAGTACATCGAAGGCCAGACCGTGGCAGCCTGGCTGCAGAGCGGCAGGCGGACGCGCGCGGAGATTCTCCAGGTCTTCCTGCAAGCCGGAGAGGGCCTCGCGACGGCGCACGAAGCGGGCATCGTTCACCGAGACTTCAAGCCGGACAACGTCCTTGTCGGCGCCGATGGCCGCGTGCGGGTCATCGACTTCGGACTCTCTCGCGATCCCTCGCCCGCCCAGGCCGCAGGTGAAACGCGCATCGCAAGTGCCGGCTCACTCACCCGAACCGGCGCGGTCCTCGGAACGCCCGCGTACATGGCGCCGGAGCAGCTCGCCGGCAAGCCTGCCGATGCGCGCTCGGATCTCTTCAGCTTCTGCGTCGCGCTGCACGAGTCGTTGTTTGGCGTTCGTCCTTTCGCGGGGGACTCGCTCGAAACCATCGCGCGCGCGATTGCCGAACAGCAGATTCGCTTCACGAACAGTCCGGTGCCCGAGTGGATCAAGCGCGCGCTGCGCTCTGGATTGAACGCCGATCCGCGAGATCGTCCGGCGTCGATGAAGCTGCTGCTCGCCCGACTCTCGAACGATCCCGCGCGCGCTCGGCGGATCTGGGTTGCAAGCATCGCCGGACTCCTGCTGCTCGCATTGAGTGGTTTTCTCCTCGTGCGCACCGCACGTCGCGCCGGTGAGTGCCGAGGCGCCGAGGCCAGGCTTGCGGGCATCTGGGATCCGGCGCAGCGAGAGACGATCCGCAACTCGATCCTCGCGACGAAACTTCCCTATGCGGACGCGGCGTGGAACACCGTCTCGAAAGCATTCGATCGATATGCCGCGGAGTGGACCGCGATGCGCACCGAGGCCTGCCAGGCAACGGTGCTGCGCGGTGAGCAATCGCCTGAGCTGCTCGATCTGCGCATGGCCTGCCTCGACGATCGCCTGCACGGGTTATCGGCTGCAGCGCAGTTGTTCTCGAAGTCGGACAACGACGTCGTGACCCACGCAGTTGCAATCGCGGGAACGCTGCAGTCGCTCGCGGGCTGCGCCGATGCACGCGCGCTGCGCGATCTGACTGCGCCAACCGCAGAGCAGAAGCCGCAGGTCGATGCGCTCCAGCAGCGCGTGGCGACGATGAACATCCAACTCTATGCCGGCCACGAACAGCAGACGGTCGACTCGGGCGAGCAGCTGCTCGCGCAAGCCAGGGAGCTCCGGTTTCCCCCGATTGAAGCGCGCGTTCTCTTGTTGTTGGGGACGGCCCGCTACTTTGCCGGTCAAGATGAAGCGGGGATACAAACCCTCCATGAAGCGCAGGCGGCGGCCCTGCGGGCTCGCGACGATCGCACGCTGGCGCGCGCGTGCATCAACCTGATCGATGCGAATGATTACGCGGGGCACATGCAGGAGGCCTCGCGCGCAGAGCTGTTGGCGACGGCGGCAGTGGAGCGAGTTGGCGACGACGCAGAACTGCACGCGCGACTGGAGCTGGAGCGATCTGTGCTCGCAACCAGCGCTGGAGACCCTCGCGCAGCGCTTCGGCATTCCGAAGAGGCGCTCGTCTGGGCACGGAAGGTGCCAGACAACATCCCGTTGATGAGGATGGTGCTCGATGAGCTCGGTGGGCGGCAAAACCAGAACATTCAGTTTCACCAGGCGCTGCAGACACTCGAGGAATCGTTCAATCTGACTGTCTCGCACTATGGATCCGAGCACGCGGCGAGTGTGCGCGCCGAGCGGGCTCTGGCGGAAGTTGAGACCGGCATTCGCACGTTGGACGCGCGCAAGCGCCTCCAGCACGCCATCTCTGTGAGCGAGCGGACACAAGGTCCTGACTCAGGTGATGTAGCCAATGGATTGATCGGTCTGGGAAATGCGTTCGTCAGAGACGATCCTGCTCAAGCGCTCGCCGCCGCAGAGCGGGCGGCGCCCTACTTCCGTTCGCGCCCCGGGGAGTACCAGGCCGAAAAGCTTGCCGGACGGGCGCTCCAGCAGCTCGGACGATTCGATGAAGCGAAGCAACGGCTGGAGAACGCTCTCGCGATTGCGAAGCGTGCCGATCCGAGGCCCAGCAGTCCGAGAGTGATCTATCTCAGCAGAGACATCGCTGCGCTCTTGATCGATATGGGCAAACTCCAGGAAGCGCGACTGCTGCTCGAGGCCGTGCGGGCCGCGGAGGAGACATCCAAGGATCGAGCCGCGGAGTCTGCGGGGACGGCTTATGGCTTCGGTCTGTTGGAGGCGAAAGAAGGCCGATACGAGGAGGCGCGACGAGAATTCGAACACGCGATCGAGGGCGCGCGCACCAACGGCGCGGATGCGTTCAGGTCGATCGATCGCGAACTGGCTCTCGCGGAAGTCGAGCTGCACGATTCGCCGCATGCGGCATTCGCTCGATTAACCCGGATATCCGCGCTGCCGCCGCCGGAGGCCGAGTTCGACGATCTCGTCGATCGCGATCGCGCGCATTTTCTCCTCGCAAAAGCACTGCTCGCAGTGAACGCAGACCCGGCGCGCGATCTCGAATCTGCGCGTCATCTCGCTGAGCAGGCGCGGGATGGATATGCCGCACGGGGCGCGAGTTTCGCGAAGCAGCGCGAGGCAGTCGCGAAGTGGCTGGAAACGAATGGTCGAGCAGCGCGCAGGGCGGATGAGGTTCGCGTGAAGTGAGCTGTTCGTTGCGCGCGGTCCGCTTGCGCGTGTGAGACAACGCAGCGGCATGGAGTGCCCTTCCGAAGAAGCGCTGCTCGAACTCATCGCGGGCTCCAGTCCGGCCGACGCGCCGGCTCTGCGCGCGCACGTCGAGAGCTGTGCGGCCTGCGGTGAACTGCTCGGCATTCTCGCAGGGGGCAGCGACGAGAAGGGTCTCGCGACGCCTCCGGGGGCAACGCCAACCATCGACACACTCGCGCCGACACTCGCTCCCGGCGCACACATCGGCCGCTACGTCGTGCTCCATCGACTCGGCTCGGGCGGGATGGGCGTCGTCTATGCCGGGTTCGATCCGGAGCTCCAGCGCAAGGTGGCCATCAAGCTGCTGCGGCCGGAGAGCGTCGCCGCGCTCGGCGCTGAGGGAAATGCGCGGATCCTGCGCGAGGCGCAATCGCTCGCGCGGCTCGCCCATCCGAACATCGTCGCGGTGTTCGATGTCGGGATCGCGGATGAGCAGGTCTACGTCGCGATGGAGTACATCGAAGGCCCGACCGTGGTGGCCTGGCTGCAGACCGGGAAGCGGACGCGCAGTGAGATTCTCCAGATCTTCCTGCAAGCGGGAGAGGGCCTCGCGACCGCACACGAAGCGGGCATCGCGCATCGCGACTTCAAGCCGGACAATGTTCTCGTCGGCGCTGATGGACGCGTGCGGGTCATCGACTTCGGACTCTCGCGCATTCCGTCGTCGGCGCCCGTTGCAGGAGAGACGCGCGACGCGCTCCCCAGCTCGTTGACCCGGACCGGTGCCGTCCTCGGAACGCCCGCGTACATGGCGCCGGAGCAGTTCGCAGGTCAGCCCGCCGACGCGCGCGCCGATCAGTTCTCGTTCTGCGTCTCGCTCTACGAAGCGCTCTGCGGAAAGCGGCCCTTCGCGGGCAAGACGATCGACGAGCTCCGTCTCGCGGTTGAAACCGGTGCGCCCGCAGCGATCCCCCGCAGTGCGCGCGTGCCCGGCTGGATTGAGCGCGCACTCGCACGAGGCCTCTCTGTCGCGCCGGGAGATCGCTTCGAGACGTTGCGCGAACTGCTGCGCCTGCTCGCGCGCGATCGGATGCGCGTGATGAAGCGCGTGGTCGTGCCGCTCGTGATCCTCGCGCTGGGCGCGGCCGGGCTGTTCACGCTCCAGGTTTCGCGCGATCGCGTCTGCCGCGGGAGCGAGCGGTATCTGGCAGGCCTCTGGCCCGACCAGAAGCCCGCGGTGCGGCGCGCGATCCTCGCTACGCAGCTCCCCTTTGCCGCGAGTGCGGCCGATTCGATCGAGCGGGACTTTGATCGCTATGCGGCCGACTGGATCGCGATGCGCACGCAGGCCTGCGAAGCGACGGCGCTGCGCCACGAGCAGTCGAGTGAACTTCTCGATGCGCGCATGAGCTGCCTCGATCGACGGCTCGCCGAATTCAAGACGCAGGTCTCGCTGCTCGCGAAGGCCGATGCTGCGCTCGTCGAGCACGCCGCGACCGCCGCGGCGAATCTCTCGTCGATCGACGATTGCGCGGCGCTCGACAAGCTCTCTGCGCGCGTTCCTCTTCCGCGCGACCCCGCGGTGCGCCGCCAGATCGCGGAGCAGTTCGAGCGAGTCTCGCAGGCCAAGGCGCTCGATGACGCGTTTCGCTTCGACGAGGAGCGCACGCTGGCAGAGCCGACCGCCGCCGCGGCGAAGAAGATTGGCTACCGTCCGCTCGAGGCGGAGAGCCTCTACCGCCTCGGGGCTCTGCAAGGATTCCGGGGAGACTTGGCCGAGGGGCGCAAGACGCTGCACGCCGCAGAGTTGGCTGCCACCGCGGCAGGAGACGACTCGACGCTGCTTTGGGTCCGCCTCTCTCTGCTCCGGTCGCTCCGTGGCACTCCGGAGGCGATCGGGCCCGAGGCGGACTCGCTCTCCCAGAGCGTGCTCGCGCTGCTTGAGCGAGACCACGATTCCGAGGGCCCCGCCATGTATATGGTCGCGCTCCACGAACTCGAACGGAGCCACCCGGACAAGGCGCTGGTCCTGCTGCAGCGTGCGCTCGCTTTCGAGAAGCGAAGGCAGCCGCGGGACGGAAGAAGCGAAGGGA
Source organism: uncultured delta proteobacterium (assembly GCA_903911145.1). Classification (GTDB taxonomy): domain Bacteria; phylum Myxococcota; class Myxococcia; order Myxococcales; family 40CM-4-68-19; genus CAIWCD01. Next base: position 93,853 of record CAIWCD010000034.1, on the reverse strand, counting down.
AGACCCTCACCGCAATCGCGGGGGCTCTCGGCGATCTGGGAAAGTCAGACGAGGCGGTTGCGGCGGATCGCCTCGCGCTGGAGGTGTTCGAGCAGACGCTGGGTGCAGGTCATCCCCAGTCTGCGGCGACGCTCATCAATCTCGGCATGCTGCTCGCGGAGCAGGGGCACACCGAAGAGGCCGTGCAGTTCGAGAAGCGCGCGCTGGCCATCCACGAGAAGATCCAGCCTCCCCAGCAGCACAGCCTCGCCAGCATCTCGAACAATCTGGGAATGGCTCTCTTCAAGTTGGGACAGCGCGACGAGGCGGAGGCAGCGTATCGGCGCGCGATCGCCATCTTTGACAAGCTCCCGGACGGGGCTCTGGGCAGCGCAGATGCGTTGAGTAATCTGGCTGTCCTCCATAAGACGATGGGACAGGATGAACTGGCCATCTCCGAACATCGGCGCGCGCTCGCTCTTCGAGAACGGGTTCTCGGGCCAGAGAGCATCGATGTCGGCATTTCGCTCAACAACCTGGGAGAGGCGTTGGAGCATGCGGGGCGGCGCTCCGAGGCGCTGGTCCCGCTCGCGCACGCGCTGCAGATCTTCGAGCATGCTCTCGGTCCCGACCACCCGTATACCGGCGCAGCCCTCACGGTCACGGGCGCAGCGCAGCTCGGCCTGCGCAGGTTCAGGCAAGCTGTTGCCTCGCTGGAGAGAGGTCTCGCGATTGAAGAAAAGGCGAGCGGTGATCCTGCCGATCTGGCCGAGACGAGGCTGCTGCTCGCCCGCGCGCTCTGGGGGGAGAGCGGCCACTCTGTTCGAGCGCGCTTGATCGCCCTGCAGGCGCGCGAGTTCTACGCGCGCGAGCCTGCGCCCGTGCCGGATGCCAAGGAGAGCTTGCACGCGATCGACACGCTGCTGGCCGCGCATCGACCCGATTGAGTAGTGTGACGTCATGGACCCGCGAGTGCATTGGGAGAAGGCGCGCACGGCGAACGCGGGCGTCGAGCTTTCGCTCGAGGCGTTCGCGGCCCGTCTGCAGACCGCCGTGGGGCCGAACGAGCAGGAGCGCATCGACGCGCTCGATCACGCGGGGCTCTATCTCGCGCAGGCATGCCTGACCGGACAGCCGGCCGCGCTGCGACTCCTCGAGCAGCAGCACCTCTCGCGCCTTCCTCGCGCGCTTGAGCGCTTCGTCTCACAGGGCGTGGCCGTCGAAGATCTCGTGCAGGAGCTTCGCGTGAAGCTGCTCGGTGCGGGAGGCGCTGTGCCGAAGCTTGCGAGCTTCAACGGCCGCGGAAGCCTCCACCGCTGGCTCGAAGCGATCGCCGTGCGTGCAGCCATCGATGCGCGGCGCGTGCAGAGAGACGACGAGCCGCTTTCCGAGCAGACGCAGGATGCGCTCGTCACGAGTGGTGCGGCGCGCGCGTCGCTGAAGGCCGGGTTGCGCGAGCCGTTCGGTCGTGCGGTGAAGGCTTCGCTCTCGGCACTCAACGCGCGCGATCGGCGGGTGCTGGAGCTGCACTACCTGCACGGCCTCACCACCTCGCGCATCGCGACCATCTACCAGACACATCGGATGACGGTGAGCCGCTGGCTGGTGGCGGCGCGCGCGCAGATCCTGACCGAGGTGGAGCAGGCGCTCGGCCAGGAGCTCGCGACGACCCGCTCCGAAGTGGGGAGCATCTTCCGGCTCCTGCGCTCGGAGCTGAGCGTGAGCTTGCCGCGCCTGCTGGATCCGAGCAGGCGCGGCGTTGAGGAGTAGCTGCACGATTTGGCGCGCGTCTCAGCTCACGACGCTCAAGGCGCGCGGCAGACCAGGTCCTGCCAGGTCTTCGTCAGGCAGAGATTGTTGATCTGCCCCTGGTCATTCTGGACCCGTTCGCAGACCACGGAGCCATCGTCGGAGCAGGCCTGGCCGGGCTGCGGCGAGGATGCGATGTCGGCGCAGTCGTAGAGGCAGTAGCAAAGCCCGGGACTCTTGAACATGATGAACCGGCCGGTCTTGCAGTTGGTCGGAGCCCCTTCACCGTTGAGCGGGTTGTTGTTGCAGGCGACATAGACATCGTTGCCGGTATTGAACGTCGATCCCGTGCTGAAGTTTCCGTCGCACGACGGGCTTCCTCCGCCGCTGCCACCTCCGGATCCGCCGGCAGTTCCTCCTCCCGATCCTCCTGCGCTACCGCCGCCCGAGCCGCCTCCATGTCCGCCACCAGAGCCACCAGCGCTTCCTCCTCCAGCGCCACCTCCGTGCCCGCCGCCTGATCCACCGGCGCTTCCTCCGCCCGATCCGCCAGCGCTCCCGCCACCCGAGCCTCCCGCGCTGCCTCCGCCGGAACCGCCGCCGCTCCCACCTCCCGACCCGCCTCCGTGTCCGATGCAGACGCTCGCGCACGCGCTCTCGGAGTCGCACGTGCCATCCACGCAGCCCTGGTGGTTGATGATGTTGCCGTCGCCGCAGGTGCACGCCACGTTCTGGCAGTCGCTCGCCGCGGTGCACTGCGCGCCCTGATCCGAGCCGCCACAACCTGCGAGCACGGCCAATAAGAAAGACACGGGGATGAACGATGCGAACGTGCGGCTCATGGCGCTCCTCAGGTCGGCGACCGGTATTGGTCACCCGTTTCCCCTAGGACGAGGGCCCGCGAAAACTGCAACATCGGGAGCGCACGAATTCTATCGGACGCGACAACCGCCCTGTGGCCGCAGACGTTCGCAAAGCGCGGCACGCAGCGATCCCCGCGCCAGCAGCCCGTGGTAGCGTTTTCGCACTGCGCCGCCTTGAACTGCGTTCGTGCGCACTCGTGCACGCCGAGGGGCGTGTGATTGGAGAATGTGATGTCGCGCATTTTGGTTGCGATGACGCTGGGTTTCCTTGGAGGTTCCGCCATGGCAGGGTCACCCGCTTCAGCAACGGATGGAGCGCTTCGCTCCTTCACGGTGCAGGGCAAGTCTCTGCAGGCGAAAGTGCAGGTGCAGACACCGCCCGTTCACTTCCAGGGCGCGAAGGACGCGCTCGATCGCCACTCGGCGCTCGGGTGCGCGCAGCAGCTCTACGCTCACCTCGCGGCTGGTGATCTCGACAAGGCTGCGACGCTGTCCGACGATCCCGCCGCCTCGAAGGCGATCTGGGCGCGCATGCTCGGTCGCCTCGGGCCCGACGAATTCAAGAAGACCTATGCCGCCTACCTGGGGCCATCGGGGCTCGAGCTGCGCTTCGTCATCTCGATCAACACCCACGTCATGCTCATCGTGCGCAATCCCGAGGCAGGGATGGACGCCGCGCAGTTCTACGCCAGCGCGGGCGGCGTGTTCCACGTCGAGGAGACGAAGTCCCCGGAGCGTGAGAAGCTCGGGGAGCTGTTCCAGCAGCTCAAGAACGACGACGGAATCTTCGTGTTGCCGTGAGGCGGGGCTTCAAGCCTCGCCTGGCGCGCCTCAGCGCTTGATCGTCCATCGCACCGCGCCCTGCCCGTCGAGTCGGGTCAGAAAGCGCGCGTTGCGAACAATGACGCCCTCGCCCAGATCATCGCTCACCGACCACGCCTGGGTCCCCAACCAGTTGGTGCCCTGCTCGGACGGGGCCTTCCACGTCCAGACGCGCGTGCCACTCGCCGTGAGCCGCGAGAAGACCAGCGAGTCGCCCGCCTCGAGAAGGAGCGCATCGCTGCCGAGCATCACCGTGCCCTGCTGCGGATTGCACAGAAACGAGGGCGAGGCGTAGCCGGTGGCGACCTCACCGGTCTCACTGAGCTCGGCGTACTCACCAGCGGTGGCGGTGATCAGCGCCCAGTTGTCGTGCTGCGAATGGCGCGTCGTCTCGCGCTTGGCAAAAGCATACGTGCGCTCGCCCGAGACCCAGCGGTCGTCGTGACAGGCCAGGCTCTTGCCCATATCGCGATCGATCAGGTCCATCGGGGTGCGCTCCGTCGCCGTTCCCGCCACGAGATCGATGAGCCAGCGCTTCTTGTCATCGGACTCGACGAGGAGGAGACCACTGCGGGCGACAACCACGGAGGCCCAGGGCGGGAGAACTTGCGGAAAGCGATCCGAGAGATGGATCAGCGGGATCGGTTCTTCGCCGAGCTTGCGGACCAGGCGGCGCTCGCCCGCGAGGGTGAAGATCCACGGCCCTCGAGCCGCGACGAGCTCCGGGACGGTGTCATTGTCGTCGCCGTGGAGCAGGACCGTGTCCGTCGCGGCGCCGGTCCGCGGGTCGAGCGCGACCAGCCGGTTGACGGTGTAACTGCCATCTTCGCTCGAACGAAAAACCGCCTCGGCCAGGAGCAGACGGGCCGGGCTCCCGGGCGCCGAAAACCAGACTGCGTTGCCCACCTGATCCGCCGTGAGCCTGCGGTTCAACCACGGCTCAGCGACACTCACGCCCAAACAGACCACGGCGCCGCTCAGCACGCTGGAGATGGCAATCCAAACCCAGAAGCCGCGCGGTTTCTTCGACGGGTCGACTGCGTCGGCCGAGGGATTCTCGTCGCTCTGGTAGATCGGCTGCTTTCTGCGCGCCATGACACTGAACCTCTCATGCTTGGTGCGATGGACGAAGAACCAGGTTCAGCGCCCGACGCGCCAGCGCACTGCGCCGCCAGGGCCGAGCCGGGTGAAGCTGCGGCCGACGCGCACGATCACGTCGTCGTTGCCGACCGCCCAGCCTGCCACCACCTCGTCCGCAGCCGACGCGGGCGCATGCCAGGTCCACAGACGCTGGCCGCTCTCGGATAGGCGCGAAACGCTTGGGGTGGGGTCGTTCTCGACGATGACGGCATCCCTGCCGAGCCGGACGACGTCACCGGGACGACCGCACAGAAATGCCGGCTTGCTGAAGCCTGGAGCGATCTCGCCGAACTCGGTGATCTTGCCATACTCATCGACGGTCGCGCTGACGAGGGCCCAGTGATCATGGCGCGAGATGCGCTTGGCCTCGCGCTCCACGAAGGCGTAGCTGCTGACCGTCGCGGGGATAGGCCACGAGGCGGAGCGGCAATCGCCCTCAACGCCCGTTTCGAGGCGCGGGAATGGGTCGAGGCTGGGACGCTCGCTGGCGCTGCCGACGGCGAGGTCGACCTGCCAACCCTTCTTGTCGTCTGCTTCCACCAGCACGAGGCCGTCCGCATCGACCCCGGCGCGGAACCAGGGCGCGGCGATCTGCCCGAACTGCGCCGCCAGGTCGCGCAGCCCGAGCGGCGTTTGGCCGAGCTGCCGTGCCTTCCAGCGAGCGTGCTCCTCGTCTCCGCCCACCGTAAAGATCCAGGGCCCCCGCGACGCCACCAACCGCACCGGATTCTCTCCGCCGCCCTCGATCACAAAGACCTTCGTTGCGCCCGTATCGGCGGCGATCGTGACGAGCCGGTTGACCGTATAGGTCCCCGACGAGGGACGGGTCGCGCGGAATATCGTCTCGCCTAGAAGGAGCTGCGCAGACGCGCCGGGCGCCTCGTACCAGACCGCCCGCCCGACCGTCCCCGCGGGTTGCACACTGTCGAAGGCGGAGACTGCAAAGACAACGCACAGGATCGCCAAGGCAGAGCCACAAAGGACCACGAACGTTTCCCGCTTCGTCATTGGATCTGCCCGCCGAGGCAGGAACTCCGAAGAGCACTGGGCCGCAGCGGGCTCGGCAGCCGCGTGCAGAGGAGCGTCTGGTCAACCGACGCCCGTCGCACGAGGTTCGTGACTCCTGTCGGAACCGCAAGCATCAAGAGCGCACCGGCTTTGCAGCGGAGATCGAGGCGACCGCCGATCGCTCGCGAGAAGGGAGGGCTGCTCTGCCAATTGGAGCACCGCGCGCCGCACGCGCGCAAGCTGGAAACACGGCATCTGCGCGATCGGCGGCAACGTTGTCGGCAGTCCAGGCTGATCCAAGACTGCCTTCATCGCGCTGAGCGCAGTGATGGACTCGAGCAACTCATGGGAACAGACAAAGATGAATTGGTTGGCACTGGTGAGACGCGCGAACGAGGGAAGTCCGCGAATAAGGTGCCCGGGACCGGAATCGAACCAGTGACACGGGGATTTTCAGTCCCCTGCTCTACCAACTGAGCTACCCGGGCAAAACGGGCGTGTCGTCTAACCGCTTTACACCGCGCGCGTCAAGCGCGAAGGCACGGCATGCAACCGCTCTTCCTCACGCTTCGCTTTGACCCTGCTATGGTGCGCGGCTCTTTGCCGCTCCTCTCGTGGAGGTTTCGACACCCATGATGCACGCCGCTCTTCTGCTCTCCGTGGCCCTGGCGCTTGCCGCGCCCGCCAAGGCGCCCCTCAAGGGGAGCGCCGCCCTCGCCGCTGGCGACTCGACCTTCCGCGCGTTTCCTTATCCGATTGAACAGCACGTCCTGAAGAACGGCCTGCGCGTCGCGTTCGTCGCTTATGACTCTCCCGGACTCGTCGCTTATTACACGCTGATGCGCGTCGGCTCGCGCAACGAGCCCGAAGAGGGCCGTTCGGGATATGCCCACTTCTTCGAGCATATGATGTTCCGCGGCACGAAAACCCACTCGGGCGATGATTACAACGCGACGGTCACGCGGCTGGGGCTCAATACCAACGCCTTTACCAGCTACGATATGACGGTCTATCACCTCTATGGTCCGGCGCAGGCGCTGCCGACGATCATCGACTATGAGGCCGATCGTTTCTCGCACCTCGATTATCCGGAAGAGTTGTTCAAGACCGAGGCGGGCGCAATTCTCGGCGAGTATGCGAAGTCGGCGAGCCAACCGGATCTGCTCTTCGATGAGAAGATGAGCGGAACGGCGTTCACCAAGCATACCTATCGGCATACCGTGCTGGGCTTCCTCAAGGACGTCCAGGCGATGCCGCAGGGATATGCTTATTCGCGCACATTTTTTAATCGCTACTACACACCGGATGACGCGACCATTTTCGTCGTCGGAGATTTCGACCACGCGAAGGCATTGGCCCTGATTGAGAAGGCCTATGGCGAATGGAAAGGGAAGGCCAAGCCGGCCGCCGTGGCGGTCGAGCCGCCGCAGAAACATGCGCGCCGCGCCCATATGGATTGGCCCACGCAGACGCTTCCGCGCGTCTGGGTTGCCTGGCATATCCCCTCGGCGGGAGATATCAAGACGGCCGCTGCAGAGACCCTGCTGGATGGATATCTCTTCGGACCGACCAGCGCGCTCCACCAGGATCTTGTTCTCGGGCGCCAGCTGTGTGAATCGATTGAAGCCAATTGGGACTATCTGCGCGACCCGTCGCTCTTCGGCGCGATCGCACAGGTCAAGAAGGTCGAAGATATCCCGGTCGTCGAGAAGGCGATTGCCGAGCAGGTCAAGGAGCTGGCGGCGGGACATATCGATCGAATGAAGCTGGAAGGGGTCCGTTCGAACCTCAAGTATCGGACCGCGCTCTCGCTCGATACCGCCGATAAGGCGGCATTGACGCTGGCGCAGATGACCGCCATCACGGGCGACGTGAACTATTTTAATCAGCTCTATGTGCAGGTGGATAAGTTGACCGCTGCCGATCTCGCCGCCTTCGCACAGCACTGGCTGACCGAAGCGAATGGAAGCACCGTCACGCTTGCGACGGCGTCGAAGGAGGTGGCGAAGTGAACCGCTCAATCCGAATGGCGCTCCTCCTCGCGATCACCGCGGCCTGCGCGGCAGAGAAGGTCCGCTCATTGAAAGATGCGGAGTCGGAATCGCAGGCCCGCGCTGCTGCGAAGAAGAACGCGGAGACGAGCCATGCCGCACCCGTGGCCGCTCCCGCGCCTGCAGAGGTGCCGACTGCCGCGGCGCCGCCAGAGCCAACTGCAGCCCAGCCGACTGCCGCTGCGCCGAAGATCCCCATCATCGCGCTGCCCGCCACAGAGAAGGCCGGCGTTACAATCGCGCTGCGTTTTCGCACCGGCTCGATCGACGACCCGAAGGGGAAGGCCGGCCTTACGCAGCTTGCGGCGCAGACGATGATCGAGGGAGGCACGGTTGCGCTCGACGCCAAGTCGCTGCTCGAGGCGCTCTTCCCCATCGCGGCCGAGCTTCACGTCCGCGTTGACCGCGAGGAGACGACGTTCACGGCGCACGTCCATCGCGCGGCCCTCGGCAAGCTCCTGCCGATTCTCTCGGACGTACTGTTGCATCCGCGCTGGGACGCGAAGGAGTTTGCGCGCGTTCGTGAATCGACGGTCGCGGAGATCTCGAAATCGCTGCGGCAAGCCCGCGATGAGCAGCTCGCGAAGGAAGCGCTCGCGGAGCTGATGTATCGCGGCCATCCTTATGGCCGCTTGATTGACGGGCATATCAGCGATCTCAACTCCATCACGCTCGAGGAGGCGAAGGCCCACGCCGCGCACGTCTTTACGCTCGACCGGCTGACCATCGGAGTCTCCGGTGGATATCCGAAGGATCTTCCCGACCGCGTCCAGACTGCGTTTGCGGCGCTGCCGTCGTTCGGCATCTCGAACCCTTCGCTGCCGTCGATCAATCCTGGCCAGCACCATCCTCGCGTGTTGCTCGTCGAGAAGCCGACTGCCTCGACGGCCATTTCGCTCGGAATGCCATGGGACCTCTCGCATACCAATCCCGATTGGGCCGCGATGGCGGTTGCCCGCTCGGCCTTTGGCGAGCACCGACAGTTTAATGGGCGGTTAATGCAGCGCCTGCGCGAGGCGCGTGGCCTGAACTATGGTGACTATGCCTATATCGAGCATTTCGAGCAGGAGGGCGGCGACGCGGCAACCGCGCAGACGGGACGGGCGCGCCATCAACAGGAGTTCACCATCTGGCTGCGTCCGGTGCAGAACGACAACCGCCTCTTCGCCCTGCGCGCTGCGCTCTATGAGCTCAACCAGTCGCTCAATGACGAGCCGTTCACCGACGAGGAGGTTGCGCGCACCAAGGGATTCCTCGATGGATATCTCCTGATGTTCGACCAGACCGACGGCCGCAAGCTCGGATATGCGCTCGACGATGATTTCTATGGCCAGAGCGGATTCCTCGCGTCGTGGCGCAAGTCGCTCGACAGCGTGACGACGGAGCAGGTGAACGCGGCGTGGAAGAAGTGGGTCACGCCGGGCGATCTGCAGATCGTCCTCGCGGGGCCGAATATGGGCGAACTCAAGACGGAGCTTCTCGCCAATACCCCCTCCCCGATTCATTACGCGAACGGCGCGACCAAGCCGCAGGGGATTCTCGACCTCGATACGAAGATTCAAGCTTATCCGCTGGGGATTGAATCGGAGGGCGATATCGAGGTTGTGCCTGTCGAGAAGTTGTTCGAGTAGAGCGCGGAATTATCGAGGGGGCGGCGGCCGGGAGGCAGGGGCGTGGTCTGGCGACACGCACCTGGATGTCTCGGGGCGCGATCGAGGGCGTACTTGGGGCGAGTCAACGCGGGCGGAGATATCGAGGTTGATATCAAGCCGCGTTGACCGTCGCGGCTCGGCTCCCGGAGCCGGCCGCTCTTGGGAAGAGGACGCGATCAGGCGAAACCGGAGCGTGCTGGTCGGGGCGAAATGTCGCCAGACCACGCCCCTGCCTCCCGGCCGCCTTGAACAAGGATTTCGCGCGAGACGGGGATAACGACGTGGCGTGATTAAATCGCTCGTCCGATCTCGCGGGGTACCGAGCAAGAGCTCACGCGAGCTACTTGGCCGGGCCGGCGTGGACGCCGAGCACGTTCGGGATTGGCCACTGCTCGGTGTTGGAATCGTCGTTGCGAAAGCCGGTCTCATAGGAGCCTGCAGCGTCGCTCGATATGCCGCCGATATGAATCGACAGGCTCGCTTCCGGGCCGCCTTCGACGTGCATGGCGCGCGTGATCCCAAGAGGGAGCGCGAGGATTCGGTTGTTCAGGTCCGCCATTTCGTAAGGGGTGCGCGAGAAGAGGAAGAGGATTCTCCCAGCGCGGTCCTGCGCGATCATCGCCTCGCTCCAGCGGCGAGTTGCTTCCACTCAAGCGGTGCCGAGGCAGACGCGGCCAGTATCAACGCGAGCACGATAGCCCTTCGCAAACCTGAGCAGAGAACGTCACCCGTCACGATTCTGCCTGGCCCCTCGTGCGCGCGCTAAGCGACGGCGCGGGAGTGCGGAGGGGAGCGGGCGGGCAACATTTCGCCCCGACCATCACGATTAAGTATCGCTTAGCACGCGCATTAGAAATCAAGCGCCGCCGTCCGGGACGGCGAATGCGCGCCCGTCTGCGCGATTAGCTTTTCGATTAGACGCCGCGCGGCGCGCAGACTCAAGACTGACAATCCTCGTCGCGCCCGAGCCACACAGGTGCGTGTTGCCCGACCGCTCCCCTCCGCGCTCCCGCGCACGCGACACCGGGCCCACCTACTCCGTATGGGGAATGGCCTTAAGAACCGCCCTGCCACCCTTAATGACCACCTTGAACTCGACGCTCTTCGCCTTGTGCTTTTCCATTAACTGAGGCACCTGCGCGCGCACGCTCTTGGCAATCGCCTCGAACGTCACGCCTGCGGTGCTCTCGCCCGTCGTCTGGCGCGCGACGAGGAACGTCTCGTAAAGGCGGCGCAGCTTGTCCTCGGAGAGCTCCATCCGCGCCGCCGGACTCGGGCGTGGCGGAGGCGGAGGCTGCTGCTCGCCGCGCTGCGCCTGGCGATACTTCGCCTTGAAGACATCGCGCTTATAGGTGCCCTCTTCGATTTCACGCAGCGTGCGATCCCACATCCGCTCGAATGAGATCAGCTTGGCGAAGAGCGTGTTGATGCGGAACTTCACGCCCGTGTTGCGCACCATCGCGGAACGCATCTCGCGCAGACGCGTTGAGAGTTTCTTGCGCTGCTCGTCGGGCGGCCGTCGATCGATGCCGAGGAAATATTTCTCGTAGAGAACTTGCAGCCCGGTCAGATCCTCATCGAGCTGGTCGAGCTCGGCGCCGAGCTGTTCGCTCGTCTTCGCAGGCGCGAGGTCTTTGATCGGCAGGGCCACGCGGTCACTCTACCCGCTTTCAGGCCGCGGCCGTCGCGAGCGGACGCGGAGCGCGGCCGCGAATGATGAAGATCGAAACACCAATCGCGAAGATACCGACCGAGATCAATTCGCTCGTCGAGAGATTCCAGAATGCGCCGCGCGCGATCGGCCCGAGGAAGTTGAAGACGCGGCCGCGCTCCTCGTCGCCGCGCAGCAGCTCCACCGTCGCGCGCAGCGGCGCGTAGAGGCAGAGGTAGAGCGCGAGGATCTCTCCATTGAACCGCTTGCGCGAACGATAGAGCGTCAGCAGCGTGAAGATGCAGAGCTCGCCGAGCGACTCATAGAGCTGCGTCGGATGAATCGGCATCGAGAAGAGCGAGCCGGCGTGAATCAGGCCGTGCGAGAGCTGGCTTTGATAGGCGAGAGATTCAGGCGGAAAGCGCGCCGCCCACGCCAGGTGCGGGTCGCATGCGCCGCCCCAGCAGCAGCCCGCCGCGAAGCAACCCATGCGGCCGATGGCGTGGCCGATCGAGACCGACGGGATCAGCGCGTCGGCGTAGGGGAAGAAGCGCATGTTGTGTTTGCGCATGTAGAAGATCGAGCAGAGCGTCGCGCCGATGAAGCCGCCGTAGAAGACGAGTCCGCCCTTCCAGAACGCGAAGATCGACGCGGGGTCCTGCGCGTACTCATCCCAATTGACCATGATGAAGAGCACGCGCGAGCCGACCATCGCGAAGACGAGGATCCAGAAGCTCAGGTCCATCACGCGATCTTGATCAAGCCCCGCGCGCATCGCCGTGCGGCCCGCGAGCCACATCGCGACGAGGAATGCGGTGGCGATTAACAGGCCATACGTATGCAGCGGAATCAGCAGCGCGCGGTGGAGCGCGAAGAGGTTGTTGTTGTCGACGTCGCCGAGCGCGCGCACGAGCGCGAAAAAGGCCGCGTAGGAGCCGACCGCCCAGAGCGCGCCAGCACGCAGCGCCTCCTGGTTCGACTCGCCCATTTCCTTCGCGCCCCTCGCCTGCCAAGCGCCGATGGCGAGCGAAAGCAGCGCGAGCAGAAACGGCGCGAGCGAGGGAGGAAACGTCAGAGTGAAGAGCACCGGCAGCATGCAGACTCCTTGGATACGTCGATCAACGCCTCGCCGACGAAGATACTTCCCAGGCCGCTCAGGCGCGGCCTTCTTCGCCGAACGCGTCCTTCTGGAACGTCATCGCGAGCACGAGCATAACCAGGCCGACGCTGACTCCGCAGTCCGCAACATTGAACGTCGGCCAGTGGCGCCACCAGTCGTTGCTCATCCAATCCGCGTCGTTGATATGCCAGGCGATGAAATCGATGACATATCCGCGAATGCCGCGATCGATGCCGTTGCCGAGCGCGCCGCCGAGGAGAAGTGCGAGGGCGATCTGCATCCAGCGCTGATCCGTGCGCAGCTTGCGATAGGTCGAGAATATGAACAGCAACGCACCGATTGTAATCAGGTGGAAGAACATCGCGCGCCACTGGCCGTGCGCACCGGCGAGGAAGCTGAAGGCCGCGCCGCGGTTCTGCGTGTAGCGCATCTGCCACCAGCTGTGGAACACGTCATATGCGCCAGTGGTGAGATTGCGCTCGAGGAGATCCTTCTGCGAGACAAACGCTGCGACCTTCTCGCCTTGTGTCTGCGCGTGCGCGACCTGAAACGCGGCGGTGAGATGTTCCACCGCGAGATACTTGCTCACCTGATCGCCGACGAGAATCACGCCCGCGAGCAGCGCCATCAAGAGCCACTTGCTCATTCCGGCGCTCCGGCGGCCCGCACGCACCGCGCGCAGAGCTTCTGATTACCCCACGCGGCCGACTCGGCGACGTCTGCAACTGCGCGATAGCAGCGCACGCAGCTCGGATATGGGGCGCGCTCGATCTGAATGAGGAATGGGGCGTCGATCGGCACGCCAGTGGTGGTCAACACGCCGACGCTGGCGCAGATCATGAGGTCTGCAAGCTGCGCCGAATAGCTCTTCAAGACGAGGCCGTTCGGCCCGTCCTCGTGCATCGGCCCAATCCAGATCTGCGCGTCCACCTCTGTCGATTTGGTGACGATCTTCGCCGCGCGCTTCTCTTCAATCGCCTTGTTCACCGACTCGCGAATCACACGGAGGATGCGGAATTCCTCCTCGAGTGACTCGTCGATCTCGGCCGGCTTGCCCTTCGGCATACCGGCGAGAAACACCGATGAGGCGCGCGCAGAGCCATCGGGAGCGATCTTCGGCAACTGCGCCCAGGCCTCTTCGGTGGTGAAGCTCGCCACTGGAGCGAGCAACCGACAGAGGGTATCGACAATGCGGTGAAGCACCGCCTGCGCTGCTCTACGCTCGGGCCAGTTCTTGCCCGAGCAGTAGGTCCGATCCTTTAATACGTCGAAATAGAAGGCCGAGAGATCGACGGCGCAGAAATCGATCGTCGAGTGGTAGAGGCGATGGAATTCAAAGGCGCGATAAGCGGACTCCGCGCCGGCGCGATAACGCTCCAGGCGCGACAAGGCCCAGCGATCGATCGCGCTATAGGCGCTCACCGGCGGCGCATCGGTGGCCGGGTCGTAATCGTGCAATTGCGAGAGGCAGTAGCGCAGGGTATTGCGGATCTTCCGATATCCCTCGGCGAGGGTATCGAGGATGTTATTCGAGAGGCGGATATCATCCCGATAGTCGCTCGCCGCGACCCACAAGCGCAGCACCTCTGCGCCGTATTTTTTAATCAGCTCTTCGGGCGCGAGGGTATTGCCCTGCGACTTGCTCATCTTCCGGCCTTCGCCGTCGACGACGAATCCGTGGGTTAATACCTGCCGATAAGGAACCTCACCGTGGGCGCCGATTCCAATCGTCAAGGAGCTATTGAACCAGCCGCGGTGCTGGTCAGAGCCTTCGAGATAAAGGTCAGCCGGCGCGCGGAGCATCGGCCAGTTTCCGCTCATTAAAACAGCTGCGAACGACGAGCCGGAATCAAACCAGACATCGAGGATATCCGTCTCTTTCTGGTATTCGCTGCCGCCGCACTTGGCGCATTTCGTGCCCGCAGGGAGCAGCTCTTCAATCGTGCGATCGAACCAGGCGTCGGCCCCTTCCTTCTCGAAGAAGCGCGCGACGTGCTCCATTGTCGCCGCCGAGACGTGCGGCTCGCGGCACGACTTGCAATAAGCGACGGGGATCGGCACGCCCCAATTGCGCTGGCGCGAGATGCACCAGTCGGGACGATTCTCGACCATTCCGCGAATGCGCTCCTTGCCCCAGGCGGGAACGAATCCGCCGTTGGCCGCGAGCGTATCGATGGCTTCCAGAGCGGCTTTCCGGATGGTGCCGCGCTTGCCAGCGCTCAGCTCCAGCTCGATATCCAGCCCGATCCACCATTGATCGGTCGCGCGGAAGATCACCGGCTGGCGGCAGCGCCAGCAGTGCGGATAGCTGTGGCGGATCTCGATCGCCGTGCCGCTCGCATTGAGCAGCGCGCCTGCGCCCTGGAGCAGCTCGACGATGCGCGGATTGGCTTCGAATACCTTCTTACCCACCAGCTCTTCGATACCAACTTCAGCGGTATATCGACCCGCCGCATCGACGGGCGCGAAGATGGCGAGGCCATTGGCGAGGCCCAATCGATAGTCGTCTTCGCCGTGCCCTGGCGCGGTGTGCACCATGCCCGTGCCGGCCTCGGTCGTTGCGTGCTCCGCCATCAATACAGGCGAGACACGATCGGTCAGCAGCGGGTGGCGATAGGTGACGCCAACGAGCTCCTTGCCCATGATGTGCCCGAGCAGATTCGTCGGCTCGCGCAGGCTGGGCGCGGCTTTGCTGCTCTCGGGCGATCCGCTCGCAGACGCCGCGAGCTGTTCCGGTGCGCAGGCAGACAGGAAGCTCGGCAGGAGTTCCTTGGCGACGAGCACGACTCCGCGCTCGCCGAGATCGTATGCCGCATAGAGGATTTCGGGATTGGCCGCGACGGCGAGGTTCGCCGGAATCGTCCACGGTGTCGTCGTCCAGATCGCGAGCCGCACGCGCTTGCCTTGCAGCTCGGGCATCGCGGAAAACAGCGGCGCACCATTGACGAGCTCGAACGCAACATAGATCGACGGGCTCGTCTTCTCCTCGTATTCGACCTCCGCCTCGGCGAGTGCGGTCTGATCCTTTGAGCACCAATGAACCGGCCGCTTGCGCCGATAGAGCGCACCGCGTTCTGCAAAGTGCGCCAACTCGCGCACCGTCTGTGCCTCATAGGCGAAGCTCATCGTTGTGTACGGCTTGTCCCAGCGCGCGAAGATGCCGAGCCGCTTGAACTCGCGCCGCTGCCCCTCGAGCTGCTCCTCGGCATAGGCGCGGCAGGCCTTGCGAAACTGCCCGGCCGTCAGCTCGCGCTTCTTCGGCCCGAGCTTCTTATCAACCATCAGCTCGATGGGCAGACCGTGGCAGTCCCAGCCTGGAACGAAATCGGCCAGATGCCCATCCATCGCCTGGAACTTCACCACCATGTCCTTGAGCACCTTGTTCAGGCAGTGCCCGAGGTGGATCGCGCCGTTCGCATAGGGCGGTCCATCGTGCAGGACATATTTGGGTGAGGCTGCATTCTTCTCGAGAATCGCGTCGTAGAGCGCGGCGTCGGCCCACTGCTGCAGCTGCACCGGCTCCCGTTCGGCGAGAGAAGCGCGCATGGGAAAGGAAGTCTTGGGGAGGTGGACCGAGTCCTTGAGTTCCATAGAGGGCGCGGGAATTACCATATTCACCAATGCGCCGCCCGCAGTTTGCTATCGTGCGCGCCCCATGACCATCGAGATCAAGGCCGTTGAAGGAAAGCGCGCGCAGGAGATCTTCCTGCATATGCCGTGGACGCTGGGCATGAAGAGCGACCCGCTCTGGGTGCCGCCGATGCTCGACGACCAGCGCCGCCTGCTCGATCCGAAGAAGAGCCCGTTCCTCGCGCATGGTGAGCTGCAGTGCTGGATCGCATGGGAGGACGGAAAGCCGGTCGGACGCATCAGCGCGCAGGTCGACTCTGACTTCGACAAGCAGTGGCCGAGCGAAGCGAACACGGCGTTCTTCGGATTCTTCGACAGCAAGGATGATCCGGCTGTCGCGCGTGCGCTCTTCGGTGCCGCGGAAGCGTGGGCGAGGTCGAAGGGCCGCGTGCGCCTCCGCGGGCCGTTCACGCTCGACGCCAAGGGCGACACGGGCGTGCTCGTCGAGGGGTTCGATACTCCGCCGCGCATCGGCATGCCGCACAACAAGCCATATGTCGGTGCATTGATTGAATCGGCGGGATATCCCAAGCGCAAAGACTTCTATGCCTGGTGGTACACGGCCGGCGCGCCGATCGATCCGCTGACGCACAAGATCTCAGAGCGGACGCGCGCGTTGCCCAACGTCAGCGTGCGCACGATGCAGCTCAAGCATTTCGCGCGCGAGGTCGATATCGTGCGCGATATCTATAATGAGGCTTGGAAGAACAACTGGTGCTTCACGCCGTTCACCTCGATGGAGCTCGCGATCATCGCGGATGAATACAAGATGTTCATCGACGAGGAGATCGCGCTCGTCGCTGAAGTGGATGGCAAGCCGGCCGCGATGTGCTTCGCGGTGCCCGACGTGAATGAGCTGGTGAAGGATTTCGACGGCGAGCTGATGCGGCGTCCGCTCAATCTGGTGAAGCTGCTCTGGCGCCTGAAGTTCCGCCGTCCGAAGGCAGCGCGGCTGATCCTCCTCGGCGTGAAAGAGGAATATCGGGCGTCGCGCAAATATGGAGCGCTCGTCGCGGTGCTCTATGAAGAGGTCGCGAAGCGAGGAGCTGCGCGCGGATATGTCGGGGGCGAGCTGTCGTGGACGCTCGAGGACAACGACCAGATCAACCGCGGCATCGAGAGAATGGGCGCGAAGAAGTACAAGGTCTATCGCGTCTACGAGAAGGCGCTCTGAGCGTGATTGAAGTGCTGCGCGGTTGGTCGAGAAGTGCCGCCGCGCTGCCCGCGCTGTTCTTCGGCGCGCTGCTGGTCGCAAGCGTCTGCCACCCCGACGGCGCAGCGCTCGCCGTGCACGCGCAACTGTGCGCAGCGCTCTTCGCCTTCCTGCTCGTCGGCACAGCGCTCGACGAGATGCTCGGCTTGAGCGGCCCGTTCATCTTTCATCGAATCTGCATCGGCCAACTCGCGCTGCTCTCCTGGTTCTACCTGCGCTCGCTCCCGTCGCAGCTCGGACTTCCTGGCATCGGACGCACCGAGATCTGGCTGGTGGTCTTCGCGACGATCGCCTGCGCGGTCTGGTGGAAACGCCGCTCGACCGCGCGGGGAGCCACCGGGATCGATCCGGCGTTGTCGCAGCCCACGGCAGTCAACGCGTGGCAAGAGCGCGCGCCGCTGCTCACGGTCGCCCTCGTTCTGCTCGCGTGGAGCGCTGCGCTGCACTGGTTTCTCGGGCGCTACTCCGGTCACCTCGAGACCCCGTCTTCCGACACCGATCTGCACGCCTTCTTCGCGAAGCTGACCGTTGGCGCCGGGCAGATCGTCCGCACGCAGGCGCCGCACTCGCTCGAGCGGTTGACGTATCCGTCGGGATTCGCCGCGCTCAACGCGATCGCGACGCTGCTGGGAAATGCGTCGCCAGCCGCGATCGTGACCGCGCAGCCGGCGCTGCAGAGCTGCATTGCGGTCGGTCTCGTTCTCGAGGCGGGCATCGCGCTGCGGGGCAAGCTGCGCGCGAGTTGGGCGATCCTGCTTCTCGGCGTCGCGTTCCTGCTGCTGGTGATCCCCGTGCACCCGGACGCGCCCTTTCTTGAGGGAACCGCGCGGCTCGCGGGCGCGCCGTTGCTGCTGCTGCCGCTGACGTACACGCTGAGGTTGCGCGTGGGAGAGATCCCGGAGCGCACCCGGCGAGGCCTGCTGCTGCTGGTGATCTCGAGCGCGCTCATCTTCTCCTTCGCACTCAATCCGGCGCTGCTGCTCGCCACGCCACCGCTGCTCCTTTGTGCGCTGCTGCTCTCGCGCGATGCGCTCCGCGCGCCTTGGCCTGCGTGGATTGGCGCGCTCCTGCTCGCTGCGCTGGTCGTGGGAAGCGATGCCTGGGTTCATGTGCAGATCGCGGATTGGCGAAACGCTTACAGGGGCGCGACGAGCAGCGCTCTTGCCAATCCGTCTGCGCCCCAGCCCGCGGGGCGCAGCCCAGCTCGAGCGCTGCTGCGCGGCGTTCGTGCCGCCGTGGCCGACAGCGCGCTCGGCATCTTTCCGCGCGGCTGCGTAGCGTCGGCGCAGTGCCGCGACGACCTCGCTCCGCTGCGCGACTGGAGCGCGCTGGCCTTTGCGCTCGCGCTCGTGGTCCTCGCGCTGCGGCGACGGTGGCCCAATCTCGACGGCGCCTCGTCTGCGGCGTGGCTGCTCTTCTCTCTCGGTGCAGCGCTCTGGCTTGCGCGCGTGATCTCCGGTGCGGCGAGCACGCAGGGCGGGAGCGGCGCGGCAGTGATGGAGACACTCCTTCCTCGCTACGCACGCGAGGGCATCGCGAACAGCGCGCTCCTGCTCTGGCTGCTTGCTCTCGATGCAGTGCTCGCGCTCGCGGCCAGGCTTGCGGAGCCGTTCGTCGCCGCGCGCGGCGGCAGGCTCGGTGCAGATCTGATCGTCGTCGGCGCGGCGCTCGCCCTCTTCGCCACGCTGCAAATGGCCGAACCGAGCATCGCCGAGGAGACGCTGCAGGCCTCCTCGAGCGCGCTGGGTGAACCGCTCCCGTCCTCTCTGGGCGCGGTCGAGCCGATCGATCTCGAGTTTGTTCACGCAGCCGGACAGATCGTGCCCCATGGCGAACGCCTGCTGCTTCCCGGTCTGCCGACTTTCAGCGGTCTCGAGGCCTGGATATATCCGGTCGGCACCAGCCGCGCAGTTCCTCTCGACTCGTCGATCGACTTCGCCTTTTTTCTCGGCATGGGAAGCGGCGAGTTCAGCGCCGCGACCTACCGGCGTCACGTCTGCCGCGCGCTCGATCTTCCCTGGCTCGCAGCACGCGGCGTGAACTGGCTCGTCATCTCTCCTCTGCTCCTGCGCGGTGCGTGCGTGCACGAGTTCGATTCGGCCGCCGCGCGCTACTTCACGCCCGTGCTCCGCATAGGCGATCGCGTTCTTCTCCAGCTGCGCCACGACCTGCTCGCCGAGGCCGCGCAGGACCCGCTGCTGGGAATCGCACAGAGCGAGCCGCTGCACGGTGAGCGCGGCGGCGGGCCGATCGGTGAGCTCTTGCAGCGCGGGCCCATCGCGGTCCGCGGCTGGGCTTGCGATGCGGGAAATCACGCGCCGGTCTCTGTCGAGCTGGAGCTGACCGGTGCGCGCGGCGAGATCTTCCACGAGCTGCACGCAGCATCCCTCGAGAGCCGCGAGGGAGAGTCGCGCTGCACGGGCCTCGCGCATGGCTTTGCCTTCGCGCCGGTCGTCGCCCCCGCCGGCAACTATCGCGCGCGCATGTTCGCTTGGGACGGCGCCGGCAAGGAGCGCGTGCTGCTCGCCGAGGATTTCTCCATCCAGCTCGAATTCTGATCCCGTCATTCGTGAGCCGGACAATTGCGGCGCCCGAAGCGCGCCCGTACAGTCAGCCCATGCGGCGGGCGCTCATCGTCATTCCATCGTTCAACGAAGCGCGCGCGCTGCCCGGCCTGCTCGCTGAGCTGCATCGCGTGGCGACGACGCTGCCGCAGCAACTTGAGCTGCTCGTGATCGACGACAGCTCGAGCGACGAGACGGGAGAGGTCGCGCTCGCGCACGGTGCGCGCTGCATCCGCCTCGGCAGCAACCTCGGCATCGGCGGCGCTGTGCAGACCGGGCTGCGCGTCGCGCTCGCCGAGGGCTTCGACTGCGCGGTGCAGGTGGACGGCGACGGGCAGCACCTCCCCAGTGATCTCGGTCCACTCCTCGCGGCGCTCGAGGGGCCGGACGCGCCCGACCTCGTCGTCGGCTCCCGCTTCCTGCGCGCCACCGGCTGGCAGAGCAGCTCCGCGCGCCGCCTCGGCAAGCGCTGGCTTTCGTTTGTACTCAACACATTCTGCGATGTGCGCGTCACCGACCCCACGTCGGGATTCCGCGCCTTCGGACCGCGCGCGCTGCAGCTGTTCTCGCGTTCGTTCCCCTACGATTTTCCCGAGCCGGAGTCGCTCTCGATGGCGCGGATGGCGGGCCTGCGCCACCTCGAAGTTCCAGTCGAGATGCGCGCACGCGCGACGGGCCAGAGCAGCATCGGCGGCCTCGTGCCGCTCTATTACATGACCAAGGTGACCCTTGCTGTGCTGTTGTCCCGGGTCCGCAACGCACGCCGGCTGCGCGCGTAAGGAGAAGCGTTGGACTCGCTCATCGGACGCTATTGGCCCTTCGTCGCGATCTGCGCCGCGGCCGCCCTCTTCATCGTCCGCCTGATCATCAAGGAACAGCTGACGCTGCAGCGCTCTCTCTCGTATCTGCTGCTGCTGGCGCTGCTCGGCGCGGCGGCGCTCTTTCCCAACGTCGATGCGTGGCTCGCGACGCGGATGGGATTCGATCTCGTCTCCAACTGGTTCTTCGCGCTCTCCATCGGCGGACTCTCGCTGCTTCACCTCTCGTCGCTCGTCTCTCTCTCGCGCGCGGAGCTGCGGACGATCGAGCTGACGCAGCAGCTGGGGATTCTGCAGGAGCGCGTCGATCGCCTCGGGACACACGGAGAGCGGCCATAGCGCTCGCACCCGAACTTCTCGTCGTCTCGTACGGCGCACCAGACGCGCTCTCGGCGCTCTTCGCCTCGCTGCGCGTGCAGACGCTTCGCCCATCGGCGATCCGCGTCTGGCACAACGGCCCCGGAGCGCCGCCATCGCGCGCGCTGCTCGACGAGGCCGGCGCAGAACTGCACCAGAGCGGAGAGAATCTCGGCTTCGGCGAAGGGATCAACCGCCTCGTTGCGCTCGTGCACGCCGACATCGCGGTGATCTGCAATCCAGATCTCGCGCTCGATCCCGCCTGCATCGAGCGTCTCCAGGCCGCTCTGGTGGCCGACGAGAGCGCGATCGTTGCCGGTGCCGCGCTCTCGACTGACGAGACGCCGGCGCGCGTGAACGCCTTCGCGCTGCGCCTGACCTGGGATCTTCTCGGCATCAACATCGAGCGGGGCGCGACGCTCGAATCGCTGATGACGCATTCGATGGATTCGCAACGCGAACCGCTCGGTCCCTCGGGTGCTCTCTTCGCAGTGCACCTGCCGCGATACCGCGCCGCGCTCGGCGGACCGCTCTTCATCGGCAGCCTCTTCCTCTACCTCGAGGATGTCGCGCTCTGGCTGCGCTTGCGCAGGGCCGGCGCGCAGATCCTTTTCTGTCCGGGCGCGCACGCGGTTCACGCCTGGAGCAGCTCGACCGGCCAGCGCAGCGCGCGCAAGCTCTACTTCGTCGAGCGCAATCGTCTCTGGCTCGTGCGGGCTCTGCGGGGACGCGCGATGGCGCTGGTGCTCCTGCCGTTCACGCTGTTTCGCTACGCCGCCTATCTCGCGCGAGGGCGGCGCACGCAGACGCAGACGCAGGCGCAGGATCCGACGCGAACGAGCGAGATGCTCGGTGCATTCTGGCACGCGCTGCTCGACGGTTTCGCACGCGCACTTCCCGACGATCTCGCCAGCGCATTCGCGGTTCGCGGCACGACCCCATCGTTGCGCCGATACACGGCTCGCCTGCGCGATCAGCTGCGCAATCCGGTGGAGTGATGACGCAACCGCCTCCGACTGCTTCGCGTGTACCGGTCTGCGCGGTGATTCCCTGCTGGAAGAACAGCGACACACTCGAGCGCGCGCTGCAGTCGATCGCCGGGCAGAGTGCGCTGCCAGCACGAACCGTGCTCGTCGATGACGGCAACGCGCCGGACGACCAGCGCGCTCTAGGCGAGATCGCGTCCCGCTTTCCGCAGCTGTCCCCCGAGATCGTTCGCCTCGCGGACAATCAAGGTCCGTCGTCCGCGCGCAATGCCGGTTGGGCCAGAGCGCAGGAGCGCTACGTCGCCTTCCTCGATGCAGATGATCTCTGGCATCCGCGCAAGCTGGAGCTGCAGACCGCGCTGATGGAGGCGCATCCGGACGTCGAGCTGAGCGGACACCGCGTGACGGTGTTGCAGGCCGGCGCGATGCTGCCGGAGCGCCCGACGGGAACGGGCCGTGTCCAGGCGCCCGGACGCGCGCTGCTCTTCATCGTCAATCCGCTCGCGACACCGACCTGGATGATTCGCACCGACGCACGCGTGCGTTTCTGCGCGGGGAAACGGCACGTCGAGGATCACCTGCTGCTGATGGAGCTCGTCGCGCGCGGCGGCCAGCTGCTCGTGCTCGACCTCGCGCTCGCGGCCCTCTTCAAGCCCGCGCTCAGCCGCACCGGCCTCTCGTCGCAACTCTGGAAGATGGAGCTCGGCGAACTCGACGCCTATCGCCGTCTGCGTGCGCAGGGACTGCTCGCGCGCGTTCCCGCGGCTGCGCTCAGTGCGCTCTCGCTGGTGAAGTTTCTGCGCCGCGTGGCGATCGTGAAGCTGCTTCGCTAGCTCTCTCGCCGCAGAAGCCGGCGGTAGAGCTGCTCGTGGGCGTCGACCATCGCATCGACTGAGAATGATCGCGCGACGTGCTCCCGCGCCGCTGCGCCGAGGCGACGCGCTTCGTCTGGCGCGACCAGCAGGTGGGTGATGGCCGTCGAGAGCGCCGCCTCATCCTCGGGAGGAACGAGCAGTCCGAGATCCGGGCGCGAGAGGATCTGGCGATTGCCGCTGATGTCGCTGGCGATCGCCGGCAGGGCGTGCGCGAGCGCTTCGAGCAGCGCGTTGGAGAGGCCCTCCGTGATGGACGGAAGGACGAAGAGATCCGCCGCGCGGAAGTATCGGGCCGCGTCGTTGGTCGGGCCGTCGAAGCGGACGAGCCGATCCGGCGCCGCATCTTTCACCGCGCGCTCCACCAGCGGCCGCTCTGCGCCCTCGCCCACGACCAGCAGCGTCGAGGCGGGTCGCGGGGCACGCGCCCACGCGCGAAGAAGGAGCTCCACGCGCTTGACCGGCTCGAGACGCGCGAGAAACAGCACGACGCTGCCAGTGAGGCCGAGAGCCCGCCGCGCCTCGTCGCGACCGTCGTGCGGCATCGGCATCTCGACGCCATTGGGAATCCGCACCAGTCGGGAAAATCCCTCCTCGCGCATCTCCTGGTCCATCTCGTCGTTCGTCACGATGCAGGTCGCGCGACGGCGCAGGAGCCCGAGCACGACGCGGCCGAGTGGGAGCGAGCGCATCAGCGCGATGCCGCCCTCGGGGCCGCTGCCGCGATTGCTGACAACCAGCGGAATGCGCAGCGGCAACGTCGCGAGCGCGGCCGCGGCCGCCGGGTAGAAGGTCTGCTGCACCTGCACCAGCTGCGCGAACTCTCTCTGCAGGAGCAGCGCGGCAGAGAGGCGCGCCAGATACCCGCCCATCCGCGTCCAGCGATCTCCCGGCCCCAGCGCGATGCGCTCGATCTCGACTCCATCGAGTTGCTCACGCGCGAGCAGGCCGGCAAATCGCGCCGTCAGCACCCGCACGCGATGACCGCGCACGACCAGGCTGCGCGCGAGCAGATGGGTCTGCCGCTCCATCCCGCCGAGCATGGGCGGGTAGGAATAGGAGCTGATGAGAATGCGCAGAGGCTCACTCATCGCGACGCCCAGACACCGAGCGAGAGCAGCGTGAACTGCAGCCTCGCATCCTCGCCGTCGCGCGGCGGCGCAGCGAGCGGTCGCAGCGCATCGGGATCGAGCAGCCGCGCGAGCGGAGAAGCTCGATCGACGAGCGTCTCCTCGACCAGCGGGCGCAGCGGGCCGCGCAGCCAGGCTTCGATCGGGACGCTGAAGCCCATCTTCGGCCGCTCGATGATCGAGTCGGGAAGCCACCGCCGCGCGATCTGCCGGAGGAGAATCTTCCCGCGTCCGCCGCGCATGCGCAGTCCCGCGGGCAGCGTCGCGAGCGCCTCCGCGAGCCGGTGATCGAGCAGCGGACTGCGCACCTCGAGACTGCGCGACATCGATGCGAGGTCGACCTTGCTGAGAATGTCTCCCGGCAGATAACCGCGCGCACAGTCGAGCCACTGCGCGCGCGCGATCGGACCTGCGTGCTCGACAGCCGCGGGTGGAGTGAAGAGCTCCTGCAGCGACGCGAGCGCATCGCGGCGCGCATGCGCAAGTGAGCTGCCGGCGAGCCTGGCGAGCGCCGCTCCCCAATGGTGCGCGATGAGTTCGAGATAGCGCGGGCCATCTCCCGATGTCAGCCGCAGCGCGAAGTTTCGACCGCGAAGCCGCGCAGGCCATAGACGCGCCGCGAGCCGCGCCGCTGGTTCGATCAGCGGGAGCCGCATCAGCCGATCCACCCGCGCGAAAAGTCTGTAGACGGGATAGCCGCCGAACAGCTCGTCGCCGCCGTCGCCCGAGAGAGCAACGGTGACGTGCTCGCGCGCGAGGGCCGAGACCGCGCTGGTGGGGAAGATCGAGCTGTCACCGAAGGGCTCATCGACATGCAGCAGCGTGCGCCGCGCCTCGTCCGGCGTCGGGCAGGAGAGTGTCAGCTCGTGGTGCGTGGTGCCGAGAAGCTTCGCGACCTGCTGCGCCGCGTTCGCATCGTCGTCTGATCCGCCGACCGCGCGCACCGAGAAGGTGTGGAACGGACGCGCCGCATGCTGCATCGACAGCGCCACCACGGTGCTCGAATCGAGACCGCCGGAGAGAAACGCGCCGAGCGGCACGTCGGAGATGAGTCTCGAGCGGACCGAATCTTCGAGGAGCGGCGCGATCCGCGCGTCCCAATCGCGCAGCGCGGGCTCGTCATCCCGACCGCGATCGTCGGGCGCAGGAAGCTCCCAGTAGCGCGCGCGACGAAGGCCTTGCTGGTCGAACTCGAGCGTGCCGCCAGGCGCGAGCCGCTCGATGTCGAGATACGGCGTCCGCAGACCGGCCGGATAGCCGAGCGCGAGGTACTGCAGCAGTGCACTGCGATCGATCTCCGGCGCCGGCAGGACGCGCAGCAGCGCCTTCATCTCGGACGCGAAGTAGAGCCTCGCGCCGCGCCGCGCCCAGAAGAGCGGCTTCTTCCCGAATCGATCGCGCGCCAGGAGCAGCCGCTGCTCGCGCGCATCCCAGAGCGCAAACGCGAACATGCCCTGCAGCTCGCGGAGGAACGGCACGCCTTGCTGCGCACAGCCCGCGAGCAGCACCTCGGTGTCTGAGTGGGTGCGGAACTCGTGCTGCACCGCGAGGCGCGTGCGCAGGTCGGCGAAGTTGTAGATCTCGCCGTTGAAGGCGATCGCGTGCCGCTCATCCGGAGTGCGCATCGGCTGCGCGCCGCTGATCAGATCGATCACGGCGAGCCGGCGAAATCCGAACGCCGCGCGTCCACTCTCACAGACGAAGAGCCCTTCGCCATCCGGCCCGCGATGAACGAGCGCATCGCGCATCGACGCGGCGAGCGCGCCCAGCGCGGGATCGGGCTCGAGCGAGACCACTCCAGCGATGCCGCACATCAGGACCGCCTGGTCAGCGACTGTCGCGGAGGGAAAGAGCGCATCGCCGCGCAGAGTAACCCAGCGGCGCTCGCGCTCGGCGGCAGATACTGGACCGGGGCAGGTCGCGAAGCGCATGCTGGCGGCCGAGGGTGCATGAGCCAAGACCTGCCGGTGACGCGCACGACATTGCCGCCGTTCGATGAGTACGTCGAGCGGCTGCGCGGAATCTGGGAGCGCGGGCACATCACCAACCACGGTCCGCTCGTGCTCGAACTCGAGGCGCGGCTGCGCGAGAAGCTCGGCGTGCGCCACCTCTTCTTCGTCAGCAACGGGACGCTTGCGCTGCAGATCGCCCTGCGCGCGCTCGAGCTCAACGGCGAGATCATCACCACGCCGTTCTCCTACGTCGCGACCACGTCCAGCCTCGTCTGGGAGCGCTGCACGCCCGTGTTCGCGGACATCGAGCGCGACTCGCTGACGATCTCGCCCGAGCGGGTCGCGCAGGCGATCACACCGCGCACGACGGCGGTGCTCGCGACGCACGTCTACGGAAATCCATGCCGCGTCGATGCGCTGGCCGCGCTCTGTCGAGAGAGAGGGCTGAAGCTCGTCTACGACGCCGCGCACGCGTTTGGCGTCAGCGTCGATGGCCGCCCGATCGCGGGATTCGGTGACATCAGCACGTTCAGCTTCCACGCCACCAAGCTGTTCCATACCGTCGAGGGCGGCGCGGTCGCGACCAACGACGATGCGCTCGCGCACCGCATTTCGTATCTGCGCAATTTCGGCCACAACGGGCAGGAGGCATTCTTCGGCCTCGGCATCAACGGCAAGAACTGCGAGCTGCACGCGGCAATGGGGCTGTGCCTTCTGCCGCGAATCGACGCGCTCATCGCCGAACGCCGCGCCCTGCACGCTGAGTACGATCGCCGCTTGCTCGCGAACACGCAGCTGCTGCGCAAGCCTGGGCCCACGCCGGGCGCCGCGTTGAACTTCGCCTACTACCCGGTGCTCTTTCGCGACGAAGTGAGCCTGCTGCGCGCGCGCACACAGCTCAACGCGGCCGGCATCTCGCCCCGCCGCTACTTCTTCCCGCCGCTCTCCCAACTCCCCTACGTCTCGCGCGGAGACAGCGCCGTCGCAGAGGAGATCTCCCCGCGCGTGCTGTGCCTGCCTCTCTTTTCCGGACTCTCCGTCGACGACATCGCGCGCGTGAGCGACACTCTGCTGCTCTCGCTGGGCGCCGCATGAGCGCTGTGGCCCCGAAGGTCAGCGTGGGGATCGTCACCTACAACCATGCGCCGTTCATCCGCGAGTGCCTCGAGAGCGCGCTGGCGCAGGTCACCGATTTTCCGTTCGAGATCGTCGTCGGCGAAGACTGCTCGACCGACGGGACGCGCGCGATCGTCGAAGAGTACGCGGCGCGGTTCCCTGGGAGGATCCGCGCGCTGCTTGCGGAGAAGAATCTCGGCGTGTTCGAGAACTGGCGGCGCGTGCTGGAGGCATGCCGCGGCAAATATCTGGCGAACCTCGACGGCGACGACAGGATGCGGCCCGGCCGGCTGCAGAAGCAGGTCGCCCATCTCGATGCACATCCCGACGTCGCAGTGCTCTTCACCAACCTGCACGTCTTCGACTGGCCGAGCGGTCGCTCGCGCGGGAAGCTGACTCCGCCAGGAGCGCCGCGCATCGAAACGCTCGACGATCTCGTCCGACACGGGATGGTCTATGGCCACAGCTCGAAGATGTGGCGTCGGTCGTCGCAGCCGCTCGAGTGGCTGCCTGCGGACGCGCCGCACATCCTCGACTGGCCGCTCACCATCGAGAACGCGCGCCACGGCCGCATCGCGTTTCTCGACGAGCTGCTCGGCGACTATCGAAAGCACGCGGCGGCGTTCACCGCTGGAGATCTCATTCGCGCGCAGGCGCATCACGAGGAGCAGCTGCGCACACTCGAGAGAGCGCGCGCGCTGCACGGCGTGTCGGAGAGTGCGGTGCTCCACGCGCAGGCGCGACTCATCTACGCACTCGCAGCGCGCCATCTGGCCGAGGGCTCGTTCGATCGGTTTCGCGAACTGATCGACAGCACGCGGGCGCTGCCCAGCGTTGGACCGCACCATCGATTCCTGCTGCGGCTGCGCGCGGCCCCGCGATTTGCGCGCGCCGTGACGCAGGCCTATCTGCGCCTGCAGTCGCTGCGCGTGCTGCTGGCCGGGAGCTAGTCGAACGCATGGAGCTCTCCGCGCTCGTCGGCCGCGTCGCCCGCACCACCGGACTGAGGCTGGGCGCGCTCGCCCTCTCCTCGGTGACGATGATTCTCGCCGCCCGCTGGCTCGGCCCGCAGGGACGCGGCGAGGTCGCGGCAATCAACTCCTGGTTCTTTCTCCTCTGCGCGTTCGGCTCGCTCAGCCTGGGGCAGGCGGCGGTTCATCGAGCAGCCAACACCCGTGGTCGCGCCTGGATCGCAGAGACACTGGGAGGACTTCTCGCGGCCGCGGCGGCGTTGACTGCGCTCGGCTGGCTGCTGAGCGCGCTCTCGAGCCTGCTTCCGTCAGGTGGTCCGCTCGCGGGGCTGGGCCTCGTGCCCTGCCTGCTTGGCGCGGCGATGCTCCCTCTTCTGCTCGTGGACCAGTACCTGTCGGCGCTGCTGCCGGCTGCGGACATCCTACCGAGCTACAACCGCGCGCTGCTCGTGTCCCGCGCGGTCGGGCTGAGCGCGGCTGCTCTCGCCATCGTCGTGCTGCATCTGGGCATCGGCGGCGCGCTCGCCGCAGCGCTCGCGGCGCAGCTGGTGCTCGTCGGTCTCTCGCTGCACGCGCTCCATCAGCGGCGCGAAGGCCCGCTGCGCGCGCAGTGGAGCTCCTTGCGCCCACTGCTCGAGGCGGGGCTGCGGCTGCACATCGGCACGCTTGGTCTCTCCTGGGTGACCACGATCAATATCCTGCTGCTGCAGCGCTTCCATGGCCCCACGCAGACGGGCTTTTTCTCGCTCGCCAACGATCTGTCGAGCGTGCCGCTGCTCCTCGCGCAGGCGGTCTCGGCCGAGCTGGTGGCGCGCGTTGGAAGCGATGGAGCCGATGCCGCGCTGGCATCGGGTCGCAAGCTCCTGCCCTGGCTCTGCGCGGTGTCGCTCGTCGCGATCGCGGTGGGCCAGCTGATCGTCCCGCAGCTGGTGCCGCTGCTGCTCGGCAACGACTACGCGGGCGCGGGCGCTCCGCTCAATCTGTTGCTCTGGTCGCTTCTGCTGCAGGTTCCGATCGCGGTGATGTCGCCACAGTGGGTTTCGCGCGGACTCTTTGTCGCTGGCTCGCTGGCGATGCTCGCCGCGACGCTGCTCAACGCGCTGCTGGCGCTCTGGTGGATTCCGGCGCAGGGAGCATTCGGCGCGGCGCTCGCCTCGCTGACCGCGCAGGTCTTGCTGGCAGTGATCAACCTCGCGCTGCTGATCAGACTCACCGTCGGACGCAGCACGGCCGCGTAGTCGCGCAGCATGGATGCACGCAGGCGATGGCACGCACGATAAGGAGAAGGGCATGGAGAACCTCGTCATCGTCGGCTCATCCGGGCACGCCAAGGTCGTCATCGACGTCGTCGAGCGCGAAGGGCGCTACCGCATCGTCGGGCTGCTCGATCGCTTCCGCCGCCGCGGCGAGGAGACGCTCGGCTATCCGGTGCTGGGGCAGGAGGAGGATCTTGCGCAGCTGCGCTCACGCCACGAGCTCGCGGGCGCGCTGGTGGCGATCGGCGACAACCACGTACGCGCGACGGTGGTCTCGCAGATTCGCGCGGCGTGCCCGGACCTCCCGTTCGTGCGCGCTGTGCATCCTCGCGCGAACATCGCCCGCCAGGTGGAACTCGGCGAGGGCGCGGTTGTCATGGCCGGCGCATCCGTCGGGCCCGGCTGCAGCGTCGGCGCGTTCTGCATCGTCAACACCAACGCTTCGCTCGATCACGATTCGATCATGGGCGAGTTCGCCAGCCTCGCTCCGCGCGCCAGCACGGGAGGCAACTGTCGAATCGGCGCCCACTCTGCGATCGGGATCGGTGCGGTCGTGCTCCAGGGCGTGACCATCGGCGAGCAGACCGTCCTCGGGGCGAGCGCGACTGCTCTCCACGACATCGCCTCGTTCACGGTGGCCTACGGAACGCCGGCCCGATCGATCCGGACGCGCGGTCCGGGCGACGACTACTTGAAGCGCACGCGCTGACGCATCTGTTCAGGGACCAGCAGGCCGGACATGTCCTGGATCCTCTTGCCGCGCGCGGCCTCGCGGCTCACCGATCCGCCAGCTCTCGCGCCGCGATCCCGTGCTTCTTCAAGAGCCGCTCGATGCTCTTGCGGTGCAGCCCGCTCTCGCGCGCTGCGCGGCTGATGTTCCCCTCGCATCTGCGCAGCAGCGCCGAGAGATATTCCCTCTCGAAATTCTCCAGCAGCTGCTCCTTCGCCTCGTGAAAACCGAGATGCTCATTGAGCGGCACCGGGGCCCTGCGCGGCGCACCCGTCAGCCGCGTGGGGAGCTCCTGCACGTCGATGGTCGGCCCGTCCGCAAACGTCAGCGCGTGGCTGACGACGTTCATCAGCTCGCGCACGTTGCCCGGCCACCGATAGTCGGAGAGCACGCGCGCGGCGGGCAGCGTGAGCTGCTTGCGGCCATAGCGCTCGACCACATCGGGAGCCGAGAGCGCGTTCTCGAAGATGCGCACGATGTCTTCCGGACGCTGGCGCAGCGCGGGCAACGGTACGTTGATCACGTTGAGTCGGAAGAAGAGATCTTCGCGGAAGCGCCCCGCCTGCACCTCGTGCGCAAGGTCGCGATTGGTCGCGGCGACGATGCGGCAATCGACATCGATCACATCGTTGCCGCCGACGCGCCGCACCTCGCGATTCTCCAGCACACGCAGGAGCCGTGGCTGCATGTCGAGGCGCAGCTCGCCGATCTCGTCGAGGAAGATCGTGCCGCCCATCGCGCGCTCGAACGCGCCCTCGCGCGAGGCGATGGCACCCGTGAACGCGCCCTTCTCATGACCGAACAGCTCGCTCTCGATCAGGTTCTCCGGGATCGAGCCGCAGTCGAGCACCACGAACGGCCCCTTGCGCGAGCTCTCCTTGTGCAGCGCGCGCGCGACGAGCTCCTTGCCCGTGCCGGTCTCGCCAGAGATGAGCACCGAGACGTCCATCGGCGCGACCTTCTTGAGCAGCCCGAAGATCTGGCGCATCTGCAGCGAGCTGCCGACCATCCCCGCGAACGCGCCGGCGCGCTCGGTCTCGACGACGATCTCCTCCTCGAGCGGCGAGAAGAGAATCGTCGAATCGCCGACCGCGATCGTCATGCCGGGTCTGAGGCTGGCCTGCGAAACGCGCGCGCCGTCGAGGAACGTGCCGCCCGCCGAGTCGAGATCGATCAGGTCGTATCCGGCGCTCGTGCGCGTGATCTCGCAGTGGGCACGGGAGAGCTTGCGATCATCGAGCGCGAGATCGTTGCCGCTGTCGTTGTGCCCGGGCAGCACCCGCGCGTTTCCGATGCGCAGGCGCTCCTTGTCGCTGACGAGCTCGCGACCCGCGCCAGGCCCGCTCTGGACGATCAGCCGACACTTGCGCAGCTTCACGCGTGTGCGCACGTCCGTCATCGATCGATCCGCAGCGGGCCGAGCAGCCACGGCCAGATGGTCTGCAGCGCGCGCCGCTCCTCGCTGGGATCCGCGACTCCCTTGAGCCGCACGCCGGACGAGCTGACCGCAAGCGAGATCTTCGTCAGCCCCGCCCGGGTGAGCGCGGACTGCGCCTGCCGGATCTGCTCTTGAACACCCTCGATCTCGAACTCGATCGGCGGCGCGTCGGCTGCGGGAAGGTGCTGCAGATGCAAGCGCCATGCGGCGTAGCAGCTCGGCGTGATCCGCGGCTTCGCGCACAGCCCGGCGGGCGCGGGATCGATCGCGGGAAGCGGCACGGAGGCGGAGATCTCGAGCGCGCGCACGAGCCGTGTCGCGAAGAGCAGCACGCGCACGGTCCCGGGGGCGCGCGGTTCGAGCAGCAGCTCGCCCGAGGGAAGCAGCTCGGCGTGAACGATCGCGTCGTCGTCCGAGAGCACCGCAGTGAAGCTCTCGTCGACCCTCTCGATGCGCGGCGTTCCCACCGGGAGCGCGAGGCGCACGTCGGGCGGTGCCGCGCGCGCAGCCCGGAGCGGTGAGATGATTGCTATGCCAATGATTGCTATCCCAACGATTCGGCGACGCGAGAGACTCGTGAACCGCTCGCTCACTCGACCGCCTCGATGATGCTTTCGAAGAGCCGGACTCCGTCGTCGCCGCCCAGCGCTTTTTCCGCGAGCCGCTCCGGATGCGGCATCATCCCGATCACATTGCCGCGTGCGTTGGTGATGCCGGCGATGTCACCGAGCGACCCGTTCGGATTCGCGCCAGCTTCTCCGCGCGCGCCGCTCGCTGAGACGT
Source organism: uncultured delta proteobacterium (assembly GCA_903911145.1). Lineage (GTDB taxonomy): Bacteria > Myxococcota > Myxococcia > Myxococcales > 40CM-4-68-19 > CAIWCD01. The sequence continues at coordinate 62,002 of CAIWCD010000034.1, read as the reverse complement.
AGCGGAACGCGATCTGATTCTGATCTTCGAGGCGCTTTCGTCCGTCGTCGTCGATGAAGTAGTTGCCATCGCCGTGCCCGATCGGGATGCGCACCGTCTCGCCCTTGGCGTACTTGCGCGTCCACGGCGTCATGGGATTTTCCACCTTGATGTGCACGTCGCGGCAGACGTACTTGAGCGAATCGTTGCGCCGCATCGCGCCCGGCAGAAGCCCCGCCTCGAGCAGGATCTGGAAGCCGTTGCAGATGCCGATGACGTGTCCACCGCGGTTGGCGAACTTGCGAACCTCTTCCATCACCGGAGAGAAGCGCGCGATCGCTCCCGTACGCAGGTAGTCGCCGTACGAGAATCCGCCGGGCAGCACGACGACATCCGCGCCGCGCAGATCGCGATCCTTGTGCCAGATGTAGCGCGCCGCGCGTCCGAGGACGTGCTTGGCCACGTGATAGACGTCGTGGTCGCAGTTGCTGCCGGGGAAGACGACGATGGCGAACATCATCTTCGATCCCGCCTAGCTGTTCGCGACGGGCGCGCCGTCGATCGATTCGATCCGGTACTCTTCAATGACGGTGTTCGCGAGCAGCTTCTCGCACATCGAAGCAAGGCGCTCGCGGGCACGTGCGGCGTCCTTTTCGTCGAGATCGAGCTCGATGATCTTGCCGAGCCGCACCCCCTGCACCTCGGCGAAACCGAGCGAGCCAAGCGCGCGCGAGACGGCCAGGCCTTGAGGGTCGAGCACGGAGCGCTTCAGGGTCACCACCACGCGGGCTTTCATCGTCGCGCAGGCTAGACGCCGCTTGCTTCTCGAAGCAAGCAAACGGCGCATTTGCTTTTCTGGCGCGAGAAAGGCGCTACGATCAATGCGGCCATGTTCGAACTTCCCGCTGCCGCCGCCGCACTGATCGGGCGCGCCGTCCTGCAAGCCGCTGATTCCGCCTTGCTCGCGGTCGGCGAAGAGGATCTGCGGCGCGCTGACTCGCTCTCGGTCAAGCTGGGCCTGCGTTGGGTGCGCGATCTGAAGAAGCATCCCGAGCCGACCGCGGCTGCACTGCGCGGCGCATCGAGCGGCCTGCTCGCATTCGCAGCGGTCGCGAGCGCACTGGCGATGGGGCCGCTCTTCGCAGGAACGGCGCTGCTGGCACCGGCGGGACGCATTCCGCTGACGCTGCTTGCCGCGCTCTTCGCCGGAGCCGCGGCGCTCGCGCTCGATCTCATTCCCGTCTCGCTCGCAGCCGACGAGCCGCTCTCCTGGGCGCTCGCGCTCGCGCCCATCGCCTATCCGATCTGCCGCCTGCTTCGCCCTCCCGTCACGGCGCTGTTGCGGATCGCCGATCGCCTGCTGATGCGCCGAGGAGCGCAGGCCCGCTATACGCCGCCGCCCCCACCGCTCGAGATGATCGAACGCATCCTGAGCGAGGAGGCGCGCGGCAGCTCGAGCGCGCCGCCGCCCGAAATGATCCATGGCCTGTTCGCATTCGCCGGGCGCACCGCGAAGGAGGTGATGGTCCCGCGCACGCGCGTGGTCGGCGTACCGCTCGATGCAACTCCGCAGCAGGTGATCGATCTGCTCTCGGAAGAGGGCCACATGCGCATGCCGGTCTACGACGGCAGCCTCGATCATGTGACGGGCGTCTTGCACACGAAGGACGTGATTCCGCTCCTCGCGCATCCCTCGCTGCTCGTGCTGCAGGACCTCTTGAGAGCGCCGCTCTTTGTGCCGTGGAACATGCCGGTGCGCGCGCTGCTCAAGGAGATGCAGCTCAAGCACAGCCATCTCGCGCTGGTGGTCGATGAGTTCGGCGGCTTCTCGGGAGTGGTGACGATCGAGGACATCCTCGAGCAGATCGTGGGCGAGCTGCCCGACGAGGACAACCGCAAGGAGCAGGCGCTCGCGCTCGGACCCGACGGCAGCGTGCAGCTGTCGGGCGAGACGAGTATCGACGAGATCAATCGCGCGCTCGGAGCGGCGCTGCCCGACGGAGATTTCGAGACGCTCGCGGGCCTGCTCAATTCATGCGCGGGCGCGATCCCGCAGCAGGGGGATCGCTTCTTCGTCGGCGGGCTCGAGCTCACCGTGGCGCTGCGCGATGCACGCAGGGTGAAGGAAGTGAAGATCCGCCGCGCAATGAGCAATCCGCCGCCAGTGAAGGGGGCGAAGTAGAGAGCGGCAGTTCGGGCGTCGGCTATTCGATCGAGAGCTGCTTCGCGAACGCCATCAGGGACACGCCCGGATATTCGAGATCGCCCGACTCATCGCGAACGTAACCGCGCGCTTCGTAGATCGCGCGAACGCCCTCGTTACCGCGGCGCACGTGCAGACAGATCGTCGTCGCGCGCAGCTCGTCGCGGACGATGCGCTCGGCCTCATCGAGCAAGATTCTCGACAGACCGCGGCCGTGCAGGTCGGGTGCTGTCGCGAGGTGGCGCAGATCAACCGCGCCGTCGATCCAGGCTTCGCTGCCGGGTTTGCCTGCGGGCCAGATGGCCACAGTGCCGACGATGCGAGCCGTGCTGGGAGCGGAGTTGCGCGATTCGTGCAGCTCCGCGACGAGGATAATCGCGACATCGCGACGGTCGCTGACCGCGCGCAGATCGCGCTTGCGCGCCTCGGAGACGACGATGTGCGGGAGCTTCTTCGCGTAGCCCGCGACGTAGGCGGTCACGAGCAACTCGCCGAGCTGCGCATCGTCCTCGGGAGCCGCGCGACGGATGGTGATCTCGCCCTGCTCTTCGAACATGAACGCTCCTCATTCATCCCGTGCGCGCAGCGTGCGCCTCGCAGCCGCCACGAACCGCTGCATTCAGTGCCGCGGCGATGATACTCGCGGCGCATGGCTTTTCCTCCGGCGATGCGCGGTTCGCTCATGTTGATCGCCGCTCTCGCGCTCGCAGTGCGGCTCTTCGCGCTCTGCGCGATTCCCTACGCGCGCGACGCGGGCGATCCGAACTTCGCGCCCGACGAGCAGGGGCATCTCATCGTGGTGCAGGCGCTCGCGCATGGACAGCTGCTGCGCTGGCCCGAGGAGACGTGGACCATCTATTCGGTCTTCCCGCCGAGCCAGGATGCGGCGCAGGCGGCGATGCTTCGCATCAGCGAGCAGCTGGGACTTCGCGATCGCTTCGCGAGCTTCGCACCCATGCACGAGGAGGGCCGCGGCTATCTCTGGGCGCGCCTCGGCAGCGCGATCGCGTCGACTCTCGTCTGTCTTCTCCTTGCGCTCACTGTCGCGCGCGTTGCTCGCGACGCGCGTGCGGGACTTCTCGCGGGACTCGCCTGTGCGCTCCATCCACAGCTGGCGTTCCTCGGCGCATATGTGAACTCCGATGCGGTCACGATCTGCGCAGGCGCGGCGCTCACTCTCGCGCTCGCCCGATGGAAGGACCTCGGCGAGTCTGGCCGGGGCCTGCTCGCGATCGGCGCTGCCTGCGGCGGCGTGCTGATCACGAAGGCGAGCGGCTTCTTTCTGCTCGTACCGACCGCGCTCTGGATCGCCTGGGCGCTCATCGAGAAGCGCGTCCGCGCACGCGAACTGCTCGCGCCAATCGCGATCCTGCTGGTCGTCGCGGTCCCGCCGCTCGCGCTCAACGCGCACAAGCTCGGCGGCGATCCGCTCGGCCTCGACGCGTACGCGCGCTACCTTGCCACCGTCTGGAAACCGAAGACGTGGCCGCAGATCCCCGATGCGTTGCTGCAACTCGTGCGGCTCATGCCTGCCTCGGTGTACGGACTCTTCGGCAACATGAGTCTGCGCCTGCCGATCTGGCACTACGCGCTCTTCGCGCTGCTCTTCCTCATTGGCGTCGCGTGCGCGATTCGGCTCGCGTTGCGCGCGCGGGATGGAGCACGCCGCGAACTGCTCTGGGTCATCGGCGCGGTCGTGGCGAATCTGCTCCTCGAGCTGCACCATCTCTGGTTTGTCGATTTCCAGCCGCAGGGTCGCTACATCCTGCTCTCGTCGCTTCTCGTGCTTTGCGCCGCGCTGGTGGCGGCTCCGCGCGTGCACGAGAAGTTGCGCGCAATTCCCGCGCTGATGATTGCGATGCTCGCCACTTCGACGATCACGATGGAGTGGCTGCTCCTTTCGCGCGGACGTTGAGGCGACGATCGATCGCGCCACGCGTAACATCCCTCACCGCGCGCTTCACTCGAACGAAGGACCGCCGTGCATCGTCAGGATCAGCCTGCGCGCCGTCTGCGTGAAGCCGAGCGATCGATAGAGCGCACGCGCGGCGCGGTTCTCTTCGCTCACCGAGAGAACGGCTGAGCGCGCACCCCGACCAAGCCCAGCCTGCACCAGCGCGCGCCCGACTCCTGCGTGCCGATAGTCGGGCAACACCGCGACCTCTTCGATGCCGAGCGTCTTGCCCAGCCAGAGCGCGCTCAGGTAGCCGACCGCGCGCGCGCCATCGCTCGCGAGAATGACGAGACGCCCCTGCTCGCTCATCAGCTGCGCAATCTCGTCGGCGCGCGTCTCGAACGCATCGGGCGCGCCCACCCACGCGGCGTCGGAGAGTTTCGCAAGCTGCGCAAGGCCTGCCGCATCACCGGGAAGGAGCTGGCGCAGCGTGAGCGCGGGCAATGCGCGCTCGGAGAGTGGCGCCTGGTTCCACGAGAGCGTCAGCTGCGCCTGAGATGCTTTGAACCCCAAGCATTTGAGAAACTCACGCCCCGCCTTCAACTCAGGTTCATCCTTGATGCGTGCACGCAGAGCGACCGGTTCAGTGGCGCTCTGCAGCCATTGGAGCGCCGGGTCGACGAGCGCCCGACCAAGCCCCTGGCGGCGCAGCGGTGGATCGACCGCGGCGTAGAGTTCGAGCGTCGTGCGCAGTGGCTTCAGTGGCGCGAGCGGCGCTCCGGCGGGCTGGCTGGACAACTCTCGCGCCTGAGTTGGCCCGCGCGGGGCCTCGCTCACACGCGCATTCTCCGAGGCTGCTTGCGACTCCTGGGGAGATTGAATCTGCGGCCGCGCAGGTGGACGCGGCGCCGGTCCCTTGACCGTGCGTGCGACCGGAAGGACCGCCGGAGGCTTCGCCACGCGACCGCTCGCGAGCGCAGAGAGATCGGGCGCGCCCGCATAGGGCTGGCGCGGCGGGCGAGAGACGATCGGGCTCGCCGCCGGTACCGATGACGTCGGTCTTGGATCGCGCGCACCCGCGCCCAGAGCGGACTTCCCGGTTTCGCCCCCCGAGGAGGTCAGCGCCGCTGCGGACGATCTCTGCTCGCGCACCGCCGCAAATGCGATGCCGTGGATGAGCCCGTCCTCGCCTTCCGCGACCTGCCAGAGCGGCAGCATCGCGCGCGGGCCGGTCGCGATCAGCGCGAGCCTTTGCGCGAACGGCTCGATGCTCGGATCAGACTCGCGTGCGCGATCGCAGAAGTCGGCCGCCCGCTCGAGATCGTCGAGCGTGAACGGCCGCACCATCACGACGCCGGGATCGCTTCTCGCCACGCGCTCGATCCCCTCGCTACCGCGAAAATCCAGCCGGCCAATCCGCATCAAGTCCGACCGCCTCGAGAGCGATCGGCGTCACGTCGGCAAATCGAATCACGCCGAAGAGATCGGCCCGGCAGCGCTCGCACTCGCCCGTGCAGGCCTCGACAGCGGTGCCATCGGACGCGCTGAACGCATTCCGCCACTGCGCGAATTTCGCGTGTCCAGCGGGCCACCAGGACATGCGCTGCTGGAGCCGAACCTCCTTGAAGGCGAATCGCCCCGAGTCATCGCCGTCGAAGTCAGAAGCCACGTGCGTCTGGAATCGCAGGCGCGACTTCGTCGAGCAGGCAGGGCAGATCTGCTCGACGAGAATGTCGTTGAACGCGGCGATGACAGACTCCGATTGCAGCTAATCCGGCAGCCCCATCGCGACCAGCTCGGCGATGTCCTTCGCGTTCATCTGCTCGCCGCGCCCGGTCTCGTTGATGCCGTCCTTGATCATCGTCAGGCAGAACGGGCAGGCCGTCGCAACCGTGCCCTTCCCGTCGAGCGTCGCCGCGGCCTCCTCGACGCGATTCTGATTCACGCGCTGGCCCAACTTCTCCTCGAGCCACATCCGGCCGCCGCCCGCACCGCAGCAGAACGTCTCGGTGCGGCTGCGATCCATCTCTTTCACTTTCAGCCCGAGCGACACGAGCGTCTGGCGCGGCGCCTCGGTGATCCCGTTGTGGCGCGCGAGGTAGCAGCTGTCGTGGTACGTGACCTCGTCCTCGAGCTTGACCTGTCCCGGCTTGAGTTTCCCGTCCGCGACCAGCTGCGCGATCACCTCGGAGTGATGGAGCACGGTGAAGTTGCCGCCGAACTCCGGATACTCCTTTGCGATGGTGTTGAAGCAGTGCGGGCACTGCGTGATGACCTTCTTCACGCCGTAGCCGTTGAACATCTCGACGTTCGCCTGCGCGAGCGACTGGAAGAGGTATTCATTGCCGAGGCGGCGCGCGGCGTCTCCGGTGCAGGTCTCCTCTTCACCGAGAATGCAGAAGCTGACGTTCGCTGCCTTGAGGATCTTCACCAGCGCGCGCGAGACCTTCTTCTGCCGATCGTCGAACGAGCCGGCGCAGCCGACGAAGAAGAGGTACTCGAAATCCTTGCCCGCCTCTTTGAGCGAGGCCGCGGTCGGCACGTCGAGATCGGCGCACCACTCACCGCGCCGGTTCGAGCCCATGCCCCAGGGGTTCCCCTGGTTCTCGAGGTTCTTGAAGACGCGCGCGGCCTCATCGGGAAAGCGCGACTCCATCAGGACGAGATTGCGCCGCATGTCGACGATGCGCGGCAGCTGCTCGATGAAGACCGGGCAGGCCTGCTCGCACCAGCCGCAGGTCGTGCAGGCCCAGACGGTCTCATCGGGGAGCACGCCGCCTTCGCCGACGAGCGGAGGCAACTTCTCGATCATCTCCGCCGAGAGCTGCAGCCCTGACGCCGTCGCGCCCGCAGCGCCGCCCGCGTCGATCGTTTGAGTGCCAATATTCGGTGTACCAACGACTTCGCGCTTGAGGCTGTCCCAGAGCGTCGCGATCGGCAGCGGCATCTGCTTCGAGACTTCCGTCGCGTGCGCGCGGATCGCCCGGTTCACTTCCTTGTGCGAGAGCGGCTTCCCCGTCACGTAGGTCGGGCAGTAGGTCTGGCAGCGGCCGCACTCGGTGCAGGAGTAGGTATCGAGGACTTCCTTCCACGAGAGGTCGTTGAGCTTCGCGACGCCGAACTTCTCCGAGTTCTCCAGATCGAGCTTCGAGAGACGGCCCTGCGGCGTGAGGCGCTGGAAGAAGACCGTGGGCAATCCCGTGATGATGTGGAAGTGCTTCCCGAGCGGCAGGAAGTTCAGAAACGCGAGCACGATCGCGACGTGCAGGAGCACGCCCACCGTCATCAGGCCGTGGAAGAACTGCGGCGAGATCCCGCGCCCCTCGAGAGGCATCGCGAGCATCGCCGAGACGGGAAAGGAGCTCGCGTACGCAATGAAGTCGTTCATCTTCGAGAGCTCGGAGCGCTCGGCGATGTCGGCAACGTTGATGAGGAGGTCGGTCCACATCACGCCGCAAAGCATGCAGAGAATGAACGTGCCCTCCCACGAGAGAGTCATGCGCTCCTTCGACTTGGTCAGACGGAAGAAGAGGAACGTCAGCGCGCCGAGCGTGCCGAAGAGAAAGATGATGTCCTTGGCCGCAAAGTAGGCGCGGCCGATCGCGGTGCCCTCGTTGAAGATCGGCATCACGAAGTGCGCGTCGAACGCGAGGCCGAACGAGGTCATCGTGCCGAGCTGCGCGACGATGAAGGCCGCGAAGATCATGATGTGCGCGAGGCCCGCGACCTTCTCCGGCTTGCTCGGCATGCGCTTCTGGCCAAACCCGAACTCGAGCAGGCGGACCGTGCGCTCCTCGGGATTGTCGATGCGGTTGTCCGCGCGCGCGAAGAGCAGCGGCCGGATGCGGAACGACATCGTGTAGAGGAAAAACCCGAAGCCGACGAGCAGCAGGAGTGCAGCAGGAATTGGGGCCATCGTGATGCTCCCGAACGTCCGGTGGGACTGCGCGCGTGCTTATAGCGCGACCTGTCGGCGGAGCGAGCGCGACAAAGGCGCCGTGTCGCGGGTCAGGCGCCGTCTTGACATGTTGAGATTGATTTTGGTAATCATTCTCAACTTCATCAACACCGGTTCGCTGCTCCCTCCTGCCCCGGTCGCCCGATGGCTCCGCCCCGTTTCCTGCTTGCGCTGCTCCTGCTCCTCCCCTTCGCCGCACTCGCGGGCGACTCTGCGCCCGAACAATCTCCCGAGCAGGTACCGCTCGCTCTACCCGCGACGCGCACTTCGTCGGTCCTCGACAACATCAATTTCTGGGGCTACGGCGAGATCGAATACGCGCGCCCCACGCGCGACCTCGACCGCACGGTCGCTGACCTGCGGCGCGCCGTCGTCGGCATCGGCTATCGCTTCAGCCCCGCCGTCTCGTTCAACTCCGAGTGGGAAGTGGAGCACTCCGTCGCCTCGGCCAGCGATGACGGCGAGTTCGAGGTCGAGCAGTTCTATCTGGAGTTCCAGCCCACCGATTGGATGACCATCACCGCTGGCCTCTTCCTCATGCCGTTCGGTCTGATCAATGAGCATCACGAACCGACGCAGTATTTTGGCGTGCAGCGAAACTTCGTCGAGACGCTGATCCTCCCGAGCACCTGGCGCGAAGGCGGCATCGGTCTGCACGGCACCACTCCTCTCGGCATCGGCTGGAGCCTTGGCGTCACCACGGGCAACAGCTTCTCCTCGTGGAATTTCGCGCCGACCTATCCGCTCTATGCGAACGCATTCGATCTCGAAGCGCACGAGATGGCACCGCTGCAGGCGAGCCACCAGGAGTTGCAGTCCGCCAGCGCGAAGCGATTATCTGGATATATCGCGGCCGATTACCATGGATATCCAGGGCTGGTGGTCGGAGGCGCAATCAAGACAGGCCGCGCAGTAAAGCCTTCGAGCATCGCGACCGCTCCAGGAGCGGATGATCCGCTCGTGACCCTTTGGGAGGCCCACGTCCGCTACACGCCGGGACGGCTCGATCTCAGCGCGCTCTATACGGCCGGATATATCAGCAATACTGCCGCGGCGAATGCGGCCAATCCGGGTGCGGGCAATCCGATTCCCGCCTCGTTCAATGGCTACTTTCTGCAGGCCGCCTACAGCGTCTGGCAGAATGGAATGTTCCGCCTCGCGCCCTTCGTTCGCGGGGAGAGTTACGACATGGGCGCACGCTACAAGGGCACGACGGGACCGGTGACACCGACCGGACTGGTTCCCGCCTCGAATACGCCGGGAGACAACGTGCTCTGGCCGCAGCAAAGCGACAAGGTGCTCACGATTGGCGCGAACTTCTTCATCACGCCTCAAGTGGTGATGAAGTGCGACTACCAGTGGTTCGCCAACAACACGACGTTCGATCGCCTCGACCTCGGCATCGGGATGGCGTTCTAGATGGCGCGCTGGTCGATCATCATCCCTGCCGCGGCCACCGCAACCGCGCCCAGTGCGGCCTTCGCGGTCGAATATCTCTCTGGCGATCAGGCGCAGGCCACGATTTTTCCCGAAGCGGAGCAGTTCCAGACACGCGAGTTTCACCTCGACGAGAAGGCGCGCAGTGCGCTCGAGAGCAAGCTGGGCCTGCCCGTGCGCGCGAAGTGGATCGTGCGGCTCGCGCTGCGCGGCGGCGTGATCGTTGGTGCCGTGATCGTCGATGACGTGATCGGAAAGTTCGATCGCATCACGTTCGCCGCCGGACTGGGATTGAACGGCGTGGTCCGCGAAGTCGAGATCCTCGCGTATCGCGAGAGCCACGGGCAGGAGGTACGGCAGGCCGCGTGGCGCGCGCAGTTCGCGGGCAAGAGCGAGAGTTCTCCTCTGCGCGTCGGCGACGATCTCTCGAACATCAGCGGTGCAACGCTTTCGTGCAATCACGTCGCCGACGGCGCCCGGCGCAGCATCGCGGTGCTCGCGTCGTTGAGATCCGTGGGAGCGCTGAAGTGATCATGCGGCGCGCACGGCCTGCCCTGGGCACGATTGTGGAGCTCGGTGCGGACGCGCCGATCAATGCGCGTGCGTTCGATGCCGCATACTTCGCCATCGCCGAAGTGGAGCGCGCGCTTTCAATCTTCCATTCGGAGAGCGACATCCACCGTTTCAACGCCGCGCCTGCTGGTGCCGCGCGCAGGATCACCGACGAGACGGCCTGCGTTCTTCGCGTCGCTGCAGAGCTGCAGTGCGAGAGCGCGGGGCGCTTCGACATCACGCAAGGCACCGGTCCCCACGACTGGTCGATCAACGAAGACGGGCGTCTGTTCAAGCACAGCGACGGCGTGCGAATCGATCTCGGCGGCATTGGCAAAGGGTTCGCGGTCGATCGCGCGTTCGAGGCGCTCAGCCGTGCGCTCGAGGGCGCCGCCTGCTGGGTGAACGCCGGGGGCGATCTGCGCGTGCAGGGAATGGAAGTTCCGGTGCAACTGCGCGACGAAGTGCGCGGCGGCGTGCGGCCCTGGATGGTGCTGCGCGAAGGAGCGTTGGCGACGAGCTACTTCGGCGCGAGCGCACGTTCACTGCTCGCGGGAGCTGCACGCGCACGCCACGTCAGCGTCGCCGCCTCCACCTGCCTCATCTCCGACGCGCTCACGAAGATCGTCGCGCTCTCCGCCGTCGACGATCCCCTGCTCGCCCGCTTCGGCGCGACCGCCTGGCAGCACGCATGACCACGAAGCGCACGCGCGCCAACGCGCTCCCACGCTGGCAAATACAGACAGTTGTCTGTTCTGCAATCTCGCTCACCGCGAGCGGACTCGCGTGGCAGCTCTCCGATCTGCGCCGCGATCCGTCCGGTCTGCCGAGCGCACTCGATCCGTGGCTGGCCCGCTGGCACGGCCTCTCCTCGATGCTCAGCCTCTTCGCGTTCGGCCTCGTCGCCGCGCGCCACATTCCGGTCGGCCTCGTGCTGCGCAAGCGCGTCGCGAGCGGCGTCTCGGTGAGCGCACTCTTCGCAACGCTCGCGCTCAGCGGATTCGCGCTCGCCTACCTCGTGCCCGAACCGTGGCACCCGACGGTTGCGCTGTGCCACGCTGGGCTCGGCATTCTCGCGTTCGCTCTCGGCGTGCTGCACCGACGCTGACCTTCTCGCGGCTGGTTAGAACGCGTGCCAGCGCAGGTCGATGGCAATCGCGTCGAGCGACGTCACATACGTTCCGTTTCCGACGATGAAGGGCGGCGCTGGATAGGGATCGACGCGCGTGGCGGCGCTGGTCGTGACGTCGCGCTCGCTCTGGAAGTAGTGCGCGTAGGCGAACGTGAGCGAGACATCGTGCGTGGTGACGGAGAGACCTGCCGTGGCGGCGAAGCGTGGACCGTCGACGAAATCGACCTGCAGACTCGAATCCGGGATCGCCGAACTCTCGTAGATGCCGCCGAGGCGAAGCGCGATCTCGGTGCCGCCCGGCAGAAGCTGATCGCCCTTGTCGAACAGGCGCCACTCGCCGCCAACGCGCGCGGTGAACGCGCCGTGGAAATCCTTGTGCAGGAAGATCGGCGCGACCGGCGTGCTCTTCTGCGACGCCCCGGTCCCCGAGACGAGCGAGATGCCGATGGGAGTGACCTTGATGTTCTGCACGGCACCCCAGCCTTCCCAGGTCCCGTCAACCGCGACCAGCGCCCGCCCGCCCTTCCACTGCACGCCGAGGCGCGCGTCACTCGGCAAACGCAGATCGACGTGCGTTCGATTTCCCACCACTTGAATGTTGAGCGCAGCGGCAGCCGGAGGAGTCTGGATGGTCATCGTTCCATCCGCAGAGACCGGCGTTCCGAGGTGGCCCGAGAGACCGATGGAGAGATTTCGCATCGACGGAATGGGGCGAACAATCAGCCCGCCATCGAAGACCGGATAGGCATTCTGTTTGGCATCGATGGTGGCGACCGCGTCGAAGGCGGGATAGTCGCCGCCCAGATCGGCGATGCCGAAGATCGATTGCGTCTGCGTGATGTGGAAGATGCGAATCTCTGCGCCCGCGCCGATGGAGAGCCAGTCGGTCGCGCGCCAGCCGATGTGCACGCCTGGATAGAAGATGAAATTGTTGCTCGCGATCAGCGAATAGCGCTGCGGCGCGCTCTGCGCCACTTCGGTGGCCGAGCCGAACGTGCGCGGATCCGGAAAAGTATGGATACCTGCCGCGGGCGGCCCGTGCGCGGCGAGCGCGACGACGACTCCGCGCAGCACGGGAGAGAGGACGCCGAGGTCGAGAGCGACGCCGGAAATCGTGTTGGGAAAGTAGGAGGCCCCGTCGCTGACCGTGTTGCAGGCACCGCCGCCAACGCCGCATCCCGCTCCAACGACACCGACGTCGCGCGTGAACGACAAGGGCTGATGCGCGAACTGAACATCGAGCTGGACGGTGAGCCCGGTGAGATCAGCGAGGCCTGCCGGGTTGTAGATGATCGAGGAGAGATCGTCGGTGCCGGCCGCGCCAGTGGCGCCTCGGCCCAATTCGCGCGCGCCGAGATCGGCATAGAAAAAGCCGCTCGCGCGGGCGGTAAACGAGGTGGCGCAGGCAGCAACGAGGACCAGCGCGCAGGCGCGGCGAGCGCGGAACAGCGAGGGTGAGTGCATGCAAAGCAGCTTGCATGCACTCACGGCGGGCTCAAATAAAAAACCCGCTCTCCCCAGTCGCCAGCGCGATTACCAGATGATGATCTGCTTCTCCGGCGCGACGAACAGCTTATCGGTCGGCTTGATATCAAACGCCTTGAAGAAGCCGGGCTGGTTCGTCAGCGTCACCGAGCCGCGGATCGAAGCGGGCGAGTGCGGATCGGTCTTGATTCGCCGGATCGCTTCGTTCTCGCGAGTCTTGCCGCGCCAGACCTGCGCCCAGCCCATATAGAGCCGCTGCGCGCCGGAGAGACCATCAATCACCGGAGCCGCGCCACCATTGAGCGAGAGCTGATAGGCCTTATAGGCAATCGCCAATCCCGAATTATCCGCGATGTTCTCGCCCAGCGTCAGCTCGCCATTGACGTGATATCCGGGCACCGCCTCCTGCGCGGCATATTGAGCAATCAGCGCCTGCGTCTTGGCCGCGAACTTCGCGTGGTCGTCCTTCGTCCACCAGTCGCGCAGGTTTCCATTGCCGTCATATTGGGCGCCCTGGTCATCGAAGCCGTGGCTGATCTCGTGGCCAATCACCGCACCGATGCCGCCGTAGTTCACGGCATCGTCGGCGGCGGGATTAAAGAACGGCGGCTGGAGGATCGCGGCAGGAAAGACGATCTCATTGAGTTCGGGATTGTAATAGGCGTTCACCGTCTGCGGCGTCATGCCCCACTCGTCGCGATCGATCGGCTTGCCGAGCTTATTGACGTTGCGCGTGTATTCGAACTGGCGCGCCCGCTCGAGATTTCCAATCAGGTCGGTCGCCGAGATATTCAGCGACGAGTAGTCGCGCCACGTCTTCGGATATCCAATCTTCGGCGTGAACTTGGCAAGCTTCGCACGCGCCTCGTGCTTGGTCTCCGCGCTCATCCAATCGAGCGTATCGATGCTCTGCTCATATGCCTTGAGGAGATTGGCGACCAGCGTCTCCATGCGGGCCTTGCTCGCGGGCGGGAAGTATTGCGCGACATAGAGCTTGCCGAGGCCTTCGCCGACCGCGCCCTCGACGAGCGAAACGCCGCGCTTCCACCGCGGGCGATTCTCAGGAACGCCGCTGAGAACGGTTCCATAGAAGGCGAAGCTCTCGTCGACAAACGCCTTCGAGAGATAGGGCGCATAGGTTCCGAGGATCTGCCAACGGAAATAGGCCTTCCAGGTCGCGAGCGGCGTGTCGTGGAGGATCTTGTTGAATCCGGCGATATAAGTCGGCTGGCTGATGATCAGGTAATCAACCTTGCCGTCGACTCCCGCTGCAACGAGATATCGCTTCCAATCGAATCCCGGCGCCAGGTCGCCCAGCTTGGCGAGTTCAACTTTGTTGTAGGTCTTGTTCGGATTGCGATTCTCAACCTTCGTCCATTGCTGCAATGCCAGTTCCGATTCGAGCGCGATGATCGCGGCGGCTGCAGTCGCGGCGTTCGCATCCCCGGCCAGCGTGAGCATCTTGACGATATGGGCCTGATACTTGCCCAATACCTCCTTCATCTTGGCTTCATCGGCTGGCGACAGTGGGATGTCGCCGTGCGCAGCTCGAGCCGCTGGTGTCAGGTAATAGTCGCGATCGGGCAGGCCCAATCCGCTCTGGCCGATATCAACGACATACTTCGTCGAATCCTTGTTGTCCTGGTGGATACCGGCGCCGATCGGCGCATCGATGGAGAGTTGTCCGAACTTGCCGATGAGCGCGGGGATCTCCTTCTTGTCGGCGAGCGCGTCGACCTGCGCGAACGCAGCGTGCAGCGGAGCAAGTCCCTTCTGCTCGATCGTCGCTTCATCCATGAAGCTCGCGAAGAGGTCGCCGATCTTCTGCGCCTCGCTGCCCGGCTGCCGATTCGGATCCTTCGCTGCGTTCTCGATGATCGTGCGCAGCGCGATCTCCGCGTCGTCCGCGAGCGTGGTGAACGAGCCGATGCGCGACTTGTCCGCCGGGATCGGCGTGCTCTCAAGCCACTTGCCGTTCACGTATTTGTAGAAATCGTCCTGCGGGCGCACGGTCGCGTCGACGAACTGCACGTCGATGCCCGAGACCGCCGCCGGAGCGGAGGGAGTTGTTGGATTGCTTGAGTTCATGGGCGCCTTGGGACAGGCCGCGAGCAGGCCGAGAGTGAGGAGCTTGAGTGAATTGCGGTTCAAAGGAGGATCTCCGGATCGTTGGTGTTCAAAGCATTTCGATTGGTGTTCAAAGCATCGGCAGCTGCATCAAGTCGAGAGGGAAATGGCGGCGAGGGAAATCGCGCCGACGGCACACCAGAGCAGAACACCCAGAGCCAGCGGGCGAATTCCCACGCGACGAAGCGCCCCTGCGGAGAGGCCGGTGCCGATGAGGAAGAGCGTCGCCACCAGCGCCTGCTGCGCACCGAGCCGGATCGCTTGGCCGAACGGCCGCAACGCGGGCAACAGCGTCACCAGCGCCGCGGCGGCAATGAAGCCCGCGATGAACCAGGGCCGCGCAGACTTCGCACGCAAAGCCGCGCCTGTGGCCGTCGCGCGCGCTCCGAATCGATCCTGGCGCGCCATCCACACTCCGGCCACCAGCGTGAGCGGGACGATCCAGAGTGCGCGCGCGAGCTTGATGGTGGTCGCGATCTCGAGTGCCTGCGCACCGTAGGACATCGCAGCCGCGACGACGGACGAGGTGTCGTGGATCGCGAGCGCGGCCCAGAGACCGAACTGCGTCTGCGAGAGGTGCGCCGCGTGGCCGATGGGCGGGAAGATCAGCAATGCGACTGCGTTGAGGAGAAAGACCGTCGCCAGCGCCACCGCGATCTCGTCTTCGTCAGCGCGCACCACCGGCGCGACCGCAGCGATCGCGCTGCCTCCACAGATTGCGGTGCCCACCGAGATGAGCATTCCGGTGCGGCCCCCGACGCGCAGAGTGCGCGCGAGGAGCGCGCCGAGCGCGAGACAGCCTGTGATCCCGGTGAGGGTCCAACCGATTCCGTGCAGACCGGCACGCATCACGACACGCAGATCCATGCCGAACCCGAGTCCGACGACGGAGAGTTGGAGCGCCCACTGCGCGAGTTTGCGCGTCTTCGCGGCGTAGGGATTTCCCAGCAGAAGACCGAGCGTCGCGCCTGCGCAGAGAGCCAATCCGCCGCTCGCGCGCGGGAGCGGCACGCCAAGCGCATCGAACGGAACCAGGCAGGAGATCGCGCCGAGCGGGACGAGCAGATGCGCCAACGTGATCGCGCGCGAAGAGGCAGCGGAACTGGGCGCGGAGGCGTTCTGCATTGCGCGCGCGTGATAGCCCGTGTTTGGCGCTGCGACAAATCGTGCGCGGGCACCTCGCGAAGAAATTCGACGTCCGGATTTGGCGCGCATGAGTGCACGGCGCTTTGCTAGACCCACTCCATGCCGAAGCTCTTCGACGAGGCCCGACTCTTTCGCGCGATGCAGAGTCGCGACCGGCGCTTCGAGGGGAGTTTCATCGCGGGCATCACCACGACCGGCATCTATTGTCGCCCCGGCTGCAGCGCGAAGATGCCGCTCGCGAAGAACGTGCGCTTCTTCGCCTGCACGGCGGCTGCAGAGGAGGCCGGCTTTCGCGCTTGCCTGCGCTGCCGACCGGATACGTCGGCACTTCTGCCTGCGGCTGCGGGAAGCTCCGCCACCGTCTCGCGCGCGCTGCACCTGATCGGCGCGAACATCGGCGAGCTCGGCATCGCGGAGCTCTGCACCAGGCTGGGCGTGGGCGAGCGGCATCTGCGCCGTCTGTTCATGCAACATCTCGGCGCCTCTCCTCACGCGGTCCTTCGCACGCAGCGACTTCGCTTCGCACGCACACTGCTCGAGCAGACACGGCTGCCGATGACCGAAGTCGCGCTCGCATCGGGCTTCGGCAGCACGCGTCGCTTCAACGCAGAACTGAAGCGAACATTTCAGACGTCACCAACTATGTTGCGCAAGGCCGCTCCCCGCGCGGTCCGCAGCGATCTGCTCGAACTGCAGATCCCCTATGCGCCGCCGCTCGACTGGGCAGCGCTGCTCGCGTTCTTCCGCGCCCGCGCAATCGATGGAGTCGAGGTCGTTGGCGAGCGCAGCTACTCGCGCAGCGTGCGTCTTCCCGGATCGGCAGGTGCGCAGGTCATCGAGGTCGAGCAGGCCGCGCGCGGACATGCGCTGCTCGTGCGGACGATGCCCACTGCTGCGCACAGCCTGCCTGCGCTGGTGGCTGGAGTGCGGCGGATGTTCGGCTGCGACGTTCAATCGCTCACTGTCACCGAGCATCTCGCGCACGACCCGCTGCTGGCGCGAGCTCTCGCGAAGCATCCAGGGCTGCGCGTTCCGGGCGCGTGGAACCCGTTCGAGCTTTCTGTCCGCGCGCTGCTCGGCCAGCAGATTTCGGTGCGCGCCGCGCAGACGCTCGCGGGCCGCCTGGTGCGCGAACTCGGCGAGCCGATCGATTCATCAGGCTCGGCCGCATCGACCTCGACGACGGGTCCGAGCGAAGGGCCGACGCACCTATTCCCCGCGCCCAGTGCGGTCGCGCGCACGACGCCGGCGGCTCTCGCGGAGCTCGGGCTGATGCCCTCGCGCGCTCTCGCGCTGCATGAACTCGCGCGCGCGGTCAACGAGGGTTCGCTCGACTTCGAGCGGCTGCGCCTGCGATCGCTCGACGATGCGAGCGCTGCGCTCGAGTCGCTTCGCGGATTCGGCCCGTGGAGCGCCCACTACATCGCGATGCGCGCGCTGAACGAACCGGACGCGTTCCCTCTGCGCGATCTGGGCCTGCTGCGTGCGATTCGCAGAGAGAAGAGCGACGCAACGTTCGCTGATCTGCGCGCGCGCGCGGAGGCGTGGAGACCCTTTCGCGCCACGGCGGCGATCGCGCTCTGGCTGCTCGACGGAGAGACGACATGAATGCTGCGAAATCATCCACTCAAGTGGCGCGTCCAGCAGGGTCGGCGAACGAGATCGAGACCGATGATCAGCTCCACTGCTGCTTCGCATCGTCGCCGCTCGGTCCGATCTTTTTCGCGCTCACCGGCGAGGCGCTCTGCGCGCTCGGCTTCGCGCACCGGGAAGCTGGCTTGCGCCGCGCGCTGGCGAAGAGATTCGGCGACAAGGCGCTCCCGTCGGCCACCAGCGCGGTCGGGAGCGACGTGCTGAAAACGGAACGCCCCGCAGCAGCGCGTTCCATCGCACGCGTTTGCGATGCCCTCGATCGATACTTCGCGGGCGATCTTCACGCGCTCGAATCGCTGCCGATCGATGCCGCGGGGACCGGATTTCAGCGCCGCGTCTGGAGCGCGCTACGGACAATTCCGGCGGGCGAGACGCGCAGCTATGCAGAGCTGGCCGCGCAGATCGGCTCGCCGAAAGCGATGCGCGCGGTCGGCCTCGCGAACGGCCGAAATCCAATCTCGCTCGTGGTGCCTTGCCACCGCGTCATCGGCGCGGATGGATCGCTCACGGGATATGCGGGCGGAATCGAGCGCAAGCAGTGGCTGCTCACGCATGAGCGGCGCTGAGCGGCGCTTCGCGATCAGTTGCGATCTATCGCAGCGACGGGTCAGCGGCGCTCAGCGCGAGTTCGTCGCGCAGGCGTGCAGAGATCGCGTCGGCGAGACTCTCCAGCCGCCGCACTTCCCGGCGACCCAACCAGATCCCCAGTCGATGCCCGGCTGCGCCGCAGATCCCGAATGACCCCACCATTCCTGCGATCGCCACTGCAGGCCCCAGACCGCTCTGCTGCGCGAACGGGAGACTGACCATTGCGGGGAGCATCGCGAAGATTCCACCGACGACGGCTCCCGAAACGAGCGGCACCGGACTCTCCACCCGGATGCTCGTCTTGCCGTTGCGCGGGACCAGCTCAATCTGCAGCGCGAGTCGGCCCTGGATGTCCTGCACGGTCAGCGTCAACGCGCGTCCGAGGCCCGAGATCTGCGGAGGACGAAGCATCGAGCCCGCAGGCACGAGCGCACGCAGCAGTGCACCGAGATGCTCGTGCTGCGCGGCGGAGATCTCTCCATCGACAACGCGCTCGACAATCCGACGCGGCGGCGGACCGAACATCCGCGCGAGCCATCCACGCGTGTCCGTCTGCTGCTCGATCGACTGCGCCGCGATGCGCACGAGCGACGGATCGAGGCCCGACTCGCGCGCGATCGTCTCCACTTCTGCGAGCGTCAACGCCGGGCGCGCACTGCTCTTGCCGCGCTCCAGCTCCACGATGCGCTGGAGAATCTGCGCGACCTGCGCTTCCGAGAACGTCGGCTCGACCGCACTGGGCGCGGACGCGCGCGCGATCGGCACATCGACTCGCATCGCCTCGACTGCTCCGTCGCCGACCTCTGCGCTCAGCTTCGTCCGCTCGTCACTCATTTCGCCAGCTCCACCACGCGATCGACGATCGCGCCCGCGACATCGATGCCCGTTGCGCGCTCAAGCCCTTCGAAGCCTGGACTCGAATTGACCTCGAGCACCTTGAAGCCCGCGTGCGACTCGAGCAGATCGACGCCCGCGACCTCGAGCCCGAGCACGCGGGCCGCGCGCACCGCGAGTTTCGCGACGTCGGGAGAGATCTCCACGCTGTGCGCCGCGCCGCCGCGATGGAGGTTGCTTCGAAACTCGCCCTGCTTCGCCTCGCGCCGCATCGCGCCCACCACGCGATCTCCGACGACGAGCGCGCGCAGATCATTGCCGCGCGCCTCGGCGATGAACTCTTGAAGAAGGATCTCCTGCCCGAGCTCCCAGAGCGTCGCGAGGATGCTCTCCACCTCGGCCATCGTGTGCGCGATCATCACGCCGATGCCTTGCGTGCCACGGATCATCTTCAAGATCGCCGGTAGTCCGCCGACCTGCGCGACGAGCGCCTCGAGATGTTTTCCTCCGCGCGCAAGCACCGTGCGAGGAACCGCGACGTTCGCTTGAGACAGGCGCTGGAGCGCGCGCAGCTTGTCGCGGCTCTGCTCGATCGCCGCCGAGCTGTTGACGATGCGCGCCCCTTGCGCCTCGAGCTGGCGGACGACGTGAAGCCCATGCGTCGTCACGCTCGCGCCGATGCGCGGAAGCACCACATCGGGGCGCGCGAGCAGCTTGCCGTCGACGAAGAGCTGCAGGCTCCCGCTCTCGAGAGAGAGGCTGCAGCGCAGCACGTCGATCACCTTGGTCGAAACTCCGCGCGCCTTCGCGGCATCGAGCAGACGGCGCGTCGAGTAGAGGGACGTCTTGCGCGAGAGGATCGCCAGCTTCAGCTTCTTCTTGCGCCGCACGGGTCGCACGTCCGCGTCGCTCATGGCGTGCCCTGCGACCAGATGCGCTCGGTGCTCTGGTCGGGAAAGTCCGGAGTCCGCGTCACTGCGCGCACAATCGCTCCCGACTCATCCAGCGTCCACGTCTCTTCCGAGCCACTCCCGTCGCTCGCCACCACGCGATTCGGACTGCTCGCTCGCTTGACGCGCGTGGGCTGCAGCTCCAGCGGCGTATAGGGCGAGTAGGCATCGAAGGCGAGTTGCTCGTGCGCACCGGACGCCACTTCGAGCAACGCAGCCCCGCTCGGGCGCGTCAGCCAATCGTTCGGCCGGAGCGTTCCCGACAGGGGCCTGTCGTCAGCGGTGCCGCGGACGCTGTAGCTCCCATCCGGCTCCTCTTCGACGGAGAGACTCGACCAGGCTCCATTGCGGCTGAGCGAATATTTCGCGTGTCGCAGCTGCCCGGACGCGTTGCGCTGCTCGGTGGCCACCAGATCGCGCGTCGCCAGTTGTGGTCCATCGATCCGGTCGAACGAGAATGAGGAGACGTACTCGTCGTGCGCGCCGTCAGGCCGCGGCGCCATCACTGTACGCAGCGAGTAACCAAGCAGTTGCTGGGCTGCGCGCAGCACGTTCAACTCTGCGAATCGCGTTTCGCCCGCAGCGTGGGCCTGCGAATCACGCACACTCTCCGCGACCGCCTGGACCGCCTCCTCGAACGTGCGCCGGTAGCCAACTCCGTCGTGCGTGCAGATGAGAGACGCAGATGCGCGCGTAAGAAACGCGACCTTCAGCTCGCCCGTCGACTTCTTGCCTTCCTTCTCTGCGGCATAGAGCACGTCGATGAAGATGAGCGGCGCTCCAGCCGCCGCGACGACGCTCACCGGAACCGCCGTCACGCCCGTCAGCTTCTTCGAGAGGTTCTGCACCATCTTCTCGAGGCGCACGCCCGGGTGGATCTGGCCATCGTGGAGCGCGCAGGTGATCGGCTGGTTTGCGCCGATGGGGATGCGCAACTGCGGCACACCGCCCTCCTTCGCGAGGTCGACACGCGGCGACGCCGCAGCGAGCGCACGCCCGCTGTACCGGCCATCGACAGAGGAGAACTTGAAGGCGTTGAGCGCGCCGGATTCGCGCGCGAAGAGAGCCGGCGGAACGCTGGTGCCAGCAGCAGAAATCCAGCCCGACGAGGCTTCAGCTGCGGCCGGCGGTCCGCTCGGCGGCGGCGCGATCGGTTCGTTCGAAACATCTCCCGACCGCGTCTGGTCTGGCTTTGCGCTGCTCGGTGCATGCGGCGCAGTCGCTGGCTGGCGGGCCGCGCACGACGATGCCAGCAGGCCCACGAGCAGGATTCGCAGGGGAGCTGTGAGGAGATCTGCTCTGGCCTGCATCGTTCGTCTCCACGCCGCGGCCGCAACAAGACGCCCGGTGCGGATCGACTCGCACGCACCTGCCACCCAACGCAACCGATCGACGCTTGGCCCCACTTCGTTGCTAAGGTTCGCCTCCCATGTCGATCGATCACGAGATGAAGGCCACGACTGTCGAGCAAGGCGTTCAACACGGGCTCACACCAGAGGAGTACGCGCGCGTCGTCGAAGCGATGGGACGCGCGCCCAATCTGATCGAGCTCGGGATCTTCGCGGCGATGTGGAGCGAGCACTGCTCATACAAATCGTCGCGCCGCTTCTTGAAGCAGTTCCCGACGAGCGGCCCTCGCGTCCTGCAGGGGCCGGGCGAGAACGCGGGCGTCGTCGATGTCGGCGATGGACTCGCTGTCTGCTTCAAGATGGAGAGCCACAACCACCCGAGCTACATCGAGCCGTACCAGGGCGCGGCGACAGGCGTCGGCGGGATTCTGCGCGACGTGTTCACCATGGGCGCCCGCCCGATCGCCTCGATGAACAGCCTGCGATTCGGCGCGCCGACGCACGCGAAGACCGCGCGGCTCTTGAACGGCGTGGTCGCGGGCATCGCCGGATACGGCAACTGCATCGGCGTGCCGACGGTCGGCGGCGAGGTGCAGTTCGACGAGAGCTACGACGGCAACTGCCTCGTCAACGCGTTCACGCTCGGCATCTTGAAGAGCGACAAGATCTTCCGCGGCACCGCCAGCGGCCTCGGCAATCCGGTCATCTACATCGGCGCGCGCACGGGCCGCGACGGACTCGGCGGCGCAGTCATGTCGTCGTCGGAGTTCGACGAGGAGAGCGAGTCGAAGCGGCCGACCGTGCAGGTGGGCGATCCCTTCCTCGAGAAATTGCTCCTCGAGGCCTGCCTCGAGCTGTTCCGCACCGACGCGCTCGTCGGCATCCAGGACATGGGCGCAGCCGGGCTCACGTCATCGAGCGTGGAGATGGCGAGCCGCGCTGGAAGCGGGATGGAGCTCGAGCTCGATCTGATCCCGATGCGCGAGACGGGCATGACGCCGTACGAGCTGATGCTCTCCGAATCGCAGGAGCGGATGCTGCTCGTGGCCAAGCGGGGCAGGGAGAAGGAGGTGCTCGACATCTGCGAGAAGTGGGATCTCGCGCACGCGGTCGTCGGGCGCGTCACCGACTCCGGCAAGATGGTGCTCAAGTGGCACGGCCAGGTCGCGGCGGAGCTGCCGATCACGCCGCTCACCGACGGCGCGCCGGTCTACGAGCGGCCGATCGCGCGGCCGAGTTGGCAGGACGAAGTCCAGACGCTCGATCTTAGTTTGGTCGTGCAACCAATCAATTCTTCCGGGCTCGGCGCTGCGCTCAAGAGCATCCTCGCCTCTCCCAACGTCGCCTCGAAGGAGTGGGTCTACCGGCAGTACGATCACATGGTGCGGCTCGGCACCGCGGTGCGACCTGGAGACGGCGACGCAGCGGTGATCCGCTTCACCGGCCAGCGCGAAGGTGGCGTCGCGCTCGCGGTCGACTGCAACTCGCGCTGGTGCTTCCTCGACCCCGCACTCGGCGCGGCGCACGCGGTGGTCGAGAGCGCGCGCAACGTCTCTTGCGTCGGAGGCGAGCCGCTCGCCATCACCGACTGCCTGAACTTCGGCAATCCGCAGCGGCCGGAGATCATGTGGCAGTTCAGCGAAGCCTGCCGCGGGATCTCCGAGGCGTGCCGCGCGCTCGGCACGCCCGTCGTCTCCGGCAACGTCTCGCTCTACAACGAGACCGAAGGCCGCGCGGTCTTCCCCACGCCGACGATCGGAATGGTCGGCCTCATCGACGACTGCCGCGTGCGCGCGGGCCAGAGCTTCCTCGTGGCGGGCGAGAAGATCGCGCTGCTCGGCGAGCTTTCGGCAAGCCACCTCGGCGGCTCGGAGTATCTGCGCGCCGTGCACAACCAGAAGCGCGGCGTGCCTCCTCCTCTCGACTACGCGAAGGAGAAGTCGGTGCAGGGCGCCGTGCGCGCGCTCGTCCGCGCGGGACTTGTGCGCACGGCCCACGACTGCTCGGACGGAGGTATCTCCGTCGCACTCGCCGAGTGCGCGTTCGGAAACGGCCTCGGCTGCGACGTCACTCTCTCGGCCGCCTTCGCGCGCGATCCCGCACTGCGCCTCGACGGAATGCTCTTCGGCGAAGATGCGGCGCGCATCCTCATCGCCTATCGCGCACAGGACGCGGACAAGATCGCGGCGATCGCGGCGCAGCACGCAAGCCCTTTGCACGAGCTCGGCACGGTCGCAGGAGAGCGCCTGATCATCCGCGGCGCGGGCGAGGTGCTGCTCATCGATGAGAGCGTGCGCGAGCTGCGCGCGGCGTGGAGCGCGACGATTCCCGCGATCGCGGGCGCGTAGCATGAACGCCTTCCGCGCCATCGGGAGCAGGCGGTGAGCACGCGCAAGACGGAGCGGCTCGACGGATCGATCGCGGCCGATGTCGAGCGGGCAGCGCGCCTGCTTCGCGCGGGAGGGCTCGTCGCGATCCCCACCGAGACGGTCTATGGACTCGCCGCGCTGGCGCTCGATCCGCTCGCGGTGCGCGGGATCTACGCCGCGAAGGGACGGCCGAGCAGCAACCCGCTCATCGTCCACACGCATGATCTCGAATCGGCCCGCGCGCTCACCTCGTGGTGGCCGCCGCTGGCGAGCGCGCTCGCAGGTGCGTTCTGGCCTGGCCCGCTCTCGCTGGTGCTTCCTCGCGCGGAGACGATTCCCGACGAGGTGACGGCTGGAGGACAGACGGTGGCTCTGCGCGTGCCCGATCATCCGGTCGCGCGTGCGCTGCTCAAACAGCTCGGCGCTCCTCTGGCAGCGCCGAGCGCGAATCGCTCCGAACACGTCTCGCCGACCACCGCCGAGCATGTGCTCGCCGACCTCGACGGACGCATCGACGCCGTGCTCGATGGAGGCCAGTGCGGCTTCGGAATCGAGAGCACGGTTCTCCAGCTCGATCGCGCTGGGCCGCGCCTGCTGCGGGCTGGAGCGATTCCGCGCGATCGACTCGAGGCGCTGATCGGCCCCGTGGCGCTCGGTGCGGCGCAGGATCGGTTCTCGAAATCCGTGCTGGTGAGCGCGTCGCCGGGCCAGCACCAGCGCCACTACGCGCCTGCGGGTCTCTTGCGCCTCTGCGTCGGGCCGGAAGTTCCAAGCGTGCTGTGCGATCTCTCGGCGATCGCGCAGGAGACGCTTGCCGAGCCGCCGAAACTCGGCGTGCTCCTCTGTGGCGACGAGACGCCCGAGCCCGCGGGAGCGCTGGTGCTGCGGCTGCCGGGCGATGCGGTGGTCTACGCGCGCTTTCTCTACAGCGCGCTGCGCGCACTCGAGGACGCGGAGTGCAGCGCGATCGCGATCGAAGAGGTGCCCGTGGGCGTCGCGTGGGATGCGATCCGCGATCGGCTCACGCGAGCTGCGGCGCAGCCGAGTTGAGGAAGAGGCGCGGCCCAGCGAGCGCTTCGAAGAATCATGACCGCGCTGCGCGCTCGTTGAGCAGTTCGACATAGGCGCGCAAGGCGATGTCAGAGCCGCTGTCATAGAACTCTGGCTTCGCGGGCGACGAATCGTCTCCGACTGCAGAGAGCGAGATGGTCAGCTTGCGCCATCGGGCCAACATCTCTGCGTAGCGACGTGCTTCGAGCAGCGCGCGAAACTCTTTCACCGCGGAGCTGTCCGCGTGACGCTCAAGGTAGGACCAGTTCCACGCGCGAGACTCGATCGCTTGCGTCGTCTCGTCGGCGAGGGAGGCTTTGTAGTTGCAGAGCTCCTCACGGCGCTGTCGCGCAGAGGAGGCAACGAGTGCGCCGGCAGACGCGGCGAGCACGGCGACGATGACCAAGAAGGCGATCATCGCGCTTCGATACCATCGCCGGAAGCTTCAGGCCTTGGCGTTCAACAGACGGCCGGTGGGCGGCTGCTCCATCGCGTCGAGGCTACTGCGCAACAGTGCCGAGCGCAGCGAGCGCGCACGCAACTTCGCCCGCGACGCGCGCGTTGTTCTCGAGCAGCGCCAGGTTCGCCTCGAGCGTGCGACCGGCCGTCAGCCGTGCCACTGCCGAGAGAAGAAACGGCGTCGTCTCCTTGCCCGAGAGTTTGCGCGCGAGCGCTTCGGCGAGCGCCTGCGCCATCGCCGCCTCGATCTCCGCGCGAGGCAGCGCACGCGGCGGAGGCACAGCGAGCAACACGCCTGACTGCATGCGCAGCGCGTCCCAATGCAGCTGCAACCCGCGCGCAGCCTGCTCGGGAGAGTCGACCCGGTGCTCGAGAGGAATGCCGCTTGCGTCCGCGTAGAACGCGGGCAGCTCGCTGGTGCGAAATCCCCAGACCGGCACTGCGAGTGTCTCGAGCAGCTCTGCGGTGGCGGGCAGATCGAGGATCGCCTTCGGTCCCGCGCTGACGACGCAGACGCGCCGTCGCGAGATCTCGCCGAGGTCGCTCGAGACATCGAGCGGCTCGCGCTCGCTCATGCGCCGATGCACGCCGCCGATGCCGCCGGTCGCGAAGAGGCGGATGCCCGCGAGCTCAGCCGCGACACACGTGGCCGAGACGGTCGTGCCCGCTTCGCGCTTCGCCGCGAGCAGCGCCGCGAGATCGCGTGCACCCGCCTTCGCTGGCTTGCGCGAAGGATCCGCAAGCCGCTCAAGCTCTGCGTCGCTCGCACCAACGATCAGCGCGCCATCGAGCAGCGCGATCGCCGCGGGCACCGCGCCCGACGCACGCACGGCCGCAGCGCACCGGCGCGCCACCTCGAGATTGTGCGGCGGCGGCAATCCCTGCGCGACGACGCTCGTCTCCAGCGCCACCGCGCAGCCGCGCGCGATCGCTTCGCGCACCTCCGGCGAAATCCGCAGCACGCTTCGCAACGACTCACTCACCATCTCGCTCATTCACTCGCTCTCTTCCAACTCACTTGCCCATCTCGCGCGGCGCTGCCGATTCGAGGCCCAGCGCGGCCGCGAGCGCAGGTCCGTACCAGGTGCGCGCCGATTCTCCCTCGGCGAGCGTCCAATGTTCGGCGCTCTCGACATAGCCGACGTAGCCATCGGCGAGGCCAACGAAGATCTCCGCGCGATTGTCCGGGCCGCGCCCAGCATGCGCCAGCGCGCCAGTGGGCTCACCAGGAATTCCGCGCAAAGCAAGGCCGGGGAGAGTGAGCGAACTCGCGACGGCCGCGCGCTCGGCAAAGATTCGCAGGAGATTTCCCGCGGCGCGACGCAGCGGCCACGCGACCGACAGAGCTGCACGCGGCTCGGGAAGCACAACGATCTTCGTTCCACACGAGAGCGGCTGCGTCGTCTCGGCGAGCGGCGCTCCAGAGAGTTCGCGCGCCGCCGCCGTGGCCACGCGAGCGCCGATCTGCTCCACAGCTCGTTGCGGATCAGCGGCGATCCCCTCGCGCGAAAACGTCGCGTTGCCGCCCGCTCCCTGCAGCACCAGCGCAGGAGCGCCACTGCTTCGCTCGAGTTGCTGCG
The DNA here is from genome assembly GCA_903911145.1 of uncultured delta proteobacterium. Lineage (GTDB taxonomy): Bacteria > Myxococcota > Myxococcia > Myxococcales > 40CM-4-68-19 > CAIWCD01. The sequence goes on along the minus strand of CAIWCD010000034.1, from coordinate 35,257 downwards.
CCGCCGCTTCGGGCCAATCGCCCGAGAGATGATGCACGCTGCGCGGGATCACCGTCGCGTGCATTCCATAGATCACCACGCTCGCGATCGGCCGCCCATCGGCATCAACGAAGCGCGCGACACCGAGAGAAGGATCGAGCTCCCCGCTGCGTGCGACAGCCGGTCCATCCGCCCAGCGATCGCTCGCCCCCGCGACCCGCGCGGGTTTGAGGCTCGCACGGGCCTGCGCGATCGCGTCGACCGCAGCCTGCACCACCGCGTCCGCGCGCTCTCTTGAATAAAGACCATTGCCTCCGATTTCGACGAGCAGGTCGTCCCACGTCCCGCCCGGCCCCGAGTGCGTGTGCGTCGCCGCGATCAGCGCGCAGCTCGCGGGAGAGATCGATGCGCGCTGCACGATCGCCTCTTCGAGCGGGCCGGACACCATCAGGAGCGGCAGCGAGACGAGCAGCGCCGAGAGCGGTCCCTGTTCGATCGCGAGCGCACGGACGAACAGCGGCTCCCCATGTCCATCGTCGCGTCGCCAGGCCGGGTAGCCCGCGATCGGCCCGCGAGGAGGGACGTGCAACTCCACGCGCGCAGCGCCGACACGCAGCTCTCCCGAGCCGACCTGCGTGAGCGGCGCGCGGCCGTGCAGAAGGAGCGGCGCAGAGACCGATGCTTGGTGCGCAAACGAAATCGTCGACAGCGCAAGAATCGCCGCGAGCAGGCCCAGCAAGGCTGCGCGCATCACCATGCGAATCAGACGCACGCGAATCTCACTGAACCACGCGACGCGCGCCGAGATAGCGGGCCTGGAAATACTTCTTCGTGAGCGTCTCCTCCATCACCCCGCGCGACGACGAGGCGTGAATGAACTTGTGCTCTGCCGGATCGACGACCACCGCGACGTGCGAAACGCCCGAGCCGAGCGTGTCGAAGAAGAGCAGGTCTCCTTTGCGCAGCTCGTCCTGTCGATCGATGTGTTCGCCGGTCAGCCACTGCTGCTTCGCGATGCGAGGAAGCATCACCTCGACCTCCGCGTACGAACTCTGCGTCAGGCCCGAGCAATCCACACCCGAGTGCGTCTCGCCGCCCCAGACGTAGGGCGTGCCGAGATACGACCGCAGCGCACGCTCGAGGCGGGGCCAGAGCGACGCCATCGCACGCCCGAGCGACTCCTCTTCGCGCTTCCCTCGCGGAGTCGCGTCACCCTTCGGCGCCTCGCCCGTCGGCTCCGAATTTCGCGTTGTCTCGGGTGGCTTGACGTGCGGCTCGTGCGGCTGGATCGCGGGCTCGCCTGGACTCTCCGGTGGCACCGCGAACGGCTGCGCACGAAAGCCTCCCTCGTAATCAGGCTTCGGCACCGGATGATGCGTCGCGCTCGCTTCATTGAAGATGCGCGCGGTCCGCGCGGCAGCCTCGCCCGGCTGGCCCGGCTTCTTCTTCAGCTCCGAGAAGAGCGTCGCCGCGTAGAGCCGCGCGTCCTCGTGCTGCTTGACTCCCTCGACGAGCGCCCACTTGAGCGTGTCGAACGTGTGATCGTCCCAGTTGCTCTCCATCGCGTTGCGGACCAGATCGGCCGCGACCTCAGACGGAACGCCGCGATCGGTGCAGAGCCGGTAGCCGTTGGCCCAGAGCGCGATTCGATCCGCGTCGATCTGCTTGCGATACCCGTAGAGCGCGATCCCCTCGACCACCTCGGGCGGCGCGCCGCGATAGATCGCCTGGAAGGCCGCGAAGGCGACCTCGGCGACGCGCGCCGGCGGCAGCGAATCCATCTCGCCCTCGGCAATCGTGTGCAGCACCACCTTCGGCCCCTCGAGTTTCTGCGGATCGATCACCGCCGTCGCGTACGCACCGAAGCGGGTGTGAAGCGCAGTGGAGAGCGCGCGCCGCTCGTCATCGGCGAGGCCGCGATCGCTGGCGAGCGCATCATCGACGTACTCGAGAATGTTTTTCCGCGGCGCCGACGAAACGCTCCCGCCCGCCACCAGCGCGGCTGCGAGCATCCAGCGCCCGACAGGAGCAGGCCAACGGCGCGTCTGCGTTTTCAGCGACGAAGGAGGCATGCGAGAGAGCATAGCGCGCAACGGAGTACGGCTACGCATTGCACGGCACGGCGTGTCGCCACTAGATTCCCGCTCCCCGTCATGAGGTGACCGCATGCAAGCGCAGGCTGGCGACGACGAAGCGCTCGACGGCTTTCACGACGAGTGCGGCGTCTTCGGCATCTTCGGACATCCCGAAGCGGCGAACCTCACCTATCTCGGCATCCATGCGCTGCAGCACCGAGGGCAGGAGTCGGCGGGGATCGCGGCGCTCGGGGAAGGACGCATCTCTCTGCACAAGGGGATGGGCCTCGTCGCGGATGTCTTCTCGGCGAAGGATACGTTGAGCAGACTTCCGGGCAGCGCCGCGATCGGCCACACGCGCTACTCGACGGCGGGCCAGTCGGTGATCGAGAACGCGCAGCCGATGGTCGCGCGCCTCTCGCCCGGTCAGGTCGCGGTCGCGCACAACGGGAACCTCGTCAACACCGAGGAGCTGCGCGCGCAGCTCGCCGAAGGCGGCGCTCTCTTTCAGGGTTCGAGCGACACCGAAGTGCTCGTTCATCTCATCGCGCGTGAACGCGGCGGCAGCACGGTGGACCGCATCCAGCGCGCCCTTGCGCACGTTCGCGGCGCCTGGTCGCTGCTCTGCCTGACTGAAGATTCGATCGTCGCGGGGCGCGATCCGCTCGGCTTTCGCCCGCTGATTCTCGGACGCCTGCGCGGCGCGTGGGTCTTCGCTTCCGAGAGCTGCGCGCTCGATCTCATCGAGGCCGAGTACATCCGCGAGATCGAGCCGGGCGAGCTGGTGGTGGTCGACGCGAATGGTCTGCGCACGCTGCGCAAGCAGGAGTCGCAGCGAGCCGGCCAGTGCATCTTCGAGCTGATCTACTTCGCGCGCCCCGACTCCACTGTGTTCGGCCGCAGCGTCTACGAGACGCGCAAGCTCCTTGGACGTCAGCTTGCGAAAGAAGCGCCTGTCGAGGCCGACGTCGTCGTTCCCGTTCCCGACTCCGGCGTCCCGGCGGCGCTCGGCTACTCGGTGGCGACCGGCATTCCCTACGATCTCGGCCTCATCCGCAGCCACTACGTCGGGCGCACGTTCATCGAGCCGTCGCAGTCGATCCGGCACTTCGGCGTCAAGCTCAAGCTCAACCCGGTATCCGCGGTGGTTCGCGGAAAGCGAGTCGTCGTCGTCGATGATTCGATCGTGCGCGGAACCACCAGTCGCAAGATCGTCAAGATGCTCCGCGACGCAGGCGCGCGCGAAGTCCACGTGCGCATCAGCGCGCCGCCGACGCGCTGGCCCTGCTACTACGGCATCGACACTCCCGTGCGCTCGGAGCTGATCGCCGCCTCGCACAGCACCGACGAGATCGCGCGCTACATCACCGCCGATTCGCTCGGCTACCTCTCGGTTGAAGGCACGCACGCCGCGGTCGCGACGAAGCCGCGCACCTTCTGCGACGCCTGCTTCACCGGCGAATATCTTGTGCAACTCGCGCTTCCTGATGCAGAGCTGAACAAGTGACGGACCGCGCGCACGCCACCATCATCGTCTGATCCACGAAGGGCTACAGCTTGGCCACCCGCAACGTCCTCGAGCTCTTGCGCAAGAATGGTCTCCTCGACGAGCGCCAGCACGACACCGTGCTCATCCGCGCCAAGACGTCGAGCGGCGGCGTGGCCGTGCAGCGGATCGCCGAGATGGGATTCGCGACCGAGGCTGCCGTGGGCCGATCGCTCTCGGTCGCGCTGGGCCTGAACCGGATCGATCTTGGGCTGACTCCGCCGGAGGCGAATGCGATCGCGCTGCTCGACGGCCAGACTTGCGCCGATCGATTCGTGCTGCCAGTTGCGCTGCGCGAAAACAACGAGCTGCTCTGGCTTGCGATGGGCGATCCGACCGACGCGGCGACAATGGCGCTGGTTCGCAAGAAGACGGGCAAGCGCGTGCGTCCTGTGGTCGCGACGCCGAGCGAGATCTCGCGCGAAGTGCGACGGATCTACGGCACAGCCAACCGCGGGGACGAGGTGATGTTCGAGCAGGATCCGGCGAGCGCGGCCTTCGACGACGAGGGAGTTGAGATCGAGGAGAGCTTCGAGATCGTCAACGTCTCGGATGCCTCGTCGCTGCCGACTCCCGCAGTCTCAATGCCGCCGCCACCTCCCGCGCAGTCGCTGTCACCGGGCCTCACCTCCCCCGGGATGCCGTCGCTCAGCAGCCTCGGCCTGGTTGCACCCGCGACGCGAACGCAGCCCGGAGTGCAGGCCGCGCAGCCCTCGACGCAGAGCGATTTCGACGCGCTCTTCGCCGTCCGGTCTCGCGCGCCGCAGGGTCTGCGCAACGATCTGCGTCCCGAGGAAGTGCTCAACATCGAGGCGGTGCGGCTGAGCATGGAGAAGGCCGATCTGGTGCTGCGCACGATCGGCGAACTCTGCGTCGAGGAGCGGCTCTTCACCGACTCGGACCTCGCGAAGAAGAGTCGCTAGCTGCAGCCATAGGCCGCGCGGCAGACACGGGGAACCAAGTGACGGACAAGAATCAACGCATCCTGTCGGTGTGCGCGGGACTGCTGCTGGTCTGCATCATCGATGTCGCGCCGGCCTGCATCAGCATCCGGATCAGCAATGACGACGGTTTCACGGCCGCGGTTTTGATTCTGTTTCTGCTTCCGATCGCTCTCGCCCTGATCAATCGCCCGCTGTACGCGTTTCATTTTCCGGGTGCCGTTGCATACAGCTACGGCCTGCTGCTCTTGAACGACCTGCTGTTACGCCTCCTCGCCATTCACGACGGCGGTACCGACGGCGAGGGGATGGGCATTTTCGCTCTGTGCGGAATCATCAGTTTCGTCATCTGGACGGTTGCATTGCTTGTCTATGCCAAAGTGCTGGAGACAACCTCCGGCGAGCAGGAGGCGCGAGCGCAAATCAAACGAAAGCGGTTTCTCGCGATCCTCGTCTTTGCGATTCTGGCCGCCGTGCTCTGGGCTTCCCTGCTGTTTAATTTCGGCGAGCGCCATCGCTAGACCTTGCTGACATCTCGATGCGCGACACGGATGCGCGTGTTCGCGCTCGCGCTCAAGCGGTGCGCAAGCTCCTCGGCCAGCGCGACGCTGCGGTGTCTACCGCCCGTGCAGCCGATGGAGACCGTGAGGTAGCTCTTCCCCTCGGCGCGGTATTGCGGAAGCAGAAACGTCAGGAGCCGCTCGGCGTGTCCGAGGAACTCCTGCGCGGCCGGCTTCTCGAGCACCCAGTGCGAGACGCGCGGATCAGTGCCCGCATGCGCTTTGAGTCCCTCGACGAAATAGGGATTGGGCAGGAAGCGCACGTCGAGCACCAGATCGCTCGAGGCAGGCAGGCCGTGGCGGAAGCCGAACGACATGAGGTTCACGACCAGCTGCTGCTCGCCGACGACACCGCCGAAGCGCGCGGTGATCTGCTCGCGCAGCTCGTGAACCGTGAGCCGCGTGGAGTCGATCACCTCGTCGGCGATCGCGCGGATTGGCTCCAGGAGCGCACGTTCGCGCGCGATGCCATCGGCCACTGCGCCGTCAGGTGAGAGCGGATGGCGCCTGCGCGTCTCGGAAAATCTGCGCTGCAGCGCTTCGTCGGCGCAGTCGAGAAAGAGCACGGAGACTTGATGGCCCGCGGCCCGCGCTTCAGAGAGAGCCGCAGGAACCGCGTCGAGAAAACGTCCTTCGCGCGCGTCGACCACCAGCGCGAGACGCTCGACCTCATCGCTGCCACCGTGCGCCGCGAGCTCGAGCAGCTTGGGCAAGAGCACGATGGGCAAGTTGTCGATGCAGAACCAGCCCGAGTCCTCGAGCGCCTTGTTCGCCGTCGACTTCCCGCCGCCCGACATCCCCGTGACGAGGAGGATCTGGTGCAGCGCGGGCGGGCGCGTCTCGGTGCCCAGCTCGAGCTCTGGCGCGGTCTTGCTCATCACTCGACCTCGTCGCCGATGCCGCGCGTGAGCGTGGCCTGCTCGATCTGCTTGGAGAGCTTCTCCTGGAACTCGCGCGCCGAGTGGTGGCCCTGCAGCTTGAGCAGGTGATTGCGCGCCGCGACTTCGACGATGGTGCCGAGGTTGCGTCCGGGCCGCACGGGGATCACGAGCAGCGGCACCTCGGTGTCGAGCACCGCGTAGGTGTGCTCGTCGATGCCGAGCCGATCGTACTCAGCGCGGTCGTCCCAATCGACCAGCTCGATCACCATCTCGACCTTCTTGCGATCGCGCACGGCCGACACGCCGAAGAGATCCTTGATGTTGATGATGCCGATGCCGCGCACTTCCATGTGGTGCTGGATGATCTCGGAGCCGCTGCCGTAGACCGAGCCGCCCGGCTTGCGCTTGAGATCGACGATGTCGTCGGCGACGAGACGGTGGCCGCGCGTGACGAGATCGAGCGCGAGTTCGCTCTTGCCGATGCCGCTCTTGCCGAAGATGAGGATGCCGACGCCGATGACGTCGATGAGCACACCGTGCACGCTCGTCGAGGCGGTGAGCGCCTCCTGGAGAAACCGCTCGATGTTGTCGATGAAGGTCGAGGAGAGATGCGAGCTGCGCAAGAGCGGCACGCGCGCGTCGTTCGACTCCTGCTTGAGCATCTCGTTGACGGGAAGATTCTTCGTCACGATCAGACACGAGATCGGAAGCTGGAAGAGCGCCCGCATGCGCGTGCGCTGGTCGGCCGCGGAGAGCGTCTGCAGATAGGACAGCTCGGTGTTGCCGAAGATCTGCAGGCGATCTTTGTGGATGTGCTCGGTGAAGCCCGCAAGCGCGAGGCCCGGCTTCTGGATGCGCGCGCTGACGATCTTGCGATCCGCGCCCGTCTCGCCCGCGAGCAACTCGAGGCGCAGGTCGAACTCTTTGTCGGCGATGAGCGAGGAGACGCGGATGGAGTCCATGAGGTCGCGGACATTAGCAGGAGGAGCGCGCGGCGGTTGACGTTCGAGGCGGCGATGGTTAGTGTACTTTTCACACTATCCGAGGCGCCCATGGTGCTCGACCCGTCGCTCGCGCTCCTCACCGATCTCTACCAACTGACGATGGCGCAGGCAGCGTTCTCCTCGGGAATGTGGGAGCACGAAGGGGTCTTCCACCTTTTCTTCCGCAAGGCTCCCTTCCAGAGCGGCTTCACCATCGCGGCGGGCCTTGAGACCGCGCTCGACTACCTGCGCGGCTTCCACTTCTCCGAATCCGACATCGCCTATCTCGCGCAGCTCACCGGCGCAGATGAACGTCCGCTCTTCACGAAAGAGTTTCTCGCCGCACTCTCTCGTCTCGAACTCTCGCTCGACATCGATGCGATCCCCGAGGGCACGACTGTCTTTCCGCAGGAGCCGCTGCTGCGCGTGCGCGGGCCGATCGCGCAGGCGATGCTGCTCGAGACGCCGCTGCTCAACCTGATCAACTTCCAGACGCTGATCGCGACGAAAGCCGCGCGCATCTCACTCGCGGCACGCGGCGAGCCGGTGATCGAGTTCGGTCTGCGGCGCGCGCAAGGGATCGACGGCGCGCTCAGCGCCAGCCGCGCGGCCTACGTCGGCGGCTGCAGCGCAACCTCGAACGTCCTCGCCGGAAAGCGCTTCGGAATTCCCGTCCGCGGCACGCACGCGCACAGCTGGGTGATGCTCTTCGACGAGGAGCGCGAAGCGTTCCTCGCCTACGCCCGCGCGCTTCCGGGCAACTGCGTGTTTCTCGTCGACACCTACGACACGATCGAAGGCGTGCGCCACGCGATAGAGGCGGGCGAGTGGCTGCGCGCGCACGGACATCGACTCGGCGGCATCCGACTCGACTCGGGAGATCTCGCGTGGCTCTCGATCGAGGCCCGCAAGCTCCTCGACGCCGCGGGCTTCGCTGACGCGCAGATCGTCGCCAGCAACGATCTCGACGAGAAGGTGATCGAGAGCCTCAAAGTGCAAGGCGCGCAGATCAGTGTCTGGGGCGTCGGCACGCGGCTCGTCACAGGAGGAGACGAACCCGCGCTCGGCGGCGTCTACAAACTCGCGCTCGTTCGCGCTCCCGGCGGCGCTTGGCGCGAGCGCATCAAGCTCTCCGAGCAGGCGATCAAGGTGAGCACGCCGGGCATGCTGCAAGTGCGCCGCTACCATCAAGCGCAAGAGCCGCGCGCACTGGTCGCCGACGCGATCTTCGATGAGCAGCACGGCTGCCAGACCGCGCAGATCGTCGACCCGCTCGATCCTCTGCGCCGCCGCACGATGGAGCCCGAGACGCCGTTCAACGATCTGCTCGTGCCTGTGCTCCGCGCCGGCAAGCAGGTCTACGCCTCGCCGCCGCTCTCTGAAATTCGCGCGCACACGCTGCGCGAACTCTCGCGCCTCGACGCGGGACACAAGCGCCTGCTGAGTCCGCATCGCTATCCGGTCGGCCTCGAGCGCACGCTCCACGAGCGCAAGAGCGCGCTGATCCTCTCTCACCGTGAAGCGCGCGCACAGGGCGCGCAGGAGCCCTGATCCATGACCCCTCTTGTCTATTCAACCCGCGCCTATTCGGAGATGGCGTCGGAGATCAGCTGGCTCATCGGCGGCGCGCGCGGAGCGGTCGAGGTGCATCCCTTTCCCGACGGCGAGCGCTCGCTCAACCTCATCTCCTCGCCCGCCGAGCGCGATGTCGTCCTCGTCGGCGGCACTGTCAGCGAGCAAGACACGCTTGAGCTCTACGATCTCGCCTGCGGCCTCGTCGACAAAGGCGCGCGTTCGCTCACGCTGGTCATCCCCTACTTCGGCTACTCGACGATGGAGCGCGCTGTGCGCAGCGGAGAGATCGTCACGGCGAAGACGCGCGCGCGCCTCTTCTCGTCGATTCCGCGACCGGGCTCGGGTCTGCGCGTGGTGATGCTCGACCTGCACAGCGAAGGCATCCCGCACTACTTCGAGAACGGCATCCGCGCCGTGCACGTCTACGCCAAGAGCCTCGTCGTCGAGGCGATTCGGCGCATCGCGGTTCCTCCGTACGTCGTCGCCTGCACCGACGCGGGCCGCGCGAAGTGGGTCGAGTCGCTCGCCAACGAACTCGGCGTGACGGCGTCGTTCATCTTCAAGCGGCGCGAGCAGAGCGGCGCCACCGAGGTCACGGCCGTCAGCGCGCAGTGCGAGGGGCGGCAGGTGGTGATCTACGACGACATGATCCGCACGGGCGGCTCGCTCATCGGCGCTGCGCGCGCATACAAGGCGGCGGGCGCGAGCTCGATCTCCGCGATCGCCACGCACGGTCTCTTCCCGCAGGACGCGCTCACGCGGCTGCAGCAGAGCGGTCTCTTCGAGCGGATCATCTGCACCGACAGCCACCCGTCCGCGCTGCGGCTGCGCGGCGATTTTCTTCAAGTGGAACCCGTCGCGCGCCTCTTCGCCGACTTCCTTCGCAACAGCGCCTAGATTTTCCGGAGATCTCGATGCGACTCATCAAGGTCGGCGCCGCCGCGCTCAACCAGCTCCCGCTTGACTGGGAAGGAAACCGCGCGCGCATTCTCCGCGCGATCAGCGAGGCCCGCGCGCAAGGCATCACGCTGCTCTGCCTGCCTGAACTGTGCGTCACCGGCTACGGCTGCGAAGACGCGTTCCATTCTCCCGGCGTCCAGGAGGAGGCGCTCGCGCTGCTTCAAGACATCGTCGCGCACACGCAGGGGATGATCGTCTCGTTCGGCGTGCCGGTGCTGCACCACAACGCGCTCTACAACACCGCCTGCGTCGCGGCCGACGGACGGATCCTCGGCTTCACCGCCAAGCGCCACCTCGCTGGCGATGGCATTCACTACGAGCCGCGGTGGTTCAAGCCGTGGCCCGACAGCGTGCGCGCGGAGGTCGAACTCGGCGGCAAGCGATACCCGATCGGCGACATCTTCTTCGAGCTCGGCGGCATCTCGATCGGCTTCGAGATCTGCGAGGACGCGTGGGTGGCGAAACGTCCCGGAGCCGCGCTCAGCCTGGTCGGGATCGATCTCATCCTCAATCCGAGCGCGAGCCATTTCGCCTTCGGCAAGCACGAGGTCCGCAAGCGATTCGTCCTCGAAGGCTCGCGCGCGTTCGGCTGCACCTACGTCTACGCGAACCTGCTCGGCAACGAAGCGGGACGCGTGATCTACGACGGCGACGCGCTCATCGCGCAGGGAGGCCGGCAGCTCGCGCAAGGCCGGCGCTTCTCGTTCGCCGATCTGCAACTCACGAGCGCCGTGGTCGACATCGACGCCACGCGCACATCGCAAGCACGCAGCGCGAGCTTCCGCCCCGACCCGCGCGATCCACCGGGACGCGTCGCGGCGCCGTTCAGCTTCCCCGAGATCTCCTTCGTGGAATCGAGCTTCACAGAGGAGCCGTGGTGTGACGGCGCGAACGAGAAGGAGGAGGAGTTCACACGCGCCGAGTCGCTCGCTCTCTTCGATTACCTGCGCAAGAGCCGCTCCGAAGGCGCGGTCGTCTCGCTCAGCGGCGGCGCCGATTCTGCCGCGACGGCCTCTCTCGTCCGCCTCGCGATCAACTTCGCCGTTGAAGAGTTGGGCGTCTCGGGCGTGCGCGCACGCTTCCCGTTTGCGCCGCGGCTCGCGGACGCAGCGAGCGCTGATCAGCTCTGCGCGCGCATGCTCCTGTGCGTCTATCAAGCGACGCGCAACAGTTCATCCGTCACGCAAGAGGCGGCGCGATCGCTGGCGACCGCACTGGGCGCGGAGTTCCTCGTGTTCGATGTTGATCCACTGGTCACCGCGTATACGCAGATGGTCTCAAGTGCGATCGGGCGACCGCTCACCTGGGAGCGCGACGATCTCGCGCTGCAGAACATCCAGGCTCGCGTGCGCGCGCCCGGAGTCTGGATGCTCGCCAACCTGCGCAACAGTCTGTTGCTTTCGACAAGCAATCGCAGCGAGGCCGCGGTCGGTTACGCGACGATGGACGGCGACACGAGCGGCGGGCTCGCGCCGATCGCGGGCATCGACAAGAACTTCCTGCGCCGCTTCCTGCGCTGGCTCGAGAAGGAGGGGCCGCGAGGCCTCGGGCCGATCCCCGCACTCTCGGCGGTCAACGCGCAGCAGCCCGGACCCGAGTTGCGTCCACGCGAGGCCGAGCAGACCGGAGAGAAGGATCTGATGCCCTACGACGTGCTCGACGCCGTCGAGCGCGCGGCGATCCGCGACAAGCTGCTGCCCGTCGATGTCTTCCGCGTGCTCAGCGCGAACTTCCCGATGCACACCCCGCGCGAGCTCGCGACGTTCATCGACCGCTTCTTCCGCCTCTGGTGCCGCAACCAGTGGAAGCGCGAGCGTTACGCGCCGAGCTTCCACCTCGATGACGAGAACCTCGATCCGAAAACCTGGTGCCGCTTCCCGATCCTCTCCGCGGGCTTCACCGTCGAGCTCAAGCAGATGTGGTCGTTGCCCGACCTGCGCGAAACTTCCCTGGAGCAGACATGAGCCACAGCTACGAACATCCTCGCCCTGCCCTCGCTGTCGATTGCGTCGTCTTCGGCCTCGACGAGAATGGGCTTCAGGTCCTGCTCGTCGAGCGCGGAGTGGCGCCGTTCAAGGGCCGCACCGCTCTTCCAGGCGGATTCGTTCGTCTTGATGAAACGCTCGAAGAGGCGGCGCGGCGCGAGCTGGAAGAGGAGACGGGCCTCGGCGCGAAGGTCTTCCTCGAGCAGCTCTACACGTTCGGTGATCTGCATCGCGATCCGCGCGAGCGCGTCGTGAGCGTGGCCTACTACGCGCTGGTGAAGCTCTCCGATCACCGCGTTCGCGCGGCGACTGACGCGAGCGCCGCCGCCTGGTTTCGCCTCGGAGACAAGCCGCAGCTTCCGTTCGATCACGAGCAGATCCTGCGCGTCGCCAAGGCCCGCTTGCAGGCGAAGGTGCGCTACCAGCCGCTCGGGTTCGAGCTCCTGCCTCCACGATTCACGCTCGCGCAGCTGCAGTCGCTGTACGAGGCGGTGCTCGAGAAGCCGGTCGACAAGCGCAACTTCCGGAAGAAGATTCTCTCGATGGAGCTGCTCGAGGAGACGGGAGAGCGCGAGGAGGGTGTCTCGCATCGCGCAGCCCGGCTGTATCGATTTGATCGCAAGCGGTATGTGGCGCTTGAGAAGGCGGGGGTCAACTTCGAGCTGTAGCAGCCCGGGGCGGCGGGGAGCTTGAGTCGGCGAACACGCACCTGTTGGTCTCGGGGCGCGGCGAGGAGGCTCGAGCGTATGCCAGCGCGGCGGACGAAACGTCGAGCAACTGTCGTGCGCACTGGCGGTCGCGCTTCGGCGTCCCGGACGCCGGCGCTTTCGAAAGCATTGCGCGTGCTCAGCGAAACTTGAGCGTGATGGTCGGGGCGAAATGTTCGCCGACTCAAGCTCCCCGCCGCCCCGGCACGTCTCGTGGAGTTGAACGGGAGGGACCGATCAACTGCGGCGGGCGGTCACGAGCTGCACGTCGCCCAGACTTGACTTCGTGTATGTTTGACACTAAGGTTCGTGTATCAAGTACACCATGGAGGATTCGATGTCGCTTCCGCTCCCTCCCTTCTTTGATCCGGCCAACGCAGCGCGCTTCTTGTTCCGTCCCGATCCGCAGGCGCTACTCTCGGTTGCGCAGGAGTGGAAGCGCGCGCATGCGCTCAAACCCGCTCCCAGAGCGGCTCGGAACGTCCACCTTCTGCTCATCGATGTGCAGAAGGACTTCTGCTTTCCTGAGGGCTCGCTCTTTGTCGGCGGCCGCAGCGGACGCGGCGCGATCGACGACACACGCAGAATCGCGGAGTTCATTCATCGCAATCTCGCGACTCTGACGAACATCACCGCGACGCTCGACTCTCACTTCGCGCAGCAGATCTTCTTTCCGTCATTCTGGATCGATGCGCATGGCACGCCGCTCACTCCGCATCGCGAGATCACCGTCGCGCAGATCGGTGCAGGCGAAGTGCGGCCCGATCCGGCGATGGCCTCGTGGCTCTGCGGCGGAGACGTCGCGTGGCTTGAGCGCCAGGTGCGCGACTACTGCGCGCAGCTTGAGCGCGCGGGTCGCTATACGCTCTACCTCTGGCCGCCGCACTGTCTGCTCGGCAGCGACGGCCACGCACTCGCGGGTCTTGTTCAGGAGGCGCGGCTCTTCCACAGCTATGCGAGAAGCGCGCAGAGCTTCACCGAACTCAAAGGCGAGAATCCGCTCACCGAGAACTACTCGGTGCTTCGTCCCGAGGTGCTCACGCGCCACGACGGCCAGCCGCTCGGCGTGCGCAATTCCGCCTTGATGAATACGCTGCTCGCGAGCGACGCACTGCTCATCGCGGGACAGGCCTCGAGCCACTGTGTGATGAGCAGCATCGATGATCTCCTCGAGGAGATTCGCGCGCGAGATCCGCGTCTTGCGAAGAAGCTCTACGTGCTGACCGACTGCATGTCGGCCGTGGCCGTGCCTGACGGCAAGGGAGGATTTCTCGCCGACTTCACGCCGCAGGCAGAGGCCGCGCTGCAGCGCTATGCCGACGCGGGAATGCAGTTGGTGAAGAGCAGCGCTCCGCTCGAGAGCTGGCTTCGTCTCGATCGGTAGAGATCGCGCGCGCCCTTTCTGGGCGCGGCTTTGCGCATCCTGGTGCCGCGCTAGAACTTCGCGTCTTCGTCCGAGATGAGCTGGAAGATCCCATGCGCATCAGGCGCGTCGAGGATCGCCCCTCGCAGGCTCGCGTTGCGGAACAGGCGCGAGATGCGGGCGAGCGCCTTCAAGTGCACCCCGGCCGAATTCTCCGGAGCGAAGAGCGCAAAGAACAGATGCGTCGGCTTGCCATCGATCGCCTGGAAATCGACGCCCGCCTTGCTGCGCCCGAACGCCGCGATGAGGCCCGGCACGCTCGCGAACTTCCCATGCGGGATCGCAACGCCCTCGCCGATGCCGGTCGAGCCAAGCTTCTCGCGCTCGAGCAGAACGTCGGTGAGCTTGCTCGCATCAAGACCATGCACACGAGCGAGCGCGCCGCAGAGTTCTGCCAGCGCGCCCGCCTTGTCCTGGGCGGTGAGGTTGTCGAGGATCAGATCCTCGCGCAAAAACTCTGCGATCTTCATGTCGCCTCTCTACACCCGAACCGCACAGGTCAAATCCAGAACGCGCGCGACTTACTTCGCCGGCGCCGGAATCGCAACCTCGTTGCCCGCCTGGATGAGCCCGAAGTTTCCGTCCTTGCGACGGTAGACCACGCTCACATCGGACGGCGTCTCCGGCCGCGTGAAGACGAGGAAGTCGTTGTTGAGCAGGTCCATCTGCATCAGCGCCTCCTCGACATTCATCGGCTTGGCGAGGAATTCGTTGGTGCTGATGACGTCCGGTTCCACGCCCTCGATGCCCTTCGACTCAAGCACCTCGTAGCGCACGCGCACCGGCTCGCTCGCGTGGATGTGCGCGGGCCGGTGGCTGCGCAGCCGCTCCTTGTACTTCTTCAACTGCCGCTCGATCTTGTCGACCGCCTTGTCGATCGACGCGTACATGTCCTCGCACTTCTCCTTGCCGCGCAGATGGAAATGGCCCGCGTGGAGATTGATGTCGGCGTGGTGGAGATAGCGCTCAAGCGAGAGCGTGACGTGCGCCTCCGAAACTTTGTCGAGGTACTTCTCGACGACCTTGTCGAGCTTGTCCTGGACGTGGTTGCGCAGTGCATCTGTGGCGAACATGTTCCGGAAGGTGATGTCGACCTTCATCGTGCGACCTCCGTGGCGTGATTTTCGACTGCGACGTTCTCTAGAAGTAACGCTTCCGCTTGCTGGACGGGAGGATTGCAAGCACCTCCCTGTATTTCGCGACCGTACGCCGGGCGATGTCAACGTTTTGCGATCGAAGGATCTCGACAATCTTCTGATCGCTGAACGGCTTGTCAGCAGGCTCCTTCGCGATGATCTGCTTGATCTGGTTCTTCACCGCTTCGCTCGCGATGTCCTCGCCGCCGACGCGCGAGATCGACGAGTTGAAGAAGAACTTCAGCTCGTAGATTCCCTGCTGCGTGTGCACGTACTTGTTCGTCGTCACGCGCGAGACAGTGCTCTCGTGCATGCCGATGTCGTCGGCGACGTCGCGCAGAATGAGCGGCTTGAGGTGCGCGATCCCCTTGTCGAGGAAGTCGCGCTGGAACTTGATGATGCTGTCGCAGACCTTCACGATCGTTCGCTGGCGCTGGTGGATTGAGCGGATGAGCCAGACCGCCGCGCGCAGTTTTTCCTGGATGTACTCTTTCGCCGGAGCGCCTTGCGCCTCGCCGTTTTTGAGCGCCGCGCGATACTTCTGCGAGATGCGCAGTTTCGAGAGGCCGTCGTCGTTGAGCTGCGCGACGTACTCGTCGCCGACCTTGTGGATGTAGACGTCGGGCGTGATGTACTGCGCGTCCTCGACGTTGAAGAGCCGCCCCGGCTTCGGCTCGAGCCGGCCGAGCAGCTTGATGGTCGCGACCACTTCCTCGAGGGAGACTTTCAGATCCTTCGCGATCGCCGGATAGCGTTTCGCTTCGACGTTCTTCAAGTGCTTCGAGACGATCAGCGGCAACAGCTCCGCGTCGGGATCGTCCTTGCCCTCGCCTTCGCTGCAGAAGAAGTGGGCCTGCACGTCGAGGCACTCCCGCAGATCGCGCGCCGCGCAGCCGATCGGATCGAATCGCTGGATGCGCTTGAGCACCTTGTCGGCGGTGGCCGCGGGAATGCTGCTCTCGAGCGCAAGCGCGATCAGCGGATCAACGCGCCCCTCCTTCTCCTTGAGCACGCGCCGCTTCGGCGGCTCCTTCGGCTCCTGCGAAACCTCCTTCGCGGCAACCGTGGCCTCGAGCGCAGCGGTCGCCCGATCGAGCGCGATCGAACTCTTCCCCGAAACGCGCAGCTCACGAGCGAGTTCGGCGACCTCGGTCTCTGCGCGCGCAAGCTCATCGAGTCCGCTGAGTTCTTCGGGACGAATCGCGTCGATCGGCGGCAACTCCGCCACTGGCGCGGCCGCGGCGTCACTTGCCTCACCGACCTCCGCGTGTGCGGTGCCATCGAGCCCGCGCGCTGCTTCCTGCTCGAGTGCAGTGGGCCCATCGGGATCGAGCACGAGGTAGCCATCGCGATCGAGGTTGCCGATGATCATCGCGCCGATCAGCTCTTCCTCGTCGTCAAACCTGGCCGCGCGCAGCTGCTCAAGCAGATGCTCCGTGAGCCCTTCAGGCCGCGTCAGCGTCGCCTCGAGCGACGGCAGATCCTCGCTCGACATTCCGCCCGCACCCGAGGGCGCGGTGTGCTGCGTCTGGTAGTTGTCGAGGTACTGCTCCCAGTCGATGTCGCTGCGCTGGACCTCGTTGTTGGCCACGTCCTGCGTCGTCTGCGAAACGTCGCGCGTCGGCTCGGGCGCCTGCTCCGAGGTGCCCATCTCGTCCATCATCGCCGCGCCATGCTCCGCAGGCGTCTCGTTGAGCTCGCTCGACGCAGTCTCGGTCGGCTCCTCGAGGAGCGGGTTCTGCTCCATCTCTCGCCGGATCTCATCGACCAGTTCGAGGCGCGAGAGCTGCAGCAGCTTGATGGCTTGTTGCAGCTGCGGCGTCAGCACCAGGTGCTGTCCAAGCCGCATGCTCTGTTTGAGCTCTAGACCCATGATGTTGCCTTCCTCACTCTAACTTGAAGCGTTCGCCCAGATACAAAGCGCGCGCGCGATCGGATGCAGCGATCTCCGAAGGAGTCCCTGCGACGAGGAGTTTTCCCTCGAAGAGAAGCACCGCGCGGTCGCAGGAAGAGAGCGTTTCGCGCACGGCGTGGTCGGTGATGAGAATGCCCAGTCCGCGTTCGCGCAGACGGGAGATCAGCTTCTGCAGCTCGCCCACGGCGATCGGATCGACGCCCGCGAACGGCTCGTCGAAGAGGAGAAACTGCGGTTTGCAGACGAGCAGGCGCGCAATCTCGGTGCGCCGCCGCTCGCCTCCGGACAGAGTTTCGCCGCGCGCGTTCGCAAGATGCGCGAGGCCAAACTCAGCGAGCTGCTCGGCGACCCGCGCCTCTCGCTGCGCACGCGAGAGATCGCCGCCCACGGTCTCGAGGACGAGGAGCAGATTCTCGCGCACCGTGAGCGCGCGAAAGATCGACGCCTCCTGAGGCAGATACGCAAGGCCCAGTCGTGCGCGCGCGTAGAGCGGCAATCCCGACAGATCGCGATCACCGAGCAGCACCTGTCCGCCATCGGGATCGATCAGGCCCACCACGCAGCGAAAGCTCGTCGTCTTGCCCGCGCCGTTGGGACCGAGCAGCCCGACGACCTCACCGGGCCGCACGTCAAATGAGACTTCGTCGACAACTTTGCGGCCGCGGTAGCTCTTGCAGAGACCACGCGCAGAGAGACGGATCTCGCTCCCGCCCGCGCCTGGTGCGGCCCCGCTCATTTCGCGCCTCCGCTCGAGGTCGGCGTCGTGCCCTTTGCGTTCGCGCCCGCCGTGCCCGCTTTGGGCGCAGGCATCGTCTCGCCCTGGTGCGCGTCGGCGTGCATGTGCGCGTGAACGCGGTCGCCCCAGACCTCGTCCGTGTCGAGAGACATCTCGATCCGCTCTGCGGTCATCTCATCACCGCGATCGTAGAGTCGCGGCTCCCCCGTGAGCACCACCGTGCGCTTCTTCGCGTCGTAGACGGCGTTCCTGCCCGTCGCGCGTCGCTCCCCGCGACGAAGCTGCACGCCGCCGTTCATCTCGAGCACGTCGATTTCGCCGTCCCCGCTCGAGCGCGCAATCATCCGCGGACCCGTGACGGTCAGGTCGCCGCGATGAAGCACGACCTGGTCGCGAAAACGCATCACGTGCTTCTCTTGATCGATCAGCAGAGTTCGCGCTTCCACGCGCGCGGGCACCGCAGGCGCGCTCCCGGCCGCGCCAGGAGCCTGCGAGCGCAGCAGCGTCAGGTGCGGCTGTGCGACCTCGACCTCGTCGCTGTCGAGATGCATGAGGATCGTCTCGCCCGAGAGCGTCTCCTTCTCGTCGCGCAGCACGGGCTGCGGACTTCCCTCGGGAAGCTCGGCACTCTTGCGCGCGGCCCCAGACAGAGTGAGCGTCTGCGCAGGCGCGTCGTAGACCGCGTGATCACCATCGGCGCGCCGGGCGCCTTTCTCGACGTGCACCGCGCCATCGATGACGAAGCGCTGCACCTGCTCTCCCAGACCGGGAATCGCAACCGGATCGGGCCTCGTCTTCTTCGCGGCCGCACCCGTCGCGGACTGCGCGGGAGCGGCCTCCTGCGCGACCAGATCCGCGACCGCGCGCTCCCCGAGGATGAGCAACCCGGCGCGCGAAATGTGGACGTCTCCGTCGAGGAAGACGTGATGCGCGCGCGACTCCATGCGCATCTTGTCGGCGTGCCACTCGATAGGTCCGGCACTGCTCGCGACCGCACTGGGCGCGGTCTGGAGCGTCGTCGCCTTGTGCGCAGTGCCCACCGCGGGCGCGGCGAAGAGCGGAGCGAAGGCAGCGACGAGCGCGATCATCGCGTGCCCTGCGAGCGAGAGAGCGTTCCCTGCGCGCCGTGACCCAACTCGAACTGCTGCCCGTCCGCGCTGGCCTTGAGCGAGCCGCCGCGCATCGAGTAGTTCGGCCCTGAGAGCGTCACCGGCGCATCGCTCACCAGCAATCCGCTCTTTCCGTTCCACACGACGCTTTCGCCGTGCGCCCAATCGCCGCGCGCAGCCCGCGCCGAGACGCCCCCTTCACCGCGGGTGATCGCCGTCGTGTGCGCACCATCCTGCAACTCCTCGCCAACCAGAAGTTCCGCCTTCACTTCGACGGCACCGAACGACTCGAGTGCATGCGCCTGCGGTCCCGGCAGCAGCGTCGCCCGAACGTTGCGCGCCTCGAATTGCCCACCCGCGCGGCGATAGAGCAGCTCATCCGCACGCGCGACTGCGATGGTCTTTCCGAGCGAGAGCCGAACGAGCTGCGCGTCGCGAAGAACGAGGTCTGCGGCCGCCACACCCGCGTCGGCTGCCGCGATCGAACTTGCGTGCCGTGCTGCGCTGCTGGGCTGCCTGCCACTCGTCGTGCACCCCGCGCATGCAACCACCGCAGCGGCGAGAAGTGCGCGTTTAGAGTGGCGCCGCATTTGCAGACGGTAACACCCGCGCCCAGCACTGTCGACGGCAATCCCGTGAGAGAATGAGAATCAACACCGCGTCGCCGTTGGAAAAAAGGGCCAGCGAATGTCGCGGTCCTGCTGGGTTGACGAGGTGGAGTGATCGTCGGATCGAGTTGCTCTCCGCGGCTTATTTCTTGCCCTCGTCGAGCTCGGAAGCAATTGCGCTGCCACGCGATTCGTCGGGTGGCTGCGTCCGCCAACGACGGTGCATCCAGACCCACTCGTCGGGTCGCGCTCGAATCTCGACCTCGATCGCAGCGGTGACCGAGGCCGTCACCGCGCGAGCATCGGCCTCGCGATCGCCCGTCGAAGGAACTGCGATCCGCTGAAGGCCAACGCGATGGCGCGCCCCTTCGCGATGGATGCAGCCGAGCAGCACGGGCGCCCCCGTCCGCACCGCGAGGTCACCGACGGCGCGCGGCGTGTGCGCGAGGCGTCCGAAGAACGGGACGAAGAAGCCCTGCACGTCCGTGTCCTGATCGATGAGCAGCCCGAGAAATCCGCCCGCGCGCAGCAATCGCAGCATCTCGCGCGCAACGCCCGGCTGTCCTCGCCAGAGCGTCGTGAGCCCGACGCGGCTGCGCGCCTCCTCGAGAATTCGCGTCAGGCGCGGGTCCTGCGCTTCTCGCGCCACGGTGCCGCACGCATATCCCTCGAGTGCGATCCGGCGTGCGAGCAGCTCCCAGTTTCCGAGATGACAACTCGCGAAGAGGACGCCGTGGCCCTCTGCGTGCGCCACCTTCAAGAGCGTCCGTTCGTTGTCGCCGAACAGCACGTGCTCCGCGAGACGAGGCTGGAGCTGATCGATCACGGCGAGTTCGAGCGCGGCCCTGCCGAGGTTGCGAAAGCAGCCGAGCGCGATCGCGCGCAGTTCACGCTCGCTCCTCTCGGGAAACGCGAGCGCGAGATGGGCCAGCGCAAGCCGTCGTTCGCGCCCGACGACCCAATAGGCGAACGCTCCCACAGCCGCGCCCAGAGCGGTCGCGAGCGCGATCGGTAGAAGGCGAAGCAGCGGCAACGCGAGCAGCAGCACCCGCACGCGCAGCTCTCGGCGGAAACGCTTGAAGAGCGGAACCCGACTCATGTCGCGAACGCGCTCTCGGGCGGTTCGCGCGGAGGCCAGCCCACCGTCGCGCGCAAGATCGCCTCGCACAGCTCGCGCACGGCTCCGCGACCACCGTTTGCGCGCGCGATGAACGAGCAGACCGCGCGCACCTCCGGCGCAGCATCGGCCGGGCAGGCGGCGAGGCCGACGCGGGCGAGCGCCGGAAGATCATTCACGTCGTCGCCCATGAAGCAGGTCGCTTCGAGAGAGACGCCCATCTCCGCGCAGAGCGCCGCGATCGCCTCGCCCTTCGCGCGCGACTTCTCGACGATGCGCTCGATGCCGAGTTCTTTGCACCGCACGCGAATCAGATCGGCGCGCCGACCCGTGAGCACTGCGAGCCGCACGTTTGCGCAGATGCGCAGCAGACGCAGCCCGTGGCCGTCGCGCACGTCGAACGCCTTGAACGCCTCGCCCTCGGCTCCATAGTAGAGGCGCCCGTCGGTGAGCGTGCCGTCGACATCGAGCACGAGCAGCTTGATCTTCGCGATCTCCAGAATCGCGCGCGTCCGCTTCTGGAGCGGCTTTGCGCGCGATCGTGTCTTCTTCGCTGGCGCGCGCGAACGCGCGTCTTGACGTCGGCTAGCCATGCGAGAGCGCAGCGCGAATCTTCGTCACGTCAGAAAGGAGCTGGTCCCACATCTCGAAGGTGAGCGAGTTGGGACCATCGCTCTTCGCCGTCTCCGGCGACTCGTGCACCTCGCAGAAGAGCGCATCGATGCCCACCGCGCAGGCAGCTCTCGCGAGAGGCGGAGCGAGTGTCCGATCTCCGCCCGTGGTCGTGCCCCCAGCGCCTGCGCCGGGCCGCTGCACGCTGTGCGTCGCATCGAAGCAGACCGGAGCGAACGCGCGCATCTCGACGAGGCCGCGCATATCGACGACGAGGTTGTTGTAGCCGAACGAGCTGCCGCGCTCGGTGATGAGCACGTTGCTGCAGCCACCCTCGGCGAGCTTCGCGACGGCGTTCTTCATCTCGGCCGGCGCGAGGAACTGGCCCTTCTTCACGTTCACCGCGCAGCCGCTCGCGCCCGCCGCGAGGAGCAGATCGGTCTGCCGGCAGAGGAACGCGGGGATCTGCAGCACATCGACGACAGCCGCTGCTGGCGCGACCTGGCGCTCGTCGTGCACATCGGTGAGCACAGGAAGAGACAGCTCCCGCTTCACGCGCGCGAGGATGCGCAAACCTTCGTCAATGCCCGGCCCGCGATAGCTCTTGCCCGATGTACGATTGGCCTTGTCGAAGCTCGACTTGAAGATCAGCGGCAATCCGTGGCGGGCCGCGATCGCGCGCAGCCGCTCTGCATGCCGCATCGCGAACTCTTCGCCCTCGATCACGCACGGGCCCGCGATCAGCGCGAGCGGCCTGCCGGGACCAATCTCAATTGAGCCAACGCGCATCTTCAGGCACCTCAGGCGCGTGCGATCGGCGTGCCAGGAGCAGCGCTCTCGGCGACCTTCTCGGTGCTCGCGCCCGCTCCTGGCGCGGCCGGGAGCGCGGGCGGCGCCACACTCATCGGGGGCGGAGGCTGCGACGCGATCCCGTGCGTCTTGCGCTCGCGATAGTCGACCGCCGCGCGCACGAAGCCCGTGAAGAGCGGATGCGGCGCGAACGGCTTGCTCTGGAACTCGGGATGGAACTGGCAGCCGATGAAGTAGGGATGGTTGCGCAGCTCGATGATCTCGACGAGGCCCAGCTCGGGATTGACGCCACTGGCGACCAGGCCCGACTGCGCCATCTTCTCGCGGTAGGCGTTGTTCACCTCGAAGCGATGGCGATGCCGCTCGCTGATCTCGGCGCGGCCATAGACTTTGTAGGCGAGCGATCCCGGCTCGATCACGCACGGGTATGCGCCGAGCCGCATCGTGCCGCCCTTGGCCTTCACTTCCTTCTGATCGGCCATCAGGCTGACGACGGGATGATCGGTGTCCTCGTCGAACTCGACCGAGTTCGCGCGCGCAAGGCCCAGCACGTTGCGCGCGAATTCGATCGCCGCCATCTGCAGGCCGAGGCAGATCCCGAAGAAGGGAATGCGCTTCTCGCGCGCATAGCGGACGGCCGCGATCTTCCCCTCGGTGCCGCGGATGCCGAATCCGCCCGGCACGAGGATCGCGTCGGCATCGCGCAAGAGCGCCTCGGGTCCGAGCCGCTCGATCTCCGATGAGTCGATGTAGTCGAGATCGACGCGGCAGTCGTTCGCGATCCCGCCGTGCACGAGCGCTTCGTTGAGCGACTTGTAGCTCTCGGTCTGCTCGACGTACTTGCCCACCACCGCGATGCGCACCGCGCGCGACGGCTCGCGGATCGCGCGCACAATCCGCTCCCACTTCTCGAGGCGCGGCGCGCGGCTCCAGATGTTGAGCATCTCGGCAACCTTGTCGTCGAACCCCTCTTCATTGAGCGCGAGCGGCAGCTCGTAGATGGTCGAGACGTCCGCCGCCGTGAAGACGCATCCCGGCTCCACCGAGCAGAACATCGCGATCTTGTCCTTGATCTCCTTCGAGAGCGGACGGTCGGTGCGGCAGAGAAGAATGTCGGCCTGGATGCCGATCTCGCGCAGCTTCATCACGCTGTGCTGCGTGGGCTTGGTCTTCACCTCGTGCGCAGTCGCGATGTACGGCACGAGCGTGACGTGAACGTAGAGCGTGTTCTCGCTCCCGATCTCGTACTTCATCTGACGAATCGCCTCGAGGAACGGCAGCGATTCGATGTCGCCCACCGTGCCGCCGCACTCGACGATCACGCAGTCGTTGCCGGCCGCAGCGTTGAGCATGAAGCGTTTGATCTCGTCGGTGATGTGCGGAATCACCTGCACCGTCTTGCCGAGATATTCGCCCTGCCGCTCCTTGTTGATGACGTTCAAGTAGATGCGGCCAGTCGTGACGTTGTTGTGCCGCGACATCTTCGCGTTGGAGAAGCGCTCGTAGTGGCCGAGGTCGAGATCGCACTCGCCGCCGTCGTCGGTGACGTAGACCTCGCCGTGCTGGAACGGGCTCATCGTCCCGGGATCGACGTTGATGTACGGGTCGAGCTTCAAGTGCGTGATCTTCAGTCCGCGGTTCTCGAGCAGCGCGCCGAGTGACGCGGCCGAGAGCCCTTTCCCGAGCGAGCTGACGACGCCGCCGGTGACGAAGATGAACTTCGTGCGCTTGCCGCGAGGCTGATCACCGCCGCGATTCTGCCTGCTGGGACTCATGAGACTCTCCGTGTGTTGCTTGCCTGTGCGGGTGATCCAGCGGCTTGCCGGGCGGCAAACAGCGCGCGGACCTGCTCGAGATCTTCGGGCGTGTCAACCGCGACCGAGTTCCAGTCGCCGACGCGCACGTGCAGCGCGTGGCCGTGGGCGAGCGCGCGCAGCTGCTCGAGGCCTTCCGCCTCCTCGAGCGCCGTCGGCGTGAGACGCGCGAACGTCTGCAGGAAGTCGCGCGAGAAGCCGTAGAGGCCGAGATGCGCGAGCGGCGCGAGCTTGCCGGGCGTGCGCGGGAAGGGAATGAGCGAGCGCGAGAAGTAGAGCGCGCGACTCTGCAGATCGAGCACGACCTTGACCACGCCGGGCTTGCTCGCCTCGCCCTCGTGCAGCGGGCGCGCGAGCGTGCCGTACGCGACGCCCGTGCGCATCAGCTCGGCGAGCGCGGCGATGGCAGAAGGCTCGACGAGCGGCTCGTCGCCCTGCACATTGATGAACGCGTCGGCCGAGAGATTGCGAGCGGCTTCGGCGACCCGCTCGGTGCCGTTCTGACAATCGCGGCTGGTCATCTCGGCGCGGAAACCCGCGCTGCGTGCGGCCGCGGCGATCTTCTCGTCGTCGGTCGCGACCACCACGCCGTCGATTCCGGCAGCTCTCGCTGCAGCCTGCGCAACGCGGACCACCATGGGCGCGCCGCAGATGTCAGCGAGTGGCTTTCCGGGGAGCCGCTGCGCGCCGATGCGAGCTGGGATGATGGCAATGAGGCGCACTACGCGCGTTCTATCCCTCCACCTCCCTCGGGTGCAAGACGCTTGGACGGTGGCCCGCGGGAAGCTGAATCTGCAGCGATCCAGCGCGCGCGATGCAGTAAGTTGGGCAGATGTCCGACGAGATTGACGACAACGACATCGACGCCGACGTGCTGGCGGAGATCCGCCACGCCGCCTACGACCTGCGCGAGAGCGATCCGCAGGAGGCGGTCAAGGTGCTGCGGCGCATCGCCAAGCAGGGCGGGCTCGCGGCGGCGCTGGCCCACGGCGCGCTCGGCGAGATCTATCTGACCGAGCTCGGCGATCTCGATGCGGCCGAAGCGTCGTTTCGCGCGGTGCTCGCCTCGGAGCCGAAGCTGCCGGCCGCATACATCGGCCTCGGCCGCGTGCTGCGCGAGGCGGGACGGCTGCGCGAGGCGGATGATGCGCTGACGCACGCGCTGCTCGGACTCACGCACGACACGACGGCGATGAAGACCGCGCGGGATGCGGGCGAGCCGATCGAGGGCGATGAAGCGACGGTGCTCGAGCTGCTCGAGGTCGCGGTGGAGCTGTGCGAGATCCGCCACCAGCTCGGCTCGAACGGCTCGACCCGCACGCCGATCGACGAGGGGATTCTCGCCTGGGCGGCGAGCGCGCGCCTCTTCGACACCGACGAGAGCGATGACGACGACGGTGCCCAGGACGACTGGGCGCAGTTTCACGCGCTCTGGGCGCGGCTGCGCACGCTCACGCATCGCGCGAACGAGGCAGTGACTGCGCTCGCGGAGGCCGAGGCGAAGCAGGAGCTCGACCCGATGAGCGCGGCCCGTCTGCGCAGCGAAGCGATGGAGCTCGCGGGAGACAACGCGGGCTCGCTCGAGCAGGCACAGCGGCTGCGCACGATCACGAAGGAGACCGACGAGTTCTTCCGGCCCGACGACGTGGAACATCTCGCGGGGCTCCTGCAGGCCGCGGGCGACGAGACGCAGGCGCAGGCGGTGATCCAGGAGGCGCTCGCGCAGGCGGAGAAGGAGCTGAAGGATCCCGAGCTGAACGAGGACGTGCGCGCGGCGTTCGAGGAGGCAGCGGAGGGGTATCGCAAGGCGCTTGGGTCCGCGGCGCAGGTGCAGTTGGGGAGAAGGTAGGCGAGGCGGTCAAACCAGCTCGTACCAGGACGCGGGCCCTTGTCCGCGAAGCTTCAAGCGCCCTGCTTGAACGAGCTGCCGAAGATGCAGCTTGAGCGTGTTGCGGTTCCCACGCGTGAGCTTCACCGCTGCAGCCAACGTCAGCCGTCCATGCTCGCGAGCGAGCTGCAAAAGCTCTTCGTCGAGCGGAGAACGCCGTGCAGCTCCTGGAGGTGGTTCTCGGTCAGCGTCAGATGGTCGGCAGTGGAGAACACCAGCTCCATCGCTGCGGCGTAACCGGCGACTTCCTGCTCATCGCGAGAGCGAAAGGAGCGGACGTCGAGTCCAGAGAGAAGGCGATCAGGCGCGAGTGAGCCAAGCGCCTGCCAGCGCCCCTTGAACTCGTCCAGCTCTGCGATGATGCGCAGCAGCTCTGGCGTAATGGTGAGCGACTTCAGCGGCTGCATCGGCCTACCCGGAAAGATACCCGAAGATACCCGATGCAGTGGTGCCGCTCAAGATGGACGCCTTCGTCAGCAGGACCGCCGAGGTGACACCCCGACCGCCTGGTCGGCTCCCCCGACCGTGTGGGTGGCTCCACCGACCGCCTGGTCGGCTCCCCCGACCGCGTGGTTGGCTCCCCCGACCGCGTGGTCGGCTCTCCCAACCGCGTGGTCGGCTCCCCCAATCGCGTGGTCGGCTCCCCCAATCGCGTGGTCGGCTCCCCCAATCGCGTGGTCGGCTCCCCCGATCGTCTGGTCGGCTCCCCCGATCGTCTGGTCGGCTCCCCCGATCGTCTGGTCGGGTCAGGCGCACTTGCGCGGCACGACGAGCTGATGTGCCTCGCTTTATCTTTAGCTACCTGGTCGGCATTGCCCGCCCAACGAGTCTCTTGGTGAGGGCCGCCAGATAAGCGAGGAGCCGGCGACGAGTCGGAATTCCGCCGAGCGCATCGTCCGAGATTGGTTCTCGTGGTGGCGGCCCAGAGCCTTGGACGAGGATAATCCTGCCTTCTGGCAAGCTCGAGAGATCGATCTGCGAGAGCACCCACGCCAGCTGTGCCGGTGTCATGCCCGCGTCTTTCATCTCAGCAATGGGTAGCGCGTCTTCGATGCGGAAACCCGCCTGCTCAAGCGCATAGACGTCGATCAAATCCCGCAACTCTGAACGGGAAAGCAGCGCGCAGAGCTTGTTCGCAAGGATCTCCAGAGGAGGATCAACTCGGATATTGCCGAAGCTCTGTTTGGGCAGCGGACCTTGCGGAGCCCGATCGTGCACCAGGTCGATCACGACGGCTTCTTCCCCGCGACGCAAGATTCTGCGACGAAAATCGGGAGAGGTCTGGATCTTCTCGAGTGTCGCACCGAGTTCTTCCGCGACCAGCAACAATGCACGTTCTCCATCGTCGAGCGCACTCACCTCAGTGAAGAGATCAAGATCGTGCGTCGTTCGATGCGCAAGATGGAAGCCGGCAAGCGCCGCGCCTCCCGACAGAAAGAAACGCGTCTCGTGCCGGAAGAACGCCTCCAGCGCTTGCCGCTGAATCCCGGTGAGTTGACTATCCAAGCAGGCCCCCATCTCTCCAGCTCTGAAGCAACCACTCCCAGAACGCGCGGCGGCGGCCGAGGTGCGGCTTGAGCCTCTCCCAATTGACCGAGACGATTGCGGGCGTCGTGAAGGCCCATACGTCCGTGTCTCGCGCCTCGCGCAGGATCAGGCCGAGCAGGTGGAACCGTTCAGCATCAGGAGCCGACTTCAACCGCTCCTGGATCGCGCACACTGTCAGCGGTGCATCCCACGTGAAGTAGGGGATGACCTCAGGGTCGCTCATATCGGTGCCGAGGAACTTCGGACCAGCCATTCCTAATTATACTCTAGAGCGATCTCGCGTTGGCAAGCGCCCAGAGACCCCAGAATATGCACCGAGCATGAAAAAGGCCGCCTCGCGGGCGGCCCTGAACACCACTGCGCGATCGTCAATCGCTCCCGTCAGTTGCTCGCACTCGCACGCGCCGGAGGAGGCGACGCAACCTGCGCCGTCCCGCTCGCGGGCACACTCTTCGTTCGCCGCTCGGGCGTGCGCGGCAGGTGCGCGAGCGCACGGGTGAGGAGGAGCGGCTTCGCGTGCAGCGCCGTGCTCGCCCGGGCGCGGAAGATGTGCAGGCCGCTCTCGATACCCAGCCCCAGCATGTCCATCTCGTCGCTGCTGCTGTCCCGCTCCTTCACCCGCTTGCCCTTGCTGATCAGGATGGCGTCGAGCTGGGGAAGAAAAGCCGCAAGCTGGTCGATCTCGTCCTGCCCGAAGCCTCCGTCGGCGAGCAGGTCTTTGCATTCGGCGAGGTTGGAAATGAAGAGCTGGATCCCATCGTGGACGCCCGCGGGCGAGCGGTTGACGCGCACGCCCCGGCCGAGCGCCTTGACGTCCTGGACGCGATCGATCGCGGACGCGGCGGAGGCGGCAACCGCCTTGGCGAAGGAGAGTGCGTCGTGGGCGGTATCGACGACCTGCTTGTCCGCGGCCGAGAGGACCGGCACGCGGCGGCGGTCAGGGGGCTGGCGGTTGTCGAGCGCCTGCAGGCGGGCACCGAGCGTCGAGAGGCCGACGAAGAACTGATGATCGAGCCCCTTCCGTGCGAGGAGTGCAAAGACCTCCGGGTCGGAGGCCTGGATTGTGGAGAGGCTGTGTACGACCGAGGCCAGAACGTCGGAGGTGAACTGGCACTCGCGCCCTGCAGCGAAGGCCTTCTGTCCGGCGTCCTCCCAGCGGGCCGACCACTGGGCGTGCGTGAGCGAAAGCGGCTCGGAATCCGCGGCTTTCTTTGTCATGTTTGGAACCCCCACAGATGAGTTGAACGTCTTGGTCGATGAATGTCTTTCGTCGCAAAGGGGATGTCAACCGCTTTTCGAGACGAGGGACGAGGGAGAACGGTCGTCGAATGAAGTATGGTGGAGCGGTGACGCGCAAGAACGCTCAACAGTGGCGAGCCGCAGCGAGCTATTCGCGCACGGCGGGCGGCACTTGAGCACACCGGGCACCCTCTTCGCCCGAGCGCGCGCGCTGGCCTTGCGCGTCGTGACGGATCGTGAAGCGCGCATCGTCGCGGTGTTTTCGCTGCTGTCGATTGTCGGGGGCTTTTTCGGGAATCGGCTGCTGACGCAGGTGGCGCAGCCGGAGGCGCTGGGAAAGTACTACCTCTACGCAAACCTCGCGCAGTGGCTGTCGATGCCCGCGGCGGCGGGGTTTGTCTATATCAACCACCACTGGCCAATTGCTCGAGAGCATGGCGATACGCGACGGTTCTCGCGCGCGATTGCATTCGCCGTCGCGCTGCAGGCAGGAATCGCGCTTGCAGGTGCAGTCACGATGCATTTCTCCGGGACTGCAGGCATGGAGGGTGCCGGCCCTGCCACGGGAGTCGGGCTGCTCGCACTTGGGACGGGAACATACCAGCTGCTCTGCACGTTGCCGGGCGCAGAGCGTTGGCGCGGATGGAGCGGCGCGCTCAGCCTCCTCGGTGGAAATGCGCGACCCTTCGCTCAAGCATTCGGGATCCTCCTGCTGGGCACTGCAGCGAGCGCCGGGCTGCTGGGTGCCGCGGTAACCCTGCAACTCGTGGCCGCAGGAATGGCCGCCACCCTCTATGTTTGGATTTTCCGCACGACGCTCTCAGCGGATCCTCCGCGACTGACGAGCCAACTCTCGTTCCGCGCTTTCCTCACTTATTCGGTCCCCGGCTTCTTCGGCGTGCTGATTCCGCAGATCGCTTCCTCGATTGAGCGGTGGGGCCTCGCTCGTTCGAGCGACACGGCGGCGACGGCACTCTTTGTTCAGGCGATGGGCATGTCCGTCGCAGTCACCGGAGCGATCAGCGGGATCGTCGTGAACTACTACTATCCATTCGCGACAAACGCAGCAGCGCGCGACACCGCAGACCCATTAGGCGCTGCCGCACCGATCCTCAGACAGTTCTATGGTGTCCTCGTCACTGCGCTCGCGAGCGTCACCGTGCTCATCGCGCTCTTCGTCAAGCCCATCACCTGGATCGCCTTCGGGGCGCGCTTCGCCAGCGTCGCACGGCTCCTCCCGTGGACGATCGTCGGCGCAAGCTTGTTCGCCCTCGGTGCCGCGCTTACGGCAGCTCTCTTTATCGCGCGCGACGCGATGTGGCCCAACCTCGCCCGCATCATCTCCCAGCTGGCGTACGTCGCTGCGCTTCTGCTCCTGCCTCGAGGAAGCGATCCGGCGGGCACCTTCGCGCGCGAGTACGCTGGCGCACAAGCGCTCTACACGCTGCTGATCGCGGGCGCGATCTGGAGACAATTGGTGGCGCGGCGGCTAAACGGGAACGGAGCAGTAGCGTCGTAGATTCGGGGCCCGACTCGCGGTCAAGGTCCGAGCGCTCACAGCGCTAATCTCGCTTAATCCCCTCGGCCAATCGCCGCAAATCAACCAAAACGAAATTTCCGGTCTGCGCGAGGATCCGCTTGGGAGGTGGGGTCGAGAGCACAAACGACGTTCCACTCGCAAGACGGGGGAGACCGAGCCACGGATACTCTCGCGACCAATCGTCGTCCCTCCCGTGTTGATAGTGTCGCAAGTCCACGAGCGCAGCACCAACACCCGTATCTCGAGCGAACGAATCCACGTCGCGCCAATCTGTCGCGAAGAGCGCGCGCTGCTGAGCGAGGCTTCGTGACCGCATGGTCTCAAAGTAATTCATGTGAAAGGGGAACAAGTCATCCAGGGTCAGGAAGACGCTGCGCGCTGCCCGGAATGGGATATCCCCCGCGAATTCCAGATCCGAGACGATCACGACGTCCTTGGGCAGGGAGCGAATGATCTCGAGCATTTTGTCTGGAATCGGTGAGCGGTAAATTCCTGTATGGCCTGCACCATCTCCTCGAGGGGCAATACGCCATAGGTTTGCGATGCTCAGCAGGCAGACGGCCAACGCGGACGCATAGAACCAGCGGCGACCGAGAACAACAAACCGAGCGGTTGCTGGAATCCGGCGTAAAGGGGCCAGCGCTGCGAGATATGCAAATAGCCAAGCGCTTGAGATACCCCCATAGAGGACATACCGATCGGGGAGGTAGAGTCGAAAGAAGAAGGCATAGGCCGCGCCATAGCCGACGAGGGAGGTCACGAGCAGGCTGGCTGCAAACCAGAATCCTCGACTCGCCTTCTCGTTCGCTCTTGCTCCTCTCGCTGCCAACGGGGCGAATAGAAGTAATGACAAACACAGCGCGGCGGAAACGCCACCGTGCGTCTTCAACCAGCAAACAAGGCGACTCCCCGCAACAATGACCCCGAGTGTGCCCCCGGGCAGAAAGATCGGCATCGCAGAGGCCTGTGCGAACGTTGGCGGCGCTCCCCAATTTGCCGGACCAAGATGCCGGTGCGCGAGCCAGAGCATCTCGAGAGCCCACACAGCCGCGACACAGGCGAGCGGAACGATTGCAGCCCGCGCCGCAGCCCGATCCCGGACCCAGAGGACAAACCAATATAGACCGGTTGTTCCCGCGATCAGGAGCGCGGCAGGTGGATAGAAGAGCGCAGCTAGAATGGTAATCCCTCCGATGAGCCAGAACCGAAACTGCAGCGCCAGCAATATCGCTATCCATATGAGTGGATAAGCGAATGAGCGAGGAAGTCCACCGTACACACTTGCCCAGAGATTGAAGTCGACAGGGCGAAACATCGCGCACAATACAAGCGTCGCGACGGCCGCACCCGCTCGTCCTCCGCCTTGATCGATTCCAATTCGATATGCGACCACGAAGAGCACTATCCCAAGGCCGAGTGCAACAAACTTTCCGGCCATTTCGAGATCAAGCACTCGGAGAAGAATTGAGTACACGGCCGCCACGCCCGGCCAGCCCCAAAACGTCGTCTGGTAGTCGACTCGAACATCACCGGGGAATGCGCCTTTGTCGAGTGTGCGCCAGGCCCAGCCGAGGTTTTCATTCATGTCTCCTGCATAGAGACCTGCAAACTTGAACTGCAAACCGAACGTCATTGTCAGGTAGACGCCGATGCAGATCAACAAGCATGGAATGAAACGTCGGCTCTTCGCGAACGATGCGTTGAGAGCATCAAGCAGATTGGTGGGCGCTTCGTTTGCGCCGGTGGGATCCCCTACTCTTGTTTCCACAACTGACCTCCTCGAACACAATCAGATTCAGTCCCACCAAAGGTCACGTGTATCGTGAGCGGGAGGCATACTTATCGCGTTCCAGCCACCGAGAGGGAATTCGTGTAGCCTCCCTGCGCGGAGGTTGGCGAGCATCATCCGGCCTTTCGTGCGAGACTGGTGGCGTGCATACTCAATGCCCAGCCTGCCGTTCGGTTAACGCCCGTCGGGCGTTTGATGCACTCAATCATCGGGAAGGAAATGGTGCTCGCGGAACGTATCTTCGCTGCGATGGCTGCGGCACACTGCGCCTTTCGAATGCACCAGCCGAAAGCGCTCTGAGCGTTGCCTATGCAAGCGGCGAAATTGATCCTGTCGCCTCTTCGCCGGTTACCGCCGTCGATCGCAGAGCCGAGCCGCTCTCCCTCGGGCGTCGCTTAACACGCGCTGCGCGCCGGGCTCTCTTCGGACGCCCACACTCATGGCCGGAGGGTCCGGCCGACGACAAGAGGCTGCTCGACTTTGGCTGCCTCGATGGTGGAAAGCTCATCGAGTTCTACCAGCGCGGCTGGGATGTCGCGGGCGTTGATCTCAATCGCGAAGGGATCGCGCGAGCCCAGGCGCAAATGCCCGAGGGGTTCTTCCACGCGGGCCCAATCCAGGAACTCGCGGAAACCGAGACTTTCGACGTCATCCGCACCGACAACGTACTCGAGCACTTGACCGATCCGTTGCGTATCCTCCAGCACCTGCGCGGCCGCCTTCGCACGGGCGGCGAACTCCTTGCATACGTTCCCAATGGGGATTCGTTGTCGGTTCGCCTCTTCGGACAGCGCAGCGCGACAGTGTGGGTTCCATACCATCTGACGCTCTTTTCCCGGCGCGGCCTCGAGGCTCTTTTCACCGAAGCCGGATTCAGTTCGCTTGAGATCACCCCATTCTCTCCTCCAGACTGGTGGAGTCTCACCGCTCGTCAACTCGTTGCCAAGCCCGGATTCCTCGCGAGGCCTCCAAGCCGGATCGAGCGAGTCGCAATGACCGTGCGAGCTCTGATTCTTCCGGCTCTACTCATGTTCTCCAGAACGCCACTCGCCGAGGAATGGGTGGTTCGGGCAACCTCGAGTCAGAGGGAAGAGCCACGGTGAACCTGTTCATTGTTCTCGCTTGTCTCAATGCCGTAGCCTGCGCCGCCGCGCTCATGCGGATGAGGCCGGCGACGATCATTCTGACTGCCAACCAGATTCTCGTCTTGGTCGCGTTTGGCAACATCGCGCGCTTCGGACAGCCGACGTCGCAGGGTTTCTTGCCGACGTCGGTCTTTTCCTTGGAGAACATTTCGATCGCGGAAAATCTGTTCTGCATCACAACCGCGATGCTGTTGTTGATCGCGTTTCTCCCGTCGCGCTTCAGAAACGAGCAACTTGCGCTTCCCGTCGTTCCCTCCTGGGTTCTGACACTTCTGCTGGCATACTTCGTATCGGTGGCCTTTTCGCAGAGAACCATTCTCACCAACGCGTATGCCGACCCGGATTCGGCGGTCTACAATGTGAGCATCGGAGGGGGTGCCTATGCGTTTCTTGCCTCTCTGCTCCTCTATGAGGTTGTGCGCCGGACTTTCGTTGGCACACTCCGTCGTTCGACGGGATTCGCCTTTCTTTTCTTCGCTTTCTTGGCAACGGACTATCTAAAAGGATCAACAGGACTCGCCTCCGGGTTCGTCATCACGGCAGCAACGTTGATCTTCAGCCGCGAGCCGCGTCCGACGCGCAGATGGATCACATTGGGTGCAATCCTCGCCTCGTTGGCCCTATTTCTAATCGCCGTCCGCACCATGCGTGCCACGCTCTCAACGGAAGGGACGGCGGCCTTCGCGCAGTTCAGCAGCCAGTTGCAACGCAAGTCGAGCGACCAAGCGAACACGGGCGAGGGCATCGAGACCATGGGCAATGGTGCCCAATACGCGGCCCATGTCCTAGAGTGCATCGCTCTATACGAGTCGGGAGTTGATCGCGAGTGGCGCAGTGTCTATCTGCCATTGCTCTACACGTTTGAACCCAGCTTCCTGCTGCGACCGCTGGGCATCGAGCGTCCGCTAGAAGCCGCGTGGGAGTTGGCCAACTACTATATTCATGGCGGTGGAATCTTCGTTGTCGGCGAGCTTTATTGGAACGGCGGCTATCTTTGTGTTGTCTTGGTATTTGCCGGTCTATCTTGGCTCGCTTGGAAATGTGATACCCGTTACAGGGACAACTTCTTCTGGTTGATCATGGTTTGTAATTTTTCATCGAATCTGTTTCAGGGAATCGGGTACGGATTCGCACAGGTAGCTCGAGGAGCGATCAACGGACTGCTTGCCTTATTGGTATGGAAGGTCGGAGGCTTCGTGCTACGTCGCTCGCGCGGTCTCCGCGCGGATTCGCCCCTTTCCGATCCGCGCCCCTCTCCTCGTGCGCAGGTCAGCAACTGAGGAGAGGCCGTCAGTGCTGGGTGGCGTTGCTTCTCTGATCGAGTGTTCCGGATGACTCAATTGCAGGGCGCTTCAGCAATAATATCCTCCCTTGGTAAAAAGGCATCCAGTGAACATAGTTATATTCCGTGACCACGTCGTAGCCTTGCGTTTCCCCAAAGGCTATTAGGAAACGATGACCAGCGGCCCAGCGATCACTCTCTGCTACCGCCTCTGCGGAGTGACGAGCGGTGTACTGATACCAGCCATTGAATTCAAATCCGCCGTCGATGGCGTCTGGTTTCACCTCGCTCAGCGCACTGTCCCCCAGCGCCAGCCACCGTGCCCTGTTCCATGCGAGGTAGTCTCTGGTTCCAATCACCGCGTAGATCCCAAAGAAACAAGTCAGCACGATTGCCGAAAAGGCCCGCGACCGGCGGCGTCTCTGCGGAACGCTACCTACTTCAGCGACGACCAACGGAATCAGGAAAACCAACGAGGGGACAAGGTAGCGGTCGAAAAAGCCCGTCAGGAGCAATGGCCCCAAATAGGCTACCGAACAGATCGAGAGGAAGACTGTTGATGACCGTAGCCGAGTAAAAAGTGCCCCCCAAGGTGCACCTGTAATTATGAAGCGGGTGAAGCGGTGGATTAACAGGTTCGCCCCCAACAGACTCATCATGGTCACGCAGAGCCAAAAGCCGCGCGGGAGAGCTGGCACATGAGACAAGCTCAAGAATGCGACATCTCGCAGTGTAAGAGGACCGATACCCTCTGGTACAATGATGTTGCCGACCAGCGGCATCAACGAGTGCTTCGTCGTCAATCGAATCAAAGTCGCCAGCGAGAAGACGAACACCGCAAGAAAGGAAATGATGGATACCCGCCGTCTTATCTCCTGGTTCTTGACGCCTTGGCACCAAATCGTCAATGGGGCTAAGAACAAGCCGACGTACAAGAGGGCGTTCCAACAATAGAAGGCAAGACGCGCCGGGAGTGCGTATGGAGCGTCCAGAACGTGAAGAAACTGATCGGTTTTCAAATCGTAAAGCGCCGGAAGTCTGCCGTTCCATTTCATCCAGAAATGAAGACAGTTGAGAGACCCCAAGCCAATAGCGAGAGGGAGCACTGCTTTTTGAAGATTTGCGCGCAGGGTCAACCCATGCTTCCACACAAGCGTGCATCCGAAGGCCAGAGGAACAGCAAGTCCAAGCTGCCGACAAAGTGTCGCGGCCACCCTCTCTGCCAACGTGAGTGAGACAATCCAGTTCAGGAGTTTAGTGTAGAGGGCGATCAAGGAAGTCTTCATGGGATCGGCAGAGCAGGCAGTGCTCGTTGGGCAGGCGGTGGAAGTGACGGAAAAGGCGAAGCGGCGGC
>CAIWCD010000033.1 GCA_903911145.1 uncultured delta proteobacterium | reverse complement strand
TCGGTCTGTACAGACAGCTGTCTGTCTGGCGAGACTCTCTGCGGCTCATTCTGCACGAACACCAATACCGACCCGCTCAACTGCGGCGGCTGCGGTGGCGTCTGCCCTGCCGGAGAGATCTGCAATGGAAACGGGAGTTGCCGATAGGACGGACAAGGCGCGATCTTACGTCTGATAATTTCTCTTCCGTCAACTTGACTCCCCTCGGTCACGCCGCGCGGAGCCTGCCGGCACATAGCGCGAGGCCCGCGCAAGACACCAACCGATCGCGGCAGGAATCAACGACGCTGCCAGGATTGCAGCCAGGACGAACATTGCCGTCGTGGGCGCGCGATCCACTGCCTGCGCATCATTGGTTCGCGAGCGGCGCGCGCTGAAGTGAATTAGATATCCAACCAGCGCAGGAAGGAGCGTTCCGACGCCGAGTCCGATCTCAAACGAGTGAGTGAGCAGTCCCGCGAACTGGATACAGAGAAGCCAGAGCGCGATTGCAATTCCAGGTGCCGCGATGTCGGCAATCGTGCCATCGCGGATTGCTCGTTGGCTCGCGGCGCGCCCGGAGAAATAGATGCCCGGAAGCGCGAAGAGCAGGGTGCTGCAGAGCGGAGACAGAAGAGGTGGCATGGTCATTCGCGACTGTTAGTTAAATCGTCAGCGATCGCCACGTCCGCGATTGCGTAGGAGCAGGGCGCCCGCGGCCAATGCCGCGACGGGAGCGAATGCGCTGCCCGTATTCACCTCGGGCGCGGAGCTGCAGCCCGAGCCCTTGGGCACCACCAATGTTCCCGCGGCCGCCGCGGCGATTAATTCTGCAGCCGCACGTTGTCCCTCGGCGGCGCCGCCTTCCATGAATCCCTGGAAGTTGACTGAGGTGTGTTCGCCGCCAAAGAAGACGTTCCCTTGGGGTGTGCGCTCATAGCCTGCAAATGCCGTGTACTGCCCCTTCTTCCAGAACGAATAGGCCAGCTTGAAATTATCGGCGAGGTGCGGCAGCGAGAGCGTCGCTTTCGCATTGTAGAGCGGAGTAATGGTCGGAAAGATCTGTTCGAGCTGTCCAAGAAACGTCGTAGCGAGAGTCGCAATACCCGCGCCCGCGCTGCCTGCGCCGACCTTACCAAATGCCACCGGCGCAGTTGTCGCCCGCTCCTGGGTTGGCGTGCCGCCGGTATAGCTATTCAGAATGCCGCTGACTCCGGACTGCCCGCGCGTGACGTGCCACGAGCATTGATCTCCATTGTCGCTGAAGGTCTCTTCTCCGCTGTCGATTCCCCACGCTCCCTGGGTATTCCAGACGCGGCTGGTGAATTGGAGCTGCAACTTGGAGCAGAGGCCGCGCCCGAGTTGCGTGATCGCCTGCTGCTTGCGCGAATCGAATCCAAGTCCCGAATAGTCAACCGAATCGGCGAGCACCGCGAACGGAAGAGTCAGGATCGCGGCGTCGGCAGTGACAACGCTGGTCGTCGTCTGTCCTGCCGCGGTAACTGCGAAGGTCAGTGCCAGCGTGCCGTTGCTATTGCGCGCGATCCTGGTCAGGCGGCTGTTCATCTGAATCATTGCCGCGCCATACTTCGTCTGCAGATCGTTCGCGATGGCGAGCGGCAGTTGCTGGTTGCCGCCGTCGATATGGAACTTTTCATCCGACGCACCGAACGGCGCGAACGGAGACGGACCGGATAGGCCTGCGAGCAGCAGCACGAGATTCAATGCGCTCTGGTCCGCAACGTCAGCACCGAACTCCGACGCATAGGCCAACTCAAGCAGCTTGCCCATCTTCGATGCGTGGCCACCGGGCACCTTGGCGTCAATCCAATCGCGGATCGACATCGCATCGAGAGCTTTCCCTGCAACGGTAATCGCATTCCACAGCACGGTGCCGTCGGTATTCGGTGAGCCGTCTGCCTTCTTGTCCGGGATCGCGGCAATCGCGTCTGCCTCGAGCGCCGAGTATACAGGAGCAAAATCCGCGTCCACCTGATCGAGCGTGTAATAAGCTCCACCAAGGTAATAGACCGGCCCTGAGTTGGCCGGCGCGGTGGCGGGGAGATCCACGAGATTCAGATTGTATCGCGCGCAGAGCGCCTGCACCGTCGTGTGGCCCGAGTCAACCAACTCGCCGCACCATTCTGTGACCTGATCGTCGTCCCAATAGGAACTTCCGTTGATGGCTTTCGAATTGGAATACATACGGCCGCCGATGCGGTTCGACGCCTCATAGACGGTCACGTTGCTCGTGTGGCCCGCGTCGGCCAATGCGAGTGCCGCGGAAAGTCCGGAGATACCCGCACCGATAATCGCGATGCGCGGCGAAGGCGTGCCCGCGAACGCCGCTTTCGGCAGCGCGAGCGCGGCGGCGCCAATCCAGGCCGTCTTCAAGAGATCGCGGCGAGAGACCGACAGTGCACGCGCGCGCTCGTCGCGAACCTGCGCCACCTCGACGCCGCGCCGTTTCGCTGCCGCGTGCTCACGCCCGAGCCTCGCCAGTGCCGCCAATAGAGAACTTCTGGCCATCGTGGGTTCCCCTCCGGAAGACGCGTGACTTAATACAAAGAGTGACTGAATGAAACGCCATCAGTGCCGATATCGCTCAACGTCTCCATGCACGGGCAGCCAGGAGTAGTGCGTGGCCGATAGGACGGACAAGGCGCGATCTTACGTCTGATAATTTCTCTTCCGTCAACTTGACTCCCCTCGGTCACGCCGCGCGGAGCCTGCCGGCACATAGCGCGAGGCCCGCGCAAGGCAGCGGCCGGGCAGCGACGGCTTCGCGCAGCGGGGAGAGATCGCGTGGGTCCGGCACTCGGGATTCATCCTTGGAGAAGTCGAAGGGCGCGCACTGTATCAGGGACACGGATTCGTGAATGACGATCGACGTCCTCGCG
>CAIWCD010000032.1 GCA_903911145.1 uncultured delta proteobacterium | reverse complement strand
GGGAAACTCCGCCCAATGCCCGGCCGATATATTGGCGCCTACATCAACCGTCTGCCGCGCTGCTGCGGGCCTCTGCGATATCGCCGAGACGTGCACGGGTAGTTCGGCGCAATGCCCCGCTGATGTATTGGCGCCGACATCAACCGTCTGCCGACCAGCTGCGGGCCTCTGCGATGTCGCCGAGACGTGCACCGGAAACTCCGCCCAATGCCCGGCCGATATACTAGCGCCAACATCAACCGTCTGCCGCGCCGCTGCCGGAGCCTGCGATGTAACCGAGACGTGCACGGGAAACTCCGCCCAATGCCCGGCCGATATATTGGCGCCTACATCAACCGTCTGCCGCGCTGCTGCGGGCCTCTGCGATATTGCCGAGACGTGCACGGGTAGTTCGGCGCAGTGCCCCACTGATGTATTGGCGCCGACCTCTACCGTCTGCCGCGCTCCTGCGGGCCTCTGCGATGTC
The DNA here is from genome assembly GCA_903911145.1 of uncultured delta proteobacterium. GTDB lineage: Bacteria > Myxococcota > Myxococcia > Myxococcales > 40CM-4-68-19 > CAIWCD01. The sequence continues at coordinate 101,774 of CAIWCD010000032.1, read as the reverse complement.
GCCGAGACGTGCACGGGTAATTCTCCCCAATGCCCCGCCGATGTACTAGCGCCAACATCAACCGTCTGCCGCGCTGCGGTTGGAGCTTGCGATATCGCCGAGGCGTGCACGGGTAATTCGGCGCAATGCCCCGCCGATGTATTGGCGCCGACCTCTACCGTCTGCCGCGCTCCTGCGGGCCTCTGCGATATCGCCGAGGCGTGCACGGGTAATTCGGCGCAATGCCCCGCTGATGTATTGGCGCCGACATCAACGGTCTGCCGCGCTGCGGCTGGAGCTTGCGATATTGCCGAGTCGTGCACGGGCAATTCGGCGCAATGCCCCGCTGATGTATTGGCGCCGACCTCAACCGTCTGCCGACCTGCTGCAGGCCTCTGCGATATCGCCGAGGCGTGCACCGGAAACTCCGCCCAATGCCCGGCTGATGTATTGGCGCCGACATCAACCGTCTGCCGCGCCGCTGCCGGGGCCTGCGATATCGCGGAGACGTGCACCGGAAACTCCGCCCAATGCCCCGCTGATGTATTGGCGCCGACCTCAACCATCTGCCGCGCTGCTGCGGGTCTCTGCGACATCGCGGAAACCTGCACGGGTAGTTCGGCGAACTGCCCAGCCGACGCTCTCGCGCCAGCGAGCACCGTCTGCCGGCCCGCTGCCGGCGTCTGCGATGTTGCCGAGAGCTGCACGGGCTCATCCGCGAGCTGCCCGAGCGATCAACTGCAGCCCACGACGACCGTCTGCCGCGCGGCGGTCGATGTCTGCGATGTCGCCGAGACCTGCACCGGCGCGTCGATCAACTGCCCGCCAGATCTCTTCGCGCCGCTCACCACGGCCTGCCGCGCACCGAGCGACGTCTGCGACCAGGGCGCGTTCTGCTCGGGGATCGCCTCGGCCTGCCCGGCCAACGCGTTCGAGCCCTCGAGCCTCGTCTGCCGCGCCGCTGCTGGTGTCTGCGACGTCGCCGAGAGCTGCACCGGAAGTTCAGCGGCGTGCCCCGTCGATGCATTTGCCGCGGCGAGCGTCGTCTGTCGTGCGTCGGCCGGAAACTGCGACGTCGTCGAGAGCTGCACGGGATCGAGCGCAGCCTGCCCGGTCGACAAGTTCGTCGACGCGGGAACTGTCTGCCGCGCAGCCGCAGGCGTCTGCGACGTCGCCGAGAGCTGCACCGGAGGCTCGCCGACCTGTCCCGCCGACGCACTCGCTGGCACCGGGACGGTCTGCCGTCCCGCGGACGGCGGCTGCGACGTCGCCGAGACCTGCACGGGCAGCTCCGTGAACTGCCCCGCAGACGCAGTCGCGGCCGGGGGAACCGTCTGCCGCGCGGCAGCTGGCGTGTGCGACGCGGTCGAGACCTGCAACGGCGCGAGCAGTGCCTGCCCGACCGATCGATACTTATCTTCTGCAACTATCTGCCGCGCCGCTGCCGGGCTTTGCGACGCCGTCGAATACTGCCCCGGCAACGGAATCAACTGCCCGGCCGATGCGGTGCTGCCCGTCAATTCGGTCTGCCGCAACCAGCTCATCAGCCCGGGCGGCGGCACGTGCGACGTCACCGACAAGTGCGATGGCGTGACGGTGAATTGCCCCGACGCGGTAAAGCCGGCCGGAACCTCCTGCTGGTTCAGCCAGGGACTCTGCGACGCAACGGTCAGCTGCGACGGGATCTCGGCGATCTGTCACCACGTGCAGGATGCCGGAACATCATGCGGTTCAGCAGCGGGGCCCTGCGCGAGCCCGCCCTCCTGCGACGGCGGATATCTCGGATGCCAGCCAGGCACTCTGCTCGCCGCAGGCAGCGTCTGCCGCTCGGCCGCGGGGGCGTGCGACGTCGCGGAGACCTGCTCGGGAGCGACGGCGACCTGCCCGGCCGATCAGTTCCTCGATGCCGGCACCGTCTGCCGCGCGGCCACCGGAGTCTGCGATGTCGCGGAGGTCTGCGCAGGCGACGCGGGAACCTGCCCCGCCGATGGATTCGCGCCCTCCGCGACGACGTGCAATCCGGGGACACCCAATGAACTCGGTATCTGCGCAAGCGGCAGTTGCGTCGTGAGCTGCGCGGCCGGTTATGCCGATTGCAACGCCGACGCCGGCGACGGCTGCGAGACCGCGATTGCAACCGATATCCTCAACTGCGGCGCATGCAACCATGTCTGTTCGAACGCGCTGGGCACGCCGCTCTGCGGGAACGGCAATTGCGCAACGTCCGCGCACCTCGCAACGGCTGTGAATCTTCAGAGCGTCTCCTATCCGGGCGGGACGACGCCCGTGCCCGTGGGCCAATCGATCCAGTTCACCGTGCGGGTTCCAAACGCGACTCCCGGAGTTGCGGCCGAGGTCTGGTATTTCCTCGACGCAAACCTCGTTTTCCAGAGCGCAAGCGCGGGCGGGCAAGGTGGAACGATCTGCACTGCCGCGGCCTTCACCGGTGCATTCCCCAACGGCGTCGAAGGAACCGCACAGACGCTCGACTGCCTGCTCACCGACGGCAGCGTGCCCCTCGTCATGACTGCAAACGCGTCGGGATATATCGCGCCCTCGAAGGTTCCCTATGGCGCCACTGTCGTAAACGCGCTCGACGATCCCTATGCCGCCGTCGCCTGCTTCGCGCCATTCACCACCTGCGTTCCCGTCCGCGTCGCGGTGCAACCCGCGACCAGCGCACTCGTGACGACAGGTCCGCTGCGCACTGCGCTGGTGCTCGCGAGCGGGACAGGCGCACCGGCCCATCCCTATGCGAACACGACCAACACCGCGAGCGTCTTCTATTCGTCGAGCAATCCGTCGAGTGCCTACAATTACTTCCTGCAATCATCGGGCGGCACCGCCAAGGTCGCTGGCGCGGCCGGCACCGAGGGCGGCGCATCCGATATCTACGGGCCATTCACGATCTCAGGCTCCAGCTGCATGAGCACCAGCACCGTAATGGCGGTCGCGGCCAGTTCAATCAATCTCGCGAACTATGAGCGGATCATGATTGTCGCCAACGACCCCACTCTCTGCGGCGCCGGAGGATTAAGCGGCTCGCAGACGTTCACCGTGGCGGGCCAGCCCAAGGTGATTCCGGTATCGATTGTCTACAACGGGGCGTACGGCGATACGACGCTCAATGGCAAGACCGGATATGCGCTGCTGCACGAGTATGGACATAACCTCGGCCTGATGCACGCGGGCGGCTGGGAGTGCGGCGCGACCGCAATCGCCTTTAATGGCACCTGCAACAATCTCCAATACGATGATTACTCCGATGAGATGGGCGCAGGGCAGCGCGCGCAGTTCAATCCGGTGCATAAGGAGCAACTCGGATGGCTCGAAGGGCTGCGGGCAGAGCCGATCTGGACATCGGGCACCTATGTCATCAACGCCTATGAAGACCCGACAGAGAACGTGAAGGTACTCAAGATCCCGCGCAAGCTGCGCCAGGCCGGCTCGCTCTATCCGAATGGGATCGCGACCGGTTATTACTATCTTGCCGCGCGCCGCCCGGTGGCGCCGTTTAATGACTGGATCTCGACTGCACCCGCATATGCCAATGGCGTCGCCATCTATATGGACGAGAACACCGGAAACTCGTCGACGGCGGCCATCGACGTAACACCCAACTCCGCCTCCGGCCCGGTCGACTTTGCGGACGCCGCGCTCCTGGCCGGCCAGACCTTCACCGACAGCGAGAGCAACATCAGCATCACGGTCGTCTCGTCCACGGCCACGCAGGCGACGGTTTCGATCACCATTGGCGCGCGCAGCAAGCGATTCGTCGAAGCCGCAGCCTCCGATGCCTACGGCGGCATTGCCGCGGGCGCGACCATCACGGGCGTCGGTGATTACACGATCGGTTCGAGCGTCACGCTGACGGGCGTCCCACCGAGCGGCTACCAGATGTTCTTCTGGGAGAGCGGCGTGGGCGGCTGGCACACGGTTGGGCCGGGGAGCTCGAACCAGCAGTACACATTCACGGTCACCGATGACGTGCTCGTCTGGGCCACGTTCAAGGCGGTCGCGCCGACCAACGATAACTTCGCCGCGGCCCAGGCAATTACAACGTTGCCCACGCAGGTGAAGGAGTTCACACAGAGCGCGACCACGGAAGCAGGCGAGCCGACGAGCCTCACCTGCAACGCCGCGAGCGTGAATCCCGATTGCACGGTCTGGTTCAGCTTCACCGCGCCCACGACGCAGACGCTCGTCGTTGATACCGCGCCGAGCGATTACTTCACCACCGTGGCGGTCTATACGGGCAGCGCGGTCAACGCGCTCACGCTCGTGCCCGGCGACTGCAGCATTGCCGGCCTGAGCACGCTCGGCTCGCACGTCAGCTTCAGCGCCGTCGCGGGCACGACCTATTACATCCAGGTCGGCGCAACCAACCTCGGTCAGAACCTGGTGGTCAACTTCACCGCGGGACCATGAGCGACAGCTAAGCGCGGACGCTCACCGACGCATCGACCGGTACCGCCTTCGCGGACGGGCCCCCGGTCGCATCTACGGCCGGCCCGCCTGTCTCCGGCCCCGCCTTCGCGCTCTGCTTGGCGGCGCGCGCCTGCTGCTGCGCTTGCTGCGCCTGCTGGATCGCCATCTCGACCTGCGTCAGCGACGCCTCAAGTTGGGCCAACTGCGCGGCCTTCTGCTGGGCGTCGAGCTGCGTATTCTTCGCGAGGGCGTTGATCTGCTTCTGCAGCGAGCGCTCCTGCGCCTGCAACGCCTGGATGGTGCTGTCGCTGCTGCTCGGCCCGGTGGGCACTGTCGATGTGGAAATTCCGCTGATGGCCATGGTCGGCTCCAGACTGCGTCGGCACAGAAAGCCGAATGGCTCACTGGCTTATCGACACACCGTGGACAGGCGATAAGCCCGGCCTTTCATGCGCCGCGTGCGCAGGCTTGCAGTTCGGGTCGACGACCTCGACGCGCCGATTCTTCGCGCGCCCTTCATCGCTCCCGTTGTCCGCAATCGGCTGCGACTTTCCATATCCATGCGAAGTGAGCCGAGCGGCCGCGATGTGATGCGCGTTGAGCCACTTCACCACCGCGGCCGCGCGCGCTTCCGATAGCGTCTGATTATAGGCGGCATCCCCTACGATATCGGTGTGTCCCTGGATCTCGAGATGGAGCGCAGGACGCTTCTCGAGCAGGCCCAGCAAGCTCCGCAGCACCGAGTCGGACTCAGGCTTCAGCGTCGACTGGTTGAAATCGAAGAGAACCCCATAGAGCGCAACGTGGCACTCCTTGCCCAGGGTCGACTGCAGGTCGACGCCGCCGTCGGCGACGGCAAACTGGATCGATTCCCGATTGAGATGGAGGCTCGCCCAGAGATCGCGCGGTGACTTCGAGTAATGCCCGGTGAGCGATGCATCGGCGCCGTTGGATTCGGAAACGATTGCCCAACCCGCGCGGGCGAGCGCGTCGCGATAGGTCTCGAGGAACTGGAGATTGGAGAGCCCCGCTGGACGCTGGTACTCGCGGACCAGTGCCTTCTCGGCAATCATTTCAGGCTTCGGCGCGTCCTTGATTTGCACCCAGAACGGTTGCACCGCTTCTCGGCCCGCGCGCGGTTTCATGTCCGGGAGCGGCGAAAGATAGGGAAACTCCTGCGTCGCGATATCGAACGTCTCGGCCTGCCCGTTCGGCGGCTTGAGCGTGAGCTTGCTGGGGTTGGGCCCGACTTCGATCGACGTCACCCGCACGCCGTCGTTGATTGCGACCTGCGCCCAACTGACGATGCTCCCGCGCTTGTGCTCGAGGATACCGCCCGCCGACGCTTCATTCACGACGCTCCAACCGGCCTGGATAAAGGCCGCCTTGAGTTGCGCCCACTGTTGCGGCGCCGCCGCGCTGCCTGGGATCGTCCCTCTCAGCAGCCACTCCTGACCGCGCTGCTTGTTTCCTGCGCCGAACTCATATTGGTTCCAGCTGTAATGGTCGTAACCCGGATAGAGATAAGCCTCGTCATAGAGTTGGACGACGCTGGAGATGAACGAGAGCTGCAATGGAAGCGGGCGATCATCACCGCGTGCAGGCTGGGCGCCGACAAGCGCGATCGCGACAACAAGGAAAAGGAGAGTCCGGGAGATGCCGCGCAGTGGCGAGTGGTGGTTGAACATGGGCTCGATCGTTTCAGGTGGTGGCATATCGATTAGAATATCTTTAATGAAGCAGGGCAGCCCTGCGATCCATCGTCGCGCAGCAAGCGCTGGACAATCGTGAGCGGACAAGCTGAGCATATGCGGGCATCAATGATTGAGGTTGTCTCCACAAGAGAAAGGACAAATCAACGTGACCCGATTCAATGACGCGCAACAGGCCGAACTCTCCTCGCTCATCGGGCGCCCGATACCCGGGCCATATCTCGAGCTGATGGCGAACTATCCCGCTGAGCTCAATCGACCCTATCCGGGGGTTCCAGAGTTGATCTCTGAGTTCGAGCTTGCCGCAGATCCGCAGGCCGTGATCCGCCTCAACCAGATGGTGCGGGAAGAGGATATCTGGACCGAGGAAGGTCCGTGGCCGACGCATCTGCTGGTGATCGGCGAAGAGATTGGCGGAGATCTCGCCGCGCTGAATCTCGATGAGCCGGGCTTTCCGGTCGAGCGGCTTCTCCACGAGGTGGCGAAGTTCAAACGCGTGGCCGCGAACCTGACCGACTATATCAAGCTGCTGAATGCGATTGGCGCTCATTAGACCCGGTCGGGTCTAATCGACGGGCCGCCGCTTCGCGAGCATGAGAGTTCCTTTATCTGCGGGCATCAGCGGAACCCGTCGCGGCGGCGCAAACCCGGCATGATCAAGCCAGCCCGCAAAATCCAGCGAAGTCCACTGCTGCGTTCCCGTCTCGCTGAGCAGCGCGAGCTGGAACGCAGCTCCATATGGAGATATCGGCGCGTCGGCGAGATATTCGTGAATCACCAGCAGGCCACCGGGGCGCAGCGCGCGCGATATACGGGTCATTAAATCAGCGTTATCAGCTGCGGTCTGGTTATGCGCGACAGAGAGCAGCAGCACGACGTCATAATCGCTGCCCCAATCGGCATCGCGAAGATCTCCCGGACGCAGCGTGATGCGGCCCTGCAACCCCGCGTTGGCAATCGTCGCGCCCGTCTCCGTGAGGGCGCTTGCGTGATCAATCAGCACCGCCGAGAGCTCCGGATGCGCGCGGCAGAAGGCGATCGAGTGCAGCCCATGCGAGCCGCCGAGATCGAGCAGGCGCGTCGCACCAGACGCAACCGCGACGTTGGCAACCAGATCAGGCCCGAGGTGGCGCGCGAAGGCCTCCATGTAGCGCGAGAAGGTCGGGCCCCATTCCGGCTTCTCCTCCATCAAGCTCCAGAGCATCGTCTCCGGGCCTCCGCGCCGCACCGACTCCGCGAGACCAGAGAGAAGCTGCCAGGAGAGCCCGCTCCAGCGCAGCCCGGGCGCGTAATCGATCTGCCCTTTGCTGGTAAACCAGCGCTGCGCGTGAGGCGCATTGGAATAGGTATCTCCCTCGCGCACGAGATATCCGCACGTCGCAAGACACTGCGCGAGATCGCGCACGCCGCGCAGATCGCACTTGAGCGACGCGGCCAGCGCAGAGAGCACCAGCGGCTTCTCGGCGAGCGCCTCGAAGAGACCGAGCTGCCCCGCCGCGATCAGCGCCGCGCTCTGCACCATGGGAACGAGCACGTCGGCCATCGGCAGCTCGGGAAAGTTTGGCTCTCGCTTGCTCTCGTCGCTCATCACACGCTCCAGCGCCGCTGGTTGACCCTGCTATGTTGCACGAGCATGCGCACCGTTTCCCGCTGCGCGGCATTTAATCGGCGCCGCGATTGAACGCCGCGCACCGTCGACTGACCGGATCCGCATGACCACCGCAGACGCCCTCGATCCCGCTTCCCTCCAGCCGCCCGCCACGCGCACCTATCGTTATTACGATTTAATCATGGCCGCGTTCGTGACCGTGCTGCTCTGCTCGAATCTCATCGGCGTCAGCAAAGCGGTCACCATCGGCGGCCTCACGTTCGGCGCGGGAAATCTCTTCTTCCCCATCAGCTATCTCTTCGGCGACATCCTCACCGAGGTCTACGGCTACGCCCGCTCCCGCAAGGTGGTCTGGGCCGGATTCGCGGCGCTCGGATATGCGTCGCTCGTTGCCTTCGTCGTCGTGCATATGCCGGCCGCAGCGGCGTGGCACGGGCAGGAGCATCTCGAGGCAGTCTTCGGCTCGACCTGGCGCACGTCGCTCGCCTCACTGCTCGCCTATACGATCGGAGAATTCGGCAACTCGTTCACGCTGGCGAAGCTCAAGCTCAAGACGGGCGGCCGCTGGCTCTTCCTGCGCTTCATCCTCTCGACGGTGGTCGGCGAAGGGCTCGATACGCTGATCTTCTATCCGCTCGCATTCTTCGGCGGCTGGAGCAATGAACTGCTCCTGCAGATCATGCTGACCAACTACTGCCTGAAGGTGGGCTGGGAGATCCTCGCCACGCCGCTGACCTACAAGGTCGTCAATTTCCTCAAGCGCAAGGAGAACGAGGACTATTACGACCGGGATACGAACTTTAATCCCTTTTCATTAAAGACTTAATCTCTCGCTGTGGCCTCGGCTCGCCAATAACCGGGATCGCCGAGCGCAGACCAGCGGGTCAGGCTGCGCTCGACGGCCTGCGTGAGCGAAGTCGCAGAGCCCAGCACCGTCACCGAGCGGCGCGCGCGCGTCATCGCGGTGTAGACGACCTCGCGGCAGGCCAGTTGGTCCGCCTCGCCGCCGGACTCGTCGTCGGTCGGGAGGATGAGCGCGACGTGATCGAACTCGGAGCCCTGCGCCTTGTGCACCGTCATCGCCCAGCAGGGCGTCAACTGCGCGCCGAGAGAGTCGAGTTCGTGCGCGACGTAGGTTCCCTTGATGCGCACGAGCAGGCGCAGCGCGGGCGCGGACTCGTCTGCGCGCTGCGACCAGAGGACGAGACCCTGATCGCCGTTGAAGAGGCCGAGCTGGTAATCGTTCTTCGTCATCATCATCGGCGCGCCCGCGAGCATTGAGTCCGCGTCGTCGCCAACCCCGCCGACGAATTCGCGCAGAAGACCGGAGAGGAGCGCGTTGACTCTTCCCGTGCCCGAAGGTCGCGCCGCGGTGCGGGTCAGGCAGAGCAGGCGCGCGGACTGGTACTGCGCATCGAGGCGGGAGAGCGCGTCGAGCGCGGACGCTTCGATCGCGTTTCCCTCGAGAGGCCAGATGCGCCCGAGCTGCGCCGCAAACTGCGGTGAGCAGGCGATCCGCTCACGAAACCAGCGATGAAGGAAAGCGTCGCGCTCCTGCGGCGCGCCAGAGAGCAGCTCGACGCCAGAGAAGGACACATCGGCGGCGCGGCTGTGCTCGCGCAGATGGGCCGAGACGGGCTTCGCGGCCACGATCGGCGGGACAATTCCTGCGCGCAGCGCCTGGCTGACGAGGAAGATATTGCGACCGGCTGGATCGGACTCGTCCATCCGGTAGCTTTTCGTCAGCCGCACCGCACCGCGCGCGCGCAGATCGTCGCTGCCCGAATCGCGCGCGACCTTGCGGGGAGCGGCCTGCAGCACCTCGGAAGATTGCGCGACTCCCACGAGCGCATCCCACGGCCGCGCCGGCGCCACGGAAGAGAGCGGCACGAGATCGCGCAGCACCGCGCCCGCCTCGACCGACGGGAGCTGCTCCGCATCGCCGAGCAGCACCAGATGCGCGCCCGCGCCCACCGCGCGCACCAGCCGATCCATCATTGCCAGATCGATCATCGACGCCTCGTCGACGATGACCATGCGGTGCGGCAGCGGATTCTGCGCATGGTGCGCGAAGCGATTTCGCCTCTGCGAATATCCCAGCAGGCGATGGAGCGTCGTCGGCGCCGGGCGCACGGCGAGCAGGCCTGAATCCTCGGCCGCGGGATCACCGATGCCGCTCAGGTACGCGACGATCGACTCCTCCATCCGGTTGGCCGCCTTGCCCGTCGGCGCCGCGAGCGCGATCGATTCGGGCCCCGTTCCGAGACGCGCGAGCAGCCGCAGAATCGAGACGACGATCGACGTCTTGCCCGTGCCTGGCCCGCCTGAGATCACCGTGAGCGGCTGGTGCGCGGCCGCGATGACGGCGCGCTGCTGCTCGTCGGAGAGCGTGATCGCACGGCCCGCGCGCATCGGCGCTCGAGCGAGCAGGTCGTGCAGCGCCAGCGCGACCTTCTTCTCCTCGAACGGCGCGAGCGCCTCGGCGTAGCGCGCGCGCAGCCGCTGGCCGAGGTCGTCCTCCTGAAAGGCCATCCACTGGATGCAGAGCGCGTCGCCGTCGAGGATGAGCGGCTTGAACTCCCCGCGCGCGCCCAGCAGCGGCTGCGCATCGCCTCGCGCACTCTGGTCCGCCGCGAGCAGCTCGAAGGCCCGCGCCGCGACGAGAGAAGGAACGCGCAGCGCCGCGAAGGTCTCGCAGAGCGGCCCGTGCGCGGGATTGCCAATCGGCAAGCGCGTGCTTCCGCTGCGTCCGCCGTGGAGGCAGGCCGCAGCGAGCGCCAGCAGCGCATTGCGAAGGTCCGCTCCGCCTTGCGCGCCCAGATTCGCCAACTCGTTCGCGGCGGCAAAGAGATCGTCGCCGAGCTCAGCGCGCAGAGGTCCGTGCCACGCCTCGTCTTGAGCCCCGCCGAACTGGCGAGCGAGCGATCCGTGGGGCGACAATCGCGCGCGGCTCATGGCGTCCTCTCCTCGCGCGCGAAGCCATGCTGGAGCAGCTCGCGCTCCCACTGCTTCACGGTGGTCCAATCGGGCCGCTCGAACCAGGTCCCGAGGGTCTCGGCCCCTGGCGGCGTCGCCTCCATGTTGCGCAGGAAGAAGTAGAGCAGCCCACCGAAGCGCCGCTCGTACGCGGCCTCGTCGTGGATATCGAGCATGCGCAGCACCGCGACGGAGTAGACGACGATCTGCCAGTGGAAATGCGTGCCGATGTAGCTCGAGAGCGCGGCCGGCGAGGCGTCGCGCACGACGGAGCTCTTCCAGTCGCCGAAGTAGACACGCCCCTCGTGCTCGAAGAGGACGTCGATGAAGCCTTTGACGAAGCCGCGGCCGACCGCGAAGGGTTCGTCCGCGCCATCGCGTGGAGCGCCGAGCAGCCGATGGTTGCGCTCGGGGATCGGGAAGAGGAACTCCGTCTCGCGTAGGACCTTCGTGAGCGCGGCGATGCTGGGCACGCTTCCGAACGGCCCGACCGGGATCGACCGGCGCACCGCCGCAAAGAGCAGCCGATAGGCGTGGGGCCGCTGCGCGGGAGCGATCCCTGCGCGGTCGGCGAGCGGCTCGATGAGTGCGCGCATCGGCGCATCGCGCTCGAACGCCTCGACGGACGGCAGCGTGCGTACGCGCGGAAGGTCGAGCAGCTCGAGCGCGTCGTGGAGAAAATTTCCCACCACGTTCGATGAGACCAGCTCGCCCCCGCTCGCCTCCGCATCGTGCGTCTCGCGCATCGCCTCCTGCTTGTCGACCTCGAGCGGCTCCTGCTTCACGCCGCGGGCGAGCTGCGAATAGGAGGTCACGAGCGCTCCCGTCCGCGCCCTCGCGAGCCCGCGGAGCCGGTTGCCGTCGTGCGCGGCGTCAGGCACCAACCCGGGCGGTGGCTGCCAGCTTGAGAGCGCCGCTTGCTGCGCGCCCGACGGGGCGAGCGTCGCGTCCGCGCCCTGCGCAGGCGGGAGCATCGCGATCTCGAAGAGCGCTGGATCGGTCTCTCGCGCGAGCAGATGCCAGAGGCGCACGTTGAGCGGCCCGTACGCGCCCGTCAGCTTCGCTGGCCCTTGTGCGCCACTCTTGTCGGTCGAGATGAACTGCGGCAGGATCATCCGCGCGCGCGCACGCGTCAGCGCGACGTAGAGCAGACGCTCATCTTCCCCGCGCTGCTCGCGCTCCACCTCGTCACGAAGCGATTTCGGAACGGCGCCCTGCCAGGCCTTCCGCTCTCCTCCCTGGTGATAGACGCGCAGAGAACCCGCGCCAGCATCCTTCGCGCCGCCGACGAGGAACACCACGGCGGCCTCGAGCCCTTTCGCCGCATGCATCGTCATCAGCTGCACGGCGGGCTTGTCGGTCGAGAGCGGTTGCACGTCGGCGTCCGCTTGCTGAGGCTGGGCGCGGTCTTCCCGCCACGCGCGCAGAAGCGCGACGAGCTCCGGGAGCGTCGCGTGGCGCACGCGGGCCTGCGCCGAGAGCAGCTCGAGGACGCGCTGGAGATTGGCCAGCGAGGAGGCCTCGTCGGGCAGCAACGCCGCCCGCCGCGCAAGCCCGCTCTCCTCGAGAATCGCCGAGAAGAGGCGTGCAAAGTCGTGGCGGCGCGCGTGCGCATTCCACGCCAGCAGCCGCTGCACGAGAGGATGATCGTCGGGCGCCGCGAGCGCCTGCTCGACCTCGAGAGGCTTGAGTCCAAAAAAGGGAGTCAGCCACGCCCGCACGCGCCGCAAGCGCTCGTCCGGCTGCGCGATCGCCGACAGCAGATCGATGAGATCGGCGACCTCGTCCGTCTGGAAGAGACCGTCGAGCTTGTAGAAGGAGAAGGGCAGCCCGCGTGCGGCGAGCTCAGCGGCGACGTGCTGCGAATCAGACCTGGAGCGGGCGAGCACGAAGATGTCGTCCGCGCGCAGCGCCCTCCCCGCACGGTCGCGTTTGTCGCAGAGCAGAGGACCTGTCGGAGCGAGCAGCCGCTCGATCTCCTCCGCGATGTACCGAGCCACGGGCACCACCGCGTTGCGCTTGCCGATGAGACCCGTGAGCTGCCCGCGGAGGATCTGCACCGGCGGCAGCTCCTGCCCGTCGCGATCGACGAGCCGCACCGTCGTCTCGCCGCACTTCACCTCGGCGTCCGGCCCGTAGGCGATGCGCGGGTCTGCCTGAAAGAGCGTCCCCTCCTCGACGCTCGTCTTCTGGAGCACGAGGTTGTAGGCGCGGATCATCCGCTCGCTCGAGCGGAAGTTGTCCCGCAGCCGCACGATGCGGCTCCCGAGTTTCGCTTCGTCCGTCTCGCCGAGCAGCGTCGTGCGCGCGCCCAGATACGTCTCCACGTCGGCCGCGCGAAACCCGTAGATCGCCTGCTTGGGATCGCCGATCACCGAGAGCCAGGTCTTGCCTTCGCTCTCTGCGAAGAGGGTCCGGAAGATCTTCCACTGCGTAGGATCGGTGTCCTGAAACTCGTCGATAAGCGCGAACTTGTAGCGGTCGCGCAGCGAGCTCTTCACCGCCTCCGCGGCCTCGCCGTCGAGGCTGGCCGCGATCACCGCGAGCATGTCGTCGTAGTCGAAGAGGCCGCGCTCCTGCTTGGCCTTGCGGACCTGCTCGCGAATGCGCGCAAGGTGCAGCCGGGCGAGCAGCGCATCGGCCGGGGGCAGGCTGTGCGAAAGCTGCGTGAGCGTCTCGCGCAGTGCTGGCGCGGCCGCGAGCGCGGTCGTCTCAAGAACGTCGAGCGCGTAGTCGATCGCCCGGCCGTCGTCGATCGCACCAAGAAGCTCATTGCCGCCGAGCGCCAGCAGCCGCGCCGCGCCCGATTCAGCCCGCGCCGTCTTCAGCGCCGCGAGGATCCCGCCGAGCACGCGCGTGATCTTCGGACGCCCCAGACGCCCCTTGTAGCTCTCGGCGAGCTCCTCCGCGCTCGGCAGCGATTCGGGAAGCAGCGCCAGCGCGCCATCGATCGCGTCCGCGTCGAGCGCGGGCATCAGCGTGCCGTGGAACCGGGAGAGCTCGTAGAGCTTCGCCTCGAGCGAGACGAGGCTTGAGTCCTCGTCGAATCCGTTCCCGCGAAGATGCGGCCGCAGCAGCAGCGCAAACTCGGGATCGCTCTTCAACTGCGCGCGCAGATAATCGCGAAACACACTCGAGAAGATCTCCGCGCCGTCGGTGAGCTGCTGCGTGAAGAGCCGCCGGTGCGCAAACGCGTTCTCGGTGAGCAGGCTCTGGCAGAAGGCGTGGATGGTCGAGATGGCCGCGGAGTCGATGCGCGCGAGTGCATCTGCGAGCCGTGCGCGCGCCTGCTCATCGAGCGTCCAGAACGGCTCCGGCACCGACTCGTCCGCTGGCCGGCTCGCGGCATCGAGCATGCTCCGCAGGAGGTTGCGGATGCGCGCCCGCAGCTCGGCAGCGGCGCGATCGGTGAAGGTCACCACGAGGATGCTCTGCAGCGCCGTACCGGAGAGCACGCGGTCGACGACGAGATGCTCGATGGTGAAGGTCTTGCCCGTCCCCGCCGAGGCCTCGATGACCTGGTGTCCGCAGGTCGGCAGCGAGTCGAGAATCTTCGGCCGCGGATAGCGGGGCAGCGACGTGTTGCTCATCTAGGCGCCGCCCTTCTTCGACTTCCGACCCGGCTTCGCTTTCGTCGGCTTCGCGTCCGCACCACTCGCATCGGCGGCCGCTGCAGCAGGCTCCGCGCGCACGAGCCGATCGAAGAAGAGCGTGAAACGCCTCCCGATCAGCCGCGCGGCCTCGTCTTCATCGGGGATGCGGAAGCCATCGAGCCTGCGCAGCGGACCTCTGCAGACGGGCCGCCGCTGGTTGGACAACATCTCGCTCGCGATCGCAGGAAACGGCCGCGTCGAGCCCGAGCTCTTCTCGACGACCGCAGCGAGCGGAAGCAGCAACTCGTTGTCACCCGCGAGCAGATCGGTGAGCAGCGTCGCGAGCAGCGCCCGCGCCTCGTCCTGCGCGATCGGGCGCAGCCGGATCGGACAGACGCGGTCGCGATAGGCGAGCGCGATCTCGTACGGCGCGGGAGCAAGCAGTCCGCTCGCGGCGAGCACGACGCGGTCGAGCCAGCAGCCGATCGCATCGATCAGCTGGTCGTCCTCCGACGGCGGCGCCTTCTTGCGCAGGAGGCGCAGACAGGCGTCCGGCCCGACCTGCGGCTCGGTCGCGCCGACGAGCTGCACGCGGATCGTTCGCGCAACGGGGCCGGGAAGCTCGAGCAGAAAGTTGGGCGCATCGAGCACCTGCTCGACCCGATCGTGCTCGTCGGCCGGTCCGAAGCGGATGAGCTGCAGCGGGAGATTTTCAGATACGCCGAGGCTCTTCGCCGCCTCGCACCAGGAGTCGAGCACGGCGCGATCGTCTGTGCGCTGCGCCTCGAGAAAGGGCCCGATCGGCAGCTCGCCCTGCTCGACGAGAAGATCGGCGTGGCGCTCCCATGTCTCCTCGCGAATGCGTGAGTCGCCAGAGAGAGCGGGCGCGCCGCCTTCGCGAAAGGCCTCGATGAACACCTCGCGCGCCATCCGCGCCGCCGTCATCGCCGAGGCCGTGAAGACCTCATCGCTGCGATCGAGCAGATCCTCCTCGTCGTCCTCGAGCCGCAGCCGCACGCGGGCCGAGCCCTGCAGCGGACACGAGAGGTATCCGCGCAGCTGCGAGAGCGTGATCCGGCGCGTCTCCTCCTCGACCACGGATGGCGGCGCAGAGGGCGGGAACCTGAGCGCCGCGGAGAGTTCGACCCGCGCATGGTCGCCAAGCTGCGCAGTGAGCTCGCGTGCGGTGGTGCCGGGAGCAAGCGGCCCGGCAAGCATTCGCAGCGTGGCCCCGACGCTGCGCAAACGCCGCTCGGCAAGGCCTGGAGCGGTCGGGATGATCTTCGCGTCGCCTGCGGGATCCGCGTCGGCGCGCCAGAGAGGCAGCGTGGTCACCAGCGGATGCGCATCCGTCTCGCTCCCGTCGCGGCCCAGATAGCCCGCATCGAGGAGGTGCTGCAGCTCGACCACCACGGGCGAGGCATTGCGCTGCGCGCCCGTGCGCTCATCGCGCGAGACGTGCGAGAGGATCAGGCGATCGTTGGCGCAGAGCAGCGCCTCGAGAAAGAGGTACTCATCCTTCTCTCGCCCGCTCGCGTCGCCGGCCTGCGGACGTTTTGCACGCAGGTCGAGCGCGTCAGGGCGATCGCTCGCCGGGAACGCTCCTTCGGAGAGACCGACGATGAACGTCACGCGCGCGGGGATGGCCCGCGAGGCGGAGAGCGTCGAGATGCGCACGCCTCCGGACACTGCGCCGCCTGAACTCGCGCCAGCGCTCGCGAGCTGCTCGCGCGTGAGCTCCTTCGCGAGGCGAAAAGAGATGGGTCGAGAGCCAAGCTCGTGCGTCGCGAGTTCGCGCACCGACTTCAGGCAGGCATCGAGCGCACGCTTCTCGGCATCGTCGCGAGGAGTCAGATAGGCGGACAACAGCGTCGCGAGCAGCTCGGACCATTCGCGCGCCGTCCGCTCGGCGGAGCGAAGCGCCTGCGCGTCGGCGAGCAGCGAACGGGCGAGCAGGAGCAGCGCGCCCGCACCCTCCTCGAGCTTGCGGCCCGCGGGATCGGGGAGGTAGCGCTCGTCGCCGAGAGGGAAGAGCCGCTCGTCATTCTCTGCGCGCGTGGAGAGAAACGCGCCGAGCGCGATTCGCTTGAGCCCTTGATCCCAATTGAGGACGTCGCGCTCGATGTACGTGCCTTGATGATCGGCGTGGCTCGCCCCGTGCGCGATGCCGAGATCGGCGGACCAGTCCACCCACGACCGGGCGTCCGCGCCAGGGAAGCGCTCGGCGACGATCGGGTGCGTCATCACGCGCAGCAGATCGGCCCGCGTCAGTCGGGAGAGCGGCAGCTCGAGCAGGAGCAGCGCGGCCTCGACGACCGGGCTCGTCAGCGCGAAGGGCAGGCCGGTGAGCTGCCACGGCAGATCGCTGTGCTCCCGGAACGTGTTGAGCAGCGGCGCGACGTACTCCTCGGCGTCCTTCGCGGCGATCAGCACGGCGATCTCGTCGAGGCGCAGCGCCGCGTTGTCGCCTGTCGCCGACCCGCTCTGGAGCAGCGCCCAGATGCGGCCCGCGACGAACTCGCACTCCCGACGCACGCTCGGCGCGCGGACGAGCTCGATGCCGTCGGACGCCGGGCCCTGAGCATACGTTTCGTCGGGCACGCCCGGCTTGCGCACCAGCATGTCGGCCTGCAGCCCGCGCAGCAGCGAGTCTCCCCGCTTCTTCGGATCAACGTAGATCGCCGAGCAGGTTCCGCGGCTCGCCTCGTTGAGCAGCCGCACCGCTTCGCGACCCGGACGGCCCCAGAGCGCGAGCGGACGGCACTCGTCGTTGCGCAGGCCGTAGGGGTCCCAGGCCGCCAGGGCCGCGGGCGAGAGCGATTCGGCCTTGCGCGCGAACTGCTGCTTGCGATCCCGCACCGACGGCAGATCCTCCCAGAACTCCATGCAGGGGTTGAGCGCGTAGACGTGGACGTCGCAGGCCTTCGCGAGGTGGACGAGCAGCTGGTGATAGCTCTGGCCGAGAATCGAGAGACCGAAAGCGAAGAGCGGTTCGCCGCCCGGCACGAGCAGGGAAGGCGCGATCTCGGTGAGCCGCGTCGGCAGCACGAATCGGTCCTGCGACGCAGCCAGCACGCGTCGCCACAGCTTGCTCTGCCAGGCCGCAAGCTCGCCGCCGCCGTCCGCCGGAGAGGGTCTGCGCTGCGCCCAGGCCTCGAGCATCTCCGCGCGCGAGAAGATGTACTCCTCGAAAACGCGGCCGAGTTGCGCGGCAAGCTGGGCTGCGCGAAGTTCATCCGCACCGCGCCCAGTGCGGCCCAGATAGCTTCGCACCGGCGCGAGTTCGTGGCCCGCGAGCTCTCCGTCGAGGAAGATCGCGAGCAGCAATTCGGAGAGCGCCCGCCCGTCGAGTGCGGCCTTTCCCGGAAACGCGCGCACAACCAGAGCGCTGGTAAAGCGCCGCAGCATCCACGTCTCGAAGTTGGCGACGATGCCCACGCGCGGCGCGAGTTGATGCAGGAGCCAGGTCTCGAGCGGCCGGCTGGCGACGATCAACTGGGTCGGCTTGAAGAGGTCGCGCGGCGGCATGCCCACGGCCACGACCAGATCCTCCTGCAGTCGGACCGCGAGCGCCTCAGGCTTGTTCGAGTAGCAGACCTTGAGCACGGCGTTGGTTCCCCGGGGGGAGTCTGGACTTTGGGCTTTGGAATTCGGGAACTGCCGCGCGTCTGAAGTCCAGAGCCTTCTAGCACCCGCCTCCGACAGGCCCGGTCGCACTGCAGGCCGATTGCCTGCGCGCATCGCAGCGTGCCAAGACCGAGTTCCCATGCATCGAGCCACCTCGTCCACGCTGCGATCTGCCAGCCTCGCCTTCGCGCTGCTCCTCGCTGCCGCGGGCTGCAGCGGCCCAATCTTCGACGCACAGAGTGACAACGATGCGGGCACGCAGGACGCAGGTGATCCGGATGCCGGCCCCGACGGCGGAGGATTCGATGCCGGCCCCGACGGCGGAGGCTTCGATGGCGGCGCGCAGGACGCAGGGAATCAGGATGCGGGCACGCAGGACGCAGGGAATCAGGATGCGGGCGTCCATGATGCAGGGAATCAGGATGCAGGCACGCAAGATGCGGGCATCCGCGACTGGAGCGGCTTTCCCGCGATCGTGACGCTCCCGCAGGCCAGCTCGCTCTGGGTGCTCTCCGACATTCACGGCGACGATCAGGCGCTCATCACGCTTCTCTCCGGCGCCGGCATCATCGATCAAGCGCAGCGCTGGGCCGCGGGGACGGCGACGTTCGTCATCGTCGGCGACATGATCGACAAGGGGCCGGATGCGGTGGGCGTGATCCGGCTGGTCGCGGCGCTGCAGAGCCAGGCCAGGAGCGCGGGCGGCCAGCTCGTCGTCACGATGGGAAATCACGAGGCGGAGTTTCTCGCCGACCCGACCAACTCGAAGGCGTCGGCGAGCAATGGCTTCGATGTCGATCTCGCGGACGCGGGTCTGACGCCTGCGGCGACGGCCGCCGGCCTCGATGACGTGGGCCTGTTCATCCGCGATCTCCCCTTCGCTGCGCGCGTGGGCGACTGGTTCTTCGCGCACGCGGGCAACACCGCAGGACAGACCCTCGCGCAGCTCTCGGCCGCGCTGGTGGCGGGCGTGAACGCTTCGGGCTTCGGCGCGGACATCCTCGCGAATACGAGTTCGATTCTCGAAGCGAAGGCGGCGACGAGCGTCTTCTGGGAGCAGTCGGGCGATCCGCAGACAACGCTCACCAACTGGGCGCACGCACTCGGCGCCGAGCGGATTGTCGTCGGCCACGAGCCAGCCAAGGTCACCTTCGCCGACGGAACCAAGCGCGCGGCCGACACGATGTTCCAGCGCTACAACCGGATCTTCCTCATCGACACCGGGATGAGCGTGGGCGCGAACAACACGGGCGGCGCGCTGCTGCACGTCCCGAATCCGGCCGACCCGACCAGCGCCGAGAGGGTCACGCCCGACGGGGCACACCACACACTCGTCGCCCAGTAGCTCCTGTCCTGCCTGATCAGACTGTTTCCAAAGATTGCGCGCGGGTCGATCCGATCGTTCGCGCCCGCAATTTGTTGCCCCTTCGCCATCCCCTTTTCCGGCTAAGCTGTCCGCTCTTTCGCCGGGGAGTTTCGACCATGCGCCTCCAGTCCGCTGCCCTGAAGCTGGTTCTCGTCTCGCTCGCCATGGCGGTGCTCGCTGGCTGCAATTCGTTCGACTGCACCACGCAGCTGCCGGCGAACTGCCCGCCCGCACAGACCGTCGCCGAGGACGCTGGCGTGCCCACGGGAATGCAGGCCGCGTGCAACGCCTGCCTCTCGGGCGCGCAGGCGACGTGCGTCGAAGCGGACGGCGTCAACCGGTCCTGCAGCTGCGTCCTCCCCTGCAATTAACTTTCGCTCGCCGGTCACGCTTCGGGGCTCTCGCGCCTACTCTGGATGCGCAACGTCGCGCGCTGGAGGATGCACCCATGAGAAACTGGAGCCGGATGTTGATGCTGGTCGGACTGCTGGCGCTGCCGGGAATTGCCTATGCCTCGCACGCCGCTCTCGATGCCGCGGGCTGCTGCCCCGGCTGCTCGGGGAAGTGCGGCGGGCACTGCTCAGGCTGTTCGCACTGCCCACGCAGCCACAAATAGGTGAACGCGCAGGAGCGGCAAGCGCTGCAGGATGCGCTCACGCGGCTCGCCGATGGCGACCGCGCCGCGTTTGATCATGTCTTCACCCCACTCTGGCCGCTCCTGCGCCGTTACTGCACGCGGCTGCTCGGCGACGCGGCGGCCGGAGAGGATGCCGCGCAACTCGCGCTCGAGAAGATCCTCTCCCGCGTCAGCGACTGGACCCCCGGCCGAGATGCGCTCTCGTGGGCGATCGGCATCGCGACGTGGGAATGCCGCACAGAGAGGCAGCGACGGGCGCGGCACCGCGCGAGTGCGGGCAGCGAAGCCGAGCAGCTCGCGGCAGGCGGGCAGAGCCCCGAGGAGGCCGCGCTGCTCGAGAATCTGCGCGCGGCCGCGCTGGAAGCGATGGAGACGCTGCAGCCGCTCGATCTCGAAACTCTCTCGGCGCTGCTGCGCGACGAGCGTCCCGCGATCGGCGCAGCGACGTTTCGCAAGCGGGTTGAGCGTGCGCTCGATCGTCTGCGCAAGAATTGGAGGGAGCTGCATGGCACCGACTAGAGACGAGCTGATCCGCAGGCGCTCGCGCACTGCCTACGAGCTGGGGCGATTGCGTGAGTCGACGTGGCGCGCTCTCTGCGTTGTGCCGTTTCTCGCCGTCGCGGCCTTCCCGCACCAGCGGCTTGGGCCCACCTGCATGGCGGTCGGCGTTCTCTTCGCCGCCGTCGTCGCGCTCTCTCTCTTCGGTCGCGCGCCGGGACGCGCAATCTTTCCCGCGCTCGCCGCCGGACTCGTTCCGCTCGCAGCCCCGATCGCGATGTGCACGATCGGCCACGCCTGTGGCTCTGCGCAGTGCATGTCGCTCTGTCTGCCGGCCTGCTGCATCGGCGGCCTCGTCGCCGGAGCACTGGTCGCGACGCGTGCGCGCGCGGAGGAGAATCTCAAGGAGCGCACAGCCTTCCTCGCCGCGGCCTGTCTGATCGTCGCGCTCACCGGAGCGATCGGCTGCACCATCGCGGGCACGGCGGGAGTGCTCGGCATGCTCGGCGCAACGCTGCTCGCGAGCGCACCGGCGCTGCGTACCGCGAGCTGAAATCGAAGCAGGGCGCGATCGACTAGTCGGTATCGAACTCGAGCATCAGGCGCAGCAGCACCCCGAGCGAGCGTTCGCTGCTGCGCGCGGCGATCGTCCACGGCATCGCGAGTCCGACATCGATCGGCAGGTGGAGCCGCCCACCGCGGATGACGAGATTCGGCGCGAGCGTGACTTGCGTGCGCCGCGCCCAATCTGAATCTGCCTCGATCCCCGCAAAGCCAAGCCCGCTGCCCGCGCCGAACTCGTAGAGCACCGCGCCCTGCAGATGCAGCGGCACCAGATGCACACTCGCCGCGCCCACGCCGGCACCGACGAATCCACGCAGCGTGAATCGCTCGACGCGCAGACCCGCGCGCAGCCCTCCTGAGACCGGCATCGCCGCTTCGCCCGGATCATTCTCTGCGGCATCGTCGCGCAGAGGATTCGCACTCACCTCGGCCATCAGATGGAAATCGAGCGGCGGCCAATGCCCGATCACGAAACTCGCCGCGGGCCGCACGGCGAAGACGGTCGACGACGCTGACCCGATCGTCCCGCCCAGACCGAGCTCCAGAGCAAGCCCCAGGCGCTCGAGCGCACGCCACTCGATCTCGACGCTGCTCTGCCAGGCGCCGCTTGTGGACCGACGAAACGAGCTCACCCCGGTCGCGTCGAGCTCGATCTCGCCCGCCTCAGCGCCGTCGAGATCGGTGATGCTTTCGCTCAGCAGCGGCTCGGGGAGCTTGGTACGCACGGCCGTCGGTGCGCGGTTCGCTCCCGCAGTGGGAACATCCGCGAGTGCCGCGAGCGAGCAGGTGAACAGGAGCAGACCCAGCAGCGCGCGCGGTCGAATCATCGGGACGGCGTTTCTGCGTCGGCGGGGAGCACGCGGTCAAGCGCGACGTTTTCTCGCCCTCCGCTTCTTCGCGCACCACTCAGCAATCGGATACGGTCCGCCCCGTGAGCCCAGCTCGCAGAGGAGTTGCCATGCGCATTTCGCTTGCGTTGCTGGTTGTCGCCGCACTGTTCGTCTCCTGCTCGACCAGCCGACCGATCAGCTCGCCATCGCCCGATCCGACCCGTTCCACACTCGTGAGCGACCGCTCGGAGGGCGTGATCGCGAACGGCGCCGACGACGCGGTCATCACCGCAACCATCCTCAACGGACAGGGCCAGCCGCTCTCCGGTGTGCATGTGGCGATCACGGCGACGGGAGGGGGCGTCCTGCTGACGACGCCCGCGGTCACTGACGCGTCAGGAAGGACGACGGCGCGCCTGACCGCCACCAGCGCGGGTTTGAAGGTCGTCAGCGCCGCCGTCGTCGGAGGCGCCACGCTTCTGCACACGCTCTCGATCACGTTCGTCGCGGGGCCCGGCGCGAAGCTCTCCTTCACCGTGCCTCCCTCGAATGCGCAGGCCGGGACGACCATCGCGCCGCCCGTGGTGCTCTCGGTCGAGGATGCGTTCGGCAACCTCATCGCGGACGCGGGCAGCACGATCTCGCTTGGGCTCGGCCAGGACGGCGGCAGCGGCGCGCTTGGTGGGAACACCTCGATCAGCGCAAGCAACGGCCTCGCGACGTTCCCTGATCTCTCGATCGCCCAGGCTGGGCGCGGCTATGCGCTCGTCGCCTCCTCGACGGGACTCGCCTCCGCGATCAGCCCGACCTTCGATGTGACAACCGGGCCTCCGGCGTCACTCTCGTTTTCTGTGCAGCCGAGCGGTGTCGTCAACGGCCTGCCCATCGCGCCCGCTGTGCAGGTCGCGCTCAACGATGCGCTGGGAAATCTCGACGCCAGCGCGACGGCGATGGTGACGCTCTCGCTCGGCGCGGGCTGCGCGAATGCGAGCGGCCCGGCCCAGCTCTCCGGAACCGTCTCGGTCGCGGCGGTGGCGGGGCTCGCGACGTTTGCGGATCTCTCGATTGATCGCGCCGCTCGCGGATGCACGCTGACGGCCACCGCGAGCGGATTCGGCGGCGCGACGAGCGCTGCGTTCGACGTCAACCCGGGCGCACCTTGCGCGGCCCAGTCGACGCTCATCGCCACGCCGGAGCGCGCGCGCGCCGATGGCCTCGCCGCGATCTCCTTCGCGGTCACGGTGCGCGACTGCGCCGGCGATCTGCTCAGTGGCGAACCCGTGACGCTCTCCGCGACAGGCCAGGCCAACAACTGGAACGCAGCGAGCGGCGCGACCGATGTGAACGGCAGCTTCACCGCCGCGCTCTCCTCGAAGAACGCGCAGGACAAGACCATCACGGCGACCGTCGCCACGGGCAGCCTCGCGTTTGCACTCAGCACGCTCGTCACCTTCACACCCGGCGCTCCCAGCAGCAGCACCTCGACGATCGACGCGACGCCGCGAGAGATCGTCGCCGACGGCAGCGCCAACACCAGCGTGATCGTCATCGCGCGCGATCTCGACGGGAACCTCTTTCCCGATGCGCAGATCGAACTCTCTGCGACGGGCAGCGACAATCGCTGGAGCGCAGACGGGCTCGACGGTGGCGCGGCGAATGTCGGGCGCACAGGCAGCGATGGCTCGTTCAGCGTGCGCCTCTCCTCGACGCGGGCAGAGACGAAGCTCATCTCCGCGCACCTCACGACGAACGCCGGCAGCGCGACGCTCTCGACTGCGGTGACGTTCATCCCAGGCGCTCCCAGCGCGGCCCGGACGGTGCTGCTCGCGAGCCCCACGCAGCTGCCTGCCGACGGGATCGCGACCAGCACGCTGCTGCTCGTCGCCAGCGATGCGAATGGAAATCCGCTGCCCGAAACGCCCGTGTCGTTCGGCGCGACCGGCGGTGGAACCAGCTTCGCGTCCGCGAGCGGCAGCACCAGCGCGAGCGGCTCCTATTCGACGACGCTCTCTGCGACGCAGGCCGGACTCAAGGCCGTCAGCGCCACGGTCGGCAGCGGGAACAGCGCGGTCGTCGTCACCACGAACATCACGTTCCTCTCCACCGCGCCGGTGCTGGCTCTCGCGACCATCGCCGCGAATCCGACCACGCTCATCGCAGACGGCAGCGCGTCCACCAGCATCACGGTCACGCTCAGCGATGCCACAGGCGCCGGTCTGGCCGGGCAACTCGTCACGCTCGGCACAAGCGGGAGCGCCAACACGTTCACCTCGGGGTCGATCTCGGGGAGCAGCGCGAGCGGAATCACCGGCGCAGATGGCACGCTCACCGTCACGCTCTCGTCGACGAAGGCGGAGACCAAGAGCATCACCGCGACCGCCGGGGGCTTGAGCGCGAGCACCAGCGTGACGTTCATGGCAGGCGCGCCCAGCCTGGGCGCGTCGCTCTTTCTCGCCAGCCCGACCACGGTCACCGCCGACGGCACCAGCAAGTCATCACTCTTCCTCTTCGCCAACGACGCGTTCGGAAATCCCATCAATGGATTGGCCACCAGCTTCTCGGCCAGCGGCAGCGCCAACACACTCAGCGGCGCGAACGGACACACCAACGAGAGCGGCCAGTTCTCCGCGACGATCGCCTCCACGCGCGCCGAGACGAAGACGCTCACGGCCGCACTGGGAGCGGGGTTGAGCGCGATCAACCTGGGCGCATCGGTGACGTTCGTGCCTGCCGCGACGCAGCCGCTCGTGACCATCTCCTCGAGCGCGAGCAGCGTGCCCGCCGACGGCACCACCACGACCTTGTCGGTGAAGGTCACCGACGTGAACGGCAACGCGCTCAATCACCAGACCGTGACGCTGCTCGCGAGCGGCAGCGGCAACACGCTCACCTCCGCGACCGGCAGCACCAACGCGAGCGGGATCTTCACCGCGACGCTCTCGTCGACCAGGGCTGAAGCCAAAATCATCACCGCGACAGTGGGCGCGACGAGCAACGCCTGCGCCGTGACGTTCTTCGCGGGCGCGCCCAGCGCGGCCAGGAGCGTTCTGCTCGCGAGTCCGACGCAGCTGCTCGCCGACGGAATCGCGACGAGCACGCTGCTGCTTCTGGCGAGCGACGCGAATGGAAATGCCGTCGCCGAGATCCCCGTCTCGCTCAGCGCGAGCGGCAGCAGCAACAGCTTCGCGACCGCGAGCGGCAGCACCACCGCGAGCGGCTCGTTCTCCACGACGCTCTCCTCGACGCAGGCCGGGATCAAGACGGTGGGCGCCACGGTCGGCACGGGCGGGAGCGCGATCGTCGTCACCGGGAGCGTCACGTTCCTCTCGACCGCGCCAGTGCTCTCGCTGGCGACCATCTCCGCGTCGCCGACCACGCTGGTCGCCGACGGCAGCGCCACCACGCGCATCATCGTCACGCTCAAGGACGCAAGCGACATCGGCCTCGCGGGCGTTCAGGTCGCGCTCGGCTCGAGTGGGAGCGGGAGCAGCTTCACCGCCGGCTCGCTCGCGGGCAGCAGCGCCAGCGGCGTCACGGGCGCAGACGGGACGTTCACCGCCACGCTCTCCTCGACGAAAGCGGAGACCAAGAGCATCACCGCCAGCGCGGGTGCTCTCTCCGCATCGACGAACGTGACCTTCATCGCGGGGCCGCCCAGCTTGAGCAATTCGCTCTTTCTCGCCAGCCCGACCACCGTCACGGCAGACGGCACCAGCAGCTCGACGCTCTTCCTCCTCGCCAGCGATGCGTTCGGAAATCCCATCAGCGGACTCGCCACTGCGTTTTCGGCCACGGGCAGCGCGAACGTCCTGGGTCTGAGCAGCGGGCACACCAACGCGAGCGGCGAATTCTCCACGACGATCTCGTCGGCGCACGCCGAGACGAAAGCGCTCACGGCCGCGCTGGGCGCAGACGGCAGCGCGATCACGCTGCACGCGTCGGTGACGTTCGTACCCGCCTCGACACAGCCGCTCGTCGGCATCTCCTCGAGCGCACAGACCGTGCTGGCCGACGGCACCACCGCAACCTTGTCGGTCAAAGTCACCGACGCAAACGGCAACGCGCTCACGAACCAGACGGTCACGCTCTCCTCGACAGGCAGCGGCAACACGCTCACGCCCTCGAGCGGCACGACCGACGACAACGGGAACTTCACCGCGACCATCTCCTCGACGAAGGCGGAGGCCAAGGTCATCACCGCCACGGTCGGCACGACGAGCAGCAGCTGCGCGGTGACCTTCATCCCGGGGCCAGCCAGCGCGGCGCGATCGTCGATCACGGCGACGCCGAGCAGCGTGCAGGCCGGCGCGACACTCTCGCTGCTCGTGCTTCTCGCCGATGCGCAGGGAAACCCCGTCTCTGGCCAGACGCTCACGCTCAGCGCCGACGGCAGCGCGAACAGCTTCACCACGCACGGGAGCAGCGCCGCGACCGCGACCGGCACGACCGACCCATCGGGACTCTTCATCGCGACGCTGACCTCGAGCGCAGTGCAGCGAGAGAACGTCACGGCGACTCTCTCAGGCGCCAGCAGCGCGCTCCTGGGCACGCCCGTCACCTTCGCGCCCAATGCAAATTCGCTGCAGCTCGCGCTCGCGGTCTCGCCCGGGACGCGCGTCGCCGACGGCGTCACCACCGCGGCGCTCACGCTCACCGTGACCGATCCACTCGGCGCGCCCGTCACCGGCATGCCCGTGACGCTTGCCGCGACCGGGTCACACAACAATCTCGGCGGCACCAACAGCGGCTCCATCGCTGGCGTGACCAACAGCAGCGGCGTCTACGCGACGACGCTGTCGTCCACCAAGGCAGAGACGAAGGTCATCACCGCCGCCGCCGAAGCGAGCAGCGCCGTTTCGACCGCGACCTTCATCGCGGGTGAGCCCGATGCGGCCCACTCAGCGCTGGTCGCGAGCTCGACGAATTCGCCCGCGATCGCCGATGGAGTCGAGACTTTCTCGCTCTCGCTGGTCGCCGCAGATGCGTTCGGAAACCCCTGCGCAAGCCAGCTCGTCTTCATCGTCGGCCCCTCGAGCGGCTTCAACAACACCTTCGCGCCAGGCTTTCTCTCCAGCGTCAGCGCCGAGGGCATCACCGACTTGAACGGCCACTTCCTCGCCAGCATCGCGACCACCACGGCCGGCACGCAGCTGATGACCGCGAAGGTCGACAACACCACCTTGACCGCCACGGTCGCGTTCGTCGCGGGCCCGCCCAGCGCACTCTGCGTGAACGACGGCGGCAGCGGTCCCTCCTCGGGCTGCACGACGCTGACGTGGACCAACTCCGGCACCGTGCTGATCGCCGACGGGATCAGCGAAGCCTCTCTGCTGCTTCTCGTCCGCGATCGCTTCGGAAATCCGCTCGCCAGCCAGCCCGTCTCCTTCGCCGCATACAGCGTCGCGGACGGCGGCATCGATCATGGAGCGACCTTCCTCGCCCCGAGCACCACCGACTCCAGCGGTGACCTCTCTGCGACGCTCGCCTCCACGCAGGCCGGCACCGAACAGGTCACGGCGACCATCGGCGTGAATCCCGCGACGCTCTCCGTCAGCACGAACGTGCCGTTTGTCTGCACGCCGATCGCCAACTGCAGCAACGTGAGCTGCACGACCGGCTCCGACCAGCTCTGCCTGGGCTGCGAGAACAGCCACTATCCCAGCGGACAGGTCTGCGCCGCATGCTCCGGGTCCTGCGGTGCGGGCAACTATCAATCCACCGCCTGCACCAGCACCGCCGACCGCTCCTGCGCGCCCTGCACAGCGATCGCCAACTGTGCGTCGGGCCTCACCTGCACGACCACGACCGACCAGACCTGCGGGACCTGCGCGACCGGCTACTACCGAAACGGCCAGAGCTGCCTTCCCTGCTCGGGAGCCTGCCCTGCCGGCAAGTATCAAGTCTCCGCCTGCAGCGCGGTCGCCGATCGCACCTGTTCGAACTGCGGCTTCATGCCCAACTGCGCGACGCAGCTCTGCACCACCGTCAGCAACGGCGTCTGCCAGGTCTGCAATGCGAACTACGGTGATTGCGACAGCAGCACCGCCAATGGCTGCGAAACCAACATCACGAACAACGTGCAGCACTGCGGCTCGTGCGGGACCGTCTGCGGCGGGCAGGCCAATGCGACGGGCTACTCCTGCGTCGCGAGCGCCTGCCAGGTCGCCTCCTGCAACGCGGGCACCGCCGATTGCGACGGCCTCTATTCGAATGGCTGCGAAACAAATACCGCGAGCGGCGATATCAACAACTGCGGCGGCTGCGGAATCAAATGTACAGGCAGGGCGAATGCCGCGACCTATAGCTGCTCGGCGAGCGCGTGCCACGTCGCCACCTGCCAACCGGGATATTCCGATCAGAACGGGACCTATTCCGACGGCTGCGAGACGATCAACCCTCCGCCCACGCTCGCATCCGCGACGATCACAAATGCCTCTCCGTCGGGTACGGCGAACTATGCGCTCTCCTATGGCGCAATCACCGGCGTCATTCCCGGGAACTATACGAGCTATTGCATCCTCGAGAACGACACGACGCTGGGCCATTGCAACTGGATCACCGGGTCACTGCCCGCAAACTATTCGGTCACCAGCACGAACAACGCGAAGACCCTCTCCGTCTGGATCAAGGAGACCGACCTGAATATCTCGACGCGGGTCGATACCAACGCGGTCATCCTCGATACCGTGAAGCCCGTCGTATCCGGACTGGCCTTCAATCCGGCGCCGTCCGCCTATTCACTGCTTGCCACGCCGACGGTCAGCGCATCAGTGACCGAAGCCAATAGCCCAACAACGACTTTCTATGTCTCAGCCTCCTCGACGCCCGATTGCTCCGGCGGCTCGATTGGCTCTGCGAGCGGCACGCCCATCAGCCTCCAACTCTCCAGCGTCGGTGCGGCGGGAAGCAAATATATCCATTACATATCAGCCGACAACGCGACGCCGTCGAACAGCACGGCCTGCACCTATTCAGGACTCTCCTATCTCTATATCGCCACGCCGGTCTTTCAGTTGACGCAGGGTTCCTATGGCGTGAATGAAGCGGATGCCGGCTGGGTGAGCGCGACCGATATCCAGGTCACGCGCACCGATGGATATGGTCATGCTGTCTACGATCTGCCGAGCACGGTAACGCTCACGCCAGCGACGGTGGTCGCGCAGGCGACCGCATTCACCAGCATGCCCGGCCCCATTGCGGTGACGTTTCCGGCCAACAGCGCGCTGCAGGATATCGGAGCGAGCAGCCTGAATCTCAGCAATACCAACACGGCGGTGCTGCAGGACGCCTACTTCAAGGCGTCGCTGTCGGTGGCGGATGCAGGCGTGGTGGGCGCGGCCGCGCAGGCCAAGGTCTTCATCATCGACAACCAGACGAGCGGCGACCTGATGTTCGCCGATACCTTGTTGACTGGATATCAGAGCCAGGGATCGGTGCCGGTTCGGATGTGGCGCACCGGTTCGACTGCAGCGGCCGCAAGCGCGACCCTCGATTTCCGCGACGGCTCCGCGCTCGGCACCACCGGCGGCGGGACCGATTACACGAGCACGCCGCTCACCGTCACCTTCCCGATTGGTGCGACGGAAGTAACGGCGTCGATTCCAGTCGCGAACCACCACAACAACTCCGCCGATGCGACGTCGTTCTATCTCCTGCTCGATAGCCCATCGACGTCGGCGCGCCCGCAATCGATCGCCAAGGTGCGTATCCTCAACGACAACGACACGACGGTGTGCGACCC
Source organism: uncultured delta proteobacterium (assembly GCA_903911145.1). Taxonomy (GTDB): domain Bacteria; phylum Myxococcota; class Myxococcia; order Myxococcales; family 40CM-4-68-19; genus CAIWCD01. The sequence continues at coordinate 72,214 of CAIWCD010000032.1, read as the reverse complement.
CAGCAATACCAATGGGGCAATCAACGGAGGATTTGGAGGCGGCACAGGCGTGCCTGGTTCTCCGTACCTCGTCTGCTCGACGGCGCAATTGGCCAACGTGCAGAACAACCTGACCGCGTCCTATCGAATGATGGCTGATATCGACGCCACGACGCTCGGGATCTCGACCGCCGCATTCTCGGGAACGTTCGATGGCAATGAGCGGATCATCAACAACTTCAATCAAGCGACGAGCAACCAGGGCGCGGCCGCGCTCTTCGGAATGCTGACGGGAACTGGTTCGATTCAAGGCGTCAATCTCGATAACTTCGCACTGCAGTGCAACAAGACGGGCAACCTCACCTCCACGTGCGGCGGCCTCATCTATCAGGCGAACAACTCCGTCACCGATAACGTCTCGCTATCGAATCTCTATGTGAGCGGATATCTCAATCCCACGGCGGCCGCCGTCCCGACGCGGCTCACCGGAGGCGGCGCCGATGCCGGCGTCTATACCAACTATGGCTACGGAATGATCCTCGGCACGACGGGGCCCTCCAGCGACGCAGGCACCCTGTCGATGACGAATATCCTGACCGCAGGAACCACGAACAGTTCGCAGGCTTATACAGGCAACGTCGCCGGTTATCTGGAGCCCGGCGGATCGCTGGCGCTCAGCAACGTCCTCAATGTTTCGCACTTGATTGGAACCAATACCAGCACGACGCAATACATCGGAGGCGTTGCCGGTATCATCGACGCAGCAACGAATGAATCGGCGAACGCGAGCAGCACCATTGCGCTGTCGAACGTCATCAATCGCGGACTGGTCAACAATTGCTACAACGGCTGTGGAGGCGTCTCCGCAAAACTTCTCCTGGTCAATTCGCAGCTCGGAGCCTCCCAGACGGTCAACCTCTCCAACATCACCAACCAGGGTTCAGTTGTCTTCAGCAGCTCCCAGAACAACATCGCGGGAGTTTTCGGAACCGTCCTGTTCGGCAGCTACAACAACATCACGCTCAGCTCATTAACCAACAGCGGCAACATCATCGACACCATCACCACGGGCACCCTGAGTGGCGTGGCGGGAATTGTCGGTGAGTTTCGTCCGGCCTATGCGCCGACGACCGGTGCAACGATCGTCGGTTCGCAGCTGTCGAACAGTGGAACGATCGTGAATCACGGAGACTGGACCGGTGGCATTTTCGGCACGCTGGGCGTCGGCCAGATGCTCACCAACGTCAGTTTCAACATGAGCGGACTGACCAACACCGGCGCGGTCTCCTCGACCTCTTATTACAACGGCGGAATTGTCGGTTGGCTTGGCTCCTCGATCAACCCCGGGGGTTCGACGGCCACCTTCGTCATGAACAAGCTGCAGAACAGCGGGCCGGTCTCCAGCAGTTATGCAACCGCCGGAGGCGTGAATACGGGCGGCCTGTTTGGCTGGGTGACCTTGGGGAACGTACCGAGCGGCTCGGGCTCAACCATCCAGATCGGTGACAACACCTTCAACAGCGGCAGCGTGACGGGTGCGCCCACGGATGGCGGCGTCTCGATCAGCGACAGTCTTGGCGGATTGATTGGCGCAGCCAATATCTGCAGCAATGGCACGCTCACCATCTCGTCGACGGCGAACCGCGCGGTAACCGCCACAGCAGCAGTCTCGGGGCGCAGCGCGGTGGGCGGTGTCATCGGATGGCTGAGCTATGGATATGGCGGCTTCGGTGCAGCCGTTGATGCCGGCGTCAGTATCACCAATATCGAATCGGACGCGCCTGTCTCTGGCGCGACAAGCGCGTCGACCTATGCCGGCGGCGCCATCGGCCAGGTTACCTACGGGAACCAGGCTCCCTATGCGAACAACGCCTATCTGAATATCACCGGGTTCACCAACACCGGCGCAATCCAGCAGGGTGGATATGTCGGTGGTGTTATCGGGGGAATCAACGTCCCGGGTTCGGCGACGGGACAGTTTACCGCCACGCTGAACTCCGATGTCTCGACCGGGAATATCGAGAGCTATAGCCCGGCGTCGCTTGCCAGCAGCAACGGCATGGGCGGACTCGTCGGGAATATCAGCGGGCAGAGCTATCAGACGGTCACGATTTCCCAATCGCATGCGACGGGCAATATCAACGGACTCAATCTGGCGAGAATCGGCACGATGGGCGGTCTTGTCGGGGCGATGGGCTGTGGCGCGAATACCTCCTGCGTAGAGACAGTCACGCAATCCTATGCAACGGGGAATGTGACTGCGGCGCAGTCGGGTGGCGGGCTCATCGGCAGCTATACGAACGGAAACTGCACGTCGTGCACGATGACCATCGGCCAGAGTTACAGCACCGGTACGGTCACGGACAATTACGGGAGTAGCTGGTTTGGCGGCCTGATCGGTCTGGTGTCGAACGCCGGGAACTCAGCTTATGGGGATCTCGCGATCAGCAACTCCTATACGACCTCGCCCGTCATATCGACGACCGGCGGCAGTTACTATGGCGGGCTGGTTGGACGCATTCTGACGGCAGGTGCGGTTTCGATCGCGACAAGTTATGCGTCCGGCGTGCTCTCGGGGCCAGTGTCGGGCAAGGGCTTCATCCAGACCAATGATGGGACGCTGACCTCGACCAATAACTACTCTCTGGATATCAATGGCGCGGATGCGACAGCAACGCCGCTTACCGCGGCCCAGTTGATCGATTCACTCAACTATCCGACCAACTTCGCCGGATTCGATTTCACGACCGTGCCCTATTGGAACCCGCCCAGCGGAACGAATCCGCCGACGCTGCATTAATCGGGGTGACCTTCAGGGTCTGCGTGCATGAAGACGTGGGTCGTCGGCCCCACCACGGCGCGTGCTTCGCGTCGCAGCTCCTCGAAGAGATCGTGCAGCTCGAGCGCGGTCATCGTCGGCTTGACCACCACGTGAACGTCCACGTGCGGGATCTTGCCTCCGCGCGTGCGCAGGTCGTGGAACGACACGATCCCGCGCATCGACGAGAAGCGCGCGGACAGCTTCTCGACCAGCTCCGGCTCGAGACTCTTATCCATGATGACGTCGAATCCCGTCTGCACCACGCGCAGGCTTGAGCCGATCATGAAGAGCGCGATTGCCGCGGAGATGATCGAATCGATGATGGGCCGACCCGTCAGCTTGACGAGCACGAGCGAAATCAGCACGCCGACATTGACCCAGACATCGGTGAAGTAATGGAGCGCATCGGTCTGCAGGACGAGGCTGCCCGTCTGCTTGGCGACGCGGCGCAGATAGATGACCGTGCCTGTCGTCATCGCAAGAAGCGGCAGCATGGTGATGATGCCGAGCGTTGAATTGTGCGCGGACTCCGCGTGGAGCGCCTTGTGCACGGCCTCATAGATGATGAATGCGCCGGCGGCGAAGATGAAGCCGCCCTCGAACATGGCGCCGAGACCTTCGACCTTCGCGTGACCATAGTTGTGATCGTCGTCGGGCTCGGTATCGGCATACCGGACGACGAACAGGTTGGTCACTGAGACGAAGAGATCGCCGAGCGAATCAACCGCCGACGAGATCATCGACATGCTGCCGGTGATGAATCCAACCGTGAACTTCGTCACCGCACCGATCACGGAGCAGGCGATGGCCACTTGTATGGCTCTGGATTCTCGACTCATCGCAGCTCACTCCTCGCAGACCAATCCACGCGTTTCCGCACGGACTACTTCGGAGGATTCATGAATGGCGGCCTTGATTCAGCCAGCCCCATATCCTCTGCAGCGTAGTAATCGACCACCATCTTCTGCGCGCCGGGCCGGGTATAGACGTCGGCGCGAGGTGCAATGATGACGCCCGCGATCACCTCGGCAACTTCCTCGGCGCTCTGCGCTCCCGGCAATGCGCGCGAATCAACGCCGCCGTGAAGCGCATTGCTCCCGAACGGCGTCGCGACGACGCCCGGATGAACAGTGCAGACCTGGATGCCCGGATGCTGCGCGTGCAGCTCCATCCGCAGACTCGCGGTCAGCGCATTCATCGCGTGCTTGGAGGCCGAATAGGCCGAGCGGAACGGCGCGAGCGGCATGCGGCCGAGAAGGGAAGAGACGTTGATGATCTGCCCGCGCCCGCGCGCACGGAAATGCGGCACCACCGCCTGCATTCCATAGAGCACCGACTTGACGTTGAGCAGCATCATCTCGTCGATATCTGCGTCGGTCAGCTCGGTCACCGAGCGGCTGATTCCGCGACCGGCATTGTTCACCCAGACGTCGATATGCCCATAAGCGGCGACCGCGGAGTCGAACGCGTGCGTCACCTCGGCGCGCCTGGTGATATCGGCGACGACGGCCAGCGCGTGCGGACCTGCGCGGGAGACCACTTCGCGCAGCTCCTTCTCGCGCCGCGCGACCAGCACCGGACGCGCGCCGCGGGCACCGAGATTCACCGCCAACGCGGCCCCGATGCCGGAGCTGCCGCCTGTGATCACGACGACTTTGTTTTTCATCGGCGGACCATACCGCGACGAGGGCGCCGCGAAAGGCGCGATTGCGCGGAACAGCTAGAAGCTCAAGACCTGCGCGCAGAGGGGATGCGCGTCGATGCGCACCGGCTCCTGCGCGCAGACTGCGATCACCGGGTGGCTCTGGACGGTGGCGATGCCGATGTATTCGGTGAACTCGTGATCGTCGACGACGCGGCAGTCGATCGAAACGCCGCCGAGCAGACACGGACGGTTGGGCGCCGCGACGCCGTGCTGCAGCAGGTTCGCGACGAAGTTGTTGGCGAGCGCGCGCGCCGTCTCGATGTTCTTGAGCTGCGCGTAGTAGAGCGAGCCCGAGCCGGGGCAGTCGATGCGGAATGAACTCTCGTCCGACGCAATCGTCGCGCAGCCCTCTGGCAGTTCGATCTTTCCGCCGAAGAACTCCGGCCCTTTCACGCTCTGCGCCGCCGCGAAGAACGGCGCAGGTCCCGTCGTCGCGAGCGCGCTGTAGAGCTGCGTGCAGGCCTTGTCCGACTCGGCGCTGGGCTTGCGCGAAAAGCAGAGGACCGCGCGCGACGCTGGCGCGACGGTGGTGAACGCGACGAGCGCGCCGACCTGTCGGTCAGGCGCGGTCCCGACGACCGGCGAGGTCTCGAACTGCGTCGCCGGCAGCATCTTTCCATTCACACTGAGCTTCGTCGGCGACGGCTTCACCGGGCCGCCCAGGCTGCCCACCAGGGCGAGCAGCTCGTCGCTGAGAGCCGCGGACGCGATCGCCTTGTCCGCCACCACCGCGACGAACGCTTCGCACTTGAACACGACGCCGTCCGAGATCGAGTCCATCTTGCACTTGCCGGTCAGGCTGCGCACGACCGCTTCCGGGCTCGGTGTCGCCGCCTTGGCGCTGCCCTTCGCCACCGCCCCGGTCGAGAGGAGCGCAACCGCCGCGATGCTGATTCGAATCGAACTCAAGTTCCGCTCCGCACGACAAAGAGAGTCGCGGCAGGTTCATCGCCCGAACGGCGCGGCGATCGCAAGCGCCGCCTCTACTTCGGCTTCGGTGGCGGCTTCTCTTTCAACCGTCCTGCGTCGAGGAGCGCTCGCCGCAGGACGTATTCGCACTGGCTGTTGAGGCTGCGCAGATCGTCGTCGGCCCAGCGCTGCAATGCCTCGAGCACCGCCGGATCGATCCGCAACAGGAATGCCTTGCGCTCAGCCACGGATCGCTCTCGCGTTAATAGATCGTGCCGGCATTGATGATCGGCTGCGTCGAGCGCTCGCCACAGAGGACGACGAGCAGATTCGAGACCATCGCGGCCTTGCGCTCCTCGTCGAGCTCCACGACCTTCTTCTGGCTGAGCATCGCCAGCGCCATCTCGACCATGCCCACGGCCCCTTCGACGATGCGCGTGCGGGCCGCGATGATCGCACCGGCCTGCTGCCGCTGCAGCATCGCCTGCGCGATCTCCGGCGCATAAGCGAGGTGGCTGATGCGCGCCTCCTGCACCTGAACTCCCGCCTGCGTCAGACGATCCTGGATCTCGCTCTTGAGATGATCCGCCACCACCGCGGTCTGGCCGCGCAGCGAGACCTTCTCGTCGTCGTGCACGTCGTACGGGAAGCGGCTGGCGAGATTGCGCACGGCGGTCTCGGCCTGCGTCTGCACGAACTTCTCGTAGTTATCGACATGAAAGACCGCGTCGAAAGGATTGGTCACCTTCCACATGATCACGGCGGCGATCTCGACCGGATTGCCGTCGAGGTCATTCACCTTCAGCTTGCTTCCCTCGAAGCTGCGCACGCGAAGGCTGAGTTGGCGCTTGGTATAGAACGGGTTCGCCCAGCGCAATCCCGCTTCGCTCGCGCAGCCGATGTAATGCCCGAAGAACTGCAGCACGCGCCCCTCATTCGGCTGCACGATGAAGAGACCGGCGAGCAGCAGCACGCCGAGCAGAATCCCGCCCACGCAGACGAGAATCGGCGCCGCGGCCGGATCGCGCTGACCGGCCAGCGCGATGATCGCGATGAAGCTGGTCAGCACGAAGAGGATGCCCAGCACGAGGAACGGAAATCCGCTGGTCGATCGATACTCGGATTGATTCGCCATGACGAGAGGCCTCCCTGCCTCTGATGTCAAAGTGATATCACTTCGATATTTATGTGTCAACCCGAAGTGAAATCACCGGCGATCATCGAGAGATGCATCAGGGGCAGGTGGTGGCGCTGCCGGAGGTTGTGTAGGGACTCGGCGAATAGGGGCTCGACGGATGAGCGCCGTTGACGGTCAGATTGAACAGCTTGCCCGTGCCGCAGCCGCGCGAGAAGTCGAACGAGTCGGTCGCTGGCGCGGAGAGGCGCGTGACTTTCACCGAGCTGTAGACAAGCGCCTTTCCCGACTGGCAGGTATCGGCCGCGCCGGTCGGTTGGAAGATATATGCGCCCGTTCCCGACGAGGCCTCGCTGCCACCAGGTTGTTGCACGAGCTTCGCGACGCCGTTCTTATCAACCAGCAGTGCATTCGATTCATCGATACCAACCCCGATGACGCCACTGGGCGCGAAGCCATCGGCATATTGGCGCGCCACGAACGCCGCCATTCGACCGAACCGATCGCGCGTAACGAAGTGCATATCGGTCAGCACGGTCGGGAGCTGCGGATTGTTGAGCAGCCCGCGCGTGAACGAGATGGTCGATTCATAGGGATTCGCCACCGCGTCGGCAGTCACCACGCTCGCACCCGTGGTATCCGCCGCGACGGAATCGAAGATGAACTGGCCTTGAATCACGCAGCCTGCGCTGGTGCCGCCGATGATTCCGCCGCGGGCATAGAGACGCGCGACCGCGTCCATCACTGCGGTTCCTTTCCACGAGACGTAATCGGCCTGATCTCCGCCTGCGAAGAAGACGGCATCAGCGGCATCGACGATGGCCGCGGCAATCGTGAGGTCTCGCGTTGTCGCGCGCGCGCCATTGCCGCCAGCGCCGCCGAGATAGATCGACATCACCGACTGGAACGGCGCGAGCGCGTAGATATACGGCGTATAGGCGTTGTCGGTATTCACGTCGGCGCGCAGCACCACGAGGTTACCCATCTTCGTCGAGGGCGAACCGGCCAGCGTGTCGTGCATCCAGACGAAAGCCGCGTCGACATCGGTCCCGCCGCCCATCAGCAGAGTACCGGGGCCGTGCAGCGCGCCTGCAGTCGGCGCGAAGGTTCCCGAGATCGGCTGCATCACCACGATCGTCGTTCCGCCATCGAGTTCGAGCGGAGAGCCGCCACCAGCGCCGCCCGCAGCACCGCCTGCGCTGCCGCCGCCTGATCCGCCCGCGCTGCCGCCGCCTGATCCGCCTGCGCTGCCGCCGCCTGATCCGCCCGCGCTGCCGCCGCCTGATCCTCCTGCGCTGCCGCCGCCAGACCCTCCTGCGCTGCCGCCGCCTGATCCGCCCGCGCTGCCGCCGCCAGATCCTCCTGCGCTGCCGCCGCCCGATCCTCCGGCGCTGCCGCCACCGGGGTTGTTCGGCCCGTACTCGTTCCCGCAGGAGGAGACGACCAGAGCAAGAACGCAAGCGGAGATCATTCGGACGCGAAGGGTCATCGATTCAGCTCATGCGCGAACAGGCGCTTCGACTGCGTTGGGATTCGCCGAGCGAGCAGTCCACGTCTCTGCGCGAAGTGCGGCGGCCGCAGCCCTATACCAGCTGGGAGGATGACACGTCACGCCTCTGGCGCGAGCGGATTCCTGACGGCAGATCGCCCTCATGGTGCCTCCTGCGGCCAGATCGACGCGGCACGCCGATTGCGTTGCAGGGCTGCTTGCAGTCCGTCGATCTGAACGAAAGGGATCCCGAATGCGCCACATTCTCTTCGCTGCGTTGCTCGTGACAACGACCGCCGCCTCCGCGCGCGGCGTCGCGTTCAACGGCAACATCCAGCTCGTCGCACCGACCAATGCAGCCAGGCACCCGCCGCAATCCGCGAAGGGAGAGGTCGGGCGAGCAGGCTTGACGAAGTTCAATCCCTATTCGAGAGGGCAGCCGACGAAGCGCAAGTAGAATGCACGCCTGCCCACTTCCGCTGCGCCTCTGGCGCAGGAAGCGGGGGCTGGACCGCCTCCGCGCGCGCCCGGTCAGGTTGTGCGACGTGCGCTAACCAGCATCGACTGTCAGCGCGAGCTTCCCGCGCACGTCGCCGCGCTGCAGCCGCTCGAGCGCGATCGGCAGCTCATTGAACGGATACGACCGCTCGAGCATCGGCTTGAGCTTGCCCTCGTCGAACCAGCGCGCAATTTCGGCGAAGTCGCTCGCATGCGGCTTGACCATCACGAACGCGCACCGCCGCGAGGAGAATAACGCCCGGGCCATGCCGAGAAACATCGCAGGCGAAGGCAACAGCGAGACATAAGAGCCGCCCGGTTTTAATAAGTGAAGGCAGGCGCCAAAGGTGGAGTTTGAAGCGACATCGAGGACCATCTCCACCTGCGTTTTAATCTCTGAAATCGGCGTCGCTTTGTAATCATAGACCTGCGAGGCACCGAGGCTCTTGACCGCGTCGGCTTTGGCGGCGCTGGCGATGGCGAGAACATTCGCGCCGAGATTCCGCGCAATCTGCACCGCGTAGCTACCGACGCCGCCCGATGCGCCGTTGATCAGCACGGTCTGGCCCGCCGCAAGCCGCCCCTTCTCGCGCAGCGCGCAGAGCGCGGTCATGGCCGCCGTGGCCGCAGAGGCGGCCTCCTCATGAGAGAGCATCTTCGGCTTCTTCCCGACCGAATCCGCGGCGACAGCCAGGTATTCCGCGAAGGAGCCGCCGCGCGTGCTGCGCGCATAGGGGAGAAAACCGAAGACCTCGTCGCCCGCGACATATCCCGTCGCCGCCGCGCCGACCGATTCAACGACGCCGCTGAAGTCGAAGCCGAGCGCGAAGGGAAAGTTCGTGGCGTGGAGAAAGCCGCCGCCATCGCGGCCTGCGAGCACCTTGAGGTCCGCAGGATTGAGCGCCGCCGCGCGAACACGGACGAGCAGCTCGTTGGCCGCTGGCACGGGTCTGGGCAACTCCATCACCCGCAGGTCAGCGATGGTTCCTCGGCGTTCGATGGCATAGGCGCGCATATCGGGTCGACTATCCCGATTGTCGAGTCGCAGCAAGGCACGTCGGCTGGATTGAAACGTGCGCCGCGACCGCGGAGTGTCCCTACTTCGCTGGCGATTGCGTCTCGCGAGCGAGCACTGCGCGCACGCGGTCGTAGCGCGCCTCATCGGCTGCGATCCAACCGTTGACGCCGATCGCGCTCATGATCGCTGCCGCGTCTCGCACTGGAGGATGCAGCTCCTGCAGCACACGCAGCAGCGCTTGCTGCGTCGCCGCGTCGAGACCTGGCCGCGCCGCGACACAGTCGTTGGGAATCCGCTCGGTCTTGGCGATCACGCGCAGCCCTTCCGGGCGCACGGTCGGACCGAGCCACTCGCTGGTGACATCCTCGGCGGCGCCGACCTCGACGTCGCCCGCGAGCACCGCATCGAGCACGAGCGAATGCTTGCCGAGCATGCGCGACGACGAGAAGAACTGATCGGGATTGAATCCCTTCTGCCGGAGAAGATCGCGGGGGAAGAGATATCCCGAGCTTGAATCGGGATTGACATATCCAATCCGCGCTCCCTGCAGGTCTGCGAGCGAATGAAAGCGGGAATCGCTCTTCACATAGAGATGGCCGAGATAGGTCGGATTGCCGGAGATCACCACGGTCGCGACCACCCGCACCTCTCCATTGGCTGTGCGTGCGCGCACATAGGCGAGCGGCGGCAGCTCTGCGATATCGACCGCACCACTGAGCAGCAGGGCCGGTAGCTGCTGGTACGGCTCGGCGACGCGGATCTCCACCGGCACGCCGAGCGAGTGCGAGAGGTAATCCGCGAACGGGCGCAGCGCGGTGCCATCGTCGTTCTGGCGATAGAGCGGCATGCCGAAGACGAGTCGCCGCACCGAGACGTGCTGCTGCGCGGCGGGCAGCGCCGTGGCCTGTTTCGGAGACCCATCGCAGGCGAACGAGAGCGCGGCGAGGAGCACCAGCACAAGGCCCGAGGGCCGCAAATCCGCGCCTGGACTGGTCGAGCCGCGTTTCATGACGCAGCTCCTGCAGTGACTGCCGCGGCCGGCTGTGCACCGACGACGCGATTGCGCCCACCGCTCTTGGCCGCGTACATCGCCTGGTCGGCGGCGCGGACCAGCGAGGCACCATCGGACGCCTGGTCGGGAAACGTCGAGACTCCCGCGCTCGCGGTGCAGCCGACGATCTTCTCCGCAATCGCCTCGCGCAGCCGATCGGCGAGGCGCAACGCATCGGCGTGGGCCGTGTCGGGCAAGAGCAGCACGAACTCCTCGCCGCCGAATCGAGCCACCAGATCGATGGAACGCCGCCCGTCCGCCAGCAGCGCGGCCACGCGCACCAGCGCCCGATCGCCCTCCTGGTGCCCGAGCGTATCGTTGAGCCGCTTGAAATGATCGAGATCGAAGAGCACCAGCGAGAGCGGAGAGCTCGAGCGCCGCGCGCGATCAAGCTCGAGCGCAAGCCGGTCGGTGAAGACGCGCCGGTTGCCCACGCTGGTCAGCGCGTCGGTGGTGGCCAGCTCCTGCAGCCGATGATTCGCGCCCTGCAGCGCCTCGAGCGCGTTTCTGAGCTCCTGCGTGCGCTCTGCGACTTTCGCCTCGAGCGTGTCGGTGTAGTCGTGCAGACGGGCGGCCATGCCGTCGAACGCGCCAGCGAGCTGCCGCATCTCACGCGGCCCTTCGAGCGACAGGCCCAGCCCGGCCTGGCCGGGCGAGAAGGCGATCGCGGCATGCGCGAGCTGCTTCACCGGCCGCACGACCAGGCGATTGAGCAAGAGCGTCAGCGTCGCCATGAAGACGATCATGCCGACAAACAGCGACAGGAGGATTCCGCGCGAAGCCTCGCGGGCTGCGCGCCACGGCTCGCGCACCGAGAGCACGACCTCGAGGCTGCCTGCGCGCACCAGCGATTGAATCGGCATCCGCACGACGATGCGCGGAAGCGGCTCGCCCTCCGTCTCGCGCAGCGACTCCGCATGGGGCACCTCGCCTGGCCACGGATCGCCGAAGCGCAGAGGGTCGGTCGCAGCGACGATGAGGCCCGCCTCATCCGCGACCAGCACGCTCACCACGTCGGGATATTGCGCAGGCAGCTCGGCGATCTGATCGAGCTGCCGCTGGATGGTCTCGTGCTGCCCCTGCGCGAGCGGGACGGCGAACGAACCGGCCAGTGTGCGCGAGAGCAGGAGCGCCTGTTCGTGGCTCTCCTCGAGCGCCGTCACGCGCACCTCGCGCAGCAGCAGCGCGCCCGCCAACGTGAACGTCGTGCCCACGACGACGAGGGTCGTCAGCGTCGTCTTGGTTGAGATGTTCAAAGCGGCCCTCCCCTCGTCGAGGCCACTCCTCATACGCGAACCGCGCCCGCCGCGCATCGGTACGTGCCGATCGCCTGCGACCGTCGGTCACAATCGGCAAAGGGTTTCGCGATGACTAGACTCTTCTTCGCGAATGTCGGCAGCGGTGTTTTCAAGCACGGCGCTCGATCGCGGAAGAGGAGTGACATGCCCCCGACGCTCAACTTCAGCCGCACCTATGTTCGATATGATGACGACGGGCATATGCTCGAGATCCCCATCGAGTTCGTCAGTCCAATGCTCGACGAGATCGATATCTACGCCAATGACACCGATCATTGGACGGTCCCGCACGGCGAGCCGATTGCGCCAGAGAAGCGGGAGGAGATCATGCAGTTTCTCCTCGACACGCTGCGTGCGCAGAACACGCGCTTCTCCGTGCAGGAGGCCGATTATCTGCGACGCCGGGATGCGCCCTACCAGGTGCTTCTCGACAAGGTGGATGAGACGTTTACGCTCCGATATATCGACGGCGCGCATATCCTCGTATTGCCGGTGCGGCTCCAGCCTGTCGGGCCGATGATCTGCAATGCGAGCACGGTCAAGAGCTGGACTGTGCCGGAAGGAGAGCCGCTCTCTCCGCAGACCCTCGCGACCATCGAGCGCAATATCGTCGCAGTGCGCCGATATATCTCGTTCGAATAATCGGCTTCTCTCCAATCAACTGCAGCTGGGCCGCGGCATTCGGACTTCGACGATTGACATGCGCGCAGCCGATTGCGCCGTTAGCAGATCGGTCGCGCGGGCCTGGATTCCCTTCCTCGCGAACTTCCAAGAGGAGACAATTCAATGAGCCAATCAAACATCAGCTGGGTGGTGGTGGGCGACGCAAGCGGTGCACGCATCTTCAAGTACGACATGAAGAATGAGCCGTGGAAGCTGGTCGAGACCGTGGCGGGCGACGGCAGCACGAAGGACACGGGCACGCGCGATTTCGGCACGAAAGCGTCCGAGCATAAGGGCGCGCTTCACGCGCACGGCGAGCGAAAGAACGATCCGAAAGAGACGGCGGAGCGGCGATTCGCGCACCAGCTGTCGCACGTTCTCGAGCGCGGCCTCACCGAGAAGGCGTTCGGGCGTCTCGTGCTCGTCGCGCAGGCGCGCCTGCTGGGCGAGCTGCGGGAGAACCTGAGCCGCGGTCTGCTCGACAAGGTCGTTGCGGAGGTCAGCAAGGATTATGTGCATCTCGCGCCGGATGAGCTGCGCAAGCAGCTCTCGGATGTGATCCCCTCGGACCTGACGCTGCGGGCCTAGGGCGCATCGAAGAGCGCAACGGTAAACCGCAGCGTCAGCGCGGCCTGCCAATTGCGCGCATCGAGATATCGAACGTCGATCCCCGGTTGAAACAGGGGATCGACCTTGAGGGTCGCGCGAAAGAGCGCGCCCAATAGATATCCCGCGCGGATATCAATCCATTCGCTCGTGTGCCCGATGCCGACGAAGAACGGCGGGCGGGCGTTATCCGGGAATACAAATGGCTCGGCAGCGAACGAGCCCCAGAGATACGCATAATCGGGAATGCCGACCCAACCGGATGCTGATGGGAATATCCGCATGGGTGTCGCGGCCGGTATATGGGACTGCGAATAGGAATCGGGTGCGGTCGAGGCAAGGCCGGCGCCGAGTTCCGCGCCTCCATATCTCCATTGCCATCCGATGCGGGCCATACCAGCGCCGGTTTGAACGTCGAGACCGGACATATCGGGCGATACACCCGTGCGGGTCGAGCGGACGCGTCCTCCGACGGTCGAGCCATCGAGCTCCGCGGTGAAGCCGACCGGTGTCTTGACGCGAATCGCGGCGGCCGCAGAGAGCGCGCGCACGTTGTAATCCTGGCTCGCGCAGCCGCCGTATTGGAAATTCCCGAAGCCGCCCTGCCCTTCTGCTTCGAGACCGGTGGTCATCGGCCCGAAGAAGAGGAGCAACGCAAGCGCGCGAGGAGTCTTGCCCATGCAGGAGCATAGGCACAATTCACGGGCGCGAACGAACTATCCAGCTCGGTCGACTAATGGGGGCGATTGCGTCTCGGCAGCGGACCACCGCGGCGGTTCAGTTCGGCAGTGGCCCACTCGACAATCGCCGCTTTCTGCGCGTCGGTCAGGCGGGCATTCGCATGCATCGGGAGGTAATATCCCGGCGGCATTTCACCCTCCTTGACCTCGCCTGCGATCGCCTCGAGCTTGCGGCGGATCCGATCATCCGAATAGGTCCACTCGGAGAGGTTCAGCTCGCGGCGACCCTCTTTGACGTGACTGGCAATCCACCAGCTGAGCGGCGCGATCTTCGAATACCAGGGCCATACCGTCTGATTGGAATGGCAATCACCGCAGGCTTGATTCAGCGACTGCGCGATCTCGGGCGGCACCGTGATCTTATGCGTGAACTCATTGTCGACGCTCGACTCGGGGTTGCTGTAGGAGGGCCGGAAGAACTGGGCCCCAACCAACAGCACCACCAAGCCAATCCCCGCCCACTTCAATCGCTGTTTCATCCCCGACGTGTATCCGCGCGTTTCGCCGCCAGCAAGCATTTCCCTGCTTGCGATAGGTGCGACGGATTGCGACGGATTTCGGATTACGCGGGACGGGCGGCAGCGCGCCGACGGCTCCGCCCCACGAGCAGAAGCGCGCCGATCAGAGGCAGCGCCAGACTCTCGATCGGAGCTTCGTTGCAGCCGCTCGACGCCTTCGTCTGGCCTCCCGTGCCGCCGTCGGTGACCCCGCCATCGGTGCCCGGCCCCGCGTCGCTCTGGGGCGCAACCAGAGCCAGCGACGCGCTCGCCGTGCGCGTCGTGTCGGACGTCGCAACCACGTCGAAGGCGATGGAGCCGCGCAGCGAACCAGCGGTCGCGAGCGAGAGCGTGCTGTTCGCACCGGCCGCGATGGTCGCGGGAGAGAAGGTCGCTGTCGCACCGGTGGGCAGACCGATCGCGCGCAGGGCAAGCTGCGGAGGCGTGCCTGCATCGCTCGAGCTTTGCACTTGATAGGTCGCGGTCGTCCCTGCCGTCACCTGCTGCGTCGAGGGAGAGAGCGCGATCGAATAGTCCGCGGCCGAGGCAACGACGCCGACGAGCAGCGCCGCGGTATGCGTGATGGCGGTCGGTCCGCTGCCTTCCGTTGCGGTCACGATCAGCTGCGCATCCTCGACGACCTGCGCGCCGGTGAGCGTCAGAGTCGTGCTCTCGCCCGCGTCGACGCTGCTGGCAGCAAGCTGCGCCGTCACCCCCGCCGGCGCTTGCACCGAGAGGGCAATCGGTTGCGCCGCGCCCGCCACCAGCGCGGTCTGGACGTTGATCGTCGCGGTCGCGCCGACGGCCAGTTTCCACGCATGCGGCGCTGCGGCGACGCTGAAATCCTGCGCCGCGTGCGCGGTCAACTTGCAGCCCATCGAGCGCTGGTCCCAGATCCCCTGCACCGCGAACGTGCCGCTGCCCGTATCGAGATGCCCACCCGACGTCTCGCAGAGATCTCCTGCCTCATTTCCCTGCGAATCATTCCACGCCTGCGGATAGTCGGGATTGGAACCCGGGGTTGGAATCAGATCGGTCGCCGCTTCGGCCAGTTCATGGCTGCTCACTGCGCAGAAGGAGGCGAAGCTGTAGTTGCAATCGGGGATCACCAGATATCCCGCCGATAGATTGGCCGACAGGTCGTGATATCCGCCAAACCCTTGCTGGGAGCAGCTCGCCGTATTCTGGTCGAGGTTGATCGAGACCGAGCCGGGGAAATAGATCGCATAGATGGTATTCGCGTCGCGCGGCGGCAGCGTGCCCGCGTTCAATGCATTCTCGAGCGCAGTCTGGATCTGCGCGTCGGTGACGTTGCCTGCGGGAACCGGGCTGAGGGTATAGGTGCCGGCATAGTTCCCCCGGCCGAGGAGTTGATTGGTCCCGGCGTCGCCGAGAGCGCTCCCAGCCTGCACGGGAATATTCGTCGCATATTGCGCCCACGAATCGATATAGGGGGAATCAAGCACCCCTTCGAAGAACGAATCGATCCCGCCAGGTGACTTCGTGATCTCCGCGGAGATGTTCGCCGCGGCGCCCCACCAGACGACATAGACCTTGGGATTCGAAATCACCCGGCCGCCGTAATAGAGCAGCCCGCTGGTGGGCTGCGTCGCTCGCGCGTGTCCGGGGAAATTGTGGCCGGAATTGCGCGGGCGGGCGACGGCGGCCGAAGAGGCAGAGAGGACCAGCGCCGCAAGGCAGAAGATGATTCGCATGCCGATAAACTCGACGGCCGCTCGGGTGGGCGGCAATCGGCCAACTGGCGCGAATCCAAATCGCGCTGATTAAAAACGGAACATCGGTCCTGCGTAGATCTGCACGTTGTGGACATTGCCGCCGACGTCATCGCTGCGGAACAGATACTTGTAGTTGACCTGCGCGAAGAGGCCGAGGTTGGGCAGGAAGTGATACGTCGCGCCCGCGAGCAGGCCCATATGAGGGTCGAGGCTCTCGGTCGAGGTGATGCCGACGGTCACGCCCGCGAAGATATCGACGCGGTTGACCGGGATGTTGAACTTGAAGTTGAGCGAGACGTCGGTGGCCTGCGAACCGGGGCCGTTCACGGCGCTGTTCGAGGGCCGCAGCGTGTAGAGCATCGTCGAGGGCGTGATGTGGAAGCTCTCGAGCAGCGGGATATCGACGAAGAATCCCCAGTCGGGTGAGACCTTGAAGTCGCGCGCGCTGCTCGGAATGTCCGCGCCGATGGCGACGCCAAGACCGACGCCGCTCGCGGTGTTCCACGAACCGTTCCACGGCTGGGGGTTGGCGCGCGCGGGCGCGGTGGCAGCGAGGAGAGCGACAGCGAGGGCGAGGGCGATTCGGGTGCGCATGGCGGACGATCATCGGGCGTGTTTGCGAGCAGCGCGACTTTTTCGCACGCGAATGAGTGGGCCGGGCCCGCTTCGGAACCAATGCAGCGAAGCCCACCTCGATGCTCTGGAGCTTCCACCCATCAGCATCGCGCGCTCCTCGTGCAGAGAGACCAGGCTGGGCGCGGGCTTGCGCACGCGTCGATCTTTTTTTCGATCGCGATGAATGCGCCGCACACACCGCGGCACAAAGGAAGCGAAGCCCACTTTCAACCCCTTTGGAGTCTCCACCCATGAACGCCTCGACCCGACACCTCGCTTCCTCTCTCGCGACGCGCGCTGCGCTGCCGCCAGCGCGCATCTTCCCGTCCCTCCTGCTTGCCACGCTCTTCGGCGTCGCCTGCGCGCAGGGGAACCAGTCGAGCCAGCCCAACAAGACGCAGGCCGCAGGCGCTGCCGCGGTCAAGACCGCGCTGGCCAAGAACAGCTCGACGAAGCACACCGTCCGCGCTGCAGACGGCACCGCCGACGCGGGCACCGCGCAGTTCGACGCGCCGGTGATCGACCCGAGCACCTGGCAGGGCACGCCCGCGGGCACCGGCAGCTACTCGCTCGGACTCGCCAGCGGCACGGTGAGCGGCGGACCGCAGAGCGCCAGCGCGTCGGGCTCCGACGGAACGACGCTCTGGCACCAGGTGGTCATCGGCGACTTCTCGGCGCGGACTGGAAACGCGCTGTTCGTGGAGATCGACGACGCGACGTTCGCAACTGGCACGCTCACGATCGACAACACGCACGTCTTCGCCGGCCTCATCGACATCGCGACCGGCAACGATCTCGCCGATGCCATCAGCGGCTCGCTGACGCTCTCGGCCGCTGGCAGCGCGGTCGGGACGCGCATCACGGGCTCGCTCACCGGACAGTTCCAGGTCGCTCCTCCCACGCAGACCAACCCGACCTGCAGCACCGACCGCGACTGCGCGAGCGGCCAGACGTGCGTCGCCGGCACCTGCGAGAACACCTCGACGAATGGCAGCTGCCCGGCGTCGCTGAACTGCGTCCCGGGAACTTGCTCGTGCTCGGTCGACTCGAGCGGCAACCCGATCTGCGGATGCGAGACGCAGCCGACGACCTGCTCATCTGATCGCGACTGCACGAACGGCCAGAGCTGCATCAACGGCGCATGCACGGGCTCGCAGCCGCCTCCTCCCCCGCCTGCATGCAGCACGAACGCGGACTGTGGCTCGGGTGGGAGCTGCGAGAACGGCGTCTGTGTTTCGTCTTCGCCCGGCTGCGCGGAGCTACAGGGAAGCGGCTCGTTCACCATCACGACCGGTGCGAGCGCTCTCTGCTCGGCGCTCCCCGCGGCCACCACGACGGTCTCCGCGGCCTCGCTGGCCATGACCCAGATCGACGAGAGCGGCAAACCGACCATCATCCTCGGTGACTCGTCCAACGCGAGCCGCGCAGAGCTGGGCATCGAGCTCGACGTCTGCCCGAGCGCCTCCACGACATTGACGATCGGCAGCGGCGTCCAGATCTTCGCGATCTCGACCGTCCAGGCGAACGCCAACCTCGTGCTCTACGCAGAGGCGAAGGCCACGGGCGGAACGGTCACCTTCGCGAGCCGCAACGCAGGCGGCCTCATCGGAACCGTGTCGGCCACGTTCGACAACGGAGGCACCGCGACGGCGACCTTCGACATCCAGTAGCTGCCCCTTGCTGGCCGGCGGAGAGTTGACTTTCTCCGCCGGCCAGTTTTCATCCACCGCCTCTCATCTCGTTTGGCGGGCACCCAGGTCCATGCACGACGCACAGGAGACCGCCGAAACGCCGCCAGCCGAGGAGCTGGTCGAACGCTGTCGCAAGGGAGATCGCGCAGCCTTTCGCGAGCTCTACGCGGCGTACCACCGCAAAGTCGCATCCCAGCTGTCCCATGTGGTTCCGAGAGCAGATTTGCCCGACGTGGTGCAGGAGGTTTTCGTGGAGGTGTTCCGGTCAGTGCAGCGGTTTGAAGGCCGGAGCGCGTTCACGACGTGGCTGTATCGGTTGTCGTTCAATGTGGCGATGAAGCACCGGCGGCAGGCGTCGCGCCCCGGACAGGCAGTGCAAGCGGGCGAGCCGCGCGAAGAGGATGAGATGAGCGATCCGGCCCCCGACCCTGCCAGCGAGATGCTCTCGCGCGAGCGGGCGGCGCGTGCCGAAGCGCTTCTCGAGAAGCTCGCGCCCAAGAAGCGCGCCGTGCTGGTGCTCCACGACATCCGCGGAATGGATGCCGCGCAGATCGCGAAGACGCTCGGCAGCAACATCCTGACTGTGCGCACGCGGCTCTTCTATGCGCGCCGCGAATTCGAGAAGCTGGCGCAGGAAGATCCCGCGCTCGCCGACTATTTCAAGACGAAGGAGGTGGCGT
The DNA here is from genome assembly GCA_903911145.1 of uncultured delta proteobacterium. GTDB lineage: Bacteria > Myxococcota > Myxococcia > Myxococcales > 40CM-4-68-19 > CAIWCD01. Next base: position 53,083 of record CAIWCD010000032.1, on the reverse strand, counting down.
CATGAGCGAGACGTCGCGACACCTCCTGGCGGAAGAGATCGAGCGCGTGGCCTTCTCCGGCGCGGGTTCGCCGCACTTGAGCTCATGCGCTCGCTGCGCTTCCGAGGTCGCCCACGCGAAGGCCCGCAAGGATCTGCTGCGCGCGATCCCGGCCAGCGAGTTGACCGAGATGGAGTCTCGCCGGATCGAAGCACGCGTCTTTGCCGCGCTCGATGAGGCGCAAGCGAAGCCGAGCTGGTTCGCGATTCCGCGGCTCGTTCCCGTCGCAGGATTTGCGCTCGCGGCCGCGCTCGCTGCGGGTCTCTTCGCGCTTCGCGCTCCGACGATCACAGGCGGCGAATCGCGCCCGGCTCTCGTCGCCTCCGCGGAGCGGCCGTTGGTGCAGGGCCACGCGACGATTGTGCAGGGTGTCGTCTCGATGCGCGCCGATGCGCAGGCCGAGTGGCAGCCGCTCGAGGCGGGCGCCGCGCTCACCGAGGGCGCGCAACTGCGCACGACCGAGGGCCAGGCCTCCATCGCGCTCGGCCCCGGCACGGGAATTCTCCTCGAGGCGAACAGCACGCTGGCGTTTGCTTCGTTGCGCGACGGCAAGACCCATCTCGCGCTCTCCTCCGGCCGCGTCGCCTGCGAAGTCAGGCCGCTCACGGGCGATGCCAGCTTCACCGTCAGCGCAGGCTCGCGCGAGGTCTACGTCGTCGGCACTGCCTTCGCGGTTGCATATTCGCCTGAGCGAATGCTCGTCGAAGTCCAGCACGGCGTCGTCGCACTCGGTGATGCTGCAGATCCGGCGCAGCGTGCGGAAGTCCGCGGCCCTGGCCGCCGGGAAGTGATCGCGGGCGAGACGATCGCGTCTACGCCCGCGACGGAACTGACGCCCGAGGAGACACTCGTGCTCGCCCGCTCGACCGAATGGCAGCTCGCAACGCCGTCGCAGAAGCCTCTCGCACGCTTCACGTTTGCGGACCTCCCGGCGGGCGCGCGCATCAACATCGACGATCTCGGATTCGGCCCCGCGCCGTGGACAGGAATGCTCGCGATCGGCAAGCACCACATCGAGACGCAGATCGCGGGCGAGCCTGCGCGCAGCGGCTTTGTCGACGTGAACCCGGGCGGCTCGATCGCGCGCCTGGGCCAGTTCTCTCTTTCGATGCCGACACCCGCGCCTGTACCGCAGCGCGTGCACGTCGAGGTTGCCGCTCCTCCGGTCGATCCGCGCGAACTGACGGCAGCGATCAAGTCGCAACTCGGCGAAGTGCGCGGCTGCTACGAGCGCTGGCTCAAGCGCGATCTGCGCGCGGCGGGAACGATCGTGCTGGTGCTGGAGATCCGCGCGGACGGCGGCGTGCAGCGCGTCGGCGCGAAGGGCCTCATCCTCCCCGACGAGACCGAGGACTGCTTCGCGAGCGCGGCCACGCGGCTGCATCTCCCCTCGATCGGCGACGCGCTGACCGTCGAAGTCCCGCTGCGTCTCTCGGCCCAGCAGTAGAGAGAGCGCGACGCGGCTCAGATCCCGTCGATCTGCGTCGCGCCGAGAAACGCTGCGAACCGCGCAAGCTCGTCGTGCAGCGCGCGTCGCCGCGCCTTCGTCGCGCGCACGTTCGGCTCCCACCAGAGCCCACGAATCTCCAGCACGCCGGTGCCTCGATGCAGCTTCGGATCGAGACGACCCACGAGCGTTTCTCCCTCGAGAATCGGCATGACGAAATATCCGTGGAGCCGCTTCGCCGCGGGCACGAACGCCTCGAAGCGATAGTCGAATCCAAATCGGCGCAGCGCACGCGCGCGATCGCGCAGGAGCGGATCGAACGGGCAGAGAAGCCGTAGCCGCGCGCTCGGCTCGGGCAATCGCCGCAGCCGCTCTTCCCAATCCGCGAGGGCGAACGCCTGCGCAACGCTTCCATCGGCATGCGCGACCTGCACGCGCGCAAGCAGGCCCAGCTTGGTCGCGCGCAAGCACTCGGCCTGCGCATCCTTCAGTTCGATCGCGTTCCAGAACTGTGCGAGTTCGCGCGGCGTGAAGATCGCGAGACGCTCTGCTGCGGTGCTGCAGGCCCACGCGCGCTGCTCAGCCGCCGTGGGCGCGGCGAGCGCGTGATGCTCCGGGAGCACGCGCGCGGTGAGATCGTAGAGCTTCGCGAACTTGTCGCGCCGCGGGACCATCAGCTCGCCGCTGCGCCAGAGGAAGTCGAGCGCGGCCTTCTGCGGCTTCCAGTCCCACCACGCACCGCGCGTCTGTGCGTGCTCGAAATCTTCGGAGCGCAGCGGCCCCTCCTTCGCAATGCGCGCGCGCACCGCGGTCACCACGCGCGCGCCCTCGTCGCCGAGGTGCTGCTTCCACCAGGCGTTCTCCTGCATCCGCTTGCGGTCTCGTCGGAAGCGCGGCTTCCAATGCGCAAACCAGCGCGTCGGCACGATCGACGCATCGTGGGTCCAATGTTCAAAGAGGCTGCGCTGCTCCTCGATTAGCTCGCGCAGCAGCTCAGGACGATATCCGTCCAGGCGAATACGCAGAGTCAGGTGGTGCGCACGCTCGACGACGTTGATGCTGTCGACCTGGACGAAACCGAGTTGCTCGACGAGCGCGAGCAGGCCCTGCGTGGTCGCGCGACGCTTCGGATCATCGAGCAGACCGGTCGCGCCTAGGAAGAGCCGCCGCGCCTGCGCAGCGCTGATCTTCGCGTTCGCCACCATCGCTCGCTGTCTGCTCAAAGCGCGCAGCGGAATCCGAGCGACGCCTCGGTCCTCTGCGCGGGCGCGCTGCTGCGTCGCGAGCTGCGCAGATCGCGCGCGGGAGAGGCCCAACTGCCGCCGCGGATCTCTTTCTCGTTCGTCCCTTCGAGCGTGCTCGCCGTCCACTCCGCGACGTTCCCGGCCATATCCAGCAGGCCCCAGCGGCTCGCGCCCTCTTTGTACGAGCCGACCGGAGCGGTACCGGCCCAGCCATCATCGACGGAGAGTTCTGGCTTGATGCGCGCGGCGCGGATGAGCGCGCGCTGGCAGTTCTTGTCGCAGAGATTCGCGCGCGTGCCCGTCACGGGATCGTTGCCCCACGGGAAGATCACGTCCTCGCCGCTGCGCGCCGCGTACTCCCACTCCATCGCCGTCGGAAGCCGCCCGCCGATCCAGCTGCAGAACTGCGCCGCCTCGTCCCACTTGATGCAGTTCATCGGATGCTTGTGTCGATGGTTGTGCCAGTTGCACACGAACGTCTCCTTGACGTCGCGCTTCTGCGCCTGCTTGCCGCACGCGCGCGCCTTCGCGCAGGCGGCATAGGCAGCAACGGTCACTTCGGTCTGCCCGATCCAGAATCCGCCGATGCCCAGTTCGCGCTCCGGCTTCTCGTTCGCGGTGCACGCGCTGTCGCCGCTCGCGCAGCCGACGTGTCCGCTGCCATCGAAGACCCGCACGAACGACAGGCCACTCTTCTCTTCGATCCGCATGATCGGATGATCGTGCGTCGCGTTTGCCTTTGCGGGCGGCGGCGAAGCCTTGCTGGGCGCGGGTTTCGTGCTCGTCTGCGGATTTCCAGCCGCCGGATTCTGCGCGCTGCCCGACGGAGGATTCGCCGCGTTCTGCACGTTCGCCTTGAGCGGACCGATCAGCTGCGCCACGGCCGCGCCCGTGCCAGCGTCGAGCTCATCGATCGTCTTGCCGCTCGCGATCCCGCCCGCGATCAGTCTGCCTTCGCGCGTCTCGTGCAGCTTGAGATCGAGCTTGAATGAGGAGCCAAAGCGAAGCAGCTCACCGCTGACCACCAGGTCCGCACCGATGCGCCGCCCCGTCTCCACTTCGCACTCGCCCTCGCAATCCTCGAGCTTCTTCCCGCTCGCCTGCAGCAGCACCAGCATGTTCTCGCGCGTCATCACGTGCAGGCCCGGCATCGCCTTGAGCATCAGCTCGCGCACCTCATCGGCGAGGAATCCCGCGTCGACATTCGTCTGCGCGTCGCCCTTGAGCTTGTTGCGAAACTCGAGCACGGCGACGAGGCCGCTCGAGAGATCTGCTTTTGCGGGCGCGGGAGCAGCGATGAGCAGAGAGAGAAGCAGGAGCATGCGCGGAATCTAACCGATCTGTGCAGAGCGAGAATCGTGCGATGCAGGACGCGCGCTGTGTGCCGATCGGCCGCGGCAGCAATCGCGATTCAGAGGGAGCGCACGCGATGTTGATCTCGATCATCGATCCGCGCACGGACGCGCGCTACGCCGAAGAGCTCGAGTTGCGATATCGCGTGCTGCGCGCGCCGCTGGGCATGAGTCGCGAGCAGGCGGGCTTCGCAGGCGAGCAGGACGCGCTGCACGTCATCGCGCAGGAGAGTGACGCGGCGAGTGCGCTTGTCGGATGCGTGCTGTTCGATCCGGCGAGCGGTCGCATGCGTGCGATGGCAGTTGAGCCGATGCTGCAGAGGCAGGGCGTCGGGCAGCAACTGGTGCGCGCGCTCGAGGCGGAAACCCAGCGGCGCGGTGTTCGCGAGATCACGCTGCATGCGCGCGCGACGGCCGTGGGCTTCTATGAGCGGCTCGGCTATCGCGTGCGCGGAGAGCCGTTCGTGGAGGTCGGCCTGGATCACCGCGAGATGATGAAGACGCTGATCGCGCCCGTTCGTTGATATGAGTGCGCACCTGCACTGGACGCGGACCGGATGCGCCCTGGCAGTGACGGAGCGAGGCTCAAGTTGAACCAGGAAGAGATCGATCGCGGGCTCGATACAGTCGGCACGTTCCTGCGGATCTGGGCGCGGCACGCGTTCAATCTGCCCTCGAGAAATGCAGTCGATACCGCGCGCGAGCTGGAGGCGTGGGCGACGCATCTTCTGCTCGGCCAGCCGCGTCCAGGTGAACCCGACGAGTCGGCGCCGCGCGGTGCGATGGCGCGGCGCGACTGGGCGGGCGTGCGCAACTTCATCGCGGCGCTGCGCGGAGAGGAGTCCGAGTTCGTCCAGCAGGCGGTCAGCGATTTCCAGGAAACGGTGCACGGCCTCGTCTCGCGCGTTCGAGAGGCGATCGCCGAGGAGCGGGTCCTCGATTCGAAACTCGCCGCGCAGCTCGATCGTCTGAGAGAGGCCGCAGCCGGCAACGATCTGCGCGCGCTCAAGGCGGCGGCCGCGCAGGCAGCCGATGCGGTCTCGGTCGTGCTCGACGCGCACCGCACGCGCCAGGCCGCGCAGGAAACCGAGATGACCGCGCGCCTGACCGCGATGGGCGCGCGCTTGCAGAGCGCCGAGCAGGCCGCCGAGGAGGATTCGCTCACGGGTCTGGTCAATCGGCGCGGGTTCGACTCCGAGCTCTCGAAGGCGGTGAGCCTCTCCGATCAGTTCAAGGTGCCATCGGCGCTGCTGCTGATCGATCTCGATCACTTCAAGACGATCAACGACACCTCGGGACATCCCGCGGGTGACGCGGCGCTCAAGGCCGCGGCCAATGTGCTCACGCGCTCCTTTCCGCGGAGAGGCGATTGCGTGGCCCGCTTCGGCGGCGATGAGTTCGCGGTGATCATGCGCGACTCGGGCCTCGATGAAGCGCGCCGCGTCGGAGCGCGATTCGTCGAGTCGCTTCGCGCCCATCGCGTTCTCTACGAGGGAAAGGTGCTCCACCTCACGGCGTCCGTCGGCGTCACCGAGATGATCCCCGGCGAACTGCCCGCGGCCTGGCTTGCGCGAGCAGACAGCGCGCTTTATGCCGCCAAGGTCGCGGGCCGCGATCGCGTCGCGGTCGCATGAACGAACATCGCTCCGCTCTTCGACGGCTAGGAGCTGCGCCTCAGTCGACAGCCTCCATCCAGCGTCGATACAAAGTCTGCCCCGATTCGATTGCGCCTTCCTGCGTTCGCCAATTCATAGTCCTCGCGGAGTTTATTCATGCGCCAGCGTCTGTTGCTCCTCGCCCTCTGCTCGCTCGTCTCGTCGCGGGCACTCGCCCTGTCGAGCAATTTCCCCTTCGTGCAGGGTGGCCCGGTGATCACGGGTGTCACGGCCACAGACGCCTGGGTGAGCTGGTACACCGCGCACCATGAGGGCAGCGGCACCGAGTGCACATTCGAGGAGAACACACCGATTCTGGGCGATCACAACACCGACACCCCGACGCTCACGCTGAATACCAACGCGCAATTCAGCGATACCAACTGCTCCCGCGAACACCTCGTCCATGTCACGGGCCTCTCTGCCTCGACGAGCTATACCTTCACGCTCGATAAGCCCTGGGATTCGAAGAACGGCACAACGGCCGCTGGTTCATTCAAGACCGCGCCACCTGCGGGCTCGGGCGCGGCAGTGAAATTCGTCGTCTATGGCGATACCCGCAATGACCAGCAGCTCGGCGGGGCCAATACCGAGCCCGATCACCAGGCGGTGGTCAATGCCATCATCACCAATGAGTCGGATGCCGAGTTCATCGTGCATACCGGAGATATGGCACTCAACCTCCCGGCCGTCTCCGGCGACGACAAGGGATATACCGAGTTCTTCACGGTCGAGCGCGCGCTGATGGCCAATCACCCGCTCTTCGTCGTGCTGGGAAATCACGAGACGATCGATACGACCTTCTATGATGCGATGTTCGATCCGGCGCGATTCGATGGCTCGTCGCACCCCTATTATTCGTCGTTTGATTGGGGAAAGGTTCATATCGCGATGGGCGATAGCTTCGAGGGCTCTTCGACGACGCTCGGACTCGGTGGGCTCAATCCTGCAATCAGCGACGCGCAGGCGCAGTGGCTCAATGCCGACCTGCAAGCAGCCCACTCCGCGCACCAGGCGAGCTTCGTCGCGATTCACCAGGGGCCCTATAGCCATACCAATGATTCGAAGGGCCACGGCGGCCTCGCCGACGTCGTGCTCAAGCTCGTGCCGTCGATGGTTCAATATGGCGCGCTCGCGACGTTCGCGGGACACGATCACTATTACCAGCGTGGCCACGAGGGCTGCATTGATTACCTGGTCCTCGGCGGAGGCGGTGCACCTCGATATGCGCCGGATGATGGCGCAGCGGGCGTCGCGATTGGCGTCCAGACCCTCTCGTATATGGTCGTCTCGGTCACGGCGAATGGCAGCGCGTCGATGGTGGTCAAGGATACCAACGGCAATTCAATCGATAGCCTGACGTTCAGCGTCCCCGACCCGGGTTGCGGCACCAGCGACGCAGGCTCCGACGCAGGCAGCGAACTCGATGCAGGAACGGACGGCGGCACGCAAACGGATGCAGGTGTCGCCGATGGCGGAGGCGACGCGGGCCCGGTCGACGCGGGAATTCCCGATGCCGGAATCCCCGATGCGGGCAGCAGCGATGCGGGGAATCGAGACGCAGGAAGCCCGAGCGCAGACGGCGGAAACATCACGCAGCTCGATGGCGGCGGCTGCGGCTGCACGACGAGCAATGCAGGTCTCGTCGACGGCATCGCGCTCGTGCTTCTCTTCGGTCTTTATCGCCTGCGCAGTCGAGCGCGCGCTGCGGCTCACGATTAGAAGCAGCACTCCACAATGTTCGCAGGAGGTGTTCGATGAACCGGTCCGCAACTTCGTTGGTCGTCGCGCTGGCGCTCGCGTGCAGCACGACGGGATGTTTCCGCGGAGCAGGACATCTCTTCAATGCGATGGCCTGGACGGCGATCATGACGACCGCCATCGTGAGCTCCGAGCGGCCACCAGCGCCGGTGATCGTCTACGCGCCCCAGCCACACACGGGCTACACGTGGCAGCCCGGATATTGGACGCGCGAGGATGGCGATTGGGAGTGGGTCGAAGGAAATTGGGTCCCGAACTATCCGGGATATCGCTGGTCGCCGACGCATTGGGTTTCCGATCCCAGGGGGCGTTGGCGACTGGTGCCGGGCCGGTGGATTGCCCTCTCCCCTGCGGTCGCCGCTCCCGAGGGCGCACCGCCCGAGGGGACGCCGGAAGGCCTGCCTCCCGAGCCGCCACCGCCGCCCTCGGTCGACCCGTAGCGCCCCGTCCGCGAAAACCGTCCTCGGCCGGACTTTCGGGATGACTCCGAGATCTCCGGCAGAGTGCGGATAGTGCGGGACCACGGTCGCAGTACTAGTTCGCCCTGTGAATCGAATCCTCGTCGCCGCGGCCGCTCTCTGCCTTGCCCTCTCGACCGGCGCACGCGCCGATCTTCCGGGCGAGGGATTCCGCAACCATCTCGTCATCGGCCTGGGTATCGGCGTCGACGCGATCTCGCCGAGCGAATACAACGGGCTCACCGACGTGCTCTCTGGTGGGAACGCTTCGGTGCGCGCCTCCACTGCGCTCCACGTCCCTGTCTCGCTGACCTACTATTTCCCTTATTATCTCCAGCTGCGCACCGGTGCAGAGGCGGCCTATTTCTTTCCCTCGGGAATGGTCGGCGGGAAGAGCGCAACCAACTATGGAGGTATCGTCGAGGTACCGATTCTCCTCGGCGGCCACTATGCGCTGCTCGACAATCGGTTGATTCTCGAACTCGGACTCGGACCGGGCATTGCCGTCTATACCAGCGCCGGATTGAATATCGATAACAACGACCAGCTCTACGGCGACGTCTCGGTGGGATTCGACGACGAACTGAAGGGCCAATTCTTCGTGACCCCCGGCTTCTCGATCGGCGTCGAGCTCGGATATCGCGTGCTCACCAGCAGTGCGCTGCACACCAGCAGCGGCGCGTCGCCAGGGGCCACGCTGCCCGTCCATCTCGATATGTCCGGCTTCCGCGCCGTCCTTCAATTCGGTTTCGTCGCCTTCTGATCGGCAGGGCCCCCATGAAATTCTCCCGTACCGAGCAGCGCCGCGCCGATTGCATCTCGCGCGTGATTCTTCCCAAAGGCGCGCTCGGCGGCACGACCGACGATTGCGATCTCGGCGCGGAGATCGGTCGGCAATTCTCGCTGACGCCCTGGTGGTCCGCGATCATCACGCGCATTGGAATCTTCGTCGTCTGGTATTCGCCGCTCTTCCTCCTGCGCAAGCTGCGCACGTTCGGCGGCATTGCGGTCGCGGATCAGCAGAGCATTCTCGAGCGCCTCGCCCACTCGCCGAACTATTGGGTGCGGGAGATGTCGATGATTCTGAAGATGAATGCCTGCAATGCGGGAATGTCGGGTGAGGCCGTGATGCGATACCTCGGCGCATATGATTTCGGGCAGAGCGTTCAGCTCAAGCGGAGCCGTTCGTGAGCGCCGGATTCCACGATGCCGCGGAGAATGGAATCGCGGTCGATGCTGACGTGATCATCGTCGGAAGCGGCGCGGGTGGCGGTGCAGCGGCACGCACGCTCGCCGACGCGGGGCTGTCGGTGCTCGTCCTCGAAGAGGGTCCGTATCTGCCGTCCGCATCGCTCGGATACAAGACGTTTGATTCGCTCCACGCGTTGATGCGCAACGGTGGCCAGCAGGCGGCGTTCGGCAAAGCGGCGGTACCGGTGGTGCAGGCCTGCGTCGTCGGCGGCACCACCTTCGTCAACTCCGCGATCATCTGGCGCCTGCCCGAGAAGGTGCTCGCGAAGTGGCACGCCGAACATGGCCTCGCCGATGGCTTTCGCGCCAATGAACTCGATGACGCCTATGCGTTGATTGAAAAGGATATGTTCGTCAGGCCCGTCACCGATTCGGTCGCGACCGGCTCCGACCGCAAACTCGCGCTGGGGGCCGAGCGCGCGGGCATTGAACATCGCGCGATTCACCGCAATGAGAAGGACTGCAAGGGCAGCGGCCGTTGCCTTCACGGCTGCCACAACGACGCCAAGCAGAGCACCACGATCAACTATCTTCGCCGCGCGACCGAATCAGGCGCGCAGGTCTTCAGCCACGCGCGCGTCGAGCGCATTCTCCGCGAGGGCAGCAAGGCCGTCGGCGTCACCGGCACCATTCGGGGAAAAGGCCCGCAAGCAGGCAAGCCCTTCCGCGCGCATGCGAAGCGGGCGGTGATTATCGCGGCCTCGGTGATTCAATCGCCCAACCTCCTGCGCCGCAGCCGCATCGGTCTGGACAACAGCGCGCTGGGAAATCATTTCATGGCCCATCCCGGCACCTCGCTCGTCGGTCTCTATTCCGAGCCGATGAATCCCTGGTCCGGCGCATCGCAGGGATATGAGGCTTATGGGTTGCGCGATACCCTCGGCGTGAAGATCGAGACGATCAATGTGCCGCCCGAAGTGGCCGCGTCGCGACTCCCCGGCTTTGGCGAGAAGTATCTGAGCATGCTCGACCGTCTGCCATATATGGCGATCTGGTCGGTGGCGCTTAAATCGGAAGCAGAAGGGAACGTCCGTCCGTCCTGGCTCTTGGGCGGCGATATCATCCGATATGAGATGACCAGCGGCGATTTCGAGCGGATGCGGCAGGGACTCAAGCGCGCCGCCGAGATGCATTTCCTCGCTGGCGCCACCGCGGTGCTCCCGGGCGTGCATGGCCTGCCTGGGACAATCACGGCCGATCAGCTCTCCGTCTTTGATTCCGCGCCGCTCGATGGAACCGGCTATGGAATCATCGCGACGCATCTCTTCGGCACCTGCCGCGCGGGAACCGATCCGAAGCATTCCGTCGTCGATGCGCATCTTCAAGTTCACGGCACGCCCAATCTCTACGTGATGGATGCGTCGGTCTTTCCCACCAACACGGGCGTCAATCCCCAGCACAGCATCATGGCCATCTCGACGATGGCCTCGCGCCGGCTCGCCTCGGCATAGCTCGTATTCCAGCTTGATCAGCTGCGCGCAGAACGCAGCGGCTCGCACGCGTAGAGCGCGTGGCAGAGCGCGAGAGCGCGCGGGGAGCGGACGCGCCAATCCATTCGATTGGGGACATATCCAATCGTGAGCTGCTGAACGGGATCGCACCAGCCGAGCGCGCCGCCCATTCCTGCGTGACCAAATGACTCTCGGGCAGGAGAGAAGATTGTCTCCTCCTCCTTGAGAAATCCCTGCGACCAGCCGAGCGGCTTCTGCAGGACGCGGTCGCGCTCCGACCAGCCCTGGCGCTGGTGGAGCGGATTGAGCGTCGATTGCTTCAGATATCGACGTCCATTGATGGTTCCATCGGCGGCGAACGGAAGATAGGCGCGCGCAAGCCCTCGCGCGCTCGCCGTCGCCGAAGCCCAGAGCAGACTCGCGCGCCGCACCGGCGGCTCGTTGTAGGCCTGCAGTCCGCGCGGCCCCAGACTGGGATTTCCGAATGCACGGCGCAGCAGGGGATCGCGGCCGAGCGCAGCCCGCGCCACGCGCGCTTCATTTGAATCACCGCGCACCAATGCACCGAGCATATGAACCACGCGCGCGGCAGTCGCAGGCGGATAGAGACGCGCCATCTGCGCATCGTGCGATTCGCGCGTGCCGACAGAGACGTCGGCCTGCAATGGGCCAAAGAGCTCGCGCTGAAGAAACGGCCCCACCGGCTCGCCCGCGATTCGCTCGAACAACTCTCGCGCATACATCCCGAAGGTAATCGCGTGATATCCCTGACTCGTGCCCGGAATCCAGGCAGGTGATTGCTTCTCAAGCGCCTCGCGGAGCGCCACTGCGCTTGATTCATCCGTGCAATCAGAGAGCGTGAACGAGCGGTCGAGCGACGCCAATCCGCCCTGGTGATTCAAGAGCGTGCGAAGCGTCATCGCCTCCTTTCCCGCCTGCGCAAAGGCCGGCCAATACGTCGCGACCGGAGCATCCCAATCAAGCTGGGCGCGGTCGGAAAGCAGATTGAGCGCCATTGACGCGAGGCCCTTGGTTACCGAAAAGACGACGACGCGGGTATCGGCCGTCCATTCCCGCTGCGTCGAAAGGTCGGCGTATCCACCCCAGAGATCGACGACGCATTCGCCGGCGCGATAGACGCAGAACGACGCGCCAATCTCGGAGCCGTCGCGCAGTTGCCGGGCGAACTGTCTCGCAACCGGCTCATATCCATCGGCATAGTTGCCCTGCGCAGGAGCAGGCGCCGAATTCATTGCGCTCATATCGCGGCGCCACGCCTGTCGACGCGGCTGTCGACGTGGACGACCTGCATTCCCGCCGCGTGAGCCGCTTCAATGCCCGGCACGGCGTCTTCGAAGACGAGGCAGCGAGCCGGCGGAACGCCCATGCGCTCGGCGGCGAGCAGGAACATATCGGGTGCGGGCTTGCCGTGGATGACGTCGTCGGCAGTGATGATGACGGGAAAGAGCGCACGCAGCCCCGCGCGCTCGAGAGAGTGGAGCACGACGTCGCGCGGGCCACCCGACGCGACACTGATCGGACGGTGCGGCGCCACGCTCCGGGCGAACGCGACGACGGGCTCAAGCAGCGGCACCTCGTTGAGCATCGAGACGAAGAGCTGCTCCTTGAGGTGGAACAGGTCCAGAGGATCGGAGGAGAGCGCGAAGTGCGCGAGCAGCAGTTGCGCCACGCGACGCGTGGGAACGCCGCCGAGCGAATAGAAGAGATCTTCCGGAAGCGGCGCCGGGCTGCCGAGTTGGCGCAGCGCCTGATCCCACGCGCGAAAATGCGCGGGCATCGAATCGATCAGCGTGCCGTCGCAATCGAAGATGTATCCGGCGAAATCACCTTCGGGAATGTTCAGCTTCATCGCGTGTCCGTTGCGCCCGCGTCAGGCCCGACGCCAAGCAGCAGTCGATTCTTCGGCGTGATTGAATCGGGGATCTGCTGCGTGTGCACCGCATATCCGGCCGCGCGCAGCCGCAGCGCGCGCGTCGCATCGATGGCCATCGCTTCATCGAGCCAGCCGCCGAGACCGCCGAGGTCGCTGCGCTTCTTATCGTGGCAGCAGGGCAGCACCGCGACGGACGCGCGCGCAGCAAGAGCCGCGTCGAGCACGCGATCGGTGAGCGCGCCGCACGCATGCACCGAGACGATTCGATCGCTCGCCTCGAGCGTGGCCTCCTGCAGACGCGCCTCTTGAAACCGCACGCGCCCATCGAGCCGCGGCCAGGTGCGCACGAGCTCCTCGTGCAGCCGCGACGCGCTCAACGGGATGCGCCGATCCACAGCCAGCGCGCTCGGCGACGAATCATCGATGAGCAGCATCAGCTGCGCCGTCAGTCCGTGCCCGCACGCGAGATCGACGACGCGACCGCCGCGCAGTCGACGCCGCGCACGCCGCGCCACCTCCCAGGATTCGTAGAGCTCTTTGCGCGGCAGACAGTTTGCGCGGCACACCGCCCGCGCGATCCGCTCGAAGAGTGAGTCGCCAGGGAAGTGCTTGAGGTCGTGCTCGTTGAGTCGGGAGCGGCTGCCCGGCCAGAATGAAGGAGCTGCCTGCGCGACCTCTTCGGTCTGCGGAAGAGTCGGCTCGTTCATCGGCCGCGGGTTCTCAATTGCGCTTGATGCAGACGCGGTTTCGCCCGCCGTGCTTGGCGTCGTAGAGCGCCGCATCCGCCGCCGCGATCAGTTCAGTCGCGTTCTCCGCCGGTGTTTCGCTGAACGCTGCGACGCCGAGGCTGATCGTGATGGGCAAGCGAATCTCGCCGTACGAGATCGCCGCCTGCTCCACGCCGCCGCGCAGTCGCTCCGCAAGCACCGCCGTGTTGATGAGCGGGATGCCGCGGCAGATGATCGAGAACTCCTCGCCACCGTAGCGCGCGACCACGTCCTCAGCGCGGCAGAGCTTCTGCACCAACTCTGCGAGGCGAATGAGCACCTCGTCGCCGGCGAGGTGTCCGTGCGTGTCGTTGACCCGCTTGAAGTGATCGACGTCGAGCATCACCAGCGAGAGCATCGTCTTGTGCCGCTGCGCGTAGGCGAACTCGGTCTCCAGACGATCGATCAGATATTTCTTGTTGAACGCACCCGTGAGTCCATCGCGCAGCGCCGCGTCGTACATCTGCTGCTGGAACGACTCATCGAGCTTGTCCTGGTAGGTGAACTTCAGCATCGTCGTCGAGCCGATGCGGATCTTGTCGCCGTCGTTGAGCGTGCGCTGATCGATCTTCTGACCGTTCACCAGCGTGCCGTTCGCGCTCTGCAGATCCTCGATGACGATCTGCCCGCGCTGCGCCACGAAGCGGGCGTGCCGACGGGAGACTCCGTTGTCGGTCAGCCGGATCTGGTTGCCCTCCGCGCGCCCGATCACCGTCTCGACATCGGCGAGTTTGTACATCTGACCGACGTTCGCGCCCGCGAGCACCACGAGGTACGCGGTCTTTTCTTCCGGCCGCAACTCGGGCGGCAGGATGGGCAGCATATTGACGTCAGTGGACTCGTTCTCGTCGTCATCTTCCCCTTCAGGAAGATCGTCGATGGACGAGTTGTCAGTCACCATGTGTCGAGCGTGCCGACCTTCGCAAGGCGGGTCAAGTTTTCGAAAGAGGGCCCCGCCGCCTCGATGAGTCGATCAAGCAGACCTGCGCAGGCAGCCTCGCAGATCTCCAGCACCTCCTCGAATCCTTCCTCGCCACCCTCGTAGGGATCGGGGACGCTCGCGCCGCGCGGCGACGCAGGATCGAAGCTGCGCAGCAGCTGGATCTTCCCGCGCGCGGAATCATCCGGAGCAAGCTGGGCAAGGGTGCGCGCATTCTGCGTGTCGGCGGCGAGCACGAGATCAAAGCGTGCAAACGAGCTCGCGGTGAACTGCTGGGCGCGGCTCACCAGCTCATATCCACGGCGCTTCGCCGCTCGCCGGGTGCGCGGATCGGGCAGCGATCCAACGTGCCAGTTGCCCGTCCCGGCGCTCTCGATTTCGAGGTGCGCCTCGAGAGAGCGCTCCCGCACGAGGCGCTCCATCACGCCTTGCGCTGTGGGCGAGCGGCAGATGTTTCCCAGACAGACGAAGCAGATTCTCAGCATGCGCGTACGGCTCCTTCTTCCCGTTGGCCGCCCGAACAATGCGGCAGAGGCGAGCCGTAGAACATCCGACGAGCCTGGCTCTTTCCTGTATGGATCCTCACTGTTCATCCAGAGTGAAGGAGTGTCCCGATGCCCGCCGCGCCCTCGACCGATTGGAAAGAGATCATCGCCCCCGATGAGGCCGCGCGCTTTGAGGGCTACGCGGCGGTGATCGCGCAGATCCAGCAGCGGTTCACCAGGAACGACCAGGTGCCGCGCACGCTGCACAACAAGCCCCACGTGGGCGCGCGCGCGCAGCTGATCGTGCGCGCCGATCTACCGGTGGAGTTTCGCGTCGGAATCTTCGCGACCGCGCGCACGTATGACGCGTGCGTGCGCTATTCAAACGGCGGGCCCAAGCGCGCAAACGATCACCGCAGGGACGTGCGCGGGCTCGCGGTCAAGCTGCTCGGCGTCGACGGCATGAAGGTGATTCCGGGAATGGAGAGCGCGCGCACGCAGGACTTTCTCTTCATCGACGCCGCGTCGTTTCTGTTTCGCACGGCGGACGATTTCATCTTCTTCGCCAACGCGGGGCTCAGTCCCGCGACGCTCGTGCCGCGCATGATCGGCCGCTTCGGATTCTTCGGCGCGATCTCACTCTTGCGAAAGCTGGCCGCGAGCGTCAGCAAGCCGGTTGTGTCGATGGCGACACTCCGGCTCTGGACGGCGGTGCCGACTCGCTTCGGCGCGTATGCCGCGAAGTTCTCGCTGACGCCGATTGCGTCGACCGTGGCGGTGGGCCCGACCAAGGGCGAAAACCCTCTGCGCGGCGATCTGATCGCGCGCCTCCAGGCCGGTCCGGTTCGCTACCAGCTCGGGGCGCAGCTCTTCCGCGACGAGACGACGACGCCGATTGAAGATCCGACGATCGAGTGGCGCGAAGAGATCGCGCCGTTCGTGCCGATCGCCGAGCTGGTCGTGCTGCAGCAGGATCTGCTGAGCGAAGAAGGCGCGAAACTGGAAGCGCGCATCGAGACGCTCTCGTTCGATCCGTGGCACGCGTGCGAGGAGTTCCGCCCGCTCGGAGAGATCATGCGCGCACGCAGCGCTGCGTATCGAGTCAGCACGATTGGTCGCAAGGCCGCGCCGGAGCCAGAAGGCGCGCTCGACGTTTGAGCCCGAAGTGCGCTCGCGCAAGGGCCACGCCGTGCGCGGGTTACAGCACGATCGTGCGGCGGCTCTCGAGGAGGATTCTCCGCTCGAGATGCGCGCGCACCGCTCGCGCGAGCACGACGCGCTCGACATCGCGGCCCACGCGCACGAGCTCTTCCGGACCCGCCTCGTGCGTCACGCGCGCGACGTCCTGCTCGATGATCGGACCCTGATCGAGATCAGCGGTCGCGTAGTGAGCCGTAGCGCCGATCATCTTCACGCCGCGCGCGTAGGCCTGGTGGTACGGCTTCGCGCCCTGGAACGCGGGGAGAAATCCGTGGTGGATGTTGATCACCGGCGGCGCGGCAGCGAGGAACTCGCTCGAGAGCACCTGCATGTAGCGCGCGAGCACGACCAGATCGATCTGGTGCGTCTTGAGCAGTGAGAGCAGTTGCTGCTCCTGCGCCCGCTTGGTTTCCGGCGTGACCGGCAGCGTGAAGAAGGGAATGCGAAAGCCTTGAGCGGCCGACTCGAGCGCGGCGTGATTCGAGATCACCAGCGGCAGCTCGCACGGCAGCTCGCCGCTGCGCTGGCGCAGCACGAGATCGTAGAGACAGGACGGCTCTTTGGTGACGAGGATCGCCATCCGCGGAAGCACGTCGGTAAACGAAAGCGTGAAGGTCGCGCCGAGCTGCTGCGAGAGTTTCGCGAATCTCTCCTCGAGAGCCGCGCGCGTCGAGGAGCCGCCGAGCGCGCTCTGCGCCTTCGGAGACGTGAGCGCGTCGAGATCGACAACGATGCGCATGAAGAAGCGCGGGCCACCCTCGGCGAGAGGGTCACTGTGGTTGCTGGCGTCGACGATGTTGAGGCCGAGCTCGAAGAAGAATCCGGCGAGGCGTGCGACGAGGCCGGGTTGATCGGGAGCGGAGACGAGGAGGATCGCGCGTGGCTGCATGGCGCGGCTTATACCGCACGCGCGCATTTCATTTCCGCGTACGGGCCGCTGATGCGAAGAGAGATCGCTCGCTCACTCGAGGTGAATCGTGATGTCAGAGGTGCGCAGCGCCGGCATCGACTTCGGCACCAGCAACAGCGCGGCCGCACTTCCCGGTGACGGCAACTCTCCCGCGCGCGTGCTGTCGATCGACGCGCGTGCCGAGGATGCGCGCCTCTTGCGCAGCGTGCTCTTCTTCCCCGAGGGCAGCCCCGACGTGCTCGCGGGCGCTGCTGCCATCGAGAGTTATCTCGGTGATTTCGAGGGCCGCTTCCTCCAGTCGATCAAGACGTTCCTGCCCTCGCCGTCGTTCACGCACACCGAGATCCGTCGCAAAGCGTGGAAGCTCGAGCAGCTGATCGCGCTGCTGCTCACGCGCATCCGCGAGGCGGTCGAGCGCGAGGCAGGCGGCCCGCTCACGCATGTCGTCTTCGGACGACCCGCGGTCTTCTCTCCTGACAAGGAGCGCGATGCACTCGCTGAGGCGCGCCTTCTGCAAGCCGCAACGCTCGCGGGATTTCCTGCGCCCACGTTCGTGATCGAGCCGATCGCGGCGGCGCTGCGGTACGAGGAGTCGCTCGCGCGCGATGAGGTCGTGCTCGTCGGCGACTTCGGCGCGGGCACCAGCGACTTCACGCTCATGCAACTCGGACCCTCGCGGCGGAACGCACTCGATCGCCGCGAGGACGTGATCTCCTCGAGCGGCGTCTACGTCGGAGGAGATCGCTTCGATTCCGCGATCGTCGAGCACAAGCTGCTGACGCTCTTCGGCGCCGGCTCGACCTTTGCCAGCCTGCTCAAGCGCGTCGAGGTGCCGACGTGGATGACGCGCAAACTGCTCGCCTGGCACGAGCTCTCCATGCTGCGCGAAAAATCGAATCTCGATTTTCTTCGCAACGCGGTGAAGACGAGCGATCGCCCACGCGAGCTGCAGAACCTCGTCACGCTGGCAGAGGAGAATCTTCCGTTTCATCTCTACCGCTCGGTTGAATCAGCCAAGCGGGAGCTGAGCACGAGCGAGCGCGTGACCGTCTCGTTTCACGAAGCGGACATCGACATCGAGGCGCGCGTGACGCGCGCGGAGTTCGAACACTGGACCGAACCGCTGCGCGACGAGCTCTCGCGCGCGGTCGATCGCTGCCTCGCCAGCAGCGGCGGCCTCAAGCCTGACGCGGTTTTCCTCACGGGCGGCACGTCGAAGATCCCCAGCGTGCGGCAGCTCTTCGCACAGAGATTCGGCGAGTCGCGGCTGCGCGAAGGAGACGCGTTCACCTCGGTGGCCGCTGGTCTCGGAAGGGCCGCAGGAGTGGTCGCGCGCGGAGGCGCGTCGCTCGGCCGCGGAGCTGTCTCCGTGCAAGGGGAGCGCGACGAGCTCGCCTAGTGAAACATCACGCGGTCGGTGCTGAACGTGAAGTAGGCCGAGTAGGCCGCAGCCGCGATGCAGGTCGAGAGCGTCGCCGACGTGCCGTTCGCATCCTTGCAGCCGTTGACGATGTGCGTGTTCGAATCGGCCGTCAGCGTGTAAGGCCCGCCCGCGCCAGCAGCGGGTTTGCTCGCGTCGACCTGATCGGGCTGCGTGGCGTTGACCACGGGAACAAGTGCGACCGAGCAGCCGCCGACGATCAGATCGAGCAGCGAGTTGGCCGAGGTGTAGTCGGTGCAGTACTGCGCCACGATCGCAGGGAGCGTGGTGCCCTGCAGCGACGCGGCCGACACGTTTCCGCAGAACGTCGAGGTGCCGCTGCTCTCGTAGGATTGCAGTGTCGGCTCGAGATTCTCCGTCGAAAGATGTCCCGGCGGATGACCGTCGGTCGAGACTTTCGGCGTCGACGAAGAGTTGAGCGGCGAGATGATCTGCAGATTCGACATCTGCACTGGCGCGCCCGTACCGAGGGAGAATTGGACCGACGAGGGGCCCAGCGTCAGCACATGAGAGGAGATCGAACCGGTCATCTGCGTCTTCGGCACGCGGTTCGAATCGATCGATGCAGCCGCGGGCGAGTACCACCAGTCGAGATCGTTCTGCCCATCATAGGTCACGCCGCCATCGGTCTGCTCAGGCGTCGCGGAGAGGAAGCCCACGGTCACGGAGCCCTGGGTCGTGCCGGTGAGATCGGTCGCGTTCATCGTCTCCATCAAGAGCGAGAACGAGCCGTTGGCGATCGCCTTGTCGATTTGCGTCTGCAGCGGGCTGCGCACGGTGGAACCAATGGCGCTTCCGAACGCGTCGTAGCCGCAGACGGTGTCGGCCTGGTACTTCGGCGAGAAGCTCGTCATGCGCTGCACCTGCTCGAACATGCAGGTCGCGCTGCAGCCGTCGAGGCCCGTCTTGTTGCTGTCATCGCACTGCTCGAGCACGTCGCGGTGGCCATCACCGCAGGTCAGCGAGACTGGCGGCGTGTCGGACGAGGAGCAACCGGGCGCGGCGAGCACGCAGAGCGAGACGACAAGTGCAGCGGCAAAGCAGAGCGGGAGATGTCGCAAGGAGAGCTGCATGCGCACGGTGAACCTCGAGGAGAGCCAGAGCAGATCGCTCGCATGAATCGCGCGCGGGGGCATCGGAAGAACGGCGGGAGACAGTTGTCAGCGTGATGTGTCCGGCACCGGGGATGCGGGCAGCGGCCCGACGTCCACGAGCACGCCATCGCGCACGGCCGTCATGCGCGTGCCCGCCAAGGCTTCATCGATCCTCTGCGCGACGAGCGTCGGCGGCTGCACCAGGAGCGCATGCGCGGGGATCTCCCGCCCGCTGGCGACCCAGACTCCGCCGGCGACGCGCGCCCACGGGCCGAGGCAGACCGAGAGGAAACGAGTGCCCGCATCGACGACGCGGCCGCGGTGGACGACGCGAATGTTCCGCTCGAAGTTGAGGTCGTAGAAGTAGGAACCGGTGAACGCGACCGAGTTCGGACCGAGCACGGAGAACTGCATTTTCTGCTGCGCCGCGAACGCGCCGGGAAAGAGCACGCAACTGAAAATCGACGAAGCAGAAGCGACGCTCGCGCCTTCGCCGAGCACGCAGGCGTTGACGATCGCGTTGTCGTCGATGCGCGCATTGCGACCGATGTGCGAGTTCTTCACGATCGCATGCGCGCCAATCTCCGCGCCCTCCTCGACGACCGACAGTTCGACGTGCGCTGTGTGATGGACCTTCGCCTTGCGATGAATGACGCGCAGACTTCTCGCGAGGCGGCCGCCGCTCCAGGGAAAGCCGAGCAGCGCACGCCAGAGGAACCAGAGCTTTCCGCTCGGCGTCTGCCAGCGCGCGAACCAGTGCGCAACCAGCACCGCGAGATTCACGCGCAGCACATGCGCCCAGTGATCGACGCGCACCAGATACGTGTCGGTCGCGCCGAACGGTTCTTCGCTGCGGCCGAGCATCCCCGGCGGCGTCGGGAGCTTCCACTCCTGTTCAGCGAACGGCAGCAGCACCGCGGGCGCGTCCTGCGTGGTTCCGCCGGCGCGGATGATCCAGAGCGGCGCGGTGAACGCTGGCTTGCCGTCGATCGTCGTCGCGGCCATTCCATCCAGATGCGCGAGCACCTGCGTCGCGAGCGCTTGCGGCAGCGCCGCGATCAGTGCAGGCCGGGCATCGTCGGCTGCTGCGGCAAGTAGTTTGAGTACCAGCGATCTCGAAAACGCGACCGAGTCGTAGGTGACGAGCGCGCCCGCCGGACTGCGCCCAGCGCGGGCGAGCGCATCATCGAGCGAATCGACGGTCTCCACGGCGAGCCCACACGATTCGAGCACGCGGCGCATCTCGCTTGAGAGCGTGCCCGCAGAAAACCAGCTCTGCGCCGCCGTCATGCCGAGCGGCGAGATCAGTTGCGGATCGCGAATCACGAAGGCGTGTCGTGGACGAGAGCTGCTCACTGAGGAACTCCTGGCGTCGCCAAGACAAGCGCGGGAAGCGCGACGTGCGCGGCAAAGACGAGTTGCTGCGTGCGGCGATCGAGATGCGGAAGCTGCCAGCCGACTGGCGCACTCTTCGGCTCGTAGAGATCGACACTGGAGAATCCGACTGCGCGCAACGCCGCCGCGATGTCGTTTCGCTTGCGCTCATCACGAACGAACGCGCCGCCACGCGTGACGATGCGCATGAGCCATCCGAGCGCGCGACCAAGAAGACCGGACTTCGGCTGCTCGATCGCAGGAACGAGATCGAAGAGGAAGGACCCTCCGCGCGCGCGGAGCAGTGCATGCACCTGCGCTGCAAGGCGCTGCAGTGAATCCGCATCGAGGTACATGCAGAGACCTTCGGCGATCACGCAGAGCGGACCGGACGCTGGCGGCGCGACGGAGTCGAGCTCGAGTTCGGTGAGATCGCCCGCGACGAAACGGAGGTTCGGCCGCGCGAGAACCACTCTGCCCTGCTCGCTGCGCCGAAGCAGCGCGCGCTTGCGCTCGAACAATGTGCTGCGATCGACCTCGACGTAGACGACGTCTGGATTTGCCGAGACGCGTGCGCCGCGTGGCGAGAGACCGGCGGCCAGCTCGAGAATCTGCGCGCAGCCGCTCTCGTCGAGCAACCGGTCGATCATCACGTGTCTCTGCACGAGTGAGTGGCGCAGGCTCGGCGCACGCAGGCGAAAGATGCCAGCAAGCGAGAGCGCGAAATTCACGACGCCGAAGACGTTGCGTGACTCGGCGTGGTCAAAGAGCTCCGCGCATGCAAGTCGCGCCCAGGCCCAGACTCCCGCGGTGTAGAGCGCGGTCGGCTCGAGGTCCGCGCGTTCTGACGAGGCTGGTGCCTTCTGCGCGCGGCGCGTCGCGGGGGTGGTCACGCGGCAAGCCCCTCGAGATGCTTCGCGGCGGTGGTCGCGCCACCGGCAGCCTCGAACGACGCGCGCACGCGCGCCGCAGCCTGCGCGAACGAGGGCTCATCGAGCACGCGCACGAGAGCTTCACGCAGCGCCGCCGGAGTCAGTCGACCGAACTTCACGCGCACGCCGCACTGTGCGCGGACGACCTGCTCGGCGATCACCGGCTGGTCATCGCGGATCGGCGCAACCACCAGAGGCAGTCCGTGCGCGAGCGCTTCCACCGTCGTGTTGTGTCCGGCGTGACAGATGACGGCGTGGCAGTGCGGCAGCAGAGCCAGCTGCGGCACGCGCGCGCGCACGATGAAGTTCGCCGGAGGATTGGGAATGCGTCCGTCAGGCGCGACGACGATCGCCTGCCACGGACCGCCAGCGAGCGCACTCACGCAGGTCGCGTAGAAATCACCGGCGCGATCGGGGCTGACGGTGCCGAGCGAGATGAGCACGCGTCGCTGAGCCGGCGCGAGCTGCTCGAACGGAAACGGCGTCGCGTCGGGGCGATCGGAGATCGAGGGGCCGACGAAATGGAAGTGCGGCGGGAACTGCTCGAGCGGACCGACCAGCGCGTCGGTGGAGAAGATGATCGCGCAGCGAGGCGAGAGATCAGCCGCACCAGGAGCGGCCGCGCGCGTCAGGCCCGCTTCGCGCTCGAGCTCGGCGAGCTGCGCATCGACCCACGACTTCACCTTCGGCAGCGCAGCGAGTGGATCGGTCACGCCTGCGGAAGTCGTCGCGAACGTGGCCCATGGCAGCCCGCTCGCCCGCGCTGCGAGCGCACCACCGAGCGCCTGCTGATCGACGACGAGCACGTCGGGCGCATACGTCGCGATGATCTCGGTGATGCGCGGCCGCGTGGCGCGAGCGAGCGGCACGAGCAGCGACTCCCAGAGAAACTGCAGACTCTCCAATCCGCGCACGCGCTGCGAACGTTCAAGCGCGGGACGAAAGAACTCGTTGCGCGAGGCATCGCCGAGCGAAAAGAGGGTGCTCCCTGGCGGCAGACGCGGGCCGCAGATATCCGCGTGACCGGCCCAGGCGACCTCGTGGCCGCGACGCGAAAGCTCTCGCGCGACGGCGATGGTCGGATTGAGATGACCGACGAGCGGCGGCACGACGAAGAGGAAACGGCTCATCGCGCCAGTCCGTTCGAACCGGTCGCAGGAGCAGCGAGGAATGCGAGAATTCGCGCGCGCACGGCGTCTGTCGCCTCCCAGAGAATCGAGTGCGTGCAGCCGGGAAGGATCTCGACGCGCGCGTTGGCGACCGCGCCCAGCAAGGCTTCGCCGCGCGCACGCAGATCGCTCGTCTCTCCATAGAGCGCAAGAATCGGCACCGTGATGCGGGCAAGATCGTTTGCACTCAAAGCATCTGTCGCCGCCAACTCGTCGACCAGCGCAGTGTCGTGAACCAGCGCGCGCGCATGCTCGGCAAGCCGGTTGCGCTTGCGCTCGCTGTGGCGTCCGAGCCAGTTCGCGAACGACGAAGCGATCCGCTGATCGCGTGCGTCTCCCTCGAGGCGCAACGTCGCAGACATCTGCGCGGCGAAGCCGTCGTCGCCGAGATGCCCATCGACGAGCGCGAGCGCAGCCACGCGGGGCGGATGCGCGGCCGCAAACGCAAGCGCGAGCAGTCCGCCAAAGCTGTTGCCGACGAGCATCACCGGTTCGCGAACCTCAAGCGCGTCGAGGAGCGCGGCCAGATCGGCAACTTGATCCGAGAGGCCGTATCCCGTTCGCGTCCGCTCGGAGAGACCATGGCCGCGCAGATCGTAGAGGATCGCTTCGCGCTCTCGCGAAGCCGCGTGCGCGACTGTGAAGTACCAACTCGAGAGGTTGTCCATGATGAGCCCGTGCAGGAACAGCACGGGTGGCAACGCGGTCGCCACGCCAAGCCGCTGGACGTGGAAGCGCGCGCCGCGAACGATCACGTCAGACACAGGCGCTCCTCGAGCAGCGACGCGAGCGCACTCGCCTGCTCAGCAGGCAGGAAGTGTCCTCCGGGAAGCGTGATCAACTCGGCATGCGGCAGCGTGCGCGCGAGCCTCTCGCCAGAGGGAAGACAGCTTGAGCGATCACCATAGATCAGCAGCGTCTCGCAGGAGAGCCGCGCGAGTTCGCTCTCCGCGAAATCCGGTTCGCGCCGCAGATCCTCGAGCAGCGTCGTCGTCGTCACCAGGCGCGCGACCTGCGCGAGCGTCTTGCTGCCACGACGCGAACTTCGCGCGGCCATTGCGCGCACCGCATCGGGAACGGCCGCGAGCTGCTCCGCCGGAGTCGCACTCAGAAATGATTCGAGCTCGGTCAATCGCGACGGCGGCAGCGGCGCCTCGACGAGGACGAGCTTCGCGACGCGCTCTGGGTGCGCGAGTGCAAAGCGCAGCGCAACGAGCGCGCCCCACGAATGGCCGACGAGCGTCACTCTTCCCTCGCCAGCGAGAGGAAGCAGCGCCGCGAGATCGTCCGCGAGCGAAGCGAGGCCATAGCCGGACTCCGCGTGCGACGAGAGCCCATGACCGCGCAGATCCGCGAGCAGCACGCGATGTGCACGCGCAAGCTTCGGCGCCGCGCCGAACCACCAGGTGGCGACGCTCCCCACCAGCAGGCCGTGCAGCATCACCAGCGGCGGCCCAGCGCCGAGGAGCTGCACGTGAAGGCTTAAGCCTTGTCGCTCGACGAGAGGCATCGGGTGATGAAATCCACGACTTCGCCTACGCGCAATCGGATGATCTGCTCGAGCTCCTGGTTTGCGAGCCAGCCCGCGAAGTCCACGCGCGCGCCGAATTCGTTCTGCAGCTTCTCGGCAAGCGCGACGAATTCGATGCTCTCGAGCTCGAGGTCTTCGTTGAACGAAGTCTCGCGCGTGATCTCGACGTCCGTCGCCCACTCCTCGCCGATGACCTCGCGGAGCAACTTCGCAACTTTCGCAAGCACGGCCCCCTCGCCGTCGACCTGCGCCTCGTTCATCCCTGCGTCCATCCGATCACGATGCCTGAGCTGCGAAGAGTCTCAACTTGTTGACCGCGACAAAAGAGCGTCGTGCCCCGGCGATCGGTGATCGGCCAGCGCTTCGGATCGCCGGCGAGGCCTGTGCCCTGTCGCTTCCCGGCCGCTTCCTTGGCGGTCCAGAGCCTCGCCATGAACTCGTCCGCGTCCTCATCGGCGAGCCTGAGCGCGAGCTCCTCCGGAAGAAACGCGGTCTCGACAAAACCGGCGGGCCGCGCAGAAACCTGCTCGAGATCGACACCGACGTCCTCGCCAAACGCGGCCATCGCCACCGCCTGATCACCTTTGTGCGAGATCGAGATGCGCACGTCGTGAACACCCGCGATGCGCGCGAGCGGACGGCCCGCAGGCCCGGTTTCGATGCGCACTTCGATCGGGAAGATGTTTTGAACACCAACTTGTTTGAGCAGCCCGCGCACGGCGTCCTTGGCAGCGATGCGTCCGTTGAGCCACGAGCGCTGGCTGCGCGGAGAGAGTGCGTCGTACTCGGCGCGTTCTGCTTCACCGAGATAGCGCCGGTAGAGCTGCTCACGCGTTGGAGCCGCGCGGTAGGTGTCGCGGAACTGCACGACCAGCGCGGTCCCGCGGCTCAAGGCAACTTCGGCGATCGTCTCCGCAAGAGCTGATCGCTCGGGCCAGATCAGCGAATTCCAGAGCCGCTCATCGGAATCGAAGCGGCGATCCTCCCACGCCTCGATCGCGCACCAGACGCGGCCCTGAACGACGAGCGCCAGGTCCGCCACCACCCGGCGCGCATCAAAGGTGCGGATGCGCACGTCGCACGAAACGCGGGAACCTGGCTCTGGGTGCGGTCCAAAGAAGCGCATGCGCGAAACGCCCGTCGGCATCGCCAGACGATCTTCGGTCGCGCGCTGCATGACCCAGAAGCCGTAGAGCTGGCCCGCGTTGTCGAGCAGTGCACCGGGCGATTCGCCAGTCACGATCTCGCCGCTGATCCCATCGTCTCGCAGCGGGCCGATCGCCTTCACGCCCTGGTAGAGCGGGCCGTGGAACATCCAGCGCTGCGCATACATCTCGGATGCGCTGATCGTCGATGCGCGCCCGCCGCTCGGCGCAGCAGGAAGAGGTGGCGCGGCCGGATAGTTGTCAGAAACAACAATTGTCGCCTCGGCGTATCCGAGCGCCGCGACGTGAACGCGATCGGGGCCGCGTGGGGTCAACTCGAAGGTGACGTCGGTGGGCGCGCCGACCGCAAGCCAGCGGTAGGCACTGACGTCCTCGACCGCGACGGGAATGCGGCCCGGCGAGAGCAGCGCGGCCTCGTCCATCATCATCTTGATCGTCGTCGTCATCGGCACGACGGGATGGCGATCGCTCGCGACCTTCCAGCCGGGCGGCTGGCGGAAGAACGTGTGATCGAGCAACCACGGGTGCGTCTCCACCGAGAGACGGCGCACGACGCGGCGCGGAGCCTGCGGAGCCTGCGGAGCCTGCGGAGCCTGCGGAGCTTCCGCGAGCTTCGCGACCACGTCGGCCGAAGCGCTCTGGACCTCGGCGAGCAGATCGTGGAACGCGGCGGAGAGTGGATCGCGCCCGCCCGCGCCAGGAGCGGTCCGCAGAGGATTCGTTGCCGGCATCACCTCGCGCGGCGACGGCTGGAGACGTTCGTGCAGCTCGACCAACGGCACACCGAGATTGAGCCGAAGCGGTCCACTTCGTGCGCGCGTGCGGCGCTCCTCGAGAGGAAGCAGACGCTCCGCGTTGACGTCGGCCCCTTCGGCGAAGAGCAGCGCAGCGACACGCCAGAGCTGCTCGAGGCCTCCTCGATCCTGCGCGCACGCGGAGATCGCCGCATGCGGTTCACCGCGCAGCGTGTCCTCGACAAAGCCCGTCGCGCTCCCCGGCCCGAGCTGCACGAAGATGCGCGCGCCCGCGGCGTAGGTGTTGCGTATCAACTCGCGAAAGCGCACCGGCTCGACGAGGTGGCGCAGCGCGAGCTCGCGGACCGCCTCTGCGTCGTGCGGAAACGGCGCGCAGCTCGTCGCCGACCAGAGCGGAAACGCAGGCGGCTGTAGGGCGAGAGCCGCGAAGCTCTCGCGGTGCGCGCTCAAGTATGGAGCGAAGAGCGGCGAGTGGAAGCCGGAGCGAAAGGGGAGCTTCTGTCCGAGAAGACCGGCTGCACGAGCGCGCCGCAGCGCCTCATCGACGGCAGCGTCGACGCCGCAGAGGATGACTTGATGCGGGCAGTTGTCGTGCGAGACCGCGACGTGCAGCAGGCCTTCGAGCAGCGACTCGGCCCTCTGCGCGCTTGCGCCCAGCGCGGCAAAGGCGACGCCCGGCACCTCGAGTCGTTCGCTGCGCGCCCGCTCGAGAAACGGCGCGAACTGATCCTCGCGCAGCATTCCTGCGGCGATCATCGCCGTCCACTCGCCAACCGAATGTCCGATCGCGAGCGCCGGCTTCACGCCGAGTTCAGAAAGAGCGTGCGTGAGCACGCGCCCCGCCTCGACCAGCGCGATCCCCTGGTGCTCGATCGAATCACCGAGCGCATCGGGCGACACGCTCATCGAGAAGTGCGCGGCCACCTCTGCGAGGCGCAGCTTCTGGGCCGTGTCGACGCCCGGATAGAGAAACGCGATGCCAGAAGACGTCGCGAGATTTCCTCCAGCGCCAAAGTAGATCCCATCCCGGCCGCGCCAGGCCTTGCCGCGCTCGATCACCTGCTTCGCTTTCGCGATCCGCTCGTGCGTCGGATCGACGATCGCGATTCGCCACGGCCCGCTCCCAGCGCGGCCCAGCGGTCCTTGCGGGAGATCGTCGAGCGTGCGTGAAAGCGCCTGGGGATCGGCCGCAGCGAGCAGAAGGAGATGCTGCGTCGCGCGCGGACGGGCTGCGATCTTCGCGCGTGGAGTCGCGCTCGCGGGAGCCTCTTCGAGCACGACGTGGGCGTTGATTCCGCCGAAGCCAAACGCGCTCACGCCCGCGCGCCGCGGGTTCGCGCCGATCCACGGCTCCGCTTTGGACAGCACCCGAAAGCGCGTGGCCGCGAGCGCGGGGTTCGGCTCTTCGCAGTGCAACGATGGATGCAGCGTTTGCTGGTGCAGCGAGAGCGCGGCCTTGATCAGTCCCGCCGCGCCAGCCGCCGGCATGGTGTGGCCGATCATCGACTTCACCGAACCGAGCGCGGCCCGCTCGACGCCGCGCGCTTCACCGAAGACGACGCGCAGGGTTTCGAGTTCGGCAGCATCACCGGTCGGCGTCGCGGTTCCGTGCGCTTCGACCATCCCAGCCGTCGCCGGATCGAGCTGCGCATCGCGCCAGGCGTGGCCCAGCGCTGCGATCTGTCCTTCGACTGCCGGGCTCATCAGGCTCGCGCCGCGACCGTCCGACGAGCTGCCGACACCGCGAATCAACGCATAGATTCGCAGCCCCATCTTCTCGGCATCCTCGCGCCGCACGAGCGCAACGATGCCTGCACCTTCGCCGATCAGGAGGCCGTCTGCCGCGGCGCTGAAGGGACGGATCGACTGCGCGCGGCTGAGCGCGCCGAGCTGCGAAAAGACGCTCCAGAACGCTTCGTCCTGGCAGAAATGCACGCCGCCACAGAGCACCAGATCGAGCCGCTTCGCACGCAGCGCCCACGTCGCCTGCTCGACCGCGATGAGCGCACTCGCGCAGGCGGCGTCGACGGTCCACGCGGGACCGCGCAGATCGAGACGGTGCGCGATGCGCGAGGCAGCAAGATTCGGAACCAGGCCGATCGCCGCGTCGGGACCAGCAGCCGCAAGCTGCGATTGAAAGTCCCGCTTCACTTCGGCGAGCGCCTTCTCGTCGAGATGAGGCGCGAGACGGCGCAGCGCGCGCACGAGCTGCTCGGCTCCGCGCACGTGCTGATCAAGCCGCGTCCGGCCCGCGCCCGGATAGCTGCCTCGGCCGAGGATCACACCTGCGCGAGAGCGATCAAAGTCGCGCCCAGCAAGGCCCGCATCAACAAGCGCACGGTGGGCAATCTCGAGCGCGAGCAGCTGGTCAGGCTCTGCCGCGGCTGCCGCGACCGGCATCACGCCATGCGCGATCGCGTCGAACCAGGCCTCTTCGTCGACGAAACCGCCGCGCTTGCAATAGAAGCGATCGGTCGCGTGCGAGGCCGGATCGAAGAAGATCGGGTCCCAGCGCCCCGCGGGCACCTCCGAGATCGCGTCGACACCCGCGCCCAGGTTCGACGCGAACTGCGCGAGATCGGCCGCGCCCGGAAAGAGGCACGCCATCCCGACGATCGCGACATCGTTCTCGCCCGTCACCCCTCGAGCCTCTCGGGTGTGGCGCACATCAGGATCACCTGCGCGTCGCGACCGCGCGCGAGCTCGTCGAAGAGCCGATCGAATCCTGCCGCCGGAGGAATCAGGCCAACACCGCGCCTTGCGTATTCGCGCTCGAGCTCCGCCGAGACCATGCCGGTCCCGCCCCAGGGCCCCCACGCGACCGAGACCGCGCGCCGTCCGCTCGCAGCAAAGTGGTGCGCGAGGTGATCGAGCGCTTCGTTGGCCGCCGCGTAGTCGAGCTGCCCGCGGTTTCCGAACGTGCCCGCGATCGAAGAGAAGAAAACGACGCGGCAGCCCGCGCGCAGCTTGTTCGCGAGCACCGATGCGCCAGCAACCTTCGTTTCGAAGACGCGATCGAACGACTCGCGCGTCTTGTGCTTGAGCAGCTTGTCTTCAATCACGCCTGCGCCGTGGATCACCACATCGAGGTGTCCGTGGCGCGCATAGATGTCGTCGATGAGCGCGCCGAACGCGGCCGCGTCGCGCACGTCGAGCGCGTGGTAGCGATGCGGCACGCCCGTCTTCGCGATCGCCGAGATCGTCGCGCGGATCTGCCGATCAGCGAGCGCGCGCTGCACGGCAGCCTCCACGCGCGCTGGCGTTGCCCCCTCGAGGTGAGCGAGGAAATGCCGCCGCAGTGCCGGAGCATCGGCGCAGGACGCGAGCGCGGAATCCTCGGCAGCAGGCAGAGGCGAGCGACCGACCAACTCGACCGCGCAGCCATAGCGCTCGGCGATCGCGACAGCCGCGCCCGCCGTGATGCCGCGCCCGCCGCCGGTGATCAGCACGACATCGCCTTTGGCAAACGGCGCGACGGCTTCTCCCTCGAGCGCGGCCTCGATCGGAAGCTGCGTCGCGCGACCTGCGCCGTCGTGGATGACCTGCACCGAATCGTCGTGACCAAGCAGCTCGCCGAGAATCAGCGCGGCTAGCGCATCGGGCGAGCGCGTCGGATCGAGATCGACGGCGCGGCAGCGCAGTTGCGGCCACTCGCGCGCGACCGATTTCAAGAGTGCCGCGGCTCCACCGTGTGTCGGCACCGACCCGAGAGCGCCGCTCTGCCCGGTGATCGCGAGCAGCCACTGCGCGCCGCCGAGCGCCGCTGCGCGCGCAAGCTCGAAGAGAGCCGCGCGCGGATCTTCTCCGTCGTGCGGCGCGAGCATCCCGAGATGGATCACGCCATCGATCGCGGCCGGACTCTCCGCACTCGGCGGCCGCTTCGCCACAACCTCAGCGACCGCGCCAAGCTGCGTGAGCAGTTTCGCGAGCGCGACCGCCACACCGCGTCCGTCGTCGGTGATGAGGAAGCGGCGCTGATCGAGCTTGAATCCGTTCGGCACCGCAGGCGGCAACGGCGCCCTTCGGAGCACGAAGCGCCGCACGGTCTCGAGAGGAATTTCATCGGCGACGACGCGCCCGGGCGGCAGTTCCGCGGGCGGCGTCTCTGCAATCACGGTGGCCTTCGCCGCGCTGTTTGCATCGCGCGCCTCAAGCCAGCGCGCGATCCCGCGCAGCGTCTTCACCTGGCTGAGCTCTTCGATCAGATCTGCGCTCGCGCCACCGCGGCCCATCCCGAGTCCGAGCCGCTCGGAAAGCAGCCCGAGGATCTCGATGCGCTTGATCGAATCGACGCCCAGCTCCGCTTCGAGATCGAGGTCGGGATCGAGCACGTCGGCGGGATAGCCGGTGCGCTCGCTGACAATCCCGATCAGCGTCTCGAGCGGTGGGCGCTGCGGAACGACGAGTGCGCTCGCATCCGCGCCAGGAGAGGACGACACGACAGATGCTTTGAGTACCAATGATTCCGTGCGCGTCGCGGTCGCGTTGATCACCGTGGGCTGTGCAGAAGCGTCCGTCGGCGCAGTGCCGAGCAGACGCAGCATCACCTCTTTCTGGCCGGCGACCAGTTCGCGCATGTTGCGCAGATAGTCGAGCACTGCCGCCTGCCGCTCATCGCCACTCTCGGGCGCGGGAGCAACAACTGGCGTCAGGCGAATCGGCTCGAGCAGCGGCTTCATCGCGAAATCGGGCAGCGGCCCACGCAGCGGCCGCGCAGTCTGGCCGTTGACCATCCAGGCCGTCAGCGGCGGGCTGTGCGAATCGGTCGCCTTCGGCGCGAAGAGATCGAAGAGGGCCGCATCGCGTCCAGCAAAGAGCGGCGCGAGTTCAACGGGAACGCCCGCGGTCGCAAGACGCGCGAGCAATTGGAGCAACGACGCCAGCGAGCCTTCGCCTGAATCGAGCGCGACACTGAGAAACGGCCGCGTTCCGAGATTTCTGCGGACGAGATCAGAGAGCACCTGGCCTGGTCCGGCCTCGACGAAGATGCGCGCACCCGCTGCGTACATCGCTTCGATCTGCTCGGCGAAACGGACAGGCTCGGCGAGCTGGCGAGCAAGCTGGGCGCGGCTTTGCGCAGGTTCGCGCGGGTAGGGAGCGGCGGTGGTGTTGGCGAAGACCACTCGCGAAGGCTCGCTGAACGAAACCTTCTCGAGCTCGCGCAGGAACGCGTCGGCACCGGCGGCGACGACCGGGCTGTGAAACGCGCAGGCCACCGGAATGCGCTTGGCGGCGATCTTCGCGAGCGACAGCTTCGCGACTGCTTCATCGACAGCCTCGACCGGTCCGGCGATGACGATCTGGTCGGGAGAGTTGTGATTGGCGAGCACGACATTCGCGACGCCGGCAAGCGCTCGCTCAACATCCGCGCGGCTTGCCTTCACTGCGGCCATCGTGCCCGGTGCGCCGGCGGCTGCATCGAGGATCGCCTTCGCGCGCGCGTGAGACATGGAGAGCAGCGCTGCGTCGTCGAACACGCCTGCGACAGAGAGCGCGACCAGTTCGCCATAGCTGTGGCCCGCGAGGAGTTCTCCGCGCACGCCGCAGGCCTCGAGAAGTTTCACGGCGGCGAGATCGACCATGCCCAGCGCGGGCTGCGCGACGCGCGTGTCGGTGATGGCGGCCTTCTGCGCGGCCCGGATCTCGGGCGAAAACGCGGTGCCAGGATAGATGGTCTGCGAGAGACGCTGCGCGCGAGAGAGCGTCGTCTGCAGCCACGGGAAGGCGACGAAGAGCTCGTCGAGCATCCCCGGCTTCTGACTTCCCTGGCCCGGGAAGAGGACCGCGAGCTTGCCGCCCGAGAGCGGCGCCAGATCATCGACGAAGATTCCCTCGCCCGACTTCGTCAGGCCCTGCGCCCGCGTGGCGCGATCGGCGAGTTCGTTCAGATCGCGAGCGAGGAAGGAGGCCCGCGCCTGTCCTGATCCGGCGCGATTTGCGTTGAACGCGAGATCGCGAAGCCGCCACGGCGCTCCGCTCTTCGCCAGGCTCGCGAGCTGCGCGCAGAGCGCGTCGGCGTCCGCGCGCGTCTCGCCACGAATGACGAACAGTTCGCACGGCCAGTCGTGCAGACCACTCTCAGGTGCCGCGCTGCCCGCGTGCTCCGCGAGGACGACGTGGAAATTCGTGCCGCCAAAGCCAAACGCGCTCACGCCCGCGCGACGCCGCTCGCTCGTCCACGCGACTGCGCGCTCGCGAAACACGAACGGGCTCGTCTCCGCGTCCCAACCGGGATTGGGCCGCTTGAGGTGGATCGTCGGCGGCAGCACGCGGCGGTGGATCGCGAGTGCGGACTTGATGACACCAGCGAGACCCGCCGCGCACTTGGTGTGGCCGATGTTCGACTTCACCGAACCGAGCGTGACCAGTCCGGGAGCCGCTCCCGCGCCACCGAAGATCTCCGTCAGCGTCGCGAGCTCCGTCCGATCGCCGACGACCGTGCCGGTGCCGTGAGCCTCGACGAGCTCGACGTCCTTCGGCGAAACGCCTGCACGCCGATAAGCCCGCTCGAGCGCGCGCGTCTGTCCCTCTTTGCGCGGAGCCGTGAGCCCGAGGCTCTTGCCATCCGACGAGCCGCCCACGCCTTCGATCACCGCGTAGATCCGATCGCCGTCGCGCTCTGCATCTTCGACGCGCTTGAGCACGATCGCCGCGACCCCTTCGCCGAGTGCGATTCCATCGGCGGTCGCATCGAACGTGCGGCAGCGGCCCGTCGGCGAGAGCGCGTGCACGCTCGCGAACATCAGGTAGTCAGCGATGCCGTTGTGCAGATCGGCGCCGCCGCAAACGACCATGTCGGTCTCGCCCGCCGCGAGCTCCTTGCAGGCGAGATCGACCGCCGCGAGGCTCGAGGCGCAGGCCGCATCGACCGTGTAGTTCACGCCACCAAGGTCGAGCCGGTTCGCGATCCGGCCCGCGATCACGTTGGTGAGAATGCCCGCGAAGGAATCTTCCGTGAGCTTCGGCAGCGTCTGGTCGAGCGCCTCAGGCATCTCGCCGAGCAGGCTCCGATAGCTGGCGCGAAAGCCATATGCGGCAGAGAGATCTGTTCCCGCTTCGGCACCGAAGATGACGCTCGTGCGCTCGCGTTCGAATTCGCGAGAGAGATATCCCGCGTCACCGAGCGCACGCCGCGACACCTCGAGTGCGAGCAACTGCACCGGCTCGATGGCCGCAAGCGAGCGCGGAGGAATTCCGTAGGCAGCAGGATCGAACGCGATCTCGGGAATGAAGCCGCCCCACTTCGACGGCGTCTTGTCACCTGCGCCCGCGGGATCAAAGTAGGCCTCGGGATTCCAGCGCGCGCGCGGAACCTCGGTCACCGCATCCGCGCCAGTCACGATGTTGCGCCAGAAGCTCTCGAGATCGGGTGCGCCCGGAAAGATCGACGCCATGCCGACGATGGCAATGCGCGGCGCGCGCTGGCCTGTATCGCTCGGCGTCGCAATCGCATCCCGCGCAGCCTGCAGCATGCGCGCGCCGCCTTCGCTGACTTCGGCGTGCAGTTCGCGAATCGAAAGCGTGCGCTCACGCAGCGCCGCGACCTGCCCCATCATGTACATCCCCGACTTGCGCTGCTCGCTCTCGCCGACAAGCTCGAGCTTCTCGCCGTCGCGCACGATCCCCTTCGCGGCGATGCGCAGCCGACCGAGGTTGAGCTTCTCGAGCGCTTCCCAGGCCTCGCGCGAATCTTTTCCCTCGGCCGCAAGGCGCGTCTGCTCGGCGCGAAAGGCGCGCACGTAGTCGGTCTCGGCACAGCGCGTGGAGTGGCCGGGAGCTGTGTCGAGGAGCACCGTCTCTTCGCAGGCGATCGCCTCGGATTGGAAGCCGGGGAGGATCGCGCCGCTGGAAACAGCCTCGTGCGTGAAGAGATACGAGGTGCCCATCAAGACGCCGATGCGCGCGCCGCGTCCAGCGAGAGGAGCGCTCGCAGCGGCCACCATGGCGGTCGAGCGCGCGTCGTGGATTCCACCGGCGAAGAGAATGCTCATCTCGCCCGCGTGCGGATCCGCAGCGAGTCGCTCGATCGCGCTCTCCCAGAGAACGAAGCTCGAGCGGGGACCGACGTGGCCGCCGCACTCGCGCCCCTCGAGCACAAAGCGGCGCGCGCCCTCCTTGACGAAGAGATCGAGCAGGCCCGGCGACGGCACGTGCAGATAGGTCTGGATGCCTGCGTCCTCGAGCGGACGCGCCTGTGCCGGGCGGCCGCCAGCGATCAGCACGACGGGCGGCTTGAACTCCCGGAGCAGTGCGAGCTGCTCATCGCGCAGCTCGGCGGGAACAAATCCGAGCACGCCCACGCCCCACGCCAGCGAGCCGAGGCGAGCGCGCGTCTCCTCGAGCAGCGGCCGCGCCTCCTTCGCGCGCATCAGCGAGAGCGCGAGAAAAGGCAGGGCTCCACCCTCGGCGACAGCGAGCGCGAACGAGGCGCGATCGGAGACGCGCGTCATCGGACCCTGGGCGATCGGGTAGCGAAGATTGTGCTGCTTGGCCCAGCGCGATTCGGGCGCAAGGGGATTGAGCGCGCAGGACTGGCGCAGGTGCGCGTCGATCGCCTGATCGATCCCCGAGACGAGATTCGCGGCGGTGCGAAAACGCTCGGCGAGTGCGCGCGCGAAGGATGCGTCCTGTCCGACGACGAGCGCCTCTGCTTCAGCCGGCGCAGGCTGCCCCGGCGCGCTCGGGCGCACAAGACGACGACGCCCCTCGACGATCACCGTCTCGCTGCCATCCATCGCGCCGATCTGCTGGCGGATCGCTGGCGAGGCCGACGACTCCGCGAGGAGCGCGAGCTGCGAATCGAGCACCACACCGGCAGCGCCACCCGCGATCGCCGCTGCTGCTGTGTGCAGGCCGATGCCGCCGCGCAGATAGATCGGGAGCGTGATCTGCGCCGCGACGAGGTGCTGCAGGAGGACGTACGCCGTCTCCTCGGAAAACGGTCCCGCGCTCTCGCTGCCGACTGCGATGATCGCGTCTGCGCCTGCAGCCTGCGCCGCTCGGGCCGCAGCAACAGTCGAGCACTCAACGAAAACTGCGCGCGGACGAAAGCGCGAGACCTGCTCTGCGGAAGCGACGATCACCGTCCCGATGCGCGCAGGAAGTTCCGCGGGTTCGATCAGCACGGAGGCGACGAGCCGCACACCGAACTCGCCGCGCGATGGCTCCTTCGCCAGCTGCGCCAGCGCGAGCTTCGCCGCCTCGCGATCGCGCCCGAGATCGAGCACAGAGAGAGCTCCAGCGCGCCCCAACGCTGCAGCGAGCCGGAGATCCGGAAGTTCGAACGGAGTGACTGCAACGATTCGATGAGCGTGCATTGCGCCTCGGTGCGCAGAGGAGCGGTCACAATGGGGAGCGCGTCAAGCAACTGAACAGCCGCTAACCGTCCGATGCTCCTACACGCGCGTTCTCCTCGCGCGATCGCATAGGGTGCGGCCCCAAAACCATTTCCAGGGAGGGGCACATGTCGAATCCGTTTGTCCACATCGAGCTGAACACCGGCGATCTCGCCGCGGCCAAGAAGTTCTACAAGAAGATCTTCGACGGCTGGTCGCTCCACGACGAGACGCTCGATCACGGCGCCGTCTACACGATGATCGCGGCGGGCAAGCACGGCATCGGCGGAATGCAGGTCAAGATGATGCCCGAGGCGCCGACGCTCTGGCTGCCCTACGTCGAGGTCGATGACGTGAAGGAGACGATGGCGCGTGCGCAGAAGGCCGGCGCGACTCTGATGGTCCCCTTCATGGAGATCGGCGAGATGGGCTCGATTGGAATCTTCAACGATCCGACCGGCGCGACGCTCGGTGTCTGGGCCGCGCCGAAGAAGGAGAAGAAGTCGAAGAAGGACAAGAAGGAGAAGAAAGAGAAGAAGCAGAAGAAGGACGGAAAGAAGAAGTCGAAGAAGTAGTTCTGAACCAGGCTGGGCGCGGACGAGCGGAGATCACGGCATGGCGACAACCTTCGATACCAAGGGCGGACATATCTCGCGCGAGGAGGCGCTCGATTTCCACGCGCACGGTCGGCCGGGAAAGATCGAAGTCGTGCCCACCAAGCCGGTCGGCACTGCGCGCGAGCTGTCGCTGGCCTATTCGCCCGGTGTCGCCGAGCCGTGCCTCGCCATCGCAGCCGATCCGGAGCTGTCGTTCAAGTACACGGCGCGGGGAAATCTCGTCGGCGTGATCTCGAACGGCACGGCGGTGCTCGGCCTCGGTGATATCGGCGCGCTCGCGGGCAAGCCCGTCATGGAGGGCAAGGGGGTCCTCTTCAAGAAGTTCGCTGATATCGACGTCTTCGATCTCGAGGTTGATACCAAGGATATCGACACGTTCTGCAATGCCGTGCGCGTGCTCGAGCCGACCTTCGGGGGAATCAATCTCGAGGATATCAAGAGCCCTGAATGCTTCGTGATTGAACGGCGGCTGCGCGCCGAGATGAATATCCCGGTCTTTCACGACGACCAGCACGGCACGGCGATCATTACCGGCGCTGCTCTGGTGAATGCGCTGCACGTCGTCGGCAAGACCGCCGAGCAGGTGCGCGTGGTGTTCGTCGGCGCAGGAGCCGCGGCGGTCGCGTGCGCGGAGCAATATGTCCGTCTCGGCGTTCCGCGCGCGCAGATATCGCTCTGCGATAAGCATGGCCTCGTCTATCGCGGGCGCCCGGAAGAGATGGATGAATGGAAGGGCGCGTTCGCGCAAAGTGGCGGCCCGCGCGGACTTGCGGACGTCGTGCGCGGCGCCGATGTGCTGGTCGGTCTCTCGGTCGCCGGAGCAATCCGCGCCGAACATATCGTTTCAATGGGTAAGGATCCGATCGTCTTCGCGCTCGCAAATCCCGTTCCGGAGATCGCGCCCGAGGAGATTCACGCGGTGCGGCCCGACGCGATCGTCGCCACGGGGCGCAGCGATTATCCCAATCAAGTAAATAACGTTCTCGGCTTTCCCGGAATCTTCCGCGGCGCGCTCGATGTTCGCGCCCGCGCGATCACCGAGGAGATGAAGCTCGCGGCCTCGCGTGCGCTTGCACAGCTCGCACGCGAAGACGTTCCCGAAAGCGTCAGCTCCGCCTATGGCGGCCAGCACTTCTCCTTCGGCCGCGATTACATCATTCCCAAACCCTTCGATCCGCGCGTGCTGCTTGCGGTCGCGCCGGCCGTGGCGCAGGCCGCGATGGACGGCGGCGTCGCGCGCATCAAGCTCGATCACGAGACCTACCTCGACGAACTGCGACGCCGGCAGGGGCGCACGTATGAAGTCATGCGCGTGGTGGTATCGCGCGCGCGCAAGCAGCAGACGCGCATCTGCTTCCCCGAGGGAAACCACCCGCGCATTCTCCGCGCGGCGCAGGCCTTGATGGACGAGCGGATCTGCAAGCCGGTGCTGCTCGGACGACGCAAGGAGATTCTCGCCCTCGCGCAGGAGGCCCGCTTAACGGCGATTGCCGATCTCGAGATCGTCGATCCGCTCGATACCGAGCGCTTCGCGGATTACGCACAGCAGTTCTATCAACTGAGGCAGCGCTCTGGCGTCTCCTATAGCGAGGCGCTCTATCGCGTCCGCCAGCGCAATACCTTCGCGGCATTGATGCTCGCCGACGGCTCGGTCGACGGCGTCGTCACGGGATTAACCCGCACCTATCCGGAAGCTATCCGGCCCGCGTTGGAAATCATCCGCACGCAGCCTGATAAGCGCGCGAGCGGCACGTATATCCTCGCCTTCCGGGATGGCATCAAGCTGCTCGCCGATTGTACGGTGAATGCCGATCCCACCTCGGAAGAGCTGGCTGATATCGCGATATCAACGGCAGAGTTGGCACAGGCCTTTGAATTGACCCCGCGCATCGCTTGCCTCTCCTACTCCAACTTCGGCACCGATCGCGGAGGCTCTCCCGGCAAGGTCCGGCGCGCGGTTGAAATCGTGCGCGCCCGCCGGCCCGACCTTGAGATTGAAGGCGAGATGCAGGTCGATGCTGCCGTGATTGAAAGCGTGCGCGCGCAGGAGTTCCCCTTTGCGCGATTGACCGGCGACGCCAACGTCCTCGTCTTCCCCGATCTAAACAGCGGCAATATTGGTTACAAGCTGCTCTGGCGTCTCGGCGGTGCAGAAGTGATCGGCCCGGTGCTGATGGGAATGAACAAGCCGGTCAATGTTCTCCAGCAGGGCGCGAGCGTGCAGGACGTGGTGAATCTCGCGGCCATGACGGCCGTGCGCGCGCAGGGAGCACTCAGTTATTAAGTGAATGTGCGCTCGATAAATCGGCCTCTGCGATCGAGCGAATGCTCGGCATAGAGCGATTGAATCGATCGGTCGCCGAAGAGCGCGGTTCGCTGGGTCTGATATCGCGCGATCAGTTGCGCGGCCGCTTCGAGAACCGTCGGTTGAAACGACTGCATGCGCGCGCACAGCCGCATCCGGCGCGGGTGCGCGGTCGAGAGTCGTTGCGCGAGCTGCGCGAGGCAATCCGCGCGCGCCGCGCGACCAGGAAATGAATTGAGCAGTGGTATCCGGCCCAATTCAGCATCAATCGAATCCGGCGACGCGCGGCGCCGACCACCGCGCAGCTCGAGCAGGCGCAGCACGCGCAGCGCGGGTACGAACGAATATGGGCGCTCCTCGTAGAACCGAAGCGCGACTCCATTCGCCTCTGCCGTCGCAGCAACGCGTGCGGCGCATTCAAAGAGCGTGCGGTGATCGATATGTCCACCCACACCCAGAGGGAAGCAGATCCGCGCCGGGCGCACGTTTGCCAGCAGCGCGCGGAGTTGCCGCGAGATCGTCGATACCAGCGCGAGTTCGACCTCAGGCTCGAGCACGAGCGAAGCAAAGCCAGGCTTGAGATGGAGGCGATCGGGCGCGTCGAGAAAGCCGAGATGAAGCGGCTCAGCCCCGATTGAACGCAGCGCTGCGATGTCTTCTCGTCGCCGCGCAGCCTGGCCGCGGCCCTCGGTAAACACCGTCGCGACAATCACGCGCTCGCCTCGAGCGCGCGCGTGCAACAGCCCCCCTGCGCAGGAGAGCGCGACATCGTCGAGATGCGGCGAGAGATAGAGCGTGGTCATCGCCAGAGCGCGGCTCCAACGCCGAATCCGAGAGTGAGCACGAGCGTTCTCTCCGTCTGCGTTTGAGGATCGCTGCCGACCGCGAGGGCAGCCAACTCCGCGTCGTTGAGCACCAGCACGCGCTCGTGCGCAAGCCCTGCCGCGCGCAGCAGCGCTGCGAGATCGCCCGGGTTCCACGCATACGTGCAGCTCGAAAGATTGCACGCGTCGTCGAGTTCGCACGGAAGCGCGAGGAGAAGACACGCGTCGGGCCGCATCGCCGAGGAGGACAAGAGCGGAGCGAGCGGCGCGAGTGACTCGGCGAGAAAATTCAGCGTCGACTCCCGCGCGTTCAAGATTGTCGCGTCGGCATTGGGCGTGCGCGTCGGCGCGTTGATCAGCGGCGCCCGCGAGAGATCGCGTGCGCGAGTAAACGTGCTCTCGCCCGCCACCAGCTTGATCGCGGTCTGCCCGACGTCGGCACAGGCGATGCCCTGCGCGCTCCCTGCGCGGGCCGCCGCGAAGGTCGGATCGGTCGACACCGTGGCACCGAGCAGCGACGCAAGACCGGGCCGCAGCGCCCCGCCGCCGAGGAGATGAACGCGCGTGAAGCGATGTTCGTGACGCAGCCTCTGCACCAACTCCGCGAGCGCTTCGGGAAACTCTTCGCGCAGCTGCCAGTCGCAGAGCGGCCGACCCGCCACTGGCGCATTCCAGATCTCGAGCGGACGCACGTGGATTGGTCGCAGTCGTTTCACAGCGCCTTCGTCTCCTCGATCGCCGGCCAAGGATCAAAGCCCGGTCGCAGGCCCCGCTCGACGCAGATGCGCTCGAATGCAAACGCCACGCGGCAGAGCGCGAGCGCGCCTTGAAAGAGTCGATAGGCGAGTCGTTCTGAGCGCGGCGCGGCGGCGAGCAGATCGCAACTGCGATGGCCGAAGCGAGCGTGCACCTCGCGCGTCTCGGGGAAGAGCGCGTCGGTGCGCTCAAGCTCGCGCCGCATGCGCCGGTGGTAGCGATGCATCCCGCGCAGCGTCTCGGGCGCGCGATATCGCACGAGGCCATCTTGCGATTCGCGGAGCGCATTTTCGCCTCCGCGAATGAGCGCGAGCCGACTGAGCAGGATGTCCTCCGCGAGCAGATCGGCGCGCAGATCGAGGAAGCGACTCGGCGGCAGGTCGCGCGCGCGCGCGGAGAGTTCGTCGCGCGAGGGAAGAGCGAGGCCGCGCAGCGCGAAGAGGCGGCCGTTGAACCAGCTGCGCCCTGAAGAGAATCCGCGGCGCAGATTGTAGAGATGGAGTGCCCAGGCGAGCGGCGTGCGTGCGCGCGGTGGCAATGGAGCCAGGCGCGGGAAGGCGATGAGCAGCTGCGGATCGCGCAGCATCGCGTCACAGATCCCGAAGAGCGCATATTCGTCGAGGAGAATATCCGCATCTGCGAATATCTGAAATGGCGCACCCTCGCGAAAGCCGCGCCGCTGGCCCTCGACCTTGCCGCCGTGGCTCTCGAGCACACGCACGTTGCGCGTCTGGGCGATCGCCCGCGTCTCGTCAGTGCAGTCATCGAGCACGACGAGGAGATCGAAGACGATCGGCAGGCGCGCCTGCGCTGCACGTGC
This sequence comes from uncultured delta proteobacterium, assembly GCA_903911145.1. GTDB lineage: Bacteria > Myxococcota > Myxococcia > Myxococcales > 40CM-4-68-19 > CAIWCD01. The sequence goes on along the minus strand of CAIWCD010000032.1, from coordinate 12,110 downwards.
GGAGGCGAGCAGCGAATCGAGGCAGGGTCCGATCGCCCGCGCTTCGTTGCGCGCGACCATCGTCAGGGGGATCGTCGTCGTCATGCACGACCCGCCCTCGGGCAGATTCGTGCGCTCATCGTGCAGCGCGCGCAGCCAGAAGCGCGGCTCCTTCGTTGCCTGATCGCTCTCGATAGGAGTGCGCGATTCGCGCGGCGGCCTGGCGTTCCGGCCCGTCGGCGAGAAGCTCACGCAGGCACGACACCGTGTCCACGACGGGGGCGCTGTCGAGCGCAAGTCCGCACCCAGCGCCGGCGCGCGCGACGAAGTGGAGATTGTGCGGCTGGTCGTTGCAGAGCGGCGAGATCAGCATCGGCACTCCGTGCGTGAGCGCCTCCATCACCGAGTTCGCGCCGCCGTGCGTGACGGCGACGCGGGCGTGCGCAAGCACCGCGACTTGATCGGCGAACGGGATACAGCGGACACGGGCAGGGAGCGTGCGCTGCGTGAACTCACCTGCGAGATCGCCCATCGCAATCAGCAGCGCGACGTCGAGTTGAACGGCCGCATCGATGAGCAGTTCGTAGCGCTGCGGTTGGTGCCAGGCCTGGCTTCCGAACGATGCGTAGACGAGCGGGCGGCCTTCCGCGAAATCGAGATCGACCTCTCCCTGAGCGGACGAGCGCACCGATGGCCCGACCAGGGAGACACTGTGAGGAGGCTCGCCGACGAGCGCCTCGGTGCTGAATACCGCGGTGCCGCGCGGCGAGAGAATGTCCGCAGAACGAAACGCCGCAGAGAATCCGTGCTGCGAAAACTGCTCACGCCGACGCGGCTCGAGCGCGCGCGTCGTGCGCAGAAGTTCGCTGTCGAGATCTGCCGGCAGAACCGGGTTGAGCGACGTCGCGAAGCCGACCCACGGGACTCCTTCCAGCTCTGCCGCGAGTGCGCCCGCATCGAACATCGTGTCGATCGCGACGACGTCGGGACGCACCTCGCGCAGGACCGCGCGCATCGGCTCGAGCATCGCGGGAGTGCCTTCGACGAGCAGTTCGCGAATCCAATTCCGCAGCTTGTCGGGATCGCGCAAAGTCTTGTCCAGCGCGGCTCCGCGCAACTCCTGCGACAACGGCTGCGCGCCCTCGGGCAGCACGATGCGAGCCACGCCCGCGCTCTGCAGCTCCGCACGAATGTCCGCTGGCGCAGAGAAGATCACCTCGAAGCCCAGGCGCGTGAGCGCGGCCGCCGGCCCGAGCAGCGGGTAGTAGTGGCCCTTCTCAGGCAGCGTGATCACCAATGCGCGTTTGCGTTTCACTCAAACGACCTCGTTCGCGATCGCCCAATGGTGGAGAGAGAGAACACGAAACAGCTGCGCCCGCTCGCTCTCGCGCAGAGTGGTCGCGTGCAACAGCGGCTTCATCGCGGCGAGATCGACGAGCCGATGCACGAGCGGATGCAACTCGAGACGCAGAAGCTCGCGCTGGTAGATCGCCTGCGCGCCTTGATCCTTGGGCAGCGCCGACTTGCGCCGCGTGCGGATCGACTCGGGGATGAGCCCGCGCAGCGACTCGCGCAGCAGCGCCTTCTCGACGCCGCCGCGAAGTCCGATTCGCGGAGGAACGCGCCCAGCAAGGGCGAGCAGCGCATTGCTCGCAAACGGCACGCGCGCCTCGAGCCCGAACTGCATGGTGTGGATATCGCCGTTGTGAAGCAGCCGCGGCAGCCAGCGCTCGACGATCAACTGCGTCGTCGCCAACGTGCGCGCCTCCTGCGTATCGAACGTGCAGCCCGACTCCGCGACCAGCGTGCGGTACTCCTCGTCGAGGCGCGCGACTGGATCTCGATCGATCGTGCGGACGATCGGCACGCTGCCGAGGCGCGCGAAGATCGCCGCGGGCCGTGAGGTCGCGAGCTCGTCGAGGAGGAAGTGGTAGCCGTAGTGCGTCTCGTCGGCGGCGTCTCCGACGAGCACGCCTTTGACGAGTCGCGAGGCCGCGCGGGAAAGCGCCCGCTGCGACAACTCCTGCTCCCACGCGGGCAGCGCGTCGTTCGCTTTCGCGAGCGCGACAAGCTCCTCTGCGAGCGCGGCTCTCGCCACCGGCACTTCGTGAAATCTCAAGCCCAGCGCGGTCGCGGCGACGCGGGCGTGCGGCGTGTCGTCGTCGAGCACCAGCACCGAGTCGTGCCAGCTCGCCTGATCCTCGTAGGTCACTGTGAAGGCATCGAGCGCTGTACCCGAATCGCGCGCGGCCGCGCCCAGAGCGGTCGAGTCGACTCCGCCACTCAAGAAGAGTCCGAGCGGAACATCGGCGTGCAGAGAGTCGTGCACGCTCTTCTGCAACGTCTCGCGAATCTCCTCGGGCGTCACCGTCGCGGCGCTCTCCTGCACGCGCCAGCGCCAGTAGCGACGCGTCCGTACGCCGCGCGCATCGATGCGCAAGACCGCGCCTGGAGCGAGATAGCGCACGTCGCGAAAAGGCGAGCGCGAGACTCCGCTGAAGGCGGGCGCGACGAGATTTTCGATGATCGCTTCGTCGTCCGCGTGCGCCGTTCGATCGGTGAGCAGCGCGCGCGCCTCGGAAGCAAAGCGGAACTCTTCCCGCTCGTGGAGATAGGCGAACGGCTTGACGCCGAGGCGATCGCGGGCGGCAAAGCCAACGCGCTGCTGCTCGTCCCAGATGAAGAAGGCGAACATCCCGTCGAGAGCGAGGAGCGACTCCTCGCCCCACGCAGACCACGCAGCGAGCAACGTCTCGGCATCGCTGCGCGTGCGGAAGGGTTGCGCAAGCCGTTGCCGGAGCTGCGCGTCGTTGTAGAGCTCACCGTTGTAGACGAGCGTGTAGCGGCCATCGGCGCTCTGCATCGGCTGCGCACCGCCTGCGGCATCGAGCATGGAGAGCCGCGTGTGCGCGAGCGCAGCGTGCGAGGTGACGAGCTCGCCTTCGCCATCCGGCCCGCGGTGACGAAGCCGCGCACGCATCGGCGCGAGGCGCTGCGCGAATGCGCTCGCGGGTTGGTCGAAGCGGACGATGCCAGCGATCCCGCACATTCAGCGCGCTCCCTCGAGCTGGCGCGCGAGCAGCGAGAGCGTGATCCACGAGACACACGCGCGGTCGGTGTCGAGCTGCAACGGCTCGTCGAGATTGCGCGCGAGCAGCGCGAGAGTCGCGAGGTCGAGGTGCATCGAGAGATCGATCGCGGGCATCAGGCGCGCGCGCTTTGGCGCATCGATCAGCGTGCGAGGCAGGCCCAGAGCGGTCGCGAGCGATCGCAGCTGCTGCTTGTCGTCACCGCGCGCAGCCGCGATCGTCTCTGCTTCAAAGAACGGCGAGAGCAGCGGCAGGCCTGCGCCGGTCGTGAGCGCCGCGACCAGCGGGACGTAGTCGAGATCGGGCGCGCCACAGCAGGCGGCGTCTGCGCCATCCCCCGTGAAGAGCGCATCGAATCCGCGCGCGCGGGCTGCCTGCGCAAGCGCGAGGCGACCGACAGGATGGAGGTTGTAGAGCGGCGCCTCTGCGTGCCCGACCGCTTCAGGAAGCAGCGCCGCGAGCGCGCCAGGCGCGGTCCGCACGACGATCAGCGGCGCCGAGAAGTGACGCGCGATCGCCTCGGCCTGCGCGACTTCGTCGTAGTTGGCGAAGCCTGTCTCGAGTGTCAGCAGCGCCGGCAGCGGAAGCGCGCATTCACGAATCGCGGCGAGCACAAGCGCGGCATCGAGACCTCCACCGAGCGCGAGCGCTGCAGCCGCGCTGGTCCGATGCAGTCGCGCCGTCTCGTCGAGGAACAGCTCGCGAAAATCGCGCGACGTCTGCGTGAGCGGCGCGCGCGGCTGCTGCACGATCCCCGCGAGCGGCGTGCGCTCGAACGACTCGATGCTCTCCACGTCGATCGCGCGCGCGCCGTCGAAACTTCGCGGTGCTCTCGGCCGCTCTGGTGGCCGATTTGCGAGACCAAAGGCCGCGCGAACACCATCTCGATCGAAGCGCAGCGGATGTTCCACGAGCGGCTTGAGCGACAACGACTGCGCCCCATCGCGCACGCGCAGGTAGGCCCGCTGCACGCCTTGCCAATCACGTAGCGACGCGCGCGAAGCCACCACGTGCGGCGCGCGATCCGCTTCAGCCACGCACGCCCTCGCTGAGTTGCCGAGAGAGAATTCCGTCGCGCACCTCGAGCCGACCGAGCTGGTAGTGCGGCTCGACGCCACCGTCGCTCCCGAAGCAGAAGCGGCAAGCCGCCAGCGGCTGCGTGCGATTGAGATAGTCGGTCAGCCGCGCGATGAGCTCAGGGCTGTCGAGCGCAATCCCGTCCTGGGAGCGGTCGAGCGCGATTCCTCCCGGCACCGGCTCGTGCGCAGCGCGCTCGAGAAAGTCCGTGGCGTAGGCGGCCCGCGTGCACATGAAGAAGCGGCCACCGCGAACGATGAGACAGCGATGCCGCAGCCAGCACTCGGTGAACGTCTTCTGCACCCGCGCGTCATCCGCCTGGAAGCGCGGCGAGAGCACCTGGCTGAACTCGTTCACCGACTTGATGTTCAGCACGAATCCGTGCCGCCGCGATCGCTCGCGCGCCATCTCGAGAACGTGCGGTTTCAACTTCGCGCTCGTGTAGTCGGAGATGGTCAGCTCATCGAGTGCCTCCCAGAACTCGTCCTTCATCGACGGCAGCAGCAGCCCGTTGGTGAAGAGCCGCACGCGATCGCCGATCGAGGTGCTGCGCACAGCCCGCAGCACGCCTGCGATGTCGGGATGCAGCAGCGGCTCACCGCCCATGATCTTGAAGACGTCGGCCGCGAGCACCGTCGACATGCGTTCGCAGAGCGCGTGCGTCTCCTCGACGGAGAGGAACTTTTCGGCGACGAGCGGCGACATGTTGCAGCAGTTCGCGCAGCGCAGATTGCAGTGCTCGGTGACGTGCAATTCGAACGCCTCGACGCGCAGTCGCCCGTCGGGATCCTGCGCGTAGTGCGTGCGCGAAGGAGCCGCGCCGATGCGCTCTTCGAGCAGCGCGCCGAGCACCAGCGGCCCCTCTGCGCGAGAGAGAATCAGCGTTGCCTCGCGCGGAAGTCTGCGGCGCAGAAAGCTCTCGGCGAGCTGCGCATCGTCGTTCTCGCCCAGGCGCAGCGCGGCCGAGGTCAACTCCTCGAGACGAAAGCCGCGGTCGAGTCCCAGACCGCGCACCCGCTCCCGCGACGACGACGTGCGCAGATCTTCGAGCGCTGCCGAGAGGCGCGAGAGCAGCTCGCCCGCATCCGCCGCCACGACGCACGACAGGAGCGTCCCCTCCCGCAGGAGCAGCCCGCTCTCGCCCGCGCGCACCCGCCGCTCCAGCTCCGCCTGCAGCTCGCTCATCGGCTCTCCATATCGCGGTTTTCAGCCACTCGCCGCGGTGCCCTTCTCGCGCCATGACTTCAGAAAGTTGATGCCATCCAGGATGCACTCCTACTGTCGCGACTTTCCTCCCGATGGAGTTGCCCATGACCCGAAAGCTTCCGCTGCTTGCTCTTCTGGCGATCAATCTTGTCAGCGCGCGCGTCCGCGCTGAGAGCGCCCCCGCGCTTCCGAGCCCGACGAAAGGCAGCTGCTCGCAGACCATCAAGAAGGAGGACGGCACAGTGAATCCGGCGTTCGCGGGCCCCGCCACCTGCATCGATTTCCTCGGCGCGAAGTTCACCGAGCAGGCGGTCGCGAAAGGGTGCGGCGAGGGCACGACGGCGGCGACGCCCTGCCCGCTCGAGCATGTCCTGCAGAGCTGCCAGGAGGAGTCGAAGTCGGGGCTGATCGTGATGCGCTGGTACGCGGCCACCGCGGAGGAGAGCGAGTTCTCCAGGGACTACAACGAGAAGGTCCGCAAGCGCGGCTGCAAGGCGCCGTGGACGCCCCTCGTCGCAGCTGCGACCGCCGCATCTGCAGCGCCAGTCGCCGCGCACGGCGAAGAGGGCGCCGCCAAGCCGCTGGGCAGCCCGAGCCACGGTGGCTGCACCGCTCCGTTCCCGCCCGACCTGAAGCTCACTGGCGCGCAGAGCTGTTTCGAGTTCCCCGGCGATCAGGTCTCCTTCGAGGGAATCAAGAGCACGTGCACTGGAATCGGGACCGCTGCGCCGTCAATGTGTCCAGTCACGCACGTCGCGCTCAACTGCACCCGCTCATCGGGCCGCGGCCCGGTGGTGATGCGCTGGTACGCCGCGCCGAACGAGAAGAGCGATCCGAACGCGAAGACGTACAACGAGGAGCTGCTCAAGCGCGGCTGCAAGGCGCCGTGGAGCGCGTACTAAGGACTGCCCCAGGGGCCGTTCCCCAAGACCGCGAAGCGTCGTTGGACTGAAGCGACGACAAAGAAAAACCGCGCCGGGATCGCTCCCTGGCGCGGTTTTCTTTTGCCTCGATGGATACCGCTGCTGCGGGCCTACGGCTCGCCGCAGGTGATCCAGTTGAGGATGAGCGTCTTGTCAGAGGAGTTGTTCCAGCCGCCCTGCGGCATGCTCCCGCTGTTGATCCTCGACTTGATGGAGCTGATGCTCCCCTTCACGGTTGACTGGCTCGACGCCCATCCGTGGCAGCCGCCACACTCGTTCGAGAATGCGTTTCCGACGTCGCTGGCCCAGGTGTGCTGCGAGCAGGTTCCCGAGCCACCGCCGCTGCCTCCGCCCGCGCCGCCGCCGCTGCCACCCGCCGAGCCGCCACCAGAGCCGCCCGCCGAGCCGCCGCCGCTGCCACCACCAGAGCCGCCGGCCGAGCCGCCACCGCTGCCGCCCGCCGAGCCGCCACCAGAGCCGCCGGCCGAGCCGCCACCGCTGCCGCCTGCCGAGCCGCCACCAGAGCCGCCTGCGCTGCCGCCTGCTGAGCCGCCACCAGAGCCGCCTGCGCTGCCGCCCGCCGAGCCGCCACCAGAGCCACCCGCGCTGCCGCCCGCCGAGCCGCCACCAGAGCCGCCGCCCGAGTTGGTGCACATACCGGTCGGCGTGCAGACGTTGCCGAATCCGGCGCAGCAGACGTAGCCGCTGCGGCAGCTGTTGCCCGAGCAGCTCTCAAGGCAGGCCTGGCCGCCGAGGCTGGTGTTGCTCAGATCGACGCAGGCCGAGTTGTTCGGGCACGAGCTCGAGCCGCACGAGTCCGAGCAGTAGCCGCCCGGGAATCCGACCGACGAGGGGATGCAGCTCAGAGGAGACGCACAGTCGGAGCGCACTGAGCAGGCCCCGCCGAGCGCGGCCGGCGATGAACTTCCGCCACCGCTGCCACCGCCGTTGGCTCCCGCGTTGCCGCCACCGCTGCCACCAGCGTTTCCGTTGCCGCTCTGGCAGATGCCATCGAAGCAGACCGTGCCGCCCGTGCAATCGCTGTTGGTGTAGCAGAGCGTCGTGTCGTTTGGCCCACCGCACGCGGCGGCGAAGAGGGCGGAGCAGAGCGTGGCGAGCAGAGCGGGAGTACGAAAGTTCGGGCGCATGGTCGGCATCTCGGAGGTTTTCCCAGGCAGGCCTGGAAGTGAAGCGAGCGAGCCGAAACCTTTGCCCAGGCCTTCTGGCGCGTCAGTCGGTCAACAAACTGAGCATCTCACTGCGGCGTACACGGACCAAAGAATTGGATCGATGGCGCTCTCAGAAATCAATCAATCGTGTTCGCGAGAATGACCGGCGCATGTGATCCCAGCCCGATCCACCCGCGATGCCTGCTCTGCCGACCAATTTGTTCTCATGAGTTTTTAATGTGAGCGGCAAGATAAGTCGGGCCTGTTGACTCCAAATCAAGTGAACGGTTATGCGTCGCCGCTTCCGTCGACTGCGCGGCGGAGCTCCATCCATCAACTCTGCAGGCGCCACAAGATGGTCGACCGATGAATCGTATTGTCCTCGCATCCTCTCTCGTTGCTGTCGCGCTCCTTGGCGGTTGCCGCAACGGAACCCAGGCGAGCAACACTGGCGCGAACCCCGGAAGCCTCGCGGCCAACGCGGGCGGGCGTTCAAGCGCAGTGTTCGTCAACGGCGATATGGAAGCAGACGCCATTGGCGCAACCCCGCCGACGGGCTGGACGACTCTCGACTATCTCAACGCGACCGGCGTGAGCGGCACGACCAGCGCGCCCCCGGCGAGCTTCTCCGCGCTCAACCTCTCCGGCCTCGGCACCTCGATCAACGAGACCTTCGTCGTCGGCGGCGCGACGGCCTCGCAGTCCGATCCGGACCTCGGCGCGGCCCAGCCGTTCCACTTCCCTGCCTACGGCCTGCGCTCGGCGCGCGTGAACTACAAGGCGGCGAGCGCGTACGGCAACAACAAGAACGCCAACGTGCTGCGCCAGTCGATGACGCTCGGCCTCGGCGACATCGACCCGACCGACGGCCAGGTGCACGTGCGCTTCGCCATCGCGCCGGTGCTCGAGAATCCGGCGCACGCCTACAACCAGCAGCCCTTCTATTACGTCGAGCTGCTCGACGTGACGCGCGGGACGACGCTCTACACGGCCTTCAACGTGGCCGGACAGGCGGGTGTGCCGTGGAACACGACGACGAGCATCGTGACCGGCAACGCGGTGCAGTGGCTCAACTGGGAGCTCATCGACATCTCGCCGGCCAACGCGGCGCTCTCGGTCGGCGATCAGGTGCAGCTGACGATCGTCGGCTCGGGCTGCTCGCTGGGTGGACACTTCGGCCGCGTCTACGTCGACGGAACGGGCACGAGCATTCCCGGTCCGTTCGTCTCCGCGAGCGCGCCGACCTCGGTCGTTGCGGGCGGGACCATCACCTACACGCTCCACTATGCGAACGGTGGCAGCACGGCCGCGATCGGCACATCGGTGAACTTCACCACGCCGCCCCAGACGACGTACGCGTCGATCGGCACGCTGCCGTCCGGCGTCACCTGCACGACGCCGACCGCCAGCACGGCCGGCACGATCTCCTGCTCGATCGGCACGCTCGCTCCCGGCGCATCAGACACGTTCACCATCACGGTCAACGTCTCGGGGAGCGCCACCGGCTCGATCGTCGCGGGCAACTACACGATCGGCGCGGTCAACGCCGTCACGCTGCTCGGCTCGAAGGTCACCACCACAGTGAGCGGCGGCGTAGGCGCGGCGACGGCAGACATCGTCGTCACCAAGACGGCGAGCGTCTCGTCTGTCACGCCGGGCCAGGCCTTCACCTCGGGCAGCCCGCTCTACACAATCACCGTTACCAACAACAGCGCCACCGATCAGCTCCGCTCGAGCCTCGGAAAGAGCTTCTCGCTCACCGACGTGATGCCCGCGCAGCTCACCGGCGCGACCTGGTCGTGCGCTGTCAGCAACAGCGGCATCGCGCAGGTCGGCACGGCGACCAAGTGCAAAGACTGCTCGGGCGGCACCTGCACCACGGTCACCAACGCGACGGGCAACATCTCGATCAATCCCCGCCTCGGCTACAACGGCGGACAGATCACGATCACGGTCTGGGGCACGATCGCAGGCGGTGCGTCGGGAACGATGGTCAACACCGCGACTGCCTCGTCTCCCTCGGGAATCATCGACCCGAACCTCACCAACAACAGCGCGACGGTGAGCCTTCCGATCGGAACGCCGGTCGCGCTCAATCTGACCAAGGCGGGCGGCAACGCGAACGGCACCGTCATCTCGACGCCGGCGGGAATCAACTGCGGCACCGCGTGCGGCTCGGCCTCGGCCAACTTCGTGAGCGGCCAGACCGTGATGCTGACGGCCTCGCCCGCTGCTGGCGGCGCGACGTTCACGGGGTGGAGTGGCGCCGGCGTCCCGGCAGGATGCACCGGCAGCCCCGCGCCGCTGAGCTGCACCGTCACGATGGGCAACTCGGCGGCCGCGATCACCGCGACGTTCGCGCCCGCTCCGGCCGTTGGCCCCGCCGCGGCTCTCTACGCCTACTCTGGCAGCGGGCAGCTCACCGCGATCTCGACCGCGTTCGCCAACCAGATTGTCGCGCTGGTCACCGACGCGAACGGCACGCCCAAGAGCGGCGTCACCGTCACGTTCACCGCGCAGCCCGCGAACAACGGCGCGACCGCGGCGCTCTCTGGCGGCACGCTGACTGGCGCGGCCTGCGTCTCCCCCTCTTCGGGTTGCCGGACCGCGGTGACCAATGGTGCCGGCTTCGCCTCTGTCGTCGCAACGGCCAACGCCACGGCCGGCACGTATACAGTCGTTCCCTCGGTCACCAGCGTCTCCTCGTCGGCGACCTTCTCACTCACCAACTTCGGCGTGCCCGCATCGATCACCTACGTCACGGGCGGCAACGTGACCGACCCGCAGATCACGCCGATCAACACTGCATTCGCCTCGCCGCTCGTCGCGGTCGTCAAGGACGCGGCCGGCAACGTCGTGCCCAACGCGACCGTGACGTACACGACCGTGCCCGCTTCCGGCGCCTCGGCGACGCTCAACAACGGCATCACCACCAGCACCACCACGGTGACCGACGCGACCGACTCAAGCGGCATGTCGAGCATCACCGCGACGGCAAACGGGACCATCGGCGCGTTCACCGTCACGGCGGCAGTCGGCGGGGTCGCGGCGAAGGCGACGTTCAATCTGCAGAACGTCTCCAGCGGCCCGGCCAACGTCTTCATCGTCAGCGGGTCGCCGCAGACCACGCCGCTCAGCACCGCCTTCGGCAACCCGCTCGTCGCGGTGGTGAGCGACGCATCGGGGAACGCGCTCTCGGGCGTGACCGTCACGTTCTGCCCGCCTGCGAGCGGCGCCACGTCGGTCCTGGCCGGGGGCTCCGCGGCCAGCGCGGGCTGCAGGACGGTCGTGACCGATGCCAGCGGCCTCGCGAGCGGCATCACCGCCACGGCCAACGCCACGGGCGGCACCTACAACGTCACTGCGACAGTGAGCGGCGTCGCGAGCCCTGGAAACTTCGTCCTCACCAATGACGGCGGCTACGCGATCACGGTCAACGCGGGCAGCCCGCAGACGACCACCGTCAGCGCGGTGTTCGGCACATCCCTCCAGGTTCTTGTCTGGGACAACACCGCCGACGCAGCCGTGGCTGACGGAACGGTCGTCACGTTCGTCGGCCCGACCAGCGGCGCTGCGGCGACCTTGAGCGGCGGCTCGGCCTGCAGCGTCCCGTCGTCGGGCTGCCGGACCGCAACCACCACCGCGGGCATCGCCACCATCACGGCGACGGCCAATGGAACTTCGGGCAGCTACAGCGTCGTCGCCACCACGCCCAACGCCCCCGGCGCCGCGAACTTCGCGCTCGGCAACAACTGCACGCTCAGCAGCCAGTGCTCGGGCGTCACGCCCATCTGCGACACCGGCACGCACGTCTGCACCGCCTGCGGCGCGGAGGCAGCGGGTGCCTGCGCGGCCAAGGCCGCCGCGACGGCGGTCTGCGACTCGTCGGGCGCCTGCTACAATTGCAACGCTGACAGCCAGTGCGCGAGCAACACGCCGATCTGCAGCCAGTCGACCAACACGTGCGCGGCCTGCACCACCGACGCCCAGTGCAGCAACAAGGACGCGGCCACTCCTTCGTGCGTCGCCGGCGCGTGCGTCGTCGCCTATACGATCACGGCGTCCGCGGGGGCGAACGGCACCATCTCTCCCACGGGACCGCAGACCGTTCTGTCGGGTGGATCGCTCGCGTTCACCATCGCGCCGAGCACCGGCTATCACGTCCTCGACGTGCAGGTGGATAGCGTCTCCGTCGGCGCGCCGACCTCGTACACGTTCACCAACGTGACCGCCGCGCACACCATCAGCGCGACCTTCGCGATCACCCAATTCGCGATCACGACCTCGATGGATGGGACTGGCACCGGCACCATCTCGCCGACTTCGCCCTCGGTGAACTACGGCGCAGACCAGGCCTTCACCATCACGCCTGCCGCCGGCTCGACGCTCACCGCAGTCACGGTCGACGGCTCGGCGGCCGCTGTCGCGAGCCCCTACACGTTCCACACCGTCACCGCCACGCACACGATCAAGGCGACCTTCACGCTCCAGACGTTTGCGATCACGACCTCGATGGACGGAACCGGCACCGGCACCATCTCGCCGACCTCGCCGACGGTGAACTACGGCGCGGACCAGGCGTTCACCATCACGCCGGCCGCCGGCTCGACGCTCACCGCAGTCACTGTCGACGGCTCGGCGGCCGCTGTCGCGAGCCCCTACACGTT
>CAIWCD010000031.1 GCA_903911145.1 uncultured delta proteobacterium | reverse complement strand
GAGCGCGATCACCCGCACGCGCTCCCACCGTTTGGCGCCGATGTTCTGCGCCGCCATCGACGAGACCGCTTGCCCCACCGCAAAGGCCGGCATCTGGATATAGCTCCACATCTGCAGGCAGGCGCCATAAGCCGCGGTGGTCTGGGAGCCAAAGCGATTCACCACGCTGATCATCACGATCGCGCTGAATGAGAGCACGATCATCTGCAACCCCATCGGGACGCCCTTCACGATCAGTGCACGGAGGATATTGGTATTCACGCGCAGGTAATGAAGCTCGTGGCGCTGGATGCGGAGGAAATGCTTGCTGCGATAGAGATAGGTCAGCAGGCCAGTCAAGCTGATGGCCTGCGCGACCAACGTCGCCGTCGCAGACCCGGCCGTGCCCAGCGCGGGAATCGGGCCCCAGCCGAAGATCAGCAGCGGGTTGAGCGCGATATCCAGCACGACGGACAGGATTAGAAAGTAGAACGGAGTTTTCGAATCGCCCGCGCCGCGAAGGCTCATCGAGATGAAGCTGAAGATATAGAGAAACGGGATGCCGAGAAAGATGATGCGCAGATAGGACGAGGCATAAGGCAGCGCATCGGGCGGCGTCTTCATCCACGTCAATAGAACGGGCGAGATGATGAAGCCGAGGGCTGCGAGCAGAAATGAGCTCAACCCATAGAACGTGAAGCTCGTGCCGATGACCCGCTTGGCCTGCTCGAGGTTCTTTGCGCCCAGGCTCTGGCCGACGAGGATGGTCGTCGCCATGCTGATGCCGAACATGGTGCCGAGCAGGAAGAAGAGAATGCTGTTGGCGTTCGACGATGCGGCGAATGCCGATTGACCGAGGTAATGGCCGATCCACATCGAGTTGATCGAGCCATTGATCGACTGCATCACGTTGCCGAAGAGGATCGGCAGCGCGAAGACGAAGAGCGTCTTCGGGATTGAGCCCTCGAGGAGGGCGGGACCGCTCATTGCTGGGAGAGTTGATAGGTGTTTTCGAAATCATCCTGGATGACCGTGGCAACGCCGCCGATTGCCGTGATTTGCAGCGAACTCGCGAGAATGCGCGTTCGATAGTTCCATCCCGTCGGAAGTGACAGTCGCGACTCGAGAGAAATCAGGTCTGCTTCCATCTGCGGCGTCTTCTGAGTGCTGTAGGACTGCATATCGTAGACCTTCCCGGCGGGGTCGACGAGCTCATAGACGCGCGCGCCCCGGTTGAACTGCACGGTCGTGGTGCGTTGAATCGAATTGGGCGTATATGGCTGCGTGCCGAGCGAGGAAATCGCCGAGAGAGCTAGATCAATCGCCGCCGCTTGATGCATCTCAATTCCGCCGAGTGACATCGGCGTCGGATTCACCAGCGAAGCGCTGACAAATTCATCCAGCGTCCAATAGCGCGGCCCATTCAGAATCGCCCGCGTCACGCCCTGCTGTGCCGCGACACGCCCTGCGTCGACCGCGCCCCACTGCGCCTCGGGGCAATCATTCAATCCGAAGGTTGTATAGACATCGACATGCACGTCAGTCGCCGTGAGCGATGCGAGGAGGATCTCGCAATAGCGGTCGCCGCGAATCTCCGTGCCCACGCCGCCGTCGGGACTCGATGCGCTTGATGCGCAGCCGGTCAGTGAGGCAGCTACGGCCGCAGCGCAGATGGATCTGACGAGCAGGGACATGCAATCGGCTCCATGTAGAGTCATTGAATGATTTAACCAGAGAGCGATGATTCAGGCTGGGCGCGGCCCTGCGGCGTCTCCGGCGGATTCGGCCAGCGGCTCGTCACCCTGGTCAGGCAGGCGCGTCTGCGGCGGGAAATTCATTAAGTGCCCGGACCGATTCGCCTTGGTCTCGAGATAAGCCTGGTTATGCGGATTGGCCGGTATCTGATGCGGAATGCGCCCCGCGACGTTGATTCCGTGCGCCTTGAGCTGGTTCACCTTATCGGGGTTGTTCGTCATTAAATCGATCGATTTCACCTCGAGGCTCGCGATCATATGCGCCGCGATCGAATAGTCGCGCTCGTCGTCGCGAAAGCCCAGCGCGAGATTCGCCTCGACCGTGTCGAGCCCGCGATCCTGCAAGGCATAAGCGCGGATCTTATTGAGCAGCCCGATGCCGCGGCCCTCCTGGCGCAGATAGAGAAGCATTCCGCACTCGAGACTGCTGAGCTTCTGTAATCCCTGCTCGAGCTGGTCGCGGCAGTCGCAGCGATAGGAGCCCATCACATCGCCCGTCAGACACTCCGAGTGGACGCGCGTGGGGACGTGCTCCTTGCCGCGCACGTCGCCGTGGATCATCGCGACATGCTCCTTGCCGTCGCGGTTGTTCCAGAAGCCGACGATGCGGAAGAGGCCGAAGCGCGTGGGAAGCCGGGCCACGCCGATGATGCGCACACAGACTTTGCTGCGCCCGAAGCCGTCGCACTCGTGCTCACGATTGTGCGCGACCAGATCGTCGAGACCGAGTTCGCCCGCCTCGGGGCCGCTGCGCTCTGCGTTTACGTCGGCCCTCACCTGCTCGTCGCGCTCCGTCACAATCACCTCTGCACTGCTGCTGTCATCCAGATTGGAGAATGCGCTCAGCCAATTTCGCGCCGGAGAGGAATGCGCCCTGGGCGCCGCCGCCGGGGGAAAAAACGTCTCCGGCGAGTCCGATGAACTTCTCGCCGAATCGATGCAGGATCGGCCCCGACAGCTCGGTTCCCGAGACGGTGCGCGCGAAACTCCAGCGGTGCGTCTGCGACCACGCGGGCTCCCTCGCCCACGGACCGACGAGCCGCGCCGCTTCTTCGAGCAGCGCCCGCCGCCACGATTCTTCGCTCTGCGTGAGGTTCTCCCGCGACCAACGCGGGCGCGCCTGCAGCACGAGCACATCGAACTCGGGAGATGCGCGCTTCTGCGAATCGAGTGAGAGCAGCTGGAGGATCTTCGAATCCTCTGGATACCAGAGGTCCCACGGCAACTCGCGTGCGCCCTTCGCATAGCCCGCGAGCAGCGCGATGCAGGGCGCGCTGCCCATCGTCTCAAGCAGCGCGAGCGTTCCACGCAGCGCCTTCTCCTCCTGCGCGAGCGGCTGCAGGAGACGCGCGCTCTGCTCGAGCGCCATCGCGAGGACGAGGCGCCGCACGGTCTGGCGCGAGCCATCCGCGAAGGCCAGCCCATATTCGCCTGCGCAAATATCCAATCCTACGACATCGCTGGCGAGCTGCACGTCGAGCCCTCGCGCGAGCTGCTTGGGCAGCGCATTGAGCCCGGCGGAATAGACGAACTGCGACTCGCCCGGCAGGAAGCTGCTCGGATGACACGCAGCGCCCTGCCCGCGAACCCGCAGAGGCCAGCGGGTCGGCGTGCGGTCCTCGACTGCGCGCGCGGCCGCGAGGAATCGCGCATCGCTGCCGTGAAGAAAGGCCGGTCCGAGATCGACCGGCTGGCCCTCGATGCGGCGCGTGGCGCAGCGGCCGCCCACGCCGCGTGCACGCTCGACGACGCGCACTGCGACTCCCGCGTCTGCGAGCAGGCGCGCGCAGGACAGCCCTGCGAGCCCCGCGCCGACGATGACGACCGGATCGTCCGCCATGCGCTTTTGCGGCTACTCGCGCACTGCGCTGACGAGCGCCTCGATCGACTTGCGCGCGTCGCCGAAGAGCATCCGTGTGTTGTCGAGATAGAAGAGCGGATTCTCGACGCCGGCATATCCCGAAGCCATGCCGCGCTTGAACACCACGACCAGCTTCGACTTCCAGACCTCGAGCACCGGCATTCCATAGATTGGGCTCGACGCATCATCGAGCGCGCCCGGATTGACGATGTCATTCGCGCCGATCACCAGCACGACGTCGGTGTGGATGAAATCGCTGTTGATGTGCTCCATCTCCTGCACGATGTCGTACGGCACGCCCGCCTCGGCGAGCAGCACGTTCATGTGCCCGGGCAGGCGGCCCGCGACGGGATGGATCGCGAACTGCACGTTCACGCCCTTTTCTTGAAGGGTGCGCGTGAGCTCCGCGACCGCGCCCTGTCCGCGCGCGACCGCCATGCCGTAGCCCGGGACGATGATGACCTTCTTGGACTGCAGGAGGCTCGTCGCGACCTGCGCGACGGTCATGTCCTGCACCTTGCCCGCGGGAGCTGCGCCCGGCTCGGGAGGCTTCGCGTCGGCCGTTCCGAATCCGCCGAAGACGACATTGAGGATCGAGCGATTCATCGCGCGGCACATGATGATTGAGAGGATCGCGCCGCTCGCGCCGACGAGAGCGCCGGTGACGATGAGCAGATCGTTCGAGAGCACGAACCCCGCGGCCGCAGCGGCCCAGCCCGAGTAGCTGTTGAGCAGTGAGACGACGACCGGCATGTCCGCGCCGCCGATTGCCAGCACCAGATGCGCGCCCATCACGCCCGCGATCGCGGTCATCGGGAGCAGCCACATCAAGCCGTCAGCGCCGGTCGCGCGACCGAACGGTTCGCCGAGCGCGACGATGGAGATGAAGAGCACCGCGTTGAGCAGATGGCGTCCCGGCAGCAGAAGTGGACGCCCGCTCAAGGTGCCGCGCAGCTTGGCCCACGCGACGATCGAGCCGGTGAACGTGAGTGCGCCGACCGCGACGCCGATCCAGATCTCCGCGCGATGGACGATCAGCTCTGCGTGGCGAGCCGTTTCGTCCACGCCAGCCAACGCCGCGAGCGCCGCGCCGCGATTGGCGACAGGCGTGAGGTACGACGAGATGCCGACGAGCACCGCCGCGAGTCCGACGAAACTGTGCAGCACCGCGACGAGCTCGGGCATCCCCGTCATCTCGACGCGCTTGGCGAGAACAGCGCCGATCGCGCCGCCGACGACGATCGCACCGAGGAGAACCGCGAGGCCCACGCTCTGCGTCGCGCCGCTGTTGTCGATCCAGTTCCAGGCCGCGACGCTGATCGCCAGCGTCATGCCGACGATGCCGAAGAGATTTCCCTGGCGCGCGCTCTCCTGCTTCGAGAGGCCGGAGAGGCTGCGGATGAAGAGCACACCCGCGACCAGATAGAGGATGATCGAGACGCCGTTCATCGCGAGCCTCCGGAGCCGCGGTGGAACATCTTGAGCATTCTCTGCGTGACGAGGAATCCGCCCGAGATGTTGATGGCGGCGACCAGCACGGCTGCGGCGCCGAGGATCGACGTCAGGTCGAGATTGGGTCCGACCTGCGCGATGCCGCCGATGATGATGATTCCGCTGATCGCATTCGTCACGCTCATCAGAGGCGTGTGCAGCGCGGGCGAGACGCTCCAGATCACTTGCCAGCCGACGAAGCAGGCGAGGATGAAGACGGTGAAGTGCTTGAGAAACTCCTGCGGTGCGAAGCGGCCGAGCATGAAGAGCGCGCCGATCACCACCAGCCCGCCGAGCGTCTGGCCCCAGCCCGTGCGCGTCGCGTCCATGATCTGCAGCTGCTTCGGTTTCGCATCGACCGGAGGCGGCTGCTTCTTGGTGACCTCCTTGCGCGGCGCGGGCTCGGGCGGCGCGACTTTCGGCATCAGCTCGCCCGCGTGCGTGACGAGCGCGGGGCGCACGACGTCGCTGTTGAGATCGATCTTGAAGCCCGCGCCACCGCCCATGTCGGCGAGCAGGTTGACGATGTTGGCCGCGAAGAAGCGGCTCGCCGTGTTCGCCATGCGCGAGGTGAGATCGGTGAAGCCGATGATCTGGATTCCGTTCCACACCGCGACTTCGTTCGGCTTGCAGAGCTCGCAATTGCCGCCCTGCTCCGCGGCCATGTCGACGATCACCGAGCCCGGACGGAACGCGGCGACGACATCTTTCGGCAGGAGCGTCGGCGCGCGCGCGCCCGGCACCAGCGCGGTCGTGATGACGATGTTCACCTCGGCCGCCTGCGCCTTGAAGAGCGCCATCTCCGCCTCGATGAACTCCTTGCTCATCGTCTTGGCGTAGCCGCCCGTGCCCTCGCCCGACTCCTTGAGTTCGACCTCGAGGAACTTCGCGCCCAGCGACTGGACCTGCTCGCGCGCAGCAGCCCGCGTATCGAACGCGCGCACTTCCGCGCCCAGCGCACGCGCCGCCGCGATCGCCGCGAGTCCCGCCACGCCCGCGCCGATGACGAGCACGCGCGCCGGAGGAGTCGCGCCGGCCGCAGTGATCTGCGGACCAAAGAATCCCTGGTAGTGCGCCGCCGCCTCGACCACCGCGCGATAACCCGCGAGGTTCGCCATCGACGAGAGCACGTCCATCGACTGCGCGCGCGTGATGCGCGGAATGCGCTCGAGCGCCACGGTGCTGACTTTGCGCGCATTGAGAATCGCTGGCAGCGAAGGATTGCGCTCGGGCTGCAAGAGCGAGATCAGCGTCGAGCCTTCCTTCAGCGTCTGCGCCTCCGCGTCGCTGGGGGGCCGCACCTTGAGCACGACATCGCTCGCCGCGATCAGCTCGGCAGCAGAGCTTGCGATCTTCGCGCCCGACGCGACATAGGCGTCGTCCGCGTAGCCCGCAGCCTCGCCCGCGCCGCGCTCGATGAGAACCTCGAACCCCTGCGCGATGAGCTTCTTCGCAGAGTCGGGAGTCGCACCAACACGGCGCTCCCCTGCAGCTGTCTCTTTCAGGATTCCGGCGCGAATGGGTCTGCTCCTCTTGTGAGCATCGAAAAGCTGCGCCCTTGTAGATCCGTATCCGCGCGAGGGCCACTCCTACCGCGCGCGACAACTCGGCGCAGGCAGTCCCGGGCACGATTGCTCTCGCTAATACTTGGAGAGCGACCCGTCGGCGAACGCGACCCAGACCGACTGGCCATCGAACGCCATGCACTCAGGGCCGCCGCCGTTGAGATTGCCGATGGCTGGATAGGTGCCGAGCAGCGCGCCATCCGAGGCGCGAAGCTTGGTGACCGTGTTGAGGATCGGGCTGGACGTCCAGATGTTCGTACCATCGAAGACCGGGCCATTCGGGTTCTGCCCGACGTTGTAGGTCGCGAGGATGCCGCCATCGACGGGGCTGAGTTTGGTGATGGTCCCCTGATTCGTGGTGCCGTTGCCGACCCAGATGTTCTGGCCATCGAACGCGATCCCCAGAGGAGAAACGCCCGCGGGATACGTGCCGAGCAAGGTGGAGTCGCTCGGGCGAATCTTGCTCACCGAGCCGGCGTAGTTGTTGGTCACCCAGATCGAAGTGCCATCAAACATGACGCCGACGGGTGCATCGCCGGTGGTCACCGAGCTGATCAGGCCGCCATCGACGACGCTGACCTTCGAAACCGTGTTGCCTCCGTTGTCCGCCACCCAGACCGAGTTGCCGTCGAATGCGATGCCATCCATCAGCCCGATCGCGCGCACGGTCACGGTGCGGATCTGCGTGCCATCGGTCGCCCGCACCGCGGTGACACCGCTTCGGTAATTGGCGACCCAGAGATTGTGGCCATCAAACGTGAGCCCCATCGGGGTCCCCGTCACCGACTGCGGATAGAGCGCCAGCGTCGCGCCATCACCAGGGCGGACCTTCATCAACTTCGTGCCGGTCAGATAGGAAATCCAGAGGTTGGTCCCGTCGAACACCATCGAGCAGAGCTGGCTTGCCGCAGCGGGGTGGATCGTCTGTTGCGTGACGCTCGCGGCGTAGTTGCGGAGGGTGCCGATCTGCTCGCGGTTGGGTCCCATGCTTCCAGGCGCGCCCTGTGGTCCGCGCGCACCGGGAGCGCCCGAGCAGACATCGCCAGCGTCGTTGAGCGCATCGGAGTAGCGCGCGCCGCCGTTGGCGCACTGGGCGCCGGCGACGCTCGAGATCGACGTCCCGTTGATTCCATTGAGGCCGGCCCCGCCCGCGAGGCCTGTCGCTCCAACGGGACCGGGGGCGCCGCGCGGACCTGCGTCACCCGCGCAGACGTACGAGACGCCGCTCGCCGCCGTGAACTTCACGCCGCCGGCCGGGCAGTTGGTGCCTGCAAGCTCGAGTGCGCTGGCCACCGGGACACCGGCCGCGCCCGCGTCGCCCGTGCTCCCGCGCGCGCCAGGCGTGCCATCGAAGCCGTTGCAGATGTACGCGACGCCGCTCGCCGACGTGACCTTCACGCCGCCCGCGGGGCAGTTGACGCCCGCATCTTCCGGAGCACTCACCGCTGAAGTTCCATCGCGGCCGCGCGTTCCGGCGAGGCCGGCAGTGCCCGATGGACCGAGCGGGCCTGCAGCTCCCGGCGCGCCGTTGCAGGAAAATACGACTCCCGATGCCGAAATGAAGCGCACGCCGCCTGGCGGGCAGTTGACGCCCGCGTCCTCGAGCGCGCTCGACACAGAGAGACCCATCGCGCCGGTCACGCCCCCTGAACCTTGCGGGCCCGCAGCGCCGCGCGCGCCAAGCGCACCTGCGGTTCCTGTGCAGATGAATGAATCCCCGTTCGGCGAGACGACTCGGACCCCTCCGGCTGGACAGTGAACTCCCGCGTCTTCGGCCACCGCAGTCGGCACGGTGCCGTCAGCGCCCGTCGCACCCGTCGCGCCCCCTGCACCGATCGCTCCGGTCTGACCCGTTGCGCCCACAGACCCGCGCGCTCCCGATATTCCGCTACACGAATATGCAGCGCCCAGCGCGGACGAGAACTTCACGCCGCCGCTCGGACAGATCGCACCCGGCGGCTCCGGCTCCATCGAGACGGAGAGTCCCGATGGTCCAGTGGCGCCAGGTGCACCGGGCTCGCCCACCGCGCCTGCATCTCCAGCGGGCTGGTTGCAGACGTACGCGACGCCGCTCGCGGAGGTGAGCTTCGCGCCACCGAGCGCGCAGTTGGCACCGACCGGCTCGATCGCAACCGCGGCCGATCCACCCGGCGCGCCCTGCGGCCCGATCGCTCCAGATGGCCCACCGCACGCGGCGAGCAGAGCAACAACGAATGTGAAGAGTGAGCGCCGCATCGCCATTGCGCCTACAGACGGGACAGCGTGCCGTTGCCGGCGTTGGCGACCCAGATGGTCGCGCCGTCGAAGACGAGCCCGCTCGGCGACGCGCCCACGACGTAGCTGCCGACCGCGCTGCCGTCGGGTCCGAGCTGCGTCACCGTGCCGGCCGCGCGATTGGTCACCCAGACGTTGGTGCCATCAAACACGATCGCCTCGGGATCGCTGCCCGCTGCGAAGGTGCCGATGAGCGAGCCGTCGCTTGCGTTGAGTTCCGTGACGGTGCCGTCGCTCGAGTTGGCGACCCAGACGTGCGAGCCGTCGGTCGTGACCGCGAGCGGACCGCGGCCGACGCTGAACGTACCGAGCGTGCCGCCGTCGCTGCCGCGCACCTTCGAGATCGTGTTGTCTGCGCTGTTGGCCACCCAGATGTTCGTTCCATCGCTCGCGACGCCGACCGGACCTGCGCCGGTGGGCACGCTCGCCTGCACGCCTCCGTCGGTCGCGCTGATCTCCGTGACCGAGTTGCTCCCCTTGTTCGTCACCCAGATATTCGCCCCGTCGAATGCGACGCCGCTCGGGTTCACGCCCACCACGGTCGTTCCGAGCGAGACCTGGTCGGCAGCACGCACGTGCGTGACGGAGCCGTTGCCGACGCCGCCGTCGTTGTTGGCGACCCAGAGCGAGAGCCCATCGTAGGCGAGCGCGACAGGACCTACGCCGCCCGCGGCCGTCACCGCGATCACCGAGCCGTCGCCCGCGTTGAGCTTGGCGAGCTTCGATGCGCCGGCGAGCGCAACCCAGAGATTCGAGCCGTCGTAGAGCAGCGCACGCGGAGACGAGGTCGCGTCGAGGCCGGCCGAGGGTCCGCCGTCGATGGGAATCGTCTCGTTCGTCGCGCTCGCGGTGTACCAGCGCAGCATCGCGATGCGCTTGAGGTTCATCCCCGCGGGGCCCATCGCTCCCACAGCGCCCGTCGCGCCCGCTGCGCCGCTGCAGACGTAGCTTGCCTGGCCCGACGTCGAGAGCAGCTTGACGCCACCGTTCGCGCAGTGCGCGCCGATCGATTCAGGAGAGAGCGAGAGCGAGATCCCGTCGGTGCCCGTCGCGCCGGTCGGCCCCTGCACACCCGATGCACCCTGCACGCCCGTCGCGCCCACTGCGCCGTTGCAGACGTAATCGACGCCGCTCGCAGACGTATAGGCAGCACCGCCAGAGGCGCAGTGCGGGCCCGGCGCCTCCGATGCGCCGCTCACCGACGTGCCGTTCGCGCCCGCCTGCCCGACCGCGCCAGCCTGTCCCGTCGCGCCCGCTGCGCCATTGCACACGTAGGTCGTTCCGCTCGCCGTCGCGTACGACGCGCCGCCGTGGGGGCAGTTCTGGCCCGGCCCCTCGGACCCGCCGCTCACCGACGTGCCATCCGCGCCCGCGAGGCCTGCGCTTCCGGTGCTCCCGATCGCCCCAGTCGCGCCCGTCGAACCGGTCGTGCCGTTGCAGACGTAGTTCGTGCCGCTCGCCGTCGTGTAGCGCACGCCGCCCGCTGGGCAGATGGTGCCTGCATCTTCGAATGCGCTCGTCAGTGAGATCCCATTCGCTCCCGTCGCGCCGATCGCGCCCGCGTCGCCTTGCGGGCCGATGAGGCCTGTCGCGCCCGCAGTGCCCGCAGCGCCGTTGCAGAGATACGAAACACCGCTCGCGCCCGTCAGCTTGACGCCGCCGTGCGGACAGTTTGTGCCCGCGTCTTCGGGCACGGTGGTCACCGAGACACCGCTCGCGCCCGTCGCGCCGATCGGGCCGATGCCGCCCGCAGCGCCGATGCCGCCAGTCGCGCCCGTCGCTCCCGGGGCGCCGTCGCAGACGTATGCCGTCCCGCTCGCGCTCGTGTACGCGATACCCCCGTAGGCGCAGTTGATCCCAGGCGGCTCGGCAGCGCCCGACACCGACGTGCCATCGACACCCGCAGGCCCTTCGAGACCCGTCGCGCCAACCGCACCAGCCGCGCCCCTCTCGCCATTGCAGGCGTAGGCAACGCCTGCATCCGAGATCAACTTGACGCCGCCGTTCGCACAGTTCGCACCTGGTGGCTCCGCCGCGGCCACGACAGAGCCGCCAGCCACCCCGCGCGGACCAGCGCCGCCAGTTGCACCGTTGCAGCCCACCAGCAGCGCACCAGCGAGAAGCGCCGTCGCGAGTCGAGCATTCATTCGCCCAACGTCTCCCCGTCCCACGGGTCTGTCAAATGAACAGCAAAGCGTTCGGGCAACGTGCGCGAGTCGTTCGTGCAACAAGGGTTCATGCCGGTCGAGCCAACGCAGCCAGAAGAGCCTCATCGCGGCCGAGGCGTGGCCTTCGCTGCGCGCGCCCTGCTCTCTCTGCTCTTCTGGATCTACTTCGCGACCACCTGCGTATTCTTTTTCCTCGGCGCGCTCGTCATCTGGCTCGTCACGCTGCCGTTCGATCGCCATGGCCGCCTGCTCCATCTCTATTCCTGCTTCTGGGCCGCCTCCTATTTCTATATCAACCCGCTCTGGAGCTTCCGGATGGCTCCCGGATCGCGCGCGCCCGAGCGAAATCGCGCCTATGTGATCGTCTCCAATCACCAGTCGCTCGGCGATATCCTCGCCTTATTCGCGACCTATCTTCCTTATAAGTGGGTATCGAAGGCGTCGGTCTTCCGCGTGCCGTTTCTCGGCTGGAATATGCGCCTGAATCGATATGTCCCGATTACCCGCGGCAATCAATCAAGCATCGAGAAGATGAGCGCGGCCTGCAAGGATTGGCTGTCGCGCGGCGTCTCGGTGGCGCTGTTTCCCGAGGGGACGCGCTCGGAGGATTGCACGGTGAAGCCATTCAAGGTGGGCGCGTTTCGCATCGCCCGCGAAGCGGGTGTGCCGATCCTTCCCGTCGTCCTGAATGGAACTGCCGATAGTCTGCCCAAGCATGGATTTGTCATTCAACGCTCGACGCACGCCCGCGTCTGCGTGCTCGCGCCACACGACGTCTCGCCGTATCCGACCGACGAAGCGGCAGCAGAGGCTGTGCGCATGATCATCGCTGAACAGCTCGCCCGGATGCGCGCAGAGCCGATGCAATAGGCGCCGTTAATTCGCGCGCGCCTGGCCGTCGCGAAACGCAGGAGGATCGGAGGGCGGGCGCTTATCGGCGCCGGAGACGCAGACGCGATTGCGACCCGAACGCTTGGCGACATAGAGCGCGTCGTCCGCGCGCGAATGGAGCACGCCGACGTTGCCGCCTTTGCCTCCTTCGGCGATGCCGAACGAGGCGGTCACGTACAGCTCGGGCGCGAAGGGATCTCGGGAGAGCGATTCGAGGGCGCGCTGCGCGAGCACGCGCGCCCCCTCGGCGTTGGTATCGGGGCAGAGCACGGCGAACTCGTCTCCGCCGACGCGGCAGACCTCGTCGGTCTGGCGCATGCTTTTGACGAGCACGTTTGCACAATGAACGAGCGCGAGATCGCCGATGGCGTGGCCGTGCGCATCGTTGATGGACTTGAACTCATCGAGGTCGACGAGGATGAGCGAGAGAACGCTGCCGGTGCGGCCGACGCGCGCCATCTCTCCGTCGAGGCGGGAGCGGAAGCGGCGCAAGTTGGAGAGGCCGGTGAGCGTGTCGATCGAGCTGAGCTGCTCGAGGCGCTCGTTGGCGCGCATGAGCTGATCGGCGACGAGTCCGAGCAGCGCACCGAAGGCCGAAAACGCGACGGTCGTTCCGACGAGCAGATAGGCGTACAGCCCGCTCGAGATCTCCTCGGAGAGGTGGGCACCACCTGCCCAGCGGAGGATGGCCCATCCTGCAGGAGCGCCGAGGGCAAGCAGACCACCGACCAGCGCATAGCGCAGGCTCATCGGCCACTCGCTCGGGTGCGGCACGAGAGGCGGCGGTCGACCGCCGGGTGCTGTGTAGTCGCTCACGGCGCGCTCCCTCCTCGGACCCTTTGCGATCCGCATTCCGGCTTGCACAGCGCCACGAGCACGCCACCATCCAGATTGCCGCAAGGCATATGCCAGCGATGATTCGTGGTCTCAGAGGGAGTGCGTCTCGGAAGCACGGTGCAGGAGCGCAGAGCTTGCGATCGCGCGGGCAAAGCGCCCGATCCGCGCAAGCGGTGCACGAGAGGAGGAAGCGGATCAGGCGAGCATCGCGGCGCGGCGCTCTTACAATCTGGAGATGCGCTTGAAATCGACCCTGGCCTCGCTGCTTGCATTCGTGCTGTTCGCGATCGATTGCCCGGTCGCGCGGGCCGACGGCGCGAGGCCGATGCTCGCTGCGGCCACGGCGTTCCACGTGCCCGGGCTGGGCGCGCAGGCGCTCGCGTTCGCTCTGGGCGCCTACCAGCGAGCGCGCGACGAGAAGCTGGTGTCTCGCCCGCGCCTCACCGTGATCGACTACTCGCTGCCGTCGACGCAGAAGCGGCTCTGGGTGCTCGATCCCGAAAGCGGCGCGGTGCTCTTCAGCGAACGGGTCGCGCATGGACGCGGGTCGGGCGAGCTCATCGCGGATAGATTTGGAAATCGTCCGCAGAGCCATCGGACCAGCCTCGGACTCTTCCGCACCGCCGAGACCTACCAGGGCGCGCACGGCTACTCGCTGCGGATCGACGGGCTCGAGAAGGGCATCAACGACCGCGCGCGCGAGCGGGACATCGTCTTCCACGCGGCCGACTACGTGAGCGAATCGTTCGGGCTTCGTCACGGGCGGCTCGGCAGAAGCTATGGCTGCCCCGCGCTCGACCCGCTCGTCGCCAGCGCGATCATCGACGAGATCCGCGGCGGAAGCCTCGTCGTCGCGTTGGGCGCGAACGACGAGGCCAGGGGAGCGCGCGAGGATTGAGTGGGCTGCGCACGCACGTCGCGGCGCAGCCCGGGTGCAGAGTGAAGCGTGCTGCTAGGGCGCGACGATGCGGCCGAGGAAGAGGACCGCGCCGGTCGGTACATCGCGCAGCGCGAGGATGAACGGGCGGTCGATGGCCAGCGCGACCTGGTTCCCCGGCGCAGAGCTTCCGACGCCGATCACGGCCGTCGCTGCCGCGGCCTGCGTGCCGTTCTCATCGATGGTCACGTTGGCCTGGTGGATCACGTCGCCGATCTGGATGTCGTGCGCACCGTCGATGCCGGAGAAATCTGCGCTGGCGGTGAACGCCTCGCCCATGCCCAGCGCGGTCAGCGAATCCTTCAGGCTCGCCTGCGTGCTCGCGGTGAACTTCGGCAACCCGAGCGTGATCTCGGACGGCGTCTCGGCGGCGAGCTGCGCGGCGAGGAACGTCCCGCTCAAGAGCGCCTCGACGGCGGCGAACTGGCCCTCGTCGGGAACGATCAACGTCAGCGTCAGATCGGGATTCGAATAGGGCAGCTCCGCGACCGTGAAGCCCGCGCCCTTCACGGCGAAGCCCTCGTAGGTCTGCTGCATCATCTGCACGCTCTCGGTCGAGCCATCGAGCTTGTGGAACGTGGCCGCCTGCGTATTCGCCTTGACGAATGGGATCGCCCAGGAGCCGTTGAAGTCCACCGCGTTGGTGAGCACGAAGCGGGTGTCGCTGGTGATCTCCCCGGCCCGGAGCAGTTCAGGGATGCGGCCGCTGGTGTGATCGCTGACCCAGGCGTTGATGTCGGCGCGCGCAGGCTCGGGGCTGGCCGCGAACGGCTCGAGGTGGACGCCTGCGCCGTAATCCGCTGCGAGCGTATCGAGGAACGGCTTCTCGAGCGTCATTCCCGTCTGCGCCCAGAGCGCGTTGGCGATGTTCAGCTCGAACGGGCCGTTGTGAACGCTGGTGCCGGCCTGGGCGCGGCTCGCGAGCGCCTGGTCGAGCGCATTGAAGGCGGCGTGCACGCGCGGCGCCGGCATCGAGAAGTCGAGCGCGCTCGCGATCACCGTCTCGGTCGAGCCGGCCGCGCCCGCCGACGTCATCGCCAGCGCCGACGAGATGCTGTAGGGCGAGAAAAAGAGGTTGCCCGGTTTGGTCGCGAGCTGCGCGTAGAGGTCGCAGGCGAAGGTCGAATCATCTTGTGACTGCCTGGTCACATCATCTGCGGGCGCGCTGGAGGCGGCCGCGCGCGCGAGGTTCGACTGGACGAGCTTTCCTCCCGGCTGCACCGCGCCGCTGCCGCACGCAAGAGAGAGCGTCGCCGCCGATGCGGCAGAGAGCAGCAGTGCCGCAAGGCGCGATGAGGAGTGGAGCTGGCGAGGATTCGAAGGACGCAGTTGAGACATGGTCGCTCCCGCTTGAGTTTGTCTACGTTGCGCTGGAAAGGAACGCGACGTGGGCAAGTTGGGCAAACCAACGTGTCGATTGTTCTCGATCACGAGGGAAGAAAAGCGATCTCGCCACTGGCACCATTGCGATCGCCTCGCTATGGTGACCTCTTTGGGAGGTCTGTGATGGCAAGCACACAGAGTGGGTCAGCTGACCGTTGGAACAACTCGGCGGAGCTTGAGCGCACGCTGATGGAGCGTCTCGAGCAGGGAACGCTGCGGATTCCTCCGTATCCGTCGGTGGCGCTCGCCCTGCGCAAGCTGGTCAGCGAGGAGAACTACGGCCTCGAGGATGTGCTGACGATCATCTCGAAGGACGCCGCGCTGGTGGCCGATGTGCTTCGCTGCGCGAACTCGGCCTTCTTCGGGCGCGGCAACATCACCTCGCCACGCCAGGCCGTCGGACGCGTCGGTGCGCAGCAGATCATGCGGCTCGCGCTCGTCTCGGGGTTGAGCGGCATCGTCCGCGCCGCGGGTCCGCTCGCACCGCTGCGCCGCCAGGCCTGGGAGCGCAGCATCGCCAGCTCCGCTGTCTGCCAGCACCTCGCGACGCTTCGCAGACTGCCGGTCGAGCTCGCGTCGACTGCGGGTCTGCTGCACGACTTCGGCTGGCTCATCGCCATCGGCTCGATCGAAGAGATGCTCGCGCAGGATCCGAACGCACCCGCGCGCAGCGAAGCGTTCTGGGCGAACACGATCGAGAATTGCCACACCCAGCTTGGCCTCGCGCTCGCTGCCCGCTGGAATCTCCCGGCCGTGCTGCTCGAGGCGATCGGGATGCACCACCAGCCCGATGAGCCGAGCGAGTTCGCGCCGTTCATCGAGCTCGTTGCCATCAGCGATCGGGTGAACGACCTCATGCAGTCCAATCCGCTCGTCTCCGCAGGACAGCTCGCGACCATTCCGCAGCTCACCGCGACCGAGTGCTCCGCGATCGCCGCGATGCTCCCGCAGATCCCCGAACTCATCACCTCGTTCGCCAGCGAGACGAACGGCGGTCCGACCAAATCGGCGCTGCTCGGTCCGCAGAGCGCGCTGCTCGATGGCTTCCAGCCCGCCGATCTGCGCGTGATGCGGCTCGGCGCGCGCAAGAGCGGCCCGTACCATCTCATCGGCATCGGGCCCAACGGCTGGGTGATGAAGGGGCACGAGCCGCTGCTCGAGAAGCAGATCGTCGAGATGGAGATCGGGCAGGCGCCGACCGCGCTGCGCCTATGGGCGAAGATCGATCTCTGCATGAGCGACGAGAAGGATGGCTGGCAGTTCGAGTGCAAGCCGTTCGCGCTCACGGGCGCGTCGATGCAGCAGTGGACCGACCTCGTCCGCTCGCTGAGCTAGAGTCCGTTTTCATTTCGCGAAGACGCGCGCGGCCGCTCCCAGTGCGGTCCGCGTGCGTTGTGTCGATCGCGACTACTTCTTCACGCCGCACTCGAAATTCAGATCCGCGGCGCGTGTACCGCTGAGCTCCTTGAGCTCGCCGACAGACCAGAGATCGGCGTTCAGGCTGCGCACGCCCTGCGCGCAGAGCTTGTTTCGCGAGAGGGTGAGGCGACGTGGCCCTCCCGCCTCGATCCCGCGCAGCACCGCGATCGGCGCCAGCGCCGTCCACGCCTCCTCGGCCGTCTTGCCTGCGTGCAGCCGCGCCTCGATCGACGCGCCGCTCTGCTTCGCGAGACAGGCCGAAAGCTCCGCATCGGGCTTGCTCTCGAGAACGATCTCATCTCCCGCGGCACGCAGCGTGAGCGACAGGCGGCCTGTCCGCTCGCAAGGGCAGCTGAAGGGAATCGGAGCGGAGGTCCAGGAGAGCGGCGCGAGCGCGCCTGGCGCGGTCAGCGTGAGACGCACCTGGGTGGTGTCCCGCAGCGCTTCGCGGTGGCAGACATCGGAGGCCCAGACCCCTTCGCGGACCTGCGAACTCTGCAGCGTCTCCTTCTTGTACTCGTGGAACACGCCGTTCGCGCCGGCCGCCTCGATGGAGAGCGAGAGCAGCGTCTTCGTCTTGCGCGTGCAGATGAAGTCGTCGGCCTCGAGCGGCCACGTCAGCCAGAGCACCGAACCGTCCTGCACCAGACGCGGCGGCTTGAGCTCGTGCATGCCACAGTTGCTCTCGCCCGCACTCGTCGCAGCCGGCGGCTTCGCGAACGCCAGCGGCACCGATCTCCAGGGACTCTGCTTCGCGGCCGACTCGTCGCCGGCTGCGCGCACGCACGAAAGCCGCTGCGACAGCGCTCGCTCGAGCAACTCCGACTTGCGCGATCGATCGAGCTTCGCCTGCGGACCAACAAGACAGCGGCAGATGCGCTCGTTCAGGCCCAGCGCGGGCGCGCGCGCTTCCTCGAGCGCCTTGACCTGTCCCTCGAACGCCTCGCACGAGCTCTCGTCTTCGCCGGACGCTGGACTCTTCGCCGCCTCGTCCACAGCGCGCTTGAGCAGGGTCGCCTGGTCCGCGTCGGCCTGCGTGTCGCTCATCGCGTGGATCATCTCGAGCAGAAACGGCCAGTCGTAGCGCGGCCTGGCGCTCTCGGGCAGGCGCGACTCGAGCGCGATGACGAAGCCAGGATCGCCGCGCGGCTGGAGCTGTTTGAAGGCATAGAGAAACTCCTTCGGCCCGGGGGCAACGCCCTTGTGCATCGTCTCGGCGATGGCGGCTTGCGCCTCGATGAAGTGCGCAACGCGCGCCTCGGGAGTGCCGTGATCGCGCACCGCGATGAGCATGCGCGTGCAGTAGATGCAGCCTCCCGCGCGCGTGGTTCCCACCGCCCAGTTCCACTCATCGGGGCTGATGCGACCATCCGCGGTGAAGAGATGGCCGATCTCCTTCACGTGATCGTCGTTGCCGACGATCGCGCCGGGAGGATAGGCCGCGCGCAGCCACGACTGGATGGCCTGCGTGCTGGTGTGCAGGCGGGAGAGCGGATCGAGGATCGCGAAGTGCACATCGGGCGCACCGTACTGGCCACCGAGCGGCGCCGCCTTGAAGGCCGCGAGGATGCGGGCGACGCCCGCCTCGCTGTCGCGATCGTCGGCGAGCCCCGCCTCGAGGACGGTGACGACGCGCTCCTTGTTGGCGACGAGATCGCGCACGAGCTTGATGCGATCGGTGAGCTGCTTGCTCTCCGCAAACTCCTGCCGCATCGCTGGATCGCTGGTCAGATACCAGGCCCAGAGCGGACGAAACTCGTCCACCGCCTCCTCGCGCGCGGTGCGGCCGAAGCCGTGATCGTCGCCGCGGACCATCCACTCCGTCTCGTCGGCGAGCTTCTGCTTGTGCTTGTCGGTGAACTCGAACTGATCAAGCCCCGCGAGCAGCTTCTCGTTGAGCGCGAGGATGGCGGGCGTGGGCCGCACGTCGATCTTGTCGCAATGCACGAGCGCCGCATCGAGGAGCGCTGTGCGCTTGTGGAAACTCGCAGCGTCGCGCCCCTCGAGCTTGCGGAAGGCCTGGATGTCGGCCTCGCACGCGGCGGGATCGGCGAAGTTCTCCTTCTGGTAGCGCGGGCACTCGGCCTCCTCGTCGGCCTTCGTATAGAGCACCTGAATCCACGACTGGCAGCCGTCGGGACCGCACTCGTTCGACTTGAAGCGCGGCTGCGTGTCGGCGCGGCGAACGCGGTGGCAGCGCTCGATGACCTTGCGCTGGAGATCGACGCCCGTGAGCGTTTCCTTCGTCTCGACGACCGATTCCACCTCGACGCCGCAGACCTTGCAGATCTTGTCGTTGCAGATGCCGAGCGCAGCAGCGAGCGCGTCATCCTCGCTCTTGCCCTCGCCCTGGCAGGTGAAGACGTGGCTGGTTCCGTCGAGGCGATCTGGCTCTGCGGCCCAGCGGGGCGCGGCGACGACGGGCGCAGTGAGGCAGAAGAGGAGCGCGCAGAACAGCGCGCGGGAGACGCGGCGGGAGATCTGGGTCACGCGGCGGACTCTACACAAGCCAACGCGCGGGCGGTTGCACGAGGCAATCAATTCCCGCGTCGATCGGCGAACAGGGGAAGAGCTCGCTACGCAGCAGTGCGTGTCGTTGCGCTCACCATTTGATCGCCGTGAACAATCAGTTTGCCTCCGGCGTCGATCGACACTGCGTAATGGTCGAGACCAGTGCCGGCGGGCCCGCGCATGACGGCTCCATTCACGTCGAAGACGCTGCCGTGGCAACTGCAGAGGACACCCGCAGAGGACACCTGTCCGTCGACGCCCATGTCGCAGCCCGCGTGCGTGCAGATCAGGGAGATCGCGTAGTACCCGCCGGCGTCATGCCCAACCGCAACCGGATACCCGGAGACGGCCCGCAGCGCGCCGACTGCAAGCGCGCTGGCCATGCCGGCATCGAGCATCGAAGGAAGCAGACTCCCGCACCCGAGCATCGTCGCCGCGCACGCACTGCCACCGAGCACGAGCAGTTCCCGCCGAGATAAGGCCATAAAAGTTTCCGCTCCTGCGCATGACTCATCTGCACGCGCGCTCGTTGTTGCTCCTGCTTGCCTGCATTCGCTCAATCGCGGAAGGGTGGGAGCGTCAGCTGCCTGAGTGCGACCGATGTTCAGAGCGCAAGCGCGGAACTCCAGAGCTGGCGCATCCTCGCGCTCTCGAGCAGGGTTCCATCTTCGAGCACCAGCAGCGCGGCGAGCGACTCGTGCGCGTCCACCCATTCCAATGCACGACCACTGCCGAGCAGCAGCGCGTGCTTCGCTGCGACCTCAGCGACCATCGCGCTCGGCCCCACCACGGTCGCGCTGAGAACATCGCTCTGCGCGGGACGTCCCGTCGTCGGATCGATCAAGTGGTGCTGCCAGACGTCGCCCTGCTGCCACTTGCGATAGTGGCGGCTCGACGTCGCGACGCCGCCCTGCGCAAGCTCGAGCACGCCGAGGATCTCTTCGGGCAGCGTCGGCGAGGCCACCGCAATCTGCCACGGCAAGCCATTCGCGCGCGGCCCGCTCAGAGCGATATCCCCGCCCGCATTCACCTGCGCGGGGCCCATCGCGGCCAATACCGATGCGGCGCGATCCGCGGCCCAGCCCTTCGCGATCCCGCCGAGATCCAATCGAATACCGGCCGGCATCGAGATCATATGGTCGGCCTGGTTCAAGGTAATCGAGCGATATGCGTCTTGCGCACGCGGCGATACCAGCGCCGCCGTGGCACGGATATCCGCGTCTTGAATCACCTCGAAGGTGCGATCATAACCAGCCGCTTCCAGGTCGGGCAGGATCGTCGCAGTCACCATTCCGCTGGTGGCCTCGGCGGCAGCGACCGCGGCATGAACCACGTCCCAGAGCGTATCGCTGACCCGCATCCCGCTTGAGCCGGCGCGATTGAGCGCGCATAGCTCGCTCTCCGGAACAAACCGGCTCAGGCAACGCTCCCACGCATCAAACCAGGCGGGAACGTCGCTGAGCCGCGCGGAGCCTGCTGCAGCGGTCGATTCGACCGCAACGCGAATCTCGCTTCCCATCGCCCGGAACGACAGGCGAGACGAAGCGTCTCGCGTCACCACGAGGCCTTGGTCACAGCCATCGTATGCGCATAGGCAGCCGCGCCTCGCATGGCACCCTCGCCTCCGCCATTCTGCACCGCGCTCTTGAGCGCCGAGAGGTCGCCGGTATCGGCAGCCTTCTGCAGCATATCGGCGAGCTGCCCCTTGGCCGCGCTCGCACCGCCAGGCTGCGCCGCCTCGCTGCGAAATTTCTTCGCCAGCTCGGTCAGCAACTGCTTCGCCTGGGCAGGATTGCTCTTCTCCATCTCCTGCAGCTTGCTCATGAACTGCGCCGCCTTCGACATTGAAGGATCGCCGCCCGCGCTGCTGCCGAGTGCCGAGGCCGCGTCGCCTGGGCCCGACTGCGAGGCGCCGCCCGCACCTACGAGCTGGTTGAGGGCCGACATGCCGCCGAAGAAGTCATTGCCGCTGACGCTGGATATGCTGCTCATGGAGACGATCCTTTCGCGCCAGAGTGCGCTACCCGACTTATCGGCAGCGAAATCGATCCGCTTGAGGCACGCTGTCAGAGGGAGAACCGGTGTGACCTATCGACCGCGCGAGAGCCCTCGACGAGAATCCTCCACGATGCCAAGGATATCGGCGCGCGCTTGATTCGAGATATATATTTTCATTTCGGCCGGCTCGAACCGCGATGATGAGACGAGTTCTAATCTAATCGCTTGCGGCCGCTCGCGAGATAGAGCAGTTGGCCGCCGGCGTGGGCGTGGGTATTGGCCCGCGCCGCCATACGCGCCTCCTCCTGCTCGGCTTCAAGCCGCGCCCACTGCGTCGCGAACTCGGCCTCATCTCCGCCGCCAGCGAGGTGATATCTGCGCGCATCGTCGCGCCGCCAGAGCCATGCATCCAGCGGCCCGCTCTCGCGCAGCGAAGCCGTGAACGCCTGCTGCTCTGGCCCGGTATATGGGGGAATCAGCGAACGCGGCTTATCCGATTGGAATAGCCGGACGTCAGTGAGGCCTTGCTCGACGAGCAGTTCCGGTAGCTCGTCGCCCAGAGAGAAGCGGCCCTCTCCCAGCTGCGCCCGCCCGCGCTCGCAGCGCAGCACAAAGCGGGTCCGCTCGACGAGCGTCTCGACCGAATCGCCGGTGCGCGAAGCCGCGCCCAGCAAGGCCTGGACGCGATTGGACGGCTCGACCACCGCGAGCAATCCGCCGGGCGCAAGCACGCGCATCATCTCGCGCAGCACCACGCGCGCATCGGCGACGTGGATGAGCAGCGTCTGGCAGGTGACGAAATCGAACGACGCCGACGGAAACGGAAGCGCCTCTGCGCCCGCAACCAGAACGCTGCGCCTGGGACCCAGCGGTGATTGCGCGGCCACCGCTCGAAACGCGGCAGCCCAGGCCGGCTCCCGATCGACGCCGATCAAGCTCGCAGCCGGATTCAACAGACCACCAACGATCGCGCTCCAATGACCAACGCCGCATCCAACGTCGAGCGCGCGACGAACCTGTGAAAGCTTCCAGCGCTGGCCCATCAGCGCGAGGAAATCGGCGTTCCACCAATAGCTGCGCGCCGGGTTGATATATTCGGTCGAATGCAGCGGCCGTCTGGAATCCGTGCTGCTCATGGGTCTCGACCTTCGCTCAATCGATTAGACCGGCTTCAAGCGGGCGCTGAAGTGGCGCAGGAACGGCGCCTGCGAGACGATCGACAAGCCGCGGATATCGGCGCGGCGCGCGAAGACATCGAGGAGGATCTCGATGACGTAATCGATATGGCTCTGGGTATAGACGCGCCGTGGGATAGCGAGACGCACCAGCTCATTCTTCGCGTGGACTCCGAACATCAGCGTGCCGATCTCCACCGAGCGGATCCCGCCTTCGAGATAGAGCTCGTTGGCGAGCGCGACGCCGGGAAACTGCTCGACCGGAATATGCGGGAGGAATGCGCGCGCATCGAGATAGATCGCGTGCCCGCCCGGCGGCTGGAGAATCGGCACGCCAGCTTTGATTAAGTGGTCACCGAGATATCCAACCGAGGCGATTCGATATTGCAGGTAATCCTCTTCGAGCGCCTCGTCGAGGCCCACAGCGATTGCCTCGAGATCGCGCCCGGCCAGGCCCCCGTAGGTCGGGAAGCCTTCCGTGAGGATGAGCAGATCCTTCTCCTGCCCCGCGAGCTGCGCGTCGTTCGTGCATAAGAACCCGCCGATATTCGCGAGCCCATCCTTCTTCGCCGACATCGTGCAGCCATCGGCGAGCGCGAACATCTCCTGCGCGATCTCCTTGGGCGTGCGGTGCTGGTATCCCGGCTCGCGCATTTTAATGAAGTATGCGTTCTCCGCGAATCGACAGGCGTCGATATAGAGCGGGATCTGGTGACGCGAGCAGACCGCCTTGACCGCGCGCACGTTGGCCATCGAGACCGGCTGGCCGCCGCCGGAGTTGTTCGTCACGGTGAGCATGACGAGCGGCACGTGCACTGCGCCCACGCGCGTAACCAGCTCCTCGAGCGCAGCGACATCCATATTCCCCTTGAAGGGATGGATCTGGGCCGGATTGCGCGCCTCGGGGATCGGCAGATCGATCGCCTGCGCGCCGGTGTATTCGCAGTTCGCGCGCGTCGTATCGAAATGCGCATTGTTGGGAACGAAGTCGCCCTTCTTGCACATCACCGAGAAGAGAATCCGCTCGGCAGCGCGCCCCTGGTGGGTCGGGATGACGTGCTCGAATCCGAAGATGCCGCGCACAGCGTCGCGAAAGCGCGTGAAGCTCGGCGAGCCGGCATACGACTCATCGCCGCGCATCATCGCCGCCCACTGCTCGGTCGACATCGCGCTCGTGCCCGAGTCGGTGAGCAGGTCGATGAGGATGTGATCCGATTCGAGCAGGAAGAGATTGTGCCCGGCCGCCTCGAGCAGCCGCTCTCGCTCGGCGCGCGTGGTGCGGCGGATCGGCTCGACGGACTTGATGCGGAAGGGCTCGATGATGGTGCGTTCAGGCATGGCGTCAGGAAGCAAGCACAGGCGGTGCGTTCTGTCGATCAGCCACGCAGTCGCGGCTGCGGTCCCGCGCGGAAGCTGGCGAGGAATGACGGGAGCTCGCGCAGCGCAAAGGTCATCTTGCCGCGGGCCGCGACGTGGCCTTCCGCGTCTTCGAGTTCGACCGGCAGGATCGTCATCGACGCGACGGGAGAGAGCGCGTGCAGCGTCTTGTGGCCCTTGAGCCGCCACGCGTTGCCCTCGTCGTCCTCGAACCCGACGCGATAGGCGATGGTGTGCGAGCCGAGCGGATCGATGCGCATCGTTCCCTCGGCCGCGCAGCTGCTGGCCATCCCCGACAGCTCGAGCGTGCCGTGGAGCGAGACCTCGTTGGTCGAGGCGAAATCGATCAGCGACGCCGCCGAGGCCTCGACGGTGAAGGAGATCTCTCTGGTCCGCGCATCACCCTCGAACTCGAGCGTGCCGCGCATCGTCTCGCGAAACGAGAAGGTGTGGCGCTCGGGCGCTGGCGGGCGGGCGAGCGCGCGCGTCCTGGCCAGGCGTGCGTCGATCGCCTCGGCCGTCCGCAGCGCGACCGCCATGATCGTCAGCTGCGGATTGACGCCCAGGCTCGAGGGAAGCGCGCTGCCGTCGGCGACATAGAGCGCCTGCGTGTCGTGCGCTTCGCCATCGGGGCCAACGCAGGAGCGCGTGGGATCGGTCCCCATCCGACAGGTGCCGAGCGGATGGTAGGCGGAGATCTCGATGTCTCCGGGCGACAGCTTCGCGGCCCGCAGCAGCGCCAGATCGCTCTCGTCGCGCAGCTCTTCGTGGCCGTGGATGAAGGGGAAGACGCGACGCGCTCCCGCGCGCAGGAAGATCTCGCAGATCAGCGCAACCCCGCGCTGGAGGCGGTCGAGATCGTTCTTGCAGCTGTTGTAGCGAATCAGCGGCAGCCCGCCGGGACCAGCGTGCACGCTGCCGCGCGCGTGGTCCTGCACCATCGTCCCGAAGCTCGCCAGATGCGGGTACTGCGCCATCAGTTCCATGTAGCGACGGCCGACAAACGGGATCGCGAGCGCGGTCACGTCGAGAGGAAGGCTCGCGCCCTCGAGCATGATTCCCTCGTCCTTCAAGCTGTCGACGCCGTAGCTCTGTGGAATGCCGCGGGTCATATCGATCCGCTCGTCGAAGAGCGCGAACGCCTTCGACGCGGGATGGATGGAGAGGTTTTTTCCCAGCCACCCGGACGTGCGGCAGGCGCCGCTGCGCTCGAGAAGCAGCGGTGTGAGCAGCGCGCCGCCCGCGACGACGACTGCATCCGCGCGCACGCGAAACGCGTGGCCCGAGGTGAGACGACCGGTCACACCCCGCGCGATGCCTGAGCGGATGTCGACGCGATCGACCGACGCACCCGTGACGATCTGCGCGCCGCGCGCGAGCGCCGCTGGGACATAGCTGACGTCGGTCGAGCGCTTCGCTCCCGTCGGGCAACCGAGCATGCAGACCCCTTGTCCATCGCAGGCGGGCGCGTTGCGCGGGAGCGGTCCGTGCGAGAGGCCGAGCGCTTCCGCTCCGCGCGCGACGACCTTCGCGACATTGCCGAGATGCTCCTGCTGCGCCGGCCCGACCCCCAACATCTCCTCGACCTGCGCGTAGTAGTTCCCGAGCGACTCGCCGCTCATCTCGGTGAGGCCATACCGTTCGCGCCAACGGCGCAGCGTGCGCTCGGGCGTTCGGAAGCAGGTGCCGGAGTTGATCACGGTCGTTCCGCCGACGGCCTGCCCCGCCCAGACTGCGGCGCCGACGTCGCCGAGCGCAACGGTGAGTCCGCGGCCGATGAAGAGCTTGTTCGTCGCCGTGCTCAAGCGGCCATCGAACGCGTCGCGCCGGTGGTACGCGCCCGCCTCGACGAGCAGCACTGCACGGCCGCGCCGCGCGAGTTCATAGGCCGCCGCAGCACCGCCCGCTCCGCTGCCGACCACGACGACTTCGCAGGAGAGTTCGAGATCGTGCGCTGCGTGGGCGCCGTCGATGATCTGCGATTGCCAGCGACGTGCTTCGACCTGCGCCAGGCGCGGCTTTCCGAATGAACTCCCCGCGGCCCGCGCGATCCGCTCGTCATCGAAGTGAGCGATCTTCATCGGCGTGAGCACCGCGCGCAGAAGCCAGCGCGAGAGCTTCTGGTCGGACGAGGCCCAGGCATCCAGTTCGGCCATTCGCGCTTCCAGATCGAGGCGGCTGAACGGTCGGCCACGGCGCAGCAGCGCACGCATTTCGAGGGCGGCGAGCGCTCCGCCGAGCCCACGCACCACCGTCGGACCGAGCGCCGCGAGGACGCGATCGAGGCGGGCGAGCGTCTCTGCGTCCCCGCCTGCAAGCGCGCCGCTGGCATCCGCCACCGCGGGGAGTGCGGCCTCGATGAGCGCGAGCGCAATGCGGCGCTGGTGGCCATCAAGCCGCGCCCCGCTTGCAGAAAAATGCGGGGCGTTCACTGCGACTGCTGGCGGAACGGGGCGGGCCATGCGAGCTCCTTGCTGATCGCTTTTGTCGTGACTATTTAGTCACTGTATGCAAATTCAAGGCATCAATGCAAACCCCACGATCCGTATGGCCAGCGCTGGACGCCCGGGACGAACCGTTCGACGGCAACCTCGCCCGCCTCCCATCCGCGGGACGCCCACACGTCGAGAGCTGGTTCGCCAAGCTGGTCGATCCGCAGAGCTCGCGTGCGCTCTGGCTCAAGTGCACCGTGCTCGCGCGCGATCGGGGCGAGGCGGTCGCCGAGGCCTGGGCGATCTCGTTTGTGCGCGACAGCGCGCCGATCGCCGCGAAGGAGACGCAGCCGATCGCCGCCGCCCGATTCGGCGCCAGCGGTCTCGACGTTCAGGCGAGTCGCTTGAAGATGGAGCCCGGGCGCATTTCGGGAAAGGTTGACCGCAACGGTCACAACATCGAGATCGACCTGGCGTTCACGCCGGGCGCGCCCGCGCTCGAGCTGTTCCCGCTGCGGGCGCTGTACAGCGAACGATTTCCCGCCAGCAAGGCGGTCTCGCCGCATCCCGACAGCCGCTTCAACGGGCACTACGCGGTCGATGGCGTGCGCGTGGAAGTCCGCGATTGGCGCGGGATGCAGGGTCACAACTGGGGACGACGCCACACGCCGCGCTACGCCTGGGCGCACATCAACCAGTGGGGCTGCGGGGAAGAGTTGCTGTTCGAGGGCCTCACGGCGCAGCCGATCTCCGCGCTGCCCTCGGTCACCGTGCTCTGCGTGGCCTCGCGAGGCGTGCGCTACCGCTTCAACTCCCTGCGCTCCATCCTCTCGGCGCGCGGCACGATCGGCGCACGCAGCTGGAAGTTCTCGGCGGCGAGCGAACTGGCCGGGGTCGAGGGCGAGCTCTCCGCGGATACGCGCGAGTTTGCCGGCCTGCTCTACGAGAACCCTTCAGGCGCGCCGCTCTTCTGCCTCAACTCGAAGCTCGCACAGGGGCGGCTGCGCTTCACTGTGCGCGGCCGGCCCCCGATTGAACTGCAGACGCGCGCTGCCGCACTCGAACTCGGAACGATGGACCCGCACCACGGGGTGCAGATGCTCGCCTGAGGGCGGCAGGCGCGCGCTGTCGCTGCTCAGTGCGCGACCGTCTCGTTGGGATAGAGCGCTGTCGCGAGTGGAGTCGACAGCGCGTTCAACGCCGCCGCGCGCAGACCGGCGTCGGAAATGGAATAGACAAACGTATTCCCGCTCTGATCGGTCGAGAGGACGCTGCGCCGGACCCACGGGCGATACCACCAGCTCCAGCTCTGATCGTTCTCCTCGATATAGACGTCGCTCATGCCCAGCGCACCCGCCTTCGTGATCGTTCCCGCAGGATCGACGGTGAAGAGCCGCACGTCGCTGACAAATCCATACCAGGGGTCATTCCCCGAAGTATCGGTCCAATCGGCGAACGGAATGGCGAGGATCCCCGGCTTGGTACTATCCGGCTGGTACCAATTGAATGCGTGGTGATCCCACTGCGCCTCGCTCTCTGCCCAGGAGGTGCCGACCAGAGCCAGCGCGGTGCGCGTGGGGTGCGTAAGGTCCGTGACGTCGAAGAGCGAGAGTTCAATCGAACGCTTGCTGTAATCAGGAACACCGTTGGAATCGACCGGCATATCTTCGCCAATCGCGAGCAGGTGATTGGAATCGATCGGCTGCACATATTCCGAGAAGCCCGGGATGGTCAGCTCGGCGATCTTCTTCGGATGCGCCGGATCGGACAGGTCGAGCGTCACCAGCGGATCGATGGCGCGGAAGGTCACCGCATATCCCTTGTTGCCGACAAAGCGCATCGCCGTCAGTCGCTCATTCTCCTCGAGCGACGCGATCTCGCCGACCTGCTCCAGACGCGTGCGTGAAGCAACGCCGCCGTCCGTGA
Organism: uncultured delta proteobacterium; assembly: GCA_903911145.1. Taxonomy (GTDB): domain Bacteria; phylum Myxococcota; class Myxococcia; order Myxococcales; family 40CM-4-68-19; genus CAIWCD01. The sequence continues at coordinate 150,516 of CAIWCD010000031.1, read as the reverse complement.
CCACCGACTGCAGCGCGAGCACGCTCAGGCGACTGCCGACGATATATCCATCGACCGCGCCGGGATCCTGCGAATAGACGGCGGTGCTGCTGGCGACGCGCAGATATCCATCCTGCTCATCCATCGCGAACTGGTTCTGGATAGTTCCGGGGACACCGCCCGAGCCGAGATAGCTGGCCTTGCTCGGGTCGCTGATATCGAAGGCGTGGATATAGGTCCAATCCTGCTGGCCAAACTCCGGCCACCACCACCAGTGCTCGCTCGCCAGATAGAGGTGCTCGGCGGTCGCGTAGATGATTCCCGCGTTCCCGACAATGCTCGCGCGCGTCACGCCGCTGTTTGCCGCGCCCAGTTGATCCAGATCGATTGTCGCGATCGTGACGAGGCCGAGTTCCTCCGACGCATTGGAGAGATAGAAGTCGCTGCACGAGTAGGAGACGTCGATATTGGTGCCGTCGGACGTCGTGCGCTTGCCGTTGGGGAACCAGTTCTGCAGAGGCGTCGCATCGATGACCGCCTCGTTCGCATCCTCGAGTGCGTTGATCTCGGCGACCCACTGGTCGTTGGTCGGCGTCGCGTTCGGATCGTAGTTGGGCCACCACTGGATCGCCTCCGGCCAGCGCACCGCATCGGAGAGCACCAGGCGGATCGAGCTGCCAACGCGCCGCTCGCCCATCGTCTGTCCGGGCAGGTAGAGCTGGGAGGTGACCTTCATGTTTGCGAGGTCGGAGACGTCGACGACGGTGACCTTCGTCGTTCCCCAGCCGTAGAAGCAGCCGTCGCCATTGAGCGTGCAGGCCATACCCAATGTCGAGGGACCGCCGGCGACGCCGCTGCGCGTGGCGTTCGGGCCCATGCCGCCGCCGGTGGGCACCGTCCAGATCGTCGAGAAGACCGTCACGCGATTTCCGTCGAGGAACATCTCGCTCGGCCAGCCTTCGATGGCGAGCGAGCCAACGAGCGCGAGGTCCTGCGCGGGCCAGCTCTTCGCCGCGTGCAGCGTCTGTCCGGCGAGCGTGAAGATGCGCGTCCCGTCGTTCTTCATGAAGTCGGCTTCGTCGACGCCCGCGACCTGCGTGTTCGTCGTGCTGTAGCTGACGGGCGCGCTATTGCTGGGCGCGGCCGCACCACCCGCGGCGGCCAGCGGTCCATTGAGGACCCAACCGTAGTAGGCCTTCTCCGCATCAAGCTGGGCACGCATCTGCCGCACTGCCGTCGCGCGCACGCTCTTGCCGAGCCCGTTGCAGTCGCTCGCCTGCGTCAGCGCGACGTCAGTGACGATCGAAGGAGGATGACCCTGCGGTGCGCTCTTCTTCGCGCAGGATGCCGCAAGCACCGTACAGGCGAGAACGCAGAGGGAGAGCGTCCGGGGGAATGAACTTCGCGCCGAGTGCGCGGCTGTCTGCAGTGGCAACATGGTGGCTCCGGGATGGGCGAGGCGTTGTTGCCGGTGAAGGACCGGGGCGAGCCTGGTTCGGGCAAAAGAAACTTCCTGCACAGTTCATTTGCCACAAACTCCGCGGTGGCGTTCCTATGCAGGTGGAAGCGCACCAGTCGAGGTGAAAACCGTGAACCGCCTGATGACGACAGCCAGCATGCATCGACTGTCCGGACCGCGCCCAGCCTGGCTTTGCGCGATCCTCGCGATCGGCGCTCTGGTCGTGGGGTGCGACCCGCAGGCGACGAACGACTATCGGGGCGAGCCGCTGGTGACGCTGCAGGGCCAGGTCGTCTCGAGCGGTGCGCTCCCCCCGCTCGAGGCAGCGATGCTCTGGCAGCGCGGAGAGCCGCCGTCGACCGACGACCTCGAACTCGCGACGGTGGCGCCGGTGCAGAGCGGATTCCCCGCCAGCTTCATCATCAGCCTCTATCAACCGGCGCCCCAGGCCGCGCGCCGCTCGCTCATGCCGGGCGAAGTCGTCTTCGCGCGTGCGACGGCCGGCGCCATCCCGTTTGGAATCGCGACCACGCAGGTCGGCTCGCTGCCTGCCTCGGGAAATCCCAGCTACGGCATCGACGCAAATCACTGGGTGATCTTTCTCGCCAGCAACGTCCCCGTCGGCTCGCTCACTGAATGGTGGCTCGGGGCCGCGCTCCATGCGGGCTACCACCTCATCGACGTCGCCCCGTTCAACGGGGTCTGCATGACAGCCGATCAGCTCAACGCCTGCGCCGCCGAACTTGTTGCCCGCGGCGTTGCCGACGACGGCAGCGACAATCCCGGCACCGCGCGCGGCTTCTGCACTGCCAGCTATCGACTTGCGCCTGCGTATCCGGGCGAAGAGCTGGTGCTCAACCTCGGACAGGTCGGCCTCAACAACGGGGGCTGCCCTTGACTCTGACGAGCGCCGAGATCGAGCGGCTCTATCGCTCGCACGGACACATCGTGCTGCGGCGCGCGCGTCTGCTCGTGGGCAGCGAGAGCGACGCGCAGGAGGTCCTCCAGGAGATCTTCGCGTCGCTGCTGCGCGAGCCCGATTCGCTGCACAACAGCGCCGCTGCGGTGGGCTGGCTCTACCAGGCGACGACGCATCACTGCCTCAACCAGCTGCGCAACAGGCGCACGGGCGCGCGCCTGCTCGATGCGCACGTCGCGCCGAGGCAGAGCGAGCTGGTGAGCGGCAACGCGGAAGCGCTCGCCGACGTGCGACGCCTGCTCGCGCGCATGGATGAAGAGACGGCGCAGGCGGTCGTCTACACGCATCTCGATGGCATGACCCACAGCGAGACCGCGGAGCTGCTCGGCTGTTCGCGGCGGCAGGTTGGTTACTTGTTGGAGCGGGCGCAGCAGACGCTCTCTCCCGAGGAGAAACAGGCATGAGCACGCAATTGGCAAACTCGCTCTGGACCGCCTGCACGTCGTCGCTCGAGCTCGATCGCTGGATGCTCGGCGAGCTCTCTCTGCCTGACGCAGAGCGGGTGCGCGCGCACGTCGAGTCGTGTGAACGGTGCGCGCCCGTGGTCGCTGCAATGCGTGCGCAGAGAGAAGAAGCGCTCCCGCCGCTGCGCATGAATCCGCCGTTGAAGCTGGTCTCGAGCGCGCCCGAGGAGCCGCGCGTTCTCGCCTCGCGCACACGCGGGCCGCGCTGGTGGCCGCGCATCGCCGCTGCGGGAGCAGGAATGGCCGCGGCCGCGCTTGCTCTGATCGCGCTGCAGCCGCCGCCTGCCGAGCGCACGAAGGGCGCGGGCGGATTTTCCATCGCGATGTACGTGCAGCACGGCGAAGAGGTGCGGCGCGCCGGCCCCGATGAGCGGGTGCAGGGCGGCGATGCGATCCGCTTTTCCGTCACTTCCGCGGCGAGCGGATACACGGCGATCCTGAGCCTCGATGCCACGGGTGCCGCGAGCGTCTACTTTCCGCAGGAAGCGCGCGCGGCCGCACTGGGCGCGGGCGCCGACGTCGCGCTGCCGATCAGCACGCGCCTGGATGCGACCGTCGGCGAGGAAAAGATCTTCGGACTCTTCTGCAACTCTCCCATCGAACTCGCGCCAGTCCGGGAGAGCCTCGCGCATGGCTCGCTCGAGCTGCCGCGTGGCTGCCAGATCTCGCGGCTCAACTTCGTGAAGCATTGAGCGCGCTGAATTCCAGAACGCTGGCGCTCGCCGCGGCTCTCGCGCTGCTCCTCGGCGCGCACGCAGCGCACGCCCAGCTTGAGCGATTCGCGCTGGTGGTCGGCAACGACACGGGCCGCGATGGAGATGCGCAGCTTGCCTACGCCGAGACCGATGCGTCGCGCGTCGCCACGGTGCTCGAAGAGGTCGGAGGCGTGCGGCCAGAGAACCTGGTGCTGCTGCGCGGGCAGGACGCAGCCACGGTGCGACGCACGCTGATCGCGATCAACGATCGCCTCCGCGCTGCGAGCGGCCAGACCGTGCTGACCGTCTACTACTCGGGCCACGCGGACCAGAGCGCGCTGCACCTCGGCGCGAGCAGCTTTGAGCTGCCCGAACTCGAGCAACTCGTGCGCGGCTCGGCGGCGAGCTTCCGTCTGCTCATCCTCGATGCGTGCCGCTCCGGCGCACTCACGCGCGTCAAAGGCGGAAGCGCGATCGCACCGTTCGACATCCACCTGCAAGAGCGGGTCGCGGGCGAGGGCGCGGTCTTTCTCACCTCGAGCTCCGCCTCCGAAGACAGCCAGGAGTCGGACGAGATCAAGGGCAGCTTCTTCACGCACGCGCTCGTCTCCGGTCTGCTCGGCGCGGCCGATGACAACGGCGATGGCCGCGTCACGCTCGACGAAGCCTACCGCTATGCCTACGAGGCGACGCTGCGCGCGACGAGCCGCACGTTCGCGGGCACGCAGCACCCGACGTTTGAATACGAGGTGCGCGGACAAGGCGACGTCGTGCTCTCGACTCTCTCTGCGAACAGCCCGAATCGCGCCTGGCTCTCGTTTCCCGAGGGGCGCACCTGGCTCCTCCTGCAAGGCTCCTCCGAGGGCGCGGTGGTCGGCGAGATCGCATCGCGGGATCGCGCGCGCCACCTGAGCGTGCGCGCCGGCCAATACTTCGTGCGCGGCCGCGCCTCCGATGTGCTGCTCGAAGGCGCCTTCGATGCACGCCAGGGCGCGAGCGTATCGATCGACGAGGCGCGCCTGGAGCGCACGGCCTACGCGCGGCTCGTCCGCAAAGGCGGCGGCGAGGCGAGCGCGGTCTACTCGATCGAGGCGCAGGGGAATCTGCGCACCGGACTCATCGACGACGGCGGCCTCTGCGGCGGCGCGGGACTCGGGCTGGCGATCGCGCTCCACTCATTGACCATCAAGCCGCGCGCAGGTTGGTGCCGCGGTGGATTTTCCAATCCGGGGATCCGCGCCACGCTCGACGAGTACGATCTCGAAGTCGAGGTCGCGCACGTCTGGGACATCGGCCGCTTCTCGCTGCAGCTTGGACTCACCATCGGCGGCGCGCTGCTGCACCAGCGCTTCTCGACGCAGGGGATCGCGCAACCCCGCACCAGCAGCGCACTTGCGCTCTCTCCAACCATTGGCGTCTCGCGCGATCTGACCGAGCGCAGCTACCTCTATCTGCTCGTGCTCGGCTCGACCTACCTGATGCGCAGCGAGGATGCGCAGACGCGCGCGGTCTCGTTCGGACCCTCGTTCGCGCTGCGGGCCTCTCTGGGAGCGGGTTTGCGCATCTAGCTCCATTTCGCGTCGCCGCGTTTGCCACATCGTGCGCGCTCGCGTGCCTCTGTGCAGACGACCTCCCGCGATCAACGCAGCCGAGATCCCGTCTCGAGGATTCCACGATGAGAATGATCTGCGCACCGATCCTGTTCGCACTCTGCCTGCTCGCGGCATGCAGCCAGAGCACCCTGACAAACAGCGCGTCCTGCACCACCGACGCGGAGTGCGGCGTGCACGCATATTGCGAGCTCGCGCTCGACAGTTGCTCAACGGGCATCGATACGTACACGGCCACCTCGGGCCACTGCCATCGCGACTGCATGGGGGGAGCGTGCGCGTGCCAGAGCGATGCGGACTGCCCCTCAAGTGTCTGCCACAGCGGCGTATGCCTGACGCCGGTCGATCAACTCTGCCCGACCGCTCCCTGTACCGCTGAATGCCCGCTCGCGAACCTCGCGCAAGAGGGCTGCCCGATCTGCCTCTGCGCGGTCTGCCCGAATCCAGATGTCGGCAATGTCAACACCGACGCCGGGAGCGACGCTGGCACGAGCGACGGCGGTGTCTGCACCACCGACGGCGCGTGCGTGCAGAACTCCGACTGCTGCAGCGGATATGACTGCATCATCCGCCCCGCGGGACGCGTCTGCTGCGTCGCTGGCGGTTGCCCCTGATTCAGCGCGCGCTTGCCGGACGCTCACCGGGCGCGCAGAGTGCCCCCGAACCGGAGGCAGTCATGAAACGACGCGAGATGGTGTTTGCCAGTGCATCGCTGCTTGGACTTGGTCTCGCCGCGCGCGCAGACGACGCGACGGCTGGCAGCAAGCCCGCTCCCGCTGCAGCCGCCAGCGCGGCCGCTCCCGGACATCAGGCTCTGATCGACGCCGCGTATGAGTGCATCAAAGCAGGTGAGCGCTGCCAGACGCACTGCCTGAACGAGCTCTCGCAAGGCCACGCGATGATGGCCGAGTGCGCCGGCACCGTCGAAGCGATGCTCGCAACCTGCCGCGCGCTTGCCAGCCTCGCCGCGCAGAACTCTGCGCACCTCAAGGCGATGGCCGCCGTCTGCGCCACGATCTGCCGCGACTGCGAAGCGGCGTGCAAGAAGCACGCGGGCCACCACGAGATCTGCAAGCAGTGCATGGAGACGTGCGGACGCTGCGCAGCGGCGTGCGAGGCCGTGCCAGCGTAGAGCACTATCCCGGCAGCGCCTTGCTGCTCGGGGGCGGCCGGTTCAACGACGCCGCAAGCATGCGCACGACCGCGCGCGGGCTGATGCGCTGCAACTGCACGCCGAGCTTGTTCTTCAGGCCGTGCACGATCATCGGCTTGCCCGCGAGCATTGCCGCATAGGCCTCGCGCGCAACGTCTGCCGCCGACGACGCGCCCATGCGAAAGAGGCGCGAACTATCCGTTCCCGCGACGCTGGCAAACTCGGTCTTCGTCGCGCCCGGGCAGCTCACCGTCGCCGTCACGCCCGTCCCGCGCAGCTCGAACGAGAGCGCCTCGGTGAATGAATTCACGAACGCTTTGCTCGCGTAATAGACCGCCATATAGGGCCCGGGCTGGAATCCCGCCGTCGAGCCGATATTCAGGATCCATCCCTGCTTGCGCGCAATCATCTGCGGCAGGAGCGCGTGCGTAAGCGAGACAAGCGAGACGATGTTGAGCTGCAGCTCCTCCATCTCTCGCGCCGCATCGAGCTCGACAAAGCGGCCGCAGGTCCCGAAGCCGGCATTATTGACGAGGATATCAATCGATATCCCGCGCGTGCGCAGTTCACTCACCAGCCCGCTTGCGCCGCCTGCACTGCCGAGATCCGCGGCGATCACGTGGGCCTTCACCCCATGCGCTGTTTCCAGCTCTGCAGCGAGGGTCTCCAGACGATCGCGGCGCCGCGCGACGAGGACCAGATCACACTTGTCGTGGGCGCAGAGGCGGGCGAACTCGGTGCCCAGTCCAGCAGATGCGCCAGTAATCAGAGCCGTGCGGGCCATATCAAGTTCTCGAGGCTGGTGAGAGGAGAGAGCGCGATTACCACAAATGAACGCCAGCGGCGAAGGCGGCGAAGAAGCAAGCATAGAACAGCGTATGGAACGCGAAGTAGGCCGCCGCGCCGCGCCCGCCATAGCTGCGTTCGGTTAATGGAACGCTCTCCCGCTCATATGGAGCAATCACCACGCGATAGACGATGAACGCGAGTATCGCCGCCCCAATGCCATCGGCGACGAAGTGCTGCTTGGTGGTGCAGATGGTCACGCCAATCGCCAACGCGATCGGCCAGACAAACCAACTCAGGCGCGGCGAAGCCTTCCACACCACCGCGGCCGTCAGCAGCGCGAGCGAGAAGTGCATCGAGGGAAAGAGATTAAATGGCGGATCAACCGCATAGGTCAGCCGCATTGCCCAGCCGTGAAACGTGGAGATATCGAGCGTGTTCGGATCCGCGCGCAGTCCGGTCGAGGTCACTGGAAAGACCAGGAAGATGAGGAACGACGCGGTCAGCGCGACGAAGAACGCGAGCGCCGCGCGTCGGAAGAGTCGATCGCAGCGCACGACGAAGAGCGGGAAGAGCACGAGGGTATAGGCCCAGCTATAGACAATCACCGACCAGGAGATGAATGGAATCGCGGCATCGAGCGGAGTATCCAGGGTATGCGCGCGCATATGGCGGGAGAGGAGCCCAATTCCCTGCGCGCCCGTCCAGAAATAGATTCCCATCGCCGCGGTAATCGCGATGCGCCGAGTGAGCGCGCGCCGCTGCGCGACGTCGTCTGCCGGGGCTGCTCGGAATTCCGCCATCTAACGCTTCGCCGTTGCGCGCACGACCGCCTCGCAGACCGCAAGGCGAGCGCTCCAGCGATGTTCCGCGGGAACCACCAACCACGGCGCATGCCTGGTATGCGTCCGCTCGAACATCTCGTCGATCGCGACCTTGTATTCGCCCCACTTCTCGCGATTGCGCCAATCCTCGGGCGTGATCTTGAATCGCTTATATGGATTCTCCTCGCGCTCGCGAAACCGCTTGAGCTGCTCCTCGGGCGAGATATGGAGGAATATCTTCACCAGCACGGCGCCATCATCGACGAGCATCTGCTCGAACCGCGCAATCTCGTCGTAGGCGCGCTTCCACGCATCCTTCGAGCAGTACTTCTCGATCCGCTCGACGAGCACGCGGCCATACCAGGTGCGATCGAAAATCGCCCATTCGCCCGGCGCAGGCAGCCGCGTCCAGAAGCGATAGAGGTAATGCTTGCCCTGCTCCTCCGAAGTCGGCGCCGCAATCGGATGCACACGCAGCGAACGGGGATCGAGCTTCTCCGTCATCCGCCGAATGCTCCCGCCCTTGCCGGCCGCGTCCCAGCCTTCAAAGGCGATGATGAGGCGCCGCTTCTCCTTGAAGAAGCGCTGCTGCGTCTCGAGCAACTCGAGCTGGATCTTCTCCAGCCGGGACTCGTATTCCTGCTTGTCCTTGAGCCGGAGGGAGAGATCGACCTCCGATAGTCGCGGCGGGTGCGGCACGATTGTCCTCCAGCGCCAGTGGCGCGTCTGCGCGACGCGACTGTAGCAGGGTGTTGGGCTTCGGGAGTGAGGCATTGGCAACTCCCCAGGACCCGACCCGCAAAGCCCGCTTTCCCTGTGTTCAGCTCCCATTCCACACTAGAAGGAGACTTATGCCGAAGAGCACCGTCGATGACTCTCTCCCGCCAGATCTCGCGCTCGCCCGCCTGCGCGAGGGAAATCGACGCTTCGTATCTGGAGAAGGCCAGGCGTTGCGCAGTTGGCATCCGGGACTCACGCTCGCGCAGCGCCCGTTCGCGGTCGTCTACGGCTGCTCCGATTCGCGCGCGCCCGCCGAATATGTCTTCGATCAGAGCCTCGGCGATCTCTTCGTCATCCGCGTCGCGGGCAATATCGTTGCCCCTTCATTAATCGGCTCCGTCGAGTTCGCGGCAGGTAACTTCGGCACGCGTCTGGTCGTGCTGATGGGCCATACGCAATGCGGTGCAGTCGAGGCCACTGTGGACGCGCTCGAGCACGGCGGCGTGCCCGCATCGAGCAATCTCCAATCGATTGTCGAGCGCATCACGCCGCACGTCGACCATCTCTTTGCGACGCCCGCCGAGCGAGCAGCGCGTCTCTCTGCAGCGGTGCGCGCCAATACCCTCGCCGCGGCGCGAGAGCTGCGCGAATCGAGTCCGGTCCTGCACGAGTTGATCGAGCGCGGCCGCGTGGTGATTGCCGCGGCGGTCTATGATCTCTCGACCGGCGTCGTCACGTTCCTCGAAAGCGACGAGCCGAACGCGGGTTGATTGATTCGAAATTGATTACAAGCGCAGCAGCCGCGCCGCATTGTCGCGCAGCACCGCGCGGCGCAATCCGGCATCGTCTTCCGTCGCCATGAGCAGCTTCACGAGCGGAACGACGAGATGATAGAAAGGCCAATCCGAGCCAAGCACCAGGCGGTCGCGCGGCGCTTCGGCGAGAATGCGGCGGACCCACTCAATCCCCTGGCCGGATAGTTCCAACCATACGTTGGGATATTTCTGCGCCAGCGCCAGCGCGATCTCCGGCTGGCGCGCGCCGGCATGGCCGAGAACAAACGTCGTGCGGGGATTCTCGCGCACGGCCGCTTCGTATCTGTTCATCTGCGTCAGATTCCGGCCCATTCCCGTTTCGATTCCCACCGGACCTGAGTGAATGAGAATCGGCAGATCGAGATCGGCGCAGAGCCGATAGATGCGCATCGCCCGCTCGCCATCGGGAGCAAAGAGCTGCACCGCCGGGTGCAATTTAACCCCGCGGATACCTCGCTTCTTCTGCTCCGCAAGAATCTCTCCCGCCCGCGGCCAGAGCGGATGAACCGATCCGAAGGCAATCAATTCACCGGTATCGGGAACCGCGCCGAGATATGCCGATGCATTGTCCGAGAGCACCGGCAGCTCTATCGGAAGCAGCACGGCGTGGCCATATCCCATCTCGCGCATTTCCCGAATCAGATTGGGCGCCGTATGCGTCGCGCGCATTCCACCAGAGGTCAATGAGCGCAGCGTCAGATCGTGACGCAGCGCCTTGAGCGCCACTGGATCGATATTCGAGTTTACATACCCCTCGAGATCGAGCGCGCTCTCGACGGGGAGATAGTGCAGCGTCCGCGGTGACGCGGCCTTCAGGTCAGCCGGCGCGATACCACCATAGGAGAGCGCCAGGTGGGTATGCGCATCGATAATCGAATATCCCAGCTCGAGGGCGAGGCTTAGATTGCCCGCTTCATTGATCCGGAAATACGGCAGTTCGGCGAGCGCTGCGTGATTGGCGAATCGGGTCTTCAAGGTGTTCCTCGGCTGAAGCTGAGTTTTCCAGCAACCAGAATCAACAGGCCCATCGAGACAAGGCGAAACGGCCGCTCGGAGACTCGGGTATGCAACCAGTCGCCGAAGCGGGTCGCGAGCGCGACGGGGATGAGCAACAAGGCGGCAATCCCCAGATCGCTCACGCTATATCGGCCGGCGATCCCGAACCGAACGGCGAGGATTGCGCCGAGCAGCAGCCAGAGCGCACTGAGTGTGGCCCGGAACGTGCCCTTATCGAAACCCTCGCGGCTGGCGACCAGCACCATGAGCGGCCCGCCGACGGCATAAAGACCATGCATGACTCCGGCGCCGAGGAGCGCGAGGCTGCGCGGGAGCGGTGAAAGAGGGAGAGCCTCGCTGGTGGCCTGCGCCATGCGCACAAGCTGCAGCGCCGCGAAGACGAGCACCAGTGCGCCGAAGAGCCGATCGAGCGCCAGAGGCGGAATCACGCCGGCGATTAAAATACCCAGCGCAAGTCCGGGCAGCGCGAGCGGCAGATAGACCCTGGTTAATGAGTGAACCGCGATCTCCCGGCGGTAACGAATCGCGAGATATGCCGATACGGGGATACCAATTAACACTTGAAGCGGAATGATCCGCTGCACCGGCCAGAAGAGGCCGGCGAGCGAGAGTGAGATCATCGCCGAGCCGAATCCAACCATCGACTCAACGATGAAGCCGACCGAGATGATGGCCGCGAGCAGCGCGAGGTCCGACCCTGCGATCACGTCGCGTCCTGCGACTCGAGGAAGCTGAGCGCGAACTCCTTGAGCGAGTCGCGATCGGAGATGGTGCCCATCATGCCGTAGAGCGCGGCGAGGCCTGAGTCGGGCGGCGGAAGACCTTGCGTCTCCTTGTGCGCGGCCTTGAGCGCGAGGGCGAACTCATCGGCGATGCCCGCGTGGCGAGGCGAAACCGAGAGGTGCAGCGAAGGCGGATGCTGCTGCCGATCGAGATGCCAGCCGCGCGCATCGAGCGCGTCGCCGAGCGCGAAGATATCCGCGTCGTCCGCCGTGAACGCAAAGACGGTCATCGCCGGCTCGCCGAGCAGACGCAGCCCGGTCTCGGCGCGGATCGTCGCCTGGATGGTCTTCGTCGCAGCCATCGCCTCGCGCGCGAGCGAAACGAATCCTTCCATCCCGAGCGATTGAATCGCCGCCCACGCGCTCGCGATCGGCGCGCCACCGCGGGCTCCCGCCGCAGTCGGCGAGGCATAGACGCCACCCGGCCATTCAGTCGTCGCGAAGAACTGGCCGCGTCGCAACTCGCGCGTCCGATAGAGCACCGCCGATACACCCTTGGCGGCATATCCATACTTGTGCAGATCGGCCGACATCGACGTCACGCCCGGCACGCGGAAATCGAAGAGAGGCAAGGGCTCCCCAAGCTTCTCGACGAACGGGAGCATGAAGCCGCCGAGGCAGGCATCGACGTGGCAGAGGAGATTCTTCTCCTGCGCGAGCGCCGCGATCTCACCGATCGGATCGATTACGCCGTGCGGAAAGCCAGGCGCAGAGCCGACGAGCAGCACGGTCGACGGCGTGATCGCAGCACGGATCGCCGCGACGTCCGCGCGCAGATCGGCCGCGACAGGCGTGCGCACGAGCTTGATGCCGAGGTAGTGGGCCGCCTTGTCGAACGCGGGATGCGCCGAGATGGGCGCGATCACTTCCACCGGCGCGGGCCGCCCCTCGCGCATGCCCCACTCGCGCGCCGCCAGCATCGTCATGAGAATGCTCTCGGTGCCGCCCGACGTGAGCGACCCGACGCACTCGGGTCCGTGCAGCAGGTCGGCCGTCATCGCGAGCAGGTCGCTCTCCATCTTGCGCAGGCTGGGAAACGCCGAGACGGAGAGCGCATTCGTGTGCACGAATATGCGGTGCGCCTCAGCGACGAGCTCCGAGGTCTCGTCTCCGGGATGATAGACGTAGCCAAAGAGATGGCCGCCGCGCCAGTCGGCGTCGCCCCGCGACAGCTCGTTGAGCTGCGCGAGCACCGCCTCCTTCGCCCTGCCCTTCGCCGGAAATCCCGTACCCGTCGGCTCCGCAGTCGTCATCGTGCGTCCCTCCTGCGATCGATTTTTTGCGCCTCAGTAACAGACATCGCGAGCGCGTGCCGCCACCTGTCTGAATCGACAGGGTCGTCATTCATCCGATTTTCAGGAGGCATCGTTCTCTCTGCAGAGGAACAATCGGCCCGCAAAAGCATGGGGGAAGCCGTGCCGATCCTCGATGTGCGGCAGCCCGCCGCAGTTGCGCTCGACGGTTCGACTGTCGTGTTGGACAGGTTCGCATCCGGAAGTGGACGAATACGGTCGTCATTCACTTGGACTCAAAACGGCCAGCCCAGACTTTGTGCAGCTCCCCCGCGAATGTCGCGGTCGCACAGGGCGCCGTCTGCCAGGAACAACCTCAGCATCTTGTGTCCCCACGGAGATGGATAATGAAATTGTTGCATTCGCGGACCCGTCTGCTCTCGCTGGCTGCTCTATTCCTCCTCGGTGCAGGGGTTGCGCGCGCGGACATCCCCGTCTCCATCTACGGCGATATCAATTAAATGATGAGTTGCCACTCATTTTCGCGCGACTCTGCTAGAAGCATTCGCTTCAACTGCACGATTGCGAACAGGTGAAGCTCATGGCCGGAACGGAAGCATAGCCAACTGGTGGAATCAGTCTGCGTACGAGACTGCTGCTCGGCTGTCTCTCGCCGCTGCTCGCGGCGGCGATCTGCCAGGCTGTCTTCACCATCTTTGCAGAGCGCCAGGCGGCGATCGCGGGTCTCGAAGAGAAGGCCCGCTCGCTCGCCGCGCTGATGGTCAACGTCGTCGGTCCTGACATCGCGCTCGGCGATCCCGCCTCGGCGCAGCACAGCCTCGCGTACATCGACAAGGACGCCGACTTCGCCTTCTCCGCGGTGATGACGCCCGACGGAAAGATCCCTGCGTTCAGCGGCAGCGACGAAGTGAAAAACGATGTCTCGCGCCAGCTCACCGTAGTGAGCGATCCGCAGCTCATCCGCCAGGATCAGGTCCTCATCGCGCTCTATCCGCTGAAGCCGGGCACGCGCGAGATCGGCACCGTCGCTGTCGGCATGGCCACCGCGAAGGTGCAGGCCACCGTCACGCGCATGGTGGTCAAGACGATCTTGATCGCCGCAGTCGGCATCGGCATCACGCTGATCGTCATCTTGTTGCTGTCGACCGCGGTCGTGCGACGCAACCGCGACCTCAAGCTGATCATGGACAACGTCGAGCAGGGCTTCCTCAGCGTCACGCGCAAAGGAATCCTGCTGCCCGAGCACTCGACGATTCTGCTCTCGTGGTTCGGCCCCTGGCAGCCCGGAAAACATCTCTGGGACTATCTGCAGACGATGGCGCCGAAGTACGGCGAGACGGTGCAGTGGCTCTGGGAGAACGTCACCTCCGACGTGCTGCCGATCGACATGGCGCTCGAGCAGATCCCCACGACGATCGAGTCGGGCGGCAAGACCTTCCGCTTCGTCTTCAAGCCGATCTTCGACGGCGAGACGCTGCTCAACGTGCTCATCGTCGTCTCGGACATCAGCGCCGAGATCGAGCAGGAGAAGTCGAAGGGCGAGCAGCGCGAACTCGTCGGCATCTTCCAGTGGCTGCTCAAGGACAAGAACGGCCTGGTCGACTTCTTCGCCGACGCCGATCGCCTCGTGCACGATCTGACCAAGGGTCCGGTGAAGGATTTCGTCACCGTCAAGCGCGACGTCCATACGCTCAAGGGCAACTGCGGCATCTTCGGCATCCAGAGCGTCGTTGCGGTCTGCCAGGAGATCGAGAATCACTTCGAAGAAGGCGCGACCGATATGTCGATTGCGGACGCGACCAAGCTCACCGCGATCTGGCAAGCGGCGCAGGACAAGCGCAGCCAGCTCTTCGCGGGCGACGACCTCAAAGCAGATCAGCATCGACGCGACCGAACAGTCCTCGCTGCTCGAGGCGATCGTCAAACACCAGCCTTATGACGAGCTCGCCAACTGGGTTCGCCGCTGGACGCTCGAGCCGGCCAAGCAGCGCTTCGCGCGCATCGGCGAGCAGGCCAAGGGTCTCGCCAAGCGGCTCAACAAGGGCGATATCAACGTGCTCATCGAGGCCAACAACATCCGCCTGCCTGCGCACAGCCTGACGCACTTCTGGAGCAACTTCATCCACCTCGTGCGCAACGCTGTGGACCACGGCCTCGAGACGAGCGAAGAGCGCAAGGCGGCAGGCAAGAGCGCCGCGGGCAGCATCCAGCTGCGCGCGATGGTGCGCAGCGACCAGTTCATCGTCGAGATCGAAGACGACGGCCGCGGCATCGACTGGAAGAAGATCGCCGAGAAGGCCGCTGCAGCAGGACAGCCCTCCGCGACCAAAGACGATCTCGTCGAAGCGATCTTCTCCGACGGCATCAGCACGCGAGACGCAGCCACCGAGATCTCCGGACGCGGCGTCGGCATGAGCGCCGTGCGTGCCTCGTGCGCGGAGACTGGCGGCAAGGTCAAGGTGTTCAGCGAGCCGGGAGGCACGCGCTTCCAGTTCGCGTGGCCAGCCTCGGTGCTCGCAGAAGAGGAGACGACTGTGCGCCGCCCGGCACAGATCGGTCCTCCTTCGGGCATCTCCTCGGCACCGAACTAGCCACCGCGCAGAGAGACCTGGCGGGGCCAGCGTGATCATTCGCAAACAGATCGTCCTCGTCGACCAGCCCGACGGGGCGCTCAGAAGTCTCGAGCAGTCGCTCGGAGATTCCGGCTACCAGATCCTGCTGGTCTCCGAAGCGACGATGCTGCTCGACACCATCGAAAACCAGCGCAGGCTCGCGCTGGTGATCATCAACGGCAGGCAATTCGGCGTGATGGGCGCGAGTCTGGTCTCGATCATCAAGCTCCAGCATCCCGAGCTTCCGATCATCTACTGCCAGGATCCGCAGGCGCCAACGACCTTCTTCGCGCAGCGTCCCGACTGCATCATCACCGGGACGGTCTCCGTCGATCTGGTCAACCAGGACGCGAACACGTTGCTGCGCGAGGGGCTCTATCCTCCGGTCCTCGTCGAGGGGCTGCAGAACATCGCGCGCGAGATGCTCTCCTCGTTCGGCAGCTTCAGCGTCTCCGACGAGCCGTTTCTCAAAACGAGGCGGACGCTGCTGTTGCCGCTCAACGCGATGATTCCGCTCGTCGGCTCCCAGCACATGGAGGGGCATCTCTTCGTCAGCGCGACGGAAGATACGCTGCAGCGCGCGTATACAACGCTCTTCGGAGAAGAGCCCGGCTCGATCGCCGTGCTCGAGGATCTCGCGGGCGAGATCTGCAACATGATTGCCGGCGGGCTCAAGAGCTTCATCGAGCAGAAGGGAACGTCGGTCGTCATCGGCGTCCCGACCTTCGTGCGCGGCAACCAGATCTCCTTCCGGCGCGGCACGCCGACTCCCTCGCTGACCCTGGGCGCGACTCTCGAGGGAAAGCCGGACGTCGCCGGCGCGAACGGAGACGATCTGTTCATCGAGCTCTACTTCGAGCGGATCGATCCGGCCATCTTCCAGTCGGTCGATCAGGTCCAGCAGCTCGACGCGGAGGAGATGACGTTCCTGTAATCAGCGCTGCGACGATTCGAGCGGCTACAGGAACAGGCGCGCGAGATCGATGCGCGACTCCGCACCGAGCTTCTGGAGAATATTCTCCTGGTGGAACTTCGAGGTGCGCGCGGTGATGCCCAGCGCGGTCCCGATGTCCTCGTGCGTGCGGCCGAAAAGCAGCAGGTCGAGCACTTCCCTCTCGCGGGCCGACAGCTTCGCGCTCGCCACGATCTGCTCGCGCCGGTTGCGCAGCAACGAATCGACGTCCGCCGCGCTGGTGCGCAGCTGGTTGTAGTGAGCCCGCACGCGCAGCATTGCCCGCACACGCGCGCGCAGAACGATGCGCTCGATCGGCTTGCTGAGAAACTCGTCGGCGCCCGCCTCGAGGCCGCGCACCATGTCGTCCTGCCCGTCGAGCGCGGTGACCAGAATCACCGGAATGAAGCGCCATTGCGGGTGCGCCTTGATCCTGCTGCAGAGCTCAAGCCCATCGAGCTGCGGCATCATCACATCGGAGATGATCAGATCGACGTGCTGCTTCTCGAGGAGCGCGAGCGCCTCGCTACCGCCGGACGCGAAGAGGAGGACGTACTGATCGGTCTGCAGCAGCGCCTCGACCGTCGCGCGAGCGCTCTGCTCGTCATCGACGATGAGAATTATTGACCGTTCAGTCATTCTTTTTCCCACTCCCGAGAAGTTCGCCGATCGTCGCCGCGAGCGCCTTGAGCTCGACCGGTTTGGATCGGAACGCCGTCGCCCCCGCTGCCAGGCAGCGCTGTTCATCGCCGGGCATCGAGTGTGCCGTCAATGCAAGAATCGGCCGCGCCGCACCCTGCTCGGCCGCGCGAATGAGCTTCATTGCAGAGAGCCCGTCCATGCCCGGCAGCTCGACGTCCATCAGGATGAGCGCCACGTCCTCGCCCAGTGCGGCTGCGACGGCCGCGACGCCATCGCGAACGGCCTGCACGCGATAGCCATGCTCCTCGAGGTATCCGCCGATGGTGAAGAGATTCGCCTCGTTGTTCTCGGCGAGAAGAATCAGCGGAGAGTGGCCAGCCGCCTGCACGCGAGACGAGCGCTCATCGCGCGCGCTGGTCTCCGGCAGCGCGGAAAGGATTGGACCGCTCTCGCCCTTCTTCCCCGGCAGCGCGACGACAAAGCGCGTCCCGTCGCCGACGTCCCCCTCGACGCGCACCGACCCGCCATGCAGTTCAATCACGCGCTTGACGAGCGCGAGGCCAAGACCTGTGCCCGGAACCCCTTTGGCAAAGGTCTCGTCGAGGCGCACGAACGGTTCGAAGATGCGCCGCCGATCGGCCAGTGGAATCCCGGGTCCATTGTCAGCGACCCAGAACTCCCCGCCACGCCCCGGCCCGATTGCGTGCGCGCCAATCCGGATCGTCGCCTCCTCCTGGCTGTACTTAATCGCGTTGGTCATTAGGTTAATGATGACCTGCTTGAGCTTGCGCCGATCGGCACGCACGACCAGCGCCTCCCATCCCGGCTCGACAACGATCTGCTGCCTCTTGGCACCCGCCATCTCGATGACATAGGCGATGCATTTGCGCACGAGCGACTGCAGTTCGACGTCCTCGAGCTCTATGGTGACCTTACCCGCTTCAATGCGGGCGATATCGAGCACGTCGTTAATCAGGCTTAATAGATGCCGCCCGCTATCGTGGATGATCTGCAGGCTGCGCTCCTGCTTATCAGGCTGCGTCCGATAGGTGCCGTCAAGCAGCGCCTCGGAGAGGCCGAGCACGGCATTGAGCGGAGTGCGCAGCTCGTGGCTCATATTGGCGAGAAAGTGCGTCTTCGCCCGATTCGCCTCGATGGCCGAAGTCTCGGCCTCCTTCTCGGTGGTAATATCGGTATGCGTTCCACAGACGCGCGTGGGCCGGCCGTTCTCGTCGCGCGCGAAGACCTTCCCGCGGTTGAGGATATAGAGCCAGCGCCCGTCCTTGTGGCGCATCCGCTCGACGAACTCGAAGTGCGGCCGGTCGCCACGAAGGTGCAGCCGCATCAACTCGGCCCCGATTTCATAATCCTCGGGATGGGTCAGATTGCGCGCGGTTTCAATGTGTGAGGCAAGCTCGCCGTGGCGATATCCGAGCATTTCGGCGATTCGATCGCTGAACGCGACATGGCCCGTCATCGGATTCCAATCCCAGAATCCCAGGCGCGTTCCTTCAATCACCAACTCAAGCTGCTCCTTATGCTCAAGCAGCAACCGCTCGCGCGCCGCCCGCGCCAGCGCGTCAGTCACGTCGCGGACAAAGCCCTGGTAGAAATTCGGCACGCCCGATTCATCGAGAATTTCGCGGCCTGAGATCTCCACCGTAATCAACTCGCCGCTCTTTTTGCGCCAGATGGCGTTGACCGGAGCCAATAAACCATCGCGGCCGCCCGCAATCATCGAAGCGCGCTCGCTCGCATAGAGAACCTCCGCGCGCTTGCCGCGCAACTCTTCCGGTGAGTCGTAACCAACGATCCGCGCGAAAGCCGGGTTCACATCGATGATGATGCCGGTATCAATGCGCGTGCGCACGACCCCTTCCGGGGCGTCATTAAACAGGTCCTGGTAATGCCGATGGCTGGCGCGCAACTCTCTCTGGATCCGCTGGCGCTCGGAGATATCGCGCAAGACCGACGCCATATATTCGACGCCCTCAAACACGAGGTGGTTGACCGTCAACTCCACGGGCACCAGTTCGCCGCTCTTCCTGCGCATCGCGGTCTCCAGTGTGACGGAGCCGCGCATACGAACGTCCACCCACTGCCCCGCCCAGTCGGTGGTGGGGAAATCGGGATCGATATCGAAGATCGACATCCCGACCAGCTCGTCGCGCGTATATCCGAGCATTTTGCAGGCCGCCTGGTTGGCCTTGGCAATGCGACCGTCGAAGTGAATCAAGTTGATTGCGTCGACGGCATTCTCAATCGTCGACTCGGCCATCTCGAGCTGCTGGTCGCGCTTGCGCAGCTCCGCCGCGAGCTCTTCCTGCACGGTGATATCCTGCGTAATCCCGCGCATGGAGATCGGCCGCTTGTTCTCGTCCCCGAGAATGACGCCTCTGACATGCACCATCCGCTGCGTTCCATCGCGGCGGATGATTCGATACTTCCCGTCAAATGGACCGCCTCCCGCGGCCATCGGCCCCTGCACCGACTGCCAGAACAGCTCCCGATCATCCGGATGCACGAACTGCTGGTACTGCTCGAGGCTCTCGGCGTCGAAGCTCTCCGCCGTCTCGCCGTAGATTTCATAGAGCGGCGCCGACCAGCGCGCCTTGTTGGCCACCAGATCTCGCTCGAAGCTGCCCATCCCGGCCATGCGCTGCGCGTCGTTCAGATCGCTCTCACTGCGCCGCAGCCGCTCTTCAACTTCATTGCGGGTCGAGACATCCTGGCAGGTTCCAATCACGCGCGCGGGGGCTCCCGCCGTATCGAAGGAGACCTTCCAGGAGATCCGGTGCGTGCGGGTCGAGCCATTAAACAGCAGCGCGCGATAATCCCCCGATTCAGCGCCGCTGCCGCGCAGCATGCTCTTCTCTATGCGGGCCGCGAGCCGCGCACGATCATCGGGATGGTAATAACTGATGAGCAGCGACAGCGACTGCGGCCCGCGGGTGGGCCTGCGGCCGTGCAGGCGATGGAACGCGAGCGAGAGATCGATCTGGTCGGTCTGCACGTCCCAATCCCAGCCACCGACCTGCGCGACCTCAAGCGCTCCAGCGAGAAACTCTTCTCGCCTTGAGCCGGAGACCTCCTGCACGCGCTCTGCGGAGAGATCGCGCAGCACCAGCGTGAACGTCGGCGCTCCGTCTGCTGTCTCGCGCGCGCACTCGACCTCGGCGGCAAACCGGCTTCCGTCTTTGCGCAGGCCGATCGCAAGCAACGGCGGCGCGCCCTCGGCAGTCGATTGCCCATTGCCGTTGACGAGGGCGAGCGGTGCACGCTCGCCATTCTGATGAGCAACGAGCAGGAGATCGAGGGACTGCCCGCGCAGTTCGACCTTGGACCATCCGAGTAGTCGCTCGGCAGCGCGATTGACCACGAGAACGCGGCGCTCGCCGTCGACGGTAACCACCGCAACCGGGAGTGAGTCGTACGCGCCGAGAGGCTCTGCCTCCGCCCTCGCCTGCGGCGCAACATTCAGGTCATGTGATTCGACTTCGCGCGGCACCCGAAGCGTTTAGCAAGCACCCGGAAATGTCGCAATCCGATCACGCATCCGCCGGTCCGGGGCCAAAGAGTCCGGTACAGTGCCGCGTTATGGCCCAGGCTCCGGTGCTGCACGACTTTGACGTCGAGCTCAATCACGTCGATCGCCGTCTCGAGAAGCAGCTCCACGTCCGCACTGCGCGCCATTCGTCAGAGACGATGTCGCGGGTCTGGCTGCGGCTGGTTGCATTCTGCATGCAGTGGGAAGAGCGGCTCGCGTTTGGCCCCGGCCTCTCTGATCCCGATGCGCCCGATCTGCTCGCCACCGATCTGACCGGGCAGACGACGCTCTGGATGCGCGTGGGCAAGGCCGATCCCGCGAAGGTGCAGCGCGCGGCGGATCAGAATTCGCGCGCGCGCATCGTCGTGCTCTTTGAGTCCGCGCAGCGAATGGAGCAGTTCGCGCAGGCAGCGCGCGACGAGAAGCTCACCCGCCTCGGCCGCGTTGAGCTCGCTGCCGCGCCCGAGGAGCTGCTCGCACAGCTCGCCACCTCGGAAGATCGCCGAGCGAAGATCGGCCTGACGATCGTCGGCGATCATTTCTATCTCCAGCGCGATGGTGAATCGCTCGACGGTCCGCTCGTGCGGGGGCAACTGTGAGCGGCTTCCAACTGCCGCGCCTGCAGCTGTTTGAATTCAACGATCTCGACGCGGCCCCGCGCGCACTGCGCGAATCGCTGATCGAATCGCTCAGCCGCGCGCTCGATTGGGGCCGCATGCTGCGCGGGCTCGCGGCTCCCTTCGCGGCATTTCTCGAGGAGACGCGCGCGACCGAGGTGCTCGATCTCTGCGCGGGCGCGGGCGGGCCGGCGATGATTCTCGCGGAGGAGTTTCGCCGCGCAGGAAAGACGCCGCCGCGCTTCCTGCTCACCGATCTGCAGCCGCACCCGGAGGTCTGGGAAGCGATGCGCGTGCGCGATCGGGAAGCGATCGATTACGTCGCCGAACCGGTCGATGCGACGAATATCCCGACCGCGCTGGGTGCGGGCCGCGTGCGCATGATCATCAATTCGCTCCACCATCTTCCGCCGCCTCTCGCCGCCGCGGTGTTGCGCTCGGCCTGCGCAGAAGGTCCGGGCGTCTTCGTCGCAGAAGGGTTCGAGCGCAATCCGCTGCGCTTCCTCCCGTTCACGCCGATGGGCGCGCTGTCGGTGCTGGTCAACCCGTGGCTCTCGCCGCGCAATCGACTCGCCAAGCTGGCGATGATCCCGCTCACGCTCGCCGTCGCGCCGTGGGATGGCTTTGTCAGCACGCTGCGCGTCTATTCCGAGGCCGAGCTGCGCGAGATGGTCGCGCCTCTCGGAGCTTCATTCAAATGGAGCTACGGAACATTTCCCTTCGCACTCGGAGGCCGCGGGTATTGGTTCTCGGGCGTGCGCGTCGGTTGAGCTCGACAGGTCCGAAAGCCCGAAGCGGTGATTAGGTTATTAATCGATATTTAATGAACCGACAGCGGCGCGCCCACGGAGCCGCGCGCTGAATGGCAGGAGTTGCAACCGCCCTGCCCGCTGGTGATTGCGCTTTGCTGGCAGGTGACTGCGCCATTGGCGTTGATGCAGACGTGCAAGGGAAACGTCGGGCTCTCGGCTGAATAGAAATTGCCCGCTTCATTGGTGCGCATGGAGAAGGTCCAGCCGTTCGCGTCGGTGATCTGCACCTCCGCGCCTTCATATCCGCTCGCGAGATCGCTGGCCTGGAATACCGTCCCCGCGACACTCCACGCAGGAGAGGCGTGATGCCCTCCGCGGCCTCCCGTCGTCGTGCCCGTCGAGCCGCCGTGACAGGAGATGCAATCTTCGCCCGGGCGCATCGCGGGTCCATCGTTCGGAATGCAGCCAGCGAGCGCGGCGAGGCACAAGGCAGCGATGGCCGCAGCGGCGAGGCGAGGCAGGGCGTGATCGGTTTCTCGAATCATGGCAATCCTCAGAACACGATCACGCCGACGCCGAGGCTGATGGCGGCGAACGTGACGTAACCAATCGCGAGATGAGCGGCGGCGAAGTCGGGCTGGTTCAAATGCCCTTCTCGTTTGGCCGTATAGATACCAAGCACCGTCTCAGCGAGCATACCGGCCGCAGCGGTGGCCATTGAGATCTTATGCACCGTTAATCGATCAATCCCGCTCCCTTCCTTGGGGATCGGGGTCGGCGCAAGCAGCGCGAGAAGTCCAGTGCCGGCAAACGCAAGCAGGGTCGCGCTCGCCGTCAACGTATGCGTGAGCTCATACTTCCCGCTCGATGGCCCGTTGGCGAATCGATCGGAATAGTTGAGCTGCCCGACGATGGTATTCGCCAGCGCGACGGCGAACATCCCGAGACCGACCGCCTGGTGGACATTCAGCATGGTGCGGCGGCGATTCACGGCGGCGAGGTCGACCTGGATTCCTGCCGGCGGCTTCTCGAGCAGATCGAAGTCGAGCTGCTGCGCGGTCAATGGCGCGGGGGGCGCAGCGGGCGGCGCAACGGCAGTCGCGGCGCTGGTCGTGGTCGTCTCTGCGGCGGCGCCATCTGCGACCTGGTCTTCGAGGAAGACGCAGGCCTCAGCAAGACGCGGCGCGAGCAGCAGCGCGACGGCGAGGCCAATCAAGCGGCGATCGATTGCAAGACACGGCATTGATACACCTCCAGCTCATTCAATCGCACGGATCAGACGGCGCGATATACAGGCATATGACGTGTATCCCACTGCCGATTGTAGCCAGATTGATTCAATTGATTGCGACATCGCAATGAATCCGCGATCGGTCGTCGCGTTGCGCGCGATTGAATCTCCGCCAGCGCAGCGCTTTTGAAATGAAACGGCGCCGAGGGAGCAATGACGCTCGCCTCGACGCCGCTGGGTTCAACGCTGCCGCAACCTCAATATGCGAGCCACGCAAGCAGATAGAGCGTGTTGTTGGCAGACGCATCGCGGCCGGCGCCGTCATAGTTCGAGCTGGCGCCATTGAAGTTGAAATACGCGATGTATTGAGCCGAGAACTTCGTGTTGACCCAGGGGGTGTAGCTCACCTCGGCGAGCAGGCCGTTGCTGAACGGATTGCCGCTGGTGCTTCCCGTGATCGCGGCCGGCCCATAGAGCGTCTGGTCGGTGGTGCCGTCCATCGAGAAGTAGCTGAGGTGGACGCCGACGAGGTGGTCGTAGATCCCTCCGGCCGTCACGCGCAGCGTATTGAGGACCTGGTGGCTCTGGCTGACGCCGCCGAGCTGCGCGGTCGCGTCGAGGAAGCTGTTCTCGTGAATCCACGTCCCGAGAACCGACAAGACGTGCTTCTCGCCGAGATACTGGTACTGGGCGTCGATCGCGGTATCGATATAACGATTGGTCGCCCCGCTCAGGAGCGTCGCGCCTCCGGGATAGAGCTTGGCCGCCATGCCATAGGTACCCAGCGAGAAGCTATGCTCGTCGATATCCTTCTCGAGCGTCAGGCGCCAATAGGGAGCAACGCCGGCGACGATATTGGTCGCGTCGGTGGTGGTCGTGGCGGCTCCATTGGCATCGGCCAGCGGCGTCCCCAGCGGACGCTTCACGCCCAGCGGAGCCGAGTGATAGAGCGAGATTTCGGCATAGACGAGGTTGTTCCAGAAGCCATATGCGCTCAATCCCGCCACCTGCTGCGCGAGCCCTCCGGAAATCAGTGGCTGTGCAGTCGACGGCGTGAGAGCGCTGCTCGAGCCAGCCCAGGGAAAGCCCCACGCCGGGGTCGTATTCCAGAGGTCCTGCACGCTCGGGTTGTTGTTCAGGCTCAGGCCGTAGATCAGCGTCGTATCGGCGATTGTCGTCGTCTGCGCGAAGCGGATATCGGTGTTGTCCATTCCGAACGAGTTATCTGCGCCGCTGTAGGTCAGCTGCATGAACGCGCCAAGCATCGGCGCGATCTTGCCCGCATAGAAGATGCTGACCTGCTGCGGGAACTGGATATCGTCGTTGAACGCAGGGTTGGTCGGCGTGTTGGTATGCGTATAGGAAACCTGCGCCATCATTCCCAGCGGCGGCGCGGTGAGAAGGTCGAGGACCGACCGGTCCTCGCTGTTGTCCTGGTGGATGCTCTTGGTCGTCGACATCGTGTAGCCCGTCGCCTTGAAGATGCGGCCAAAAGGCGTGAGCTCAGGGAACTGGGTGTGGCACTGCGAGCAGGAGAAGCCCGTCTGGCGCGCGAAGCTTGGCGTCGCGTTGGCTCGTCCAACAGGAAGAAGGCAGGCGATCAGACCCAGTGCGGCGATCGTCGTGGATACCCGGCAATGCATCGTCAACTCCGAATGATCAATGAGAGGTTTGTAATGGTGGAAGCAACAAATGGATGAGGCCGCGGGAAGCGGCCTCAGACCAACAACGGACTATCGCGTCGACGCGCTTTTAATGACCGAACGTCTTGCGGATATAGGCAAGCACGTCGAGGATCTGCTGCTTGGAGAGCGTATCCTTGAAGGCCGGCATCAGTGGCGAGGCCCCGACCGACGCACCGCCCTCGGTGACCGCCTTGACGCGCGTCTCATCGCTGATCTTCGACATCTTCGCCGCGTCTCCGAAGGCCATCGGCTTCGGATTGAACGCCGCGGCCGCAGGTCCGTCACCCTTGCCGGTGGCGCCGTGGCAGAGCAGGCAGCTGTTCTCGAAGATCGCCTTGCCAGCCTTGGGATCGCCTGCGGGCCCCTTCGCATCGGCTGCAGAAGCCGCGGCGGAAACGGAGAGGACACCAACCAGAAGGAACATCGACTTGAACGACGACACGCGCATGGAATGCCTCCTGAAGAGGGACGGCTGCATACCGCATACCAGCCGCGCAGAGTAGCGACATGTTGACGCGTTACTCTATTATCCGAGGTTTGCATGGCGCAGGAATGGCGCCCCAACCGTCGACTCTGGCTAATTATGCGCAGCGACGCACTTCGTGCGCGAAAAGCGGCGATGATTCACGTGCGCGCAGGTGAATCATCGCCGAGAGCGCAACGTTAGCGCGCAGACGCAAGGCGCGGCGACCGGCGGCGCAAAATCAGCCAGCAGAGGCCAATCGCTGCGAGCGGCTCCCACTGGGGCGATTTTCCGCTCGCGCAGCCCGATGAGGCATTCTGGACCGTGAGTTGGCCCGAGGCCGAGTGGCCGTTCGGGCTCTGCGTGCTGCTGCCGAAGACCTGGAACGCGGCGGCCGAAACCGGGAGCGTTCCCGCCGGCGCGGTCAGCGTGAGGGTCGCGCTGCCGCCAGCCAACATGGTCGTGGCGGAGAAGACTGCGCGCACGCCCGCGGGCAGGTTGGTCGCCGCCAGGGAGATCGTCGTGGGCGCGCCGCTCTTGGTGCTGGTGATGGTGAAGACCGCGGGCGCGCCACCGATCGTCGCCGTCGCGCTCGAGGGAGAGAGCGCGAGCGTGAAGTCATTGGAGACCTTCACCGTCACGATCGAGCTGGTCGCAGAAGCGCCGTCGCTGTCGGTGGCAGTCGCGGTCACCTGGTAGTTCCCGTTCGTCACCTGCGTGGTGTCCCAGGAGAAGCTCTGCGGGGAGCTCGCGCCGCTGACGAGATCGGTTCCGTTCACCGACAACGTCAGGTTCGACAGACTCGTCCCGCCCGCAGCTGTGGCGGTCGCGGTGAGATTCACGGTCGACGAGACGGTCGCATTGTTCGACGGCGTCGTGACCGCGACGGTCGGCGGCACCACGACATTCACCGTGACCTGCGCGGATGCGCTGCCTCCATTGGTATCGGTGGCGGTGGCGCTGATCGTGTGGCTGCCATTGCCGGCCGCCGAGCTGTCCCAGGATTTGTTCGCCGACGAGGCGCCGGTCGCAACCTGCGTGCCGTCGACGGAGATCGTCACGCTCTGCAGTTGCTGCCCAGACGCCGGAGTCGCGGTCGCGGAGAGAGAGATGGTGCCGGAGACATTCGAGCCGTCGGCAGGAGCGTTGAGCGTGAGCGTCGGAGGCTGCGTTGCAGTCGAGGTGACGGTGAGCGAGGTCGAGTTGGCGCCGCCGTCTGCATCCGTCGCGGTCGCCGAGATGGTGTGGCTGCCCGGCGTTGCCGAGCTCGCATTCCACTGGTAGGTCGCCGCCGCGGTGCCGGTCGCGACCTGCGTGCCGTCAATGGAGAGCGTGACGTTCGAGAGCGTGCTGCCAGCGCCCGCGGTCCCCGTCGCGGTCAAGCTGACCGTGCCGCCGACGGTCGCGCCGCTGGTGACGCCGGTGATGGCAATCGTCGGCTGGTTGACGACGACGCCGCCGACCTGCAGGAGGACCGAGGCGGTGTGCACGAGCGAGCCCGCCGTCGCCTTGACGACCACGACGACATCCTTCGCCTGCGCTGCAGAGTTGCTCGCCGCCAGATGCAGATGCGTCGAGCCCGTAGAGCTGATCGACGCGGAGTCGAACGTCGCCGTCACGCCGGTGGGCAGATTCGTCGCCGTCAACGTGAGCGTCTGCGCATTTCCCCCGTTCGTCACGGTCGTGATCGGCACGGAGACCGAGCCGCCCGTCGCGACCGACGCGGTATTGGGGTTCATATAGATCTGGAAATCCTGCGCCGCGTGGCGATTGTCCTCGCAGTTGTTATCCGTGCGCGAATAGACCTCCTGCACCGTATAGGTCTGGCCGTCGAGGCCGGTAATCGTCGAGTCGGTGTTGCACATATCGCCGATCTCGCCCTGGGAATTGTTCTCCGAGTCGTACCAGCCCATCGGCGCACCAACGGAGCCCGTGGCGATTCCGATCTCTGCGTCCGTGGTCGCCTCCGCCAGCTCGTGCGTCGAGGCCGAGCACATATTCTGGAAGAGCGTTCCAGTGCCGCAGCCGCTGCTGCAGCTGCCACTGAAGTCAGGGAACACTCCGTAATAGACGCTCTGGTTATTGCGCGTCCAGGTGCCGTGATAGGCGCAGAAATCCTGGCAGGAGGTCCCGCTGCCCTGGCTGATCGTCACGCCCGCGGGGAAGTAGGTCATATAGATGGTATTGGCGTCCGGCGCGGGCAGGTTGCCGGCCGTGATCTGCGCATCGAGCTCCGAGGAGATGTCCGAATCGGCGATGCTCGTGCTGGTATTCGACGGCGTAATGGTGAACGAGCCTCCAAAGGTGCCGCGGCCGATGAACTGGTTGGTCCCGCCGTTTGTATTGGTGTTGTATTCGGCGAGCTGCTCGAAGAGAGACGAGTTGGTCATCGCCTTGTAGAAGGCCGGGTTACCGCTCGTCACGGAGCTGTCGACCGAGCTGCCCCAATAGACCGCATAGACCTTGGGGTTCGAGATGACGTGCCCGCCGTAATAGTGCATCTGGACCGAGCAGCTGCCACCGCTGCAGGAGACGGGATGCGACCAGCTCGTCAGGTCGGTAATCGCCGTGCTGGGGTTCCGCTTCCGATAGACGCCGCGCGGGAGATCAACGGCGCCTGCGGAGAATGAAATGACGACGGCAAGAGTGGCGGCTGCGCGCACGAGAAACGAAGGGGTCATCCATTTCTGCTACACGGCGGGCACGGGGCACAACATCGGTCGGGATCCTGTGTGACATGTCGGACAATGCGCCGCGGGCGCTGCCGTATTGGTCGCATGGATCCGCCAACCATCGGCGGTTTGCCTGACCTCATCCCCATGACTGATGCATCCCGCGCGGTGCGCTGCCAACCTCGCCAGTGACTTCCTTGCCAACGCCGTCACCGATCCCTGCAGCTCAACGCCGACGTACAGGTTCGCTCCCGGAGGAACGCCGATGATTCCGTTCAATCCCCGCCTCGCTCGCTCGCTCGCCATCGGCACGCTCGCTCTCTTCTCTGCCGCCTGCTCCGATAAGCTCCTCGGTGTCGCCGGCAGCATCGTGGTCACTCCGATGCAGCTCGATTTCGGGCAGACGACGGTCGCGACGCCCGCAACGCTTCAGGTGACCATCCAGAACCAGGGAAGCGCAGCGCTGGTGATTGCCAGCATCAACATCGCGAGCGACCCGAACAGCGAACTCTCCCTCTCCAATCTATTAACCCACGATTGCAACAATTCGCCGCGCACGGCGAGCACGTCCCTCTCGCCAGGCGAGTGCGCGAGCTTCTCGGTCACGTGGACGCCGACCTCGAACCATCTCGCCGCCGGGGCGATTGAAATTGATTCGAGCGATGCGCTGAGCCCGGCGATCACTCTCCCGGTGAGCGGCAGTGTCACCGCCGTCCCCGGCTGCAGCCCGGCCTGCACCTCGACTCAATCCTGCTGCAACCTGACGTGCGTGGATAACCAGACCGATCCCTCACACTGCGGTGGCTGCGGCGCGTGCGCGCAAGGGCAGACCTGCAACGGCGGGCTCTGCATCACTCCCGCGGCGCCGACCGGCTGCGATGATCTCACCGCTCCCTGCGGCGGCAATCAGAAGTGCTGCAACCACGCCTGCGTCACCGTCGGCAGCTCGGGCGTCTGCCCCTGCGCGGCGAGCGGCGCGAGCAACTTCGGCGCGGGCAGCATCATCATTCCGATGGACGAATGCTGGCAGCGCGGCCTCGACGTCACGACGCTTCCTTCTTATTGCGGCGCCAATGGCAAGAAGACCGCGGATGACTCGCCGCTGAAGGCCTATGGCCTCATCTTCTTCCTCATCCGCCACAACGTGACGGTCTATGTGGCCATCGACGCCAATAAGACGAGCATTGATGCCGTTGATATGGCGCTGGTATCGCTCAGCGATGGGCCGCCGGTCACGCGCTACAACTGGAGCACCGGCCAGGCCGTCCCGCTGACCGATACAACGCAGACCACCGTGCAATATCGCGGCGGCCCGTTCCTGATCGATTCGTCGCAGCACGACCGCGTCATGCAGTTGCTCAAGAACGATCCCGACTTCGCGCAGTTTCGCAGCGCGGGGACCATTACCGTCCACGTCGCCACGGTCGGGTTTCAATCGGCCGTCGCCAAGTCGATCGACGTCGTTCCCTCGCGCGTGGCCCTCCTCGCTCCCGCCGGGGGCAACACTTCGTACGAGCAGATCCTCATCAACTATCTTGATTCGGCCGGCCTTAATTTCTCCGGCGCGAGCGGCACGCCCTCGGCACCGGGCGCGATCTACGACGTGCTTCAGGAGTCGGACTTCCTCCCCGACTTTGCCAGCAGCAATCTGAAGAAGAATGGCTACAAGCTGCTCTGGTCTCCTCATTGGGAGGGTGGGACGAGCAACACCCCGGCGCAATTGGCGACGATCGGCGATTACGTCAATTCAGGCGGTGACCTCTTCGCCGAATGCGCGGCAATCGGCACGCTCGAAGGGTCGGCCGGCAGCCACAGCGGCAGCATCTCGGGAGGCTCCGCGGCGACGCGCTTCATGACCACCGCAGGAGTGACCATCAATTCGCTCTCACCCGGGTTGCTCACCGGTACCATCACGGGTCCATTTACGTTTGGCGGACTCGGCAGTCCGTTCGCGCAGCGGGGCGATTTCCCGTTCGCAGGATTCGATGGCGTCATCGCCGACTTCGCTCCGGGAACGTCAAATGGTTCGGCCTATAATCCCGGCGTCGTTCGTTACGTCACCGGAAGCTACAGCGGCGGTAAGCACTCCGACCTGTTTACCTCCATCGACCAGCACGCAGCGGGCAAGGGAACGGTCGTCTATCTCTCGGGCCACGATTACTCGTATGGCGGCAATACCGGGATTGGCTCGCCGCCGGTGGGAATCACCGCCGGTTCGCGACTGGTGCTCAATACCCTCTTCTCGCTCGGCACGAACAACGTCTGCCAGCCTTAACGGGATAGTTCGTGCAGCGCGCGGAGGAGCGCGTCGATATCGCCCGCGTCGTTGAAGATCTGGGCCGACGCGCGGAGCGTGCCCGGAAGCTCAAGACGCTCGTGCAGTAGATGCGCGCAGTGATAACCGCCCGATAGATAGATCCCGTGCGCGTCGGCGAGCAGGCGCGCGAGATCGGTTGCGCTCATGTTGGGCAGAGTGAGAGCGAGACTTGTGAGCGCAATCCTTCGCGCTCCTCGGCCGCCAAGCAGTCGTGCGCGTGGCAACGTGCGCAGGCCCGTGATGAGCTGTTCGCCGAGCGCCTGCGCGTGCGCGAAGATCTTTCCCATTCCAATCCGCTGCAGATGCTCAATCGCTGCGCCGAGACCAATCACGCCCTCGATATTCGGCGTCCCGGCCTCATATCTGAACGGCGGCTCGCGCGTTTCGAATCGCTCTTCGTGCAGCAGCGAGACCATTCCCCCGCCGACATTGCCGAGGCCAAGCTGCGCATATCGATCGCGGCGGACATAGAGAACACCCACGCCGTGCGGCCCGAACATCTTATGGCTGGAAAACGCCAGGTAATCGCAATCGAGCGCCCGCACGTCGATCGGCAGGTGCGCGATCGACTGCGCCGCATCGATGGCGACGGGAACTCCAGCAGCATGCGCAGTCTGAATCCACTCTTCAATCGGCGCAATCACACCAGTCACATTCGAGACGTGGGCAACGCTCACCAGCCGCGTTCGCGCGGTGAGGCGCGAGGCAAGCTGCTCCCAGCGCGGCAAGCCCTCATCGTCGATATCAACCAGCACGGGCTTTGCGTTCACGCGCCACGGCAGCTGGTTTGAATGGTGTTCTGAGGCCGGAAAGATCACCTCGTCGTCCGGCCCGAGATTCATTGCCTTCGCGAGAAGATTCAGCGACTCGGTGGCGTTGCGCGTGAAGATGATCTCGGACGGATGTGCACCGATGAAGGCCGCGACGCGATGGCGCGCGCGTTCAAACGCTTCGGTCGAGCCCTCCGCGAGAGGATGCAATCCGCGATGCACATTGGCGCCGAGCCGCTCGCTATATCCGCTGACCGCTTCAATCACTGTGCGCGGCCGGGGCGTCGTCGACGCACTGTCGAGATAGATGAACGGCTCGCCGTCGTGGCCGCGCTCGAGGAGCGGATATCCTTCAGGACGCATTGCGCACCAATCGATATTTACCCGACGCCTCGGGCGCGATCGCCGCAACGGTCTCGCCCCGAACGGCACGTCCGAGCAGTTCGCTCGCAGCCACGGCAGCATCGCGCGCGCCTGGGCCGACGACAGAGAGCGTATCGCCGGACAGTTGCCATTGAAACATCTGCGGCGCGCGCTCCATCATCGCGTCGTCGAGCATCAGTGGGGTAATCAATTCATTGCCGCGCGCAACGCAATCGCTGGCTCGCCCTTCCATGCGTTGAACCAGCGCGCCATTGGCCGGACGGCCGCACGCGCATTCAGCGATATTCGCAACCCGGACGATATCCCCGATATCGTACCGCAAGAGCGGCATCCATTCGCGACCCAGCGTCGTCACCACCACGCGCGCGAGTCCCTCACCGACCGGGAGCAACTCGATATGCGCGTGCTGCGCATTCATATGGAGCATTCCCTTTTCGCACTCCATGAAGAGCACGCCCGCTTCGGTCGCGCCGTAGAGTTGATAGACCGGCGCATCGAGCGTTCGTGAGATCTCCTGGCGCATCGCCCGGGTAGTCGTCTCATAGGTCAACGTAATAAACGCCGGCGAAGAGAGCGTGCGCTGCTGCTGCCGCGCCGCGCGACAGAGCATCGCGAGATATGCCGGATCCGCTTCAATCCCGACGGGGGCAAAGGTATTCCACTCTTCGATCATCCGCGCACTTTCCCGCTCGCTCCAATACGAGGGGTCGGGGCTCTGATTGAAGAAAAGCATTCCATCGATCGTGCGCTCCTGCATCGACTGGTCGCCGAGATGGCAGGCGCCGGCTCCACATGCGGGCGTGGTCAACACCGCCTCGTGATATCCCGGGCGAAGCATCGCCTCTGCCACGCGGGCATTGAGCCGCATCGCTTCGCGCTCTTGCGGATCCCACCAGGTCCACTCCCAGATGACTTGAAGGCGATCGCTCGTCGTGCCCGACGTGGCGAGCAACGTGATGGTTCCATCCTCCATCGAGGAATTGAGATCCTGCCCCGCGCGCAAGAGCGATTTCGGAAATCCCCGCCGCAGCTCACGCTTGCCGATCAGCGGCTGGGTCAATAACCACGCCGCGAGATCCTCCCCCGGCAAATCGCGGCCCGCATAGAGCGGAACCTCCGCGATCATCCGGGCGATCTCGCCGCGCAAGCGCAGTTGATTGGTCTCTATCTGCTTAATCATGCGCAGCGACCTTTAATGTCGCCAACTCGCGCGCGCGACCTTGCGGCTGCGCTTCAAAGTGCATCGCAGGTACACCGAGCGCATGCGGCGCGGACTTTCCCGCGACCAACAGCGCTCCGCCGCTGGGGATTCCATATGCCGTCTGCGCCTTGCCCGTCTCACGCGCGCGGACCTCAACGAAGGCCTTTGTCTCGACCCAATCATCACCTTCAGCGTGGGTATCGAGCGAGAACGGAACGATTCCCAGGCACGGAAACGTCTCCGCGTGCTCGTCTCCCGCGTCCGCGTGGGGCCAGCGAATCCAGCGTTCACCGAGCATGATCGAGCCAGCGGAGCTCGCGGCGAAGACAGCTCCGCGCGCGTGGGCCTCGCGAATGGCCTCGTCGATTCCCTCCGCCTTGAGACATTCCATTCCCGCCTCGACATCGCCGCCGCCGACAAACACAGCGTCAACCTCGCGCAGCAGCTTGCGCATGCCTTCCGGGTCCTTCTTCTTTCCGACGAGCTTCGGCCACTCCACGCGATGCGCGCCCGCGAGTTTGGCGGTCGCGATCATCATCATGCCGAACGGTCGGCTCTCGCCGCTTGCCGCGCCGATATAAAGCAGCGTCGGCTGCGCTGCGCCAGTGCGCTTCAAGGCCTCGCGGAGAAACTGCTCGCTGCCGCGCATGGTGCCACCCGCGATCAACATGATGCTCGAGGACATATCTAATGCTCCGCTTGTTGGCTCTGCTCGAGGCGGCGCGTGAAGATCAGCAGATCATCGCCGGGCTTATAGAAATCCCGCAGCCGCGCTTCCTCGATATATCCGATGGCGAGATAGAACTTCCGCGTCGCGCCATAGGCCTCCTGCGAGGAGGTTTCGACGCGCACGAGGCGGCCCGCGCGGGACACCAACACGCGCTCCATGGCCGCGACGAGAGAACGGCCCGTTCCCTGCCCGCGCGCAGCGGCATCGGCCGCAATCCAATAGAGATCGAAGCAGCCTTGCGTCATCGGCGTCGGGCCATAGCAGATATATCCCGATAGTCCGTTCGGCGTTTCGGCAACCAACGCCTGGTAATCAGGATGCTGCGGAACAACTGCGCAATCAATCAACTCAAGCGCGCAGCTGATCTCGTCCGGCGTGAACTCCGGCGTCCGATTCAGCAGCGACGAGAGCGGCTCCCGGTCCGAAGGTCGAATGGGACGGATATTCATGATTCAGCGCTCCAATGCGGCTGCGATCGAGTGCGATCTGCACGAGAGATTCGGCAAGCTCGGCATAGCCCAGGCCCGCGTTGCGCGCGGTCCGGGCATATCCCGCCTCGGGGTGGAGATCACAATTGGGGTTGATATCAATCACCATCGGCCGACCATCGGCGGTCACGCGCAGATCGACGCGGCCATAATCGCGGCAGCCGAGCGCATCAAACGCGGCGAAGGCCGTGCGGATGCAGCGCTCCTCGAGTTCACGGTCGAGCAGCGCGGGACCCGAATTGGTCTGGATGCATTCAATGCTCTCGAGTTCCCACTTCGCCTTGTAGGAGACGATCCGCGGGCGCTCATCGTAATAGGGCCCGTATTCAATCTCGGTCAGCGGCAGTGCGCGCCGCGGAGCATTTCCGAAGATCGGGACGTAGATCTCGCGACCCGCGATGTACTGCTCGATGAGCGCGGGCTGGTGCAGCGTGGTCAACACGCGAACGACCGCGCGCTCAAGCTGGGCGCGGTCGGAAACGACCGACTCGAAATCGATGCCGGTCGATGCGTCCTCGCGCGCCGGCTTGACGATGAGGGGGAATTCGAGATCGACCGCGGCGAGATCGGCGAGCTGCTCCACGACCGCAAATCCAGGCGTCGATATGCCCGCGCCGCGAAGAATCTGCTTGGCGCGATCCTTATGCAGGGCCAGGCCCAGCGCGAGCGCGGGAGAGCCGGTGTACGGCAGGCCGAGCAGCTCGAGCAGGCTGGGCACGAGCATTTCGCCACGCGCATCTCCTTCGAGCGACTCGCAGAGGTTCACGACCAGCTCGGGCCGCTCCGATTTCAGCGCGCCCAGAAACGTAAGATTCGCGCCCGCCGCGAGCACGCGCACGCGATGCCCGCGCGTCGTCAAAGCCGCAGCCAGCGCCAGCGCGACGCGCTCGACATCCTCGCGCGCCTCCCGGCCGGGGTCATTCTCGAGCGCGTTCGCGTCGTCGTTGTGAAGCAGGACCAGATTCATGAGGCGCGGGACAATGCCCGAACTCGCGCGCATCTCATAACCTCTCCCATCGCCCGGCCGGCCGATTG
Source organism: uncultured delta proteobacterium (assembly GCA_903911145.1). Lineage (GTDB taxonomy): Bacteria > Myxococcota > Myxococcia > Myxococcales > 40CM-4-68-19 > CAIWCD01. Next base: position 115,882 of record CAIWCD010000031.1, on the reverse strand, counting down.
CCACCGCAGGAAGACAACTGGCGTGGCAGCGGGAACGACTGACACTGTCTGTTCCCCCGCGGTGAAGCGCAGGAGCATCGATGGACCCGAACGCATCCAGCAGCGAAGGCAGCCCTCGAGCGAGCGCGAAGTGGCTCAACCGCTCGACCGTCGGCGTCTCGCTCGCGAGCCTCTTCTCCGACGTCTCGCACGAGCTCGCGACAGCGGTGCTGCCGATCGTGCTGCTCTCGTTCGGCGCCGGCGGAGCCGCACTGGGCCTCATCGAGGGGAGCGCTGACGGCGTCTCGGCAATTGCAAAACTCTGGGGTGGCCTGCGCGCCGATCGGGTCCGTCGCCGCAAGCCGCTCGCCGCCTTCGGGTATCTCGTCACCGCCACCGGCACCGCCGCGATCGGCCTCTGCACCCAGAGCTCCACGGTGCTCCTCTGCCGCGTCGCCGCCTGGATCGGTCGCGGGAGCCGCAGCGCTGCGCGCGATGTGCTGATGTCGGAAGCCGCTCCAGCCGACGCGCAGGGACGCGCCTTCGGAATGGAGCGGGCCGCCGATGCGCTCGGCGCTGTGCTCGGGCCGCTGCTTGCGCTGCTGCTCATCTCGCTCGGAACTCCCGCCGCGCACGTGATGCGCTGGTCGCTCGTACCGGGCTTGCTTGCTTTCCTCTCCATCTCGCTGGTGGTGCAGGAGCGCCCAAACCCGCTCCCAGAGCGGCCCAGAACGTTTCGCGCGAGCCTCGTGGGCACCGGCCGGCCCTTCCAGAGAACGCTGCTGGGCGTCTTCACGTTCGGCTGCGGCGATTTCGCCCGCACGCTGCTCATCCTCTATGTCGTGCAGCACGTGCGCGGCACGCTCTTCTCTTTCTCTGCCGCGACGCTCTCGATCTCGCTCTACGTCCTGCACAACGCAGTCAGCGCGCTCTGCGCATTCCCTCTCGGCGCGCTCACCGATCGCATCGGTCGACGCCCGGTGATCATCGCCGGATATCTCTTCGCGGCCGGCGTGACGACCGGATTCGCGATGCTCCCGCCCACGCCCAGCCTGCTCGCGCTGCTCTTCATCGGTTCGGGGATCGGCGAGGCGTGCAAGGAGGTCGCGGAGAAGGCCTATGCGGCCGAGTTGCTGCCGAAGGAGGCGAAGGGCACGGGGATGGGGGTGCTCGCGGCCGTGAATGGAGTCGGCGATCTGATCTCCAGCGCAATGGTCGGCGCGCTCTGGACGCTGTTTCCCGACCGACCGGCGATTGGGCTGATCGCAGCGGCAGGCCTGCAGGCTGCGGGCGCGCTCGTGCTGGGCAGCGCGAATCGGGCAGACCGTGCGCAGAGCGGGCAAGCGCGCCGAATCGAGTAGGCTCGCGGGCCAACCGACATCGACTCAATCGGCTCGAGCAGTCACGGGGGATCGCATGATTCGCGCGTTATCGTTCGCGTTGTCGCTGTGGCTCTTCGGTGCGGCGTCTGCTCCCGCCCGCGCCCAGAGCGGGTCAGCGGTGCAGCGGCTGGCGGTTCTCGAGTTCGAGGTGGCCCACGGCGCGACGACCGATCGCATCTACTTCAGCGATCTGGCGCGCAGCGTGGCGACCAAGCGCACCAGCTACTTCGTGATGACGCGAGAGAGCACCGAGGCGCTGCTGGAGGCGAACGGGAAGCATCTCGCCGATTGCACCGGCAACTGCGAGATCGAGATCGGACGCAAGCTGGGAGCCGACTACATCGTCAGCGGGCGGCTCACGAAGATCGGCTCGAACCAGCTCCTCACCGTGCGGCTCTTCTCGACCAGAGATGGCGCGCTGCTTGGCGCGGAAGAGGCGAGCGCGAAGACGGCCGACGAATTCATCGCGGCCGCGCGGGCCGCGATCGAGCGGCTCTTTGCACCAGTGGATTCGACTGCTGAGATGAACCCACCGCAGCCCGCACCAGTCGTTCCCCCGAGCAGCGTGAAGCCGAGCGCGGAAGTCATGGTTCCTTTCGCCAGCGTGCCGTCGGGCGCGTCGGTGACGCTCGACGGCGCGCCGCTCTGCGCGGACACGCCGTGCGTTCAGTTCGTCACGCGGGGCGCGCACGACGTGCTCTTCCAGCGCGCGGGGTCTCTGCCGCAGCACGCGCAACTCAACGCGCAGGACGGCACTCGCGTCGACGTGACGCTCGTCGCTGACGCTTCCGCGCCACGGCCCGCCACGCCTGCACCGATCGTGCTGCAGCCCGCGCCAGGAGCGGATGCGCGGCATTCGAGGACCGAGAGTGTTGCGCGCGGAAACGGCCAGTGCGTCGCGCCGCCGTCGGGGATGATCAGCTGGTGGCCGGGCGACACCGACGCGCGCGACATCGTCGGTCCCAACAGCGGGGAGCTCAACGGCACGACCCTCGCGCCGGGCCTCGTCGTGCAGGCCTTCCAGTTCGACGGCCTGCACGACGTCACCGCGCCGAGCACGGGCCTGCCGACGGGCGGCGAAGATCGGACGCTCGAGTTCTGGGGAATGCGCGAGACCGCGCCAGCAGCGGACGCGCGCCTGCACGTCTTCGCGCAGTACGGCTCGCTTGGCGTTCACGACGGCGCGTTCGTCGTGCTCGCAAAGCAGGGACAGCTGATGTTTTCGCCGTGGGGCAGCACCATCGCGGGGCCGGAGATCACGGCCAACGTCTGGCACCACATCGCGGTCACCAGCGAGCGAAACACGGTGAAGCTCTATCTCGATGGAGCGCAGGTTGCCGGCGGAACGCCCTCCGACAAGACGACCGCGAACTCGAAGCTGGTGATCGGGGGCATCGGACGGGCGCCCGACGGGAGCGTGGATCGGCTCACCGGGATGGTCGACGAGCTGTCGATCTACAACCGTGCGCTCACGCAGAGCGAGATCGCGGCGATCGCAGCAGCGGGCAGCGCGGGAAAGTGCAAGCCGGGAAACACCCGGAGATAGCGGGAGCGCGAGCTGGATCGTGAGCAAACTCGCGCTCTCGCCGGTCACAACGTAGGGTGCGAGCAGTCTTTCCTGACATGAACGCAATCTCTCCAGAAACAGGCGGCGCTGCAGTGAAGGCCGACGTCGAGCAGCTCTCGGCACGGCTCGTCCCGTGGCTTGTGCGCAAGCGCAAGGCCGTGCTGGGCGCGGCTCTGCTGCTCACGCTCGTCTCGTCGATCTTCGCGGTGCGGCTCTATTCGGACCTGCGCTCGGGCATCGAGGAGCTGCTTCCCGAGACGGCGCCGAGCGTGCTGGCCGCGAAGAGTCTGGGTGGGAAACTGCGCAGCTTCAGCCGCCTCTCGGTGGTGCTCGAGGGCCAGGACGGCGACGCGGTCGCACGCTTCGCCGACGATCTCGCGGTCAAGCTCAAGACGCTTCCGGCGAACATGGTCGAGTCGGTCGCCTACCAGACCGGCGAGCAGGATCGCTTCGCGCACCGCTTCGGCGGCCTCTACCTTCCGCTCGAGAAGCTGCGCCACCTGCGCGACCAGCTCGCGGCGCGCGTGCTCTGGGAGAAGAAGCAGGCGAATCCGCTTCTGGTCGGTCTCGAGGATGAGCCGCAGGCCGCGCCCGCCGTTGAGCTACCGACCGAAGGGTCCGACGCAACGGCGTTCCGCCAGGGCCGCTGGCAGACAACAGACGGGCGTCTGTTGGTACTCCAAGTAACTCCTCCAGACTCGTCGACGGAAGCGGGGCGCAACCAGCGGCTGCTTGGGGCCGTGCAGGCGCTTGTCGCCGGGCTCAATCCGCACAGCTACGATCCGGCTCTGCGCGTCGGCTACAGCGGCGAGGTGGCCGAACTCGTCGAGGAGCAGGCCGCGCTGGTGGCCGATCTCGCCTCCTCGACCGTGGTGGTGCTGCTCTTCGTGGTGCTCGCGCTCTGGCTCTACTTTCGTCGCTGGAGCGTGCTCGCCGCGCTCTTCGGCTCGCTCGGCGTCGGCTGCGCCGTCTGCTTCGGCCTCAACTGGTTTCTCATCGGCCACCTCAACGCCAACACGGCCTTCCTCGGCTCGATCGTCCTCGGCAACGGCATCAACGCGCCGATCATCTACGCCGCGCGCACACTCGAGGAGCGCCGCCGCGGCAAGACGATGGACGAGGCGCTGCGGCTCGCGTGGAGCGGCACTTTGCTCTCGACCTGCGTCGCCTCGTTCGGCGCGGCGCTCGCGTATCTCTCGCTCGCGGTGACCGACTTTCGCGGCTTCAGCCAGTTCGGCGTGATCGGCGCGGTGGGGATGACCTTCTGCTGGCTGTCGACCTACCTCGTGCTCCCGCCGCTCTTCTCGGCGATCAATGCATGGAGGCCGATCGACCCTGGACCGACGCACGGCAAGGGCCGCATGCTCGCGCGCATCGCGGTCTGGATCGAAGCGCGCCCGATCGCGTGGGTGCTGATCACGACGCTCTCTCTGTCGGCCGCGGCCGTGGCGATCGCGCGGCACAAGGGCCCGATCGTCGAGGTCGATACGGCGCAACTGCGCGCGAAGAAGAGCATCACCAGCGGCGCGCAGTTCTGGGGCGGCAAGGCCGACGAGGTGTTTCACGCCTATCTCAATCCGGTGGTGATCCGGGCCGAGAGCGCCGAGCAGCTCACGCGCACTCTTGCGGCACTGGAGAAGCGCCGGGCCGCTCTGGGCGCGGCCGATCCGATCGGAGAGGTGCGCAGTCTCGCGACGCTCGTGCCGCCGCTTCCCGCGCAGAACGAGAAGCTCGCGCTGCTCGGCGATATCCGCGCGCAGCTCGATGACAAGCTCGTCGATCATCTTCCCGCCGACCAGCGCGCGCGCGTTCTCGACCTGCGCCCGCCGGCCGATCTGAAGGCTGTGACGTTCGACGATCTCCCGTCTCCCCTGCGCCGCATGCTCACCGAGCGCGACGGCTCGATCGGCACGCTCGCGCTCGCCTATCCGCGCAAGGCAGGCCTGATGGATCTGCACGAGGCGGAGCAGCTCAAGCAGCTCGTGCGCTCGTCGATCGACGACGCGCAAGGCAAGGCGCAAGCGATCAATCCGCTCTTCCTGCTCTCGGACATCGACGAGGCGATCTGGCACGACGGCCCGCGCGCGACGCTGCTCGCGTTCGTCCTGGTCTGCGTGCTGGTGCTGTTGGTGATGCGCCAGTTGCGCGCGAGCATCACCGTGATCATCACGCTGGTGCTCGGTCTCATCGGCCTCGTTGGTCTCGCGGCCGCGGCTCAAGTGCGGATCAACTTCCTCAACTTCGTCGTGCTGCCGATCACGTTTGGCATCGGCGTCGACTACGCAGCGAACATCGTCCAGCGCTATCGACAGGATGGCCCGGGCTCGATCGGGCGCGTGCTGCGCGAGACGGGCGGGGCGGTCGCGCTCTGCTCGGCGACGACGATCATCGGCTACGGAAGTCTGCTCGTGGCCGACAACCAGGCGCTCGCGGGATTCGGAATGCTCGCCGCGCTCGGTGAAGTCACCTGCCTGTCGGCCGCGCTGCTGGCGCTCCCGGCGTGGCTCGTGTTGCGCGAGGCCCGCGCCGGGCTGCACCCGGAGGCCGCGCTCGCCGCCGAGGCCGTCAGCGATACGTAAAGCGATTCAATCGCGCAGCGCCGGTCACAACCTCGCACTCGTCGGTCTACCGAGAGACGAAAGCGAGGCTCCATGCAAACGGATTCGCTCCCTCCCGCAAGACAGCTTCACCGCCTTCTGCGCAGCTCGGGCGTCGGTGCAGCGGCGACGCTGGTCGATCTCGGCGCGCTGTTTCTCCTCGTGCATCGCGCAGGGCTCGCACCCGCGGGGGCGAATATTCCTGCGCTGCTTCTCGGCCTCGCCGCGCAGTTTCTCGGCAACAAGCTCTACGCCTTCGAGGACCGCTCACGCGGCCGCACGCTCGTCGCGCAGAGCGGAAAATTCGCGCTCGTCGAACTCGGCGCGCTCGCCCTCAACGCCCTGCTCTTCCAACTGCTCATCACGCGCACGCCCGCGCCCTATCTGCTCGCGCGCCTCGTCGCCTCTGCGCTCGTCTACTTCGGTTACAGCTTTCCCCTCTGGGGGCGGATCTTCCGCCAGGAGCCGGCCCGATGCTGATCAGCGCTCTCCTCCTCCTCTGCACGGCTGCCGCACTGCTCTCGATCAGCGCAATCTGGTTGATTACCCGCGATCGGAACGAGTTCGGCGACGGCGATGCCGGCCCCATCTCGGTGCTCAAGCCGCTCTGCGGTGCCGACGACGCGCTGGAAGCAAATCTCGAGACGTTTTTTAATCAGCGCTATCCCGATTACGAGCTGGTCTTCGGCGTCGAGAAGAGCAGCGATCCCGCCGTGGCCGTGGCGCGGAGATTGATATCCCGCTACCCGAATATCCACGCGCGCGTCGTGATTCATGGCCGCCTTGGATTGAATCCGAAGGTCGCCAATCTGCGCGGCATCCTCGCCACCGGCACGCACGATCTGGTGGTGGTCTCGGATTCGAATATCGCCGTCTCGCCCGATTACCTCAGGCAGCTCGCGCGCCGGTTCACGACGGCGCTTCCGGGCCATCCGGAGCCGGGTCTCGTCACCAATCTCTTTGCTGGCGCGGGCGCGCGCACGCTCGGCGCGCTGCTCGAGTCGGTTCACCTCAACGGCACCATCGCAGGAGGCGTCGCCTCGTCGGAGATCCTGAGCGGCGGCCACGCGGTGCTGGTCGGCAAATCGATGATGTTTCGCCGCACCGTCTTCGAGCGCCTCGGCGGCATGGAGAGCCTCTCGAGCGTGCTGGCCGAGGATTACGTGATGGGCCGGATGTTCAAGGAGGCGGGATATGAAGTGCGCGTCTGCGCGGACGTGGTGCGCAATATCACCGTGCAGACGAGCGTGAAGGGATTCATCTCCCGCCAGCTGCGCTGGTCGCTCCTGCGCAGCAAGATCAAGCCGCTGCTTTATCCCTTTGAAGTCCTATTAAACCCGACCGCCGTCGCGCTTTTTGCGCTGCTCGCGGGCGCGCACGTGACGGTGCTCGCGTGGGCCTGTGCGATCACCGTCGTGCGCGATGGACTGCACTGGTGGCGGCTGCGCGGCATTTCCGGAATCTCGGCCACGCTGCTCGGTGTGCCCAAGGATCTCCTGATGATCGGCATCTGGGCGGCCGCGCCTTTCTTAAGCACCATTCACTGGCGCGGACATAAGCTGCGCGTCAGCGCGGGCACGCGGGTCTATGCCGGACCGGCCGAGGCATAGACGCGCGACGGTCCAGTCATGGTTTATCTGGCCGCGACCTTCGCTGCTGCGGTATGCGCGTCACCTCGCGGAGTGCCGCGCCGGCCGCCGTGGAGAGGGAGACCATCCAATGCCCCCCGTGCAATCCTGTCGTGCGCTCTCGATTGCAGCGCTGCTGTTGGGCCTCTGCGGCTGCAGCGACAAGCTGCTCTCGGTGACCGGCGCGATCGTGGTGAATCCGACGCGGCTCGATTTCGGCTCGACGACCGTGGGGACGCCCAAAGCGCTCCCGGTGCAGATCAGCAACACGGGGAGCACCGTGCTGACCATCGTGGCAATCACGATTCCCAGCAATCCGAACGGCGACCTCGCACTGACGGGGCTCGATCTCCGGCAGGGCTGCAACGGACAGGCGCGCGCGAACGGCACGGCGCTGTCGCCTGGCGAGTGCGTCGTCATCGGCACAACCTGGACGCCAACCTCGATGCACGCCGCGGCCGGCGCCGTCGAGATCGCTTCGAACGACCCGCAGCATCCCGCGATTCTGCTCCCCGTGACTGGCACCGTGGCGAGTGAGCCGACGTGCGATCCCGTCTGCGGCGCAGGCCAGGCCTGCTGCAACCTCGCGTGCGTTGATTCCCAGAGCGACCCCGCGCACTGCGGCGGCTGCGCTGCGTGCGAGCAGGGACAGACCTGCACCGCTGGTCTCTGCACGACGCCGCAGAGTTCGAGCGGCTGCGACGATCAGACAGCGCCCTGCTCCGGTGCAGCGACATGCTGCAATCACATCTGCACCGCGCCGGGCAGCGGCGGGGCCTGCCCATGCACACCGGCCGGCGCGAGCAACTTCGCAGCGGGAAGCATCATCGTCCCGATGGACTACTGCTGGCAGCGCGGCATCGAGGTCGATTCAATTCCCGGTTACTGCACGCGCAACTTCAAGGTGAGCCAGGACGACGCGCCGCTCAAGGCCTACGGACTTCTCTATTTCCTGCTGCGCCACAAGGTCACCGTCTTTGTCGCGATCGATGAGGCCAAGCCCAGCATTGACGGGATCGATCTCTCGCTGGTGTCAGCCGCCGCGCCGCCAGTGCAGCGCTACGACTGGAGCAGCCACCAGGCGGTTGCGCTCGGCGATCTCTCGCAGACGCGCGTCGACTATCGAGGCGGGCCGTTCCTCATCGATGCCTCCCAGCATGACCGCGTGCTGGCACTGCTCGCGAACGATCCCGATTTCCAGCAGTTCCGCGACGCCGCGACGATCGATATCCACATCGCGACCGTTGGATTTCAATCGACCATCGTCCAGACGTTGAAGGCGGTTCCCTCTCGAATTGCGCTCCTGCAGCCACCCGCGACTGCGTCGGGATTGGCGAGCGCCGAGCAGATCCTGGTGAACTATCTCGACTCTGCCGGCCTCAATTTCGCTGGCGCCGGCGGGACGGCCAACGCGCCGGGAGCGATCTACGACATCCTGCAGGAATCCGACTTTCTCCCGAACTATGCAGGCAGCAAGCTCAAGTCGAATGGATATCGGCTGCTCTGGGCCCCGCATTGGGAAGGAGGCTCGAGTTCAGCGAATACCAGCGCCGAGCTTGCGACCATTGCCGATTACGTGAATTCCGGCGGCGACCTGTTCGCCGAATGCGCCGCCATTGGCACGCTCGAAGGTCTCTCGGGCAGCAGCGTGGCGGCCGCACCCTTGATGACCACCCACGGCATTACCGCCGACACACTCGATTTCAATCCCGGCAGCGGCACGGTCGATGGTCCCTTCAACTATGCCGGGCTCGCCAGCCCCTACGCGCAGCGAGGCGACTTCACCTTCGTCGGGTTCAGCGGCGCCATCTATGATTACCACCCGACGACCAATCAATCGGCATATCGCCCCGGCGTTGTGCAGGAGATCACCGGCACCGCCGGCGGCCACGATTCGAACGTGATGACCTCGCTCGACCAGCGCGCGCAGGGCCACGGCACGATCGTCTATCTCGCCGGCCACGATTACTCATATGCGGACAACGGGGCGACCAGCAGCGGCGGCGGCGCGCTCAACCCCACCGAGGGCGTCACCGCCGGCTCCCGCCTCGTCTTGAACACACTGTTCTCGTTGGGCACCAACAATACGTGTGCGCCCTGACGGTGCGGCTCGCGCAGAGGTACGCGAGCCGCAGGGGGCGCTGCTTGCGCGAGCGTTGCCAGAGTTCCTACAGCGGCGTCTCACCAGAGCAGGCACCGGGGGTCGTGAAGAAGTTCTGGCCCGTCGTTCCCGGAGGAGCTGCGACGGTGATCTTCGTCCCCGCATTGGCCACGTTGATATCAATCGCGTGCCAGCGATTGTGATAGTTCATGCCGCTCGTCAGGACGAAACCAAGGTTATAGACGCCATTGACGTAGACGCGAACGGTCGGATGGGTCAGACCGCAGCCGCCGCCGAGGCCACTGGCACCGTCGTTATAATAGTAGACCCAGACTTGATATGGAGTTGATGCCGGGGAATCAAACGGCGCCTTCTGCGTCACGTTCTCCGGGCCATATCCAGTCACGTTGTCGTGATCGAGCGTCGCGTCGTCGACCGCAGTCAGGTCCGCGTGATTGCCGCCGGGCTCGGAAGGCGCGCCGCTGCAGGTCTTGCCTGCCGCGCAGCCCCAATCGGGAGGCGTGCCGCCATAGGCCGCGAGGTTCTCATAGAAGAGATCGCGGCCATCGCAGACCGCGCCGCCCGGCGCGACGTAGTGGATATCGAGATCGCCGCAGCCCTCGGCCCACGTCAGCTCGATGTGGATCGCGCCCACGGGAACAACCTGGATGGTGATCGACTTCGCCGTCGTGCAGCCGAACTTGTCCTTCACCGTCACCGCGACGACGTAGGTGCCGGAGACGAGCGTCTGCATCTGCACGACCGGGCCCGTCGCGGCGCTCAACGTCGTGGTCGAGCCGGCCGGCTGCGTCGTCAGCGTCCACGAGTAGGTTGCAGCTCCCGCCGAGACGACCGAGGTCGACGCGTCGAGCTTGACCCAATCGAGCGGGATCACCGGCGAGGGGGTCGTCGCGGGACTGAACGTCGTGAACGTACCCGAGCCCGTCTGATCGGTGCTGTACCCGGTGACGACGTTGACGGTCGGATTGGCCGCGCCGCTCGAGCCGCAGGCGGGAACCGTGCCCTGGCCGACGATGGGGACCGTGCCCTGCAGCGTCGCGCCGCCGACCGTGAATGCGTAGGTGATCCCCGCGGCGTCGTTCTGCACGACGGTGGGCTTGTAGGTGATCGGCAGCGCGAGCGAGGCACCCACGGCGAAGATGGACGCGGGCGGCGGAAGCGTGGGGCTGACCGGGAGCGCGAACTGCGTCGTCGTCGGGGAGGTCGGCGCGAAGGAGAATGTGCTGACCGTCAAGTCAGCATTTCCACAGTTGGTGAACGTCACCGTCTGCGTCTGCGTCTGGCCGATCGAGAGCGCGCCGAAGTTGAGTCCCGCGGTTGGCGAAACGCAGAGGGCCCAGCCGCCGACCACGACCTGGAGCGGGACGGCCAGCGTCGGCGCGCGCAGATCGTTGGAGGAGATGTTGAGCGCTCCGGTCAGCGTGCCCGCGCTCGAGGGGGTGACCGTGACCGTCAGGTCCGTCGTGGCTCCGGCGGCGAGCGTCGCGCCGGGCACCGAGCCGGTGAGGACGAAGTCGGCAGGAGTGGTCGCGGAGAGCGCTGGCACCGGCGCGAAGTTGAGCGCGTTCTGGCCCTGGTTGGTCAGACGCACCTTGAGCGACTTCGCCACCGAGAGCAGGCCGTGACCGAAGTCGACCGTCGGGATGATGTGCGGCGTGCTCGCGAGGCTCGAGCATTGCGTCGGGACGATGTTGCCCGTCGCATCGAGCACGCAGACTTGCAGGAGCGGCGGCGTCGTCGCGGAGCCCGTGACCGGCAGCGTAACGGCGGGGTTCGTCAGATCGTTCGAGTCGATCTCGATCGAGCCGCTCGCGGCGTGCGCGGCCTGCGGCGCCCAGGCGACGGTGAAGCGCGCGCACTCGCCGGGCGCGAGCGTCGTTCCGCCCGAGCGGCTGGCGTTGTTGCAGTCGGTGGTGAGCAGGTCGGTGACCGACAGTTCGCTGTTCGGATCGGTCGCGACCTTGATGGCGCTCACAAGCAGCGGGGCGGTGCCGATGTTCGAGACACTGACGCGAATCTGCTGCGGAGAGCCGATGAGGATCGAGCCGAACGCGAGCGTCATCGGCGTCACCGAGATGGTCGGGCCCGTGGAGCCGCCGATGATCGGAACCGTGCCGGAGACCGTGAGCGCGCCGATGGTGAACGCGTAGGTGATCTCGCCCGCGTCGCTCTCCTGCACCGTCGGCGTGAAGGTCACCGGCAGCGCGATCGCGGCACCGACGGAGAACGTGGAGTTGAGCGCGGGAAGATCGGTAGGCGGGATGGTGAACTGCGTCGTCGTCGGCGCGGTGGGTGCGTAGTGGAATGTCTTGACCGTAAAGTCAGCATTTCCGCAGTTGGTGAACGTCACCGTCTTGGTGAGCGTCTGGCCAACCGCAAGAATGCCGAAGTTCAGACCGCCCGCGGGATCGATGCAGAGCTTCCAGGTCGGCACGTTGATCGTCAGCGGCACCTCAAGCTGCGGCACGGAGAAGTCGTTGGAGGCAAAGTCGAGTCCGCTGGTGATGGTCCCGCTCGTCGATGGATTCACCGTGATGGCGAAGTCGGCGCTGGCGCTGGGCGCGAGCTGGCCGCCGGGGATGGTGCCGGTGAACGAGTAGTCGGCCGAGCCGGTGGTGGAGATCTGCGGCTGCGGCGCGAAGACCAGCGCGGCGCCCCCCTTGTTGAAGACGCGCACGGTCCGCGTCGTCGAGACACCGGGCAGGCTGGTGCCAAAATCGACCGTTGGAATGACCGCAGGCGACGCGCCCAGATCGGAGCAGGCATTCGGATCGACCGCGCCAGCAGCGGTCAGGATGCAGTAGCGCAGCTGCGGCGCAATCGCGTCCCCCGTCACCGGCAGCGTGACGACCGGGTTCTGCGGATCGTTCGAATCGATCTCGATGGCGCCGGTGGCCGCGTGCAGCCCGCTCGCCGACCAGCGCACCGTGAAGCGCGCGCAGGCGGCGGGCAGAAGGGTCGTGTCGCCCGAGATCGCCTGGTTGTTGCAGTCGGTGGTGAGCAGGTCGCGGACGCTCAGCTCATTGTTCGGATCGCTTGCGACCTTGATGCTGCTGATCTGGAGCGGCGCGCTGCCGACGTTGGTGATGCTGACGCGGATCTGCTGCGCGCTGCCGACGGCGCTCTGCCCGAACGCGAGCGAGGTCGGGTTCACTTCGATGACGGGATAGATGCCGACGAGCTTGTCCTTGCAGCCGGTGGCACCGAGAGCGAGAAGAGCGGCGGCGAGCGCGAACGGAAAGCGCAGCGTGGTCGATTTCATGCAGCCTCGGCAGGCCGGCGGAAAGTGCGCCGGCATGAGCAGACAGTGGATCAGCAACAGGAATGATGCGCTGTGGCGAGACGGTCGGGCGTCGGTCATCCGGCGGACGGTGCGACCCCACGGTAGTGTGCGCCAGAGAGGTCGCGATGATCCGCATCCAACATGTCTCGGGTTCGCAGGCGGGCGAGTCGCTCACCTGCGACGAGACGCATCTGCGCATCGGCCGCGACCCGAGCTGCGATGTGCTCTTCGCGGGCGATCGCGAAACCAAGGTCAGCGGCTATCACGCGGAGCTCTCCTTCGACGCGGGCAGCTGGTTTGTCATCGACGCCGGCAGCACCAACGGCACGCTCGTCGCGGGCCGCAAGATCAGGAAGTGCAAGCTGCGCAGCGGCGACGAGATCCAGATCGGCCTCGGCGGGCCGGTGATCCGCGTCGAGTTCGGCGAGGCGAAGAAGACGCAGGCGCGAGAGGAGCCGCTGAAGACCGAGGCGGTCTCGCTCGCGAAGATGATGAAGACCGACTCGGCGACGCTCGTTGAGCAGCCGCTCGCGACGATCGTCGAGCAGCCGCGCAGCCATCCGCGCCCTGCGTCGCGGCCCAATCTCGTCGCGCCTGCTGCGCCCGCGGAGCCGGCCGTGGAGCCGCCGCGCGCGCACGCACCTGAGCGCCGCATCGACAACACCACGCAGATGGCGAACATCGCGGGCGAGCTGAAGATGAGCGCCGACACGCAGACGGCGAATCTCGCGGGCCTCGCGGCCAAGCGGGTGGCCGATGCGCGCGCGAACGCAGGCGGCGGCTCGTCGGGCGCGACGATGATGATCATGGCCGACGCGCTCAAGCAGGTGCAGCAGGGCACCAAGAGCCGCACCAAGAAACTCTGGGTGAAGGTCGTGGTCGCAGTGGCCGCGTCGGCAGCGATCGCGACCAGCATCATGGGCGTCGTGATCATCCAGCAGCATCACCAGATCACCGAACTCCTGAGCCGGAAGAAGAAGCTCGACAAGGAGATCGAGACGCTGCAGCGGCAGATGCAGGACGAGACCGATCCCGACAAGCTGGCTGTGCTCGAGCTGCGGCTCGCGGCGCTCACCGGGAAAGCCGAGAGCACGCTCTCTGCGCTCGACAAGGCTGACAAGGAGAAGGCCGCGGCGGCCGAAGGCGATCAGCTCGATCGAGACATCCGCGCCATCCTCGTGAAGTTCGACGCGAGCACATATGCAGTGCCGCCGATCTTCAAGGACGCGCTCCAGCGGCATCTCGACGAGCTCTCGCAATCGAGCAATCTGAAGTTCATCTACAAGCGCAAATTGAAATACTGGCCGATCATCCTCAAGCAGTTCCAGGCGCTCGGGCTGCCTGAGGAGATGGCCTATATCGCCTGGGCCGAGACGCAGTTTGATCCCACGGCGAAGAGCTCCGCGGGAGCGGCGGGGCTCTGGCAATTGACCGCCTCGACCGCGCGCAGCTTCGATCTGCGCGTCGACGAGAAGGTCGATGAGCGATTCGATCCCAATAAGGAAACGCACGCGGCGGCCCGTTATCTCGCCAATCTGCTCGCCGAGTTCGGCAGCGATTCATTCATGCTCGCGATGGCCAGCTACAACCGCGGCGAGTCGGGCGTGCGGCGCGTGCTCCACGAAATCGCGCAGCAGCCGGGCGGCTTCCGCAAGGAGAAGCGCGACTTCTGGCATCTCTATCGTCTGCACCTCTTGCCGGAGGAGACGCGCGAATACGTGCCCAAGGTGATTGCGGCAGCAATCGTCTGCAACAATCCGAAGCGCTACGGCCTCGAGAGCGAGGCGGCGCAGGAGTAGAAGCGGGGCGTTGGGGGTTGGGCTTTGGGCTTTGGGAACGGCCACCCAAATCGACCATTCAGCGAGCGGCGTGTGACGTCAGAGAATAGACTCGGGTTGTCGCGCGTCTGTTGCGCAGAGGTGATTGACCATGAAGATGCTCTCCAGCCTGGTTCTCGCGCTCGCTCTCGCTGCAGGCCCCTCGTGGGCCGACGCCGATAGCGTCAAGAGCGCCGCGGCTCGCAATAGTCCGCAGGCCGACGCGCCCGATTCGGACGAGCCGAACGAGCCGCCGCCTCCGCCGCCCGAATCGCTCTCACCCGCGCCCAGTGCGGACGAGAGCGCTGCTCACGCGATGCCTCCGCGCGGCGCGACCGGGCAATGGGTGCATACCAGCCAATATGGTTGGGTCTGGATGCCCTATGGCAACCAGTACGTCTCCGAGGGGGAATATGGAGACGAGAATCCCTATCAATATGTCTACTATCCCGGCTCAGGCTGGGGCTGGTTTGCAGCGCCCTGGCTCTGGGGCTGGGGTCCATATCCCTATTTCGGCGCCTGGGGCCCGTGGGGATTCGGCTGGTATCGCGGATTGCATCGCGCAGGTCACGCCTGGGGCGGATATCGCGGCGGCGGACACGAGGGTGGCGGCCACGGCGGATTCGGCCACGGCGGATCTGGCCACAACGGATTGAGCCACGGTGGATTCGATCGCGGCGGCTCGCGCGGGGGATCGCAGCCGCACGCGGGACCGGTGCACGGCGGCGGCTCGCGTGGCGGGGGCGCGCATTCAGGCGGGTCACATGGCGGCGGTGGGTCACACGGCGGCGGCGGCTCGCACGGCGGCGGCGGCTCGCACGGCGGCGGGCACCACTAGCAGGGACAGCAGCGCGTCATACCAGCGATCGACTTGCTGACGCCGTTCACGTCACCGCTCGGAGCCACTGCGCGAGCTTCGTCCAGACGTCGAGAAAGACCGTCGTGTAGTAGCCGGTATCAATCAGGTCCAGTGCGTCTCCAAACTCGTCCACGTCCTCGAAGCGGGCGGGGTACCGTCGATTGCCAACCACATCGTGCAGCTCGTTGTCGGTGAGCCGATCGAGCTTCAGCGTTGTCATCGCCGCCTGCAGAAAGTTCGCCGCATCTGCAGCGCCAAACTCGACCAGCATCGGAACCGTCAGACGGGCAAAGATTCCGTAGCTGTTCGCGAAGTATTGGTGGAACCCGCCATTCTCGACCTGCACCTGCAAAACAAAAACGCAGTAGGTCGTGCGCAACGGCGGCGGGAGGGAAACAATGTGTTCGTACCACCGTCGGCTGTCGAGCAGCGTTGCCTCGGTCATGCCCCGGACTGCATCGGCGTAGGTCGCCTCGAGGAGCTGCGCGTCGGCATCCGCGATCGTCGTCATGGGCGCGAGGCTACCACTTCGCCCGCACGGCAAATCAGACCGGCTCGCCGACCGTTCCGTTCCAGCGAGCGACTTGATGGATCAGATCACTTTATGCAGGGCGCGCAAGTCGGCGCGCACGTTATGGAAGCGTAATCTGCTGATAGGCCGACAGCGTCGTCGCCGACGAGAATCCATAGGTCAGCGTCGTCGCCGTCCCCGCGATCGTCAGCGTCACGGGCGTCTGGCTGGTAATGGGCAGCTCATAGATATTGTTATTCAGCTCAACCGCGAGCGTTCCCATCGCGGCTGCCGAGGGCGTGAAGGTCACGCTCGTAAAATTCCCCAGCGTCGCGCGGTGCGCGGTGAAGCTGGGCGCGTGGCTCATCGTCGCGTTGGTATAGACCGGCAATAATCCATCGCCGAGGTAGGTCACGGCCTTCTGCGTCCAGACCCACGAGGTGGGATCCATCACGGACAGATAGTATGAGCCGATAATCGGGATATTCGGGATATTGATCCCGTCCTGGTGCGGCAGGTTCGCGTGCCCGGCGATCAGCGCCTCGCCGATCAGCGGATTGGTCTTGCTGAAGGCATAGCGCAGGAACCCATCGAGCATCTGCATACCGCCCGCGATACCCAGGCCAATGGTCGAATTGCCGAGATATCCGATGCCACCGCCCGTCGGCGAGGTAATGAACTGCTGCCCTGCGCAGGCATCGCCATCGGCGAACGTGGCCGCCTCGCACGCGCAGGAGAGGAGGAGCGGATATTGGGAGTTATGCAGCGCATAGGCCATCTCGCCCGTGTAATCATTCGTACCATCCTGCTCGACGGTAATATCGTCCTCGCCGCCGTGGCCTGAATGGATCGCGATGTTGTATCCAGCCTCGAAGGCCGTCGTCTCAGATTCGATCGTCAGCGGCTGCGCCCCCGGCCAGCTGCCGAGATTCGAATAGAGCTTGCTGTTGGTAAACGTGCTCGGCATCAGCGAGAGCGTGCGCTGCGGTGCCTCGAAATAGAGCGCGGAGTCGATCGGAATAATGATGCTCGTGCGCGGGACCTGCAGCTCCGCAGCGACATTCGAGAGAAAGAGCGCTTTATTCAAGCGGGTCGTGTCATATGCCGTGAGATATGCCTGCGCCTTGCCGATATAGGTCTGGATCTCAGCGTGCGACGAGACCGAAACGCGCGTCACGCCAAGCGTCGGCAGATAGGTCGGGGTATCGGTGGTCGGCTCGCCGTAGAGGCAGTCGTGGTTGGTATCCCATTCGGAAACGTCGGAATAGTAATAGTCGCTATAGAACTGCTCGTCGTAATCGAAGCCGAGGATGGATAGATAGTTGAAGATTGAGTGGGTCCAGCGCGACGGGACCTGCTGCTCGCCGCCGCCAAGCACGACCTGTGTAATGCCCTGCGCGTGCTGCGCGATCAGGTAGTCCTTGATGGCCTTCGGCGTGTCGTTGCACTTATCGCTCTGGCTGCAGGCCCCCGCGCCCGCCGCCGCGCAGATCGACTCCACCGTCACAACTTTGGTGGGCACGCCCGTCAGCGTGTGCAGCTGCGCGAGCTGCTGGAAGTCGGCCAGATAGTCCTGATTGGTCACGATCAGCGCCGCATAGGTGAGCGTCGCGGGCTGATTGGTCTGAGGCGCAACGCAGGTATTGCTCGCGTCGCAAATCGGCAGGTTGCTCGGGCAGTCGCTTGCGCTGTTGCAGCGGCCCGCATTGAGCTCGCAGGTCCGCTTGCTGCACGTCTCAAATGAAGGACAGGCCGGACTGCAATCGGAAGGAACGCAGTTCCGGGTCGAGGCTTGGCAGACCTCGTTCCCGCATTGCGAGTCGCTCGTGCAGCCCGCGTCGACAGCCCCCTGGTTCGGATGGCAGACGAAATCGGTCCCGCAATAGTCGCCAACTCCGCAAGCCGGCACGCACGTCTGCAACGTGCTGGTCGTGCCGCAAGCCGTAAGGACACCGAGGAACACGAGCGTGGCGATCGCCAAGCATGAACGCATGCGTAGACTCCAACGAGAGCCGTCAGGTTGCTGTGCGATCGGCACGTCCGTCAATCATTCAGAGGGCGCCGCGAGGCACGGATGGCTGCCGCCGTGCTCAAACATGCATCCGCGGCTGACCCAGAACGTGCTCCCTGCGGAGTTGGGTGCGGCCGCTCCTGAACTGCGCGCGGCGGCAGCCATCCATGCCTCGCGGCTATGACCGATCAACAGCGAAAGAGGGAGCGCGCTCGAGCATCACGACGCGCCTCCGTGACAAATCGCGCGCTTCTTTTCGTCTTGTCCAAGCCGCGAGGTGGCGAGGGCTGCGGCCGCGCGCAGTTCAGGAGCGGCCTTATCAAGCTCCGAACTCGGCACTCTCTGCGTCTGCCGCGCATGCATGTTTGAGCACGGACGCAGCCCTCGCCACCTCGCGGCGCTCTACCCTCCCTGCATCAGCCCGCGAATGCTCCCGTCCTCGCCCAGCTTGACTCCGCGCGCGGCCGGGTTTTTCGGCAGGCCGGGCATCGTCATCACGTCGCCGGTGAGCGCGACGAGAAATCCCGCGCCGGCGCTCAGCCGGACTTCGCGGACCGTGATGATGAAATCGCGGGGGCGGCCGGGCTGCTTGGGATCGTCGGTGAGGGAAAGCTGCGTCTTGGCCATGCAGATCGGCAGCTGCTCCGCGCCCAGCGCGCGAATGCGTGCGAGGTCCTTCTGCGCGGCGGCAGTGAACGCGACGTCGCGCGCGCCATAGATCGCCTGCGCGATCTTGCGGATCTTCTCTTCCGGCGCGTCAGCGAGTTCGTAGGTGTAGCGAGCGACGGGCGGCGCAGCATCGGTGGCGCAGGCGACCTCCGCGACGATGCGGGCGAGCTCGAGAGCACCCTCGCCTCCTCGAGAAAATCCCTCCGAGCGCACCACCTGAACACCGAGCTTCGCGGCGGCAGCTGCGACCAGAGCGAGTTCGCTCTCGGTGTCCTGCGGGAAGACGTTGATCGCGACGATCGCCTGCAGGCCGAATCCTCGCGCCGTCTCCAGATGCTTCTCGAGGTGGGCGAGCCCCGCATTGAGTGCAGGAGGGTTCGCATTCGCGGCCTCCTTCAGCGGCGCGCCACCGTGCATCTTGAGCGCGCGCAGCGTGGCCACCAGCACGATCGCACGCGGCCAGATCCCCGCCGCGCGGCACTTGATGTCGAGAAACTTCTCGCCGCCGAGATCGAAGCCGAAGCCGGCCTCGGTGATCGCGAAGTCGCCCGTCGCCATCGCCAGCCGCGTCGCGAGAATGCTGTTGCAGCCATGCGCGATGTTCGCGAACGGTCCGCAGTGCACGAACGCGGGGCCGCCTTCCGCCGTCTGCACGAGGTTCGGCTTGAGTGCATCGCGCAGGAGGGCTGTCATCGCGCCCGCCGCGCCCACGTCGTGCGCCGTCACGGTTTTTCCCTCGTAGGTCGTCCCGATGACGATGCGTCCGAGCCGCGACTCGAGATCCGCGTAGTCGGTAGAGAGCGCGAGGATCGCCATCACCTCGCTCGCGGCGGTGATGTCGAAGCGGGTCTCGCGCGGAGTTCCCTGGCTTGCACCCCCGAGGCCGACGATGACGTTGCGCAGAAAGCGATCGTTCATGTCGAGCGCGCGAGGCCACGAGATGCGCCGCGGATCGAGCACGCCCAATTCGCCGAGCTGTTCGCGGTGGTAGGCCGCGTTGTCCGCGAGCGCCGAGAGGAGATTGTGCGCGCTGGTGATCGCGTGCAGGTCGCCAGTGAAGTGCAGATTGATGTCGTCAGTCGGCACCAGCGAGGCCTTGCCGCCACCCGTCCCGCCGCCCTTGACACCAAAGACCGGGCCCAGCGACGGCTCGCGCAGCGCCAGCACCGCGTTCATCCCCAGGCGGCGCATGCCCATCGCCAGCGCGATCGAGGTGGTCGTCTTGCCCTCGCCCG
This sequence comes from uncultured delta proteobacterium, assembly GCA_903911145.1. Classification (GTDB taxonomy): domain Bacteria; phylum Myxococcota; class Myxococcia; order Myxococcales; family 40CM-4-68-19; genus CAIWCD01. Next base: position 96,222 of record CAIWCD010000031.1, on the reverse strand, counting down.
CAGGCGTCGGGTTGATCGCCGTCACGAGGATGAGCCGCCCCGCGCCCCGCTTCTCGTGCAGCGCAGCGCCGAGCTCGATCTTCCCCTTGCCGCGCCCGTACAGCTCGAGCTCGTTCTCGAGACCAAGCTCCCGGGCCACCTCGGCGATCGGCCGCGGCTTATATTCGCTCATCCGAATATTCTCCATGCAGAGGTTGTCGCGTCGCGCTCAGTGAACATCCGAGCGCGCGACGTGCGGCGCGGTCCAGACTTCGTCGAGGAAGGCGCAGAGCTCGTCGTTGAGCCGGCGGGGCGCGAGCCGCCACTCGTAGATCGAACGAGCGGTCAGCAGGCGCGCGCCCGCGAGATCGCGCGCGGTGGTGTCGGCATCACCGAAGGGATGAACAGGATCGGAGGGGTGCCCGATCACCAGCGCGGGATGCAGCAGGCGGCGGCGCTCGTCGACCGGCGGCGCGATGCGACCGAACGTCAGGCCATCGAGCACTGCGAGTGACGCGGCCGGATCGCGGCGGGCGAAATCGATGATCAGGTCGATGAGAAAGTGCGTGCGCGGAATGTGCTTCGTGATCGCCGCGATGAAGCCCATGCCGCGCTGGTTGAGGCGCAGCGCAAGCGCGAGAGGCACGAAGACCGCGCCCGCAGCAGTGATCCCGCGCTCGAGCACCGGCATCTCGAGCACCAGCGCGCGCACCCGGTCAGGCATCGCGCACGCGAGCTCGAGCGCGACGTTCGCGCCCAGCGAGGTTCCGCCGATCACCGCTTCGTCGGCCCGGAGATGTTCGAGCAGCGCGCCCAGATCGCGACCGAACTGGGTCATCGAGTAGGCGGTCATGTCGTGCGGTTTGTCGGAGTCGCCGTGGCCGAGCATGTCCGGCGTGATCACGCGGTGCCCGCGCTCGGCGAGCATCGGCGCGAGCGCCGTGTACATGCGGTTGTCCATCAAGAGGCCGTGCGTGAGCACGATCGTGCGCGGGCCCGCGCCATACTCGCGGTAGGCGATGCGACGGCCTTCGTAGGAAAAACTCTGCGAGGGAGGGAGCGCGGTTCGACGGAGGATCGACATGGCGCGGACTCTACCTTCGATTCCTGCGCGCTGTTTTGTGCGAGCGTGCGCGACGCCATGAACAGCCACGACAGCGCCGCGCGCGGCCCGACCCTCCGCATCGTCTGCGTCAACGACGTCTACTCGCTCGAGAACCTGCCGCGGCTGCGCACGCTGGTGGAGCGCTACGCTGGCGTTGATCCGGCCGACCGCCTGCTCGTCACGCTCGCAGGTGATTTCGTCGCGCCAAGTCTGCTCTCGGGCCTCGACGCCGGCCGCGGAATGATCGACTGCATGAACGCCGTCGGCGTCACGCACGTCTGCCTGGGCAATCACGAGGACGACATCGCCACCGACGCGCTGCACGAGCGGATCGCCGAGTTTCGTGGGACGTGGCTGTCGACAAATTTAGTTGGCTTCGACAACAAATTGGTTGGCACTCAAATCATCGAGATCGGGCGTGTGAAGGTCGGTCTGCTCGGCGTGGTGATGGACGATCGCTCGGCCTACCGGCGGCCCCCGTTTGGCGGGGCCACGCTCACGCCTCCGAATGCGACTGCGATGGCCGCGACCGAGATGCTTCTGCGTGAGCAGGGATGCGCCTGCGTGCTGCCGCTCACCCACCAGGCGGTTGAGGACGATCGCGCGCTCGCCCGCGCCCAGCAAGCTCCGGCGTATCCGGTCATCCTCGGCGGGCACGACCACACCGTCTTCCTCGAACAGCTTGGGCAGACCTGGCTGGTCAAGGCCGGCTCCGATGCCGAGCACGCGATCGTGCTCGATCTCTCGTGGCCTGCGGCGCGGCCGGCGTCTTGCGTCGACGGCATCGAAACTCCGACGGTGCGTGTGCGGCGGGAGGACGTCGCGAACTATCGGGAGGACGAGCCGCTGCGTGCGCGCGTCAACCGGCACATGGCCCCCGTGCATGATCTCGAACGCGCGACGCTCGTGAGTTTGCGGCCCGGAGAGACGCTCTCGTCGGTCGGCACGCGCTTGCGCCAGACGAGCCTCGGCACGCTGATCTGTTCGCACCTGCGCGACGCGCTCGGCGCGGAGGGCTGCCTCGTGAATGGCGGCGGCATCCGCGCGAACCGAATCTACGAGCACAACTTCTCCTACGCTGACGTGAAGTCGGAGCTGCCCTTCGACAACGATCTCGTCGTCGCGACCCTGCCTGGCGCGGTCCTGCGCGATGCCATCGCCGCTTCGCGCGCGCACGCGCCGGCCGAATCGGGCGGCTTTCTCCAGGTCGACGATCGACTGCACGTCGACGAAAACACGCACACGCTCCTCTCTGTGGGCAGCGAGCCGCTCGATCCCGCGCGCGGATATCGCATTGCGCTGGTGCGCGATCTCTTCGGCGGGATGGATCACCAGGAGCCGCTCCTGCGCTTCGCGCAGACTCATCCCGAGGAGGTCCCGCCGGCCGACAACGGACGCGAGATCAAGGGCGTGCTGGTGCACGCGTTCGCGGTTGAACTCTGGAGACAGCTCGGCGGCTTCGATCTGGTCGATGCCAATCACGACGGAGTCGTCACCGCGGACGAGATCGAGGCGGCGCTCGCCCGCGCAGAGAAGAGCGCCCCGTCCGCTCTGGCTGCGGACCTGGTGATGCACGCCCTCGACAGCAACAGCGATGGAGCGGTGTCTCGCGAAGAAGCGACGAAGGCCGACGGCGAATAGACGCACCGGCGGTCTGATCGGAAGTCGCGCTGGATCTCGCTGGCCCGATCATGCAGAACACCGCCTCTTGCTCGACGCGCCGTCGGAGGCTGCATGCGGTCTGATTCACTCCCCATCGGTTGGCGAACGCTCGCCCTGCTCGTGCTCGCTGCTGCCGCCTGCTCGTCCTCTCCCTCGCCCGCCACCGCGCTGCGCCGCTCCTACGGCATCCCCGACGGCGCGAAGAAGGTGATCGTCTTCGGGCAGAACGCGCACATGGATGTCGATTGGCTGGAGACGACGCCGGCCTACTTCCACGACGAGGCCTCGAAAATCTTCGACGGCGCGATCGCCGCGATGCAGGCCGACCCCGACTATCGTTACTCGACCGCCGAGATGGCCTATCTGCAGCTCTATTGGAACGCCAATCCCGACAAGCAGGCGGTCATCGCGCAGCTGATCAAAGAGGGCCGCTGGCAGATCGTCGGCGGCGGCGTCTCGTCGCCTGACGTGCTCTTGCCGCGCGGAGAGAATCTGCTGCGCGATTTCTCCACCGGCACCAACTGGGTCCGCTCGTTCGGCGGCGATCGCACGCGCGCAGCCTGGCTCCCAGACGACTTCGGCCTCGGTCCCACGACGCCCGATCTGCTTCGCGCGGCTGGATATGATTCCGTCGCCTTCTGGCGAGTCGATGGAAATCCCGACACGCCCTCGCAGGACGCCGGCGTCGGCGACTTCGCCTCGATTGGAACCACGCCCGGAACGAGCGCCGCAGAGCTGGCCGATGCGGGCGTCACCGACTTCATCTGGGAGGGAGAAGGCGGCAGCCGCGTCTTCGCGCACTGGCTGCGATACTCCTATTCATTCGGTGATTATATCGATTACGGACATATCCTCCTGCGCTTCCCGCTCACGCCGCTCGGGACGGTGCTGACCGATCCGGAAGCCATTAACGACAATATCCAGGAGTTCGTAAATATCGTCGAGCCGGTCTCCGCGACCGATTACATGTTCGTTCCCGTCGGCGGCGATTTCCAGCTACCCAAGGCGAATCTCGCTCAATACATGCGCGATTGGAATCGGCTGCGTTATCCCAAGACGGGGATCTGGGCGACGGATCTCACGTTCGCGGATTTCTCCTCGCTGGCGCTGACCCAGATCGATCGCCTGCCGGTGCGAAAAGGCGATTACACGACCTATTGGACGGGCTTCTATGGAAGTCGCCCGCAGCTCAAGGAGTGGGCGCGGCGCGGCGCGGATCTGCTCACGTCGGCGGAAGGAGTTCTCGCGGCTCTCGGCAGCAGTGCGGCGACGCTGCTCCCCGATGCGGCCAGCCGCGTCGCCTCGCTCTCGTGGACCGCTGGCCGGATGAATCACCACGATTACATCACCGGAACGAGCCCGGTGCCGACCGCAGAGACCGAGCAGATCCCCGAGTCGCGCGCGTTCTTCGATGGCGGAACGAACCTGCTCGCGGACGCGCTGCGCGCGCTGCCGATCGGCGTGAGCGATGCTGGCGATCCCTCGGGGCGCTACGCCACGGTGGTGGTCTGGAACGCGAGCAGCTTTGCGCGCGATGCGCTCGTCGCGGTCGAGGACGGAAACCTCACAACGGCGAGCGAGGTGCGCGCGATCGCAGATGACGGAGGAACGCGGAAGACCGCGCGGATGGCGGACGGGAAGCTGCTCTTGCGCGCGTCGGTGCCTGCGTTTGGATATCGCGCCTACGACCTGGCCACGGGCGCAAGCGACGCCGGAGCGAGCGCCCCCTTCACGACCTCCTGCCTCGATGGAAATGGCGCCGCGATCGACTGCGCGCAGGCCGCCACCGCGCGCGTCGAGACCGATCGCCTCACCGCGACTTTCTCGCGCGCGAAGAGCTTCGCGATGAGTTCGCTCGTCTGGAAAGGCACGGACGGCGGTGCTACAGAGCTGCTCGCGGGACCGGCGAACGATCTGGTGACCTTCACCGACGAGGGCGGCCTCTACTCGTTCGGCTCCGAATCAGGCGCCTCCTGCGGCTGGGGCGAGACGGCGCGCAGCTCGAGCGGAGATCCGACGTCCGCGACGATCGCGTTCGTTGCCGACAGCACCTTGCAACTCTCCGTGGTGGTGACGAGCCCGCTCGGGAGCGGCACGGCGACGCGGACGGTGCGCTTTGGCAATGGCGACGCGATCGAGTTCGAGACGCAGCTCACGCCGCCGACCGAGACGAGCATCTCCGCGCGCTTCCCGCTCGCGCTCTCCTTCGACACCGCGACAATGGACGCGCCGTTCGGCATCGTCACGCGCACCTCGATCCGTGACGCGCACACGCCCACGTTCCATCCTGTCGGCGAATGGATCGACTTCACCGATCGCGCGCGACCGCTCTCCGTCTCGCTTTCCGCGTCGGCGAACCCGGCCGTCAGCTTCTCCACCAGCGGCCAGGTCGACCTGATCATCGCGCGCAACGTCGGATTCGATGGCCAGTGCGGGACGTCGACGGGCGGCGGCTCGGACGACACGATGGGTGCGATCGACGTGCGCTACACGCTGGTGCCGCACGGCCCGCTCGCCGATCCGTCTGCGGTCTATCCACTCGTCGCCGACGCCGTGCGCCCGCTCACCGCCGCGCTCGTGCAGCCCTCGGGCACGAGCGGGCGCGCCAGAAGTCTCGCGAGCGTCGACGCCAGCAATGTCTTCGTCACCTCGGTCGCGCAAGCGAGCGACGGCAAGGGCTGGCTGGTGCGCCTCTACCGGCCGGGCACCATCGCAAAGCAGATCACGTTGACGCTCGACCTCTCGCCGATCGTGTCGGTGGCGCTCGTCGACGCAAGCGGCGCGGCGCTGCGCTCCTCGGCCGTGGACGCCGAGGCGGTCCCTGCGCCGACGCTGGTCAACCCGCACACCGTCTCGCTCAAGCTGGTGCGGCCAGTCGAGACGCTGCTGCTTCGTCCCGCTGCCGCGAACTGATCGAGGGCAGCGATGGCCAAGAGCGAGCGAGACGCGAAGAAGGCGCGGCGGGCAGCCGAGCATCCGGATCGGCCGGGCGAGAAGTGCCGCGCGGCACCCGGCGTGTGGAAGCCAGTCGTCGATCTGCGGCGCTGCGAGGGCAAGGCCGACTGCATCGCGGTCTGTCCGTATGACGTCTTCGCCCTCGCGCCGATCGACGAGGCGACCTACCGCGCACTGCCCTTCCTCAATCGGCTCAAGCTCGCCGTGCACGGGAAGAAGATCGCGATCACGCCACACGCCGATGCCTGCCAGGCTTGCGGATTGTGCGTCGTGGCCTGTCCGGAAGAAGCAATCCAGCTCGTCCAGACTGAAGCGAAGTGACACTGTTACATCTACTGTAACATCTACACATCGCCAGAAGTGAGCGCCTCCCGGGTCCAGCGGGACTCCATCGCGCGATCGGCGAAGGCGACGCACGAAGGCTCGGCATGCCGGCGCAGCCGCTCGAGCGCGCGCGGATCGTCGAGTGCGCCGACGATGCGTGCCGACGCAACCTCGACGCCAAGTTCAGCGGCGTCGCGAGCAGCCTGCGCGAGCGACTGCTCGACGAAGAGGGGCACAGTCGCGCGCACGGCATCAATCCAATCGCGCGGAAGGAGCGCACTGCGAGGCACGACCACCGCGAGGCGTCGCTGCGCATCCTCGCCCCGGTGCGCGAGCGCGCGCGTGAGATATCCCGGCGTCGCGCGGGAAAGCGTCGCGCGGAGCAGGTCGAGAAGATCGAGCGGAAACGGCGCGCGCGCCTCGAGGACGACGTCGAGCGTGCAGTGGGGATCAACAGCGAGGCGGGCCTCGACAGCGCGCACGGCCGCGTCCCGCGCGGTCCAGAGATCGCTGCCGCCGAGCCAGAGAGCAGCATGGCGCGCGCCAGGAGCAGCCGCCGCCGTACGCGCCCGATCATCCGCGGCGTCGAGATCGAGCGTGAAGACATCAGGAGCAAGCAGGCCCGCGCCCGCATCGCAGAGGTGCGGACGCGGCTCTTCGTCGAGTCGATGGCCGAGCTTCTCCTCGGCATCCTCGAGCGAACGCAAGAGCTGCTCCTGCGTGAAGCCTGCAGTGCGCGCGACGCGATAAGGCGGCGCGGGATCGAAGACGACGCCATCGGCCTCGGCGGTCGCGCGCATCGACGTGCCGGGCAACAGCGAGAGCGGAAAGACCTGCGCCTCGTTTCCCAGACCGTTCGCGAGCAGGTAGTCAACGCCGCGCGCGACGTCGTCGGGCGTGTCTCCCGGCAGACCGATGATCAGATCGACCAGCAGCTCGATGCCGTGCTCGTGGAGCATGCGCGTCGCCGCAGCGACCTTCTCGGGACTGCCGCCGCGCTTGACCCGCTTGAGCGTCTGCACATTGACCGACTGCAGCCCGATCTCGAGGCGATCGAAGCCCGCTCGTTTGAGCGCCTCGCCGTGCTTCGCCTGCAGGCCCTCGGCGCGCACCTCGCCGAAGAAGGTGAGCGCCCGCCCAGGATTGGCGCGGGCGAGCGCTTCGAGCATCTCCTCGAACTGGGGCCGATGATTGAACGTCGGATCGAGAAAGACGACCTCGCGTGCGCCGCCCTCGCGCAACCGGGAGACCATTCTCGCGCTCGATTCGATGTCGAGCAGACGCAGCACGCTGCTCGAGCGCGGATAGAAGCAGAAGGTGCAGTGGGAGCGGCAGCCGCGCACCGTCTCGACGTAGGTCGAGCGATGCGGATCGATCGGCACGAGCCCCTCGAGATAGGGCGACGGATAGGTCGAGATGGGAAAGCCTGCGCCGCATGAAGGGCCGAACGGAGTCAGGCCGAGCGGACGGCGCACCGCGACGTTGGAGAGACCCGCGCCGTCTTTGCCCTCGAGCAGCGCGTTGAGCAGCAGCGCGAACGACTCCTCGGCTTCGCCCGTGACTGCGATGTCAAAGCCGCGCTGCGAGAGGACGAACCCGTTGTCGCTCGAGACTTCGGGTCCGCCGACGAGGATGATCGTGCGCGGTGAGCGGCGCTTCACCTCTCGCGCCAGATGCAGGCTGCGCTCGACGTTCCAGAGATAGAGCGAGAAGCCGAGGAAGGCGGGCTCGTCGCGTGCGAGCAGATCGGCGAGCAGCGTGTCGCCGAGCACGTCGGTGATTGCAGGCGCGACCACGTCGATCAAGAGGCGTCGATCAAGGCCGTGCACGCGCGCGGAGACGCCGAGCGCTCCTGCTGCGAGCGGCACATTTCCAGTCGACGCGAGCGCGGCCGGAGGAGGAACAGGCAGCTGCACCAGACGCAGCACGGGCAGGGAGCGATTCATCGGGTGCGCGCCTTCGAGGATTGAGCGCGCGGACGGACCGCGACGAAGATCACATGACGCACGCCGCGGCCGCTCCCAGCGCGGGCCCCCGCGAACTCCGCTCTCGCCATGAAGCCGGCGCGTTCGAGCCGCATCAAGTAGCCGTCGTCACCGCTTGCCGACCAGACCGTGAGCACGCCACCCGGGCGCAGGGCCGCGAAGCAGGCCGCGACGCCCTTGTCTCCATAGAGCGCTTCGTTGCTCGCGTGCACGAGCGCAGACGGCCCGTTGTCGATGTCGAGCAGGAGTGCATCGTAGAGCTCGTGCGCACGGAGCAGATGCGCGACCGCATCGCCAACGTGCAGGCGCGTGCGCGGATCATCGAGAGGGCGGCGCGCGAACTCACCGACGTGCTGCCGATTCCACTCGACGATCTCCGGGGTGAACTCGGCGATGAGAAGTCTGCCCTCTCGCGGCAACTTCTCGAGAGCGGCGCGCGCCGTGAAGCCCAGTCCGAGTCCACCGACGAAGACGTCCTGCGCATGCGGCGCCTGCGCGAAGGCCAGCAGAGCAAGCGCCTCTTCGGAGCCGTGCTGCCGCGTCGACATCAGCACGCGTCCGTCGCAGCGCACGACCCACTCGTCGCCGCGGCGATCGAGCCGAAGCTCCGTTCCGTCAGGTGCGCGAGCGCGCGCGATCTCAAGCCAGGGCTGCATGCAGCGTCGAACTGTAGACGGAAGCTCGCGGCGCGCGACTTCTTTGCGCCAGACCCTTTCGTGCACATGCGCGTTGATGCGTCCGCATTGCGGCTATGCTGCCGCCGCTCGCAGGAGGGCCACGTGTTCAAACGATCCGCTCTGCTGTTCTTTGTAGCCGCCGCGGCCATTGCCGCACCGGGGGTTCATATGGCTGATGATTCGCATGAGAAAGCGGCCGCCGAAAAGCTCTTCACCGACGGCGCCTATCAGAAGGCGCACGACGCCTACGCCGCAATCGACCAGCAGGGACTCAACGCGCAGGAGCGGCGCTGGATTGCGTTCCGCCTTGCCGATACCGACTGGCGCGCAGCGAGCGCGGGGCGCAGCATCGACGGCTCTCGCCAGCAGGCCGCCATCGCCGCGCTCGGGAAGCTCCTCTCCGAGGCGACGCGAGAGGAAGATCACGATCGGACCTGGGTCGAAGCGGTGGAGTCGCTCGGCGACGCCTATTGGCTGCGCGCCGAGTATCGATATTGGTATCAGGCTTGGCAGAACTATCACCTCGCGCTCGACTGGTGGGCGGGCGCGAACGTCGACCGCGAGCTCGCGCGGAGCCGATATCTCGCGATCTGCTGGCGCGCAGCCCGGCCGCCGTCGACCGATACCTACGGTGGCTATGGCTATTACGGGAACTATCTGCCGCTCGACGTGCTCGAGGGCGTTCTCTCGATTTCCAACAGCGATGAGGAAAAGGCGCGGGCCCATTTCTTCACCGCGATGACGCTGAAGAACCAGAGCAGCGATTGGGAGCAGCGGGTCCGCATCACCGACGAGTTCGAGGCCGCCCTCGCGTTCGGCAAGAAGACCGACTGGTATGACGAAGCGCTCTTCAATGAGGCGCAATATCTCGAAGATAACGGGCGTCCGCGCCAACTCGACAACGGCGGGTGGACGAGCGACCGCGACTATGTCGGCGCGCTCGCGCTCTATCGACGATTCCTGCGTGAGTTCAAGCGGGGTGAGAGTCGATTCTGGGAGCAGGCGAAGAGCCAGGCCGAGGCGATCGTCACGCCGCAGCTCTCTCTGGCCGTCTCCAACGTCTTCCTCCCCGGCTCGCAGATTCAATACTATCTCTCGTGGCGCAACCTCGGCGCGATTCAACTCTCGCTCTATCAAATCGACCTCAACAACGGACTGGCGTTCGGCACCTCCAGTTCGACATCAGGTTGGGTGGAGAGCGTCGATCTCTCGCGCGCGACGAAGCTCAAGAGCTGGACCCGCGACACCAAGGATGACGGCAAACACCAGCAGGGGAGCGCCCAGGAGACAGCCGAACCGCTGCCGACGGGCGCCTATCTCCTCGAAGGCACCGCGACCGGGCCCGATGGAAAGGCGATGCGGGTGCGCGATGCAGTGCTGGTGACGCAGACGGCGATCGTCATGAAGAGCGCGCCCAGCAAGACTGTTCTCTATGTCTGCGACGCGACGACCGGCGCGCCGAAGCCCCGGGCGCAGACGCGACTGGTCGGCCATGCCTATCAAAATGGCTCCTATGTCTGGACCAGCCGCAGCGTCACCGCCGACGAGAACGGCCTCGCCATCTATCCAGCCGATTCGTCGAGCGCCAATACCAGCGAACTCTTCGCAACCGCCCGGCTTGGCGATGAGCAGGCCTATAGCGCGAGCTATTCAAGCAATCGCGGCAGCCAGAGCAACCAGTGGAAGATCTATGCGATGACCGATCGGCCCGCATATCGACCCGGAGAGCAGGCCCATTGGAAGGTGATTGCACGCACCTATGATGGCGCGAGTTATCAAACGCCTGCCAATCAATTGCTGGGCTGGAATATCACCGACCCGCAGGGCTCCAAGGTCGCGGAAGGGAAAGCGACGCTCAATGCGTTCGGCAGCGCCTGGGGCGACCTTGCGCTCACGGATAAGATGCCGCTGGGTGAGTATCGAATTCAATTCGACGATGCATCAAATGGGACGATTGGCAACGCCACGCTCCTGCGCCTCGAGGAGTACAAGCTGCCTGAGTTCACCGTGTCCGTGAAGACGCCGCTCGACGAGGCTGGGCACCGCAAGACCTACCGGGTCGGCGACAAGGTGACTGCCGAGGTGCAGGTTGATTACTACTTCGGTGGCGCGGTTGCCGACGCCGACGTTCAGTTGTTCGTCCACCAGGACGTTCATTACCCCTCGTGGCGCCCGACGAGGGACTATGCCTGGTTCTACCAAGACCTGATTCCCAATCGGCGCGGCTGGTATGGCGGCGATAACATCATCAAGCAGGAGGCCTTGAAGACCGACGCCAATGGACGCGTGCAGGTGACGTTCGATACTCCGCGCGGGACCAACCAGGATTTCGAATATCGGATTGAAGCGCGCGTCACCGACTCGTCGCGCCGCGAGGTTTCCGGAAGCGGATCGGTGCGGGTGACGCGCCAGCGCTTCTCCGCCTATCTGACGCCACGCCACACGCTGGTCGCGCCCAATGAAAAGGCGGTCGTCGATATCAAGACGATCGACGCCAATGACGAGGCCGTCGCAACCGGCGGAACGGTCGCGATCACGCGGGAGCGCTGGACGGAGAGTTGGCTCGACCCGAAAGGGCAGGAGGTCACGGGCGCGCAACTCGCGGCTCTTCGGCGCAGCACTCCGCTCCTCGACATGAGCGGCTATCGCTTGAAATCGCGCGGATACGAGCACGACGCGATCGAGACCCGCACCATCAAGACCGACGCCAATGGAACCGCCGAGCTTTCATTCACGCCGGATCGCGACGGGTATTACCAGTTGACCTGGATCACGGTCGAGAAGGGGCGCAATTCAATCACCGCCAATACCTATGTCTGGGTATCCCGCGAGAGTACGTCGGAGCTTGGCTATCGGTCGGGCGGGCTGGAGATCCTCGTTGATCGAGATACCGTGCACGCAGGCGAGACCGCGCCTGTGATGATCTCGGTTCCCGAGAGCGATCGCTGGGTGCTCTTCTCCACCGGCAGCGACGACCTCAATCGCATCGAGGTGGTCCACGTCACGGGAACCGTCAAGCTGCTGCAGTTGCCCATCGACGATCAATATGTCCCGAACATCTTTCTCGAAGCGCAGATGGTCCGCGACCAGCAGCTCCTCACGGATACCAAGCAACTCGTGGTTCCGCCGCTCAAGCACTACCTGAACGTCACCGTCGAGCCGAATGCGCGCGAATACCAGGCGCGCGATCGCGGGATCTGGACGGTGACCACCACCGACAGCGACGGCAAGCCCGTCTCGGCGGAGGTTTCGCTCGGCGTTGTCGATGAGAGCGTCTATGCGATTCAAAGCGATCTCGCCGGAGATCCGCGCCAGTTCTTCTTCGGCACCAAGCGGGGCAACAACGTCAGCACGGCGAGCAGCTTTTCCACCAAGAGCTATACGCGCCTTGTCGCGGTGGCTGCGCCCCCTCCTGGCACGGTGGCCGCTGATACCGAACGCAGTCGAGGCCCCGATGACCTGGAGGGAGCAATGCCCGAACAGGCCGCATCGTTCGCAGGCGCACGAAGGGATCTTGCCACGAGCTCACCCTCGCCCGTTGCCGCCGCGCCGATGCGGGCTTCCATGTCGAAGAAATCCGCTGAGAGCGCCGCTCCTCCGCCAGCGCCTCCAGCAGGCGTCGCTGCTGCAGGCGGCGGAGATCAGCCCGTGGTGGTGCGAAGTGACTTCCGCGCGACGGCGCTCTGGGATGCCCATTTAATGACCGCCGCGGATGGGCGGGCGCAGGTGAGCCTCAACTATCCCGACTCATTGACCAGCTGGCGTGCAACCGCGCGGGCGGTTTCGCAGAGCGCACAGTTCGGCATTTCCACGGGGGCCGCGAAGACGCGCATGCCGCTGTTGGTGCGGCTGCAGGGCCCGCGCTTCTATCTGGTCGGCGATACCACCGTGGTATCGGCGGTCATCAATAACAATACCAACCACGAGATCGCCGCGAGCGCAGAGCTCGAGGCGAAGGGGCTGGTCGTTACCGGCTCGAAGGGCAAGCGGAGTGTCACGGTGCCCGCAGGGGGCGAGGCTCGCGTCGATTGGAACGTCCGTGTCGAGCAGGCGGGTGAAGCCAAGCTCAAGGTCGTTGCCCGCGGAGGAGAGTTCTCCGATGCAATGGAGAAGGTATTCCCCGTCTATGAGCACGGGATCGACAAGCTCATCGCCAGATCGGGAAAGATGCGCGGCAGCGCGGTGGCCGTGAAGCTCGCATTGCCCAAGGAGCGGCGCGCTGGCTCAACCGAGCTTTCGGTGCAGGTCTCGCCCTCGCTCGCCGTCACGATGCTCGATGCGCTGCCCTACCTGATTGATTATCCCTATGGCTGCACAGAGCAGACGATGTCCCGCTTTCTCCCCGCGGCCATTGTGCAGAAGACGCTCTCCGATGCTGGCCTCGACGCGAAGAAGGCGATGAACCGCGTCTTTGGTGGAATTGAGCAGCAGAGCGCCGACAAGACGCACCCGCAGGGAAAGCGCGACCTGCAGGAACTCGGCGCGATGACCAGCGAGGGATTAAAGCGCCTCTATGATTTCCAGCGCAGCGACGGCGGCTGGGGCTGGTGGAAGGAGGGCAGTTCGAGCGATCGATATATGAGCGCTTATGTCCTCTGGGGACTTTCGCTCGCGCGCGATGCGGGGATCGCAGTGCGCAGCGACGTGCTCAGCCGCGCCGCTGATTACCTCGATCACGAGCTGGTCAATGAGCAGGTCAATGCCGATCGCCAGGCGTGGCTATTGCACGCGCTCTCTGTCTATTACGCGCCAATTGCGCGCAAGGAGCCGAGCAGCTTCGAGCAGAAGGCCTTCGAGCATCTCTGGTCGACACACAAGTCGATGAACGCCTATACGCGCGCGCTCTTTGCTCTCGCTGCCCATCGATTGGGATATCTCGAGCAGGCGAAGACGCTCGCGGTCAATCTCGAGAATGGAGTGATCCGGGATACCAAGCCGGATACTTCGGTCGTGATGGAAGGCGCGCAGTCCAGCGATGCGTCGGTGATGGCGACGGCCCATTGGGGCGAAGAGGGTTTCTGGTGGCGCTGGAGCGACTCGGGCGTCGAGACGACGTCGTTCGTGCTGATGGCGCTCTTGACCATCGAGCCCAGGAGCGAATTGATTGAACCGTCCGTGAATTGGTTATTGAAGAACCGCCGCGGCGCTCAGTGGAGCAACACCAAGGACACCGCGATCAGCCTGCTCGCGCTCTCGCAATATCTGAAGAGCTCGGGCGAACTCAGCGGGCCGACTGAATATGCGCTCAGCGTGAATGGACATGAGGTCGCTCGCAAGAAGCTCACGCGCGATGACGTGCTTGGCGCGCCAGGTCGCTTCGTCGTCGATGCATCGCTGGTGAACGAAGAGAATGAGATCAAGCTGACGCGGATAGCCGGAACGGGGCCGCTCTATTTCTCCGCGGAGGCCCGCTTCTTCTCGCTCGAGGAGCCGATCGCGCCGGCCGGGCACGAACTCTTCGTGCGGCGCAGCTATTACAAGAAGGTTGCGCGCAAGACGCTGCTCAAGGGGACCGTCTATGACACCGTGCCGCTGCTCGACGGCGGCGATGTGCAGAGTGGAGATCGCATCGAGGTCGTCGTCGCGGTCGAGACGAAGAATGATTACGACTATCTGCTCTTCGAGGATATCAAGCCGGCAGGGTTCGAAGCGGTCGAGGTGAAATCGGGAACCCCGATGCAGGCGCGGCGGGTGCTGCAGGCCAGCTTCGAGCGCAACTATGGAAAGCTCGAGAATGAGAAGAAGCGCAAGCACGGGCTGGGCGCGTCCACCGACGCGATCGATTACACGGGCGAGTCGCGTTCGCTCTATGTCGAGTGGCGCGATCGCAAAGTGGCGCTCTTCGCGGACAGCCTCAAGCAGGGCGTCTGGGAGATGCGCTACGAGCTGCGCGCCGAGGTTCCGGGCAAGTTCCACGCGCTGCCTTTAATGGGGCAGGCGATGTACGTGCCGGAGATTCGCGCGAACTCGGCGGAACTGCGCGTCGAGGTTCTCGAGCGGAAGTAATCAACTGCACCGCGCGTCGGGGGGCGCGCGGACTATTTCTTCTCGATAATCTTATAGGACGCGAGGAAGCTGTTCTGGGAGTGCCAGGAGTTGTTCATCTGGCTCCGGCTCCTCGTCGTCCCGTCGATGATGAATCCAACCTTGATGATATCCGTGATTGGAAAGTGATAGCTGACCACCCGACCCGCCGCAGAGGGAGTGGGCAGCTTCTTTTCCTCGTTGGCCTCCTGAATCGTCAGCGATGCTTCCTTCGCCACATCGATCGTCTCCATCGTGACGATCTTCATCTCCACTTCCCAATAGTCCCGGGGAGGAAGAGTGCTGGTATCGCTATCCGCGATCTGGAGACTCACTTTCTTCACGGACGTCACCGTGGCGCGGAATCGGTCGTAGGTGTCGGGGCCTTCAAGAACGCCTGGAGCTGAAGACGCTGCTGGCATGGCGGGCATGAGCGCTCCCAGGGCGAGCGCGACGATGATTGCGAGTCTCCTCATCGTCGCGCTCCAGGATCGAACTACGCGTTGCGCGGCGGATTCTGCTGCTTCCCCGAGTGCCGCGCAGACTGCACGGGCGGCGCAGCCTGCACAGACAGGGAAGGCGCCGCAGACGGCGCGGGAGACGTGACGACCGTCGAGGCCGAGGCCGGAGAAGCGCTCGACTTGGATATCGTGCGCTGGATCGACGAGAGCAGATCGACGCCCGTGGTCGCGCGGATGCGCTCGTTCGTCGAGACCGCGAGCGCGCCGAGATTGTTGTCCGCGCCGTCGGAGCGCCCGAGCACCGTCAGCTTCGCCACGCGCACGTCCTTCATCGTGCTCGTGAGCTGCTCGAAGATCGGCAACAGCTTCTGCAGCAGCAGAGATTCGCGCGCCGCGCCGCCCGAGGACTTGTGCGCCTGCGCGAGGCTCGTCAATGCATCGGCCGCCGCGCGACCATGCGCGAGAAGGCTTGCCGCTTCGCCCTTCGCCGCCGCTTCGTGCTGCTGCTTGCTCGCGTTCGCGGGCGCGACCACATCGGCCGCCAGCTTGCGCCGCACCTGCTCGATGCGCGCATCCCAGGCGCGAAGCTGCGCCTTCGCCTGCGCGACTTGAGCGGCGACCTGTCCCTTCGCCTCGGCGATCAGCGCTTCGCGCTGCGTGGTCGCCTCAACGATGCGCCGCTCATTCTCTTTGCGCGCAACCTGCAGGTCGGCATCGATCTTCGAGATCTCCGATTCCATGAAGTTGTTCGCCTTCTGCACCTGCGCGCTCGCCTTCGCGCGCACTTCGCCAATCGTCGCGTTCTTGCGCACCTGCGCACCGCGCACGCGGCCGACCGACGAGAGATATCCAACCTCGTCGGAGATATTCTGGATCTGAAGATTATCGAGGACCAATCCGAGTCGCTGCATATCCCGGTGCGCCTCTTCAATCAGCTTCTGCTGGAACATATCCTTCTTCTGATTGATCTCCTCGGGCGAGAGCTCCGCGATCACGCCGCGCAGGTTTCCCTCGAGCGTGTCCTTCGCGACGAAGATGATCTGCTCGCGCGTCGCGCCGAGAAACCGCTCGAGCGCTGCATGAAGCAGCGGCTCTGCGCTGGGGATTTTGATATTCGCGACCGCGACCACATTGAGCGGGACGCCGCCGCGCGAAAACGCGTTCTGCACCGAGAGCTCGATCGCCATGTTGGTCAGCTGCATGCGATCGACCACTTCGACGAACGGCATGCGCATCGCGCGTCCGCCGCGCACGCAGCGAAAGCCGATTTCGCGCCCCTCGGCGGTGGTCCAGGTGCGTCCCGAGAAGATCAGCACCTCGCTCGGCGAACAGACATAGGTGTTGCGCAGAATGGTCGAGAGAATGAAGAAGCCGCCGACGAGCAGGCAGACGACGAGGATGGAGAACGGAATCACTTTGCACCTCCGGCCGCGAGCATCGCCGCGACATCCACACCAGTGAGATCCTTGAGCGAGCCGAGCACCGCGATCACCGTCTGCGGGAAGCTCGCCGCGAGCGCCGGCAGCGCGCGCCCGTCGCCTGCGTCGATCACCTGCACCTCACCGATCTGCATCTCCTTCACCTTCGCGGCGACCTGGCCGACGAGCGTATCGAGCTGCGAGAGCACGAAGATCTCGCGTGCCTCAGGACCCGCGGCCTTCACCGCCTCTGCCATCGCGCGAATCACCTCGGCCGCCGCTGCACCCTGCTCTCTGCGTGGGGCCGCATCGCCCTCCGCTTCGAGCGTCGCCGCATCGCGCGCGGCCTCGGCCGGCAGAACGATCTCGGCATAGAGCCGCTTGGTCTCGAGCTCCTTGCGCACCGACTGCAACTCCTGCTCCGCCTCGGCGCGCGCCTGCTCGCTCGCGGCCTGCGCCTCGCGCTCGACCGACTGCGCATCTCCCTCGAGCTTGCCGGTCAACGCGCGCAGCTGGTTGCGCTTGGTGGAGATCCCGATCTCCGCCTGCTTCTTCGCGACCTCCGCTTGCTGGCGTGCCGCCGCCTGCTCCTGCGCGACCTCCTGATCCGCCTGGTTCTCCGCGTTCTCCGCGTCGCGAATCGCATTCGCGATCTGCGTGCGCGCAATGTTGACGAGATACTTCGCCTCGTCCTCGACGCGCTGCACTTTCAAGGTATCGAGGTGCAATCCCATCTTGTTGAAATCGTCGCTGGTCATCTCGAGCAGCTTGTTGGCGAACTCGATGCGATCCTCATTCACCTGCTCGGGCGTCAACTGGCTGATCACGCCGCGCAGAACTCCTTCGAGCGTCTGCTTCGCAGAGAGGCGGATGTTCTCTGGCGGCAGGTTGAGAAACCGCTCGACCGCGTTGTGCACGTAGCGCACGTCGCTGGTGATCTTCACGTTCGCGATCGCGTGCACATCGAGCGGAATGCCGCCGTTCGAGAGCACCTTCGTCACTTGAAGCTCAATCGGGATGAGGCGCAGATCCATCCGGCTGACGGTCTGCACAAACGGCACGCGCCAGTGGCGGCCCGCAAGAATCACGGCGAAGTTGAGCATCTCTCCCGAGGAGAGTTTCGTCTTCTTGCCCGAGACGACGAGCATCTCGTTCGGCCGGCAGATGTAGAGGAAGCGCCGGAAGAGCGAGAGCGCGATCGTCAGTCCGATCGCGAGCAGGAAGGCGAACAAGATCAGTCCGCCCATTGAAAGTGAAGACGACCCATCGACGTCGTTCATGACTTCTCCCCTGGATTCAAGTTGCGAGTGACGTGGGCAACGCCGTCCTTTACCTCGAGGACGAGCACTTCTTCACGCGCGGCGATCTGCGGATCTTCGGTGACCGCGATGAGATCGACAATCTGATTGTTGACGGTGAGGCGCACGCGGCTGCTCACGCCCGGCGAAGCAGGCAAGAGCATCTTGCCCAGGCGCAGCGCGAGTTCGCTCGATTCGACGACGCCGCCGGACTGCTTGCCGAGCACCGAGAGAATCCGCTGCGCAAAGAGTCCGCTCGCGCTCCCCACCGAGAGAGCCAGGAGCGCGCACCACGGCTCGCCCGTCTTTGCGATCAGGCGCAGCAGCAGTCCGGTGAGTCCGCCAATCGCGAGCAGGTATGTCCAGAAGCGCACCGAGAAGACGAGCGCCGCGATCGCATTCTCCTGATCGCCGCTCTCGTGCGCGTGCCCGTGATCCAGCTCATGCGATGCACCGTGGTGGCCCGTCAGCAGCGAGGCCACGAGGAGCGTTCCACCCAGGATGGTCGCGAGCAGATAACCGAGCGGCAAGATCCCCCTCCGCGGTGATGCACAAAAGAAAAGGCCCAGGCTTTTGAGCCCGGGCCTCTTGCTGTTCAGCGATCTAGAAAACTAGATCGGCTGGACGTTCTGGGCCTGGAGACCCTTGGGGCCCTTGGTGACCTCGAAGGAAACCTTCTGCCCTTCGGCCAGCGTGCGGAACCCTTCGGCCTTGATCGCAGTGTGGTGGCAGAAAACGTCTTCGCCCCCGCCGTCCTGCGTGATGAAGCCGAACCCCTTCGAATCGTTGAACCACTTCACGGTGCCAGTAGCCATGCTCTTCTTTCGTGTATCGAGACGGGAATCACTCCCATCCAGCCCCGCGCGGATTGGCACGAGGAAGCGTGTGTATCGGGGATCTGAAAAGAAAATGCAATCGGCTGTGTACGATTTATCTAAAAGCGTCGCAACACCAATGACTTCACTTGGCAGCCGACGACGCATTCGCCTCCGTGCGAGGCGCTCGCGAGTGGAGTTTGCGCCCGTTTGCGATGCCTCGCACGGGAATTCCCACCCGCTCGCGCAGCTCACCCAGCGTGAGTTCGAGCAGCGAAGCGTAGCTGCTCCAGGCGCGAAAGAGATTCTTCTTCCTCGACGCGCGGCCCGCGCTGAGCGTGCGCCACGGAGAGGTGAGCGAGCCGACTGCAGTGCCAAAGATCACGAGCGACGAGACGTAGAGATTGAGATCGCCGAGGCCGCCGCGGATCTCCCACGCCGAGATCTCTCCCTCGCCCGCGATGTCGGTGCCGAACCCGGTGGCGAGGTGATGGAGATCGTGGAGCCGGATTCCCCTCTGGTGCGGCACCGTGTTCGGGACGGGAATCACAACGCCGAGAAATGAAGCGGGCGTCCACTTCGCCTCGTACTCCGCGTGCGTGAAGCCGTTCTCCGCGAGGTAGATATCGAGCGCGTCGCGCACGCGCAAGCAGGCTGGGAGCGGGTGCGCGGTGCAGCAGCAGTCCGGCGCATGACGATTCATGGATGAAGAACGCATCCGCCGATGACCTCGCCGTTCCACTTCGCGCGCATCGCTTCCTTGAATTGTGCGAGCGGAAAGACGTGCGAGACGTGCGGACGGATCGCGCCGCTCTCCGACCACGCCAGCACCTGCGCAAGGCGCGCGGTGCGGATCGACGGATCGTTCACGGTCGAGATCACCGTCGGGCAGCCGAGCACGTCGAGCCCTTTCATCATGATGAGATTCGTCGGCAGCACGTTCGCATTCGGTGCGCCGCGCTGGCCTTTGCCCTGCGCGACGAACGGCGTCGAAGCCCAGCCGACGATCAGATAGCGCGCGCCGAATGCGACTGCGCGAAGACTCTCGAGCGAGATCTCGCCGCCGACGCCGTCGTAGACCACGTCGACGCCGCGGCCATCGGTGAGCGCCTTGACCTCGTCGCGAAACTTCCGCACGCCGCTCACTCCCTCGGTCGGCCTGCAGTTGATCACGTGATCCGCGCCGAGACTCTTCACCACAGCGAGCTTCTCGTCGGAGCGGCCGGTCGCGATCACGGTCGCTCCGAGGAGCTTTGCGACCTGGACTGCCGCGAGCCCCGTCGAGCCCGACGCGCCGTGGATGAGCACGGTTTCCCCGCGCTGGAGGCGGCCGCGCGCGATCAGGCAGTGATAGGCCGTCTCGTAGTTGCCGAGGAGATTGCACGCCTCGTCGAAGGAATAGCCGGGCGGAATCGGCTGCAGCGCCGACGCAGGCGCGACTCCATACGAGGCATATCCGCCATAGGCTTGATAGTCGCCGAGCGAACGCGGACCGGCGAGCAGGCCGTCGACAAGCACGCGATCGCCGAGGGAAAAGTCGCTCACCTCCGCGCCGCGCCAGACGACGACGCCCGCGTATTCGAGACCCGGACAGTAGGGCGGCTTCGCCATGTGCTGGTACTGCCCGCTCGTCATGAGGAGATCGACCCAGCCGACGCTGGCGCTCTTGATGGCGACGATCACGTCTTGCGCAGAGAGCGTTGCCGGATCGGGCGCGGGCATCGGCTGCAGCGAGGCGTGCTGATCGATCGCTTCGAGCGGAGTCTCGCCAAACTGCGCGACGACGACGCGGCTGCCCGACGTGAGCGGTGCGAGATCGTTTGAGTGCATACTATTTCTCACCCGCGCGGGGCGTGGTGTTGCTCGCGCTCTCGTTGTCGTTCGAGCTCTTGAGCAGCCGGATCGTCCAGAGCGCGAGGACGAGCAGAAGCAGGCTGAGCGCGGCCACGATCGCTCCCTTGTGACGCTCGCTCGCAGGCGGCAGAGGAGCCGCTTTCGGCACGGGCGCACGAAAATCTGGATTCGGTTCGAGCGGCCCGAACGCGGCCTGCGCGGGCCTGAGCGCATCGCCGTAGCGGGCGATCACCGAAGCAAGATCATAGAGGGGATGGGCGGCATCAGCGCGGCCGACGAGGAGCCGCGGTGCAAGCTGGCCATCGACGCCGCCGGCCGCCGCGCGAAAGACCAGCTCCTGCGCGCGATAGCTCGCCGTCGCCGCGCGAACCAGGAGCGGTGGATCATCGCCGTCGTCGATGGCCAGGCGCAGAAAGCGCGCGCGCGTCGAGGAGAAGCTGAGCGTGAGACCCTCCGCGTTCGCTGCGCGGTAGAGCAGCCCACCACCGAGCGACGACCAGGAGCGCTGATCGTCGCTCGCCGAGAGCGAGACGCGACGCTCGAAGAGAGTCGTCTGCACGTCGATCAGCAGAGATTCAATCGGCACGCCCGGCGCGCCGAGATCGAGGAGCCACGCGCTCTGCCGCGCATCGCTCTTGCGCGGCAGGGACGAGACCACGGCCGCGAGGCTGCGCTGCAGGAGCCGCGACGACTCACTGGTGAGCGCGAGGTGGGCCGCGGTGATGCGCAGCCGCTCCTTGTCCGCGCCCGGCAGGAGCGTCACGCGCAGATAGCGCGCATCGGAGACAGGATAGGTGAGCGTCGTGCTCGACCCGCTCTGCTCGCCACTCACCACCCGATAGACGAGCTGTCCCTCGGTCAACCGATCGAACTTCTGCTCGTCGTTCGAGATCTCGATGCGGGTGTGGCGCAGGAAATCGCTGCCCTCGATCTCGAGCGCGACCTCGCTGTGCTTGAGGCCCATGCGGCCGAGATCGAGCACTGCGCGCGAGGAGCCGTCGGGGAGAACGAGCGCATCCACCACGGTCGCTTCGTGACGGACGATCGCGACGTCGGCAGGAATATCGCGCACGAGAAACGGCGCCTCGTCGCCCTTGACGCTTTCGATCCGCACGTCGTCGAACTGCGCGCGCGTCGCGCGATACAGAGGCGGATCGATCTCGACGCGGTAGAAATTCTCGTCGGAGACGTGCTCGATCGCGCGCTGCTGCTCGAAGCGCGCGAACTTCTGCGCGTCGGCCGCACGCGCAGTTCCGGACGCCAGCGACAGCGCAATGAAGATGAGCATCGCGCCCGTTCCCGCGCCTCCTGCGCTCGGGAGCTCTCCATCTCGCAGGAGCGTCACGAGCCGCTTGCCGAAGCGCGCGTAGAGATACGAAGACGCGAGCATCAGCGCGCCGAGCGCGACCAGCACGACCATTTGATAGATGCGCGCGAGGTGCCAGATGTCCCAGCGCGCGAGCTTTCCCAGCGTCAACGCGAAGAGGCTTAAACCCAACAGGCGGCTGTTGCGGCTGCGCGCGCCGAAGCCGATCGAGACGAGCATCGAGGCGTAGAGCGCCATCACCACCGTCGTCACCACCGAGAGCGCCTCGGCCTGTGCGTAGACCGCGGCGTTGAACGCGGAGATGAAACCGCTGTCTTCCGCAAACGGGATCGCGTCTGGCAGCGGTGTGGTCAGGGCGAGATTGTGCGCCTCGAGGATCGCCAGCAGCACCAGCAGCGCGTGCGCTGAGAGAGCGAACGCGAGCGAGCTCTGGCGAAACCAGTCGGCCGTCCTGCGCGCTGTCGAACGCGCCGCCACGAACAGCGCGAGCGCGGTCGCGGCGAACGCTCCCGCGCGCGGATTGAAGATCAGATGCGCGCGCAGACGGCCCTCTTCGCCGAGCGTCGCGAAGAACTTCTGCTGCTCCTGCTCGGGGATCTCGAAATCGACGAACAGCGCGCGCAGCACGGTCGCGACGAAGAGCAGCGAGGCACCCGCGAGCCAGCGGGGATCCTCATCGGCGGCCGCGAGCACGGCGACCACGGCTGCGAGCGCGGCCCAGATCACCGTCACGGTCGCGCCAGAGAAGAGCATCGCAGCCGCGGCGGCAAAGAGCGCGAGCGCTTGCCCGAGCAGCACCGTGGCGGGTTTGCGCGCGCTGCGACGAAGAAGCGCGACACCGAGGAGAAGATCGAGAACGCCGACGAGCGCCGGTGCCGTCGAGCGTAGAAGCCACTGGCTCTGCGGCGCACTCGTCTCCACCAGCAGCGCGAATCCGAGACCGGCCGCGGAGACGGTGAAGAGGCGCGGCTGGGTCGCTTCCAGTTTGCGCACGAGCAACTCGTACGCACCCGAGGCGAAATAGATCGCGGCATTGAGCGCGGCGGCGATGAGCAGCGGCGTGCTGATCTCGCTGTGCTGCGTGCTGGTGGCGAGCAGTCCGCAGACCGAGAGCGCCGCAGCGCCCGCAGCCACCACGGGCACGCCGAGCAACAACGACAGCGCCGCAAACGAGAGCGAGAGCGCGGCGAGCACGAACGAGAAGGTCGCCGGATGGAGCTCGAAGAGCAGCACCGCCGAGCAGAGCGCGAGCGCAACGCCGACGGCGCAGAGGAGCATCACCAGCAGCGGGTCCGGCTTCTTCGCTGCGCCGAATTGGCCGTGCAACAGCCCGGCTCCATAGATCACGCCGACGAGGCCGAGCACGGCGAGCATGCCCGTCGGATCGGTCTGTTCGCGATGCACGGTGAAGAGCAGCACGCAGAACGTCGTCACAAGAGGCAGGCCAAGCAGATCGCGGCGATTCTCGAGCCCGAGCAGATAGGACGACAGCAGTCCGAGACACGCGAGCATCAGCCCGAGAAACGGGGGCGCGTCAAAGAGCAGAACTGCGAATCCCGCGTGCGCGAGAAGCAGCGCCGCGACGAGAAAGGGGACTGGCTGCAGCCGCTCCTGAAGCCCAGGTTCGCGCGTGCGGGCGAAGCGCGCGACAGCGATCCACTCGGCAAGAAAGGCGGCAACTGCGCCGAGCGGGACGATGCGCGGCCTGAGCGTACGGAAGATGTACAGCGCAGCGTCGAACGCATTCCCGTCGGCGAAGAGTTCCTGCGCTTCGGGCATGCGAGCGTGGAAGAACGTGCCGTACCAGCCTGCGAAGAGCACCGACGCGCCGCCGATGCCGAGCCAGTTCGCGTAGCGAAAGCCCATCCGCACAGAGGTGAGAAACGACAATCCCGTAATGAGCAGCGTGTAGCTGAAGAGCGCGAGCGGACGGTTCTGGTGCGTCGAGATCAGGACGGGCGCAAGCAGCGCCGCGAGCAGCGAGAGGATGAGGATCGGCTCGCCGCGGTGGCGCACGGCGAGCGCGCCCCCGAGCAGCGAGACGACCACCAGCGCGGCGAACGCTGGCGTGGTCGGGACGATTCCGTAGAAGGCGTGGCTCGCGTAGACCGACAGATAGAGGAACGAAAGGCCGACGCCGAGCAGCACCTGCAGGAAGATCGCTTTGGTCCGCGTGCGCGTGATCTCGGCGGCGGCGAGCAAACCCGCGCCAGTCAAGGCCCCGAGCGCGACGCGACCGAGTGGGCCGATCCAGTCGTTGTCGACGGCGTACTTGAAGAAGAACGCAACGCCGATGAGCAGCGCCGCCGCGCCGATGCGCGTGAACCAGACGAGCGCGACTTTCTCTTCGAGTGAATGGCCTCCGGCGGCGCGCGGTGCACTGCTCTCGACCGCGCCTGGAGCGGCTGCGAGCGTCGTTGCGTTCGGGAGCGATGCAGAAACCAGCTCTGCGATCGGGACTGGCGCAGCGGCGGTTGCGCTCTCCGCGACGGGGAGGAGTTCAGCGATCGGAACAGGAGCCAGCGGCACTGCGGTCGAGGACGGAGGCGTAGTCTCCGCGGACTTCACGAGCGGGAGCGACGCGGCCGCAACCCTCTCAGCCTCTGCCTTGGCCAGCGCATTGAGCGTGCGCTGCATCGCCTCCATCCGTCGATCGGCGGCCGCAAGCCGCTCCTGCGCCATCGTTCGCGTCGAGCGCGCGCTCAGCCACGCGGCGATGCTGGCCACACAACTGAGGAAGACGAACAGTTCCATGCGTTGCTCCAGCGGCCCGCAAACAGCAGGCGGCGGTGGAAAACAGGGCATCCGGCAGCGAGACGATTCCACGATTTGCCGCGAACTGCGAGGAGAGGCGCGAGTTTCTTCGGGGGGTCACATGCGCGTTGTCGCCGTGCTGCTCGCCACTCTCGCCGCCTCCTGCGGCGGGGCCGATCTCCCGACCGATTCCGAGGGAAGCGATCTCACGTCGGGCGTGCACCTCATTGCTGGCGTGCACCCGGATCTTGCGCGCCCCGTGCCGTACCACGGCGGTCCGGTGATGCATCGGCCGGTGATGGTCAACCTCTACTGGGGCAGCTATTTCAACACCGCCGCGGGCCGCAAGCAGACGGCGCTCTTCGATGCCTTCAAAGAGCGCGCAGGCGGCACCGCCTGGTTCGCCATTGCCGCGCAGTATGCCGACGCGAAAGGCCCGGTCATCAATGAGTCGGTCGAGGGAGCATCACTCACGATCAGCGACGACCCGCCCGCGGAGCTGACCGACACCGCGATGGCCCACTTCGTCGCCGCGCAGATCAACGCGGGCAGTGTCGATTGGAACCCGGAGGCGATCTACTTCGTCTACACGCCGCCGCGCACCATCGTGCATCTGGGCAGGTCCGCATCCTGCAGCGACTTCTGCGGCTATCACGAGCATCACCCGGCGACGCTCGCTGGCATCGGCACCGTGCAGCTCGTCTACGCCTCGATTCCGCACCTCGACTGCGACAGCGTCTGTGGAACCGGCAGCCTGCACGTCAACGGCCCGCTCCTCGACGCGGCGACCTCGGCAATGAGCCACGAGCTGGCCGAGGCAGCGACCGACCCGCTCTTCAACGCCTGGGAAGCGATGCACGCCAACGACGAGGTCGGCGACCGCTGCGAAACCGCCGCGAACAACTTCGCGCAGAGCTGGAACGGGCAGCGTTTCGCCATCCAGCAGATCTGGTCGAACGACTCCCTCGCCTGCCTTGATCGCCAGTAGAGAAGATCGCGCCGCCTTCCGGATGTAGCGCCAGGCGCCGTGTGCTAACGGTCCGCCTCGTGACCACTGCCGCGACTCTCCAGATCACCGATCCGGGCGCGCCCACCGCGCCAAACGAAAACCCGCTCACCCGCTGGGCGCTCGGCCTCATCGTCGATCCGCGCGATCTGCCGTTCCTCAAGCTCATCGCCAGTGCGAGCGCAATTCTCTTCCCGTTCGCGTTCTATCTATTCCTCCCCGGCCGCTTCCGCTGGTGGCTCGCGGCGCTCTATCTCGCGGTCAATTTCCTCGGCTTCCTCGACCGCTATATCCTCATGCTCCACAACACGAGCCATCGCACGCTCTTCAAGCCTGCCCTGCGCGCGATGAATCATTACATCCCGTGGGTGCTCGGCCCGTTCTTCGGTGAATCACCGGAGACCTATTACAGCCACCACGTCGGCATGCATCACCCGGAGAACAATCTCCCTGATGATCTCAGCTCGACGATGCGCTTCCAGCGCGACCGCTTCGATCACTTCATGCGTTACTTCCTGCGCTTCTTCTGCCTCGGTATTGTCGAAGTATCGATGTACCTGGGCCGCAAGGGACGCCGTCAATTAATGCGGCGAATGCTCACCGGCGAGCTGCTCTTCCTCGTGTCGGTCGCCCTGCTCTCCTGCGTCAATTGGCGCGCGACCTTGATGGTCTTCATCGTCCCGTTCGTCACCGTGCGTTTTCTAATGATGGCGGGCAACTGGGGCCAGCACGCGTTTATTGATCCCGCGCGGCCCGGCAACGCCTATGTCAATAGCCTGACCTGCATCAACTCCCGATATAACCAGCGCTGCTTTAATGACGGTTATCATATCGGTCACCACGTCAAGGCGAACCGGCACTGGTCGGAGATGCCGAGCGACTTCGAGAAGAACCTCGCGACCTATGCGAGCGAGGGTGCGATCGTCTTCGAGGGGATCGACTTCTTCATCGTCTGGTTGATGCTGATGCTGCGCCGCTATGATTGGCTCGCGGCGCGCTATGTGAATCTCGATGAGCGCGAGCGCGGCACCGACGAAATCATCGCCCTCCTGCGCTCGCGCACGGAGCCGATTCTGTCGGTCCCCGCGCCGATGACCAGCAATGGATAGTCAGCTTCAATCAACCGAAGAATCGAACGCTCCATCGGGGGCGGCCGTCCCGCCGCCGCCGGCAGGAGTCCTCTCGCGACTGGCGAGCATGTTCGGTGCGGTGAAAGCCGCAGTTACAGGCTGGGCGCGGTTTCCGCTGCTTCTCTGGCTCTGCACGCGCGCGGGTCTCATGCTGTTCTCGGAGATGATTCTCACGCTCGCGCCGAAGCCCTATCGCAATCCGCCGTGGCACGAAGTATTTCTCCGGCCATATCCGTGGATCGATGGCCTCTGCCGCTGGGATTGCGGCTGGTATCTGAAGATCGCGAGCAATGGATATCGCGATCCAATGTCCGCAGCGTTCTGGCCTCTCTATCCGCTGCTGACGCGGATCTTCGGCGAACTCACGCACGCCAATCTCATCATCGCGCTCATCTGCGTCGCCAATCTCGCCACGCTCGGCGCCTGGCTCGCAATGTATCGATTCTTCACCAGGCTGGAGGGCGAAGAGGTCGCGCGCTGGTCGCTTGGGCTGTTCGCGGCCTATCCGTTCGCCTTTTTTCAGGCCGAGGCCTATCCCGAATCGATGATGGTCTTCTTCAGCATCACCGCCGTTTCACTCGCGATGGCCAACAAGCCGATCCGCGCCGGTGTATCGCTCGGATTTGCGGCGTTGACGCGCCATATGGGCATGCTCGCAGGGATCGCGCTCTTGATTGCGCAGCTGCGCGAGCGTGGAATCAAGCGCCTCCTGGTTGAACGAGGAGTCCTCGGTTTAATCGTTCCGTGGCTGATCGTCGCCGCATATCCGCTCTGGCTCTGGCACTACTCGGGCGATCCGCTCGCGTTCGTTCATGTCCGCACGCAGGGCTGGGTGCAGGCGTGGATGTCGATCGTGCAGCCCTTCCTCGATCACTCAACCGACGCCCGGTATTGGATCTATCCGCTGATATCGCTCATTCCCGCGGCGGGCGTGGTCATGCTCGCCCTCGAGAAGCGCTGGGAACTGGCCGCGCTCGGCGCGCTCTATCTCGTCACCATCTGGAGCATTGGCGCCGAGTCGCTCGGGCGATATACCGCTTCCTGCTGGCCGGCATTTCTTGCGCTCGGATTGCTCGTGACCCGCCGACCGCGCTGGCAGATCCCGATCATGCTCGGATTTGCGCTCTTCCAGGGACTGTTCTTCGCGCTCTTCGTGCAGAACTATCAGATCGTATAAGCGCGAGCGGAGTTCAGCTCGCGTCTTCGTCGAGTGAATCATCATCGGGCCGGCGCGCGAGATTATGCCGCTCGCCGACGATATAGAGCGGGCGACCCTTCACCTGCTCATAGATGCGCCCGATATACTCGCCGAGGATTCCAATCATCAGCAGTTGCACCGAGGCGAGCAGCGAGACCAGGAGGATGACGGTGGTCCAGCCCTGGACGGTGACGTGCTGCACATATTTCGCATAGAGAGCCCAGAAGCCCGTGAGCACGCTGAGTACACTGATGGTCATTCCCAGATAGGTCGCAAAGCGAAGCGGCAGGACGCTGAAGGACGTGATCCCGTCGATGGCGAAGCCGATCATCTTGCGCAGGGGAAATTTCGTCTCCCCGGCGAATCGGCCGGGGCGGTCATAGAGCACGGCCGTCTGCTTGAAGCCGATCCAGGCCACCATTCCGCGCACGAAACGATGCGTCTCCGCGAGCGTCCGCAACGCGACCACCACGCGTCGGCTCATCAAGCGGAAGTCGCCGGTATCGAGCGGAACATCGATGGGAATCATCAGCGCGAAGATGCGATAGAAGCCCTTCGCGGTGAGCAGCTTCAAGAACGTCTCACCCTCGCGCGAGCGGCGCTTGCCATAGACGACGTCATATCCGGCCCGCCATTTCGCGACCATTTCGAGCACGACGTCGGGAGGATCCTGGAGGTCGGCGTCCATCACCACCACCGCCTCGCCGCGCGCATAGTCGAGGCCCGCAGTGATCGCCGCCTGGTGGCCGAAGTTGCGCGAGAAGGAGAGGATTCGATAGCGCGGTTCACTCGCGGCGATGCCGCGCAGCAGCGCCATCGAATCATCGTGCGAGCCGTCGTCGACGAAGAGCACCTCGACCTGGCCGCCGAGCTTGGAGAGAAACTCCTGCAAGCGCGCGTGCAGTTCAGGGATGACCCGCTCTTCGTTGAAGATCGGAAGGATAAGACTGAGCGTGGGCCTGGGCATGGGAGCGACGCGGCGGTTAGCACGAAATCACACTGCGAATCAAAGCCCGGGGGCTGGCATCTACGAACGCATTCGCGGAATTCCACAACCGGGGCACGTTCATGGCGACCGCATCTGAATTCGATCTCAAGCTGCTCTTCACCGAGGCGCGCACGCACACCGCATGGCTCCCGCGAGGCGTGGAGGATGCGCTGCTGCAGCAACTCTACGACCTGACCAAGATGGGCCCGACCGGGGGAAATACGCAGCCGCTGCGGGTTGTGTTCGTCAAGAGCGCGGCGGCAAAGGAGCGCCTGCGTCCGACGCTGGCCGCGGGCAACGTCGACAAGACCATGAGCGCGCCGGTGACGGCGATCATCGCGCACGACCTCGAATTCTACGAGCAGATGCCGAAGCTCTTTCCCGCACGCGATATGAAGACCGGGCTTTCAAAGATGCCGCCCGAGGCGCTCGACAAGATGGCGCGACAGAGCGCGACGCTGCAGGCGGGATACCTGATTCTCGCGGCCCGTGCGCTCGGATTCGATTGCGGACCGATGAGCGGCTTTGATACCGCCAGGCTCGACGCGGAGTTCTTTCCCGAGGGAAAACTGAAGTCGAGCCTGCTGATCAATCTCGGATATGGAGATCCGGCAAGGCTCCACCCGCGCAATCCGCGGCTGGATTTCAACGACGCCTGCCGGATCGAGTAGCGGCGTCAGGGCCGCTCGCCGAGCAGCACCTGCATTGCTCCCGGGAAGCGCTGCGCCCAGTAGACCTCACTGTGGGTGGCGCCGTTCTGCACCACGTGGTGATAGTTGATCCCCTCGATATATCCGAGCTGGAGATATGCGGCCGAGAGCAGATCGGTATCGGCCTGGTCGTCCTGGCCGTTGCCGCCCGAATCGACATAGACGCGCAACGGCCGAACGGTCGCCGCATGGGTTGACTGCACGTCCGCGATAATCACGTCCATATCCCACCACGTCGACGGCGATACCGCGCCGATCAGTCCGAAGATATCGGGGCGCGTCGTCCCCGCATATGCGCTGATCAGTCCGCCGAGCGAGCTTCCGCAGAGCGCCGTGTGCGCAGCGTCCGTCTTCACGCGCAGCGGCTGCCCATTGAGCGTCATCGATTCGATCTTCGGCTTGAGCTCATTGACGAGCATCTGGATATAGAGATCGCCGCCGCCACCGCCAGGCGTCGGTGAGCCGCCGTCGGGCGGGACCTGATCCTGCGTCGGGGTATATTCATAGATACGCTGCGAGGTATTTCCCGGGGCGATCACGATCGCCTCGGGAAATGTGCGGCAGCTTCCACCTGCACCGCAATCGCCGTCTCCAGTGCACGTCGCCGGCGAGCCGCCAAGAGGAGCGGCGGCCCAGCCCACCTGGCCGTTGCCAGCGCAGACACCCGTCTCCGACGCGGAATCAAAGGCGGTATCGACATTCCACGTTGCACCGAAGGCCAGTTGCGGCAGCGCGGCCCAGAGATTCTGACCGTCGTGCATATAGACGACGGGATAGTTCGCGTCGGTATTCTCTGCATAGCTCGCCGGGAAGTAGGCATAGACGTCGCGATTGTTGTTCAGCACAGTCGAGTGAAACCCGCTGATCAAAGTCGTGACGCTGCCCTTGGTCGAGGTGAAATGGGGGTAGATATCGACAGCGCGCCCGGGAACGGCGTGATAGTTCGGCCCCCGCGACCAGTTGGTATTGTCGAGCATCGGCTTGAATTCGACTGGAGCCGTGACGCCGGTGAGCTCATAGCTCCAGGTATCGTTGCTTCCTGCGGTCAACGAAGCGCCCGCGGTCCAGCTCAATGGCGACTGCGCGCCGCGCAGCGTGAGCGTGTGGCTGCCGACGGGATAGTGAACGCGAATCACCGCGGTATCGGTGGCAATGCCGCCGTCGCCTGAGCCACCGGCCGAGCCGCCACCAGAGCCACCGGCCATACCACCGCCCGCGCCACCAGCCGAACCGCCACCCGAGCCTCCGGCCGCGCCACCGGCTGAACCGCCGCCCGCACCGCCAGCGGAGCCGCCGCCGCTGCCGCCATCCGGCAGCCCTTTGGCGCCGCCACATCCCGCGACTGCAACCAGCACTGCGACGATGAAATGAGCTCGCATACAACCTCCGCACCTTGAATGGCTCGAGTGCGCTACCATCCCGCGCGCCGGCCCACCATCGGTATGGAGACTGCACATGAATACGCAGGAGATGATCGACCTTTGCAAGAAGCACACGATGTACACCTGGACCGCTGGGGACGCGGTCGCGCCGCTGCCCATCGCGAGCGCACAGGGCTCGTGGCTCACCACCACGGACGGGCAGAAGGTCCTCGATTTCAACGCGCAGCTGATGAGCGTGCTGATCGGGCACGCGCATCCGAAAGTCATCGCCGCGATGAAGGCGCAGCTCGATGAGCTGATCTTCGTCTATCCGCAGACCGCGACTGCCGTGCGCGCGCGCCTCGGGAAGCTGATGTCCGAGGTGGTGCCGGGCAATATCAATTCGTTCTTCTTCACGCTCGGCGGCGCCGAAGCGAACGAGAACGCCATTCGTGCCGCGCGCCTC
This sequence comes from uncultured delta proteobacterium, assembly GCA_903911145.1. Taxonomy (GTDB): domain Bacteria; phylum Myxococcota; class Myxococcia; order Myxococcales; family 40CM-4-68-19; genus CAIWCD01. The sequence continues at coordinate 64,725 of CAIWCD010000031.1, read as the reverse complement.
TATACGGGCCGCCACAAGATCCTCGCGCGCTATCGCAGCTATCACGGAGGCACGCACCTCGCGATGTCGCTCACCGGCGATCCGCGCCGCTGGCCGAGCGAGCCGGCCTCGCCGGGAATCATCCACGTGATGGATCCGACGCCGTACAACTATTCGTTCGGCGATACCGAAGAGGAAGTATCGGCGAACTATCTGACCTATCTCGAAGAGGTCATTCAATATGAGGGGCCGAAGAACATCGCGGCGATGATCGTCGAGACGGTGACGGGCACCAACGGCGTGCTCGTGCCGCCCAAGGGCCACTTCAAGCAGCTCAAGGCGCTGCTCCAGTCGCATGGCATCTTGATGATCTGTGACGAGGTGATGGCCGGCTTCGGCCGCACCGGGAAGTGGCTCGCGTTCGAGCATTTCGACATCGTCCCCGACATCGTCACCATGGCGAAGGGGCTCACCTCAAGCTACTTCCCGCTCGGCGCGATGGGCGTCTCCGATCCGATCGCGGAGCACTTCCGCAAGAACGTCTTCTCCGGCGGCCTGACCTACAACTCGCATCCGGTCGGTCTCGCGACGGCAGAAGCGGTCATCAAGGTGATGCAGGAGGAGAAGCTCGTCGAGCGCGCGGCCGAGATGGGCAAGGTGATGCGCTCGGAGATGGATCGCCTCAAGGCCAAGCACCGCAGCGTCAAGGAGGGGCGCAACATCGGTCTCTTCGGGATGGTCGATCTGCAGAAGAATTCGAAGGGCACACTGCTCGCGCCCTACAACGGCGCGCATCCCGCGATGGGCAAGCTCGCGACGTTCTTCCGCGAGAACGGCCTCTTCACCTTCGTGCGCTGGTCGAACTTCACCTGCAATCCGCCGCTGAATATCAGCGAGGCGGATCTGAAGCTGGGGTTCGAGATCATCGATCGGGGTCTCGAGATCACCGACGCGGCGTTCGAAGGATAACGCCGCAAAGCCTTGCTGGGCGCGGCCCGGAGGCTCTACGGAACGATCGTCACGTCGTCGTAGAGCTTCTGGAACGTCGAGAGCGGCAGCTCGAAGATGCCGTCCTGCACGCCATCGGTGGGCGGCTCCGATGGAAAGGTCGTCGAGGTGGTCGGGCCCCACGGATTGCGCAGCAGCACGAAGACGTTGCTGCCTGCGCGCCGGATCCCGCGCAGCGTGTAGCAGTGGTCCGCATAGATACCGGTGTTCGTGTAATCGACGCCATCGTGCTCGCCCCAGGTGCAGGCGACCTGCGGCTTGTGGTTCTTTCCCGCGCTCTCGATCTTCGTCACGATATCCGCGTCGGTGGCGAGCGCAGCGACCGTCTTCTTCCCCGTGAGCGCAAAGATCGCATCGGCCGCGGTGCCGCCGTCACCGATCGCCTTGTACGTCTTGTGCCAGCTCGCGTAGGCCTTCTCGACGAGCGACGGCGCCCACTCCTCCGCGCCCGGCTGATCCTTCGTCGACTGCGCGTAATAGATATTGTCGCTCGAGTCGTGGAGCAGATCGGGATCGACCTCGATGCGGACCTTGCGGCCGTTGGCCTGGAAGAAGTTCACGTCGTACGCGACCACTTTGGTGCCCGACTTGTGCGGCACGATCAGGTTCTTCGTCAGCGCCCCGCCCTGATCCGAGAAGATCACCGAGACGAACGAAGCGATGAAGTAGCAGTCGCCGAGCGCGCCCTGCTCGATGTTGTCCCAGACGAGCTTGCCTTCGTCGGCAAAGAGATCGCCGGGCTTGCGCGAGTAGGTCGCGTCCTTCTTGTCGCTGGGATAGACGGCCGGATCGGTGAGGGTGAGAAACTGGCCGAGCTGGTTTGCGTCGTAGAGCCAGGTCGCATCGGCCCAGGGATTCGGGCGGTGCACCACGAGATCGTTGGGGTTCAACAGATCGGCGCTGCTCGGGCGCGCATGCCCGATGACGTGGCGGCCGGGAGGAACGACGACGTCGGGAGCGAGCGACGGATCGGCGCGGACCTGCGCCATCGAGTAGGTCGCGGAAGAAAGCTCGTCGGTGTCCGAGTCGAACGCACCGGGAGCTTCGGTGCCGCACGCTGCGAGAAGCGACATCAGGACGACGATGGGAAGCAGGTTCCGCATGGCCTTCTCCTCTCGCGCTGGTGAACGACGCGGGCGTTGTGCCTGAGATCCGCCCACCCGAGAACCCGCGGATCGACCGACGGTGAGTTGACGTATGCCCCTTGCCTGTCCCGCAGAGTGCCCGAACGCGGAGTGGTATGCAGAGCCCATGTCCACGACGCGCGAGACTGTGGCTGCAGCGCGGGCGGGCTTCCCTGCGCGAGGAGGAAGCGCGCGCACGATTGCAGCGCGCGCACGATTGGCGCGGCTGCTCTGGGATTCACATGGCGCGCGACGCGTTCCGCCGCTGGCGACGCTCGCGCGCGCGCTCACCGCGCTGCCTGCTGGAGAGCTTGCGTGGATGAGCGAGTTCAGTCCGATGGGACCGCTCTATCTCTTTCCGACACGTCCATTTCTCCGCGCGCTCGCCGCGAAGATTCGCGCCCTTCGCGTGACGCGTGTGCTCGAGGTCGCAGCCGGCGACGGACATCTCTCTCGCGCGCTCGCCCGCGTCGCGCCTGATCTCAAGATCGTCGCGAGCGATTCGGGTGCATGGGTCACGCCGCGCGGCCGCATGAGCAAGAGGGAGCAGCACGAGCATGCCGGTGCACAACTCGGCGGAATTCCGCTCGGCGACGACGTGCTTCGCATGGATGCACTGCGCGCGATCCAGACGGTGCGCCCGCAGTTGGTGCTCGCATCATGGATTCCGCCCGGACCGCTCCTGGCGCGGCTCATCCGCTCTCCCGTAAAATATGTTCTCGAGATCGGCGCGGGCAGCGGCATCACCGGAGACGCCTCCTGCTGGCGCTTCGCGCACGAGTTCTGCGACGGGCCTCTCGAGAAGCTCGCCCGCTGCCGCCTCGATGAGCGCCCCGATCGCGAGACGCATTCGCGCGTGACGCTCTACTTCGGCGCGCGCCACCGCGAGTTCGCGGAAGAGAAAATCACGCCCGATCACTGGCTCTATTCGATGCGCGCACGATAATCGTTCGACCGACTCGCAGCGATGCTCAAACCCGCGCCCATCCTGTTCCTGCACGACTTCCGCTACTGGACGGAATATCTCCATCCATATCTCGATCCAATCCGCTTTCCGCTCATCCGCTCGCACCGCGCGGACGCGGGATATGTCGGTCCGCTGCTCGATCCGGCCAATCTCTCCCAGCGCGATCTGCTCCTCGCGGGTCACTCGGAAGAGAAGTTCGCGCCTCACACGCGCGTGCTCCTGCGCCTGCAGCATTCGCCCGGCTTTGGCAGCGGCTCGCATCTGCATGCGTACAACTGGGTCGCGAACTCTCCGCGGCGGATGATGATTCCGCGCAATGCGCTCGAGATGCTGCGCACGACGCGCGCGCTCTCCTCGTCGCAGTTGCAACTGCGCGATCGGATGCTGGCGGATCCGAAGCTTTCGATCACCGATTTCGATCCGAACCTGAATCACTTCTTTCGCGCGCCCAGTGCGGCCGCGCGCGCTTCCGGGACCATCCTCGTCGCGCTCAACTGGCGCGTCACCGCGCAGCCGGCAGACCTCGAGCGCGCACTCCAGACGATCCGCGTCCTCGCGAAGAGCTACACGCTGCGGCTCGCGGCCCACCCGTTCTCGAAGGCGAAATGGATCGGCTCGCGCCTTCACGATCAACTCACGCAGGCCTGCCGCGAACTCTCGATTCCACTCGTCACCGACCTCTCGCGCTCCTCACTCATGCGCGAACTCGATGCGGCCGAGTTCATCCTCACCGACGGCTCCGGCTCGATCTACGAAGGCGTCGCGCGCGGCTGCAAGGCGCTCCTGCTCGACGGACTCTCGTATCAGCGGGGAGCAGGAGTTCTCTCGGCAGCAATGGCCGGCGGATATCTGCCGCCGACGCGCGCATCCGCGATCGCTTCACATCCGGGAGCAGCGAGCGATCTGGATTGGCTGCGCAAGCTGCATCCGCATTCGATCGTCGACGCGGATATCAGCGCGCGCGCAGCAGAGGAGATCGAAAAGATCTTCGCCTGCTGGTGAGCGCGGCTAGAACGAAACTCCGAGCGTCACCCCACGGGTCTGGGCACTGATGAGCGGTGCGACCCGCAGCGTCTCGAGCGAGCGGCTCGCCAGCTGCCGAGGAGTCTCTGTCGTCACCTCTGCGGTCGCCCGGGTCGCGGGCTCGCCAGCCTGGCCGGCACGCGCGTTGTATTGCTCCGCGAGATCGCGACGCTGCTGCTCGCCCTCCGCGTCGGGGTGGACTCCGAGCAGCCCGACGAGCAGCGCTCCCGCTCCGACAGTCACGCCGAGGGCCCCGCCGATGGCCAGGCCCCGCTCGATCTGCGCATTGGGGCTATAGCCGTGCGAGCAGTTCGTCTGTCCGGCGTAGCTGCAGTTTCCCAGGCTGCCCATGTCATAGACGAGGTCCGCGAACAGCGCCGCGCTGCCGAGTCCGGCCAGCACCGCACCGCTGACCACGACAGCGGTCTTGGCCTTGCGCTCCTGCCGGAGTGAAACCGCGAGGTCGTCGCGCCCGACGGCTTTGTAGAACTGCTCTGGGGTCAGCTCGGTGATCGTGTGGGGGCCGATCTGCAACGCGTCCCCGTTGCGATCGATTTCGATTTTCGCCTTTCGGAGCGGTCGCGCTGCCGGTGTGCCCGATTCAGGCCCAGCCGTCGCGGCACCCATGTATGAAGGATCGGGCGCATTCGCGTGCTCCGATCCATCGCGCACTGCCGACACGCCGTCGTCCGCGCGGGCTCCGAGGCTGGCAAGAAGGAAGAAGCTGGCGGCGCAGGCAAGCGGGATCCGGCTCATCGTGATCTCCATTCGTGAGGGCTGGATGCCCTGGGGCGCCCGCTCATGAATCGTTCGTGCAGGCGCTCGAATAGACCGGCGCCGGGCTAAATGTGACAGCGCAGCAGGCACGCCGCGCGTTGCATGATCAAATCGCTCGCGCGTTGACGATCGCGTTCGCTGCCGAGTACTGCTTCGCGATGAGATACCTTTCCCTCGTCGCGCTGGCGCTCTTCGGATGCACTGGTAGCAACCCAAACCCAGGAAGCGGCGGCGGAACAGCTGGTGGAGCGGCAGGCGGGACCGCGGGCGGCAGCGGCGGAGGCACGCAGAGCCCGCATGTCTCTGTAGCGCCAAGCTCGGTCGTGCTGACGGTCAATCACGCGCAGAGCTTTGCCGCGACCGTCACTGGCGCGAGCGACACGAGCGTGAGCTGGTCGATCCGCGAAGGAGCAAGCGGCGGCAGCATCGACGCAGACGGCGGATATATCGCGCCCGCGCAGGCCGGCGGCTTCACTGTGGTGGCGACGAGCAATGCTGTTTCGTCCGTGAACGCCACTGCCGCAGTGAACGTCGTCGCGGCTGCGGTGGAGCCCGTGATCACCGCGCCCGCGCACCTCACCAGCGGAGCGACCGGAAGCGCGAGTATCGCGGCACAGAGTCACACGACCTATCAATGGACCGCCACCAACGGAACCATACTCACTGGCGCGCAGAGCACCTCAATCACGTTCAGCACGATCTCGCCCGGGCAGCTCCTGCTCTCCTGCATCGTCACCAATGCCGCGGGCGACGCAGCGGCGCCCGGCACCGCGACCGTGCTCGTCACTCCGATTCAACGCACGCTCACGGCAATGACCGCGCAAGGAGTTTCGGGAACGCCTCAGAATGGGATCCTTCAAGTCGATGCAGGGACGCAGCTGGCTTATGCCTATTCGCTCTCCGATGCCGGCGTGAGCAATCTGCGCGTCGAAGAGGACGGCAGCCTCGTGAATGCATCGGGCACGATCGATATGTCTGCCGACCATTGGCTGTGGGCCTTCGATGAGCCGGCGACTGGCACGTCGTTTCAGAACATGATCGCAGTCCCGAGCGATCCAACGCTCGTGCCGCTGCCGCAGTTCTATGCAGCGCAACCCTCATTCACCGTCACCGTCGCCGACCCCGTCTGCGCGATCACCGCCGATCCGATCGCATATCCACGTTCTTATCTCGGCGCGTTTCCCATCCCTGCGCCGCAAGGGGGGCCGCTGCCATTCACAGTGAAGCGCGGCGTGCTGCTCAAGGACGCCTGGTTCGTCGGAGCGGGCAACCCGTCGATGAACAGCTCGTGCCACGGCGGCGACTGGCACACGGCCGTCACCGCCTCGATGCAGAGAATCAGACGGCTCGGCGCGGACCACGTCGCGATCATCCAGAATGCCGTGCTGGCCGATATCAACGCGACGACGCTTTCATTCAACTGTTGGAATGGGGCGCCCTGCTCCGACCTCTCGCAGATCCCCGACAGCGAGATCGCCTGGGCCGCAGCCGAGGCGCTCTCTCTCGGATTAACTCCCGTGATGTATATGCAGGTCGAAGGCACCGACGCGCTCGGCAAGGCCTATCCTGCGCCTGATAGTACGTGGCTCAATCGCTGGTTCGACGCCTATTCGACCTTCATGGTGCATGAGGCGACGATCGCAGAGGCGAACCAGATCCTGGTGATGGAAGCGGACTGGGGCGTCTGGTGGTTTGATTGGACGCAGGCTCCATATGAAGCGCTCTATCAGACGCGGATGGCACAGGTGCTGGCGGCGATGCACGCGGTCCACCACGGGCAGCTGCTGCTCGGCTCCGTCGCGCCGTGGGCCTCCGACAACGCTGCGCTGATGGCCGGCGTCGATCTCCTGCTCGTCGACCTCTTCGGGATCTCCTTCAATGCGTCAGATAACAACGCCATCACGACGGCGCAGATGAAGCAGAAGTACGCGCAGGTGATTACCAACTACGCGAACGTCTTCTCCAAGTACAACAAGCCTGCGGTCTTCCGCGTGCAGGCCGAGTCCTATCGGGACTACCTGCTCGATGGCTGGATTGAAGATGCGTTCTGCCCCGCGCCAGGCTGCGTCGAGAACACCGTCGCGACCGACTTCTCCGTACAGGCGATCTCAATTGAATCGCAGCTCGAGGCGATTGCGGCGCAGACCGCATTCAATACAGCCAGCATCGATATCAACTCCTATTGGTATGTCGACGTGATTCAACCCAACGACAGCTATCCCAATCTCTCCTATTCCATCCGCAACAAGCCGGCCGAGTCGATCGTGTCACACTGGTTTCAATAAGGTCGATTCAATCACCAGCGCGTCGGCGCGTAGTCCTTGAAGAAGATCCCCGAGACGTTCTTGCCCGTGCGCACGGCCTCGAAGACCGGATCGACAATGCGGGCCGCGCCGTCGACGATATCGAGCGGCGGCTGGAAATCCCTCTCGAGACGCTTGCGCTCGGCGTGGTGGATCGGATCCTCGTCGGTGACCCAGCCGGTATCCACCGCGTTCATATAGATATTGCTCTTGGCGTAATCAGGCGCGCTCGTCAGCGTCAGCATATTCAGCGCCGCCTTCGCCATATTGGTATGCGGGTGCTTATCGGTCTTGGTTCCGCGCGAGAAGCTCCCCTCCATCGCCGAGACGTTGACGATATGTCCGGGCTCCGTGCGATCGCGCAGCATCAGGCCCTTCAATTTGCTGCAGAGAATGAAGGGCGCGACCGCATTGACGAGGTGGACCTCGAGCATCTCGGCCGTCTCCACCTGGGAGAGAGTTAATCGCCAGCTGTTGATCTGGCGCAGATCGACCTGCTGCAGATCGGCGTCGAGTTTTCCCTCGGGGAAGAGCTGCGCGGCGTCGCCCGTCTGCTCGAGATCGTACGGCACGAGCGAGAGCGCGGCGGCCGAGTGGATGCCGAGGCCGGGATCGTCGCTGCGCCAACTCGCGACGAGCGCCGAGCCTTCGCTGGCGTGGCCGGGCCGCAGGCGATCGAGGCAATCGACGTGGCCGAGCAGGAGCTGCTTCTGCGCATCGGGGAGCGTCTGAAGTGCACGCGTCTCGCCGTCGAGCAGATGGCGATAGAAGCCCGGCGGGCGGCGTACCGTCTGCGCGGCATTGTTAATCAGGATATCGAGCCGCTGGTGCGTCGCCTCGATGTGGCGCGCGAAGATCTCGACGCTCGGCGCGTGGCGCAGATCGAGCCCGTGGATCTGCAGACGATCGCGGAACGAATCGAAGTCGGCCTCGCGCGCATATCGCTCGGCGGCATCGTGGGGAAAGCGGGTCGTCGCGATCACGCTCGCGCCCGCGCGCAGCATCATCAGCGACGCCTGAAAACCGATCTTCACGCGCGCGCCCGTGATCAGCGCGACCTTCCCGTGCAGCGACGCAGACTGGAACCGCTTGCTGTAGTTCAGCTCGCCGCACTTCCAGCACATCGTGTCGTAGAAGTGATGCAGCTGCCGAAATTCGACTTTGCAGACGTAGCAGTCGCGCGGGATCTCGAGCAGGCGTGCGTCCGGAGGCGGCTCGGCCGACGGCAGCTGAAACTGCGGAGCGACGAAGACCGCACGCTCCCGCGCCTCGCGAATGCCCGCGGCCTTTCGAATCGCCTTGTCGTGATCGCGCTTCTCCTGCCCGCGGCGTCGACGGACCGACTTGCCGAGGCGATCGATCGCAGTTCTCTCCGGCATCGCGACGCGGCCAGCAGCGGCCAGGAGCGCGATCCGCTCCTCGTCAGGCACGTTCGTCAGCAGCGTCCGATCGGCGTCGATCGACTTGAGCAGCTCAGTGGCGCGGCGGATCTCTTCGAGGGAGAGGCTCATCGTGCGCGCGCTCTTACACAGATTGGGCGGGCGCAGACAATCCGCAGAGTGCACCGCCCCGGCTGTTCGGGCCCACGAGGCGGACTACGCGGTCGCTGCTCGCTTCGAACGCCGCGTCGGTCTCGCAGGCTGGGCAGCGCTCACCGGAGCATCGCCCTCGCCCGTGTCTGCGAGGCGAATCAGCACGGCCGAGCCCGCAGCGAAGAGGACGACGAGGATGCTGATCCAGAAGAACTGCTCGTCCTCCATCCCGAGAATTCCCGCGATCGCGCACGTCAGCGCAGAGAGCGAAAGCAGCGCGACGCCGATCGCGCGCTGCCGCTGCCAGAGGAATCCGAAGAGGAGGAAGAACGAATAGTAGTAGCAGGTCAGCTCGCTCGCGATCGGCACCAGACCCGCGCCCAGCGCGAGCGCGATCCAATCGGGCTTGCCGCGCGTCGACCATGTGATCAGCGCGAGGAAGCCGAGCAGGCCGAGATAGAAGATCACTTTGCGCTGCTCGAAGACCTGCAAGCGCATCGCCTTCCACGCGTGGAACGGATCGCGCGCGCTCCCATCATGCAGCTGCGTGACCCGCGTGCTCTGCTGGTACGCGACGACGGTCTTCCAGCCCATGTTGTTGGTCAGCGCCGTCGCGAGGTGCTTCTTGCTGTTGGCGATGAAGGCTGGATAAGCCGCAGTGCCGCAGACGGCCACAGACGCGGGCACGAGCACCAGCAAGGCCGTCACGCAGCCGAGGACGAAGCGCTTCGTCTCGTGCGTGATCTTCTTTTCCCGCACGAGCTCCCAGCCCGCCTTGCAGACAATCGCGACGACGATGAAGCCCGGGAAGATGCGCAAAAGCGCGCTGGTCGTGAGTGCGGCCCCGCCCCATTCACGCTTGTCCTTGCGCACGAGGCATACGCCAATCACCGCGAGCGCGAGCCAGTCCATCCGCAGATACGCGCCGCCATTCCAGAGATATCGCGCGGGATAGTTCGTGCCCCACCAGAGCATCGCCACCGCGGTTGAGCGCCAGCCGAATGCCCAGAGCGCGAAGCACCACATGATGGCCAGGAGCAGCGGATCGAGCATCGCGAGCGATTCGATCTGATCGACCGTCGCGGGGCCACTGCTCGCGAGCGCGCGGCCCGCAAGACCCCAGACGGGCGTCGCGTTGTAGCCGTGATCGTGGATGACGTCGTTCCACTTCTCGGTCGAGTAGTGGCTGCGGAAATACATCACGTCGCCGACGAAGCCGCGCCACCGCTGGGGCGTGAAGCGATCGGTGCAGCTCGCGGGATTGTCGAGCACCGGCTGCGCCGATTCGAGCTGGTTGGTGGAGAGGTTTCGAATCGCGCGGCCCTCGAGGCGGGCCCGCCCGAACACCTCGAGCTCTGCCGCGGTCGTGCACTCGTAGAGATGCGTGTAGCCAATCTCGGGGAAGTATTTGGCGCCGAGATAGTAGTGAAAGAATTCCCAGTCGTGGACGAAGCCGTCGAAGTGGAAATGGAAGAGGTTGAACCAGCTCGCGCAGGAGATGACGGCGAGGATGATGAGCAGCGTGTCGCGCGTGCGCTTGTAGAGTTTCGCCCGCCGCGTCCACTCGAGCAGCGCCCCGACGAGCAGCAGCAGTGCGCCGGCGAACGCGAGCCAGCCTTTGAACGCGACCATCTTCTCGTTGTTGAGAGTTCGCCAGAAGTGAACGGGAGAGAGCGCCTGCAGCCATTCGTGTTCCCACTCGCTCGGGGCCTGGCAGAGCGCACGCAGGCGGCCGACCGAGTAGTTGCCGTCGCCGGCGCGCGGGCGCACGCGCAGCATCGTCACTTCGACCGGCGAGCGGAGCGCGATGTGGCGCGTGCGAAGACCGGCCCCTGAGCGATCGATCTCGGCGGTCCAGATCGTCGTCCACTGCATTCCATCGAGCGAGCCATCGACCACGTACTCGTCGTCGTTGTCCGCTTGCAGCGCGAGCGCGCCGACCAGACGACGCTCGCCGAGTTCAATCGCGACCTCGCCGCCTGCATCGACCTTGACTGCCTCCGTCGTGTCCCACGCGGTTCCATCGCGCACCACCGTCGCGCGCGTGACGACGCTCGGATCGCCGCGAAGCCCCGCGCCCGAGACCGGTCGCATTTGCGCGAGATCGCCAGGAGGACAGAGCGCCGCCGCAACCAGGAGAAAGGAAAGCATGGGCGCGAAGCTAACACTTGCCGATGCGAAGAGAGTCGGCAGACCATCCGACGTGCGCACGCACTCACCTGCGGGTGCGTGCGATAATCGGACACAGCGCTGGCGCTCCCGCGACGGCGCGATGAAGTGGAGTCAAACGACTTGCCTCTACCGCCCGACAACTCTGCGGCCCACTCCCCAACGGCCGTGCACGACTTCGCCGACTACGCGGCTGCGCTCAAGCTCGAGCTGCCCGCCGTCGCGACCGTGCAGCCCGAGGAGGCCGCGCGCGATGCCGAGCTCGCGGCGGCCGTGCGCAAGCACTACGTGCAGAACCGTCCTGGGCCGGAGTCGTTTCCCTCGATGGCACTTCAAGTGATCACGCTGCTCGGCCGCGACGACGCCGACATCGGGCGTCTCGCGCAGCTGATCTCACGCGATCCGGGCCTCACGGCGTCGCTGCTGCGCGTGGTGAACTCGGCGATCTTTCGCGGCGTGCAGCGCGTCTCCTCTGTGCGCGACGCGATCGCACGCCTGGGCCTGAACGAAGCAGGCCGGGTTGCAGGAGCCGCCGCCGCGCGCGCGCTGTTCGATGCACGAGGCCGGGAACACACGCAGCCGTTCGTTGCCGACTTCGAGATGCTCTACGTCCACGCCGTCACCTGCGCCGTCACTTCGGGGTGGCTCGCCACGCAGCGAGGCGGCGCGCACGCGGATCGCTGCTATCTCGGCGGACTGCTCCACGACATCGGCCGCTCGATCGCGCTGCGCTCGGCAGCCGCGCTGCGCACGCAAGGCTTCGCCGATTTCGTTCCTCGCAGCCCGCGCACCCATCGCGTCCTCGAACTTCTCCACAGCTCGCTGGGCGCGGACGTGCTCACGCTCTGGCAGTTGCCGGAGTTCGTCATCGAGTTCGCCGGCAAGCACCATGCGAGCGGGCTCGCCTCGGGAGAGGGAGATCCCGATCTGCACATCATCGCGCTCACCTCGGCGCTGCAGCTGTTGCGAGCCGCGCCCGCGCTGCATCCCGGCGCCGCCGAAGATCTTCTCGTCAGCGCACGCGCGCTCGGCCTGACGCCGAGCGCGCTCGCGACCATCGACACCGAGCGCGCTCGCTTCGAACGGCTGGCGCGCAGCCTCGCGACGGGATAGCGCGCACGATCGCGATCGCGCGGCGCAAGCGCAAAGCCTCTACTGGCGCAGACCCGGCGCTTCGTGACCCGACCGCGCGACGTACTCGAGATATCCGCCGCCGTACGCGTGCGCACCATCACCGGTCAACTCGAGCACGCGGTTGGAGAGCTCGGCGAGGAAGTGCCGATCGTGCGAGACGAAGAGCATCGTCCCGTCGAACTTCTTGAGCGCCTCGATGAGCATCTCCTTCGTGGCCATATCGAGGTGGTTCGTCGGCTCGTCGAGCACGAGGAAGTTCGGCGGATCAAAGAGCATCGTCGCGAGCACCACGCGCGCCTTCTCGCCGCCGGAGAGCACGCGGATGCGCTTGTCGATCTCGTCGCCGGAGAAGCCGAAGCAGCCCGCGAGCGTGCGGATGCTCCCCTGCGACGCGAGCGGAAACTCGGCGCTCAGATGCTCGAAGATGGTCAGCTCGGGCTTGAGGATGTCCATCGCGTGCTGCGCGAAGTAGCCGAGCTTGACGCTGCCACCGAGGCTCGCCTCGCCCTCATCGGGATGCACCGCGCCCACCGCGAGCTTGAGCAGCGTGCTCTTGCCCGCGCCGTTGACGCCCATCACGCACCAGCGCTCGGTGCGGCGTACGAGGAAGTCGAAGCCATCGTAGATGACCTTCGAGCCGTACTTCTTCGAGACGCCCTCGAGCTTCGCGACGTCCTCGCCCGAGCGCGGCGCCGGCCGGAAGTCGAAGTGCTGCGCGACCACCCTCTTCGGCGGCTCCACTTTCTCGATCTTCTCGAGCTTCTTCACCCGGCTCTGCACCTGCGCCGCGTGCGAGGCGCGCGCCTTGAAGCGGGCGATGAACTCCTCCTCTTTCTTCAGCATCGCCTGCTGGCGCGCGTACTGCGCCTCCGCGTGGCGCTCGTTGATCGCCCGCTGCTCCACGTAGAAGTCGAAGTTTCCCGAGTAGGTGGTGAGCTCGCCGCTGTCGATCTCGACGATCTTTCCGACGATGCGATTCATGAACTCGCGATCGTGCGAGGTCATCAGGATCGCGCCCTCGAAGCCCTTCAAGAAATTCTCCAGCCAGATGATCGACTCGAGATCGAGATGGTTCGACGGCTCGTCGAGCAGCATCGCATCGGGCTTCATCAGGAGAATTCGCGCGAGCGCGACGCGCATCTTCCAGCCGCCCGAGAGCGCGCCGACGTCGCCCTCCATCATCTCGTCGGAGAATCCGAGACCGGCGAGGATCTCCTTCGCGCGTCCTTCGAGTGAGTAGCCGCCGAGCTCATCGAAGCGGGCCTGCACCTCTCCGAATCGCTCGATGATCTTGTCGAGCTTGTCGGCCTTCGCGGGGTCGGCCATGTCGTGCTCGAGCTGGTGCAGCTCGGCCGCGACGCCGCTCACGGGGCCCGCGCCCGCCATCGTCTCGGCGACCACCGTGCGTCCCGACATCTCGCCGACGTCCTGCGAGAAGTAGCCGATCGAGACGCCGCGATCGACGGCGACCTGCCCTTCGTCCGGCTGCTCCTCTTTCATGATCATGCGGAAGAGCGTCGACTTGCCCGCGCCGTTGGGTCCGACGAGGCCGACGTGCTCGCCGCGATGGATGGTCGCGGACGCCTCGAGGAAGAGGACCTGCTTGCCGTGCTGCTTGCCGACGTTGTCGATGCGGATCATGCGGCGCGGAATAGCACAGCATCGGCGCGCGGCGAGGCGGGAAGCGGTGCGCTCGACACGCAGCTTGAGTGTCTCGGGGCGCGATCGGGGGTGTACGAGCGCATGAGTGCGCAGGGAGTGGCGCGCGCGTGACCTGCTTGTCCTGCGCACGGTCGCGGCTCGCCTCCCGGAGGCGGCCGCTCTCTTGGAGAGGACGCGATCGTGAGAGTCGGTCGTGATGGTCGCGGCGAAATGTCGAACGCACCGCTTCCCGCCTCGCCGCGCGCCTGTCGTGATGCTTTGGCGGCGCAGAGGCGCTTCGACAGGTCGGGGACTGGGGGAAAGAAAATGAATGACCGGCGGGTCAGTTATTTCTTTTCGGGCGCGCTCGAATGCTTCGCGAACCCTCGCTTCGCCAGCTCGATCTTCGCGATCAATCCCTTGTGCACCTCGTCGGGACCATCCGCGAGCCGCAAGCTTCGGGCCTGCGCGAAGAAGCCCGTGAGCAGCGTGTCGCGCGAGACTCCCGCGCCGCCGTGGAGCTGGATCGCATCGTCGACGACGCGCTGGAGCACGTTGGGCGCGACCACCTTGATCGCGGAGATCTCCGTCATCGCCGCGAGCGCGCCGACCTCATCGAGCTTCCACGCCGCGTAGAGCGTGAGCAGGCGCGCCTGATCGATCGCGATTCTCGCCTCGGCAATGCGCTCTCGATTGCCGCCGAGATTCACCAGCGGCTTGCCGAACGCGGTGCGGCTCATCCCGCGATCGATCATCAGCTCGAGCGACTTCTCCGCCGCGCCGATGCAGCGCATGCAGTGATGAATCCGACCAGGCCCCAGGCGGCCCTGCGCGATCTCGAAGCCCATGCCGAGCTCGCCGATCACGGCGCTCTTCGGCACGCGCACGTTGGTGAATTGAACTTCGCCGTGGCCGTGCGGCTCGTCGAAATCACCGAAGACGGGAACCATGCGGAGGATCTCAATGCCCTTCGTATCGAGCGGCACGAGCACCATCGAGTGCTGGCGGTGGCGGCTCTCGCCCGCGCTGGGCGTGCGCGCCATGAAGATCGCGACCTTCGCGTTCGGGTGGCCGAGGCCGCTCGTCCACCACTTGCGGCCGTTGAGAACGATCTCGTCTCCCTCGAGGATCGCGGTCGCCTGCATGTTGGTCGCGTCGGACGATGCGACGTCGGGCTCGGTCATGCAGAAGACAGAGCGGATCTCTCCCGCGAGCAGCGGCGTGAGCCACTCGGCCTTCTGCGCGTCGGAGCCGTAGCGGTAGAGGACTTCCATGTTGCCGCTGTCGGGCGCGTTGCAGTTGAACACCTCGGGCGCGAGCAGGCTGCGTCCCGTCACCTCGGCGATCGGCGCGTAGTCGAGCGTCGAGAGGCCGCCGCCGAGTTTCTCGTCGGGGAGAAAAAGGTTCCACAGGCCGAGCGTGCGTGCGCGCGACTTGAGTCCCTCGATGCACGAATGCGGGCGCCACTTCGTCCAGTCGCCGCCGTTGCTCTTCGCGACGATCTCCTCCCACGCCGCGTGCTCGATCGGTTCGATCTCCTCGCGGATGAAGCGCGTGGCGAGCTCGAGCATGGCCTTCGATTTTTCGGACGGGTTGAAATCCATCGGCTCCCTCTCGGTGTGAACGTGAGGTGCCTTTACGCCCGCGAGGGCCTGCCTTCAAATCCCGCCGCCCAGGTCCGTGCCGAGCACGAGTTCATTGCCGCGCGCACGCAGCAGCAGCCGCAGCTGGCCGTCGCAGATTCCGCGGATTGGCGCGGGACGATCGTGCTCGGTCGCGCCTGGACCGGGAAAGCCATCCGGCAGGCCGAACAGCGGCGGCGCGATCTCTCCTCGCGGAATTGCTCGACGCAGCTCGACCGCATTCGCCTCTGCGTGCGTGAGCTGGCGCGAGGGAAGCCAAGGCAGGAGCGCCTCGCCGCGAATCGATAACGCGGCTACCGAATTCGATAACGGATTCGATAATCGCCAACCCGGGCCCGGATCTCGCCACGGCCCGATCTCGGTGCGGCGCAACTCGCTCAAGTGCGCGCCGCAGCCGACTGCGCGGCCGAGATCGCGCGCGAGCGAGCGGACGTAATAGCCGCCGCGGCAGGTGAGCGACAGCTGGCTGCGGCGCGGGAGATCGTGCGTCGTGAAGGCCGCCTCATGCAGATAGACGTGCGAAGGGGGCAGCGAAAACGTCTCGCCGCGGTGCGCGCGCAGATAGGCCCGCTCTCCATCGACCCGCTTGTTGCTCGTCATCGGCGGGATCTGATCCTGCCAGCCCAGAAGGTCACGCACGCGCGCCTCGAGGAGTTCTGCGGTCAGACCGCTGGCATCGCCCGACGTCACGACTCGCCCCCCTGCGTCGCCCGTGTCGGTCTCCGCGCCCCAGACGATCTCGGCCTCGTACCGCTTGGGGATCGCGTGCAGCTCATCCATCAGCCGCGTCGCGGGGCCGACGAGCAAGAGCAGCAGACCGTGCGCAAACGGGTCGAGCGCGCCCCCGTGACAGATAGGCACTATTTGTCCATCTGTAACAGTCTGGGCTTTCAGCGCCTCGACAAGCGAGAAGCTCGTCGCGCCGCGCGGCTTGTGCGCGAGAATGATTCCCGGCTCGACGTTCGGCACTCGCTAGATCTTTCCGCGGTAGATGGTGCGCTGCGCGGTTGGATTTCCGAAGGCATCGACCGCGCCGGAGATCCAGTAGACGTTGCTGCCATCCGCCGCGAGCACGCTGCCTGCGACCTCGAGCGAGACGAAGAGCGAGGCGGTGCTGCTCGGCGGTTCGAGCGAGCCGATGCCGTGGACGAGTCCGAGATAGAGGCTTGCGCCGTTGCTCGCGAGGCTCCAGGTCTTCGTTCCTTCGAGGAGAGTTGCAACCTTTCCGCTCGCCTCCTCGACACTCCCGAGATAGCCGGTGCCGCGGAAGTAGAGGCTGCCTCGCAGAAACGCTGGTTGAGTCGGCGCATCTCCTCCTGTGTTTCCCAGAAGCGTCGCGTCGCCTGAGCCATCGCTCGCCTCGCGCCAGAGATTGCCGTCGCTCGTCGCCCAGTAGATGAACGCGCCGTCTGCCGCGAAGAGCGTGACCGTGTCGGTCACGGCTGGAAGTTCCTCGACCGTCGCGCCGTCGGTGAGCGCGATCCGCGCGATGCGTCCGGCGTTGAAGGTCGCGTAGAGGTAGCCGCCGCTCACAGAGATGGCGACTGCCGCGCCCGAGCCGTCTTTGGCGATCAGCACGCGTGGTTCGCCGCCGGCGATCGGAATCGAATAGACGTTGCCGTCGCCGCTTCCGACGAAGGCGGCCTGCGCGGAGAGCGCCAATGAGCGGGGCGCGTTCACGCCGGAGAGGGTCTTTGCGGCTCCTCCTTGCGTCGAGACTGTGCGCAACGCGCCGGGCACGCCGGTCTGCGCCGGCACAAGCCAATAGAGAGACGACGCCTGCACAGCGAGTGCGAACGGCGCGGACTCGCCGCTCGCGAGAGGCACCGGCGTCGACGCGCCCGAGCAGGCCAGCAGCGCGAAGAGCGAAGCGAGCGCGGGCAGGAGCGGGCGGTGGAGGCAACGTTCGAGATCGATCATGTTCGGCTCGCGCGGTGGAGGAGACTGGAGGCAGAGTAGCAGCCGCTTGAGCGAAGAACCGACAGAGCCTCTTCCCGCTGAACCGGAAAGCGAGATCGCGCTGCGTGAACACGCGACCGGCGCGAGCGCGTTTGAAGAGGCGTTGGTGCTGAGCGCGGAGGCGATCCCGCATCGGATTCAGACGCGGCCACCGCCTTCCGCGAGCGAGCTTTCGCCGAGTGAGCTTGCGCCGAGCGATCCATCCTCGAGCAGGCCAGGGAGAACGGGTTGGACGCTGTCGGTGCGTGCGCGCGATGCGGCGCGGGCATTGGCTTCACTCGCGGCGTGGCGAAGCGAGAATCGCGTGCTGCCGGAACACACTCTGCGCCGGTGGGAGGGCCAGACCCCGGCGCCGATCTTTGCTGCGCTCTGCCTCGCGGGCCAGCTGGCCACTGGTCCTCGCGATGAAGAGCTCGCCTGGTTCCGCCGCGGCACTGCCGATGCCGCCGCGATCCTTCACGGTGAGTGGTGGCGCTGCGCGACCGCGCTGACTCTGCATGCCGATCTCGCGCACGCGGCCGGCAATGCGCTCTGCGGTTTCATCCTCATCGATGCACTCGCGCGCCGCCTCGGTCCGGCGTGGACCGCATGGCTCGTGCTCATCGCTGGCATCATTGGCAATCTGCTCACCGCACTCGTCATGCGCACGCAGCACTTCTCGATCGGCGCGTCGACGGCGGTCTTCGGCGCGCTCGGTGCGCTCACCGGCGTCCAGTTGCTTGCGCGCACGCGGAGCGGATTTGTCACGCTGGGCGCGGGCGCGGCGCTCCTCGCGATCCTCGGCACCAGCGCGCGCAGCGATCTCTTCGCGCACCTCTTCGGAATGTTCGCGGGCTTTCTGCTTGGACTCGTTGCGGGCGCGCTCCAGCGTGAAGCGCCGGAAAAAAAAACGCGGCAACCGCTCCTGGCGATCGCCGCGCTCGGGCCGCTCGCAGCGGCCTGGTGGCTGGCTCTGCGTTAGCGAGCCGGTCCGCTGTTCCTGCGAACTACTCGTCGCCGTCCGCGTCAGCGTCTTTCTTCGGCGCGGGCCTGGCCGCTGCCTTGGGAGCCGCAGGAGCATTCGCCTTCGCAGGCGCTGCACTCTTCGCGTCGGCCTTCGCTGCGGCCGGTGCTTTCGCCGTCGCGGCGCTCTTTGCATCGCTCGCGGCATCCGCCGGCTTCTCGCCTCCCTCGGCCTTGTCCGCGCGGTGATGATGGCGCGGCTTGAGGAACTTCAGCGCGAATCGATCGCTGCTTCCGCGCCGCTCACCCGCGCTCGCGGGCGACGAGTTCCAGTCGCGCATGTCGAGCGGATTGCGCAGGAAGTCGCTCTCGCTCTCGAACCGGAACCCGGCCTCTTCGGCCTCCTCCAGCACGATCGCCTCATCGATGCGGTGCAGCGTCTTGGCGTCCGCGATCCCGCTGTCCATGCGCGCGCTCGAATCGATCACGTAGAGCGCGCCGCCCGGCTTGAGCGCCTTGAAGAGCACCTCGTTCATCCCCTGGCGATCGACCTCCATCGCGACGGTGTCGTGATAAATCGCGACGATCACGATCGCGTCGAGATCCTTGGCGTCGTCGGGCAGCGGCGCCGCAAATTCGCGATCGACGCGAACCACCTTCGCGTTGACCGGACGGGCGAGCCGCGCGGGCCAGACCTCCTTGAGAAATCCAGAGAGGAACGCCGAGGGATTCTGCGCATAGACGGTCCCGGTCGGCCCCACTGCACGCGCGAGAAGCTCGGTCGTGTAGCCGCCGCCCGCGCCGATCTCCGCCACCTTCATGCCTGGCTTGAGATCGAAGAAGGTCAGCATCTCAGCCGGCTTTCGCCCTTCATCAAGAGCGTGATCTTCAGCAGTGCGATCCTTGGCGTGAACGATCGCGGCCGCCGCCTTCGAGATCTTCGCCGGCGTGCGTGCAGGCGCTTGCGCAACCGTCGTGGACACGAGCGGTGCTGCAGCAGGCGCGGGCGCCGCAGTGATGACTGGCGCGGCAGCGGCCTCGGTCGCTGGAGCCGCGATGACAATCTTCGGCGCGCTCGCAGCTGCGGGCGTCGGTGCAGGAGCTGGTTGAGCTGCAGGTGCCGCGGCCGGTTGTGCCGCCTCGGCCGCAGGCGCAGTCACCGCTTCGTCGGCCTTCACCTCAGCCTTGTGGGAACCGCACGCGGTGAGTACGGCGAGAACAGTCATTCCGAGAATGCGTCGCATCGTTGCTGCCTCCTGATCGATCGGGCGCGCTCTGCTCCAAATCGCGCCAACACAAGATGGTCCCACGCCCACAAGCATCGGGCGACTTTTTAGCCAGCGGCTGCTTGCCAGAGCAGCGGCGGGTTCGAAAGAGAAGATCTACCGTGCGCGTCTGCGGAGATTCACCAAGCGCAACCTGTGCCGCACTCTCTACCGATAGCGAATTCGAATCGTCCAGCCGAGCTTGAACAGTCCGCGCAGCACACGTGGCACGCGCCGGAAGAGATGGATGCTCGGCGGACGCTTCTCATTGAGCTCGATCGGGATCTCGCGCACGTCGCGCCCCATGCGGCTCGCGCGGATCACCAGTTCGCTCGCGAAGAGATCCCGATCGATCACGCAGGCGTTGGTGACCTCGAGCATGCGCTCGCGCTTGAACGCCTTGAGGCCGTGCGTGTCTGTTCCCTTGAAGCCCGTCGCGAGCCGCAAGAGCAGCGTCATCACGCGCGTCGCAACCCGGCGCAGCAGCGGCCGCGCATCATTCGCGCCGCGCATCGCCTTGCTGCCGACCACCAGATCCGCGCCCGCCTCGAGTTGCGGCAGCGCGCGCAGATAGAAGTTGGTGTCGCAGAGATCGATCTCATCGCAGATGACGATCCGCCCGCGCGCTTCAAGGATGCCGCGCTTGAGCGCCTTGCCGTAGTTCGGCTCGTCGCCGTGCAGCGCGATCAGACGCGGCAGCTCTTTGGCGAGCTGCGCGAGGATCTCCTGGGTCCCGTCCTTCGAGCCGTTCTCCGCAAGCAGCAACTCGTAGTTCCAGGAGAGCGCGTCGAGCTTGTGCGCGAGCTCGATCGCGGCCGCGCGCACGATCTTCGCCTCGTTGTAGACGGGGATGACGATGCTGTAGTCGGGCAGCGTGTCGCTCATGGATCTCTCGGTGCGCGAACTGCGCGCGCGGCGGCACGTCCCGTCAGCAGTGCGTCTTCCATCGAGCTGTACTCCCAGCGGCCGTAGCGACCCGCGACCTGCACTCCATGCGCAGCGAAGTGATCGAGGACGCACGCGCGGGCCTGCGCGTGATTCTGATCGAAGAGAACATACGCGGCCTCGATGGTCCGCGCTCGCGCCATGCGCACGCGCTTCGCATCGAGCAGTCCGCAGCGCGCGAGCCCAGCGATCGATTGCGCGATGCAGGCCTCGGTGTTGATCGGTCCGCGGTGCGCGAACTCGACCGCGAAGCTGCGGCAGCCAGGCGGCGCGAGCAGCGGGTTGACCTGCGAGGGAGATCCAACTCGATAGAAAGGAAACTCCCTCTCGGGAAAGTAGGCCCAGTGGAAGGGCGCGCCGCCGATGTCGTCGACGCCGAGTTCAACCACCGTCACGCTCACCGCACGAAGGAGCGCTGCCGCCGCGCGCACAGCAGGCGGAGCATCGACGAGCATCTTCGCCGCGTGCGAGAGCGGCAGCGTCAGCACGAGCGATTCATAAGGAAGAGACTCGCCGCCCGAGAGAGTCACCGTCTTCTTCTTCAGATCGATCGATTCGAGCGGCGCGTTGGTGCGCACCGCGCCGTCGAGCGCGCGCACGTCGCTCTCGATCGCGCGCACCAGCGACTCGATCCCGCCGACGCGCGGATACCAGAAGGTCGCGTTGTAGCCCGCGCCCTCCTCGGCAATCCCGAGCGCGCCGCGCAGCACTTCGCGGAAGGTTGGCCGCGGAATGAAGCGCCCTCCCCACTCGGGCGAGAGCTCTTCGACGGGCACGGTGAAGAGCTTCTCGTTGTACGGGCGGAGAAAATATTCTTCGAAGCCGGCGCCAAGATGGCGGCGGATGAACTCCGCTGCGTTCGTCAGCGGACGCTCACGCAAGCCGCGCCCAGCCTCGCCGAGCGTCGCTTCGACGAACCCTTCGATGCATGCTGCGATCGTCTTCGCGGGAAGTCCGTGCAGATGGTGTTGATAGGGAAAGCGAGTCCACATTCCCTCGCTGAAGATCATCGCGCGACGCTCAACGGTGAGCAGATTGCCGACGAGCCAGCGATGCTCGATTAAATTTTTCATCTCCGGATCGCGGGCGTGAAGCCAGTGTCCGGTCCAGTCGAATTCGAAGCCGTCGATCGCTTCGGTGCGGCACAGACCGCCGAGTCGCGAATCGCGCTCGATCAATGTGAATGCGGTCCGCAGCTCACGCGCGCAGGAAAGTCCCGCGAGTCCTCCGCCGATCACGATGGTCTGTTTTTCGTTCAAAGTGCGCGACGAGTAACACGAAGCGGGACGAGATTTCGATCGCGCACAGCGAGCCGTTTCTTGACGCTCATGATCTGCATCGCTATCGTGCGCGCGAGTTGTTCATCTTGGTTTTTCCAACTTTTACGAGGAGGGTAGCAATGGCCGCAAAGAAAGCTGCGAAGAAGGCTCCGGCGAAGAAGGCAGTTGCGAAGAAGGCCCCGGCCAAGAAGGCCCCGGCGAAGAAGGCTGCAAAGAAGAAGTAGTCCGCGCGTCGGGCGGCCTCCTTCAAGGGGTCGCCCCGCAGGTCCTCGAGCTTGTCTTGGTCGAGGGCCGAAGCGCGGTAGAGAAGTCCAGAGGCGTGATGAGCTGCCGCAAGATTCCGCAGGCGCCGACGCCCCAGAGCAAACCCGAATCAAACCCTCCAAAGCGCGATGACGAAGAGCTCTCTCTCCTCTGAGAATGATCTGCATTCGCGCGCGCAGCTTCTGCTTGCGGTGCGCGCGCTCGTCGGCGCCTCGCTGCAGAAGCTCTGGCTCGCATCGCCGCACTTGATCGCGCTGCAGTTGCGCACTCCCGGTCGCACGCAGATCGTCGCGGTCGATGCGCAGAGCGCGCTCTGCTACGCAGCGGACGAGCGGCCCGCTTCACCGGAGAGCGCGCTCAAGGCGCAGGCGACGTTGCGCGCCTCGCTGACCGGCGCTCGCTTCGCTGCGCTCGATGAGGTCTTCGCGCTCGATGCGCCAGAGCAGGCGCGCCAGACGGCGCTGCGACTCACCTTCGAAACGCCGAGCGGGGTGCGCACGTTGATCGCCGATCCTCGCGCGCATGCGCTGGCACTCTCGGCGATCGATCCGAACAAGGGTGCGCACGAGAAGATCATCTGGGCCGCGCCTGGAGCGGTCGCGGCGCATCGCGCGGGAAACACTGTCACTCCGTGGCGTATCGCTGCACTCCCGCCTCCACGTGATGAAGAAGGCCGAGAGACGACGAACGAACTCAGCCGCGTGGTGCACGCACGCGCTCTCGCCGACGACGCGATCGCGGCGCAGAACGCAGAGCGATTCCTCCAGGAGAAGCAGCAACTCGCGCGCACACTCAAGACGCGGCTGCAGAAGATCGTGCGCACGCGGCAAGCGGTGGAGCGCGATGCGGCGCAGGCGGGGCGTGCGATCGAGGCGCGAAGGTTTGCCGAGTTGCTCCTCCCGCACCAGTCGAAGATCCCGCGCGGCGCACGCGAGGCGATCGTGCCCGACTGGTCGCAGCTCGATGATCGCGGAGAGCCTCTGCTGGTCACGATCGCGCTCGACCCCGCACTGGGCGCGGGCGAGATCGCTTCGCGCATGCTCAAGAAGGCGCATCGCTATGCGGCCGCGCAGCCGCGGATCGCCGCACGCCAGATGGAGATGGCTCGCGCCGAACGTGACCTCGCGCAGCTTCTTCTGCGTGCAGAGGCCGCCGCTGATCTCGCGAGCGTGCGCGCGCTCGCCGCGGAATCTCGAGCGCGGCCTTCGTCGACCCGCGATCAGGCCGATCGCGCAAATGCAGGCGCAGCGCGGCCGGGAGCACAAGCGCAGCGGCTGCCCTATCGCACTTTTCGCACGCGGGGAGGTGCGCGCGTGCTCGTCGGCCGCAGCGCAAAGGACAACGACACGCTCACCCTTCGCTTCGCGCGCGGGGACGATCTCTGGCTCCACGTGCGCGGCGTGCAGGGCTCGCACGTCATTCTCGTCTCGCCAGGCGAGGCACCCGACAGCACAGCCCTCGCCGAGGCTGCGCTGCTCGCGACCCACTTCTCGAGCGCGCGCGGCGCAGACGGAGCAGAGGTGAGCTGGACGCGGAGAAAATATGTCCGCAAGGGTCGAGGCCAGGCGCCGGGCGCAGTGACGTTCTCGCAGGAGAAGACGCTGCGCGTGCGCCTTGACGAACCGCTCCTGCTCGCGCTGCTGGCGAGCGAGGAGAGCGGCTAAACACGCTTGTCGCTTATTCGTCAGCGCCTTCGTCAGAGTCTTCTGGCGTGACCGTGCATCTCAACGGTCGCGAATCATTTCGCACCACTTGAGCGAGGTCGAAAGCCCGTGCCCCGTCTGTTTCAGTTCGTCGTCTTCTTCGCCGTCGCGCTCTCGATCATCTTCGGCCTCCACTACTATCTCTGGCTACGGTTGGTCCGCGACGCCGCGCTCACAGGAGTCTCTGAGCGCGCCGCGACCGCGCTGCTGGCGGGTCTGGCGATCTCTCTCCCCACGGCGATGATCGTCTCGCGTCTGCGCCAGGGTGCCGCGATGCGGCCGCTCGCATTCTTCGCCTTCTCCTGGATGGGCATCGGCTTCCTCGCCGCGACGCTCTTCTTCGCCACCGATCTCGGCGGCTGGATCATCGGACACTCCCTGTCCCTCGGCGCGCGTCTCTCGGGGCGGGAGCCGCCGATCGATCCCGCACGTCGACTCTTCCTCGCGCGCGGGATTGCGGGCGCGGTCGCGCTGGGCGTCGCGGGCCTCTCCGCTCTCGGTTTTCGCGAAGCGCTCGGCGCCGTCGGAGTGGTCGAGCTCGACGTGAAGATCAAGAACCTTCCGCAAGCGCTGGCCGGCTTTCGCCTCGTGCAGATCTCGGACGTGCACATCGGGCCGCTGCTCCACAAGGAGTGGCTCGCGGGAATCGTCGCGCGCATCCGCGAGCTCAAGCCGGACCTCGTCGCGATCACGGGCGATCTCGTCGACGGCAGCGTCGAGGATCTGCGCGAGCACACGGCCCCGCTCGCGGATCTCGCCGACACTCCGCGCGGCGTCTTCTTCGTCACTGGCAACCACGAGTACTACTCGGGCGCCGACGAGTGGCTTGCCCACTTGAAGACGCTCTCGGTGCAGCCGCTGCGCAACGAGCGTCGCGAGGTCGCGCCCGGGCTGTGGCTCGCGGGCATCGACGATCTCACCGCGCGCGGCGGCGACCACGGGCCGGATCTTCCGCGCGCACTCGCAGGGCACGATCGCGAGCAGCCGCTGGTGCTGCTCGCGCACCAGCCGCGCCAGTTTCTCGAGGCGGCCGACCTTGGTGTCGATCTGACACTAAGCGGCCACACGCACGGCGGGCAGATCTGGCCGTTCGTCTGGCTCGTGTCTCTGCAGCAGCCCTATGTCGCGGGGCTCCATCGCAAGAAGGAGAGCCAGCTCTACGTCAGTCGCGGCACGGGATTCTGGGGACCGCCGCTGCGCGTGGGCGCGCCGCCGGAGATCACGCTGATCCGTTTGCAGCCGGCGTAGGGAATCACCAGCTCACGTCGGGCTCGCGCGAGGCGAACCAGGGCAGCGCTTCGCGAGGCAGTTGCATCGAGCGGATGAAGAACTCCGCGGCGCCGAGCGCGACGAGAAAGGTGCGGCGATCGACTGGCGCTTGCAGCGTCGCGCCCATCGCCGCCGCGTACCTCTGCGCGATGGCGAAGATCTGCACGATCTCGTCGGCGGCGCAGCGCAGCTCGGCGCGCCCTTTCACCATCGGCGTCGCGAAGCGGTGCGAGAGATAGCGCGCCGACAGCGCGGAGAGAGCATCGTCCTGCGGCGCGAGCCACTGCTCGAACGCGGGCTGCCAGTTCATCAGATGCGTCTCGAGTAGATCGCGCTGCGCGATGAGCGGCTTGGGATCGATCGCGTAGATGAACCGCTCGTACTTCACGAACGAGGCCGCGAGCAGCTCGCTGCCGTGCGCGCCGATGCAGGCCCAGAAGAAGCGCAGGAACGGTGCGGGATCGATCGAGTGATTCAGCTCGAGCGCGCACGCGCCTGATGCATCGGGGAGGAGGCGCGAATACCCGTCGAGCAGCACGGCGAGCGAGTGCCACGGCGGACGATCGGTGCGGGCGAGCTGGGAGAGAGTCTCGTCGCGCAGAGCATCGAGAGATGTGCCCGCGATCTTCTGCGCGCCGATGCGCCCGAGGATCTTGTCGGACGAATGCGCGACGCGCAGCTCGTGCATCGGATCTTCGAACGCTCCCTTCTGCCGATGCAGAGTCAGCGGCGCGTCCGATTCGTCGATCCGTTCGAGAACCTCGGGGCAGACCGGCTCGAACCAGAGCTCGACCGCGCCGTCGGTGCGATGAAAACCGAAGGCGGGAAAGTCGACGCAGAGATCAGGAAGCGCCGCAAGTCCGCTCTGCGCGTGGACGCGGCACGTTCCGGCCTTCTCGAGAAAGCGACAGGCCTCGACCTCGCCGACGCCGTCGAGCTTGAGCGAATGGAGGATCGTCTCGCCGTTGACGCCCTTCTCTTTCGCGTCGACGACCAGCTGGATCCCTTGCGTCAGCTCTGCCCGCTCCGCGTCGGGGAGGTGCTCGTGCAGGCGGAGGAAATCCTCGAGGCGAAATGGAATTCCCCAGCCGCTGCAACAGCAGCCCTTCTGGTTGCAGCGAAAGCGGCGCATCGGCTCGGAGAGCAGCACGGCGCTCACCGGAGCGCTCCCGAGCTGCGCGGGCCTTTGCGGGCTCACCACCTTGAGCTGGACACGCTTCTCGCGGCTGTCGGTCATATCGGCCGCGATAGTCGCATATATTGATGCAATGCCAGACGAGGTCGACGATCTGATTCTCCAGATGCAGCACCTTGTGGCCGAGGCGCGCGCGTCGACGGCAGCGCGTTCAATCGGTGATCGCGCTGCCCGGCTCAAGACGCAGGCGCAGACGCTCGCAGCGCAGGCGCAGGAGGAGCTCGAGAGCGCGCAGAAGGCACAGGCCGACGGCGAAGCGATGCTCTCGCGCGCGCGAACGCCGGGGCTTGCACCGCTCGAGGCGGCCGACCTGCTCGTGGCGGGACGGACGCAAGCCCAGGACGGGAAGACACGCGCGATCAAGGCGCGGGCCCGCCTCGACTTCGCGCTCTCGCGCATGGATGAAGCCGAGCGCGAGGAGTGGAATGCGATGCAGGCGCAGGCCGCCGCCGAGACGCACGCGCAGCTTGCAGAGAGCGGTGCAGACAGTTCGCGCGCACCGACGCTCGCGGATTCAACAGCGGCCGACACAAGCGCCGCGGCAGACGGAAGCGGCACGGCAGGCGGACCGGCTCTTTGAGCGACGTCGAGTCGGAAGATCGCGCCGACGCTGGCGTTACGCGTGTACAGGCGACCCTTCGCATCCTGCTCGCGCTCGCGCTGGTGGTGCTGCTTTCGATCGCGGTCGTCCGATTTCCGCTGCTGCGCTGGCTCGTCGACGGCGCTGAGCGCGCACGCGGCGCGGGCCTTGTCGGCGCGCTCGCAGGAGCTGGCGCGATCATCGCGGCGACTCTGCTGCTCGCGCCGGTTGTGCCACTGATCATGCTCTGCGGCTGGGTCTGGGGATTTTCCGGAATCTTCATCGCGCTGCCCGCTGCGGCACTGAGCGCGATGATCGCGTTCTCCATCGCGCGCGCTCTCGGCCGCACCTCCATTGCAAATGCGCTCAAGAGCTCTCCGCGCGCCGCCGAGGTGATCAAGCTCGCCGAGCGCGGCGGACCACTGACGGTGGCCATGCTGCGACTGACCCCGATCATTCCCTTCACACCGGGAAACGTCGCGCTGGGCCTGACCGCGCTGACACTGCGCGACATCTCCCTCGGCACCATGCTCGGCCTGCTGCCCGGCTCGATTCTCTACGTCACCACCGGCGCGCTGCTGCCGGATGCCAGTTCGATCGTGCACGGCAATGCGCTGCGCGATCTCTTCTCTCGCGGGTGGCTGCTCTTCGGCGTCGCGCTCGCGCTGCTGGCCTTGGCGGGCGCAACGGCCTGGTTTGCGCGCCGTCTGCACGCGCGATCGAAGCGCTCCCCATAGTTTGTCTACAAACGATCGCTCCCCTCGAACGCTGCTGCGCGCGAGGGGAGCGGTCCTGTTCAATCATCGCATCCGAGGCGCGCGGCCCCGGCTGTAGCGACGCCGCTACGGAATGCGCGGTGAGAGCGACGCCTTGTGCGCAACTGAAGCAGTGCGCGGACGCGGATGATGGGTGACCAGATCGTTCCCGAAGCTCGTCGGGATCGAGACGCCGGGACCGGTGCAGAACTTGTTGGTCACGACTTCGATATCGCCATAGTTCACGCCCTGCTTGTACGGCGTGAGCGTCTGATCGACGACCGCACCGCTGCCATCCTTCATGACTTCGGCGTCGATGGTCGCGAAGTACCAGTGCGACTCCGCGCTCGTCTCGGCCTGCAGCAGGCCCGCCGGGATCTTGAGGCTGGTCGCGTTGGTGGTGAACTGCGCGAGCGGCGCGGCGCCGAAGAAGAAGTTTCCCACCGCGGTCGCGCCGCCGGAATCCACCGACAGCTCCCAGAGGTTGACGAAGTAGTTGGTGACCGTCGGGCCGCTGGCGGCTGCGGTCCAGCTGATCGTCGGCGAAGTGGTGACGTTGAGCTGGTCGGTAAATGCATCCGCGCCATTGATCTTCACGGCGGTCATGGGCGACAGCGCGGGAGCAATTCCGCTGGCCCAATTGAAGCCATCGACCGGCGCGAAGAATCCGCTCACTGCCGAGAAGGTCAGCGGGACTGCGGGGCCTGCGTCGGTCGCCATAGTGATATCGACATTGAACCCATAGGTCACATAGACGAGCGGCTCCCAGCTCGCCGGGAAGGGATTCCCGAATGAGAACGAGCCGAAGTTCAAATCGGTCCCGCTCGAGGCATCGATCTTCGCGTTGAAGAGCGGCGCGGGCGTCCCATAGTAACCATAGGTCGTGAAATCCTTGGCCGCAGCGATCTCGATGCTCACGTCGGCCAGCGTCGCTGCCGGATTGATCGCCGCATGCTGCGCGGCGAACGCGCTGTTCTTCACGACCATCCCGGTGATCTTGGTCGATGTGGTGGCGCTCATCGAACCGCTGATCGCAGACGGCGAGCCGCCATCGATCATATCGATCGTGCTGCGCGAGATCGCCTTGGTCGCGGTCTGGTACTCAACTCCAACCCCAGCGCCGGCGTCGCTCTTCTCTGCGTGCAATTGATAGAGATAATAGAGATCGCCTTTGCTGGAATCGATCAGCTTGTTATCGCCGAACAGGCCAGCGATGCTCTCCACACCGTTGAACGCGGTGCCGCCCGTATCAACGCCGGCATCTCCCTGGTATCCGTCGAGATCGAACTCGAGGCCTGCGAGATAGTTCCCCGCGCCCTGGCTGAGGCTGATGAACGTATCGTTCGGAGCCGCAGCCGCGCCGCCGTCGGAATTCGACCAGGCATCGAGGCCGGTCAGCGCAAAGCCCATCGCCGCCTGGCTCTGCAGATTGGTGGCCGTGACAGCGTCGGCGCGTCCCGCGGTCGCGTTGCTCAAATCGAGCGAGCGGCTGGTCGCGACTTCGAAATAGCTATTGGCGAAGTAATAGACGCTCCCCGCGTTGTCCGTGAAGATATTGGTCAGGAAGTAGGGACCGACCGGCTGCGTGGTGAAGTAATAGGTGCCCGTGGGAACGCCGGTCACGACCGTGGCGGTCGACGTCGAGAACGATTGATAGTGCTCGACGGTGCCGCCATCGATCGCGAGCGCGGCCAGCATCAGGTTGGCATTGAACGGTGCCGTCTGCGCGGTATTGGTATCGTTGACGTGCGTGGCAATCGCGGAGACATCGAGGCCGAGCGCAACGGTGGTTGCGATATTCGAACCGGTGCTCGGCTGGCCGCCATCCGGCGCAAGCGCGACCACCTGGTAATGATAGGTCGTGCCCTTGGTCAGCGCGGCGGTCGATCCATCGTCGATATATTCGGCTTCCTGGGTATTGCCGACCTTGGTGGGCGTGCCACTCGAACCCGCTGCGGGAACTCGATAGACGTCATAGGAAGCTGCGGTCGCCAGCGCGCCCCACGCGAGGAGAACACGCGTATCCGAGCCGCCTGCGAAGACATCGCCCGGCGCCTGCTGCACGGTCACGATATTGGAGGCCCTGCCCGTTCCATTGCCGTTCGTCGCCGTCACTTCATATGCGTGAATCGAGCCGGGCAGAGCGCTGTTGATCAGGTCGTTATAGGCGTCGGCGTGCAAGCTGGTCGCGCCCGTCACCTGCGCGAACGGCGCGCTCTCGTCGGAGCGGAGCACCGTGAAGCGCTCGTCGCCATAGGCACCAGGCAGCGTCCAGGTGAGCGCGACGCCCGCGGTGCTGGTGGTGAACGAGAGAATCGGTGCGCCGGGAGCAGACCCGCCATCGCCTGCGGGGCCCGCGTCGTTGCCGGGACCTGCGTCGCTGCCACCATCGCTGCCCGGAGAGGTCGTTGAATTGCTCCCGCACGCGGCGAGCAGTGTGCAGCAGATTGAAGCCATCAAGCCAAAGCGGAACTGGGACATGGAACTCACTCCAAACAGGTTCAAAGTGTGAACAGACAAAGGATCGAGAGCAGGAATCAAAAACGCCGCGAACTATCTGTGCGGCGGCGTCCAGCTCAGGTTCGTTTGACCCGCGCCCCAGGCGCTGTTGTTGACGAGATTGGCTGCATTGACCGACCCGATGCCGGTGGCGAAATCCCAGCCCGCATGCGCGTTGAATGCCGGCGCGTCACCGGCCGAAGTCGTCGAGAGCACGCCGTTGGTGCCCGCCGGCGTATAGCAATCATATGGGCCCTGGCAATTGACGGTGATATCGCCGACGGTCACGTCATTGAAGCTGCACGAGGCCCCGATCGCCTTGCCCTTGCTCGAATCGCAAGCCGCGTTTCCGCTCGTGCCATATTCGGTGGCGGCGATTTGATAGTAGGTCGGATTGGGATTTCCCTGCCGGCCCCACTTCTGATTCACCAGCGCCTGGATACCCGCCATGATCGGTGAGGCAAACGAGGTGCCGCCCGCGCTCGGCCAGGTGCTCGGTGCGCCCTTGCACGACTGCTGCGAGAAGATCGTCGAATAGCTGTCGCAGAAGATGAGCGCGTGGCTCCAGGCGCCGTTCGCGGAGAAGAGCGAGACGTCGGGGATATCGCGCACGCCGTCATTCGGATTGCCCAGCACGGTCTGCCACGAGGGCTTGGCGTAACCGCGGCAGCTCCCGCTGACCACGGCGCTCTCGGTGCCGCCGCCGACATCGCTGAGGAAGGTATGGATATCCGCGCTGCCGGTCGCGCAGCCGCTCGGGCCGCCGCTGCCCGCGCCCGTCGTCAGCGGGCCGCTGCTGTTGCAATAGCCGTGGGCGCCGAATGCCGTCGAGAAGGAGTTATAGCTCGCCAGAAGCGTGCTCGCGCAGGAGCCGTTCCAGGGGATCTCGGGAACATACGAGCGCGCCGAGCCGAACGTGGCGGTATTGACTCCCGTCCAATAGTTCGAGCCCTGGCGCTGGTAGGTATCGCCGAAATCGGTGCCGCCGACGGCGACGTTATATGGAGTCGAAGCGAATCCGCTGATGGCGATCCCCGCTCCTCCATAAGTGCCGTTGTAATCGCAGCCGGCCGCGCCGTCGTCGCCAGTCGAAACGAAGACCGAGACGCCTTCGGCAACCGCCAATTGATAGACCGACTTGAAGGCCGCGTTGCTCGCCGCGCCGTTGTTCGCCTCGCACTCGCCATAGCTCATGCTGATGACCGACGGCTTCTCGCCAGGCGAGTTGAGCACGTTCTCCATCGCGAGCAGACCGCCGAAGGTCAGCGTATCGGTGCACGAGGCCAGCACGATCGAGGCGCTCGGTGCGGAGGCGCTCGCCCACTCGGCGTCGAGAATCGCCTCGCCCTCCGCGCCACCGACGCCGGGCGGCGTGCAGTTGCTCGGGCCGCTCGCGGGCTGCGGATGGATCTGGGTGAACGTTCCCGCCGTGTACTTCGAGAGGCCAAACGTGGTGCGGAAGGTATTCCAGTCGTCCTTCGGAATCGTTCCCGCGCCGGCATCGACGGGCGGCGCAAAGACGTCGCTGTCCTCGACGACCATCACTGTCTGGCCCTGCCCGGAGACGCCCGCATCAAAGAGCGGATTGAGGTTGTAGATGGTCGCGAGATCTTCAGGCACGAGCATCTGGTTGCCCGACCCTGCGTTGTAATCAGGCGTCACGCGCGCCTTGACGTGCGTGTGCGGGCGGAAGTCGTGCAGCGAAACGACGCCGACGACCACGGGAAGCAGCGCGGCCGGGATCTGCGGATCGCTCGCGTTGGCGACGTGCCGCTCGCCGCGGACATTGAGCGCATGCATCTCGGTGTGGAAGGTCGCGCGCAGCTGTCCGGCCGTGCCCGAGAAGTCGATCACCGTGCGCGACGGCGTGATGCTGTTGATGCGCAGCCCGTGCGAAGTCAGCCAGCGCGACACCGCGGCGACATCGGCGTCGGCCGGGCCGAACTGCTCGCCGATCTCGTCGGGCGTGAGCCACTTGTGGAAATTGGGCGAACCCGGCGTCTGCAGACTCTCGATGTACCGCTCGAACTGGAGCTCAACGTCCGGCGAGCGCTGCAGCTGCAGCAGCATATGCTCGGCGCTGAAGCTGTCCTCGACGAGGCCGAGATCGGCTTCGGCGTGGCGTGTCTCCGCGCGGACGTTGCCCGCAAGCGAGACGAGCCGGGTCTCATCGACCTGCTGCTGAATGACGGGAGTCGAACGGCTGATCGGCCGCTCCGCCGGCGCACAGCAGAGTTGCCCCGCGCAGAGCGCGAGCGCGGAGCCAATCAGACGGACAGAGACCAATGAATCACGCATGTGTTCGCCCCAACTTGAATGGTCGTTACGAGACGCACGTCCTACTCACGCCGCACAAACGAGCGCCAGCGAAATCGCCTGCGTCGGGCGATTCGAGAACATCGATGACCCAGCTGCCGCGCAGCAACGCGGCCACGAGGATTAGACGACTTCGACCGCCTCGGCCTTGCGGACGATCGGAGGAACCGGCGCCACCGGCAGGGCCGCGCGCTGCGCCTCGACGGGCTTGGCGAGCAGGCGCTGCTTGTAGATCTCGCGCGCGGCGAGCTGTTCCTCGGGCGTGAGCTGCGTGCGGTGCATATCGCAGATGAATCCCGCCCGCGGCCCGCGCGAGCGATTTCCGCAGCCGTCGACGCGGCAGATCATATCGAGGGTCCGGTGCGCCTTGACCTTCTTCGGCGGCAGTCGAACGACGCGATCGGCCGCCACCTTGGTGGGCAGCTTTCCCTCTGCAGCGAGACGCTTGTTGCGCTCGATGATGCTCTTCATCTCCGCGAGCGAGAGCTTGCTCGCGTGGTCACGGCAGAACCAGCGATTGCGCGGACCCGCGCCCGCATTGCCGCAGCCCGCGACCGGGCAGAGCCGACCGCCTCGACGCAGATCCCCGCGCGCGCCCCCACGCGCTCCCGCTAGCGCGGTCTTCATCTCCGCCTTCATCGTCCGCAGCGCCTCGGAAACACGCCGCTCAACCTCGGCCGAGATGACCTCGGTGAGCTCCTGGGAAATGCGTTCAACAACGGCGTGCAGCGACAGTTGCTTGTTCTTCAGCGACATGCGGGATGACCTTTTCGGGGCGCGCAAATGCGCGGGGAATATCGAATGCGCGCTCTCTCTACACCCGCTGCGTCCGGGATCCGAAGCGAAAACTTTCCTCTGCGGCAAAGTGGGCCGCGCTGCCCGGTCAGCGCCGTTGCTCCGTCGCGCGGCGCGCTCCCGCAAGCTGTCCGCAGGCCCCGCCAATCTCCTGCCCGTGCGGCAGACGAAGGAGCGCGCGCACGCCAGCGTCGGCCAGCCGTTTCTGAAATGCACGGCACTGCTCGAGCGTCGGCGGGCGCTGCGCCGCAATGGGACCGGGATTGAGCGGGATCAGATTCACCCGCACGTCGAGCCCGCGGCAGAACTCCGCGAGCTGCTCGGCCTGCGCGTCGCTGTCGTTCTGTCCGGCGATCAGCGTCCACTGCAGCAGCACCGTCCGGGGCGCACGCGCGATGGCCGCCCGCAACTGCGCGAGCGAGAACTTCCGCGCAATTGGCAGGAGCGCAATCCGCGATTTCTCCTCAAGCGCATGCAGGCTCACCGCGAGATTCGCGCGCGTGCGCGCATAGAGTTCATCCATGCGCGGAACGATCCCGACCGTGCTCACGGTGATCCGCCGCTCGCCCACCGCGAATCCGCGCGGCTCGCGCAGCACCCCGATCGCGCCCAGCACCGCCTCGAGGTTGTCGAGCGGCTCGCCCATCCCCATGAAGACGAGATTGCTCGGAGAGAGCGATGCGTCACGCGCGCGCAGATGGCGGGCGGCGATCGCGAACTGCGCGACGATCTCCCAGGCCGCGAGGTTGCGCACGAATCCGAGGCGTCCGGTCTCGCAGAAGACGCAGCCACGCGCGCATCCAACCTGGCTCGAAACGCAGACGGTGAACCGATCGCGCTTGCGCAGGTTCGTGCTCGCCCGCTGTTCGATCAGCACCGTCTCGACGATCGCACCGTCCGCGAGATGGATCGCGAAGCGCACTGTGCCGTCAGGATCCGCGATCGCCTCGGCGCGAGGCAGCGCCTCGTCGATCTCGCGCGCCGCCGCCTCGAGCAGCACACGCGATGCGGCCGACCCGCCATCTGCTTCACGCATCGCCGCCCGCGCCAGGAGCGTCTTCGCGAACGCCCGCGCGCCGCCCGCCGCAGCGCCGTAACCGCGAGCAAACTCGATGAGCGCGCGCTCTGTCATGCCGAAGAGATGATCCACGCGGAGGCGCTTCTAGCGCGCCTGCGCCAGCGGCGGCAGTCCCATCAGCGCAACCGTCCGTACGCGCGCGATTCGCTCCACGTCGGCACATCCGTCGGACGGCGCTTCCAGTAGTTCACCACCAGCGTCAGCCGCAGCCGTCCGGGCGGCCCGGCGAGCGGGCGACCCGGCGGCAGGCCGCGCGCATCGAGGACGCCGTGGAAGAGATCGCCGGGAAAGATCGCGTAGCGATTTCGCTGCGGCGCGATCGTGATCATCTCGCTCGCCCGCGCTGGGCGCGGTTCTCCGCGCGGGCCGGGGCGCTGATCCGTGATCGCGATCTGGCCACCGCGCACGGAGTTGAAGAAGAAGACGCTCGAGAGCAGCGGGTGCCGGAAGACCGTCTTCGCCTTCACATCCTGATCAAAATGGAAGCCGACGGGAATGTTCGTCGTATGCGCCCGCCCGAGCCACCACTCGACGCCAGCGCAGGAGCCGTCCGGCGCCGCGATCGGCCAGAGAGAGCGCGCAAGCTCCTCGAGCGCGTGGGCCGGCTTCGCTTCGCGCGGCAACCAGAAGGTCGTCCAGTAGCTCTGCTTGATCTGCTGCGTCCCCAGTTTTGTGAGCAGCGCGCGTGCGCGGCGGACGAGCGGTTCGGGTGCTGCATCGTCGACGGCGCGTCCCAACGATGAACTCATTTGTGCTCTCCGTCGTGATCCCGCTTGTGATCGCCCGAAGCGATATGGCAAATGGGCGGCGTGACGAACCCTGCTGATTGGTCGGTCGAAAAAGCGCTGCAGCTCTACAACATCCCGGGCTGGGGCGCGGGCTTCTTCTCTGCGAACGCGAAGGGGCATCTGATCGTCCATCCGCACGGCCAGCCCGGCCCGCAGATCGATCTGATGGATGTCATCGACGACATCCGCGAGCGCAAGCTCGGCTTCCCCTGCATCGTGCGCTTTCAGGACATTCTTCGCGCGCGCGTGAAGCAGCTGAACGAAGCGTTCCGCGCCGCCATCGCGCAGCACGGCTTCAAGGGGAACTACCAGGGCGTCTATCCGGTCAAAGTGAACCAGATGCGCGAGGTGGTCGAGGAGCTCGTCGACGCCGGCGCGCCGTATCACATGGGCCTCGAGGCCGGCAGCAAGGGCGAGCTCTTGATCGTCCTCGCGCTCAACAGCGACCCGGAAGCGCTGACGATCTGCAACGGCTACAAGGACGAGGAGTATCTGCGGCTCGCGCTGCTCGGTCGCAAGCTCGGCCGCAAAGTCATCGTCGTGATCGAGAAGCTCTCGGAGCTTCCGCACCTGATCCGTCTCTCCGAAGAGATGAACGTGGTGCCGCTCATCGGCCTGCGCAGCAAGCTCTCGACGAAGGGGACGGGCAAGTGGGAGTCGTCGTCGGGCGACTTCGCGAAGTTCGGCCTGACCACGCCCGAGCTGATCGAGGCGGTGAAGATCCTCCGCGCGAAGAACCTCGAGGGACAGGCGAAGCTCTTCCACTTCCACGTCGGCAGCCAGCTCACCGATATCCGCACGGTGAAGGACGTCGTCAATGAAGGGGCGCGCTTCTACGCCAAGCTGCGCAAGATGGGCCTCGGGCTCGAGTACTTCGACGTCGGCGGAGGATTGGGCGTCGATTACGTCGGCGCGCGCTCGTCGAAGTACGTCAGCAGCATGAACTACTCGCTCGACGAGTACGCCGCCGACATCATCTATTCACTGCAGCAGATCTGCGTGAATGAAGGCGTGCCCGAGCCGCACGTCGTCAGCGAATCAGGGCGCGCGCTCACGGCGCACCACTCGTGCATCCTGATGAACGTCTTCGGGCACATGGAGTTCGGCGAGAACGGCGAGCACGACGCGCACATCCCGCCGCAGAACGGAAACGTCTCGCAGCCGCCGCCGGTCGCGGGCGCGCCGAATCTGTCGGAGACGCCGATCGTGCGCGAGATGCGCGAGATCGTCGCGGGAATGACTCCGAAGAATTCCGGCGAGAGCTATCACGACGCCGTCGACAAGAAGGAGCAGGCGCTGACGATGTTCAAGCTCGGCATCCTCGGCATCGAGGACCGCGCGCTCGTCGAGGGGCTGTTCTGGAAGCTCTGCCGCCGGCTCGTCGAGATGAACAAGAAGCGCAAGCGCGTGCCCGAGGAGACGCGCGAACTCGGCGACAAGCTGGCCGATCAGTACATGGCGAACTTCTCGCTCTTCCAGAGCGCGCCCGATCACTGGGCGATCGATCAGCTCTTTCCGATTGCGCCCGTGCATCGCCTCGAGGAGATGCCGACGCGCGACTCGACCATCGTCGACATCACCTGCGACTCGGACGGGAAGATCGACAGCTTCATCGAGAACGAGCTGATCGACGAGACGATCCTGCTGCACGCCCTCAAGCCGAACGAGCCCTACTACCTCGGCATGTTCATGACCGGCGCGTACCAGGACATCATGGGCGACATGCACAACCTGTTCGGCCGGGTGAATGAGGTGCACGTCTTCGTCGATGATGACGATCCCGAGGATTACTACATTGAAGAAGTGATCCCCGGCGACACCGTGGAGCGCGTTCTGCAGCGCGTGCAGTATGAGCCGAGCGATCTCACGCGGCGCGTGAAGAGCGCGCTCGAGCAGCGCATCCGCGAGGGCGCGGTGAAGCCGAAAGAGGGCGTCTCGCTCACCGACTTCTACGAGCAGGCGATGCGCGGCTACACGTATCTCGGCTCGTAGCGGCGCAGCCCAGCTCCGATCGATTCAGCTCAGCGCATTCCGAGTGCGCTGAGCTTTCGCAACAGGCTCGACTTCGCGATCCCCAGCTCCGCGGCCATCGCGCGGCGGCGTCCTGCGTGGCGCGCATAGGCCGTGCGGATCGCCTGCTCTTCCAGCTCACCGAGCGTCACGACCGCGCTGGGAGCGGTCGGGAGAATATTCGCTTCTGCGAATATACCATCGCCGGTGATCGCTTCCGCGCGGCGCACCGTCTGCGACAGCGGCGCATCGAGCTGCAGATCGCTCTCGCGCACCAGCTGGCCTTCGCGCATCAGGAGCGCCAGCCGCAGCGCGTGGACGAGCTCGCGGACGTTGCCCGGCCACCTGTGCGAAAGCAGCAGCGCCTTCGCTTCGCCAGTGAGCCGCGCGCCGTCTCCCTCGCGCGCC
Source organism: uncultured delta proteobacterium (assembly GCA_903911145.1). Lineage (GTDB taxonomy): Bacteria > Myxococcota > Myxococcia > Myxococcales > 40CM-4-68-19 > CAIWCD01. The sequence goes on along the minus strand of CAIWCD010000031.1, from coordinate 27,374 downwards.
ACCAGCTTCTCGGCGATCGCGAGCAGATCGCGCGGACGCTCTCGCAGCGCGGGCAGCGCGATCTCGACGCCGTGAAGGCGGTAGTAGAGGTCCTCGCGAAAACTTCCAGCGCGAACGAGCGCGCGCAGATCGCGATGGGTCGCGCAGCAGATGCGCACATCGACCTTGCGCGGGCGAGCGGCGCCCACTGGCTTCACTTCATCCGACTCGAGGGCGCGCAGAAGCTTCACTTGCAGGGAGGGAGGCAGCTCCGCGATCTCGTCGAGAAAGAGCGTGCCTCCGTCGGCCGCACCGAATGCACCAGGACTGCTCCCGACCGCGCCAGTAAAGGCCCCGCGCTCGTGACCGAACAGCTCCGACTCGGCGAGTTCGGCGGAGATCGCGCCGCAGTTGAGCGCCACGAATGGTCCCGCAGCTCGCGCGGAGATCGCGTGGAGTGCGCGCGCGGCGACCTCTTTTCCGCTGCCTGTCTCGCCGCGCAGGATCACGGGAAGCCGCGCCCCGCCTGCTCTGCGCAGCATCGCCACCACCGGCGCCATGATCGGATCGCGCGCGATCATGCCGGGGAGCGCATCGAGCGCGAGCGTCATCGAAGCCCGTTCGATGCGCAGCGACTGACCTCCAATCGTGAGCCGCGCGCCAGGCGCGAGTTCGATCTCGAGGATGCGCGCACCGTCGACATGTGTGCCGTTGCGCGAGCCGAGATCGCGCAGCCAGACGCTGCCGTCTTCGCGCGCGTGCAGGCGGCAGTGGAAGCGCGAGACGAGGCGATCGCTGAGCACGATCGAGTTGTCGGGATGCGAGCCGATCGAGACGAGGCCCGTCGCGAGCGCCAGCCGCTGCGGGGCGCGGCCTGGCTCCTGCCAGGAGAGCGCGAGTGACTCGCTCGAGTCGGGACGCGGTGAGACACCTTCGTCGGTCGTGTGCAGTAGCTGCGCCGCATCGAACGCGCGAGAAGTCTGCGTCGCGTGAACCACGCGCGGCATCTCGCGCAGGCGCGCCGCCTCTTGCGTCACGAGGTGGATCTGCGCTTCACGCGGCTCATGGGTCGTCGCTTCGAACATCCGTCTCTCCTCACGCGGCGCGCGAAAATGCGCGCACACACGAGGAAGACGGACGAGGCCGCAAAACTCCTTCAGCCCGCGCGGTCGGTCGATCGACCGACGCCTGAACTCACGAGCCGAACAGCGCGCGCAGGCGCTGCAGAAGAGTCGGCGGCGGCTTGCCCGTGATGACGTCGAGCGCAGCGAAAACGCGCCGGTGCGCGCGATCATGCGTGACGCGTGTGCCCATTCCGCGCCACAGATCTCGCAGCTGATACGAGCCCATTGCAGAGAAATAGAAGTCGACTTCCTCCTCTGGCAGAGCCCAACGTTTGGCGAAGTGAGGGACCAGTTCCTCGGGCTTCTGGCCCTGCTCACACGCTTCGCGCAGCGCCCGCAGCCGCTCAACGAGAACCCGATCGGCCACGACTGCCCCCTCTACGCCGGCGGTGCCTTGAAGTCCGGCGGAGGCGCGGCGTTGTCGCCGCCGAAGAAGAATTTCTCCGCCTGCTCGAAGAGGACCTTGTTCGCGTCGGCGCTGCCGCCCGCGAGCCGGTACTCGTTCATGATCATCTTGAAATGCTCGGTCCACATCTTCCACGCGTCTTGCGAGACGTGATCGTAGATGCGCTGGCCGAGCGCGGTTTGCCAGGGCTTGAACTGCATCCCCGGGAGATCCTTCTTCAGCTTCTCGCAGAACACTGTGCGCGCCATGTCGATGCCTCCGTGGCGCACCTTCTAACAGCGCAAAGCCGATTACTCCACGCGCATCATGGATAGGGCTGGTGCGGACCGTTGCCGGTGCCGCCGTCGATCGCGTCCGGGTGCGGCCGCTGCTTGAGGAGCTCTTCGCCGCCCTCGCCGGACTTCGGCGCAATCAGAGGAACACCATCCGGAGCGGTCGATGACGCCCCGTCCTCGGGGCCGGGCGCACGAGGGGCCTCGGGATGTTTCTTCACCATCGCGTCACGCTACTTGATCACGACGAACCACGCGCGCGGCGTGCCGCTCGTGCTCGGCGGTTCCGCGAGGAGCGCCTCGTGATTGGCCTCGACGAACGAGCGACCGCGCGAAAGCGCTGGATAGAACGTGGCGGCCCAGCGCGCAGCGGCGGCATCATCGATCGCTCCTGCCGCCGCGACGACCTCGAGCGCACCGGCACGAAGGAAAGCCTCGGCGAGTGCACTCTCGCTGGGCGCCGCGTGGCAGGAGGCGAGAACGACGCGTGCGCCCGTCGGGAGCCTGGCCGCGGAGATCTCCTGCGCGGAGAGACGGCCGAGTTCACCCGAGAGCTGCAGCGCGCCAGACGGCGCGAGAAGTCCGTGCACGGAGGCGTGAAGAAGATCGAGCGCAGGCAGTCGCGCGAGGAGTGCCTGCGGCGTCAGCGCAACTCCTGACAACTCGCTGGGAGCCGCGCCCAGAGCGGCTTCGAGGAGTTCCCGTTCGCGCCCTGCGGCTGGCAACTGCGCTGCGAGCGAGCCCTCTTCATCCCGCGGTTGGGCTGCATCAATGAGGAGCGTGAGCGACGGCCGCGGCGGCCAGAGCGGCTCGCGTTCCAGCAGCGGCGCAAGCGAAGTGGCGAGACCGACTGCGGCCTGCGTCGAGAGAGGTTCGGGCAACGCAAGCGCGGTCACGTCGAACGCATCGAGCGGAGATTCGACCATCAGCCAGAGCGTGGTGGCGGCCGCGCAGGATGCGGGCAGCGAATCAAACAGCGCAGCAGCGAGCGCACTCTCGGCGGGCGTCGGAGCGCGCGGATCTGGGAGTGCGTCGCCTGCGCGCGAAGCCCGCGCACTGGTGAGCAAGGTTGCAAGCCGGGTGCGGCTGATCGGGAGTTCGCCCGCGACAGAGGCGGCGGCCGTGAACGCGAGGCGCACCAGAGATTGCTCCGCGGGCAGCAGCACGAGCAGACAACTCTTCTCCGGCAGATGGGCAGACCAATCGCGCGCGACCGCGCCAGGAGCGGTCCGGCGCTCGATCAGTCCATGCAGGTCGTCGAGCGGCGCGAGCAACTCCGCGGCGGGACGCTGCGCGCGCACCTCGAGCAGGGCCAGCTCGATCGCGGGCTCGATCCCGCTCTTCGCGAACCTCCGCTGCGCCTCGAGATCGTCGCTGCGGCGCGCGGCCTTCTCTGCGAGCTCGACCGCACCACGCAGCTCGCGAACCGCCTCTTCGATGCCCGACGAACCCTCAACCGCAAGCAGCGCGCGGGCGCGCAGAGTCCGCGTCTCTGCAAGGTCATCGCTCCACGCGAGCCCCGCGCCATCGGCCGTCAGATCGGCGAGTGCCGCCGTCGCATTCTCGAGGGCCGCGCGCCCATCGCCTTTCGCCAGCGCGAGCATCGCCAGAGTGCGGCGCACCCGCCCCGCCATGCTTCGATCGCCCGCCGCGAGCTGTCGATCGAGCTGCGCGTGCAGGAGCAGGGCCGCCTCGCCACTCTCACCGAGCGTGAGCGAATCGAGCGCGATCGCCGACGTGAGCTGCGTGGTCAGCGCGCTGGCCTTCGCCTTCGAGAGGAGTGCAACCGCATCCTGGTGGAGCTCGAGTTCGGCACGCACGAGGTGACGCGACGACGCGATCCCCGCGGCGATCGATGCGGCCGTCGCAGTGGCGCTCGTCGCTTCGTCGCCTTGCAGCGGCGAGAGCAGTCGCAGAGCGGTCGCGATCGCGAGCGCCGCCTCGTCGTTGCGACCCTCCTGCAGCAGCAGATGCGCCCGCTTCTGCTCCAGCTCCCCCGACTGCAGCGTCGCGCCTGCCGAATGAAAGAGCCGCTCGGCGCGCGATTGCAGACGATGCGCCGAGAGAAAATCTCCGTCGCGGCCCGCCGCCTCGGCCAGCTCATCGGCGGCGATCCCTTCGCTCACCGGATCGCAGCCGGCCTCTGCACAGACGTGGAGCGCGCGCAGCTGCAGCTCCTGCGCAACGCGGAACTGGCCTTGCCACCCATGCTGGAACGCAGCGAACTGGAGCGCCGGAACGAGGGTGAGCGGATCGAGCGCCGCGTCGGCAACGAGAGCATCGACGGCATCCGCAGAGCCGCGTCCAGTGCGGGTTTCCGCGCGAAGCGCTCGGTAGCGAGCAAAGAGCGCTGCATGCGCGGCGAGCTGCTCGCTGCTGCGCGTACGGGCGGTCCGCGCCAGATGTTCAAGCGGCGCAGTCCCTCCGGGAAGCGCTGCCAATTCGCTCCATGCGCGTTCGAACTCCGGCTGCGTTGACGCGGAGAGAAGCGCAAGAAATGACGTGCGCCGTTTTTCGGACGGATCGCTCCCATCCTTTCCCAGAGCGGCTCGCAGCGTCATCGACCGCGCCTCTGCCTCCGCAGCCCACGGCGCGTTCGCTGCTGCTTGCGACAGTTGCGCGTAGCCATCAGCGGCCGCCGCGAGCAGTCCGAGCCGCTCGAGAAACAGCGCCCGATTGAAGCGCGCGGCGACCAGCTGCCCGTCCGCCTTGAGCGCGCGTTCACACGCTTCGAGCGCGCCGAGCAGATCTCCCTGCGCGAAGAGAAGGACTGCACGCGCGTTCTCGCTCTCGGCGTCACCGCCCGCCGCGTCGAGCAGCCGCTGCGCGCGCAGAGCGTCGCCCGCTCCGCCGCGCAGAAGGTAGAGCGTCGCGAGCCGGCGCGCCGAGCGCACCGAGCCCCGCTCATGCGCCTCGAGCAGTTGGCGGAGCGGACGCTCAAACAGCTCTTCGCCAGGATGATCTGCGCTGCGCTGCGGCTGGTACGGCGCATAGGGAAGATCGCTCAACGCCGCCTCGAGCGGACGTTCACCGAGCGCGAGATTCTCCAGCGCTCGCTCGGGCCTGCGCGTCTGCAGCACCAGCGCGATCGAGGCGGCCGTAGCGAGGGCCGCGATGCCGACCGACCACCGGCGCGACAAGCCCGGTCGCGCGCGCTGACGAGCAGTCGTCACCTGCTGGAGCGCCCTCACAGCAAGCGGGCTGGACGCAGGCGAGAGGCGATCCAGCGCTGCGCTCTCCTCGGCGCGTTCCGGTTCGGCGAGCATCCCGAGCGCGGCGAGCGTGGTGCGGCAATCCGCGCATTCGGCCGCGTGCGATTCGAGCTGCGCACGCGCGTCGGCCGTGAGCCCGCCCGCGACAAAGGCGAGCAACTCCTGCGGCGCGCTGCATGGTGTGCGGCTCATCGACCCTCCAGAAGCGATGACGGACGGGCACTCATTTCTCCTTCACCTCACGGCTCGCACCCGCGCCCAGCGCGGCTTCGATCGACATTCGTGCTCGCCGCAGCAGCGTCTCGATCCCCTTCGTCGTCAGGCCCGTTCCCATCTGTGCGATCTCGCCCGGATTGAGTCCGTCGGAGAAGTGGGCGCGCAGCACCAGCAGATCGCGAGCCGCGTGCTGGCCCGATGCCGCTGCGAGCAGCGCGCGCGCAAATCGCTCCCGGCCTTGCTGGACGGCCACCAGCTCATCGACGGGCCTGCTCGGCGATGCCACGTCGCGCGCCTCTTCCTCGCTCACCTCACGCCGCGCCCGCGAACCGCGCGAGCGGCCGTGATCGATCGCCACCCGCAGCGCGACCTGCGCGAGAAACGCCCCCAGCGCGCCCTCCCTCTCCGCGCGCAACGTCCGCAGCGCCGCGCCCTTCTGCGCGAGCAGGCGCGCATAGACCTCCTGCCGCAGATCGGTCAGCTCTGCCTCGGCGACGCCCGCGCGCAACAGCACCAGCAGCACCCGCCGTTCATGCCGTGCCGTCAGCTCGCGCCAGCCCGCCGCGTCTGCGTCGGCGCAGAGCCGGGCCAGCTCTCGATCCGAGAGCGCCTCCAGCGAGCCTGCGCCCCCCTCAAGCAAACGCACGCGCAAAACTCTAGCAGGGTAGGCTCGCGCGCTCATGCTCGCCCCACCGTTCGACATCGACCTGCTCGCGCTGGTCAACCAGCCGGGCCATCCCGCGCTCGATGCGGTCATGTCCGCGCTCTCCAGCCCGCTCGCGCTCCTGCTGCTCCTCATCGTCGTCGGACTGGCGATCTACCTGCGCTCTCCGCACAAGAAGGCCGGCCCTCTCCTGCTGATTCTTGCCGTCAGCGCGACCGACCTGACCGCCGCACGCGTCATCAAGCCGTGGGCTGCGCGCCTACGCCCCTGCAATGAATCCCCGTCTGCGAGCCGCACGCTCACAAGCTGCCAGAAAGGGCAGAGCCTCCCCTCGAGCCACGCCGCGAACGTTGCCGCGGCCGCCGTGGTGGCCGCCTGGGCGCTCCCGCAGCTGACCGCGCTCTTCGTCATCACGGCGGGCGCGGTCGGTCTCTCGCGCGTCTATCTCGGACAGCATTGGCCGACCGACGTGCTCGCGGGTTGGATTCTCGGCGCACTGATCGCGTTTCTCTGCATCCAGCTTTCCCGCCTGCGATACCTCAAGGGGCGGGAGTTGCCGCATATCCGGCACTAATCAGCTCATCTCTGTTGAGTTCCCCATTCTTCAGAAGGAGATCTCCGATGTCCGCATTGACCGACTCGCCCGCCTGGCGCGCGCTCGACCGCCACCATCAAGAGGTTGCGCCGATCCATCTGCGCGAGATGTTCGCGAAGGATCCGAATCGTTTCGCGACATTCTCGCTGCAGCTCGGCGATATCCTCGTTGATTACTCGAAGAATCGCGTCACCGGCGAGACGATGAAGCTGCTCTTCGCGCTCGCGAGGCAGGCCGGGCTCGAGAGCTATCGCGACCAGATGTTCGCAGGAGAGAAGATCAACGGCACCGAGCGCCGGGCCGTGCTGCATACGGCTTTGCGCAACCGGAGCAACCGCCCGATCTTCGTCGACGGCCAGGACGTGATGCCCGAGGTGAATGCGGTGCTGGCGAAGATGCGCCAGTTCACCGAATCGGTGCGCAGCGGCAGTTGGCGCGGCGCCACGGGAGCGGCAATCACCGACGTAATCAACATCGGTATCGGCGGCAGCGACCTCGGCCCCGCGATGGCGAGCGCGGCCTTGAAGCCCGAATGGCACCAGGGCCTGCGCGCGCAGTTCGTCAGCAACGTCGACGGCTCGCATCTCGCTGAGGCGCTCAAGACCTGCGCGCCCGCGACCACGCTCTTCGTCGTCTGCAGCAAGACCTTCACGACGCAGGAGACGCTGCTCAATGCCCGCTCGGCGCGTGCCTGGCTCGTCGAGGCGCTCGGCGAAGCGGCGGTGCCGAAGCATTTCGTCGCGGTATCGACAGCAGCGAAGGAGGTATCGGCCTTCGGAATCGATACCGCCAATATGTTCCCGTTCTGGGATTGGGTCGGCGGCCGATACTCCCTCTGGTCGGCGATCGGCCTATCGATCGCCTTGATGATCGGCATGGAGCGCTTCGAGGAATTTCTCGGCGGCGCGCACGAGATTGACGAGCACTTCCGCACCGCGCCACTCGAGGAGAATCTTCCCGTCATCCTCGCCCTGCTCGGCGTCTGGTATGCGAATTTCTTTGGCGCGCAGACGCACGCGATCCTTCCCTATGACCAATATCTCCATCGCTTCCCTGCATACTTCCAGCAGGGAGATATGGAATCGAATGGCAAGGGCGTCGATCGCGATGGACGACCGATCGTTGATTACACGACCGGACCTATCGTCTGGGGCGAGCCGGGGACCAATGGACAGCACGCGTTCTATCAACTGATCCACCAGGGTACGCGACTTGTTCCCTGCGATTTTCTCGCGCCTGTCCACACGCACAATCCATTGCCTGGGCATCACACTGCGCTGCTGGCGAACTATTTCGCGCAGACGGAAGCGTTGATGAAAGGCAAGACGGCCGGCGAGGCGCGCGCGGAGCTGGTTGCCGCGGGAATGCCGGAAGCAGAGCGCGAGGCGCTGGTGCCGCACAAGACGTTTCCCGGCAATCGCCCCTCGACGAGCATTCTCTTCGACCGGCTCGATGCGCGCACGCTGGGGAAGTTAATCGCGCTCTATGAGCACAAGATCTTCACACAGGGCGCGATCTGGAACATCTACAGCTTCGACCAGTGGGGCGTGGAGCTGGGCAAGCAGCTCGCGAAGAAGATCGAGCCGGAGCTGGCCGGCGAGGCGGCGATCAGCTCGCACGACGCGTCGACCAATGGGCTGATCAATCATTATAAGAAAGCGCGTCGATAGTTCCTTCGATTCAATTGAGCGCGAAAACAAGAGGGCCGCGAGCAGTTGTCTGCGCGCGGCCCTCGATGCGTTGAGCGACGATTCCGACCCGTTACTTGCTGGTCGCCGGAGCTGCCGAGTCATCCGGCATCTCGAAGACGAACTCGACGCGGCGGTTCTTCTGCCGATTCTCGTCGGTATCGTTCGGCACGATCGGCCGCATATATCCATATCCCTTCGAATCGAGCCGCTTGGCGTCGACGCCGAGGCGGATCATCTCGCGCACGACCGCTGCAGCGCGGCGGCTCGAGAGGTCGATGTTGTACTGGTATCGACCCTTCTTATCGGTATGGCCTTCGACGCGGCAGTGCATCTGCGCCGGCATATTGTTGAACTCGTCGACCATCTCCTTGACGATCGGGAGCGACTCGGGGCGGATCACGTCGAGGTCGAACTCGAACTCGATCGACTTGATGATGACGTGGCGCTTGAGAGGAGTGACGGGCGGCGCTGCGGGCGCGACCAGACGGGCGGGCGGAGCGTTGCAGATCGGCGTCGCCGGGCAGCCATTCGGCCCGATTCCAGGCGTGAACGGGCAGAGATCGCAGGCGTCGTCGATTCCGTCGTGATCGGAGTCGATGCCGCGCTTGAGCACGACCTGATCGCCCGACGGATCGTGCAGCACGCACGTCTCGGGGGGCCGCGGACGGCCGTGGCCGAACATCACGCCGGCGATGACGCGCACGTCGGGAGTTCCGGGCGCCGCGAGGATGCCGCCGCCTGCCGCGAGATTGAACGTCCAGTTGTCGCCGAGTCGATAGCGCGCGCCAAGCAATCCCTCGAGAGGATTGCCGTGCAAGCCTTGACCCTCGGTGGCAAACGCGACGCCGCCGAGCAGCTCGAGAATCAGCTCCCAATCGCGGTTGAGAATGCGGCCGACCGCGGCGTCGACGCCGAGCTCATTGCCGAGCACCGCGCCAGTCGCGGGCGAGCTGTGCGGGCCGCGCCACTTGAAGATTGCGTCGCCGGAGATGAACCAATCCTCGCCGCGATAGGAGACGCCCGCCTCGGGGAACAGCCGCACCGAGGACTCGCTGACGAAATCGACCTGGTGCGAAACGGGGATCACGATCGTCGGAGAGAGGCTCAGCCCGATTCCGCTGCGCGCCTGGCTCAACAGCTGGATGCGCGGCCGGATCCAGAGATCGCCAGCAGCCTGCGCGGGCAGGTTGGGATATCGCGGATCATTTCCATTTTGATAAAGAACGAACGGCGCACCGAGATCGAGTTCGAGCCGTTCGAGAATTCCGATTGCGACCGAGGCATCGAGCGTCAGGTTGTTCTGCACCGTCGAGGAGTCGCGCGAGCCGTTGAGACGAAATACCAGCGGATTGTGCCCATAATCGAGCGAGAGACCGACGACATAATCACCCGGCGCGAGCAGCTCTCCAGCCGCCGCGGCGAATCCCGAATATGGAGTTCCCGACGGCTGATAGCGCTGGATATCGCCGCCCTCGGCATGCGCAGACGAGGCGCAGAGCGCCGCCGCGGCAAGGAGAACGAGCGCCGTGCTCGATTGCTTCAGTACGCGCGTGTGGTCCATGGTTCGCAACGGTTCCTCGCGTCGGGCTACGAGATGTTGGCCGCCCACTTGTGATGTTGCTTGGGTCGGAGTCAAGCAGGATTTCAAAAGCGGTTACCGGAGATACCGGAGATCTACCGAACATCGACCGGATTTATCCGGTTCGCCAATTTCCCGGCCCGCTTATTCGAGGAAGACCGTGACCCCCGCCTCGAGCGCCTGCTCCATTGCTCCTTCGACGCGGCGGCGATATGCGAAATGAACGGCGACCTTTTCCGTGTAGATGCTCGCGCCGCAGGTGATCCAGCCGAGGTGGTTGCTGATATCCCAGCGATACCCCGCGCGCAGAGCGAAGGTTCTATCAAAAAGATACTCGCCGCCGAATGCGAGCAGGTGCTTGAGGTTGGACGTATCGTTCATATTGGTCTTGTAATCGACCGATACATGCCAATCCGCGTCGGTGCCGTACGCGATTCCGAGGGCGCTGGTCAGAGGGAAGAGCGGAATCTTGCTCAGGTCGAGGCTGAAGTTCTGCAGCACCGCGCCGAAGGACCAGGCGCCGGTACGCCCCATCACACCGAAATCTTCGCTCCAATTGTGGATGACCGCGCCACCCGGCCCGGCGAAATGAAGCAGGCGGGTCGTGCCGCCAAAGAGAAAACCGCCCTGCTGGTACGCGTAGGAGAGGCCTCCGAGCCAGCCTTCGCCGCGGCCGCCCGGTTTGCCCGCGCCCCAGCGCTCGAAGAGGAGTCCCGAGCCGATGCCCATCGTGGTGGAGTCGGCGACGCTGACGATCACCCCCTCGGCGGGGTACTTCACGTCGTCCATTCCATCGAGTTCGATGTGATAGCTGCGGTTGAGCCCGACGCCGGCCGGGTTGTCGAGGATTGCGTCGTTGCTGCTCGCAAAGGCCGTCATCGCGTCGGCCATTCCCGCCGAGCGTGCCATGCCGATCTGCGTGACCCACGGCGCGCCCGGATCGCCCGCACCGCCCGCGAACGCAGAGGAGGCAGCGAGCGCGAGCAGCAGCGCAAGGCGGGTGGCGAGCGTTGTCTGTTGAAGCGCGCAGCGATGCATGAGGAAGACCTCGACAGTATCGCGAACGCTCTGGCCCACCCAGATATTCGCCGCAAAGACTGCTAAAGAAGGCGGCCCTGCAGAACGTCTCGGAGGCGGAACGTCTTGAACCATCCCTTGCGCAAGGTCGTCATCCCCGCGGCTGGCCTGGGCACGCGCTTTCTCCCCGCCACCAAGTCGGTGCCGAAGGAGATGCTGCCGATCGTCGATACGCCGACCATCCAGCTCATCGTCGAGGAGGCGCTCTCTGCGGGCGCGACCGAGGTGGTGGTGATCAACGGGCGCGGCAAGGGCGCGATTGAAGATCACTTCGATCGCTCGTACGAGCTCGAGGACACGCTCTCCCGCAAAGGCAAGCAGGAGCTCTTCCAGCTCGTGCGCAGAATCAGCGACGAGGTGCGGGTGGTGAGCGTGCGGCAGAAGGAGCCGCTGGGCCTGGGGCACGCAGTGCTGGCGGCCCGCCACGCGATCGGGAACGACTGGTTTGGCGTGATGCTCGGCGACGATCTGATCGATGCCGACGGCCACGAGGCCGGGATCGCGCAACTCGTGAACGTGGCGCGCGCGACGGGCAAGGCGGCCGTGGCGCTCCTGCCCGTGCCCGAGGAGCAGTCGCATCTCTACGGTGTCGCGGCGGGACCGCTGCTCGGCGGCGACGCAGGGAAGATCGGCGCAGGCGGACACATCAGCGTCGAGAAGATGGTCGAGAAGCCGCCGCGCGGGACGGCGCCGTCGAACCTCGCAGTGATCGGGCGCTACGTGCTGCCGCCGGAGATCTTCGAGATCCTCGCGCAGACGAAGCCGGGCGCGGGCGGCGAGATCCAGCTCACCGATGCGCTCGCGGTGCTCGCCGCCCGAGGGCAGCTCGTCGGCGTGCGCTTCTCGGGTGTTCGTCACGACGCGGGAGATCGGCTCGGCTATCTGCAGGCCAACATCGCCTACGCGCTCAAGCGTCCCGAGCTTCGCGAAGGGCTGCTCGCCTATCTGCGCGAGGTGGTGAAATGATTGGCATAGCAAATATTGGCACTCAAACGATTCGGCGCGCGGGCGTGGGTGCCGCGCTGCTGGCGGTGCTCTGCGCAGGAGCTGCAGTCGCGTACATTCCCTCGGCGGCGTCGCTCTTGCGCCGGGCGGCCGCGCGCGTCAGCGAAGGTGCGCGCTCTCGAGAGGTCACCCTCTCCGGCACGCTGCAGCTCGGCGGGCGCGCGCAGAACGCGACGCTCAAGCTCCGCTTCCCGCTCACCTGCACTCTCGAGGCGGACGGCAAGAGCGCCTCGGCCGCACGGGTGGCGGGCGCCAGCGCCGCAAAGATCACCGACGGTGGACTCGGGCCTGACGCAGCCGATCTGCTCCGGCTCGTCTGTCCGCTGATCGCCTATCGCAACCAGACGCCGCCGCAGGCGGAGGGTTCGCTGCGCGCGTTCGCCGTCTCCGTCGGAGTTGCGCCGACACTCGCGCCCACTTCGCTTGCACGCCTCTATGATCGCGTCACCATCGTGCTCGGAGCCGCAGCCCGCCAGCTCGATCGGCCGCAGCTGTGGCTCTACAAGGACAGCGCCGCGCCGGCTCGGCTGCTCGCGCTTTCAAACGGAGCCATCGACGATCTGCGCCTGCTCCAGTACGGAAATCCGGCGGCGGGCGATTGGCTGCCGCGCGTGGTTGAGCTCTGGCGCGGACCTGCGCTGCGTGCGCGCTTCGAGGCGCAGGAGAGCCACGGCCTCAAGGACGCGGACGACGATGAAGCCCCCGCAGCCGACGACTCCCACGAGTAGCGTCTCGCGCGTCGAGGTCGCGCTGGGCGTGCCCGCGGGCGGCGGCGTCTTCACGTATCTCGTCCCACGCGAGCTTGGCGATGCGTTCGGTGGTTGCGGCCCCGGACGGCGCGTGCAGGTCCCGTTTGGTCGCCGCTCTCTCACCGGTGTCGTGCTGGGAAATGCGCCCGCGTGGAGCGCGGCTCTTGGCGAGGCGATGCGCGATGAGAAGCTGCGCGCGATCGAGCGGCTCCTCGACGACGGTCCGCTCCTGACTCCCGATGTGCTCGAGCTGTGCCGCTGGGCCGCCGCGCACTATCTCCATCCGCTCGGCCCGGCGGTGAAGGCCGCACTGCCGCCCGGGATCGACCTGCAGGAACGCCTCTCGGCCGCTCTTAGCGCGCGCGGGCGGATCTTTCTCGACGGCGACGAAGCGAAGCAACCCGAAGCGCAGGCAGAGCTCGTCGGGATGTCGGGCGCAGATGCTTTGCACTCAAACGATCGATCCGCTGACGTCGCACGAGGGCAGAAGGAGTCGCGCGCGCGGACGGTGCTGCTCTTGCGCAAGGTCGAGCGCGGCGAGCCGATCTCGACTGCGCAACTGCGGGCGCTGGCGCGGCGTGACCTGATTGTGCTCACGCAGGAGGAGAGCCGCGCGCGCGTCGGAGTGCCGCGCGTGGAGATGGTCGCGGCCGCTCCTGGCGCGGGCGAGCGCATCAACGAGTGTGCGCGGGCGCCGCGGCAACGAGAGGCGCTCGACTATCTGCTCGCCCGCGCGATCCCGATTCCGATCGACGAACTCTCGGCGGCCTTTCCCGCGGCGCGCGTGGCTCTCAAGAAGCTCGCGCAGCGCAGCCTCGTCGTCTTCTCCAGTGAGCGGCCCGGTGCGCACGCGCTGCCCGATGCGCCGTGGGGAGCGCGCGATCATGCGGCAACCGCGCCCCAGGCGGCCGCCATCGCGACTCTCGCCGCCGCGCTCGAGACGAAGAGCTATTCGCCCTTCCTTCTCCACGGCGTCACCGGCAGCGGCAAGACCCACGTCTATCTCGAGGCGATCGCGCGCGCCCGCGCTGCTGGCGGGGGAGCGCTCGTGCTGGTTCCCGAGATCGCGCTGACGCCGCAGCTCGCCGGTCGCTTCCGCGCCCGCTTCGGCGATGACGTCGCGGTGCTCCACTCGGGCCTGACCGATCGCGAGCGCCTCGCAGAGTGGCTGCGCGTCCAGTCGGGCGGAGCGGGCATCGTGGTCGGCGCGCGCTCGGCCGTCTTCGCGCCGGTCAAGAACCTGCGCATCCTCGTCGTCGATGAGGAGCACGAGCCCTCCTACAAGCAGGAGGAGCGGCTGCGCTATCACGCCCGCGATCTCGCGCTCGTCCGCGCCCAGCAAGGGTCTGCGGTGATCGTGCTCGGCTCGGCGACGCCATCCCTGGAGAGTCTGCGCCGCGTGCGCGAAGGAAAGTTGCCGCTCTTGACGTTGCCCGAGCGGGTCGACGGGAGATCGTTGCCTTTGGCAACCATTGTCGATCGCAAGCAATCGGCGCTGCGCAAGGAGGGGCCGCAGCTGATCGGGCCTGAGCTGCGCGCTGCACTCCTCGAAACGCTCGCGCGCGGAGAGCAGGCGATCCTCTATCTGAACCGCCGCGGGCACGCACGCACGCTGCTCTGCACCGCGTGTGGCTCGACGGTGAGCTGCCCCAACTGCACCATCGCGCTCGTGCTCCACCACGCAGGCGGGACGCGGCTCATCTGTCACTTCTGCGGTCACACCGAGGGTGAGCGGGAGAGCTGCGCCGCGTGCGGAGGAGTCGAACTGTTGCCCTTCTCCGGCGGAACCGAGCGGCTCGAGGAAGAGCTGCAGACGCTCGCGCCCGCAGCCCGCGTGGCCCGGCTCGATCGCGACGCCGCGGGAAGTGCGGGAGCCGCGGCCGCGCTGCTCGCCCGCTATGCGCGCCGCGAACTCGATGTTCTCGTCGGCACGCAGATGGTCGCCAAGGGGCACGACTTTCCGGGCGTGACGCTCGTGGGCGTGCTCGACGCGGATGGCCCGATGGGCATTCCCGACTTCCGCGCGGCAGAGCGGTGCGTGCAGTTGCTCGCGCAGGTGGCCGGTCGCGCCGGTCGCGGAGAGCTGCCGGGACGCGTGATTTTGCAGGCGGTGAAGCCGGACGATCCGGCGCTGCAAGCGGCGGCGCGCCACGACTGGATGGGCTTTGCAGACGAGGAACTCGAGCGGCGGCGTGCGCTCTCCCTGCCTCCGTTCGCGAGACTCTGCGCGCTCCTCGTGCAGGGAAATGTCGAGCAGCGTGTGCGCGGCGCGGCCGAGCGATTGGGTGATCGTGCGCGCGCGATGAGCCAGAGCGGCTCGCGCTTCGACGTGCTCGGCCCATCGCCGGCGCCTCTTGCGCGTCTGCGCGGCAAGCATCGCTACCAGCTTCTCCTTCGCGCTCCGGGTCACGGTCCGATCCGCGAAGCCGCGCGCCTCTTGCTCGCGCGCCACGACGTCGAGGGAGTCGAAGTGAGCGCCGACGTGGATCCGATCGCGCTCATGTAGAAGCGGTTTGGCGAAGCGCAATTGCGACTCGCGCATCTCTCACCAGCGCGGCTCAAGTGCGTCAGGTGCGCTGCCGACATATAGTGACTGCAACTCTGCACAAGGATTCACGAGATGGCTCTGCGCGAAATTCTCATCTGGCCGGACCCGCGGCTCAAAGTGAAGGCCAAGCCCGTCCCGAAGGTCGACGCGGCCATCCGGCAGCTCTGCGACGACATGGCCGAGACGATGTACGCGGCCAACGGCGTGGGGCTCGCGGCGCCGCAGATCGGCGTCCCGCTGCACGTCATCTCGATGGACGTCGAGCAGCGCTCCTCGAGCGACGAGGAGGGTGAGGTCGTCGAAGCGAAGTCGCGGGGCGCGGGCCTCTTCTGGATGATCAACCCCGTGCTGAAAGTTGCCGAGGGCGAGTTCACCTATACCGAGGGCTGCCTCTCGGTTCCCGACGAGTACGAAGACGTCACGCGCTTCGGGCACATCGTCGTCGAGTACACCACACGCGACGGAGAGCGGGTCACGCGCGAGGCGAGCAACAACCTCTTCGCCGTCTGCGTGCAGCACGAGATGGATCATCTTCAGGGAAAGCTCTTCGTCGACCACATCTCGGCGCTCAAGCGCGAGATCATCAAGCGGCGGATGAAGAAGCTGAAGATCGATCGCGCGGCGGAAGCGGCTGGCGACGCAGCGACACTCTGAGTGGACCTGGCGCAGCGGCCTGTGCGCGGGAAGGCAGCGGCCGCGTGGCGCAGAGTGAAGCAGAGCGGATGTGCCTTGCGCGCCTTGCCGAGATGGACGCGGCGCTCACGCGCATGCAGGGACAGCTTCCCGAAGATTCGCGGCTGCTCGGTGAGAGCGCGCTCGTGCAGGTGCGCCTCTGGCAGGGCCGGCTGGGTCAGGGCAGCGTCGATCTCAACGAACTCGCCGACGCGATGCGCGAGCTCTCGTCGTGGCTCGAGGCGCTCGCCGCGCGGCTGGTGCTGACACCGTGGGAGCGCGCGACGGATCGCACGCGGCCGAGCTGAACGAGCCAATCGCAACGCGCGAGTCGCTTCTAACTCTTGATCGAGAAATTGAGATTGCGGTGGCCGTGCGCGCCGCCCGTATAAGTGAAGACCGGGTGGATTCCATACTCGCCCGGCGGATCGACGTAGCCGAAGGCGAACCCCGCGGCGACGACGCTGGCAAGCATCACCACGGCGATCTTCCAACGCGCGACCGGCTTCACACTCATCGCGCGAAGCCCCGAGCCGAGTGCCCAGCAGTAGAGAAAGAACGGCGAACCGATGCCGAGCGCCACCACGCCCGAAAGATCCGTTGTCAACGTGACCTGAAGTCCGCCCGGATGGCCGTGCGCGACGTAGACAGCGACGGCGCCCTTCGCGATCAACGCAAGCAGTGTCGCGGGGCCGCCACCCGCGTAGACGGACATGGCGACGCCGTCGAGGAGCTCACCGCCTGCGCGAAAGAGCCAGAGCAGAAGCTGCGCGAGCAACCCGAGCAACAGGTAGTAGACGAACGGAGCTCCCCATTCGGCGAGGCTCGCGAGCATGCTGGGCGATGCCGACGTGCTCGCATCTGACGGCGCATGTACGACGAAGAATTGGGCGAGGCCGTCGAGCGTCCCGACCGCGCCCAGCGTGGCCGCGAGGAATCCCAGAGGGTTCATAAAGGTCGAGCGATCGCGCTTCCACGCCAGCGCGAATCGGCGCGGACCAATCGTGACGGCGAGAGCCGTGCGCCCATAGAACGCAGCTTCACGCAGCGTCGTCTGCATCGCCTCGAGCAGCCAATTCGAGCGGCGAGCCGTGGGACTGTGTTCGCCCATCTGCTCAATGCACCGAAACGGAATGCGCGAGGTCTGCCTCGCGAAGGGCTCTCCATTGCTCCCGGCGCAGCCCCGCGTGGCGCTCGGCTGGCTCGCTCAGGCTCGCGCCGCCCGCGGTCCCCGCGCCATAACCCGGCAGGCATTGGAACGCGAAGTCGAGCTTGTCCCAGTCGGTCGAGGTATTGAGCAGGTCGCTCATCGTCCCGTTGTGGTCGATATCAGCGCTGACGCCCGCGTCTTCAATCGCGACGCTGATGTTCCAATCGATCGGCGCGCCATTGCTGGGCCCGAGATACTCGTTTCCCGTGCTATCGAAGAAGAGGATGATATCCCGCTCGCCGATGGGCCCGCCGACGCCGATCTCCTCATTGAGCGAGGCCTCATTGAGCGGGATATATCGGGTATCCGAGTAATCAACCCGATAGCAGACGTTGCCGCCATACGGCACCAGATCGTCAGTGCAGTGGCAGGCATTCGCGACCGCGCAGCGTCCGCTCGAGAGGAGCGGCGGCCCGCAATCCGCGTCGGTGTTGCAGTCGATGACACTGGTGTCGCCCGCCGTTGCCGCCGGGATGATCGGCCCGAGTTGATAGGCATAGTTCATCACGCTCACATAGTTCGGCTTATTGACCAGACACGTCTGGTTGGCATTTCCCGGATCGGCGAGGCTGCCGTGCACGAGCGTCAGGTTATGTCCGAGCTCGTGCATGATGGTGGCGGCCCAGAGCTCGATGCCGATTGGCGTGGAGCTGTCGACAAATGCGCCGAACGAGATAATCACGTCATCGCCGCCGACATCCGCGTTACCGGTGGACCCGGCCGAGGGACGCCCGCCGCAGAGTGAATCGACCGGGCAGGAGGCCGCATGAACTCCGCTGTTGGGTGTCGTCGAGTCGTGGCCGAAGACGAGATAGTGAATCGCCGGCTGGTGATCTCCGGCCGCGCAGGGATAGCCGCCTGCATCGGGATTGCAGAGCGACTCGTGGCGCAGCGTCGACATGGTGATGAAGCTCTGGCCCGCGCAGGCAGCGGTCGCCGCGTCATCGAGCGTCACGACGTCATATTCAGAGACGCCCCCGTCCGGACCGGGCAGGGGTCCCGCCGGAGCCAGCCAATGCAGATTGATCTGGTGCGCCGCAAAGGCCTGCGCCACCTGCTCAAGCGCTGCTGCGGGCGGCTGATGCGTATGCGTCGCGGTGGCCATATAGTCATAGCGAACGTAGATATCCCGGACCGATGGATCGGCGCCGGGGAGCTGGATATCTCCCTCGTCGTTCACGCCATTACAGTTCATATCGATATATCCGTTCCTCTCCCATGCGTCGGAGAGCCCGTCGCCGTCGCTGTCCTTCCAGCCGCATCCGGCATCGGGCAGCGCGCACGAGGGAGTCGCGCAGCCGCTGCGATCGACCGAGACGCAGGCCCCCTGCCCGCTCGTTACCTTGCAGAGGCCAATCGCGCACTCATTGGTGACGCAACTGACTCCGCAGCCGCCGCAGTTTCCCTCGACGGTGGTATTGGTTTCACATCCGTCGCTGCGCTTATCCCCGTTGCAATCGGCCGTCCCGGGATTGCAGGCGCCCGCGCACTTTCCGCCCGAGCAGACAGGCGTCGCGATATTTGTCGACGAGCAGGCTGAGTTGCAGGCGCCGCAGTTGGCGAGATTGGATTCGGTATCAATGCAGGCGCCGCTACAGCAGGCAAGCCGCCCCGCACAGCCGTGCGTTTCGCTGCAGCCGGGAGCGCAGGCGTGATTGACGCAGAGAGAACCCAGGCCGCAGTCGATATCGGCGGCGCAGGTATTGGTAATCGTCCAGTTCAGCGACGCAGTGCGCGTCAATGCGCCGTTGATTCCCGATATCTCCACGGCATGGGTCCCGGCGCTCGCGATCCCCGAGGAGAGCAGGAGCTGCGTCGAGCCGCCGGCCGCGACCGTATCCTTCACCAGTTGCGCACTCGCCCCGACAGGCAGGCCGGTCACCGAGAGGGCGACGCTGCCGACAAACGAGTTCTCGCCGAGTACTGAAATGGTCGCCGTCGCCGATTGATCGTGTGCGGTGCTGACGCCCACGGGTGACGCCGTGAGCGTGAAATCACCCTCGGCGCCGATCAAATGCTCGCTGCTCTTGCAGGCGACCAGCGCCAGACACGCCAGCAGGCTCGCGGCGATCGATGAACTCAGCTCTCTCGGCAATCGATCTGTAGACATGGGCCTCTCTTTCGGGTCGTGCGTAAGCGGGCGAGCTCGAAACCTTCTCGCGACTCTCCCCCCTCGCGCAAATCTGGCTGCGTTGTGTACATTAACCTTGGGGGCCATGCAGGCCTGCTTGCGCGCAACGTCGTTGTCTCTGGAGACGATATGGCCCGCCTCGCCTTCTCGCCGCGCCATTGCACCGCCGCAGTCACGCTGGCTCTCACCTTCTCCCTCGCGACCGCCGCGCGCGCGCAGGATGCCGCCTCTGGGCCACCACCGCCGCCTCCTCAAGTCACCGGAGGTTTCGGCATCCCCAGCCCGAGCAGCCTCTTCGGCAACGGCGCGGGAATGTATGGAGGCCTCGGCTTCGGCCAACTCGGCAGCGGCGACTGGTGGGCGCAGGCGACCGTGAACACCAGCTTCTCGCTCGGTCCCGTCGCGCTCGGCCTCGCGCTCCCGATCGACATCCTCGTCTGGAACAACGAGAGCTCCGGCTGCAACACGCCGCCCTGCTCGCGCAGCGACAAGGCCTATTGGGGCGTGCTGCGCCGCAACGACTGGAACCAGCTCGCCGACTACGCCCGCTTCATTCGATATGTCCAATATGGACATAAGCGCGGCGACGGCTTCTATGCGCTCTTCGGCCAGGAGTGGGACTCGTCGATCGGCCACGGAACGATCGTCAGCCACTATAACAACTCATTAAGCCTGAATAACCCCAAGGCCGGTCTCGCGGTTGATTACAACGGCAAGTGGTTCGGCGTGGAGACGCTGACAGACGAGTTGACCGGCCCCAATCTCATCGCGCTTCGCGGATATGTCCGGCCATTCGGCGATACTCCGTTTCTGCGCGGCTGGGCCGTTGGAACTTCATTTGCCATGGATATCCACGCACCGCGCGCACTCTTGACGGCGAGCGGCCCGAATGGCTTGCAGCTGGCGCAGGATTCCAATGGCAACCCCGTCCCGGCGTGGGAGCAGGTCGCGGGTGTCTTCGGATTCGATACCGAATATGAGCTGGTCTCGAATACCTGGATTCATCTGATTCCGTATCTCGATCTCAATCGCATCGCAGGCGCGGGCAACGGCGCGCACCTCGGCGTGATGACGCAGATCCTCCTGCCGATTCCCATTCTTGATATCCGCCTCGATGCGAAGCTTGAGTATCGCGTGATGCAGCCGGGATATATCCCCGAATACTTCGACCAGCAGTACGATCTCGGCAGATATCAATATGCGCAGCTCGGGCCCACGGGGGTCTTCTACGAGCCGAAGGCGCAGGCCGCGCGCGACATGAAGAACAACCCGACCACGGGCACTCAAGGCTATTACGGCGAACTCGGCTTCAACTTCTCTGGCTGGGTGCAGGTCGGCGGCACGCTGCAGGATTACCAGAGCGACGCGGGCGGCTCGCTGGGCCTCTATGCAACCATCCCGAAGCTCACGTTCATCAAGGTGCAGGGATATTACCTGCGCAAGAACTTCATTGGCCTCAGCGATGTATTCACGCTCGACTCGCGCTCACTCCTAGGCGGCGCAATCGCCTATAACGTCTATGGGCCGCTCTACCTGCGCGTCGATTTCCAGCGCACGTGGGTGCTCAACCCCAACGACCAGAAGATCGAGGCGGCGAATACCTATAACTTCGGCGTCGCGACGTCGTTTGCGTTCTAATCAACACGGTCGCCGACTCATTCGCCTCGTGAGGAGCTGTTCATGAAATGGCTGATTTCCGCACTCGCGCTGGCTCTCGTCGCCACGAACGGTTTCTGGCTCTACCGCGCAATCGATCAAGCGGACGCGAAGATGGATCGCGACCAGGTCCTCACAGAGCATGAGCAGGCTCTCTCGCAGGCGCTCGCGGTGGTCCGCCTGGCGAAGGGGCGCACGATGAAGAGCGAGATGATCGAGGCCGCGCGCGCGGCGCTCCCGGCGTTCAGCGAGCCGTTCGAGAAGGAGGGCTGGACGACTGTGGGCAGGCTCGACTTCAAGTTCGACGGCGCCGGCGCATTCCAGGACGTGCGCGTCGAGTAGCCACGCTCTCGCTCGCTCGTGGACAAGAGGCGGGGATCTCCCTATCTTCCCCGCCCCTATGTCGACCCAGACGCCCAATTCAAATCCGAAGACCGCCGCACAGATCCGCACAGCCTTCCTGCGCTTCTTCGAGGAGCGCGGACACAAGCAGATCTCATCCTCGTCGCTCATCCCGCAGAACGACCCGACGCTGCTGTTTACGAACGCGGGGATGAACCAGTTCAAGGACGTCTTCACGGGCCGCGAAACACGCGACTACACGCGCGCGACGACGTCGCAGAAGTGCGTGCGAGCAGGCGGCAAGCACAACGACCTCGAGAACGTCGGCTTCACCGCGCGCCACCACACGTTCTTCGAGATGCTCGGCAACTTCTCGTTCGGCGACTACTTCAAGAAGGACGCGATCGCGTTCGCCTGGGACTTCCTCACCAAGACGCTCGCGCTCCCTGCAGACCGGCTCTGCGTGACGGTGTTCGGCGGCGACGCAGAGGACGGTCTCGCGGCGGACACCGAGGCCGAGGAGCTCTGGCTCGCCGCGGGCGTGCGCAAAGAGCGGATCTTCCGGCTCGGCAAGAAGGACAACTTCTGGGCGATGGGCCCGACGGGTCCCTGCGGTCCGTGCAGCGAGCTGCACCTGTTCCGTCTCAAGGGCGACTTCACGCGCGATCAGATCGACGCGCACGCCAAGCGCTTCTACGGCGGCGACGAGAGCCAAGACGGCTCGGACGCGTGGATGGAGATCTGGAATCTCGTCTTCATGCAGTTCGAGCGCAAAGTGGCGGACGGGCCGCTCATCCCGCTGCCCAAGCCGTCGATCGACACGGGCGCGGGCCTCGAGCGCGTCGCCGCGGCAGTGCAGGACGTGCCCTCGAACTACGACACCGATCTGCTCCAGCCCTTGATCCAGAAGGCCGCGAGCATCTCGGGCGTCGAATACAAGGCGAGCGAAGCGGTCAACGCGCAGGGGCCATCGGCCTCGATGCGCGTGATCGCCGACCACTCGCGCGCGGCCTGCTTCCTGATTGCCGACGGCGTGCTGCCCTCGAATGAAGGCCGCGGATATGTGCTGCGCCGCATCCTGCGCCGCGCGATTCGCCATGCGCAGCGGCTCGCGCCCAAGGACAACACGCTCTACGCGCAGATCTGCGCGGTCGTGATCGAGACGATGAGCGAGGCCTATCCTGAGCTGCGCGACTCTCGCGTTCGCATTCTCGAGACCGTGACGCATGAGACGGAGCTGTTCCTGCGCACGCTCGATCGCGGCATGACGATCCTCGGCGACGCGATCGTGAAGAGCGCCGCGACCAAGCTGGTGGCGGGCGATATCGCGTTTCTTCTCCACGACACGTACGGCTTTCCGCTCGATCTCACGCAGCTGATCGCGGCCGAGCGCGGCGCTTCCGTCGACACCGCTGGCTTCGAGAAGCTGATGGATGAGCAGCGCGCGCGCTCGACGTTCACGGGTTCGGGCGAGGCGGCGATCGGCGATCTCTACAAGAGCTTGGCGGGCGAGCTGCCGGCCGTCGAGTTCCTCGGCTACGAGCGCGTCGAGGTGGAAGGCGCGCCGGTCGTGACTGCCAAGGTGCTCGCGATTCTGCAGAGCGGCGCGCGCGTGAACGAGCTGCGTGCCGGACAGGAGGGCGAGCTCGTCCTCAATCGCACGCCCTTCTACGGCGAGAGCGGCGGACAGCTCGGCGACATCGGTGCTCTCTCGAACGCCGGGAGCCGCGCGCTGGTCGTCGACACGCAGAAGCCCGTGCCCACGCTCATCGTGCACAAGGTGAAGCTCGAGAGCGGCGCGATCCTCGTCGGAGATGAGCTGCAGGCCCACGTCGATGCGCCGCGCCGCCGCGGACTGCGCCGTCATCACTCGGCGACGCACCTGCTTCACCGCGCGCTGCGCGAGCTGCTCGGCGAGGGCGTCAAGCAGGCCGGCTCGATCGTCGCGCCCGATTACCTGCGCTTCGATTACACGGCCTACCAGGGGCTCTCCGAGGAGCAGCGCGAGCAGATCGAAGCGCGCGTGAATTCACTTGTCATTGATAACTATGACGCCGAGACGAAGGTGATGGACGCCGACGCCGCGGTGAAGTCGGGCGCGATGGCCTTCTTCGGCGACAAGTACGCGCAGCTCGGTGCCGTGCGCGTCCTGCGCATCGGGCCGTCGATGGAGCTCTGCGGCGGCACGCACGTGGCGCGCGCGGGAGACATCGGGCTCTTCAAGATCGTCAGCGAGGGCGCGATCGCGGCCGGCGTGCGGCGCATCACGGCCGTGACGGGGCCCGATGCCGTCGCGCTGATTCACGAGGAGGAGCGCCAGCTCGCGAAGGCTGCAGCGACGCTGCGCGGGTCGCCTCGCGATGTCGCGACGAAGACAGAGCAGCTCGCCGCGCGCTTGAAGGACGTCGAGCGCGAACTCGATGCGCTGCAGAAGAAGAACGCGGCGGCGCAGAGCGCGAATCTCGCGAGCACCGCGCGCGAGGTGAACGGCGTGAAGATCATCGCGGCGAGGCACGACGGCGACAACGATTCGATGCGCCAGCTCGCCGACAAGCTGCGCGATCAGCTGCAGAGCGGCATCGTCGTGCTCGCGGGAGAGAACGGCGGCAAGGCGAGCCTGCTCGTCGGCGTGACGGCGGATCTCACGAAGAAGTATCGCGCGGGCGATCTGGTGAAGGAGCTCTCGAAGATCCTCGGCGGCAAGGGCGGCGGCAAGCCCGAGCTGGCGCAGGCGGGCGGCGGGGATCCGGCGAAGATCGCCGAGGCGCTGGCGCGGGCGTACGAGCTGGTCTGAAAGCGCGTGGCCGCGAGAGTTCGGGAACAGCCTCAACGGAGCGCGAAGCGCTGCGCTGAGCGTCGGACGTTGAAGGCCGCTGGCAAGCAACGAAGGAGACGCGCGTGAACGGAGCTTTCGTGATCAGAACGGCATCTCGCCTTCAACGCGCGATCGCCCGCTCGACCGCTCCTGGCGCGGACCGGACGCGATGACCACGCCTCCGACGGAACTTCAGCGCTTGAACCGGCGGGTGACTCTCGCAATCGCCTGCCCGCTTGCCGTCGTGATCCTCTACATGCTGACCGGGGGGCCATTGAAACAAGTCCCGGACGTTCTGCTCGGGATCGTTCTGGTCGGCCTCGAGCTGTCTGGGATCGTCTGCAGCATCCGCGTGATCGCCGCAGGCAAGGATGCGCCTCGCGCTACGGGTGTCTTGGGTCTCTTGCTCTCGTTCTACGCGGGCTGGTGTCTCATGGGCTTCTTCATCATCTCCATGATGAAGGGCGTGAGGATGGGAGACTAGCGCCTGTCTTCAAACGCGCCCCCGCGCTGCGCGTTCACTCCCCCGCCGATCGTTTGCATAGCAATCATTTGAGTCCCAACCATCTCTCTCGCACCGTTCGAGGCACGCATGAGCAAGACGAATCGGATCGCCTCACAGCTCGGCGGAAAGCTCTCCGGCCTGCGCCAGGAGCGGGTTTCCGCGTCTTCTCGTTTTCGCGATGGCCGCTTCCACAACACCGCGAACGTCGCGCCCGGCCTGAAAGGAAATCCCCTCCCGCTGCTCGGCGAGTACTTCTTCGGGAGCGAGGAGCGCATCCCGAAATCTGCGCTGCCGCTCTTCGATCCGCGGCCTGACTGGGCGCGCCCGATCGACACGGGTCTGCGCGCGACGTGGCTCGGCCACAGCACGGTGCTGCTCGAGATGGATGGCATGCGCGTCCTCACCGATCCGGTCTTCGGCGCGCGCGCATCGCCGCTGGGGTTCGCGGGGCCGAAGCGATTTCATCCAGTCCCAGCCCGCCTCGCAGAGTTGCCCCATCTCGACGCCGTGCTCATCTCGCACGACCATTACGACCATCTCTGCCGCGAGACGATCATCGAGTTGTGCGCTCGCGATGTGCCGTTCGTGACCAGCCTGGGCGTCGGCGCGCATCTCGAGGCGTGGGGCGTTCCGGCGAATCGAATCACCGAGCTCGACTGGTGGCAGGAGCATGTCGTGCCGGGAGGGACGCTGAGTTTTACGGCCGCGCCGTCGCAGCACTTCTCGGGACGCGGGCCGCACGATCGCAACCAGACGCTCTGGTCGTCGTGGGCGATCCGCAGCGATCGCCATCGCGTTTTTTTCAGCGGCGACACGGGCCTCACCGAGGAGTTTCGCGAGATCGGAGCGCGGCTCGGGCCGTTCGATCTGGCGATGTTCGAGATCGGTGCGTGGCATCCGAAGTGGGGCGACATTCATCTCGGCCCCGAGAACGCGCTGCGCGCCCACGCGATGCTCGGCAGCGGCGCGCTGATGCCGGTGCACTGGGGCACGTTCAATCTCGCGCTGCATGCGTGGAACGAGCCGGCCGAGACGCTCTACAAGCTCGCGCAACTGACGAAGGCTCGGCTCCTCACGCCGCAGCTCGGCGCGCCGTTCGAGCCGGCGAAGATCGACGAGCCGCGGGCGTGGTGGCGGCTGCCGTAATCGACGCGCCGCCGCCAGCGCATTACTTCAGCGCGTAGATATAGTTGTCATTATCCCCGAAATAGATTGTTCCGTCGGCGCCGATTGCGACCGCCGATGCGATCTGCGCGCCCGTCGTATAGCTCCACTTGAGCGTCCCGTTCGGGTTGATTGCGTAGAGTTTATTGTCATAAGAGCCGAAATAGATCGATCCATCGGCGGCCACAGCTGGCGTTGAGATGATCACGCCACCTGTCTGGTATCGCCACTTCACCACGCCGCTTCCTGGATTGAATGCATAGAGATAGTGATCGAATGAGCCGATATAGACTGTTCCGTCGGCGCCGAGCACCGGCGAGCTATAGATTCCAACTCCGGTGAGATAGCTCCATTTCACCGTGCCATTCGGATTCAAGGCCAGGAGCGTTCCATCTCCGGCACCGACGAAGATCGTCCCGTCCGCGCCCAGCGCAGGAGAAGAGTCGACCTGGCCCTGGGCGACATAGGTCCAATTGACCGATCCCGCCGGGCTCAGTGATTCGACTGTAGAGCCGGCGCCGCCGATCATCGTGCCGTCCGGACGGAATGCAAATCCGCTCCCACCCTCGACGAAATTGATGTGCGACTTCGCCTGTCCGTTGGCCGGATTCAAGGCATAGAGCTGCGCGTCCGTGGACTCGACGAATGCCGTTCCATCAGGTCCGAGGATGATCGGGGAATAGACCTGCCCGCCGGTAGTGAAGCTCCACTTGAGCGTGCCGTCGGGATTCAATGCATAGGCCTTGTTATCATCAGCACCGACATAGATGGTGCCATCGGCCGCAAGCGCCGTCCCGGCCCGCACCGACCCTCCCGTCTGATATCTCCACTTCAGCGTCCCGTCGGGATTGATCGCATAGACGTAGGAATCGCTCGAGCCCGCGTAGATTGTCCCGTCAGCGCCGATCACTGGCGACCCTTGCACGGCGCCTCCTGTCGCATATCGCCACTTCAGCGTGCCCGTCGACGCGCTGGTATTGATTGGGCTCATACCCGTTCCCTGCATATCCCGCTTGAATCGAGGCCAGGGGCTCGCGCTTGATACGCTCATCTCGGCATTGCCGGTCACCGCGATGGTTCCGTCGCTGACCGACAGCCCGACCGCATAGACGCCGGGAATACCAGGCGAGGTCCAGTAGGTATTGGCGCCCGTCGGCCCGGCGATTCCATCGACGGTCCAGGAATAGGTCAGGGTATCGCCATTCGGATCATATGCACTGGCCATGAAGTTCGCCGCCGTCATCACCGGCTGCGGGAAGATCGAGATGCTTTCGATGATCGGCGCAGAATCTCCCACTGTGGCGAGCGCGATTGCACCAGTTGCGGTCTTATTGGCTGAGTCGGTCACCACCACAGTGGCCAGGCCGGACGCGCTGTAGTTGGCCGGCGCTGTGACGGTCACGGAGCTCGTGCCTCCACCCGAGGCAATCGCCCATCCCGCCCCGCTGACCGACCACGCGTAGCTGAGCGTGAGACCGGACGGGCTCTGCGCATCGACGGTCGCGACGATCTGGGCCCCCGGCGCAGAGGGCGCGCCGACCGTGTAGATGCTCTGGATCACCGGAATCGAGACGCCGGTGGCTCCCGTCGCGCCCGTGACTCCCGTCGCGCCCGTGACTCCCGTCGCGCCATTGCTTCCCGTCGCGCCCGTGACTCCCGTCGCGCCCGTGACTCCCGTCGCGCCCGTGACTCCTGTCGCGCCATTGCTGCCCGTCGCGCCCGTGACTCCCGTCGCGCCCGTGACTCCCGTCGCGCCATTGCT
>CAIWCD010000030.1 GCA_903911145.1 uncultured delta proteobacterium | reverse complement strand
CCTCAGGCAGCGGCGCGTCGAGTTCGAGCAGCGACTCCTCGAGCAGCGACTCCACGAGCGGCGGCGCGTCGAGTTCGAGCAGCGACTCCTCGAGCGGCGGCGCATCGAGTTCGAGCAGCGACTCCTCGAGCAGCGGCGAGGCGAGTTCGAGCAGCGACTCCTCGAGCAGCGGCACATCGAGTTCGAGCAGCGACTCCTCGAGCAGTAGCGCGTCGAGTTCGAGCAGCGACTCCTCAAGCAGCGGCGAGGCGAGTTCGAGCAGCGACTCCTCAAGCAGCGGCGAGGCGAGTTCGAGCAGCGACTCCTCGAGCAGCGGCGCGTCGAGTTCGAGCAGCGACTCCTCAAGCAGCGGCGCGTCGAGTTCGAGCAGCGACTCCTCGAGCAGCGGCGCGGCGAGTTCGAGCAGCGACTCCTCGAGCAGCGGCGCGTCGAGTTCGAGCAGCGACTCCTCGAGCAGCGGCGAGGCGAGTTCGAGCAGCGACTCCTCGAGCAGCGGCGCGTCGAGTTCGAGCGTTTCGCCGCCCGTGATCAAGACCTTCTACGCGCAGGCCGACACCGTGCCGGCCGACTCGACGATTCAGGTGGCCAAGGGGACGGTGGTGACGTTGCAGTGGACGATCAACGGCGACGTCGAGGAGCTCGAGCTCGAGGAGGCTGGCGCGTCCTTCGACAAGGGCACGACGAGCTGCACGGTCACGCCGTCCGAGGACACGACCTACGAATTGAAGGTCCGCAACAGCGGCGGAGAGACGAGCCAGACGCTGCATGTCGGCGTGCATGAAGGTGGCGAGGCCGTCTCCGCGCACGCGACCGTCGGCGCGAAGATGAGCGTCCCGCTGGGCGGGAAGATCTGCGAGTTCACCAAGTCGATCGACGCCAAGTACCTCACCATCAAGTTCAGCATCGCGTGCGAAGCGACCGGGACGATCGAGGCTGGAGGCAGCGAGGAGGCGGAAGGAGAAGGTGGCGAGGGCGGCGGCGAATCCGGCGAGACCGAGATCACGCCGTTGGGCCTCGACGACAAGGCGCTCAAGCTCGCCGTCGCGCACAGCTGGATGAACAAGCAGGGCTGGAACATCCTCGGGATCGATACCGCGTTCACCGAACTCAAACTCGAGGGCGCCTCGAAGCTCTCCAAGGAGGGGTTTGAGGTGGGCGTCGAAGGGTCGGGGAAGTTCGCCTGCGGCGTCGAACTCTCGGTGGAACTGACTTTGATCAAGCTGAAGTCGAACTGGCACAGCGAAGGGCCGGGGATCACCATCGGCGCGGACTTTCCCTGGTTCCCGTTCGAGGCGAATCTCGGGTCGAGCATCAAGCTGACGGACGTGCAGTTGCACCCCGTGATCGAGATCGAATTCGAGCCGAACTGGAAGGCGATCATCGGCGAAGTCGGCAAGGATGTCGCCGAGGACACCGCAGGAGAGGCAGCGGGCGAGGAAGTGGCAGAAGGCGCCGCGGCCTTGGTGGGCGCGGACGCGCTGATCGTCGGAGGCATTCTCCTTGCGGGAGTCGGCACCATCGGGGCCGCGATCCTCACCATCGAGGAAGGCGACGAGATCGCCGAGACGCACGCGAAGGTGATCGAGCTTTCCGAGGCGATGACGAAGGGCTTCAAGCTCGGCGCGTCGGGCGGAGAAGCGCCGACGAACAAGGCCCAGCTGCAGGGATACGCGAAGGGGGTCTCGAACTACAACGCGGCCTACAAGTCCATCAAGAATCAGAATCCGTCGGCGAGCGGGGACGACATTCGGGCGGCGATCGCGGCCAACGTCGACGACGCTGCAGAAAAGGCCGAGCCGGAGATTCTCGCGGCGGCGCAGAAGGCGGTCTGGGAGAACTACGCCTCGAACCACCAAGACAGCTGGTACCACTCGTACGAGTGGGATCGCTGGGCCGCGTGGGCAAACATCTATTCGAACGTCAATCGCGGCGACCCGGCGGGCAATCCGGAGTATGCGCGCTATCGCAACTCGCACACTCCGGGGCAGCTCGGGATGTAGCGGGAGGGCGGTGCGCGCTCGCCGCCTCGCGGGATCAGGCCTTCGCTGCGGCCTTGTCGCTCGCCTCTTCTGCAGCCTCGGCGTCCTCTGCAGCGCGCGCGCCGGCGTCGGGATCGGCCTCGACGGCAGCGCGCGTCTCCGCAATCAGCTTGCGCGCGCGATCGAGATCCGCGGCGGGAACCCGCAGCGTCCAGGCCGCAGACGGATTCGAGAGCTTCTCGACCATCCCGCCGCGCGCCTCGTCGATGAGCACAACGATGCCCGCCTCTTCGCACGCGCCGCGCAGCAGGTCGGCCTCGATGGAGTCCTGCGCCGTCCCCGCGGCAACCAGCTCGCGCTCATCGTCAGACAGATTCCCTGCGGCGTCGGATGCGATTGGTTCGGCCATTGAAGTCCTCCTCGTACGGTGCGACGTGAAATGCTTTGAGTGCCAATGATTGGTACACCAATCATTCGAGATCGAGGTCGATCTTCCATCCAGACGGCTCGTGCACCGCGCGGAATGTCTGCGGCGCGCCGCCGTCGAGAGAGATTGCCACCTCGGCAGCGCCGCCGTCGCTGGAAAGTTCGCGCGAGCTGGTGGCACCGAGGGGATAGGCGCCGCCCAGGAGCATCGCGCGCCCAGAGTCGGGGCCGCCGTCGGGGCTGAGCCGGGCACGTGCCGCGAGACGATCCGCGGCCGCCTGCGTGCGCGACGAGAGCAGCTCCCAGGCGCGAACGCCGTCGCCTTCCTGGAGCGCGTGGGAGAAGGCCTCGGCAGCAGCGACCGGCTCCTGAACCGTGGGCGCGGCGCGCTGGGCGCTGCAGCCAGCGACAACCAGAGCGCTCAAGACGAGGATGGATGCGGGCTTCACGCCCAGTGCGTTAGCACAGATGCGACAGTGCCTCTACTTGCGGCGGACATCGCGCCACTCGCGCCCGCTGCGGCCTTCGGCAGAGAGCGCTGCAGCACGCTCGGTCGTCTCCGGCGCTGCAGGGCCCGGGTTGTTGAAGCGCGCGCGGAAGACCGGCTGGCCGGTCACTGCGTACCTGCGCTCGCGCGTGGAGAGCACCTCGGGCGCGCCCTGCCAGAGCGCGCCTGCGCCGTCAAGATTGACAAATCCGGCGGCCTCCCAGCTCTCCACCGCGGCGCGCGCGTAGGCCGGTACGTCGGTGCGGAAATCGACCACGCCCGTCGGCATCAAGAGCGCGCGCATCTGCACGGCGAGATCGACATCGACCATGCGCCGCTTCTGGTGCCGCTTCTTCCACCACGGATCGGGAAACTGCACGTGCACGCAGCTGAGCGAATGGGCGCGGAAGAAGCGCGGCACCAGCAGCTTCGCGTCGCCTTGAAAGACGAGCAGGTTCGTCAATCCGCGCCGCGCCGACTTCTCGCGAATCTCCTCGACGTCGCTTCGCCGCGTTTCGATCGCGACCAGATCGATCTCAGGATGGGCCGCCGCGTGATCGAGCGCGAATCCACCGCGGCCGGGGCCGATCTCCAGCTCGAGGCGCAGCAGCTCAGGCGCGCGGGAAAAGTCGCGCGCCCAGTCGGGGAACTGCTCGTCGGGATGGGCGCAGCTGTCGGGAAGATCGCTCATGGCGGGGAGCGCCTTGTGCCAACCAACGCGCAGCGATGCAAGCTGCAAGACGCGCGCGAGCGCTTGCCGAGCGCGCACATCTGTGGAAGCTTCCCGCCCTCACTTTTCCTTTCGCGAGGCTTCCCATGTGGCAGCGCTTCACCCGGGTTTTTCGCTCGATGTTCGGCTGGATGATCGCTTCCGCGGAGGACCCTGAGCTGATCCTCGAGCAGAACGTCCGCGACCTGAACGATCAGGTTCCGAAGATGAACGAGTCGATCGCCATGGTGAAGGCGAACGTGACGCTGCTCGAGAAGGAGAACCAGAAGTACAAGAACGATCAGCTCGAGCTGACCTCGAAGATCAAGGCGGCGATCCAGGCGGGACGCGACGACATCGCGACCACCTACGCGACGCAGCTGCAGACCTGCAAGAGCGCGCTGATGCGCAACGAGCAGCAGCTCTCGGCCGCTCGCCAGGCGTTCGACAAGTCGATGCAGGTCAAGGCGGCCTTCATGAAGGAGAAGGATCGCAAGACCAACGAGGCGATGCAGGCGCTGCGCGATGCGCGACGCAGCAAGTGGCAGAGCAAGGTCGCCGATGCGATGGAGTCGTTCCAGGTCGCGGGCATCGATCAGACGCACGACGAGATGCTGCAGAAGATCCAGGAGCAGACCGCCGTCAACGAAGCGCGCATGGACATGGCGCTCTCGAACGTCGACACGCAGGGCATGAAGATCGAAGAGGACGCGGAGAAGATTCGCGCGCAGGAGATGCTCAAGCAGTTCAAGAGCGAGATGGGGATGGACGCGCCTGCAGCGGACGTTGGCGGCGACAAGACGCTCGGCAAGAAGGTCGGCGTCTCGTAGATCACTCGCGGGACTCATTGCACCAGACCGTTTGTTGGTGCAGTGAGGAGCGCATGTTCGCAATCACGACGCAGACGCGGTTTCGCGCGGCACTCATCGTCGCACTGCTCTCGTGCGTGTCGTGTTCACGGTGTGGAACCCCTCCCGCGCACGATGCGGCGGAGCTGTTGCCGGCAGTCTGGACATCGGCGATGTCGACGGCGCCGCTGGGCCAGGTTGCCACGCGCACCTCGGCGCTCGCGCAACTGGCCGCGCAACTGCCCGGAGGAGAGAGCGTCGGGGAGACCATCCGCGCGCTCTCCGGCCAGCTCGGCGTCGATCTGCTTTCGCGCGATGGCCTGATCGCGGTCGGTCTCGATCCCGAGCGCGGAGCCGCGCTGGTCCTGCTCGAGCCGCTCGCGCCCTCTTCGCACGCACCGTGGCTCGTGGCGCTGCCGCTGGCGAACGCCGAGCAGTTTGCGCAGAGACTCGAGACCGTTCTCTCCGGTCGTGCGGGTCTGCCTGAACGCAGCGATGAGTCGCGCGGGAAGATCCATTGCGTCGTCTTCGCGAAGAGAGGAGTCACCGAGCGCGTCGCCTACGCCGTGGTGCGCGGCTACGGGCTGATCGCGCGCGCGAGCGATCCCTCGGCGATGATCGCCGACGCAGCCGCGCGCCCGCTCGAGCAGAGCCTCGCGCGCGACCCGCGGCTCGTGCGCGCCGCGACTGAGCTTGAGCACCCGGACCTGCTGCTTCTCTCTGCGCGCGGAAACCCGCTCCTGGCGCGGCTCGCAGCGACTCTGGCCGGACCGGCGGCCGCGCATGCTCCCGCGGGCGACGCGGCGATTGGACTGGCCCTTCTGCCCGACGGCGCGCGGTTGCAGCTCTCGCAGGATCTCGAAAACAGCTCGCGCGACCAGCTACGCGCGCTCTTTGCATTGCCGCCCGGCCAGACGACGGCCGAAATCTTCCAGACGCCGCAAGCGCCGCTCGAACTGCGCGCGAACATCGCGGCGGGCGCGCTTGCGCCGCTCGCCTCGAGAGTGCCGCTGCTGCGAGACGCGCTCGTCCAACTGCGCGGCGAGTTTTCGAAACACGGCGCAGATCTCGACCGCGATCTCTTCGCCGCGCTCTCTCCCGGAGTGGCCTTCGCACTCGATCTCGCACCGCGCGCAAACCTCGGCCGCGCGCTCGATCCGGCGCTGCTCGACCTGCGCACCCGCTCGCCCTTCGACATCGTGCGGCTCTACGCCACTGCGGGCGCGCGCGATCCCGTGGCCGCGGCGCGCGGCTTTGCGGCACTGGCGCAGGCCCTGCCCTCTCTGGGCGCGACGGCGATGCGCACGGCGGAGAAGAAGCCAGTGCAGGGCGGGCTGCTCGACGAGTGGGCGAGTCACTACGCCGGCGGCGAGGGAGTTCGCTTCGGCGTCTTCGTTCCTGGCCGCGATCTCTGCGGTCCATCGGCGGCCGCGCGTACGCAGGCCCTCGTCTATGCGATCGGCGGCGCCGGCTCCCTCGAGGATGTGCTTGCCGCGCACCTCGATTGCGCGCGCGTCGCGAATGGCGAGCCCGCCGTGAGCAGCACACCCGCGCCGCTCCAGCTCCGCCTCGATCTCGGTGCGCTCGCCGACGCGATCAACAAACTTCCCGACAGCGCCTACGGAACAGGGCCACAGGTCTTCGTCGCCCGCTCTCTCGTCTCGCAGGTGATCGTGCCGCTGCAGCGCCTGCGTGCATCGGCCCAAGCGCGTCCAGGCGAGCGCGGAGTTCTCGCGACAGTGCGCGTGCAGATCGCACCGGCGAGCGCGCCATGAGCGAGCTGGCCCTCGAGCTCAAGGGTGTGCACAAGCGCTATCCGGTTCGCGCCCCGGAGAGCGGAGCAGGAGAGGAGTTGCTCCGCGGCGTCGAGCTCTCCGTCGCACGCGGAGAGTTCATCGCCATCGAGGGCCAGAGCGGCAGCGGCAAGAGCACCCTGCTCCACCTGCTCGGCGGCCTCGACGCCGACTACACCGGCGAAGTGCGCGTGATGGGCGAGGAGCTGCGCGCGTTGAGCGACGCGGCCCGGGCTGCGCTGCGCAATCGCGCGATCGGCTTCGTCTTCCAGTCGTTCAACCTCCTGCCGCAGCTCACCGCACTCGAGAACGTGCTGCTGCCCGAGGCGTTCTGCACGACGAAGGGAGGCATCCCCGACGCGCGCGCGCGTGCGAAGGAGGCGCTCGAGGAGGTTGGTCTCGGCGGCAAATCATCCTCGCGTCCTGGTGAACTCTCCGGCGGCGAAAGGCAGAGAGTCGCGCTCGCACGTGCGCTCCTCGCCGCCCCCCCTCTCGTGCTCGCCGATGAGCCGACCGGCAATCTCGATGCGCGCACGGGCCAGGGTGTGATCGAACTGTTCCAGCGCCTGCATGCACGCGGCACAACGCTGGTGATCGTGACCCACGAAGTGCGTGTCTCCCGCGCCGCGACCCGCGTGCTGCTGTTGCGCGAAGGACGGTTGGAAGCCCCGCGGATCGACCCGCTGCAGACAGAGGGAGAGGGTGCGCGATGAAGCTCTCCCAGCTCGCGAGCATCACGCGCAGAAATCTCGGCCGCAACGTCCGCACGCTGCTCGTGAGCGCATTCGGTGTCGCGCTCGGCGTCGGCGCGCTGACCTTCTTTCTCGCGCTGGGCGCGGGTTTGAGCGTTGCCGTCTCCACGGTCTTCCCTCCGGTCACGCGCGAGATCGAAGTGGTGCTCCCGCAAGTCGCCGTCGGCGCGCTCCTCGGAGGCGATCGAAAACTCGACGACGAGGCAGTCGCGCAGCTGTCGCGAATCCGGGGCGTCGAGCGGGCCTGGCCGAAGATGACCCTGCGCTTCCCCGCGCTCTCCCGCTACAACGGCTCGTTCTTCGGAAAAGAGCTGCACATGGGGCTCGAGGTGATCGGCGTCGGCATCCCGTCCGAGCTGGTCGCTGCCGACGTGAAACTCCCGTTCGTCGATCCGGGAGCAGGCTCCACCAAGCCGATCCCGATCGTGATCAACCGGCGCTTCCTCGAGATCTACAACAAGGTCTTCGCGCCGCAGCGAGGCCTGCCCAAGCTCAGCGAGAGCATGCTCATCGGCTTCACCTTCCCGATCGACCTGGGCCGCAGCTGGGTCGCCGCGCGGACGATGCCCAATCCGCAAGAATCGTCGCTGCAGCTGGTCGGCTTCTCTGATCTCGCGACGCTCGCGGGCGTGACGATGCCGCTGCCGGCCGCGCGCAGACTCAACGCCCTCTTCGGTCTCGACAGCGACACCTACTCGAGCGTGCTCCTCTCTGCGCGCAGCTCGTCGGAGGTTTCGCAGATCGCCGAGAAGGTGAAGGAGGCCGGCTACGACATCGACGAGAGCGAGCGGTCGCGCGCGCTGCAGATCGGCGCGGCGGTGCGCATGGCCACGCTCGCGCTCGCGCTGCTCGCGGCGCTCATCAGCCTGCTCTCCTCGGTGAACATCGCGCAGAGCTTCTTCGCCAGCGTGCGCGAGCGACGGCGTGAGATCGGAATTCTCCGCGCCGTCGGTGCGACCCGCTTTGATGTGCAGAGCCTCGTTCTCGCCGAGGCGGCCGCGACCGGTCTGTCGGGTGGTGCCGTCGGACTTCTCGGCGCACGATTCATCGCGGCGCTGCTCGATCACCTCGCGCGAACGCGCCTGCCCGACTTTCCCTTCAAGCCGCACAGCTTCTTCGTCTTCGAGCCGTGGATGTTCGCCGCGGGCGCGCTGGTGGCGCTCTGCGCGTCGATCTTCGGCGCCTGGGTTCCCGCTCGCAAAGCTGCCGCGCTCGACCCTGCACGCGCGCTCGCGGAGTAGGCCACCGCGCGGGGCAGACTGCAGCCGGGGTCGAATTCCGCGACCCGACAAAATGTACGTTCTGTACAAAATGTCCGGTCCGCCAGATCGGGTGATCTCCCCCGCGTTGCAACTTTTCCCAAAGGCAGGGGCGCGTCGCCTCGCCATGCTAGAACTCGCGCGCGCGGAACAGGTTTCGCCGCGACTGGGAGCATCTCGTCTTGGAGCGACTCGTCCCATTCGGGAAGTACTACCTGCTCGAGCGCATCAACGTTGGCGGCATGGCCGAGGTCTTCAAGGCCAAGACCGTCGGCGTCGAGGGCTTCGAGAAGATCGTCGCGATCAAGCGGATTCTTCCCTCGGTCGCCGAGGACGAAGAGTTCATCAAGATGTTCATCGACGAGGCGAAGATCACCTCGCAGCTCTCCCACGCGAACCTCGCGCAGACCTTCGATCTCGGGAAGATCAACGACGCCTACTACATCGCGATGGAGTACGTGCCGGGCAAGGATCTGCGCGCGGTGCAGGAGCGGCTGCGGCGGCGCGGCGAGCGGGTGCCGATCAATGTCGCGGCCTATGTGATCGGGCGCGTCTGCGAGGGCCTCGACTACGCCCACCGCAAGAAGGACATCGCCGGGCGCAATCTCAAGATCGTCCACCGCGATGTCTCGCCGCAGAACGTGATCGTCTCGTTCGAGGGCGAGGTGAAACTGATCGACTTCGGCATCGCGAAGGCTGCGACCAAGATCACCAAGACGCAGGCGGGAATTCTCAAGGGCAAGTTTGGATACATGAGCCCGGAGCAGGTGCGCGGGATGCCGCTGGATCGGCGCTCGGACATCTTCGCGGCGGGCGTGGTGCTCTACGAGCTCTGCACCGGAGAGCGGCTGTTCACCGGCTCGTCCGACTACTCAGTGCTCGAGAAGGTGCAGAAGGCTGACATCGAGCTGCCGAGCAAGCTGGTCCGGGACATCCCGCAGCGACTCGAGCAGGTGATCTTGAAGGCGCTCGCGCGCGAGCCCGAGGAGCGCTACCAGCACGCGGCGGATCTCTCGCAGGATCTGATGCGCTTCCTCATCGAGTCGCACACGCGCGTGGTCTCCCGCGATGATGTCGCGGCGTTCATGAAGGCGGTCTTCCCCGACGACGATGCGCGGGAAAAGCAGGCGGGTGGCGGTTCTGCCGATCGCACGCGCACCGGAGCACGCAGGCCCGATGCGCCTCCCGCCGAGGGTGTGCGCGATGATCAACCGCAGCGGCGCGAGCACGTTCACGAGCCGCGCCTGCGGGAGCCGCCCACGCGCGAGGAAACGCCGTCTGAGCCCGCCGCGGCCAGGGTGCCCCCTGCATCACCGCCGGCCCGCGCCCAGCGCCCTGCCCCGCCGAAGCTGCCGGCTTCTCTGATCGCCGGGATCGATCTCGCAGCCGAGGATATTCCCGAGCCCGCCCCTCGTGCGCCCGCACGGCCGCCCGTGCTCCCGAGTTTCCTGCCGACCGATCCAGGAGACGAGGCATCGGACGCAGCGCTCACGCCGCCGCCGATCCCGTCGGTCGCGGCCAACTGGACGGCACGCGATCTCGACGAGAGGACTGAGCCGGGGCTGTTCCAGCCTCCGCCGGATGACGAGCCGACCCGCCCGGTGAGCATGGAGCAGATCGCCACTGCCGAGCGAATGCACGTCGAGCGTGAGCGCGAGCAGAAGGAAGCAGCGCGGCCGGCCGAACCGCCCGCAGTGCAGGAACCCGCACCCGCAGAGCAGGAGCCCGCAGCACAAACACCTGCGACGCAAGACGAGGAAGTCGAGACGACTGCGAGCGTGACCGGTGCGCGCAGAGGGCGAGGGAGGAGCAGTCGCCGAGGGCGTGGCACGTCCAAGCCGCCTCCGGTTCCGGGGCCGTCGCTGCAGAAGCCGCCCGCGCAAGCGCAGATCACCGACCCTGGCGGACCGCCCTCGATGATTCCGTTCTCGGCCGAGAACGATCTCGACAACACGCCGGCCGCGCGGATTCGTCGAGGCGAGCCGCTGCAGGCCCTCGCGCCGCGCAGCGGAAGTTTCGCGCCGCCGCCGATCCGCAGCGAAGAGCGGCGCGCTCCCTATGGCGGCCGGATGCAGGTCGGCAAGCCGATGCTGCTCGGCGACGATCCCGCCGCGGATGATGAGTCAACGAACTCCGTGGCAAAGCGTGCGCGGATGCTCAACACGCTCAAGCTCGCGGGCGTCGTCGTGCTGCTCGTCGGCGCGGCGTGGGCGTGGCTCTCGGTACCGCACAAGAAGGAAGAGCTCGCGGGGCCTCCGGTCGCCTCCATCTCGATCACCACGACGCCCGAGGATTCGCTCGTGCTCCTCGACGGCGCGCAGGTGAAGGGTCCGGTCGATCGCGACTACACCGAGCCCCGCCTGCCCGCTGCTCAAGAGCATGTGCTGATCATCCGGCACGAAGGCTTCACCGAGCAGACGCAGACGATCACGCTCTCTGCCAACGAGAAGAAGATTCTCTCCATCAAGCTCGAGCCTCTGCCCGGGCAGCTGACGGTGCGCTCGACCCCCTCGGGTGCGAAGGTCTTCCTCGACAACCAGGAGGTCGGGACGACGCCGGCCTATCTGCCCAACGTCGTGCAGGAGCAGAGCCACGCGATCGCCCTCGAGAAGCACTGCTATCGCCCCTGGCAGGTCGCGATCCCCGCGCACGCCGGCAAGCGCGAGGTGATCGCGACGCTCGAGCCGCTCTTCGGCGCCTGCCCGAACATGAAGGTGGAGAAGGAAGAGAAGGCGCCCGAGTTGCCCGTCGACGATCCGGCGGCGATGGCGGGCCTGGGCTTCCTGAGTCTCGCGTCGCGGCCCTCGGCGAGCATCTTCGTCGACGGCGTGGATATCGGCCGCACGACTCCGCTGATGCAGTGGCCGCTGAAAGTCGGCAAGCACAAGATCCGTCTGGTGCTTGGAAACCGGAAGCGAGAGATCTCCGTCGAGCTCAAGAGCGGCCAGACGCAGAGCGAGATCGTCGACCTGCGCAAGAAATAGCGCGGCGTCGAGATCGTTTGCATAGCAATTGTTTGTACACAAACTATTTCCAGGACGAGACGACTTGATGACCCCGCGCAAGCCCCGCTCTGCTGCTGCCGACCCGCTCGCCGCGTTTCCTCCCTGGGCGCGCAACCTCGCCGAGCGCTACTTCACCAAGACCATCTCGACGTTCATCGTCCACGGCGCGGTCCGTGACCTGCAGCCGGCCGACGACGGCAAGGGCGGTTTGCGCTTCGTCAATCTGCGCACGTTCTTCGCCGATGAACTTTTCGGCGGACGCGATCTCGTCCTCTTCTACGACCGCTCGAGCGGGGTCCGGATGGCCACGCCGGAGATGCAGAAGGACTTCATGAGCGCGGTGTCGGGCTACGACTCGCTCTACGGCACCGAGTACGCGAAGGGAGTCCCGCGCGATCCGATGCGTGCATTCCCGCTCATCGAGAGCTACGTGCGCGTGCGCCTCGCAGACCAGAAGAGCCTCGCGGTGGTGATCGATTTCGCCGAGACGATCGCGCCCGCGAGCGACCTCGGCACGATGGGCGGCGAGGATCGCTACGCGCTCGTCACGCTCACCAAGTGGGCGCAGGACCCGCAGTTCCTCGCCGGAGATTTCTCGATCTGCCTGATCGCAGAGAACCTCGTCGACCTGAATCCGCGTCTCGCGCGCAATCCGTATGCAGCGAGCGTGACCATCACGCTGCCCGACGAGAAGGCGCGCCACGAGTTCATCGAATGGAAGCTCGCGAGCGCGGGCAAGAAGAACTCGGAGGTCTCAGAAGTGAGCGCGCAGGTGCTCGCGCAGATGACGGCGGGCATGTCGCGCATCGCGCTCGATCGCGTGCTCAACGAGGCACTCGCGGGTCCGCGACTGACCATCGAACGGCTGAAAGTCAGCAAGAAGGAGATCATCCAGGCCGAGGCGCACGGTCTGCTCGAGTTCATCGAGCCGCCCTTCTCGATCGACATGGTGTCGGGTCACGCGAAGGCGAAGCAGCTGCTCAAGAACGCCGCGAGCGCCATCCAGAAGGGCAAGCGCGACGTGGTGCCGATGGGCTTTCTCATCGCCGGACCCGTGGGCACCGGCAAGACGTTTCTCGCCTCCTGCTTCGCGGGAGAGATCGGAATCCCCGTCGTCAAGCTGCTCAATTTCCGCTCGCAGTGGCAGGGCGTGACCGAGGGCAACCTCGAGAAGATCTTCAATCTGCTGCGCGCGATGTGGCCTGTCGCGGTGATCATCGACGAGGCCGACGCGTTCCTCGGCAATCGCAACGCGTCCGGCGACAGCGGCACAAGCCAGCGCGTCTTCGCCAGCATCGCGGCCTTCATGGGCAACACGGAGTTCCGAGGGAAGATCGTCTGGTTTCTGCTGACGTGCCGGCCCGATCTCCTGCCTGTCGATCTCAAGCGCCAGGGGCGCGCCGAGGAGCACCTCGCGCTGTTCTATCCGGACAATCCCGCGGAGCAGCTCGAGCTGATTCGGACAATGGCGAAGAAGTCGCGGGTGACGATCGAGGGAGATCTCGAGCAGGTGGTGCCGCTCGATCTGCCGCAGATGTCGGGCGCGGACATCGAGGCGGCGCTGGTGCGCGCGAAGCTGCGCGCGGTGAACGACAAGCGCGAGAAGGTCACGCATGAAGATCTCGTCGCGACGTTCGCGGACTTCGTGCCGCCGAGCTATCCGCTCGAGGTGGAGCTGCAGACGCTCGTGGCCGTCGCCGAATGCACGAGCCGCGATCTGCTGCCGGAGAAGTATCGCAACCGCCCGCGCGACGAGGTCACGCAGCGCATCCGCGCACTGAAGATCATGCTCAGCGAGCAGTAGATGAACGACGCGCGGGAGCCGGCCGACAACGCGATCTGCAAGCTCGTCGAGACCGT
The DNA here is from genome assembly GCA_903911145.1 of uncultured delta proteobacterium. GTDB lineage: Bacteria > Myxococcota > Myxococcia > Myxococcales > 40CM-4-68-19 > CAIWCD01. The sequence goes on along the minus strand of CAIWCD010000030.1, from coordinate 189,932 downwards.
TCGCGCCGCGGACACAGCGCAGGCGATCTCGACCGACGCGAACACGCGCTATCCCGAGGTGCTCTCGACAACGCGGACGATCGTGCTGCTCGAGCTTGCGGCTGGCCGGCTCCTCGCGCCGCTGCTCGGGCCCGGGCAACTCTCGGTGGGCGTGGGCGTGAACGTGAACCATCTCGCAGCGACGCTGCCCGGGGCGAAGGTGACGGCGATCGCGCGCTACACCGGGCGCATCGGGAAGCTCTACGCCTTCGAGGTGGCCGCCTACGACGAGGCCGGAGAGATCATGCGCGGCGAGCACACGCGCGCGATCATCGACGAGGCGCGGCTGCTCGAGTCGGCCAAGCGGCGCAGCGGTCCAGTTGGATCAACCTCCGCGTGAGCAAGTAGGCGAGCGCTGCATCTCTGGTCAGCCGCGCCACTGGTTGGCGCGAAGATTCTTCGCCGCCATCGACGCGGTCGTCTCGACGCGCACGGCGCGCGTCTCGGGTCGCTTTGCGCTCCCGATCCACTCCAGGATGTTTCTCTTCACAGAGCGCGGGAAGGCTTCGAAGTTCGTCGCCGCGTCGGCGCCAGCAGTAGAAAACGCGCGCGCGTGATGATCTCAAGCCGCTCATGGTGATCCGCGGCGTTTCTCTTACGGGAGGTCGGATTTCGGGTCTTGGCCATGCAGCGCAGCGCCTCTGCGCCGCTCGTCAGCTCGCGCGCACCGTCAGCGTCTGCCCGACCTGCAGCGCGCGCGCCCGACGTCCGCTGAGCCCGTTGACCCGCTTGAGCACGTCGATGCTGACGCCGAGCTTGCTCGCGATCGTCCAGAGCGAATCGCCCGGCTGCACAATGTACTGCCCCGGGAGCGCCGCGGCGGAACGCGTCCCGGCCACGCGGGGAGCGGACTTCCGCGATTTTGCGCGCGCCTCCTCGAGCTGCGCTTGAACCTTCGCCTGGCGCGCCGACGCGAGATCGGCGGGATCCGGCTGGCCCGCGGCCTTCGCACGCTCGCGCGCCTCCTCGACCTGCGCATACGTCGCCGACGGCCTCGCCGTGTATGCGCGCCCGATCGATGGATCGCGCGCAGTGCGGCCCTGCTGCTTCCCGCGCCCGCGCTCCTCCAGTTGCTCGCCCGCGAGAAGTCCATGCGAGCCCTGCAGCGGAATCATCAGCTCACGTCCCATCCGGACCTGCTTGGGCGAGGTGAGTCCGTTGGTGCGCAGGATCTCCTTCTCCGTCACGCCGTAGGCCTTCGCGATGCGCGGCAGCGTCTCACCGCGCTCGAGCTTGTGCGGCGCAAACGTGAGCCGCTCCTTGGCGCTGAGCTTCTCGAAGTTGGCGGTGAACTGCTCCTTGCTGCCGACGGGAATGCGCACCATCCATCCAGTCGGCGGCGTGCAGAAGCGGCGCAGCGCGGGGTTGAGCTGCCGCATCGTCTCGACATCCGTGCCGGCCGCCTGCGCCAGCGCCGCAAGCGACGTCGCCTGATCGACCTGCACTTCGTCAAACGTGAAGAGCGGCTCGTACTCGACGTGGAAGCCGAATCGCTCAGGATGCTTGGCGATCAGTGCCGCCGCGATCAGCTTGGGCACGTAGTGCTTCGTCTCCGCGCGCAGCGTTCGGCCCTTGGCCATCATGCGCCAGAAGTCGACCGTGCTCTCGAGGCGGATCGCCTTGTCGATCTTGCCTTCGCCCGCGTTGTAGCCAGCCCAGGCGAGGTACCAGTTGCCGTGGAAGCGATCCTTCAGGTCGCTCAAGTAGCGGCCCGCCGCCTCGGTGGAGCGGATCGGATCGCGCCGCTCGTCGACCCAGAAATCGGTGGTGAGTCCGTAGCGGCGGCTGGTGCCGACGACGAACTGCCAGAGGCCCGCGGCCTTCGCGAACGAGTAGGCGTAGGGGTTGAAGCCGCTCTCGATCATCGAGAGATAGACGAGGTCGTACGGCACCGCGTCCTTCTCGAGGATCTTCCGCATCAACGGCGTCCAGCGCGTGCTGCGCGCGAGCCAATGCGCGAAATGCTCGCGCGCGTCGGTCTGGAAGAAACGGATGTACGCGACGACAGCTTCGTTCAGCTCGACGGGAATGTCGTACTTCGCGCGCAGCTCCTCGGCCGAGATGCCAGCGAGTTCCGGCAGCGAAACGGCCGCGCCTGCAGACGGGATCGGATCGGCCGCGGGAGCGCCATCGACCGAGACGCCCATCGCCGACTCGATGTCGCGCATGAGCGGATTCCACGGACCGAGGCCAATCCCCAGACCATCGCGCGGACCCAGGCCAGGTGCGGTCGGGAGCAGTCCTGCCTTCTCTTCGGCGCGGCGCACGGCATCGAGCTCGGCGGCGCTCTTGTCGAGATGTTCCTGTGCCTCCGCGTCGTCCGGATTCTGTGCGCTCTCCGGCTCCGCAGGATTGTGCAGCAGCACCGGCGCGGGCTCCTCGACCGGCTCGTCGGGCGGCATCGCAGCAGGAGCGGCAGAGGCTCGCGCCGCAAAGAGCAACGCACCGAGTGCACAGGCGAGAACAGCTGGGCGTTGCAACACGGTGCCTCCACGGCATGACGAAGGGCGACCCTTGAATCTATGCACCGCGATCACCCATGTCAAAAACATCGCCCGACCGCTCCCCGTGCGGCCGAGCGCGATCGCTCAAGGAGTGAGCGAGGAGATGAAGCTCGCAACGCGCGCGCTGGTGAACGCGGGCATCTCGAGCTGAGGCATGTGTCCGCACCCTTCGATCAGCTCGACGCGCGCGCCCGGGATCTGGCGAAATTCGTCGACGCTCGCGAGAGGGAGCAGCTGATCCTCGACGCCCCAGAGCACATAGAGAGGAACCCGCAGCGCGAGGCGATCGCCGCTCGACAAGCCGCGGTGGTGGCCCTCGCGCACGTCGGTGAGAACGCGCTGGACGATGTCGCGCTCCCAGCCGCGGGCGATGTCGCGGGCGACCAGCCAGAAGAGCGTCGGCGGCTTCTTGAAGAGCAGCCGCGCCATCGTGCGCGCGCCCGCATTGGCGTCGGGGAAGCTGCGCGGAAGCTTGGCCACCGCGCTGTCGGCGACGGAGGCGCCCGCGGGATTGAGGCCGACGACGCCCGCGATCAGCTCGGGCCGCAGCTGCGCCACAGAGAGCGAGAGCGCGCCGCCCATCGAGTTTCCGACGAGCGCAACCTTCCCTCCCGTCTCTTTCGCGAGCTCCTCGATCGCCGCGAGCAGCACGGCCGCGTGCTCGACCACCGAAACCGGTCCTTGAGATGGCCGCGGAGAGAGTCCGTGGCCGGGCAGATCGAGCAGCGCGATGCGAGGAGCGATGGGCGCGAGCCCGCGAATGAGCGACGCCATCGAGGCCGCAGACCCGTTGAGTCCGTGGACGAGCAGCACCGCCGGACCGCGCCCCTGGCCACTTTGCGCGTACCGCTGGATCCGATGACCGGCGAGCTGCGACGTCCACTGCTCGAAACCCTGCGCGAGCATCGCTGCGTGCGAGAGCTTGTCGAGCAGCGACGTGCGCAGATCGGGGACGCTCTTCCAGGCGATGCGTTCAGCGAGCGCGCGAATCATTTTCCCTCCAGCGCGCGCCGCAGCGCCGCATTCGGACCGAGTTTGTCGTGCGCGCGAATTTCCCCTCGCGTGCGCGGCTTGGCGCCGGCTGTGAGCGGCTCGCCGTGACCGGGCCCGAGAATCCACGGCAGGTAGCGCTTGAAGTCGAAGTGGGTCGAGTTCTGCGGATCGTGGCAGCGGCGGCAGGAAGACTCCGGCGTGTCCTCTTCGAGATCTGCGCCGGTCTTCGCGTGCGCGCTGGCAGGCCCGTGGCAGTCCTCGCACTGCACGCCCTGGCGGCCGAGCGCGATGCGCGCGGGCAGCGGCTCGTCCGCATCAGGCCCGACCCGATCGGCCGGCGTCGCAACGCCCGGTCCGCCAATCGCGGTGCGATCGATGCGGCAGACCCCTCCCGGCTGCTGCCATCCCGTGGTGTGGCAGGGGATGCAGTCGAAGGAGAATTGCTTGCCTTTTGCAACCAATGTTTCGTAGGCGCGTGCGTGGCGCGTGCGTGCCCAGAACGCCACCTCGTCCGCGTGGCAGGCCTCGCAGCTCTTCGCCCCGGCGCTCTTCGCTGACACGCCAACGAACGCGGGCTCCCCTGCTTTGGGCCGCGGGCAATCGGCAGGAAGTTTCGTCGCCGCAGCGAGATTCTCCTCGGCAACCGACTTGTCATAGGCCGCGATCAGCGCCTTCGCGGCGGCGTCCTCCGGCACCTCGCGAGAGAGCGCGACGAACTGCGCCTGCAGCACGACCGAGCCCGGCGGTGCGTGCTCGACCGCGCTCTCGATGGTGCGCGCGCGCGTGTCGAGTTCGAGGATCTTCGCCTCGAGCTGCGGCGAGAGATCAGGTTCCGCGCTGCTCATCCGCTCCTGCAACATCTGCTTGCGCTGCTGAAGCGTCCGCAGCTCGCTCTCCTTCTCCGCCGCGCTCTTCGGCATCCAGACAGGCGCGCCGATCGCGAGGTCATGCGGGAAATGCAGATCGATGCGCAGGAGCGACTGGCCATGCCCCTCGAGCGCGATCAGCGGCGGCGCGCCCGGCATCGAGACGTTGGGATCGAGCGAGGGATCGTCGCGATGCGCGAGCACCACCAGATCGACGCCGGCCGCGCGGGCCGCGGGAAGAATCGCCTGCGCATCGGCAAGCGCGCGATCTCCGCGCGGGTGCAGGAGCAGCACAACGAATCGCGCCCCGGCCTTGCGCAGCGCGGTCGCGCGCGTCGAGATCGATTTCTCCGGAGCCGGTCCGAGCCCGCCCGCGAAGAGCCCGATCGGCACTCCGGACGGCCCGGCCTTGACGAGCAACGTCTCGCGCGCGCCCGCCAGGTCGCTGCCCGAATCGAGCAGCGGGATCCCGCCTGCCGTCTCTGCGACGAAGGGTGCACCCGCGGAGAGATCGCGCTCGGCCACGACCCGCGCGGCCGCGCCGAGCAGCGCCGCTCCCTGCGCCAACGTTCGCGCCTTGGAGATCGTCTGCGCGACGCTTGGACCCACGGGCGCGCCCGCGCTGCTGAAGAGCAGATCGCCCGCATCGAAATAGACGAGCGCGGGCGAGTCGTGGCGCCACTGCGCAAGCAGCCCGGCCGCGCGCGGCAGGCCTCCGTGCTGATCGGGCGAGCATCCGCACGGGACCAACTCTCCCGCCACGCTCGAGGAGAGAACCAGCGTCGCGACATCATCCTCCGCATCGCTCACGACTGCGCCCGCATCGACGTGCGTGTCCGCGGCTCCCGCATCGGCCAGACGCGCCTTCGCCGCATTCACTGCGGCGCTCACCGCGTCGCCCTCTGGAGTCAGCAGCGCATCGCTCTTTTCCGCCGGAGGCATCGAGGGCCGCATGTGCGCGGAGCCAAGCTGGGCGCGCTCGGCAGCACCGGGCACCTCGGCGGGAGTCGAGTCGATCGGCGGCGGCGGGATTCGATCGGAGACACCGCGGCACGACAGCGACGACGCTGCCCCACAGAGAGACAGCGCCGCACAGACCAGCAGAACCCGCGCCCTGATCATTGATGATTGCAGGAAGCAGAGGCGCAGTAGTGGCCGCTGGTGTTGATTCCATGAAGCGGCTGATCGATCGCCGTCGACTGCGAGCAGATCGAGCCCGACGGGCAATCTCCCGAGGCGCTGATGCACGCATCGTTGGTGCTGCTCAGATTCACGCAGGGGATCCCGCAGCGCCCGCTCGCATGATCGGCCGCGCAGTACTCCTTCGTGCCCGTGCCCGTGTAGTCGACGCAGAAGCCGATGCCGGGAATGCACTGTCCGATGGTCGGGTCCTGCGGATCGCCGCACTCGACGCTCTTCGAGCAGGCCTCGTTCTGCCGCTTGAGACGACACGTCAGCGTCTTTGCATCGCAGACCTTCGCAGGTGCGTTGGCGGTCGAGCCGCCGTCGTTCTCGTCGGCCACCGGCCCGCATCCGCCGAGCTGGCCGTTGACGATCGGGTTCTCGCACCAGCCGCAGCTCTTCGAGTTCGCCGTGCAGGTGCCGCCGGGCGAATCGTTGATCGTCTCGTTCGCGCAGCTGCACTCGACGCACTGGTGCGCGGTCGGTCCGGAGAGCGAGCAGAGCCGGTTCGCCGGGCAGTCTGCGTTGGTGTCGCAGCCCTGCACGCAGACATCGGAGAGGCAGCGCGCGCCGTTGAACGCGCCGGCGTTGAGCCAGCTCGAGCACGCGGTGCCGGTGCTCGGATCTGCCTGACCGCCGTTGCCGTCGATCTTGCAGAAGCACTGCGCGTTGGTGATGCACTCGACGCAGGCCCCGAGCGTTCCGGCGTCGCCGACGTCAGCGCTGGTCGTGCGGTTCGGATCGCAGTGCTCCTGCTTGAACTCGCGCAGGCAGTTGGTCTCCTTGCCGGTCGCAGGATCGACCGGGCAGCCGCAGTTCTTGTCGCTCGTGCAGCCGCTGGTGCAGCGCTTGGCGATCGGATCGCAGACCAGCTCGTCGTGCGGATCCTTCGGCCCGGTGCTGAAGACGTAGCCGCAGTCGGAGCCGTTCGCGTTGTTCGAGGGCAGGCACTGCACGCAGGTGTTGGTGCCCGTCGTCACGCCCGCGTCCGAGACGGCGATCGCGTCGCAGCGCGGTGTGGCCGGCCCGCAGTACTTGTCGGCGGTGCACTCAACGCAGTGGTTCGTCGAGTCGCAAGCGGGCGCGCCGATGCTGACGCAATCGGTTGCCTCGGTCGCGAGCGTGCACTGGACGCACTTGCCCGGCGTCGTTGTCGTCGCGCCCGCGCAGCGCTCGCCGTTGGCGAGATTGCAGTCGCTGTTCGACTCACAGCCGGCCTTGCAGGTGTTGGTGCCGAGATCGCAGAAGTGGCCGGCGCCCAGAGCGGTGGTGCAGTCGATCGGCTGCAGGCAGGCGACGCAATTTCCCGAGGGCGCGCAGCGCGGATGGCCGGCGACGGTGTTGCAGTTGCTGTCGAACACGCACTGCGCGCAGGTGCCCGTGTTCGAGTTGCAGACGAGGCCTGCCGCGCAATCGGTGTCGATGGTGCACGGCGCGGCGCAGACGTTGTTCGAGTTGCACTCGTAGCCTTGCGGGCAGCCGCCCACCGTGGGGCATGGCGCACCCTGCGCGGGCACGCAGGTGTTGCTCACGCTCGAGCAGACCTTGTCGGAGTCGCAGCCTCCGCAGGGGAGCGGCGTGCAGAGATTTCCGATGCAGCCCTGGCCGACCGGGCACTGGCTGCTCTTGGTGCAGAGCGTGTCGCCGGGAGGAATCGGGCCGCCGTCGGGGAGCGTTGGGGACGCGCTGCTGCAGGCCGAGAGCGCGGCGGCGAATGCGAGGAGGGCGGACAGCGCGGCGACGGGTCGACGAGTGAGTGTGCGCATGAAGGGCGACTCTACTCGAGGTGACTATCCGGCCGCTGACCCGATCTCTTTTTTCGTGCTCGCTGCGCGGCTCCGCGCGAAAAAAGAGATCGGGCTCCGCCGGCCTGTGTCTTCGCGTCGGGCGAGATGTTTGGTGGAGCAGGATTGCGCCGCGTGCTGCTGCGGGTGTAATGCGCGCGGCATGTCTGTCCAGGCGCTCGAGAATGAGGCTCCGTTTGCGTCGCGGGCCTTCGCGAAAGATGCGGAGGGCCGCGCCCAGCACGGGCCGGATGCGTCCGGCAGCGCGAGCACGGGTGCGGATGGCAAGCCGATCCAGACGGTGAATCTGGGGCCGCTGAAGCTCAAGAATCGATATTTTCTCGCACCGCTCGCGGGCGTCTCCGATTGGCCGTTTCGTATGCTCTGCCGCGAGATGGGCGCGTCGATGGCGCACACGGAGATGATCTCCAGCTTCGGTCTCGTGCACGGCGGCGATCAGACGCTCTCGTATCTGGAGCGGCCCGCTGACGAGCGGCCGTTCGGCATCCAGGTGTTCGGCCACATTCCCGAGATTCTCGCCGCGGGCGCGCGCGTGGCGGTCGAGAAGTATGGCCCCGTCGATGCGGTCGATATCAACATGGGCTGCCCGGTGAAGAAGGTCTGCTGCAACGGCGCGGGCGCTGCGATGCTCAAGGATCCGCGGCTCGTCGAGCAGATGGTGCGCAAGCTGGTCGAGGCGGTTTCTCCTCTGCCCGTCACGGTGAAGATTCGCGCGGGCTGGGACGAAGAGCACAAGAACGCGCCCGAGATCGCGAAGGCCTGCGAGCAGGGTGGCGCGGTCGGCGTGGGTCTGCATCCGCGCACGCGCGCGCAGCTCTATCGTGGGCGCGCCGACTGGGATCTGATCGCGAAGACGAAGCGCGCGGTCGGAATTTCCGTCTGGGGTTCGGGCGATCTCTTCACGGCGCAGGCGGCGATGCGGATGCTGCGCGAGACGGGCGCGGACGCGGCTCGCATCGCGCGCGGCGCTTGCGGCCACCCGTGGATTTTTCGTGAGCTGCTCGCGCTCGAGCGCGGCGAGACGCCGCCGGAAGTGACGCTCACCGAGTGGCGCGCGATGATCCTGCGCCACGTCGATCTCGCGGTGGCCGACAAGCGCGGCCTCTACAAGATCGAGCGTGCCGCCGATGCGCCGCCGCGCCGTGCGTTCCGCGAGAACGGCGGGCACGTGCACGAGGAGCTCAACGAGCAGACCGCCGAGTTGGCCGCGATCCGCGAGCTGCGCAAGCATCTGCTCTGGTACACGCGCGGCCGCCGCGGAGGGCTCGCGTTCCGCAAGCTCGCGCCCACGCTCTGCACTGTGGCCGACGTGAAGGCCGCGCTCGATCGGATCTTCCCCGAGGATGGCTCGGTGCCCGCGGAAGTGGCGGCCGAGCCTGCGCCGCGCGAGATGACTGCGGAGGATTAGCCGCGCAGGGAATCGCTCCCGCCAGCGCCCAGTGTGGCTCAGCGCGTCTTCGCTCCCGTTGCGTTCAGGGCGAGCCAGCGCTCGACCTCCGCGAGCTGCTTGCCGAATCGCGCGCCGCGCTTCGCGTATCCCTCGCGCGCAGAGTGCGCGAGCTGCAACGCGGAGGCGAGATCGTGCGCAGGATCCTTCGCGGCGACGCGGGCCTTCGCGAGCAGGAAGTGCGCGCGATCGCGATCGACCAGATCGTCGATCTCCGGCTCTGGGAGAGGGATTGCGGCGATTCGCTCCACGCGTGCGAGCGCTTGCGCGGGGGCTTCGAAGAGCTCGACCTCGGCGAGAGACAGCTCGCGATCGATCGAGTCGATCGTGTCCGTACCGTCGTCGCGAGAGAGAGGAATCGACCGCTCCATCAATCGCCGCGCTTGACCAACGTGGCCCTCCGCCGACTCGAGTCGACCGAGCTGAAAGAGGGCATCAGCGATGTACGTTCCTCGATTGTTCTCTTCCTCCGCCAGCGCTCGCTCGAGAAGAGGACGCGCCTTCTGCGTGCTGCCCAGGTCGACCAGAACGGAGCCGAGGTCGATGGCAAGCTGGAGCGCCTGCGGGTTCGTCGGTGCCGGGTCGAGGCGCGCAGCCAGCGCAAGTCCCTGCTCGAGATAATCCCGCGCTTCGTCGAGTCGCCCGAGCGCTTGGAGCGCGGAGCCAAGATAGTCGTCCAGTTGAGCCGTACGTGTATTGGGCGATCGGCGCGCCATCAGCGACGCTGCGAGGTTGAACCACGATAGCGCCCGCGCAGGGTCGACATTGAGGGCACTGTATCCCAGATCGATGTAGCCCTCCGACACCGAAATGCTGTCCTCACCGTAGGCCTGCTTGAAGATCCCGATCGCGTGGAGGAGGTGCATCTGCGCCTCGGCGGAACGACGAATCTGGATCTCCCCACCAGCGAGGCGCTGCTCCCGGTACGCCGTAGCGGGATGCTCCGCGCCGTACTCCTGTCGAACCAGCCCCAGGGCCCGTCGCTGAGTTTCTGTCGCGAGCTGGTGGTGGCCCGTCACTTCCTGCGCCAACTCCAGTTCTCCGAGCGCCTCCACCATCCCGCGAATGTGGTCCGGCGCTCTCTGCGCCAGAGCCAGTGTCCGCTCAGCGATCCGAAGCGCCTCGTTCGGATCGCCGCCGTATCGCTCCACCATCGAGAGGAGCTCTCCCAGTTGAATCTGGACGTCGAGATCTTCGCTGACACGACTCGACGCCGCCTTGGCCTGCAACAGTGCGAGTGAGGCGGAGTCGTGACGCTCGGCTCGAACGAATTGCTCCGCCAACGCGATCCAAGGAAGTGCGACCAGTCGATCCTGTCTGCCGCGCAGACCAGCGGCCGCAGCCTCGATGTACAGCTGCTCCGCCGCCGGCTCGTTCTCGTTCTGGCCTTCGTAGTGCGCAGCGGTCAACAGGATGGTCGACTCCAGCGGCGCGTAGTCCAGCTTTCGTGTCTCTGCCAGGAGAGTGCGCAGCTCCGCGAGCGCGGGCTTGAGACGGCCCGCTCTGCCGGCCACCTGCGCAGCAGCCAGCCGGTCGCTGATCCGATTGATCTGCGCGAGCTGCTCCCGTTTCGGTGCAGTCGGCTCGCGAAGCGCGTGTGCGTCCGCGCAGGCGGCGAGCGGCGCGATACCCGCGGCGACCGACGAGGCATGCGTCACGACTTGGGCATCGGCAGTCGCGAGCAGCCGCGATGCAGCGCCGAGCTCGCGCAGTCGATCATCAAGGCACGCCATGCGTAGCTCGAGCAGATCGGGCGCCTGCTCGCGCCGCACGACAGTGGCCTCGCACGCGTCGGTGCGCATCGCGACCCACTCGGCAGTGTACCGATCGAACGACTTCGAGACGCTGTTCCACGCCGCGTCCGCGTAGGGCAATTTCGTGGCCGCGATCGCGCTGCGGATTTTTTCTCTCTGCGCGCCGTCCCAGATCCCCGCGAGCTTCTGCTCGGCGCCGCGGCACTCGCCCGCGCGACGCGCGCTGCGCACGAGAAGAAACCCGCTCGTTGCGAGCAGTATTACCGAAGTAACACCCGCGCCCCAGAGACGCCGCGCGCGCCGGATCGCGCGAGAGGCGGGCGAGCAGCGCCTTCATCGACGCGGGACGGTCTTGCGGATCGGCCTTGAGTCCCGAGAGAACCGCGCGCTTCACCCACTCGGGAACTGGTGCGCTGGTGAAGCGGATCTCCTGCGCCACCACTGCGTCGTGCAGCGCTTGCAGCGAATCTCCCTCGAAGGGGCGCACGCCGTAGAGCGCTTCGTGGAGCGCGACGCAGAACGAGAAGAGATCCGAGCGCGCGTCGACCGCGTCGCCGGTCATCTGCTCGGGTGCCATGTAGCCCGGCGTGCCCATCACCGAACCGGCGCGCGTGAGGGCCTCCGATTCGATGATCGTCGTGTCGCTCAGCTTCGCGCGCGACGGAGAGAGCGTATCTTGCGCGCCTCGATTCTGCGGAACTCCATCGGCGCTCGGCGACGCACCGCGATCGCGCGCGCCCGCGCTGGGAGCGGCTTCGACGCGTTTGTCGCCGAGTCGCGCGAGCCCGAAATCGGTCACGCGCACCTGGCCGTCGTTCCCGACGAGCACGTTGTGCGGCTTGAAATCGCGGTGGACAATCCCCGCCTCGTGCGCCGCTTCGAGGCCTCGCCCCGCGGCGAGAAAGCGATCGAGCACCTCACGCCAGCCACGCCGCTTTTCGGCGAGCCAATCCGCGAGCGTCCTGCCGCCCTCGACCAGCTCCATCGCGACGAAGACCTGCTCGCCCACTTCGCCCGCGTCGTAGACCTGAATCACCGCGGGATGGGACAGGCGCGCCATCGCCTGCGCTTCGCGCAGAATTCTCTGGCGCAGCAGCTCCGCGTCGGCACCGTACGCGCGCTCGGGCTTGACCAGCTTGAGCGCGATGCGACGGTCGAGCTTGGGATCGTGTGCGAGATACACCAAGCCCATCCCGCCCGCGCCCAGCAAGCCCTGGATGACGTAGCGATCGATCTGCACGACCGCGCCTTCCGGCTTGCGCTGGCTCTTCGCGGTGACCTCCGCGTCGTCATCGCTGAACGCCCGCGGCGTCTCTTCTCCGCCGACTCGCGCGACCTTCATCGTCGTCGCATCGAGGAGGCGAACCTTCGCCACGCTCGCGTTCGCCTGGCAGGTCGCGCAGCCGCTCACGTGCGTCGCGACTGCTTCGTTGTTCGAGAGGCCCTGCGCGTAGGCGACGAGCGCCAGCTCATTCGGGCAGGGAGTGGTCGCGGGCAAGGTGCGCGGACAGTAGCGAGAGAGCCGCGCGCTGAGCAAGAGCGCTGGGCCGGAAACGAAGCCGCGGAATGCGCCTGCCCGCTCGCCTGTTTTGCTGTAGCTTGCCGCCCCGCGCGCGCCCTGAACGGTGGGCGCCGCGAAGGCTCTTTCTCCTCGAGGAAACACCTTGGACATCACAGCGCCCGCACCGGACATCAAAGAGCTTCACGAGCGCATCCAGCGCGAATCGGCCTTCGTCGATTCTCTCTTTCAGCAGATGTCGCAGGTCGTCGTCGGCCAGCGCACGATGATCGAGCGGCTGCTGATCGGCCTCATCACGGGCGGCCACGTGCTGCTCGAGGGCGTGCCCGGCCTCGCCAAGACGCTCACGGTGAAGACGCTCGCGGACTGTCTCGAGCTGGCCTTCAAGCGCATCCAGTTCACGCCCGACCTGCTGCCCGCCGACTTGATCGGCACGCAGATCTACCAGCCGCAGACGCAGAGCTTCTCCATCAAGCAGGGTCCGCTCTTTGCGAACGTGATCCTCGCCGACGAGATCAACCGCGCGCCGGCCAAGGTGCAGAGCGCGCTGCTCGAGTCGATGCAGGAGAAACAGGTCACCATCGGCGACACGACCTTCCAGCTGCCCCGGCCGTTCCTCGTGCTCGCGACCGAGAATCCGATCGAGCAGGAGGGCACGTATCCGCTCCCCGAAGCGCAGGTCGATCGCTTCATGCTCAAGGTGAAGGTGACCTATCCGACGCGTGAAGAGGAGCGGCAGATCATGGACCGCATGGCGGGCAAGGATGTGCCGCGCGTGACGCCCGTGATCAACGCCGAGCAGCTCGCGCGCGTGCGCGATGTCGTCGCGTCGATCCACATCGCGCCCGAGGCGAAGGACTACATGGTCGACGTGGTGCTCGCGACGCGCGATCCGGAGAAGGCCGGCATCAAGGAGCTGCGCGGCTTCATCGAGTACGGTGCCTCGCCGCGCGCGACCATCTACATCAACCTCGCCGCGCGAGCGCACGCGTTCCTCAAGCACCGCGGCTACGTCACGCCCGAGGACGTCAAGGCCGTCGCCTACGACGTGTTACGCCACCGCATCAGCATGACCTACGAGGCGGAGGCCGAGGGATTCACGAGCGAGAAGGTGATCGCGAAGATCCTCGAGAAGATCGAAGTCCCGTAGAGCGCAAGCCATGCCCGCTCCCGCAGACCTCATCCGAAAAATCCGCCGCATCGAGATCTCCACTCGACGCGCGGTGCAGGACACGCTCGCTGGCGGATACCACTCCGTCTTCAAGGGCCGCGGCATGGCGTTCTCCGAGGTGCGGCCGTACCAGCCCGGAGACGAGATCCGCTCGATCGACTGGAACGTCACGGCCCGCATGGATGCGCCGTTCGTCAAGGTGTTCGCCGAGGAGCGAGAGCTGACTGCGCTGATCGCGGTCGATCGCTCGGCGTCGCAGGAAGCGGGCATTGCGGCGCAGGCGAAGAGTGAAGTCGCGGCCGAGATCGCGGGACTGCTCGTCTTCTCAGCGCTCGAGAATGGTGATCGCGCGGGCCTGCTGCTCTTCACCGATCGCACCGAGCGCTATGTGCCGCCGCGGCGCGGGCGCAAGCATGGGCTACGGCTCATCACCGACACGCTCGCCTTTGAGCCGAAGGGGCGCGGCACCGATCTCGCGGGTGCGGTTCGTCACCTCACGCGTGCGCAGAGAAAGCGCGCCGTCGTCTTTCTCCTCTCTGATTTTCTCGTCAGAGAGAGCGCCTGGGCCGAGACGGAGAATGCGCTCGCGGTTGCATCGCGCCGACACGATCTGGTGCCGGTGGTGCTGAGCGATCCGCTCGAGGATGCGCTTCCCGGCAGCACGCTCACGGGCCTCTGGCCCGTCGTCGATTCCGAATCGGGCACGACGGTGCTGGTCGATTTTTCGGATCGCAAGACGCGCGATGCCTACGCGAATGCGGCGCGCGATATGCGCGAGCGCCGCGACAAGCTCTTCCGCAAACTCAAGCTGGACGCGGTCCGCGTGCATCCCGGTGACGATTACGTCGCGCCGCTTGCCGCGCTGTTTCGCGCCCGCGCACGGAGGCGCTCCGCGTGATCGCCGCTCTGCTCTCTCTGCTCGCGCTCGTCTTTGCGGCGCCGCTCGCGCCAACGGGTGCACCGGGCGATGCGCCCGTCAATGCCGCGCCCGCGCCTGACGCCACGCAGGAAGCAGCCGCAGACGCGCAGCCTGCGAAGGATGCGAAAGAGACGCCCGACGCGCATCCGCTCCAGCTGCACGCAACGCTCGATCAGGCGGAGGTCACGCTCGGCCAGCCCTTCTCGCTGACGATCGAGGTCGTGCACGATCCGGCCGACACCTACGCGCTGCCGCTCGATCTTGCGGCGCAGCTCGCGAAGGGATCGCTCGAGATCCGCGGGGAGACGCAGGTCGCGCGCACGCAGATTCCAGCTGAGCCCGCGAACGCGCTGGCGGGAAATGCACGCACGATTCTGACGATTCCGCTTGTCGATGTCGCATCGATGAAGCCGACCGTTCCCGAACTCACGCTCGAGGTGCAGGGGCCTTCCGGACCGCGCCGGCTGCGGCTTCCCGAGCAGAGCCTCGCTGTCGAGAGCCTCGTCGCGAAAGAGGGCGCGCCGAACGACGAGCATGCGCACCACGGGCCGAAGCCGCCCGAGCCGATCAAGGTGCGCAGCTATCTCTGGCTCTGGCTGCTGCTGGCGATCGCAGCGATCGCGGCGGCGATCTTCATCTCGCGCAAGCTGCGCAAGCGGGCCGCCGAAGTTGTCGCGCCGCCGCCTCCGCAAGAGAGCGCCGAGAACGAGGCCCATCGCCGCCTGCGCGAACTGCGCAATCGCGCGCCCTGGCTTGATCCCGAAGGCGGACGCGCGGCGGTCTTCGAGCTCTCCGAGATCGTCCGCATCTATCTCGGCAAGCAGTTCTCGTTCAACGCGATCGATCTGACGAGCGACGAACTGGTGCGCGCGCTGCGTGCGCGAGGGGATCTGGGATTCGACGTTCCGCAGTTCGCAGCACGCGTGCAGTGGGAGGAGATGGTCAAGTTCGCCAAGCTCCCGGCCAGCGCCGACGAATGCAACGCGGCGCTCGATGCGGCGGGCGAACTCGTCGAGCAGGCGCGCCGCAAGCTTGAGGCGGTGCGCAACGCCGATCTTCTCGCGGCGGCCAATCGCGCAGCCTCGAGCAGCACGGCCGCTCCAGGCGCGGTCGCGAGCGATTCGAAGGGCGTGCGATGAGCAACTTCTCCTTCGCGCATCCGCTCGCCCTGCTCTGCCTGCTCGCGATCCCGCCTCTCGCGTGGCTGCTGTTGCGTCGCCGCGATCAGGGGCCCGCGCTCGTCGCGCCGTCTCTCGCGCCGCTGATGCTCGCGCGTCCTTCGCTCGCTGCGCGGCTCTGGTGGCTGCCAGGAGCACTCAGTCTGCTCGCCCTCACGCTCACTGCCATCGCGCTCGCAGGGCCTCGCACGCAGAGCGCGCAGCGTCGCGATCTCTCCGTCGAGGGCATCGACATCGTCGTCGCCTTCGACCTCTCCACCTCGATGCTCGCCGCCGATTTCAAACCGAAGGATCGCATCACGCAGGCGAAAGAGGTGCTCAAGGAGTTCATCAACTCGCGCCAGAACGATCGCATCGGCCTCGTCGTGTTCGCCTCCGAGGCCTACACGCAGTGCCCGCTGACGCTCGACTATCGCGTCCTTCAAGATTTGCTCGAGCAGGTGCGCACGGGCGTCATCACCGACGGCACCGCGATCGGAAATGCGCTCGCGACGGCGGTCAATCGCCTGCGGGAGAGCGATGCGAAGAGCCGCGTGATCATCCTGCTCACCGACGGCGACAACAACGCCGGCAACATCTCGCCGCTTCAGGCCGCGCAGGTCGCGAAGGAGATGGGCATCAAGATCTTCCCGATCCTCATCGGCAAGGGCGGACGCGTGCCCTATCCGATGGGCAACGATCTCTTCGGCCGAACTGTCTACGAGCAGGTCGAGATCGACGTGAACCCCGATCTGCTGCAGCAGATCGCGAAGGTCACGGACGGCGTCTATCACTCCGCGACCGATCGGAAGTCGCTCGAGCAGGGCCTCGGCGCGGTGCTCGACCAGCTCGAGAAGAGCAAGATCTACGAGGCCGGCGCGAGCGCGCGCTTCGATGAGCTCTACGCGAGATTCCTCGGGCCGGCCGCGCTGCTCCTGCTCGCCGGACTCATCCTGCGCATGACGCGCATGCTGGGGGCGCCGTGATCGCGGCAGGAATTCAAGGCCTGCTCTTCGGCGTGCGAGTGCGCGTGCTCGAGCCGCTCTTTCTCTACGCGTCGCCGCTCGCGCTCATCGCCGGCGCACTCTTCGTCTGGCGGACGATCGCCCGGCAGCGAAAATTCCTCTCGCTGGTACCCGCATCGCGCCGGACGCAGCTGCTTCGCGATGCGGGAACGGCGCAGGGCACGGTGCGCGGGACCGCGCTGGGCCTGGGCGCGATGCTCCTCTGCATTGCCGCGTCGGGTCCGCAGTGCGGCGAGAAGACGGAAGTGATCAAGCGCAGCGGCGTCGATCTGGTGATCGCGCTCGACGCCTCGATGAGCATGCTCGCTCGCGACGTGAAGCCCTCTCGTCTCGAGCGCTCCAAGCTCGAGGTCAGCGCGCTGCTCGATCATCTCAAGGGAGATCGCGTCGGGCTGGTCGTCTTCGCGGGCGAGGCGTTCGTGCAGAGCCCGCTCACCACTGACTACGCCGCGACCAAGCTCTTTCTGCGTGCGGTCGATCCCAGCGCGATGCCGCAGCAGGGAACCGCTCTCGCCGAGGCGCTCAGAGAGAGCAAGCGTGTGCTCGAAGGCGGCGCGCGTACGGGCGCGGGCAAGGCGGTCGTGCTGCTCTCCGACGGCGAGGATCACGAGGGCGAGGCCGACAAGGTGGCCGGTGAGCTCGCGGAGGCCGGCATCCACGTCTACACGGTGGCCGTCGGTGAAACCGCGGGCGAGCCGATCCCGGTGGTCGACGCGCGCGGAAACGTCACTGGATACAAGAAGGATGGCAGCGGCCAGACCGTGCTCACGGCGGCCAATCCGGCGTCGATGCGCGAACTCGCCTCGCACGGAGGAGGGCTTCTGCTCTCGCGCGGCGGCGGTGATCTCGGGCTGATGCAACTCGTTGACGAGCTCGATCGGATGCAGCGCGGAGAGCTCGAGTCGCGTCTTTCGATTCAGTATGGCGAGCGCTACGCCTGGTTCGCGGGGCCGGCGTTCGCTCTGCTCGCGTTCGCCGCAGCGCTCGGCGACGGCAAGTTTCGCAGGAGGCGCGCATGATCGCGATCATCATCTCGGCCGCGCTCTGCCTGGCCCAGGCTCTTCCCTACACGCCGCCGAAGACCGACGCGCCGTCTTCTGCGGAGCGCGCGAACCGCGAGCCTGTGGTCGCAGTGCGCCCCGCGGAAGTAAAGCCGCGCTCAATCTGGGCGCGGGCGAGCGATGCAGTCAGCGGCGCTGTGCATCGCCTCTGGGAGAAGGACGAGCCGCATGCAGCGGCGGGGAATGATGCGACGCTCAATGGAGATGTCGAGGGCGCGCTCAAGCACTACGACGAGGCGGAGCCAAATCTTCCCGCTGGTGGCGACGCGGCGGCAACGCTCGCCTACAACCGCAGCGCCGCGATGTTGAAAGGAACTCCCGAGCAGGCTCCGAAAGCGCTCGAGCAGGCCCAGTCTGCTCGCGAGGCGCAAGACCCACAGCTGCGCGCGAAGGCCGCCTACAACGCGGGCGTCGCGCTCGAGGCGCAAGGCAAGACGGATGAGGCGATCAAGGCCTACGCCAATGCGCTCTCGCTCGATTCGAGCGATGTCGATTCGAAGGTGAACCTCGAGCTGCTTCTGCAGGAGCACGAGAAGCAGAAGCAACAGCAGCAGCAGGGGCAGAACGACAAGGACAAGAAGAAGGATCCGAAGGACGACAAGGATCAGCAGAAGCAGCAATCGAAATCAGACGAGAAGAAAGACGAGCAGCAGAAGAAGGATCAGCAGCAGGACAAGAAGGATGGCGACGAGCAGAAGAAGGAGCAGCAGCAGGCGAAGTCGGACGAGAAGAAAGAGCAGAAGCCCGACGAGAAGAAGGAGCAGCAGGCGCAGGCGGGTGAAGAGAAGAAGGACGAGAAGAAGGAGCAGAAGCCCGAGGAGAAGCAGCAGCAGGCCTCGATGGGGCGCAGCGAAGCGCAGCGGCTGCTCGATGCGGCGCGCGCAGGCGAGAAGAATCTGCAGATGTGGCGCTTCGGGAAGAAGGCGGAGCAGCATCCCGCGCGCGGCACGGCGGAGAAGGATTGGTGAGCGCATTGGATTGCCAACGTGGCCGCACGCGGAAGATCTCGAAGTGGCTCCCGTCCGCGCTCTGTGCGGTCCTGCTCGTTTCCGCAGCGGCGCGCGCGGACGACGCGGCCCAGTTCACCGCCTCGGTCGATCGCAACGAGATCGGCCTCGATGAAACGGTGCGGCTTGATCTGACGCTGACGGTCGCGAGCAAGAACGACGCGGGCGATCTGCAAGTGCCGCAGTTTCGCGACTTCGATGTGGTGGGCCGCTCGACCTCCGAGCAGGTGAGCTTCGCGATCAACAACGGCGCGCCGAGCTTCAAGCGCACGACGGTGACGAGCCTGACGCTCTCGCCGCATCGCGCGGGGAACCTCACGATTGAAGCTGCGCGCGTGAACATCCGCGGCGGGACGATCAATGCGCAGCCGATCACCGTGCGCGTGCTTCCGGCCGGACAGGCGGCGCCTCCGCGCAGACAAGGCCAGGCGCAGCAGCAGCAGCAGATCGATCCGTTCGCTGCGCTCGATCCGTTTGCCAATCACACGCTCGATCCGTTCGCGGGCGTGCACGCAGCGAAGGCGGGCGACTACACGCTCAAGGCGAGCGTCGACAACGATCATCCGTTCGTCGGCCAACAGGTCACCTACTCGCTCTGGCTGCTCGCGCGCGGGAGCGTCAGCAGCATCGACAAGCTCGAGCTGCCGAAGATGGACGGCTTCTGGACCGAAGAAGTCGAGGCGCCGACGCAGCTGGTGGGCGAGGCGCGCGTGATCGATGGCGTGCAGATGCAGCTCTTCCTGCTGCGCAAGCGCGCGCTCTTTCCGCTGCGCGCGGGAAAGACGACGGTCGATCCGGCTGAGGTCGAAGTGGTCTCCGGGATGGGAATGCTCTTCTCGCGCTCTGCGGTGAAGCGGTCCTCGCAATCGATTCCGCTCGAGGTGCAGCCGCTGCCTCCTGGTGCGCCGGCGGGCTTCGATCCGGGCAATGTCGGCAGCTGGTCGTTGAGTGCGACTGCCGAGCCGCTCTCGGCCACCGTAGGGCAGCCGGTCACGCTGCATCTCGTCGCGACTGGACGCGGCAACCTGCGGGATCTGCAGCTGCCGAAACTGCCCGCGATCAGTGGACTGCGCGCGTACGACGCAACCACGACGGACAAGGCTGCGATCGACCACGGGCAGGCTGGCGGAACGCGCACGGTCGAGCAGTTGCTGGTGCCGGAGCGGACGGGCGAGCTTGAAATTCCCGCGCTGGCAATGGAGCTGTTCGATCCGACCGCGCACGAATATCGGACTCTGCGCACGCAGCCGATCCATCTCGCTGTCAGTCCCGGCACTGGCGCGCAGGGCGGCTCCCCGCAGCAGGCGCAGAATCTCCTCGCCGCAGGAGGCCTGCGACCGATTCGTCTGAAGCTGCGCCCTGCGTCGATCGGCGCGCCGCCGTGGACGCAACCCTGGTTCTGGCCCGCGCTGGTGCTGCCTCCGGCGCTGCTGCTGCTCGGGCTCGGCGCTGTTCGCGCGCAGCGGACCCTCTCGTCGGATCCAGGGCAGCAGCGCGTGAAGTTGGCTGCCAGCGCGGCCCGGCGGCGTTTGCGTGGAGCCGAGCAACTGCTCGCACGGCAGAAGAGCGGCGACGGCAAGGGCATCGAGTTCTACGCGGAGATCGCACGCGCTCTCTCCGGATATCTCGGCGACAAGCAGTCCATCTCGGTGGCAGGACTGACGCGCGATGAGCTCTCTCTCGAGCTCGCGGCTCGAGGACATTCGCAGGTGACGATCGACAAGCTCATCTCGCTGCTCGATGCGTGCGATCAGGCCCGCTTCGCGCCCGGAGCCTCGAGCGCGGCGGCACAGGAAGCGGTCCTGCAGCGCGCAGATGCGGTGCTCGCCGCACTCGATGGCGCGAAAGAGGAGGCCGCTTGATGCGCACGAAACGGCTCATCGTGATCGGCATCGTGCTTTGCGCGACAGCGTTGCGGGCCGCGCCAGACGCGGTCCTGAGCGATCGGCTCTTCGACGATGCCAACGCGGCCTTCCTCGCCGGCGATCTGGCGCGTGCAACGGCCGCCTACCAGGCGCTGCTCGAAGAGGGTGTTGCGAGCGTCGAACTGGAGACCAATCTCGGCGCGGCATTGTCTCGCCAGAACAAGCGGGGCGCAGCTGCGCTGCATCTGGAGCGCGCGCTCTTCCTCGCGCCGGGCGACGACGATGCGCGCGCCGATCTCACCGAACTGAGGCACAGCAACGTCGATCGCCTCGAGGGAGATCAGGAGGAGAGCGGCCCCGATGCACTCTTCCGCTTCTTCGCGCCACTGCCCGGAACCGCGGCCGCGCTGATCCTGCTCGTCGCGTGGAGCATCGCCTGCGCGCTCGTGGGCGTGCGCCTGTTCTCGCCGACGCTCTCTGCACATCCCGCGATCGTCACGAGCAGCTGGATCGCCATTTCGCTCGCGCTGCTCTGCGGGCTCGTCACGGCCGCCTCTGCTGCGGCCCACAAGGTCGCCCTGCAGCGCGCCGTGGTCATCGCCGAATCCGCCCCCGCGCGCGAAGGTCCGCAGGCCCGTGCAGCGAGCAGCTTTGAAGTGCACGAAGGAACGCTCGTGCGCATCGAGGAGGAGCAGGCAGGCTTCGCGCGCATCCGGTTGCAGAACGGACTCGTCGGCTGGGTCGCTCTGGGCGCGGTCGAGCACGTCGTGCCGCCGCGCTGGACCGACCGATAGACGCCACGTGGCGCGCTACATCGCGCCAAACATCCTCTCGATCTCCTTGGGTGCCTTGAGCCACTGGCCGCCCACCTGCTGCGCCATCGCATCGGGGAAGATGTCTTCCTCGCCGCGCCCAATCGCCGCGTAGATCGCGCGCGCGACCACGTCTGGAGCGGTCTTGGGCAGGGTGATCTCGCGTGCCATATCGGTGTCGACCGGACCAGGGAACACCGCGTGCACGTGCACGCCTCTCTTGATGAGCTCCCCTCGCAGCGCCTGCGTGAGCGAGAGCGCGGCGGCCTTGGATGCCGAATATGCGCCGAGTCCGGGCATGCTCGCGAGCGCCACCACGCTGAGCAGGTTGGCAATCGAACCCCGGCTTCGCTCGATCGCAGGCAGGAACGCGCGCGTCACCGCAAGCGTCCCGAAGTAGTTCGTCTGCATGTCGCGCTCGATCTCTTCGATGCGCCCGGAGACGAGCCCGGCCGAGGAGAGAACGCCTGCGTTGTTGATGAGCAGGTCGAGCTTCTCAACGCGCGTCGCGGCTTTGACGATGGAGTCGGGCTTGGTGAGATCGATCACCAGCGGTACCAGGCGGTCACCGAACCTGCTCTGCAATCCATGCAGACTCTCCTCGTCGCGCGCGGTCGCATAGACGCGTGCCGCGCCAAATTCGAGGGCAACTTCAACGAGCGATTTGCCAATGCCGCGATTGGCTCCGGTGACGAGGATGTGCGAGGTGGCGACCTTCATGGTGTGGCTCCGTTGTCTTGCGCCGCTTCAAGGCGCGCTGGTGTGTCCCCAACATGATGCGCGGCGCGGCGAGACGGTAGAGGGGCAGCAAGCGAGTGACTCTTGCAGTTTCTGCAAGAATCGATCAGCGTCGCGCTCATGGAGCTGCTCGAGCTGGCGACGTACGTGCGCATCGTGGAAGCAGGCAGTCTCACGGCGGCTGCGCGACTGACGCGGCAGAGCCTCGCGAGCGTCAGCCGGCAGCTGCGCGCACTCGAGCGGGATCTCGGAGTCGAGCTGGCGCGGCGGACCACGCGCCATCTCTCGATCACGCCCGATGGCCAGGCGCTCTACGAGCACGCGGTGCGCGCGCTACGTGAACTTGAGTCGGCTCGGGAGGGAGCGCGCGCGGGGCGGCTGCGCGGCTCGCTGACCATCAGCGTGCCGGTCACGCTCGGGCAGTCGCTGGTGGTGCCCAGACTTGGGGTGCTGCTGCAGCAGCACCCCGGATTGCGTCTCGAGGTGCGTCTCGAGGATCGGCTGGCCGATCTGACCGCCGAGGGCGTCGATCTGGTGGTGCGCGCAGGTCGAGCTCCGCCCGACAGCAGCTCGCTGATCGCGACGCCACTGTTTCGCTTTGCCCGCGTCGCAGTTGCATCACCCGCGTATCTGCGCGCGCACGCAGGACCGCAGACGGTGAGCGCTCTCGCCCGCCACGCCTGCCTTGTACAGCTGGGTGCGGCGGGCCCGGTGCGCACCTGGGAGCTCTCGCGCGAGGACGAGCAGCGCAGCGTGGAGATCAGCGGGACACTCGCCGCCACCGCCCCGTCAGTGCTGCACGAGGCCGCGCGTTCCGGCGTCGGCATCGCGTTCCTGCCGCTCTGGCTCGTTGAAGACGATCTGCGCGCGCGACGGTTGCGTCGCGTACTGCCCGAGTGGAGTTCGCCGCTCATCACCGCGTGGGCGATCTATCGAAGCCAGCTGCGCGCATCCGCGTCGGTCCGCGCATTCCTCGATGCGATGGAATCGAAGCCCGAGGCCAGGACGCAGCCTTCGCGCCACCCAGCCCGCGCGAACGCTCTGCGCGCCGATTGATTCAATCCGCCGTGGGCGCGGGAGCGAGCGCGTCGAGCAGGGCGACCCCGATGTTCGGCATCCAGAAATGAATCGTCGCGTCGACGAGGGACTCTTCGGCAAACGGATCTGCCGCGAGAAGAGTGCGCAGCTCCTCGTCGTCGCGAACACGAAAGATCAGGGCGCCGCCCGTGCGCGGATCAAGAGGCCCGCTCGCCACCAGCAAGCCGCGGGTGTGCAGTCCGCGCAGATACGCGCGATGCCGCTCGGTCGTCTCCAGCATGCGTTCGAGCGGAGCCCGATACGCGTAGAGCACCAGCGCGTAGCGCGACATCTCTAGTTCCAGCCCGGCGCCCTGCCCGGCTCGGCGAGTTCGCGAAACACCGCCTCGGCTTCAGAGAGAAGACCCGCGGCCTCGGTCAGCGACGCGCAGGTATCGAGGTCGAGCTCCTGGCTCAAGCTGAGAGACTGCTCGATCGAATCGCGGCGATTGATTGAATTCATGCGCGCGATGTTGAACCGCCCCGCGCGAGTCGCAAGAAAACAACCGCGCGTTTTTTCCCGCCCTCGATCCGTGGGAAGAAGCCGTGGCTGCATCGCACGTGAGCCGCGCGCCGCAGCCCCCTGCTCAAACGAGGTGACAGATGCGCCATCGATCGCTCGTGACTGGAATCGTCGTCTCGCTGGTCGCGATGCTCTCACCCGCGCCCAGCGCGGTCGCGGCAGATTCGGCGAGCGCATCCGCGACGGCGAAATCCGTGCCCGGCGCCGCGATGCCGACGCAGGCTGGCTCCACGCCGATGACACCAGCGAAGGCCGCGCCCGAGCTGACACCACAAGCGCACGCACTCGAAATCGCCGGCAAGCTCGGGTTCGCCAAGCGCGCGATGCACGAGGTCCGCCACGCCGCAGCCGAGCTCAAGGATGGACCGCTGCGCGCCGCGGTCGAGGCGCAACTGCAGGCACCGTGGCTTCCTCCCGAGGCCTTCGCGTATGGCCATCACGCCGAGGCGGAGTCGATGCTGCACGCGGCTGGACTGCTCGCGCCCGAGTCGCTGCTCGCGCTGCCCCCCACGGGTGTCGGCTCGTTTGCAGCTGCGCCGGGCGGCCCGTGCGAAGGCGGACATCACGGATACCCAGGTGGTCTCGCGGTGCACGAGTGGGCGAACCTCGCGCACGCGCGCGCCCTCGCGAAGGTCTACGAAAGCGTCTACGGCGTCGCCCTGAACGACGAGTGGCTCACCGCAGCCGCGCTCTGGCACGACACGATGAAGGCCGCGACGCTGCCGTGGGATGCGAGCGGAGACTGTCCGCATCGTGAGCCGCAGCTCGCGGGAACGGCGCTGCACCATCCGCTCGGCGTGGCCGCGGCGATCCTGCGCCACCTGCCTGCACCGCTCATCCTCGTCATTGCCGCAGCGCACGCGCCGCCGACCAAAGAGCGGATCGGCGAGGTCTGCAACAGCCTGCGGGCCGCGGGGATCATCGCGGTCGGCAACGAGCAGGCGATCCCCTGCCCGCCTGTCGAGCCGACCTCACCGCGCTTGCCGATCGAAGCGTTCGTGAACAACTCGGCCGACTCCGACTACGCCATCACCGGAGCGGCATGGAGCTGGTACGCGAGCCAGACACCGGGCGGATGGGAGCGCTTCGCCGCGCTGGCACAGGACGGCAGCGATCTCGCAGCGTGGCAGCGGGGGGAGCGAAAGTAGAAGCGGACCCGCTTCGTCACCGCTGCTTGCTCACGCGCTTCGCTTTCACTCCGACGCGCAGACAGTCGGCCGCGATCGGACACGCATCGCACTGCGGACGCTGCGCGATGCAAGTGCGCCGTCCGTGCCAGATGACGAGCTGGTGTGCGCGGCCCCAGCGTTCCGGCGGAAGCAGCGCGCAGAGATCGCGCTCGACCTTGTCCGGATCCTCTTCGCGCGTCAGCGCCAGTCTGCGTGCGATGCGGCCGATGTGCGTGTCGACAGGAAATGCGTGCGCGCCAAACGCGTGGTGCGCAACGACGCCGGCGGTCTTCCAGCCCACGCCAGGCAACGTCTGCAGCGCTTCGCGCGTGCGCGGGATCGCTCCACCGTGCTCGCGTACGATCAGCTCCATCGCGGCCTTCAGATTCTTCGCCTTGTTGCGAAACAGCCCGATCCGCCGGATCGCTTCGCGCAGCGCCTCTTCGCTCGCTGCCGCATAGTCAGCCGCCGTGCGATAGCGCGCGAAGAGCGCGGGCGTGACCTTGTTGACGAGCACGTCGGTCGCCTGCGCCGAGAGCATCACGGCGATGAGCAGCTCAAGCTCGTTGCCATAGTCGAGCGCGATCTTCGCCTCGGGGATCGCGACCTCAAGCGCGTCGATGATCCGCGCCGCCCGCTCACGCTTCTGCTCCTTCGTCTCGCGCGCCATGCCTGCTCTTCTACCAACCGCGCCGTCATTCCGAGCGATAGTTCCGCACATGAGCGAACTCTTCGATCTGCGCAGCGACACCGTGACCAGACCCTCGGCTGGAATGCGCGCGGCGATGGCGGCTGCGGTCGTCGGCGACGATGTCTTCGGCGACGATCCGACCGTGCGTGAACTCGAGGAGAAGGTCGCGTCGCTGCTCGGCAAGGAGGCCGCGATCTTCGTGCCCACCGGCACAATGGCGAACCAGATCGCGATCGGCTCCATCTGCGGCCCCGGAGATGAGCTGCTCTGCGATCGCGGCGCGCACATCGTGAACTTCGAGGGTGGCGCGGTGAGTGCACTCTGGGGCGCGCAGAGCATCGGCATCGACAGCAGGAGTGGCCGCGGGATCTTCACGACTGACGAAGTGCGCGCGCTCTTGCGACCACCGGGACATCACGACGATGTGCTCGCGCCGCGCCAGCGCTTGCTGTCGATGGAGAACACGCACAACCGCGGCGGCGGCAGCGTCTGGCCGATCGAGCAGCTCGAATCCGTCGCGGCGCTCGCGCACAGCGCCGGCCTTCTGGTGCACCTCGACGGCGCGCGCATCTGGAACGCGCAGGCCGCGAGCGGCGTGCCCCTGGCTCGCATCGCCGCCGTCGCCGACACCGTCTCGGTCTGCTTGAGCAAGGGCCTCGGCACGCCGGCCGGCTCGATCGTTTGTACTCAAAGCATTCGCATCCCGACCTTGCGCCGCCTGCGCAAGCGGCTCGGCGGAGGAATGCGCCAGACCGGTGTGCTCGCGGCCGCGGGCCTCTATGCGCTCGCGCACAATCTGCCGCGCATTGCCGACGATCACGCGAACGCGAAACGACTCGCGGAGCAACTCGCGCGCGTGCCGGGACTCTCGGTCGAGCCCGCGCAGATCGAGACCAACATGGTCTTCGTCAACGTCGAGCGCGCTGGCGGCTCAGCGGCGTTCAAGGAGGCCGCGCGCAAGGAGGGCGTGCTCTGCATCACCACCGGAGAACGACGCGTGCGGCTCGTCACGCACCTCGATGTGG
This sequence comes from uncultured delta proteobacterium, assembly GCA_903911145.1. Taxonomy (GTDB): domain Bacteria; phylum Myxococcota; class Myxococcia; order Myxococcales; family 40CM-4-68-19; genus CAIWCD01. The sequence goes on along the minus strand of CAIWCD010000030.1, from coordinate 163,584 downwards.
CGCGTGCGCAGATCGATGAAGCGGCGGCTCGCATCGCGCGCGCAACGGCGACACTGTAGGGTTTCGCGCCATGGCCCAGGATTCAACCGACGCACGCGCGAGCAGCGAGAGCGACCCGCAGAGCAACGTGCAGCAGCCGCGCTTCGTCCACGATCTCGACATCCTCATCCGCGCCCGCTACCCGCTCATCTCGCTGGTGTCGTGGGAGGAGTCGCGCCTCGATGCCATCCTCCACGACCTCGCGAACGCGCACGGCAAGGCGCTGATGAGCTGGTCGATCACGCGCGGACTTAAGCGCGTCGGCGGCGCGCGCCTGGGCTCGCTCACCGATGGCGCAAAGGATCCGCTCGAGGCGCTCGCGCAGATCGGCAAGCTGCAGGAGCCGTCGCTGGTCGTGCTGAAGGATTTCCATCCCTTCTTGAATGACCCGGGCGTGGTGCGTGCGCTGCGCGAGCTCTCGCAGGATCTCAAGTCGACCTTCACGACCGTGATTCTGCTCTCGCCCGTGCTCAACATTCCCGTCGAACTCGAGAAGGAGATCTCGGTCCTCGATGTGCCGCTGCCGACATTTCGCGAGCTCTACCAGCTGCTGCGCGAGATCGTCGCGCTGGTGCGGCAGGGGCAGAAGGCGGTCGTCGATCTCTCGCGCGAATCTGCGGAGCAGTTGATCAAAGCCGCACAGGGCTTGACCTTGAGCGAAGCGGAGAACGCGTTTGCGAAGGCGATCGCGAACGATGGACGCCTCGACGCCGACGACATCCAGCTGGTGCTCGACGAGAAGCGGCAGGTGATCCGCAAGAGTGGGTTACTCGAGTATTACCCGGCCGAGAATGATCTTGGCGGCGTCGGTGGCCTCGAGAACATGAAGTCCTGGCTCGCCGCGCGCGCCGAAGCGTTTGGCGAGCCCGCGCGCAAGTTCGGTCTGCCGTCGCCGAAGGGTCTCCTCCTGCTCGGCGTGCAGGGCTGCGGAAAGAGCCTCACCGCGAAGTCGATCGCGGCGGCGTGGAAGATGCCGCTGTTGCGCCTCGACATGGGCCGAATCTTCTCGGGGCTCGTCGGCTCGTCCGAGGAGAATCTGCGGCGCGCCATCCGTGTCGCCGAGAGCGTCTCGCCCGCGGTGCTCTGGGTCGACGAGATCGAGAAAGGCCTCTCTGGTGCGGGCGGCTCGGGCGCGAATGACTCGGGCGTGACCCAGCGCGTGTTTGGCGCGCTGCTGACCTGGCTGCAGGAGAAGACCGCGCCCGTCTTCGTCGTCGCGACCGCGAACCGCATCGACTTCCTTCCGCCGGAACTTCTGCGCAAAGGACGCTTCGACGAGATCTTCTTCATCGACCTGCCGGGCGCGGCCGAGCGAGAGGAGATCCTCCGCATCCATCTCCAGCGGCGCGAGCGCGATCCCGCGCAGTTTGATCTCGCGGCTCTCGCGCAGCAGACCGACGGCTTCTCCGGCGCCGAGCTCGAGCAGGCGATCATCTCGGGGCTGCACCTCGCATTTCACGGTCGCACCGAGCTGCAGAGCGAGCATCTCTCGCTCGCGGTGCGCGAGACGTTCCCGCTCTCGAGCACGATGTCCGAGGAGATCGCCCGGCTGCGCGAATGGGCGAAGACACGCACGCGGCCCGCATCTGGCGCGGGCGAGCGCGCTTCGGCTCCTCTGCAGACCCGCTTCGGTTGATCGATGACGAACGATCACCGCGATCGGTTTCTTCATCTCGGCACGGACCGGCGCGAGGGAGACTCGCCCGCCCGCGCAGAGATTGTGCCGCAAGCGCACGCCCAGTTTCGAGAGCCGGCCGAGCCCGAACTCGAGCTCGACCTTCACCCGAGCGATGAGCAGCCGTTCCGCCGCTGCGCGAAGTGCGAATCCGACAACGCGTTGTCCGCCCGCGCGTGTCGCAACTGCCGGTCCGCTCTCGACACGCCTGGGCAGCAAGCGTTCAACCGCGCGCTCTGGAACCGCCGCAAGGCAGAAAGCATGGCCGAGCAAGGCCGGCACGCCGATGCCGAGCAACGTCGCGCCGACGAGAGGTCGCGCACCGACGAGCGCGGCGCGGCGCCCGAGTACGCGGGCCGGCCGGGCGTTGGCCCCGTCGGTCCCGCGCTCGACCAGCGCTCCACTCTGCTGCGGCTGGTCGGCCGCTTCCCCGGCGGCGCTGTTGGCTTCTCGCTGTGGCTGATCACGATGACCGTGCTGGTCGTGGTGGGCGTCCGGGAGATGCAGCGACCGGTGCGCAACCCGTTCATCGTATGGGGTACCCTCATCGGGACCACCCTCCTCACGCCATCACGGAGGAAGCGGGACGGCTGGTGGTGGTTTCGGTGGTGGTGGTGGCACTGAGAGTGCAGGGAGTGAACCGCAATGGCAGGACGGCTCAACCGCTTCTTGAATCTCGAAGGTGCCCGGCCCGCGACGCAGCCAAGCGTGCGGCCTGCAAGTGGCAGATTCGCGAATCAGGCGCCGACTGCTGCGCACGCCGAATCCGCAGACGCGTCGTCGCCGGTCGAGGAGATGCAGCGCCAGCGCCGTGAGCAACTCACGAGCGGGATCGCGCTCGACGATCGCGCCGACGAAGAGCAGCCCTTCACCCGCTGCGGCCAATGCGAGACGGACAACCAGCGCAACGCGGTTCGCTGCACGACCTGCAGCGAGGATCTCACGACGCCGATGCAGCGCGCGTTCAATGAGCAGCTCTGGCAAGCGCGCCGAGAGCAGGCCCGCATCGATCAGAGCGAGAGCGAAGCACGCGCGAAGCTACAGGAGAGCGAACCCCGCGCACCGTCGGCGGAAGCGGCACAACGCGCGCTCGGCGAAGCGCTCGCGAAAGAGGTCCGCGAGCGCGAAGGCACGCGCCTGTCGTGGATGGACGCGGGAAAAGGCGACGCCGGGAGCGCGAGCACGCGCCCGCTCGGGATGCGGCTTCTCGATCGCATCCCGAGTCCGCTCTGGCGCTTTGTCACCGCATGCACACTGCTCGTGCTCGCGACGTGGCTTGGCTACCTCACCATCAACACACCGCGCGACGAGCGAAACAACCTCGTCCAGTTCGGCTTCTTCGCGTTGCTCTTCCTCTTCGTGCCGATGGGCCGCCGTCGCCGCGGACTGTTCGACCGGGGCCCCCGCTGGTAGACGACGCGAATCGTTGGTGCTCAAAGGATCTCCATGTCGCAATCCGCTGGCATCGAAATCGTCGTGGTGGGAATGGCCGCGCTGGTGCAGGCGGTGGTCGACTGCGGTCTCGAATACGCGGCGAGCCGGCAGACGCTCACGACCGAAGACGGCGCGAAACACACGGTCGATCTGGTGGTGCACGATGAGCACGGCGCGACCGTGGGCGTGCAGCTCGATGCGAAGACGCAGGCCGCGAAGTTCATCGCCAAGGATTGCCACGGCACGAAGGGGAAGGCTCTCGCCGGGCGCATCGCGCAGCGCTACGCCACCTCGCGCGCGATCGAGGAGCTGCGCCAGAAGGGCTACCAGCTCGTCAAGGAAGAGAAGCAGCGCGACGGCAGCGTGAAGCTCGTGGCCTCGCGCTGGAAGTGAAGCGGGCCACGCGGCGCGCAGAAACGAGGCTGGGCGCGGCTTCGCGCGATTCGAGAGGATGATTCAGATGGCCGAGAAGATCGAGATCGAGATGCTCATCAAGCCCGACGGGACCATCGAGATGGTCACGCACGGACTCAAAGGCGCCTCCTGCATGACCGAGACGGACGCGCTCGAGAAGGCGCTCGGCCGCACAGTCCGTCGCGAGAAGACGCGCGAGTTCTACGAGGGCACGAGCGCGAGCACGAAGATCAAGACGGGGCGCTGACGCGAAGTTGTCACGCGCAGAATCCGTTCGAGACAATTGCGCGGCGCTGAGCGTTTCAGGCACTGTGCGCGCGCCATGATCAGACGACCCCTTTGCACCGCGATGTTCGCATCGCTCCTCGCGCTCGCCGCACTGCCAACGCGGGCGGCCGAGATGCAGTACCGCGGCACGAACCAGAATCTCGAGGAGGCCCGCTCGCTGGTGGGCAAGGCCCGCTTCGAGGAGGCGCTGCCCGAACTGCTCACCGCGGAGCAGCTGCCCGGCAACACCAATCGCCACCTCGCCGACATCTATGCGCTGCGCGCGACGGCGCTGCTCGGGCTCGGCGCGACGGAGGAGCACAAGCAGGACGCCGCCAACACGCTCTTCCTCCTCTGGCACATCGACCCGCAAGGGACGTCGCTCGCCTCTGCGTCGCTGCCCGCGAAGGAGCTCGCGCAGGAGGTGCGCAAGTCGCGCACGATCGTGCTCCACGATCGACTCGTCACCGTGCGCACGGGACAGCCCATCCGCATCCGCGCCCGGCTTTCTGGTGCGCCCGACGGCACGTCGCTCTTCGTGCGCTACCGCACCGAGCCGGAGAACGACGGAAACGATCTCGCGCAGCTCGCGACGCTTGTCGATCCCGAGGAGTTCGTTCGTGTGCAGCTCGAGCCCGCGGGTGGCGCGTTCGAGAACTATCTGCGTCCGGGCGTTGGCGGCGTTCCCGCCGATGGCGACCATGTGCTGCGCTACTACATCGAGGCGGTCGGACCTGATGGTCGGCTGCTCGATTCAAACGGGAGCATCCGTCTTCCCATCCGCGTGCAGATCTCGCAGACGCGCGCTGAAGGCGCGGGCGTGGGCGGGGCCGACATGATCCTCGCGACGCTCGACGAGGGCGGTGTCGCCGCGCATCCGCCTCCGCCACCTCGACCGCCGACGCCCTGGTACCAGCGCTGGGAGATCATCGGACCGGTCGGCGGCGCGATCGTCGCGGGCGTCGTCATCGGCATTGTCGCTGGCACGTATCACCGCCCTGAACCGACGCCGACCAGCGGTTCCGGATCTCTCGGCCTGGTGAACATGCCATGAACCGCTCAATGCGCATTCCCTTGCTGGGCGCGGCTCTGCTGCTCGCGGCGCTCACCCTCTCCTCCTGCAAAGGCCAGTACCCGGCGGTGCTGCTGACCATCAGCACCGCGCCGGGAAATTCGTTCCGCATCCCGACTGACGCCGACGGCCTGCGGCTCGATGTCTACGATGACGCGAACAACCAGCTGATCATCACCAAGGGATTCACGCTTCAGGCGGGCACGAATTTTCCGTACACCGTCACGCTCGTCGAGACAGGCAGCGAGCACGCGAAGATCAAGATCAACGCAACAGTCACGCTGCAGGGCGCGCAGGTTGGCACAGGGAGCATCGACAACGTCGCAATGAGCGATGGCAGCACGGCCACTGCCGCCATCAGCATCACGCAGCACTAGCGGATCGCCCTGCTCGCTCGCCTCGCGCGCAGCCGAACGACTATCCCGGCGGCCAGCTCATCTGGCGACCCGCGAGCAGGTGCACGTGCAGGTGATGCACGGTCTGCCCGCCGTCGTGTCCGGTGTTGATGACGAGGCGATAGCCGCGCTCAGCCACGCCCAGAGCGGCCGCGGTCGTTTTGGCGAATGTCAGCAACTCACCCAACAGCGCGCTGTCCGCGTCAGCCGCGTGCGCCAGAGACGCGAGGTGCTGCTTCGGAATGATCAGCAGATGCGTCGGCGCCTGCGGGTTGAGATCGGCGAACGCGATTGCCTGCGCGCTCTCGCCGAGGCGCTTGGCCGGGATCTCGCCGTTCGCGATCTTGCAGAAGATGCAATTGGTCTCAGCCATGCGCGCGCTCTCCAGATGATTGGTGTTCAAAACAGTTTCTTCGAGTCGAGCAGCAGCGTCACCGGGCCTTCGTTGACGAGCGAGACCTTCATCGTCGCGCGGAAGATCCCCTCGGCGACGGTGACTCCCCGTTCGCGGGCGAGCGTGCAGAACTTTGCGTAGAGCGGCTGCGCGAGTTCCGGTCGGGCTGCGGCGGTGAACGCCGGACGACGCCCGCTGCGCGCATCTCCGAGCAGAGTGAACTGCGAGATCGCGAGCAGCGCTCCTTTCGTGTCGAGGAGCGAGCGGTTCATCTTGCCCGCGTCGTCCTCGAAGATTCGCAGTTCGAGCACCTTGTCGCAGAGCCAGCGCGCGTCCGCTTCGCTGTCCTCTTCCGCGACGCCGACCAGCACGCAGAGGCCCGCGCCGATGCGGCCCACCTCGCGCCCCTCGACGGAGACGCTCGCTTCGCTGACCCGCTGAACCACCGCTCGCATGCGCGCCACCGTCGCGCGCGGAAGCCACGATGCGCAAGAGTGAAATGTTGCAGGGCCGCGTGTTGACGCTGGCGTCGACTGCATTGTCTAACTTCGCCGCGCATGGAACTCCCCGACTGGTTTCTCGAGAGCGCACGCGCGCTCATCCGCGCTGACAGCGTCTCGGCGGTCGGCAACCTCGCCGCGCTCGAGGTGCTCGAACCCCTCTACGCGCGCGCAGGGCTGCCCACGCGGCGCATGGAGTGGCGCGAATCGATCGACGGCGCGCCGGAAGCAGTGCACGCGAATCTTCTCGCAGGGCCAGGAGGCCTCGACGGCGATTGCGCCTGGAGCAGTGCGGAAGGCCGCGCCCAGCTTGATCGCGGCGAGGTCCCTGAGTCCGCACGCGGCGGCGTTCTCTTCGTCACGCACACCGACACGGTGCCGCCCGGACCGCCTGCTCGATGGACTGAAACCGGCGGAGATCCGCGCGCGCTCACGCTGAAGGATGGCGTCCTCTTCGGCCTCGGCGTCGCCGACGTGAAGCTCGACGCGCTCTGCAAGATTGCGGCGGCAGAGAAGCTACGCGGCCGCAAGCTTGCGCGCCCGTTCTGGCTCAGCGCGACGGGAGCCGAAGAGGTCGGACTTCGCGGTGCGCGTCGGTTCGCCGAGAGCGCGCTCTTCAAGTCGATGCAGGTGCGCGAAGTGCTCTGCGGCGAGCCGTGCGAACTCGCGCTCATCCGCGCCCACAAAGGCTACGCGGTGGTTGTCTGCACCATCACCGATTCCGCGACGCAAGCGATCGGCAGCGCCCCGCACACGGGCGAGAGAGCGCGCTTTGCCGAGATCGACTTCATTGGCAAAGCGGCCCACTCGAGCACGCCGATGCTCGGGGACAACGCGATCCTGCGCGCACTCGCGTGGGCGAAGGCGAGCGGAGCGAAGGTGATCGGCGCGAGCGGAGGAGCCTCGGCGAACACAGTCCCAGCTCTCTGCACGCTCACCGTCGAGATGGACGCAGCGCACGCCCGCCCGCTCCCAGAGCCATCGCGCGCGATCGCGACGACGCGTGTGCAGCCCGATCTTTCGCGGGCGCTGCTCGCCACCAAAGCGCTCGAGGAGCGCTGGCTTGAGCTCGTGAACTCGCTCGCACCGACGAGCGACCCACGATTCGACCCCGCGGGTGCAGTGGGCGGACTCAATGTGCTCAAGAGCGCGTCTGCAGACGATCGCGCGATCGTGCAGGCCACGCTCGATGCGCGCCTCCTGCCCGAGCATGATCCCGAAACGCTGCTCTCCTTGTTCGCCGCCGAAGCTTCGCGCTGCGTGCAGCAGATCGATCGCGCGCTGGGCGTCGAGGTGAGGGTCGTGCGCAATGCCGGCGGAATGTCTCTCGCCGACGACGCGCCACTCGTCAGCAAAGTCTCCCGCACGCTCTCGCGCCTCGGCCTCGATGGTACGCCACGCGCCAAGCCCACCAGCACGGAGGCGGGTGTGTTCGCGCGCGTCGGCTGCGAGGCGATCGTGATTGGACCCGGGCGCAGCACGGGCAACGCCCACTGCGCAAATGAACGAATCGAAGTTGCACAGCTCGAGCAGGCGATCGATCTCTATGTCGCGCTGCTCGAAGATCTCTGCGGCGTGAGGAGCTGACGTGTTCGTGATCCGCGATGTCCAGCGCGCAGACCTGCCCGGCTTGAAGAAGCTCGCGGCGCTCCTCGACACCGTCAATCTGCCCGACGAGGAGAAGACTCTTCTCGAGGTGATCGATCGCTCGGTGCGCTCGTTCGACGCGCGCATCCGCGATCCCTTCAAGCGCGAATATCTCTTCGTGCTCGAGGACGCGAAGACCGGCCGCGTGATCGGCTCATCGCTGATCATCGCGCAGCACGGAACGCGCGATGCACCGCACGTCTTCCTCGACGTCTACGAGAAGGAGCACTACTCGCAGAACGTCGATCGCCACTTCAAGCATCGCGTGCTGCAGATTGGCTACAACTTCGACGGCCCCACCGAGATCGGCGGGCTCGTCGTGCATCCCGATTTTCGCGGGCAGAAGAAGCCAGGCAAGCAGCTCTCCTATGTGCGGCTGCTCTACATCGCGATCCACCGCGCACGATTCTGCGAGCGCGTGCTCGTCGAGCTCCTGCCGCGTCTCGAGGAAGATGGCCGCTCGCCACTCTGGGAAGCGCTTGGCCGCAAGTTCACCGGGCTCTCGTACCAGGAGGCCGATCGCCTCTCGCGCCTGAACAAGGAGTTCATCCAGCAGCTCTTTCCGCCGGGTGAGATCTACGCGACGCTCTTCAGCCAGAAGGTCCAGGACGCGATCGGCGTGGTCGGCCCCGAGAGCGAAGGCGCGCGTTCGATGCTCGAGCAGATCGGCTTTCGCTTCGACGAGCGGATCGATCCCTTCGACGGCGGTCCGCACTGGTCGGCCGCGACTTCGCAGATCGAGCCGATCCGCCGCTACCGGCGCGGGAAGCTCTCGCCCACGGCGCTTCCCGACGACGCGGAGCCGAGCAAGGGCGAGATCGAGGATTGCCTCATCGCGCTCGAGAGAAGCACAGGACGCAACCGCTTCCGCGCTGTGCGTGCGCTCTGCCGCTTCGCCGACAACTCAGTGCAGATCACCAAGAGTGCGCGCGAGTCGCTCTCTGCGCACGCGGGCGATCGGCTGCACACGATTCCGTTCGAGAGCTAGCACGTGGATCTGATCGCTGGACGATTCGAGGAGCCCGCAAATCCCGAGGGCCTGCTCGAGAACCGCTCTCCTGCAGACGCGTCGATGCAGCTTACGCCCGTCGCGTGGAGCGCAGCGCAGGTCGCACGGGCCGTCGAAGCCGCGCGAGCCGCACAGCCCGCGTGGGCCGCTCGACCGCTCCAGGAGCGGATCTCCGTGATTCGCGCGATCGGCGCGGCCTGCTCCGCTCGCGCTGAGGAGCTTGCGCAGGCGATCGCACTCGACATCGGAAAGCCGCTCTGGGAGGCGCGCACCGAAGTCTCGGCCGTCGTGAACAAGGCGGCCGTCACGGTCGACGAGGGACTCGCGTGGGTGCGCGGATTTGTCCCGAGCGCGCAGGGACCGAACGCTCCAGTGTCAGACACCGCCGCGCCCCTCGAATGCCGCTATCGCCCGCTGGGCGTGCTCGCGGTGCTCGGGCCATTCAACTTCCCAGTGCATCTTCCCAACGGCCACATCCTGCCCGCGCTCGCCACGGGGAACAGCGTGGTCTTCAAGCCGAGCGAGGTCGCGCCGCGGGTCGCCGAGCTCTACGCGCGCATCCTTCACGAGGCGGGCGTGCCGCCGGGCGTCTTCAATCTCGTGCAGGGCCCGGGCAGCGTGGGCGCAGCTCTCGCGGCGCACGAAGGCGTGAACGCCGTGCTCTTCACCGGAAGCTGGGCGGTCGGCCAGCGGATCGAGGAGGCCACGCGCGGGCAGTCGAAGCTGCTCGCGCTCGAGATGGGCGGCAAGAACGCGGCTCTCGTTCTCGACGACGCCGATGAAGACAAGGCGCTCTACGACATTCTCTTCTCCGCCTACGTCTCCGCGGGCCAGCGCTGCACCGCTGCGAGCCGCTGCATCGTGCAGGGTCCTGCGTCGAGAGCAGATGTGTTCGCAGCGAAGCTCGCTCGACTCGCCAGCAATCTCGTCATCGGCCACCCGAGCGACGACAACGTCTTCATGGGCCCGCTCGCGTCGGACAAAGCCGCGCGCACGTTCGATGTCGGCATCGCTGCCGCGCAGAGCAGCGCGAGCGACATCGAGGAGCTGCTCGCGTCGCGCACCGTCTCTCCGCGCGGGCTCGTCGGGGCCTATCGCAGTCCGGCGCTGCATCGAGTGCACACGCCACGCGGCACGCCCTTCGAGCGCGAAGAGCTGTTCGGTCCAAGCTTGAGCGTCTACGCGGCCGCGACCGACGAAGAGGCGATCGCGCTCGCCAACGCCACCGATTACGGCCTCGCTGCGAGCGTGCACACCAGCGATGCCGCGCGCTTCTCCCGCTGCCTCGCTGCGCTCGAGTGCGGCCTCGTCAACCAGAACGCGCCGACCGTGGGAGCCTCGGGACGTCTCCCGTTCGGCGGCCTCAAGCGCAGCGGCAACCATCGACCCGCCGCGCTCTTCTCGACTCTCTACTGCACGTCGCCCGTCGCGGTGATGCGCGGCGAGCCGCTGCTCGACAAGCGCAAACTCGCTCCTGGCGTGGCCTGGAGCATCTGACGATGATCGATCCTCTGCGCGATCGAACCGAGCAGCTCATCGCCGGATTCGCCGACGCAGCGCTCGCCGCGCAGTCCGAGCGCACGCCGGAGGCGATCTTCCGCAGCGCGCGGAATCACCTCGCCGGGCTGGGGTTGAGCGTCGTCTTCGGCGAGGTCCACGGCGAGCTGCTGACCCTCTTCATGGGTGCCGGACGGCTGCGCGAGATCGCCGCGTCGCTCGAGAAGCGCACCGGCCAGCCGTTGCGCGTGACGGCGGCGCCGTTCTGGCACGCGATCCGCCGCAGCCAACATGGCGTGCTCATCGAGCGGCTGCGGGCGATGGTCGCTGACTCCGTCAACATACCCGTCGAGGAGATCGACCTCGAGCCGGAGGTGGTCGGCGTCGGCGCCACGATCACCGTCGCGGGAAGCGTTGAGTTCGCGGTGCTCGCCGCCGGCGTCGAGTTCGATCGCGCAATCGCACCGGCCTTCGGCCTCTTCGCGCGGCAACTGGGCACAGCGCTCGAGACGGCGCGGAGACTCGACGAGCTCGCACGCAGCAACCGCGAGCTGACCGCGGTCAACCATGTCGCCCGAGCGTCCGCGGACCTCGGCTCCGAGCGCGCGCTCGACTCGGCGCTCGAGTGGCTCGCGCAGTCGCTCTCGATCAGGGGCATTGCGCTCTTCCGTCGCGAAGGCGCGCATCTCCTCCTCTCCGCGCACGTGGGCATGCCTCGGACGTGGGTCGAGCGCGTCCGCCGCGAGGGTCCGCGTGAAGCGAGCCCCTGGAGCCGGGCCGCGGCGGGTGATGAGCCGCACGCGTTCACGCTTCAGACGATGAACGACTCGGTCGCCTTTCCACTGCGCGCCGGCGAGGAGCTTCAGGGTGTCCTGATCGCGTGCGGGAACAGCGCGCCGCTTGCAGCGGACGAGGTGCGCCTGCTGGGCACAGTCAGCGCGCAGCTCGCCATCTCTCTGCAGAATACGATTCTCTTTCAGCAGTCCGTGCGGCGTGTCACCGAACTCTCGCTCCTGCTCGAGCTCGGGCAGACCGTCGCAGGCACCCTCGATCAGCGCGAGATCCTCGACATCGGCGCGCGCGTCGCTGCTCGAATTCTGCGTTGCAGCGCCGCATACATCTTCGTGCCCGACGAGCAGATCGGCTCGCTCGCCTGCGCGGCGCGCGAGGATGCGCTCACGCTGGTTCCCGCCGACGTTCGCCTTCCGCTCGACACACCGTCGATGAGCGCGCTCGCGTTTCGCACCGGAAAGGCGCAGTCGAGCCACGCTTCGTCGGGGGATCCGCGCATCGATCAGGAGCTGGCGGCGCAGTTCGGCTGTCGCTCGACGCTGGCGGTTCCGCTCGCGTCACACAACAAGATCCGCGGAGTGCTGGTGCTTTTCGAACGCAGCGTCGAGCGCAATTTCGACGCGCAGGACACTCGCCTCGCCGTCCACGCCGCGCAACTGCTCGCCGCCTCGCTGGAGAGCGCGGCGCTCTATGCCGAACAGCAGCGCCGCGCCGAGGAGATGACGCTGCTCAACGAAGCGGCGCGCTCGCTCGCGGGTTCGCTCGAGCTCGAGCCGCTGCTCTCCGACTCTGCGGAGACGCTGCGACGGCTGGTCGATGCTTCGCATGCGCTGATCTATCTGCTCGATCCGGACAAGGGAGAGCTTCGCGTCCACACCGCCCCGCGCGAGTTTCCGGAGCTCGCGGGCAGGACTCTTTCGCTCGCGCAACCCTCGGCGGCAGCCAGTGCGGTGCATGAGCGAAAGGCCGTGCAGGTTCGCAACGCTCCGACGTCGACTCAAGTCGCGCGCGATCTGGCGAAGCTGCTCGAGGCGCAGACTGTGCTGGCGATTCCGCTTCTGGCACGTGGCGAACTGATCGGCGCAGTTGTGCTCAGCGACAAGCGTCGCGGCCGCGTCTTTTCGAACGCAGAGATCGAGCGCGCAACAGCCGTGGCCGGGCAGATCGCGATGGCGATGATCGCCGCGCGCCTCATCGAAGATCTCCGCAGCAGCTACAGCGAACTCGAGCGCGCACAGGTCGAGCGCGTCGATCGCGAGCGGCTCGCGGCGCTCGGCGAGCTCTCGGCTTCGATCGCACACGAAGTCCGCAACCCGCTCGGCGTCGTCTTCAATGCGCTCGCGTCGCTGCGGCGGCTGCTCAAGCAGGAAGGCAACGTTGGTCTTCTTCTGGGCATCATCGCGGAGGAAGCAGAGCGGCTGAATCGGATGGTCGGTGATCTGCTCGACTACTCCCGCCCGTACCAGCCCGCGCTGCAACCGGTGCCGCTCGCCGCGCTGGTGGCCGACGCGCTCATGTCGGCGCGAACGACTCTGCCAGGGATCGATTTGAAATCAGGAAGCGACGCGGGCACGCGCATCGAAATGCGGATCCCGACCGATCTCACCGTCCGCGCCGATCCGCGCCTCTTGCGACAAGCGCTGGTGAACCTCTTCATCAACGCGTTCCAGGCGATGCCGAAGGAGGGCATGCTCGACGTCGTGGCCGAGCGAGTGACCGGCGAGGGAAGCGGAGCGCGCGTTCGAATCCGCGACAGCGGACCCGGGATCCCCGAGCAGGTGCGGCCGAGAATCTTCCACCCGTTCTTCACCACGAAAGCAACGGGCACAGGCCTCGGGCTCGCCGTCGTCAAGCGCATCCTCGAGAGCCACGGCGGCACCATCTCCTTGCGCGAAGGCGAAGAGAGCGGCACAGAGTTCGAACTCTTCCTTCCGGTCGAGGAGTAGCCATGGTTCACACGCCGCCGCAGGGCACGCCGCGCGCAGTCGCGGAACATCCGGCGCTCCGCACCGGAAGCAAGCTCAAGCGTGCGCCCGCGCGCGTGCTGCTCGTCGATGACCAGAAGAACATGCGCACGACCACAGCTCTCGTGTTGCAGAGCGAAGGGTACGAAGTGGTCGAGGCGGAGAGCGGCGAGGTGGCGCTCTCGCGGCTGCTCGACGAACCGTTCGATGTCGTGCTCACGGATCTGAAGATGACGCCGCTCGATGGGCTCGCGGTGCTGCGCGGTGCGATCGAGATCTCCGCGCAGACGCAGGTGATCGTGATGACCGCGTACGGCACGGTCGAGAGCGCGGTTGCGGCGATGAAGCTCGGCGCGTGCGACTACCTGCCCAAGCCCTTTCAGGACAGCGAGCTGCTCGTGCGAGTGCAGCGCGCACTCGAGCGGCGCCGGCTCGAGGTGGACAACTCGCTGCTGCGCGATGAATTCCGCGCGCGCTACAAGCTCGACGCGCTGGTGGGCCGCTCGGAGAAGATGCGCGAGTTGCTCGCGAAGCTGGTGCGCGCTGCGGCGACTGACGTGACCGTGCTCATCTCGGGAGAGAGCGGGACGGGCAAGGAGCTGATCGCGCGCGCCATCCACGCCAACTCACGCAGAGCCACGCAGCCGTTCGTGCCCATCAACTGCGCTGCGATCGCCGAGACGCTGCTCGAGAGCGAGCTGTTCGGTCACGAGAAGGGCGCGTTCACGGGAGCGGTGCGAGCGCGGCGAGGGCTGCTGGCAGAAGCGAGCGGCGGGACCTTCTTCTTCGACGAGATCGGCGAGACGAGCCCGAGCTTCCAGGCCAAGCTTCTGCGCGTCATCCAGGAGCACGAGGTGCGGCCTGTCGGCGGCAACAGCGCGATCAACGTGGACGTGCGCGTGGTCGCGGCGACCAACCAGGATCTGCGTCGCCTGATCGCGGAGAAGAAATTTCGCGAAGATCTGTTCTATCGGCTCAACGTGGTGCCGTTGACGACGCCACCGCTGCGCGATCGACGCGAGGACATTCCGCTGCTCGCGCAGCACTTCGTCGAGAAGTTCAATGCGCGGGAGAAGACGCGGCGCACGCTCACACAGGGCGCGCTGACGAAGCTTGCTGGCTACGACTTCCCCGGCAACGTGCGCGAACTGGAGAACGTGGTCGAGCAGGCCTCGGCGCTCGCGCATGCGGATGCGATCGCAGCCGAGGACGTCTACCTCGAGAGTCTGGAGCAGGCTCCGCGCGTGTCACGCACGCTCGAGCAGGCAGTCGAAGAGGCGGAGGCACGCGCGATCGAGAGTTCGCTCGCGCGCAACCACGGCTCGCTCGAGCGCACGGCAGCGGATCTGGCCGTGTCGGAGACGACGCTGTGGCGACGAATGAAGAAGTTGGGCGTGCATCGAGGGTAGCGGTCGGCGCTGGACCGGATCGGCGCTGGACCCGATCGACTTTTTCGTGCTCGCTGCTCGGCACTCCCCAAGGGAGTGCGCTGCGCGGCTGCGCGCGTAAAAGCCGATCGGGCTGGGGAACAAATGCACGTCGTGGTGTCTCGCGTATGGTGCGCGATCGGAGACGCAAGTGGCCAAGAAAAAGCCGTTCAACAATCCCTTCTCGAAGGTGAAGCTCGAGAAGCCGAAGATTCCCGTGGCCGCGCCCAGCAAGGTCGCGCGCGATCTTGAAGCGGAGAGGCTTGCGCGATCGGCGGCGCGGACTGGCTCGCTTTCCGACGACGATCTCTGGTCGCTCGCGATCGACGGCGCGGATCCTCTCGTCGATCGAAGTGCGCGCATCAAGCCTTCGCCGGAGCCGGTGGCGCGTGCGCAGGAGCCGCTCGATCCCGATCTCGCCGCGTACGATCAGCTGCGCGGTCTGGTCGATCATCTCGGCGCCGGACGGCATCTCTCGCGCACCCACGCGGAGCCGAGCTCACCATTTGATCTTTCTGACAGCGACGAGTTTCTCGAGGGCGCGGTGCGCGGTCTCGATCCGCGCGTGCTCAAGAAGCTGCGCAAAGGCGAGTACGCGGTGCAGGAGCATCTCGATCTGCACGGGCTGCGTGTCGACGAGGCGAAGAGCGCGTTGCTTGCGTTCATCCAGCGTGCGCGCACGGCCGGCAAGCGGTGCGTGCTGGTCGTGCACGGTCGCGGATTGCACTCGAAGGATCAGGTGCCGGTGCTGAAAGAGGCCTTGCGGCGCTGGCTGTCGGGAGATCGATTCGCAGAGAGCGTGCTTGCGTTTGCCACCGCGCGCCAGCACGACGGCGGCGCGGGCGCGCTCTATCTGCTTCTGCGCAAGACGTAGACAGGCCGCTCGCGCGGCGCTGAGCCAACGCCGCGACTGCTACTTGCCGAATCCCGCCAGCGAGCTCTGCGTCAACGTCGCGAAAGCACCTGGCTGCACGCCCATCCAGATCACCAGCACCGCGCAGGCCGCGAGCGCGACGCCCGCAGTGAGCATGCGACCACCGACCACCGGCTCGGGCTTCGTCGAGGGGACCATGTAGATGTAGACGACGACGCGCAGGTAGTAATAGAGGCCCGCCGCGCTGGTGAGCACGCCGAAGATCGCAAGCGGAACCAACCCTGCTTCGATGGCCGCGCGGAAGATTCCCAACTTGCCCATGAAGCCCGCAGTCGGGGGAACTCCCGCGAGCGAGAGCATGAAGAGACTCATCGCGGCGGCGAGCAGCGGATGCTTCTGCGCGAGGCCGCCCCACGTCGTCAGATCGTCCGAAGCGCCAGTGGGCGCGAGCTTGCGCTCGATCAGCGCGACGATGCCGAACGCGCCGATCACCGTCGCCGCGTACGACGCGAGATAGAAGACAAGTCCGAACACTGCATCCTGGCGCGGCTCGCTGCCGGCCATCGCCGCGATCGAGACGAGCAGATAGCCCGCGTGCGCGATGCTTGAATACGCGAGCATCCGCTTCACGCTGCGCTGCGGAACCGCGAGCACGTTGCCCACGAGCATCGTGGCGCCTGCGAGCAGCACGATGAGCGACTGCCAGCCGTGCGGGCCCATCGACGCGCCGACATCACCGAAGCCGCCGATGAGAATGCGCGCGAGCGTCGCGAATGCTGCGGCCTTCACGCCCGCCGCCATGAAGCCCGTCACCGGCGCGGGCGCGCCGTCGTAGACATCGGGGACCCACATGTGGAACGGAAACGCGGCGACCTTGAACGCGAAGCCGACCGTGAGCAGCGCACCCGCCGCGTAGACGAGCATCGAGCTGCCCGCGTTGGCGTTGCGCACGGCGAGCGCGAGATCGGCGATGCGCGTCGAGCCGGCTGCACCGAACGCGAGCGCTGCGCCGTAGAGGAAGATCGCCGATGCGAACGAGCCGAGAACGAAATACTTGAACGCCGCTTCGGCAGGCTTGGTTCCCTTTCGCAGCCATGCGGTGAGGCTGTAGACCGCGAGCGACATCACCTCGAGCGCGATGAAGACGACGATCAGATCGGTGGCCTGCGAGAGCAGGCACATGCCCGCCGCGGAGAAGAGCGCGAGCGCGTAGAACTCGCCGCGTGAAGCCGAGAGCGTCTCCAGATATCCCGCCGCGAGCAGCACCGAGAGCACCAGCGTGCCGCTGACGACTGCGGAGATCGAGCGGCCGATGCCATCCGCCACGGCGGCGCCCGCGAAGAGCGTCGCGCTCGGATCGCCCAGCTGCGAGAGCGAAACGTAGAGCGCGATGAGGCCGAAGACCGCCGCGAGGAACGGCTGGTAGCGCCGGTCCGGTCCGTCCTTGCGCAGGAAGACCTCGGTGGTCATGAGCGCGCAGCCACCCAGCGTGAGGATGACCGCGGGGAGAATGCCGACGAGATCGTTGGGATTGAAGTTCATCGGCGTGGACTCACTGCTGCGCAGGCTGTTCGGCCTGCGGTGCGCGATTGGGAACGAGGACCCGCGGCATCACGCGCGGCTGCTGGGCGTCGGGAGCACCCAGGCGGGGAGACCCGTCGCTGGGGTGACGCTGAAACTGTGGATGCGTCTCGTGACCGCGCGGAGCCTGGGCCGGAGCCGTCACCCGCTGGATCACCTCATCGACCGGAGCCTTCACCGCGTCGAGCAGCGGCATCGGGTAGACGCCGAGGATCACGATCGCGGCGAGCAGAGGCAGCAAGCTGGCGATCTCGCGCGCGTTGAGATCAGCGATGCCGCGATTCTTCTCGTGCACCACCGGGCCGAGGAAGACACGCTGGTACATCGTCAGCATGTAGACCGCGCCGAGAATGACTCCGGTCGCAGCGAGCGCGGAGAGCAGCGTCGCGTTTGAGATGCCACCGAGCACAGAGACACCGAGGTTGGCCGTGAACGTTCCGATGAGGATGAGGAACTCGCCGACGAAGCCATTGGTGCCCGGCAGGCCGATCGAGGAGAGCGTGATGACGAGGAAGAAGATCGCGAAGCGCGGCGCGATCTTCGCGAGGCCCCCGTATGCCGAAAGCTCGCGCGTGTGGGTGCGCTCATAGAGGTAGCCGATGGTGAGGAAGAGCGCGCCGGTGGAGATGCCGTGGTTCACCATCTGAAGCACAGCTCCACTCGTCGCCTCGGGCGTAAGCGCCGCGAGGCCCAGCATGACGAAGCCCAGGTGCGCGACCGAGCTGTACGCGATCAGCCGCTTGAGATCCGTCTGCGCCATGCACATCAGCGAGCCGTAGATGATTCCGACCACGCCGAGCGCGGCGATGAACGGCGCGGCAGCGTGCGCGGCCTGAGGGAAGAGCGGCATCGCGTAGCGGATGAAGCCGAACGTACCGAGCTTCAGCATCACGCCGGCCAGAATCACCGAGCCGGCGGCGGGCGCTTCCGTGTGCGCGTCGGGCAGCCACGTGTGCAGCGGCCACACCGGAACCTTGATCGCAAACGCGAGCGCGAACGCGAGGAAGAGCCAGAACTGAACTTGCGGCGTGAAGTTCGCCTGCGCGAGCAGCGTGGGCACATCGAACGTGCGCGCGGCACCGACTCCGCTCTGGCTCCAGACGTAGAAGATCGCCAGCAGCATCAGCACCGAGCCGACGAACGTGAAGAGGAAGAACTTCACCGCCGCGTAGATCCGTTTCTCGGAGCCCCAGATGCCGATGAGCAGATACATCGGGATGAGCATCGCCTCCCAGAAGACGTAGAAGAGGACGAGGTCGAGCGCAGCGAGCGTGCCCATCATCGCGGTCTGCAGCACGAGCAGCGCGAGGAAGAATTCCTTCTCCCGCTCCTTCGTGAAGCGCCACGCCGAGAGAATGACGATCGGTCCCAGGAACGTCGTCAGCATGAAGAGCAGCAGCGCCACACCGTCGAGACCGACGTGGTAGCTGAAGCCCAAGCTGGGCGCCCAGTCGGCCTTCTGCTCGAACTGCCAGCCTGAACCAGGCTTGAAGCCCGTCCAGAGCATGAGCGAGAGCGCGAACGTCGTCAGCGTGGTGAAGAGCGCGATGCCCTTGTGCTGAGAACCCTCGCTGCGCGGCAGGAGCGCGGCGACGAGCGCACCGAGCAGCGGCAGGAAGACGACGATGGAGAGCAGGTGCGAATCGATCCAGGACATGTCGGGCTCTATCGCAAGAAGACGTAGACGAGGAAAGCGAGGCCCAGCGCGGTCATGGCCGCGTACCGCTGGACGTCACCGTTCTGGAAGCGCCGCGCGATAGAGCCGATGAAGGCGACCGACTGCGCTGTTCCGTTGATGAAGAGTCCATCGATGATCCAGACGTCGACGACGCGCCAGAGCACGCGCGCGCCCGTCCAGAGCGGCCGCACGATCACCGCGTTGTAGAACTCATCGACGTAGAGCTTGTGCTCGAACGCGCTGTGCACGCGCGGGAAAGCCGCCACCAGCTTGTTCGAGCGCTCTTCGGAGCCCGAGCCGAACCAGTAGACCGCAAGGCGCCATCCGACGACTCCGATCAAGAGCGCAATCCCGTAGGTGAGCCACTCAGGGATGCTCTCGTGGTTGTTCGAGATCGGCGGGTTGGCGAATACGCCGAGGGAGAAATGCTCCCAGCTCGCCCAGTCGAGGTGCAGCTTCTCGCCGATCGGCTCCGGCAGTCCGAGCACGAGCCCGACGACCGAGAGCAGCGCGAGGATCCAGAGCGGCAGCGTCATGAACCAGTGCGACTCGTGCGGATGCACGTCGGGGCCACCTCGGTAGTCGCCCTCGAACGTGAGGTAGTAGCAGCGCCACATGTAGATCGCGGTGAGCAGCGCCGTCGCGCTTCCGAGCAGATAGATGACGAGACCGAGCTGGGTCATGAACGGACCGCCCGGCCACATGCGCAGCGAGTTGAAGATGCTGGTCTGCAGCGCCTTGCCGAGGATCTCGTCCTTCGAGAAGAAGCCCGAGAGCGGAATCGTGCCGGTGATCGCCGCGGTCGCGATGAGGAACGTCCAGCGCGTGTGCGGCATGTACTTCTTCAGCCCGCCCATCTTGCGCATGTCCTGCTCGCCGTGCAGGCCGTGGATCACCGCGCCCGAGCCGAGGAAGAGGCAGGCCTTGAAGAACGCGTGCGTGAGCAGATGCTGCGTGCCGGCCACGAACGAGCCGACGCCGACGCCGATGAACATGTAGCCGAGCTGCGACACCGTCGAGTAGGCGAGGACCTTCTTGATGTCGCTCTGCGACGTGGCGATCAGCGCGGCCCAGGCGGCCGTGAGCGCGCCGATGATGGCGACGACCGCGAGCACACCGGGCGCCTGCATATAGAGGTGCGAGAGGCGCGCGATCATGTAGACGCCGGCGGTGACCATCGTGGCGGCGTGGATGAGCGCGGAGACGGGAGTCGGGCCGGCCATCGCGTCGGGGAGCCAGATGTAGAGCGGCAGCTGCGCGCTCTTGCCCGTCGCGCCGATGAAGAGGAAGAGCGCCGCGAGCGCTGCAGGCACGGCTGCGAACGTCGCGCCGTGGATGTCGGCGAACGAGACGCTGCCCAACTGCGAGAAGATGACGAAGATGCCGAGGAGGAAGCCGAAGTCGCCGATGCGGTTGACGATGAATGCCTTGCGTCCCGCGGAGGCTTTCGCGTCGTCCTCGAACCAGAAGCCGATCAAGAGATACGAGCAGAGACCGACGCCTTCCCAGCCCACGAACATCGCGACCAGGTTGTCGCCGAGCACGAGCAGGAGCATCGCGGCGACGAAGAGGTTGAGGTACGCGAAGTAGCGCCAGTAGGCCGCGTCCTCATCCATGTAGCTGACGCTGTAGAGGTGGATCAGGAAGCCGACGCCCGTAATGACGAGCACGAGCGTACCGCTGACGCGATCGATCGTGAGGCCGAGATCGACGTGCAGCTTGCCCGCGGTGAACCACTCGAAGACGCGCTCATGCAGCGCGCTCGCGCCAGTCTCGGAGCTGACGAGACCGAACGCGGAGAGGCCGATCATGAAGGCGGTGAAGACGCTTCCGAGCGCGACGGCGTAGAGCCAGCTCTTGGGCAGCTTGTTCCCGACGAGGCCGCAGATGGCGGCGCCGCAGAGAGGCAAGAGCGGGATGAGGTGCAGCCAGTTCACTTCCAGCATCGGTCAATCCTTGTGAAGCTTGGTGTCGCGAGCGCTAGTTCTTCAGCGAATCGATCTCGTCGACGTTGACGGTGAGCCTGCTGCGGAAGACGGCGATGACGATGGCGAGTCCGACGGCGGCCTCAGCCGCGGCGACGGCAATCACGTAGAAGACCGCCGCGTGTCCCGCGATCGGGGCGTCGTTGCCCTTCACCACCAGAGGGAAGCGCGAGAAGGTCAGGAACGTGAGGTTGACGGCGTTGAGCATCAGCTCGATCGACATGAGCACGATGATCGCGTTGCGGCGGATGACAACGCCGACCGCACCGAGCGCGAAGAGCGCGGCTGCGAGCACGAGATAGTGAAGCGGTCCGACCATCGCGTCCTTCCTTTCAGATCTTTCCCTTGGCGACCACGACCGCGCCGACCACTGCGACCAGCAGCAGCAGCGAGGTGAGCTCGAAGGGGAGCACCGAGTTCAGATAGACCGCGTGCGCGACCGCCTTGAGCGAACCGAACGGCGCGCCGGGCAGCGTGTGCTTCGCCATGTCCGTGAGCTGCGTGGCGGCGCCGTGCGCGAGAACGGAATCGTACGCCGAGCCGAGCCCGCGCCAGGCGACAGCGCCAGTCGCGCCGACAACCGAAACGAGCCCGATGCCCTTCCAGATCGTGCGCCGAGGCGTCCCGAGCTCTTCGTCCTTCAAGTTCAGGAGCATGATGACGAAGACGAAGAGCACCATCACCGCGCCCGCGTAGACCATGATCTGGAGGATCGCGATCAGGTGCGCGGCGAGCAGCACATAGGTGCCGGCGAGGAAGAAGAAGCAGGCGACGAGCGACAGCGCGCCGTGCACGGGATTGCGCCGGAGCACGACCTGCGCGCCCGCGAAGAGCACGCCGATCGCGAAGATGTAGAAGAGGATGGTCTCGGCCATTGAGCTACCCCTTGACCAGCGCGTCGAAGTCGCCGCGGAATTTTTCGATGTAGCTCTTCACCGGCATCGCGGCGCCGTCTGCGAGAGCACAGATGGTCTTCTGCTCCATCTGGCGCGCGATCTGGTGGATGTTGTCGACGTCCTTCTTCTCGCCTTCGCCGCGGCAGAGCTTGTCGAGCAGGCGCGACAGCCACGCGGTTCCTTCGCGGCAGGGCGTGCACTGTCCGCACGATTCGGTCGCGTAGAAGCGGGTCACGTTGGCGAGCGCGTGGGCCATGTTCACGCTCTGATCGAGGAAGACCACCGCGCCGGAGCCGGCCATCGTCTTCTTCGTCTTGAGCGTGTCGAAGTCGCTCATCCACTCGGCCTCTTCGGCCGTCATGATTGCCGACGAGGAGCCGCCCGGAATGATCGCCTTGAGCGTCGAGCCGTCGCGCATTCCGCCGCAGTAGTCATTGAGCAGCGCCGTGAATGTCGTGCCCATCGGCGCTTCGAACACGCCCGTCTTCTTCGAGTGGCCACTGACAGCGAAGAGGCGCGTGCCGCCGTTCTTCGGGCAACCGACAGAGGAGAACCAGTCGCCGCCCTTCTCGATGATCGCCGGCATGTTCGCCAGCGTCTCGACGTTGTTGACGGCCGTGGGCTGCTTGAAGAGTCCGCCGCCCGCGTTGGCCGGGAACGGAGGCTTGAGGCGCGGATAGCCCTTCTTGCCCTCGAGCGATTCGAGCAGCGCCGTCTCTTCACCGCAGATGTATGCGCCCGCGCCGCGGACGACGTGCATCTCGAGATCGAAGCCGGAGCCGAGGATGTTCTTGCCGAGCCAGCCCTTCGCGTAGGCCTCGTCGATCGCCGTCTGCAGACGAGCGACGGGACCGTCGCGGAACTCGCCGCGGCAGTAGACGTAGGTGACGTGGCAGTCGATTGCGAAGCAGCCGATGATCAGGCCCTCGACGAACATGTGCGGCGCCCACTCGAGGATCGCGCGATCCTTGAACGTGCCGGGCTCGCCCTCGTCGGCATTGACGACCAGGTACTTCGGGAACGACGTCTCCTTGCGGACGAAGTTCCACTTCATGCCGGTGGGAAATCCGGCGCCACCACGGCCGCGCAGATTCCCCTTCACGACCTCGTCGACGATCGCCTGCGGCGCCATCTTCAGCGCCTTCGGCAGCGCCTGGTAGCCGCCGCCTTTGAGATAGTTCTCGAGCGTCCAACACTCGGGCAGATGCCAGTCGCGCGTGAGGATCTTCACGGGCGAGGTCTGCGGCAACGGCATGGGCGGCGTCGGGAGATTAGCCATGGGCGCGCCCCGTGTCGTGGTTCTTCGGGAAGTCGGCGATGTTCTGACCGGGCTCGTTCTTCAGCTTCTCGATGAGCGCGTCGAACTTCTCGGGAGTCATGTCTTCCGCGTACGCGTAGTTGTTGACAACCATCGACGGCGCGTAGCCGCAGCCCGCAAGGCACGCGACCTCACCGAAGGAGAACTTCCCGTCGGGCGTGACCTCGCCTGCGTGGACGCCGAGCTTCTCCTTTGCGTGCTTGAGGAGCGCCTCGGAGCCCTTCGACCAGCAGGAGACCGAGTTGCAGATCTCGAGGTGGTGGCAGCCGACCGGCTTGAGCCGATACATCGTGTAGAAGGTCGCCACCTCCCGCACCCGCACGGCCGGAACGTCGAGGAGAAACCCGACGTAGGCCATCGCCGCTTCGGGCAGCCAACCGAGCTGTTCCTGCGCGAGGTGGAGGACGGCCAAGAGCGCAGCGCGCTTCTTGTCCGCGGGGTATTTGGCAATCGCCTTGGCGAAACCAGCATCGAAACGGGCTTGCTGATCTGCGTTGAACGGCGACGGAACCGGACCGGCAGGACGCGTCAAGGGGATCATCGGGCGCGGACGATTAGTGCGATCACGGGGGGGTGTCAAGGACGGGCGCGCGATCGGAAAATCTCGGCGGGGCGCGGGTGCGAATTCGGGTGGGCCCGGGGCGGCGTTGAGCGGTCCGGGCAACACGCACCTGGATATCTCGGGCGCGGCGAAGACGCTCACGCGTAAGCCAGCGCGGCGGCAGATCCGTCGTGCGAGAGGATTCTGCGCTGGCGGTCGCGCTTCGTCGTCCCGGACGCCAGCGCTTGTTGAGAGCAGTGCGCGGCGTAGGCGAAACCGGATCGTGATGGTCGGGGCGAAATGTTGCCCGGACCGCTCAACGCCGCCCCGGGCTACTCGGGGGATTTCGCATCGCGCGAGCGGCGGGATTTTTCGGCGTGTCCGTGCTCGACGGAATGGGACCGATCAAGAAGCGGCGCGAGCGCGGCGGCTACTTCTTCTCGAGCGCCGTGATCTTCTCGAGCGCTTTCTTGCAGGCTCTCTCGATGCGCTCGCTCTTGTCCGTCCAGCGTCGCAGCGTCAGCTCGAGCGCGCTCCTCGCGCGCAGGTCCGGCTCGTGAGCCAGCAGCTCGCAGTTGGTCGAAGTCACGTAGGCCGCCACCAGCGCGGGCTCGAGCGTCTCGCGCGATTCGGGCTGCAGACCGCCGAGCGCCTCATCGCTGGGGCTGATTGAGATAGCTCTGCGCGTTGGCCGAGTGGCGCAGGAGTGCGAGCGGCAGATCGATCAGGTCGGTGTGCGTTGGATTGGGAAACGACGCCTTGGTTCCCGCGGGAGGAGGGCCGGCCGGAGTGTCCATCACCGACGCTCGCTGTCCAGACGGCTCGAGCGCCCTCGGCGGAACGAGCATCTGCTGCTGCTCTTGACAGCTGCCATCCGGAGGCAGCGCCGGCGACGTCGACCAGTCGCGCGTGACGCCATGTTGATACGGAATGCGCGCCATCTCCTCGCGACTGACGGTCTGCGGCCTCGGGCCTCGAAGATCTCATCGAACCCCTCGTCGCTGTTCGCGCCCAGTCCGGCTCGTACGCGTGGGAATCGAATGCACACGTGCGCGAGAACGAACATCGGTTGCGAGCGTCGAGGCGGGGCGTGGCGGGGAGCGGCCGGCAACGTTTCGCCCCAACCATCACGATGCTGTTTCGCTGAGCACGCGCAAGGCTTCTCCACAGCGCCGGCGTCCGGGACGCCGAAGCGCGACCGCCAGCGAGATTGATTTCGCGCGAGGCATCTTCCGCCGCGCTGGCTTACGCGTGAGCGTCTTCGCCGCGCCCGCCTCAGCGCACGCGCTCGCCCACAATCGTCCGCAACTCCATCAACTCGAACGGCTTCTCGATGCGCAGGTTCGGCACCTGATCGAGGAACGCGCGCGCTCGCGGAGTGAACGTCCCGCCGGAGAGGAAGATCATCCGCAAAGCCTGGTCTGGCGCGGCCGAGAGCAGCGCGGCGTGAAGATCCATGCCGGTCATCTCCGGCATCATCAGGTCGCAGAGAATCACGTCGTACCGGGCGCCCGCGACGATCCGCTCGAGAGCACCGTAGGCGCGCGAAAGTGTGGTGACGTCGTGGTGTCCCGAGAGCGTGCGCTCGATCGCGAGCAGCAGCGACGGTTCGTCTTCAATCACGAGCAGCTTGCCGCGCCGGGGCGGCGGAGGCGCGCTGCTGACCAACTCGTCTGGCGGGGACGGCGCCACCGTCTGCGCCCGACGCAGGTGCACGCGAAAGACGGTGCCTTTCCCGACTTCGCTCTCGACGGTGATGCGTCCACCCAGCTTGTTGATGATGCGCTGGCTGATCGAGAGGCCGAGCCCCGTGCCGACGCCGACCGGCTTGGTCGTGAAGAACGGCGCGAAGATGAGTGTAAGCACTTCGGGAGGAATGCCCGCGCCGCTGTCGTGCACCTCCACGATCACCTCGGCGGTCGTGCTGCGAATGACCAGCGAGATCTGATGCTCGTCGGCTTTCCCCTCGGGAATCGCCTGCGCCGCATTGACGATCAGGTTGAGAAAGACCTGGCCGAGACGCGCTTCGTTTCCCTCGACCGCGGGCGCCGGTTGGTAATCCTTCACCAGTCGCGCCCGGTGGCGAACTTCGTTCCACGCCATGCGCGCCGAGGAATCGAGCACGCGTTGCAGATCGATCGGGCCCAGCGATTCGTCGTCGGAGCGAGAGAAGGTTTTCAGATCGCGCACGGTCGCACGCACGCGCTCGGCCGCCTCGCGGGCATCCCGCAGCTCGTCGCGCAGCTCGAGCAGCCGCGGAAGTTCTCCCTGCGCACGCAGCAGATCGGCAGTCTCGCGCGTTGCGAGTTCGAGGTTCGCGAGCACGGTCGCAAGCGGATTGTTGATCTCGTGCGCCACGCCCGCGGCGAGCGTCCCGACCGACACCATGCGGTCAGCCACGACCAGCTGCTCTTCGATTCGCCGCCGCTCGATACTTCGCTGCACCGCAAGCTGGGCCTGCTCGATCACGGCACCGAGGAGAAAGAGGCTCTCTCTGGGCACCACGTAGTGGATGCCAGCCCGCATCGCCTCCAGCAGAGACTCCGCATCGCGCTCACTGGCGATGGCGACGAACGCGACCTTCCGCTCCCGCACCGCGAGCGCCGCGAACACGCCCACCGCATCGAGAGCCGGCAACGTCCAGTCGGTGAGCACGAGATCCCACGTCTCGCGCTCAAGCGCCGCGTCGAGCGCAGTCTGTGTCTCGACGCGCAGCCAGGAGGGCGCGAACTGCGCACGCAGAAGCTCACGCGTCAGCGTCTCGACGTCACCGTCCGTCGGCGCGATCCGGAGGATGCGCAAGGGGCGAACGGTCTTCTCTTCTGGCTGCAAGCTGCTCATCGCGCTCCGCGAGAAAATCCCCCCGCCACCGCGCAAGACGTCTGCTTCGTCCTAGCCTTGTGGCCCGTGCACAGGAAGGAGATTCTTTTCCAGGATGCGCATCGAGTAAAGCGCGACCAGAGTTCCGAGCGCCTCCAACTCGGGCTTGCCTGTGAGCGCGACCAACTCCCGCACCGTGCGCGAGCCATCGCAGCGCGCGATCATCATCGCTTCCCAGCCCTGCAGTTCGACATCCGAGAGTGAGAAAAGCGGGTCGGGCCCCGGAAGAGGGCGTTCATCCGACGAAAGGATCCGCTGCAGCCGCTCCGGCTTGTAGAGCTTCTTGATCCCGCGCAGCACCAGCGTCGCAGGATGGAGGTCGAGCTTGATCGACTCTTCGCGGGCGCGATCCTGAAACGTCAACTGGTACTGCCCATCGGTCCACGCGAAGAGGCTGTAGAGGATGCTCTTGATCTGCTGGCCGACGAAGTAGAGGCGCTCCTGCTCCGTAAGCGCGCCGGTCTGGATGAGCACATCGCCCGTGCGCTGCCTGGTCCGGCGGCCCTCCTCGACCGCCCCGCGCAAGGTCTCCTCGCTGATGCGTCCCGCGCGCACGAGAAACTGCCCGAGCCGCTCCGCGACGAGATTGGAGAGCGCGAAGACGGGCATGCCGCGCTCGAAATAGATGATCTTCTTCACCTGCCCTCGAGAGAGCCCGAGCTCGCCCGTCTCCTGCGTGGCGAGGAACGCGGCGAGCAGCTGCGGCAGATTGTTGTCGATCGTCCCCGAGAAATTTGCACCCAATCCAGACAGCCCGGCGAGCGCGGCGATCGGAGGAGGTGGAGGGACGGCGATCGCGGGCGACGCACTCTCCGCGACGACGGGAACCTCACTCTCGATCTCGACGTTGTCGCCATCGTCGGTCGCAATCTCGGCAGGGCGCGGCTGCTCTGCGCGCAGCTCCAGCGCCGCCCCCTGAATGCTCGCGCGCGTCGCCCCCGAGGTCAGTGCGATGTGCCCCGTCAGCTTCATCGCCTCCGTAGGCCCGACGACTCCTTCCGCGACGTCGACATCCCAGGCCTGCGCAGGAGCAGCGGGCGGGGCCGCGATGGGCGCGTGCTTGGCCACCAGCGCGAGCAGCGCTTTGCGATCGAACGGCTTCTCGAAATATCCGATCGCGCCGTACCGGTGCATCGCCGCGGAGGCCGCCTTGCCGCCCTTGTGCACGCCCGACATGAAAGCGACCGGGATGTGCAGCCGCTGCAGCGACTCACCCACTTCGAAGCCCATCAGATCGGGGAGCAGCACATCGACGATCGCGAGATCGGGCTTCTCGCGCTTGGCGAGCTCGAGCGCCGAACGACCGCGCTGCGCGGTGAGCACGCTGTAGCCCGCGTCCGCGAAGGAGGACGAGAGCAGCGCGAGGAGCTCGGGGTTGTCGTCGACGACGAGGATGCGAGGCACGCACGGAGTGTAACCGGAGATCGGGTCGCGGAGGGAGGAGTGCGCGCTGGGCCGCGCGGGGAGCGGGCGGCAACACGCACCTGGATGTCTCGGGCGCGGCGAAGATGCTCGCGCGTAAGCCAGCGGCGCGGCGGATCCGTCG
Source organism: uncultured delta proteobacterium (assembly GCA_903911145.1). Classification (GTDB taxonomy): domain Bacteria; phylum Myxococcota; class Myxococcia; order Myxococcales; family 40CM-4-68-19; genus CAIWCD01. The sequence goes on along the minus strand of CAIWCD010000030.1, from coordinate 135,759 downwards.
TGCGAAATGAATCTCGCTGGCGGTCGCGCTTCGGCGTCCCGGACGCCGGCGCTTGATCTCGAATGCGCGTGCCAGGCGAAACCGGAGCGTGATGGTCGGGGCGAAATGTTGCCGCCCGCTCCCCGCGCGGCCCAGCGCGCCATCTCGTGCGATTCGGCCTGCGGCCATACGAAGAAGACCGGACGGAAGCGAGATGCATTTTTTGCTCGGCTCCTCTTGTCGAAACCAGCTCGTGACGGCGGCGGCCGGGTGCAGAGGCTTTGCGGGCGACATTTCGCCCCGACCCCGGTTTCGCTCGATCGCGTCCTCTTCTCGAGAGCGGCCGGCTCCGGGAGCCGAGCCGCGCTCGTCCGCGCGTATGAACTCTCCTCGAGACATGCCGCCGCGCTGACTCACCTCGTGCGTTCCCTCGATCGCGCCCCGAGACGTAAAGGTGCGTGTCGCCCGCAAAGCCCCTGCACCCGGCCGCCGCACTCCTCGCTCGTTGCGACTCCTCCTCGTGAATGCTAAGCAAGCCGGCTTTTCACGCTCCTGCTGAAGAGGCAAATCAATGCGCCTGCGATCGACCGTCCTTCTTCTCGCTGCACTCGTCGCCTGCCAGAAGCAGCAGGGCTCCGGTCTCGTCGGCGCCGACGCGAAGGGGCCGATCGTCATCGGGCACGTCGCGTCGACCACTGGCACCGAGGCGACATTCGGGACCTCGTCCGATCGCGGCTTTCGCATCTTCTTCGATGAGCTCAATGCGAAGGGCGGCATCAAGGGGCGGCAGATCAAGCTGGTGACGCTCGATGATCAGGGCAAGCCCGAAGAGGCCGCGACGGCCGCGACCCGCCTGATCGCGAGCGATCACGTGACGGCGCTGCTCGGCGAAGTGGCCTCGACGCGCTCGCTCTGGATGGCGCCGAAGGCGCAGATGGCGCACGTCCCGATGATCTCGCCATCGTCGACGAACGAGAAGGTGACTGCGGTCGGCGACTACATCTTCCGCGCCTGCTTCATCGACGCGTTCCAGGGATTCGTGATGGCGAAGTTCGCGCACGAGACGCTCAAGCTCTCGAAGGTCGCGATCCTCAAGGACGTGCGCAACGACTACTCGGTCGGCCTCGCGAAGGTCTTCGCCGAGCAGTTCACCAAGATGGGTGGCACGATCGTCGCGACCGAATCGTTTTCGCAGGGCGACGTCGACTTCAAGGCGCAGCTGACGAACATCAAGGCGAAGAGTCCCGAAGCGATCTTCGAGCCGGGCTATTACACGGACACGGGCCTGATCGCGCGCCAGGCGAAGGAGCTCGGGCTCGCGGTTCCGCTGCTCGGCGGCGACGGCTGGGACTCCGAGAAGCTCTACGAGATCGGCGGCGCGGCGCTCGAGGGGAGCTACTTCTCGAATCACTATTCGGTCGATGATCCGAGCCCGCGCATCCAGGCATTCGTCGCTCACTACAAGCAGGTCACCGGGCTCGTTCCAGACTCGCTCGCAGCGCAGGCCTACGACGCGGCGGGCATGCTCGCGGATGCAATGACGCGCGCGCCGGATCTCTCCGGGCCGAGCATTCGCGACGCGCTCGCCACGATGAAGAACTTCGCAGGCGTCACTGGCGACATCTCGCTCGACGCCAATCGCAATCCGGTCAAGCCGGCCGTCGTGCTCAAGATCGGCAAGGGCGGCAAGTACGAGTTCGTCACGCGCATCCAGCCCGAGTAGGCGCTCTTTTCAAGAGAGAGAACGCGCCGTGATCGAACTGCTCCAGCACATCGTCGATGGCCTCAGCCTGGGCGCGATCTACGCGCTCATCGCGCTCGGCTACACGATGGTCTACGGCGTCTTGAAGCTCATCAACTTCGCGCACGGCGATGTCTTCATGCTCGGCGCGATGATGGGCTACTACGCGTCGGCGAAATGGTCGGGCGAGGCGCAGAATCCGAGCTTCTGGGGCGCCGCCCTCGTCGGAATTCTCTCGATGGCGATCTGCGGCGTCGTCGGCTTCATCATCGAGCGCGTCGCCTACCGGCCGCTGCGAAACGCGCCGCGCATCAACTCGCTGATCACCGCCATCGGCGTCAGTTTCCTCCTCGAGTACGGCGGGCAGAATCTCTTCGGCCCCACTCCCAATCCGTTTGGAATTCTGCCTCGGCGCGAGGCCCTCAACCTCGGCGGGCTCTCGCTCGGCTACGTCGACGTGATCGTCTTCGTCGTCTCGATCGCGCTGATGCTGATCCTCCAGCGCATCGTCTTCCACACCCGCATCGGAACCGCGATGCGCGCGGTCTCGTGGAATGCGCAGGTCGCGTCGCTGATGGGGATCAACACCGACTTCATCATCTCGTTTACGTTCGTGCTCGGCTCGGTGCTCGCGGCCGCGGCGGGCCTGCTCTACGCGAGCAAGTATCCGAGCGTGCATCCACTGATGGGGCTGATGCCCGGCCTCAAGGCGTTCGTCGCGGCCGTGCTCGGCGGGATCGGAAATGTTCCGGGCGCGATGCTCGGCGGCCTCCTGCTCGGTCTCGCGGAGCAGCTCGTCGCCGGATACTGGAGTTCATCGTGGCGCGATGCGGTCGCGTTCGCGATGTTGATCATCATCCTGCTCGTCAAGCCCAGCGGCATTCTCGGCCGCTCCGATGCGGAGAAGGTTTGAATGCAAACCATCCGCGCGCTCGACCTCGGCTTTGCCGCGACTGCACGCCGCTTGATGAAGAGCGCCCTGCCCTTCCTCGTGCCGATTCCGCTCCTCTGGCTCGTGCAGGCGACGCTCGCGAACGCGCCGGGGTTTGAGTACGCGTTCCAGAACGTCAATCACATCGGCATCGCCATCATCCTCGCCGTCTCGCTGAATCTGGTGAACGGGCTCACCGGCCAGTTCTCGATCGGCCACGCGGGCTTCATGGCGGTGGGCGGCTACGTCAGCGCCGTGATGGTGATGAACGGGCCGACGGATGATCCGTATCGGCTCTTCTTCCTCATGAGCATCGCCGCCGGCGCGGGCGCTGCGGCTCTCGCAGGATGGCTGGTGGGCAAGCCGTCCTTGCGTCTGCGCGGCGACTATCTCGCGATCGTTACGCTCGGCTTCGGCGAGATCATCCGCGTCGCCATCGAGAACACGCCCGCGTTCGGCGGCGCGATCGGGCTCTCGCCGATTCCGCACCGCAGCGACTTCGGCGCGATCTACTTCGCGGCGATCGCGACGATCCTCATCGTGAATCGTCTGCGCAATTCGACGCACGGGCGCGCATTTCTCGCTGTGCGCGAAGACGAAGTCGCGGCCGAAGCGATGGGCGTCGACACCACAGGATACAAGGTCCGCGCGTTCGTCATCAGCGCCGCGTTCGCAGGAGTTGCGGGCGCGCTCTCCGGCGCCTTCGAGGGAAATCTCGCGCCGCAGAGCTTCACGTTCGTCCGCTCATTCGAGATCGTCGCGATGGTCGTGCTCGGAGGAATGGGCTCGATCAGCGGTTCAGTGATTGCCGCGATCGTGCTGACGCTGCTTCCCGAAGCGCTGCGCTCGCTGCCGCCGATCAATCTGGGCGCGGTCCAGATCGATCTCGTCAATCTGCGCATGGTCTTCTATTCGCTCGCGCTGATCGGGCTGATGCTCTCGCGCCCGCGCGGGCTGTTCGGCTCGACCGAGGCGTGGGATCTGATCGGCAACTGGTGGCGCAAGCGGCGCGGAGTGAAATCAGAGGAAGCGCGCAAAGCCGCGCCCGATGCGGGCGAGCTGCTCCTCGATGTCCGCGGCGCGACCATTCGATTCGGCGGACTCACGGCGGTGAGCGACTTCAATCTGCAGATCCATCCGCGTGAACTCGTCGCGCTGATTGGGCCCAACGGCGCGGGCAAGACGACGGTGTTCAATCTGCTCACGGGCGTCTACCAGGCGACGGAAGGCTCGATCCGCGTCGCGGGCCGCGACACGCACGGACTCAAGCCTTCGTCGATCGCGAGCCTCGGCGTCGCGCGCACGTTCCAGAACATCCGCCTCTTCCGCGAGCTCTCCGCGTTCGACAACGTGCGCATCGGCTGCCACCACCTCGCGCGCGAATCGATGCTGGCCGCAGTCGAAGAGAGCGGACTCGCCGGGATCGAAGAGGGCTTCATCGCCGAGCGGGCCGAGCAACTGCTCGACGTGATGGGCCTCGCGGCGCGCCGCGATGTGCTCGCGAAGAATCTTCCGTATGGAGAGCAGCGCCGCCTGGAGATCGCGCGCGCGCTCGCGACAAATCCGAAAGTGCTGCTGCTCGATGAGCCGGCGGCGGGCACGAACACGAAAGAGAAGACGGAGCTGATGGAGCTGATCCGCAAGCTGCGCGATCGGTTCGGCGTCGCCATCGTGCTCATCGAGCACGACATGAAACTCGTGATGGGCGTCTCCGAGCGGATCCTCGTGCTCGATCACGGCGTGACGATCGCGCAGGGCTTGCCGCGCGCGATCCAGAAGGATCGCAAAGTGATCGAGGCCTATCTCGGCGAGAAGTATGCGCGTGAGCACGCCGCCGACATCGAAGCGGAGAACGCAGAAGAAACGGCACACGAATCGCTCTCGCCCACGCCCAGCAAGGGCGAGCGCGATTCGTCAGGAGATGCGCGATGAGCGAAGCAAGCGCGCCGCTTCTGAAGATCGAGAACCTCGACGTGCACTACGGCGCCATCCACGCGCTGCGGGGCGCCTCGTTTTCGATCGCGCAGGGAGAGATCGTCTCGCTCATCGGCGCAAATGGCGCGGGCAAGACGACGACGCTGCGCGCGGTGTCCGGGATGCTCAAGCCCAGCGCCGGGAAGATCACCTACCGCGGCGAAGATCTCGCGGGGAAGAAGCCGCACCAACTCGTCGCGAAGGGTCTATGCCATGCGCCCGAGGGACGCGGCGTGTTTCCCAATCTCACCGTGCTCGAGAATCTCCACCTCGGCGCGTTTCTGCGTCGCGACACCGCAGCGATCCACGAAGATCTCGAGAAGGGATTCGGACTCTTTCCGCGTCTGCGCGAGAGGGCGAAGCAGCTCGCGGGGACGCTCTCGGGCGGCGAGCAGCAGATGCTCGCGATCGCGCGCGCGCTGATGGCGCGACCGACGCTGCTTCTCCTCGACGAGCCGTCGCTGGGCCTCGCGCCGCAGATCACCGAGGCGATCTTCCAGATCATCGAAGACATCAATCGCGCGGGCATGACCATCCTGCTCGTCGAGCAGAATGCGCACCTCGCGCTCGGCATCGCGCACCACGCACATGTGCTCGAGACGGGCAGCGTGGTGCAGAGCGGGACGGGGCGCGAGCTTCTCAAGAGCCCCGAGATCCGTCGGGCCTATCTGGGTGAGTAGCGCGAACGCTTTCGCGATGACTCGCTTCTGCGCATGAACGAACCGATCGAGCAGAGTTCGCGAAACACCGCGAGGCCGCGCGGGTCGCGGATTCGCGGATGGCTGCGCGATCTGTGGCGCTACTCGAGTCCGCGCGAGCCGCCGCCTCCTCGAGGCAACCATCTCGATCGCGCCGCCTATGGTGCCGCGCAGCCGCTGCTGGGACTGCGCGTCGTCTTCAGCTCGCCCGAGATCTTTCGCGAGGCCATCTCTCCCGTGCTCTGGCTTGCAGCCGCGTGCGCGCTCTGGGCGGCGTTCAGCGCGACGCCGTGGCACCACTCGCTCGCGCTCGGGCGACTCAAGGAGTTCTACAAAGCGTTCGCGCTGCTCGCGCCATTCCCGTCGATCATCTTCGCGAACCACTACGCCCGCTTCGCAGCGCTCGTCCGCTTCCAGCTTGGCTTTGGCGTCTTCGGTCCGCGCGAAATGCCGATCACGAAATCGCTGCGACGCCTGCTGCAGCAGACGATCCTGACCGCGCTGCCGCTTCCGTTCGTGTGGGTCGCGAGCTTCCTGCCCGTCGTCGGCGATTGGCTCGGGCAGGCGCTGCTTGCGATCTGGGCGCTCAACTGGGTCGTGCTCGACGCGTTCGATGACGCCAACGTGCTGCAACCGGGACAGACGCTCGCCGATGTCGAGCGCGAGTCGGAGCATCTGCGCAGGCCCTGGTTTGTACGCCTGCTGAAGTGGCTTGAGGTGAAGTCGCCGCTGAAGCTCCGGATTCCGTTCCTCTCTGCTGCGACCATCGATTCCCTCTCGAAGCCATGGCGCGAAGAGAGCGCGCAACTCGAAGCGAGTCCGCGGCTGGGGCTCGGCTTTGCGCTCTCGACCGCAGCGCTGCTCGCGACTCCCGTGCTCAACCTGCTCTTCCGGCCCGTCATCATCGCGGGCGCGACGCATCTGCTCGGGCACATCGAGAAGGACGAGCACGCGGAGACGCCGGAGATCCTTCACGAGCACGCGCCGCCGGGGGAACTGCAGGAGGAGAAAAAGCCGATCGGCGAGAGATTTCCGGATTTGGGGAAGCGGTTCTAGCGAACATGTACGCGCACTGCGCGGCAACACTGGCGCATCACGAAGCAGTTAGGGTTCGCTCACCATGCCGCGCGCAACGCTCCATCGATCGACTCGCGTTCTTCTTGCTGCGGCACTCGCGTGCGGACTGCCTGCGTGCATCAACGAGAGCTTCGCCGCGCCGTTGCCTGCGCACGCGGAGAGCAGCGCGGCCGCTCTGGACGCGGGCGAGCGAGATTTCCCTCCGCCGCCTCCGCTCGCTCCCGATGCAGGTCCACCCTCGGTCGTCGTGCCGTGGGGCACCGTGGGCCGCGAAGGTGGAACCGTGCAGCGGCTCTTCTTCGGACTCACGGGAGACACGCGGCCGGGCCGGTGCGACGAGACCGAGCGCTATCCCGCCGCGACGATCGCGCAGATCGCCCGCTCGATGAAGGCGCTGCACGTGCAGTTCGGGCTCGACCTCGGCGATCACATGTTCGTCTGCAACGGCTCGGCAGAAGAGGCGCGCGTGCAGATGGCGGACTACATGGCCGGCCTTGCGCAAGGCCCGAGCACGTTCTGGATGACGATGGGAAATCACGAGTGCGGCCATCTCTATCGAGGCGGGCCCTGCTTTCCCGGCGACGGCGACGCGAACTTCACCGCGTACATGTCGGCGCTCGCTCGCCCGCGCGCCTGGTACGCGACCGACGTGCACACCTCGCTGGGGCTCGCGCGCTTCGTCTTCGTCGCGGACGATTCGTGGGATACCGCGCAGGCGACGTGGCTTGAGCGCGTGCTCGCCGATGCGGACATCAACGCGCGCTACACCATCGTCGCGCGCCACCATCCCGTCGAGGGAGACAAGACGGGCTCGCCGCAGATCGTCTCGATGATCCTGCGGCATAAATATTCGCTGGTGCTCACCGCGCATCTGCACACGTACGAGCACGACGCCGATTCGCACAACGGGCGCACGGTAGTCGTCGGCGTCGGCGGAGGCCCAAGCCAGGTGCCGCCCGGGTTTGCGACGGTGCTGCAGAACAAGGATGCGACGCTCACGTTCGTCATGCGCGACGTCGATGGGAATCCGGTCGGGGAGCCGTGGAGTGTGCCTCCGCAGTGAGGGCGGCGAGGCAGCCGGTGGTGCTGGCCGTGCTCAAACATGCATCCGCGGCTGGCGTGCATGCTCGCTGCGGGGTGGGTTGCGGCCGCTCCTGAACTGCGCGCGGCCAGCACCACCGGCTGCCTCGCCTATGACCGGACAAGAGCGAAGATTCGTCGCGGCGCGCGAGTGAGTGTCTGTTACGAACTGCATTTTTTGTAACAGTGTCACATCTCGCGCGGAGGGCTCTCAGTGGAGCTGGAACTCGCTCTTGAGTTCACGCGACGCCAGCTGCTGGAGGGCCAGCCGCGGGTCGAGGCCCTCGTAGAGGATCTTGTAGATCGCCTCGTGGATCGGCAGGTCGAGACCGAGCTTCTGCGCGAGTTCGTGCACGCTCTTGGCGGTGCGCACGCCCTCCGCCACCTGGGTCATTCCGGCGAGCACTTCCTTGATCGTCTTGCCGCGGCCGAGTTCGAGGCCGACCGTGCGATTGCGCGAGAGCTCGCCGGTGCAGGTCAGCACCAGATCGCCCATGCCGGCGAGGCCCGAGAGCGTGAGCGGGTTTGCGCCTTTTCGCATCGCGAGGCGTACGAGTTCCGAGAGGCCGCGCGTCATGAGGAGAGCGCGGCTGTTGTTGCCGAAGCCCATGCCGTCGCTGATGCCCGCGCCGATCGCGCAGACGTTCTTGAGCGCGCCGCCGAGCTCGACACCAACGACGTCATTGCTGGTGTAGCAGCGGAAGTAGTCGTTGCTGAACGCGCGCTGCACGATCTTGGCGACGCGCTCCCACGTCGCGGCGACGACGACGGCGGTGGGCATCTTCTGCACCGTCTCCTTCGCGAACGAGGGGCCGGAGAGAAACGACAAGTAGGGATGAAGCTCGGGTGGCAGCTCCTCTTCGAGCACCTCATGCATCGTCTGCAGCGACTCGTTCTCGATGCCTTTGCTGGCGCAGACGATCGGCGTGTTGTGCGGCAGAAAAGGCACCGCCGAGCGCATCACCGTGCGGGTCACGTGCGAGGGACTGACCGCGACGATGAGCTCCGCGCCGCGCAGCGCCTCTTCCAGATCGCTCGTCGCTGTCACCGGAAGCGGCAGCTTGAGACCGGGCAGGTAGCGCTCGTTCTCGTGTCGGGAGTTGATCTGCTCCGGGATGTCCTTCTCGAAGCACCAGACGCGCGTGTCGTGCCCGTTGTGGCCCAGCACCGACGCCAACGCCGTTCCCCAGCTCCCGCCGCCGATCACCGCTGCCCGCATGTGCGCTCTCCGTCTCGTGAAGGATCAACTGCTTTGAGTACCAATGATTTGAATGCCAATCATTGGCACTCAACTCATTTTGCTTCCGACCGACTACGGCATGCAGTGCTTGCCGGACAACCCAAGATAGGTGCCCGACTGGCACGTGGTCCCACCGGCGCAATCCGTGTCTGAGGTGCAGCCGCCGAAGCAGTAGCTGACCGTCCCGTTGTTCACGCAGTGGCCAGTCTGGCAATCGTTCGCGGTGACGCAGGCCGCGCCCCCACCGCTCTTGCTCGCGCCCTGGCTGGGCAGGCAGCCGAGCGACCAGCGAACCGCGCGGCAGGCACCGTTCGGTCCGAAGATGCCTGCGTTGCTGCCGTAGGCGCTGCCCGGATTGGGATTGTTCGCGCTGGTGTTGCAGGTGGCGACCCAGTTGCTCGAGCCGGTGCAGTTGGCGTCTGTGGTGCACTTCTTCGCTGTGTCGACCGAGGCCAGCGTCGCCGTCTTGTAGGGAGCGCAGACGCGGGGCGTATTCGGGTCGGCGGATATGCCCGCACAGTCCGTGTCGGTCGCGCAGGCGCTGCCAAAACAGATGCCCGGGCTGACCTTGCCGACGACGCCGAGATCGCCGGTGCTGGTGGGCGAGAGCGGCAGCGCGGCGATGGTCGAGCAGCTCGACCCGGTTGCGCAGTCGCTCGCGGAAGGAAGGCACGCGCCGAGGCAGAAGCCGTCGGTCGCGGTGGCGCCGCTCGCCGTCACGCCGAGTTCGATTGCCTCGAGAGTGGAAGCGGTCAGGCAGACGCCGCTCTCGCAGACCGCGCCGCCTGCGCACGCCGAGCCCGCCTTGCCTGCGCCCGAGACGGGCCCGCAGATCGCCTGCCACGACGTGCCGCTCATGACGGGAGCGGGCTGGCAGCTGCCAGCGGGGCAGTCGAGATCGTCGCGGCAGATCGGCTCGCAGGTGCCGATGACACCGCTCGCGCTTCCCTCGGAAAAGTTTACGGCGAAGCAGTCCGAGGTGGTCGCGCAGCCGCCTTCCGCCGTGCAGTCGCGCGTGCAATCCGCGTTGTACTGGCAGCCCGCGAAGCAGGTCTGCGAGCCGTCCGCGAGGCAGATCCCGGTGCGGCAGGCTTTGCCCGAGAGCGCGCTGCAACTGGTGTCGGTTCCGCCGAGCGCCGTGCTCGCCGCCGGACCATACTGGCAGGTGGAGAGGAGGTTCACCGCGGGGAACTCGGCGGGCAGCGTCGCGGGGATGCAGAAGAGCGCCGAGCCGCTCCCAGCGCCGCCCAGCGCATCGCCGCAGTTCGGACCTGACGCGCTCGTGTCGGTGACGCAAGCGGTGCCCCACTTCGAAGTCGCGCCGCCGCAGTAGCCCATCTGGAGCGGCTGCCCGCTGGTGCCGAGCGCGCCGACGATCGCGTTGCAGGTACCGCTGTTGCACGACGACCCGGGCGTGCACAGCGCAGAGCAGACACCGCCGCTCGACGACGTGGCCGCGCAGAGCAGATTCCATTCGCACGAATCGATCTGCGACGGATCGCAGGCCGCGCCGGTCTGCCCGTGTCCGTTGCCCGGCTCGCAGATTCCGATGAGCACACCGCTGCCGTCGAAGTTGAGCCACTCGCAGACGTCGCTCGCGGAGATGTTCGCGCAGACGGTGTCGTTCGCGGGGTCGCACTGGGCGCGGCAGACCGGCGCTGCGCCGCCTTCATCGATGCAGAGCAGGCCTGTGTTGCACAAACCGGTGGTGAAGCAGGCCTCGCCTTCGCCGCCCTCGGGCGGTGGCTGGCAGGTGTGGGTCGCGCTGGCGCAGAGATCTCCGTTGGTGCAGTCGCCGTTCGAGAGGCACTGCACGCAGGCGTGCGGGTTCTGCGAGGTGTCGCAGACGTGTTGGCCGGCGGGGCAATCGCTGTTCGTCTGACAGCCGGTCGGCGGCGTGGCGATGCAGACGCTGCTCGACGAGCAGGTCGGCGTCGCGCCCGAACAGTCGCCATCGCCGAGGCACTGCACGCACGCGTTTCCGGCGGGACTCACTTTGCAGCGCGGCTCACCGACCGGGCAGTCCTGCGCCTGCGTTGCGCTGGTGCAGATCGGCACGCAGGCGTTGGAACTGTCGCAGCGATCGCCGGCCGGACACTGCGCCGAGTTGATGCACGCAACGCAGACGCCGGGCTGGCCGTTCGCCCCCGGCTCACAATGCGGTCGCCTCGGATCGGTGCACTGCGAGTCGATTGTGCAGCTGACGTTCTGGCAGACGTTGCCCGACCCGCAGCTCTGCCCTGCTCCGCAATCGTTCGGGCAGGTCACGCCATTGCCGCACTGGCCTGCAAGGCGGCACGCGACGCATTTGTTCTGCCCGCCGCTGATGACCGCGCAGTGCGGATCGGCGGTGTTGCTCGCGCAGCCGGAGTCGTCGGTGCAGACGCTGACCGGCGCCTGGCAGGTGTGATCGCTGCGGCAGGTGCCACCGTTCGCGCAGTCGCTGTTCTGCAGACACGCGACGCAGCCCGGAGGATTCGCGCCGCTGTTGCAGACGGGTGCGGCCGGATTCTGGCAGTCACCGTTCGTCGCGCAGCGCAGCGGTTGGCAGGTGTGGCGCGCGGTGCAGAGATCCGCAGGCGGACATTGATCAGTGGTGACGCACTCGACGCAGGTGCCGCTGTTGCTACCCGGCGCGCTCGGGTCGCAGTGGGGCGTGCTGGGACTGCTCGCACAGTCGGTGTCGACGCCCGCGTCGTTGCCTGGGTTGCACGTCGTCGCGCTCGGCTGCACGCAGGTGTGCGAGACGCTGCAGTTCAATCCCTGCGCGCAATCGCTGGTCGCGAGGCACTGCACGCAAGCGCCGCCCGGTGCGCAGCGCGGCGTCGGAGAAGCGCAGCTCGCATCCGAGCTGCAGCCAGCGCTGGTGACGCAGATGTGGTTCGCGTTGCAGATCGGATCCGCCGCGTTGGTGCAGTCGCTCGAAGCCATGCACTGCACACAGCTGCGCGTGTTGACGTCGCAGACCGGCGCCGCCGTCGTCTTGCAATCGGTGTTGGCGAAGCAGCCGCCAGTGCCGACGCAGATGTTGTTCGAGCAGGTGTGCCCGGTGCCGCAATCGCGGTTGGCCACGCAGGCGACGCACTGTCCGCTGAGCGGATTGCAGACTGTCTTGCCGACCTCGCTCGAGCAGTCGGCGCTGGTGGTGCATGTGCCGGGATCGCCGGCGGCGCAGCAGTTCTGCGCGCAGTGCTGGTGGATGCTGCATTGGGAGTCGCTCGTGCAGGTGGGCGCACCGACTCCGCAAGAAGAGCTCACGCAGGCGCCGCTGACGCAGCTCTGCGGCGACGGGCAATCGGCGCTGGTCGTGCACGTCTGCAGCGATCCCTTCGGGCCGCAGGCGAGGGAGCAACAGAGCGCGGCGAGACAGAGGGCGACGAGCGGCGTGCGCATGAGCATCGACATAAGCGCATGCTGAGCGGGGATCCAGAATTTGAGCAAGCGACGTGTACTACTGCTCGGCCGCCATCTCGAGAAGTTCGGCGGCGCCGATGCGATACGTCTCCGCGCAGAAGTCGCACGTCGCCTCTGCGCCTCCATCCTTGTCGGCCATGTCGCGCAACTCGGCCACGCCCAGCGTCTGCAGCGCGCGCACGACGCGCTCCCTGGAGCAGCGGCAGGCGAAGCGCGGACGCAGCTCACTCTCGATGCGCACCGGTCCGAGCGCGAGTTCGCGCGCGAGATGATTGGCGAGTGCGTGGGCATTCCCCGGCGCCTCGGCCTCCACCGCGAGCAGCTGGCGGTGCAGCTCCCCCGCGCGCAGACGCTCCCCGATTGCGGCCACCTCGTCGCGCTGGTCTTCCTGCGTCGGTAAGAGCAGTACACCGGCGACGGCTGCGAGCGGCTCGTGCGGAAGGAAGAGCACCTCGAGCGCGAGCGCGCCCGCGAGCCGTCGCTCGGTGCGCAGAAACGCGGAGAGCCCTGCGCCAAGATCGGAACCCGAGAACGGGACGTGCGCGCGATGCACCGCTTCGGTACCCACCGCAGCGCGCAGCACCGAGAGAGAGCCCGCGCGGCGATCTCCGGCGGCACCGAGGAGAGCGGCCGCATCGAAACGTGCCATCGGCCGAGGCGGCTGGAACTGCAGTGCAGCGCCGGCGCTCGCCCCCGCGAACGGTCCCTCGCGCACCGGCTCTCCTTCACGCTCGGCCGATGCGCCGCGCGAACTCTGCGCGTCCACACGCTGTCCTGCGCGATCGAGACCGTTCACCCGCACAAGGCCCCGCACCGCACCATTTCCATCCGCGTCGACCAGCAGCCCACGCAGCGGCCCTTCGCAGTCGAGCTGCACATCGACACGCGCACCCAGTGCGTCTTCAGCCCGATCGGTTGCCGCCAGAAGAAGCGCCCCGGAGAGCGCCTGCGCCAACACCGCCGCGCTCCCATCGGCGAGCTGGTGCCGCAGTGCCGCCTCCTGCGAGAGGCGCCGCGCCGTGCAGACAGCGAGCCGCAGATTCACATGGGGTGCTTCGAGAATGATCGCTGAGTCCGCCACGCGGGTGATCCTAACAGGCAGGCGACGCCGCGGGGCAGCGGACAAAATCAATTCGAGAGCGTCAGGCGTTTGGGCCGAGGACGCTGCGGATCGTTTCGCGCAGTGTGCGTTCGGCGCGGTAGCCGAGTTCGCGTTCCGCCTTGCTGCCGTCGACGGTGCAGAGGAACTGCAGGTGGTCGAGCTCGGGCGGCGGAAAGCCGGTCAGGTGCGAGGTCCACATCCGCGTCAGCAGCGGCTTGGCGAGAAAGTGCGGCACCGGGATCGGCGCGCGATCGAGCTCGCGCAGAATCGACGAAAGCGGCAGCTCGCCCGGACCGACGATGTTGTAGATGCCGCGCGCACCCGGCTTGAGCGCGCACTGCATCGAGAGCGCGAGATCGTCCTCGTGGATGAGCTGCACCATCGGGTCGAATCCGGCGAGCGTCCACGGGCGCGGCAGCCGCAGATAGTTGCTCGGCGCGTTCTTCACGTTCGGCCCCACGATGTGCGCGGGGCGCAGAATCACCGTGTCGACCTCGGGGTGCTTCCACATGAACTGCTGCGCGAACATGTCGACTTCGATCAGATCGCGGATGTCGGCGAAGCGCTGCGAACCGAGGAGCGGCGCGTCCTCGGTGAGAAAATTGTCGTTGTCCGGCGACGGTCCGTAGATGTTCGTCGAGGAGAGAACGATCACCTTCTTCACGCCGTACTTGGCCGCGAAGCTCAAGACCGCCTTGGTGCCGAGGACGTTGAACGAGTGGTGCTCAGCCTGCGGCAGGCGTGGATCGTGGATGATCGCCATGTGGATGAGCGCCTCCACATCACCGCGGCGGAAGATGTCCTCGACCTTCTTCTTGCGGATGTCGAGCTGGTGCACCTCGACATCTTTCGGGCGGCCCGGGAACGGACGGCGGTCGAGACCGATCACGCGCACCTCGCGGTGCAGCCGCTTCACCAACGTGCGCCCGAGGTTGCCGGAGATCCCGGTGATCAGCACTGCGTCGCGAGCCATGTTCAAGCCCCACAAGAGATCGTTGCTACACCAATGATTGCTATGCCAACAATTGGCACTCAACAGATCTCGACTAGAAGAAGATGCTCTTGCGCGAGACGCGGCCGGCGTCGACCATCGCCTGGATCGCCTGTTTCACCTCGCGCACCTTGCGCTCAAGCTCCGCGTCCTCGTCGTCGGGATTTCCGGAAAAGCGCATCGGCGCGCCGAAGTGCAGGTGGTACTTCACCGGCATCGGAAAGGGGATCAGCGTCGGCGTCAGCGGCAGCGCGGGCAGGCCGAACATCTTTGCGGCGGCCTTGAGATCGACGAGCGCGGGCGACTGCTCCTCTGCACCGACCACCGCGACGGGAACGATCGGCGTGCCCGTCTCGAGCGCGAGCCGCATGAAGCCCAGACCGAACTCCTGGAGTTGGTAGCTCTTATCGTAGGTCTTGTTGAGCCCGCGCACGCCCTCGGGGAAGACGGTGATCGTCTCGCCCGCCGCGAGCAGCCGGCGGCAGTTCTCGGGAGTACCGACCACCTGGCCCATGCGCGCGAAAAACGGCGCGACGAACGGCAGCGTCGGAGCCCACTTCTCGAGCATCGCTCTTGCCACGCGCGGCGGCTCGGCCTCGCAGATCATCGCGCAGCCGATCATCGCGCCGTCGAGCGGGAGCTGCCCGGAGTGATTGGAGATGAGCAGCACACGGCCGTCGGGAACCTTCTCGATGCCGTGCGTCTCGACGCGGAAGTAGTTCTTGTAGAGCCAGAGCGCGGGCGCCATCGCGGCCTTGGCGAATTCGAGGTCGAGCCCGAACGGATCGACGCCGTACTCGTTCTGCGGCGCGATCAAGCGAGCGAGGCGCGCCTCCATGTCGGGGCCACCGAGCTTGACCGTCCACTTCTCCATCGACGCGCGCACGCGGCCGAAGAGTCCGCGCGGGCGGTCGTCGAACTTGGCGAGCGCGGTCGATTCCACAGTGGCGCGAGAGGCGGGAGGCATGGTGCCGGACCTAGCGCGGAGCCACGCCAAGCGCAACCGCACGCCTCGCAAGCGTGCCCATTACTTGCCGCCCAGGATGCCGACCCGCAGAGCGAGAAAGAGCTCGGCGCCGAGTTGGTGGCCGCCGTCGTCGGGAAGGTTGTTCGGCTGCTTCTGGCCGACGTCCACGCGCCAGAAGAGCGCCGCGCCGACCGCGCCTGCATAACGACCGCTGCCGAACTGGACGGAGACGGACGGACGAACACCGAAGTATGGCAGCGACGCGCTCGTCGAATAGAGCGAGCTCGGGAGATTGATCGAGTCGGACAACTGGTGCACGCCGACTTCGCCGGCGAGATCGAGTCGGACGTTGCTCGAGAGAGGAAGCGACGGCCCGACGAATGCGCCGAGGTGCCAGCCGCTCCTCGTCTCCGCACCTGTCGAGCCGCCTTGATCGAAGCTGGGATCGCCGTCGAAGAGCGCGCCGACCACGAAGTAGCCTTGCCGATACGCGAGCGAGCCGCCGAGGAGAACGCCGGTGGCTCCAGCGCCGTCGACCTGGATGGTCGCGACAGAAACGCCGAGGCGGAACGCGGCCTCGAATGAACGCGAAGGACCACTCCACGCGACGCTGTCCGGCCAACCCGGTCCAGACTCTGCCTGCGCGGGTTCGGAGGGTACGGGTGCCGGCGCCGGGCTCACTGCGGCAGGCCTGGCCGGCGCAGTCGCCGCCGCAGGAGCAGTCGTCGTCGCAGCAGAGCTCGTCGTCGCGGGCGCGGGCGTTGCGGTCGCGGGAGCAGGAGTCGGGGCTGGCTTCACGGGCGCAGGCGCCGCGACGATCAGAGACGGGGGCGCGACCGGCACGCCCTGCGCGCGCACACTCCGCGGGCCGGCCGCCAGGAGCAGCGCAGCAATCGAGATCTTCGCGATCGCGGAGATGCGCACCAGGAGCGGTCGCGCGCGATTCGAGGTCGGTGCCGCGTCGATCAGTTCAGGTCGAATCATCGTGCCGTCCCCTGCTCCATTGGCGCGCCCGTCGAGAACAGGCGCGTCGCTGCATTCTCGAGAGTGCAACTTGCGCCGAGCGTCCGCAATCGGCCGAGGAGCGCCTCGAGCCGCCGCAGTTTCACAGTCGCCGGCACGCGAAGTCCGGGTTGCAGACGCGCGAGCGCAGGCGAACCCGCGTCGCTGTCGTCGAGCGCGTCGATGCCGTGCAGCTCCAGATTGAAATGCTTGGTATGCAAAGCATCTTCCCTCGAGCGCGCGAAGGCCCGGGCAGAGAGCCACGCCGCGAGCGGCTCGGCGACGCCGACGACGACCGTGCCGATGACGGGAAATCTCGACAGCGGCAAGCAGCCCACGGGGAGTTCGCGCAAACCAGAACGCAGATGCGCCCCGCGCGGCGCAAAGAGCTGCCCGACTCCGCCGAGGATGCTCTGGCTCGGTTTGCGAGTGAGCGCGTGCAGCCCGATCGCGAGAGCCTTGGCGAGATAGTACGGAGGCGACGGCAACAGCGAGCTGTCGTAGGCGTAGCCCCGCGCGCGCAAAGCAGCCAGCAGAGCGGGTGAGAGCGTATAGCCCGGCGCGCGAAACCCTCGAGGCTTCTGGCCCACTGCCGCTTCGATCGCCGCTTCAGCCTGCGCGAGATCCCGCTCGATCTCGCTCTGTGAATGGCGGGAGAGCGCGTAGTCGTGCGCAAACGAATGCGAAGCGATCTCGTGTCCCGCCTGCGCGGCTCGCGACAGGGACGACGAGGCGCCCGGAATCACCAGCTCGTTCCCGATGGCGAAGAACGTCGCGCGCACTCCCTGTCGTTCAAAACATTCGCACAAGCGCCGCAGCGCCACCTCAGGCACCGCGCGCAGAGAGCGCTCGCCGAGACTCTCCGGCGCCAGCCCGTGGATCGCCGCGTAGCAGCCGAGCCCATCGAGATCGACCGAGACGGAGAAGAGCGCCTCGTCGTTCACGGAGTCCGCTTTCCCTCTTCCTGCAGATAGAAGATGTCGTCCTTCACAGACTCGGCGTCGGACGCATCGGGCTTGAGCTCGATGTAGCGCTTGAACGCCGCGATCGCTTCATGCCGCTTGCGATCATCTTTGTAGACGTAGCCGAGCTCGTGAAACGCCGTCGGGTCGCTGGGCGCGAGCTGCGTTGCACGCACGAGCGACTCGATCGCGTGCGCCTTGCAGGTCGCGCAGCCCTTGTCGCGGAAAGCCTGGCCCAGCTTGGTCCAGACCGCGGCCTGCGTGATGTCGAGCTTGACGCTCTTCTGGAAGCTCTCGATCGCCGCGTCGGGATCGTTGGACTGCTGCTGCGCATCGCCAATCTCCGCCCAGAATCGCGCGCGTGTCGGCTCGAGCGCGACCGCCTTGCGATAGGCCTCGAGCGCATCATCGAAGGCGTTCTGCGCCACCAGCGCAAGGCCCAGATGCTCCCAGGCTTCGGCGCTCTTCGGATCCTTCTTGGTGGCCTGCGTGAAGGCCGCCGTCGCATCCGAGAGCTGCGCGCCGCCCTCGTAGGCGAGGCCGAGATGGAAATCGTACTGCGCATCGCTCGGGTCGGCCTCGATCGCACGCTTGAGCACGTCGATCGCCTCGGAGAGCTTCTTGCCGAGCAGCAGCGCCCGCCCGAGGAAGTAGAGCGCCTCGGCGTTGTGATCGTTGCTCAGGATCGCCTGGCGCAGATGCGGCTCAGCCGCCGCTGCCTCCCCCTGCTCAACCAGCACGGCACCTAGACGCGACTGGAGGTTCGACGGCTTGGCATCGAGCGCCACCGCCTTCTCCAGCTCTTTGCGCGCGGCCGGGAGATCGTGCAGGCGCCGCAGCAGCGAGCCAAGCTCGTAGTGCATCGCCGGATCGGAATCGATGCGCGCGAGCGCCTGCTCGTAGAGCGCACGCGCGGCAGGGAGATCGCCGACCGCTGCCTGCGCGCGCCCGAGGACGAACTGCGCGTAGGGATCCTCAGGCTCGATCGCGTGCGCCGCCGCTGCACTGGTCTTCGCCTTCTCCGGTTCGTGCAGCGAGAGCCACAGCTCCGCGAGTCCTTCGAGATCGAGCGCGCTCTTGTCGGCCACATCGGCCTTCTCCGCCTTCGTCGCACGATCGCGCGCCTTGTCGATGTCGCCCGCCACCAGCGCGGCCTGCGCAACCGCGATCAACGCGGCAGGCAGATCGGCCTTGATCGAAAGTGCGCGCTCGTACTCCTTGTTCGCTTCGTCTGCCTTGCCAATTGACTCAGCCACTTTGCCCGCGACGAAGTGGAGACGCGCGTTGTTGGCGTCCTTCGAGAGACCATCACGAACACGCTTGTCCGCATCGAGATAGCGACTCGCACCGAGGTAGGCCAGCGCCGCGGACGCGAGCGTGTCGGGACTCTGCCCGCCAATCGCGAACGCCGCGTCGAACTGCTTGGCCGCCTTGTCGTACTCGCGACGCTGCAGTCGGAAGAGCGCGTATGCGACATGAATCTCGGCCGAATTGACGTCGAGGATGACCGCGCGATCAAACTGCGCCTCGGCCTCCTTCGCCTGGTGCTGCAGGACGAAGAGGCGAGCCCGCAGCAACGAGGCACGGCCCTCTTCGGTCGCATCGAGTTGGTGGCGGACATCGGGCGTGAGCGCGCGATCGAGCAGCGCGCTTGCGGCCTCGAGTTCGCCGGCCTTGAGCTTGACATCGGCAGACTCAAGGAGCACGCGGCCCGCGGTGGGAGCGGTCGCGAGCGCTTGTTCGAAGAACTTTCCCGCCTCCGGCTTACCGCGAGCGCTCTCAATGAGCCCGCGCAAGAGCAGCAACTTCACCGACGCATGGGTCTTGAGTGCGTTGTCGAGCACCTGCGCCGCGTGCGCCGCTTCGTTGCTTCGCCAAAGCGCCTGCGCATAGAGCCAGACCGCTTCGGGATTCGCGTTCGGCGCATCGCCGAGTGGCGCGAGCAGGAGCTTGGCCCGGGCGAGATCATTCGCCGCCAGCGCGTAGGCACCCTGCGCGCGCGCCGCAGTTGCCTGCTTGGCGTCCAACTGGTTCGCCAGATGCGCGGCCTGATCCCAATCGCCGCCTCCCGCGCCCCAACCGATCTTCAACTCGCTCGCGGCGAGAACAAAGAAGGACCGCGCTTCCTCGTCATCGGGGAGCGTGGCGAGCGTGCGCGCCGCTGTGCCCATCGCTTCGCGCGCGACGCCAAAGCTGCCCTCGTTGAGCTGCTCTTCGCCATGCGTGAGCGCTTCGTGCGCAGCAGCGCTGTGCTGCTTGCCGGAGGGCGTCCATAGATTCATCCAGAAGAGACCCGCGCTGCTGCTGCGCGCGTGCACGCCGAGTCCCACCACCGACAACAGCGCGAGAATCACAAGCGTGGAGACGATCAGCTTCGGGCGGTGGCGCAGGCTCGCCAGCACTTCCGCAACAGGCTTGAGCGCTTCCTTCGCCCGCGCGCCAAGCGGCTCCTTCGGTTCAGGCGCAGCAGCAGGAGGAGGCCGGGAAATGCTCGGCGCGGGGGGCGCGAAGAGCGGCTCTTCGGACGTCTCGGCGTTGGCGTCGAGGCCGGCGCGTGGGGCGGCCGCAGCGGGAGCTTCGGCGCGGGCCATCACAGGAGGAACGCGGGCGGGCCGCGCTGGTGGCGGTGGAGCGGAGACAGGCGCGGCAGCCTTCGTCTCCGGGAGAGCGGCTGCAGCCGCGGCCGGGGGAGCGACGAAATCGAAGTCGAGACCGAATGCCTCTTCAGGCGACGACAGCGCAGGAGCTGCAGGCGTCGACGAGGTGGGCGCAGCGGCCGCGGACTGCACAGGCGCGGAAGAGACAGGAAGGTCGAGGCCGAACGGATCTTCGCCATCTGCCAGGGCGGGCGTGGCAGGCGCAGCGACCGCAGAAGGCGCGTCGGATACAGCAGGCGCGGAGGCCTCGAGGGGTGGCGCGAAGACAGGCGCCGAAGGTGTCGACTCTGCAGCAGGCGCGGGCATCGCAAAGAGATCGTCGAGCGTCGCGTCGTCGCGAGCGGCAGCGACAAATGGCCCCGCGGTGGGCCGCCCCGACGGCGCCGCGGGGAGGTCACCAAAGGGATCGGAGAACAGCGAGGATGCCAGCGCGCCCGACGAGCGGGCCGGCGCGGGTGCGGACAGCTCCATGCCGGGCGCGGGAGCTGAAGGGCTCGCCTCGTCAGGCACGTCGAGATCAATGCCCGCGAACGGATCGTGCTCAAGCGCTGCGGTCCGCGCTGGTGGCGGACGGGAGGCTCCACCGGGCAGCGGAACCACAAGGCTGTCCGCTGGCTGGCCGCTGTCGAACGACGCAGCAGCCGAAGGCATCGCGGGGACCGACGTCGGCTTTGTGACGACAGGCACAGGACCACGCGAGCCATCGGCGCCAGGCAGCGGCACTGCGCGCGGACGCGGCGACACCGAGCCGAACTTCGGCGCTCCACCATCAGGGGCGCGGGTCGTCGCGGCAGGGAGTCCGGGCGACGACGCGCGCGGAGAACCAGGAAGCGGCACCGCGAGCGCACGCCCCTCGACAACCTTTCCCTCCTCACCCGCCCTCGGCAGATTCACCGCGAACGGCTGCTTGCACTTCGGGCACTTGATCGAGAGACCAGCCGGCGGCACCCGCTTGTCGTCGAGCGCGAACGCCGCGCGGCAGTGAGGGCACGCAATCTTCATTGCGCGCTCCCCTTGTCGGCCTCCGGGTTCATCGAGATCGGCTGCATCTCGGCCACGGTGTCGCTGTTGTCGTCGTGCGACGCCTGTTCAACCAAGTCGAGCGGATTCGCCCGCGGGATCCCCGGCGACGAGTTGCGCTTGAGAGCCGCCGCCGACCCGACCGCAACGCCTGCGACGAGCCGCCCCTCTGCGCCTGGGCGAGGAGCGTGGAACGAAAATGGCGCCGCGCACTTCGGGCACTTGATCGAGAGACCGTTGGCAGGGACGAGCTTGTCGTCGAGCGCAAACACCGCATGGCAACCGGGGCAGCTGATCTTCATGAGCACATTCCTCGTCGTGCAAGCTTGGGCTTGCGCCGCAAATCGAACGCGTGAAGCTAGCAGATCGTCGCCCGATGCGTCTTCGCATCCTTGCCCATCGCCCGCGCGCCCCATACGATGCGCCGCCCGATGAGCCAGCTGCTCTTCCCATTCACTCCTGCAACCAGGAAGCCCGCGCACGCGGAGCCCGCGAAAGCCCCGCTGCCGCAGACGCGCGCGCTGGTGCAGCGGCAGCCCGAGAGCGCCCTCGTGTCGGCACAGGCCTCGACGCCGCCTGCCGTGCGCATCCCGCGCGCAGATCTGTTTCTCTCTCCCGCGCAGCAGCTCGCAGAGCAGCTCGAGGAGTGCATCAACGAAGCGGTCGAGGTGGAGTTCACCGACAACGCCTGGACGATGGTTTCGTACAAGCGCATCGCGGGCCGCCTGCACTACCGCCTGCACCACATGTTCGCCGCCGCGCCCGCAGACGTGGTGCGCGCAATCGCAGGCTTCTGCGGACGCGCCCGCAAGCTGCACGGCAAGACGATCGACGCGTTCATCCGCACCCACCGCCAGCTCATCCGCACGGCTCCCGCACCCGATGCGAACGCGCTGCAGACGCGCGGCGACGTGCACGATCTCGCCGAGATCTACACGCACCTCAACGGGCTGCACTTCGAGGGGAAGATCGACGCGCGCATCGGCTGGGGGCGCCGCGCTCCCGATCGCCGCCGCCGCTCGATCAAGATGGGCGTGTACATGCACGACCAGCGGCTCATCCGCATCCATCCGGCGCTCGACGACGTCCGCGTGCCGCGCATGTTTGTCGAGCTCGTCACGTTTCACGAGATGCTGCACCAGGCGATCCCGCCGAAGAGCGCCGAGGATGGGCGCCGCTGCGTGCATGGCCGGGAGTTCCGAGAGGCCGAGAGGAAATTTCCCGCGTACGAACAGGCGCGCGCCTGGGAGAAGAGCCACCTGCACATCCTGCTGCGGCGCTCGTCGTAGAGAAAACGTCGCGCGCGGCCTGCTCGCGAGATGCTTTGAGTACAAAGCAAATTGATTTGCACTCAAATAATTGGCACTCAAACCATCTGGCCTAGAACAGGTCGCGCTGCTTCGCTCCAACATCGATGCCGAGCGCGCGCTGCACGGGTCCGAACGTGCGCCGGTGGATCGCGCACGGCCCCAGACGCTCGAGCGCCTCGAGATGCACCGGCGTCGGATAGCCCTTGTGCTGCGCCAATCCATAGCCGGGATATTGCGCGTCGAGCTTCGACATGAGGCGATCGCGGAAGACCTTGGCGACGATCGACGCCGCGCCGATGGTCAGGCTCTTGGCGTCGCCCTGGATGATCGGCTGCTGGGGCATCGGGACATCGATGCGGCGCGCGTCGACGAGCAGATGCTGCGGCAGCGGCTTGAGCGCCATCACCGCGCGCTTCAAGGCAAGCAGACCCGCTTGATAGATGTTGAGCCGATCGATCTCCTCGACCGTCGCTTCGCCGATCGCCACAGCGACCGCCATCGCGCGAATCTGCGGCTCGAGAGCCTCGCGCTCCTCGTGCGTGAGCTGCTTCGAATCATTCACGCCACGCAAGCGCGCGCCGCGCGGGAGAATCACAGCGGCCGTGATCACCGGTCCGGCGAGCGGAGCCATCCCCACTTCATCGACGCCGCCGACCAGCTCGACGCCGTCGTCCCAGAGCGCGCGCTCGAACTTCGTCAGCACGGTGAGCCGCTTCTCTTCTGCGCGCGCCGCCTCTCGCCGCTTCTCGATGCGAGCCGCGAGCGCACGCACGCCCGCACGCGAATCCGCGCTGAGCGCCTGCAGCAGACCGCGCGGAGGCTCCTCGTCGACGTCGACGAAGCGCGCGCGCAGCTCGGCCACAGAGAGTCCGGCAATCTCCGAGAGCGAGAACCGCGCAGGCGCCTCGCTCGATGTCCCGCTCTCGTCGACCACGCGCGCGGTCCCGTCTACGCGCCAGCGCCGTGCAGCTTCTCTGCGCGCTTCTTGAAGTTGCTCAACAGATCAGGCAGCCCCTGCTCCGCGAGCGCCTTCTCGATGAAGCCAGGCACGAACGCCGAGAGCTTCAGGTCGATGTTGTAGGTCGCCTCGGTCTTGCCGTTTCCCAGATCCTTGAGCGCCCAGTGGCCTTCGTTCGACTTCATCATCTCGCCCTTGGTGAACGACCACGCGGCCTTGCTTGGCTTGGTCCCCGTGTGCCGCAGCGTGTACGAGATGGTCTTCGCCTTGATGTCGATGGTGTACGTGACGTCCTTCGCATCGCCCGGTCCTGCGGCCACCGAGATCTTCTTCACCTCGGGGAGGAACTCGGCGTACTTCTCGAAGTCGTTGATCACGTCGTAGAGCTTGTCGGCAGAAACGTCGATGACGATGGTCCGCTGCGCCTGTGCCATGTGTGATTTCCTCCGAAGAGATTCAGGAACGACCTTCATAGCAGGCAATCGCAGCTCCCTTTAAGTCGTTCGAGAAGAGACCATGAGAGCCGAACTCGTCCGCAGCGCCGTCCTCGAGATCTATGAGCAGGTGCGGCGAGAGGGAGCGCGCGCGGATCAAGCGATGGCGCGCGTGATCCGGAGGGAGAAGCAGCTGCGCTCGGTGGAGCGTCGCGCGGTGGCCGACGCGGTCTATGGGCTGCTGCGTCTGCAAGGCCGCGTCGACAATCTGCTCGGGCGGGCACTGGCCACCAAGGGCCAGGCGCTGACATCTCTCGCGACGCCGACCCAGCACCTCCTGCGCTACGCGGGCTATCTCGTTGTCTCGGGCGAACAGAGCGCCGAGAGCGCGGCGAATCTCGCAGGGCCCGAAGTGCGCGCGCATGCCTGGACTCTCGAACTGCTCGCGGCGCCGGCCAAGCTCGCGCCGACCGGCGACGATCCGCTCTCGTCGCTTGCAAGCGAAACGAGTCTTCCGCGCTGGCTCGCGGCGCTCTGGAGCGCGCAGCTCGGAGCAGATGAGACACGTGCGCTCGCAGCCGCGATCAACCAGCGTGCACCGCTCACCATCCGGACCAATACGCTCAAGGCTGATCGCGCTGCTCTCGAGGGAAAACTGGCCGATGAAGATGCGCGCGTGGCCGCGACGCGCTGGTCGGATCTCGCGCTCACGTTCACCTCGCGCACCAACGTCTTCGCGCTCAAGGCCTTCAAGGCCGGGCTCTTCGAGGTGCAGGACGAGGGGAGCCAATTGATCGCGGAGGCCTGCGCTGCAAGGCCCGGACAGCTGGTCGTCGATGCCTGCGCGGGCGCGGGAGGCAAGACGCTCGCGCTCGCGGCGCAGATGCAGAACAAGGGAAAGCTGGTCGCGTGCGATCGCGATGGGCGCCGCCTGCTCGAGCTGAAAACGCGAGCGCGACGCGCGGGCGTGCACAACTGGGAGGCGCGCACGGTGGCCGAAGGTGCGAATGGCCTCGCGCGAATTTCCGATCTCGTCGGCAAAGCAGACGTCGTGCTGATCGATGCGCCCTGCAGCGGACTCGGAGCGCTCCGGCGCAATCCCGACGCGCGCTGGCGACTCGACGAGGCCGAGGCCGATCTCTTCCCGCCGAGGCAGAAGGAGATCCTCGAGCGCTACGCGACGCTCGTGCGGCCCGGCGGCCGGCTCGTCTACGCGACCTGCTCGATCAACCAGCGCGAGAACGAAGAGGTGCGCGCGCATTTCCTCGCGGGCCACAGCGAATTCGAGGCGATCGATCCCGACGAACTGCTCGGAAGAGAGCGCATCGCGGGCCTGATGAGTGCGGCGCTGATTCCGCCGGAGGGTCCGAAGAGCGGCTTCAAGCCGGCGGTCGAGAATGGCGCGGAGCCGCGCGCAGAGCGGTCGGGAGCATCATCGAACGATCTGGCGACGCAGTCGGGTGGACGCAAGCCGAGCGCCGAGAAGCGGCTCGATGTGCAGCTGTTGCCGCAGCGGCACGGGACAGACGGCTTCTACATCGCGGGTCTGCGGCGCAAGGGGTAGCGGGGCAATGACTGCGATGAACTCGATCGACGGGGGAGTCGACCTCGGAGCCCGCGTGAAGCCACTGCTGCGCGGCGTCTCGCACCAACTTGCGCTGCTCGCCTTGTTCCCCGCCGTCGGCTGGCTCGTCTGGTCCGCGCGTGCGACCGCATCGCTCCTCGGCTGCGCGATCTACGGCGCGTCGGTGCTCATCCTCTTCTCCACCAGCACCCTCTATCACCGCCTCCATTGGCCCGAGCCGCAGCGCACCTGGCTCGGCCGAATCGATCACGCCGCGATCTTCGTCCTCATCGCCGGCACCTTCACGCCGTTTGGCCTCGCCATCGCTGAACTCACCGGCCGTGTCGCCCTTGTCGCGCTCTGGCTCGGGGCACTGTTTGGGATCTTCATCGTGGTGAGGCCCGACACCGTGGGGAAGAAGACGCGAAGCGCGCTCTACGTCGCGCTCGGATGGTTCGTGCTGCCGGCTGTCCCCGCGCTCTACCGACTCGCCGGCGCGCGCGGCGTGGGCCTGGTGATCGGCGGCGGCGCCCTCTACACGCTCGGCGCGCTGGTGTATGCGGCGCGCAGGCCGGACCCCTTCACGCGCGTGTTTGGCTTCCACGAGATCTTTCATCTCCTCGTGATCGCCGCGACCACCTGCCACTTCGTCGCGGTCGCGGGGCTCATCGTTCGTTAGAGCCGCGCGGCACCGGTGCTTCTGCCCGTGCTCAAACATGCGTGTGGGTCGCGCGGCACCGATGCTTCTGCCCGTGCTCAAACATGCATCCGCGGCCGGCGTTCGTGCTTGCTGCGGAGATGGTTGCGGCCGCTTCTGAACTGCGCGCGGGCAGAAGCATCGGCTGCCGCGCTCTGTAGCCGAGCAACTGCGCGGCGAGACTCGATGAGGGAGGGTCCGCTCCTCTTCGTCTTGAATTATCTAGTTAACTAGATATATGGCTTCCTCAATATGGCTCTCGACATCACGCTCAACTACGACTCCGGCGTTCCGGTCTACCGGCAGATCTACGAGGCGATTCTCGCGGCTCTCGCAGCGAACCAGCTCGGGCCGGAGGATCAGCTGCCGACGATCCACGGGCTCGCGGCGGAGTTGGACATCAATCCGAACACGGTGATCCGCGCCTACCGGGAGCTGGAGCGCGCGGGGCATATCCGCTCGGAGCGCGGGCGCGGGACGTTTCCGCTCGCGAAGAAAGTTCCCCAAGACCGCCGCGAGGGGGCCTTTCGCCGCGTCCTCGCCGTCGCGCTGCAGGAGTGCAAGCGCCAGAAGCTCTCCGCCTCCGACTTCATCCGCTTCATCCAGAAGGAGCTCGTCTGAATCTCTCTGACGTCCGCACCGCCCCGGTGATCCGCAAGAGCTTCACGCTGGCGTGGCGCGAGTGGCGGCGCTGATCCGATTCGCGATCCACCGGCAGATCGCCAGCGTCGGCGTCGCTCTTTAGTTGTGTTTGGCAACCATTTCAGATCGGACAACCGATGAAGACCTTCCTGTTCGCACTGCTCCTCGCCGCTCCCGCTGCACTCCACGCGGCGACGCCCGAGGCGACCGCGCTGCAGATCGCGCACGACCTCGGCGAAGGGCGCGAAGAGGCTGTCGCCGCGCGCTTCAATGCGCAGATGGCTGCGGCTGTTTCGCTCTCACAGGTCAAGGAGCTCATGCGCAGCGTCCATGCGAAGTGCGGCGCCCTCACGAGTGTCGAGCTGCTCGCGAAGGCCCACCCGCTGGCGCTCATGATGCATTTCGCGAAAGGCCCTGCGCAGCGGCTGGAGTTGTTGCTCGACGACGAGGGCCGCATCGCGGGTCTGTTCATCAAGCCTGCGACTGATCCGGACACCGTCGTTTCCAAGACGGCGCACGACAACGACGAGACGAAAGCGCGGCTGCGTCCGCCCTTTCGCGGCACGTGGACTGCGCTCAATGCAGATCGGAGTTCGAGCAATCCGCACTACGCGATTGCGTCGCAGCGATTCGCGGTGGATTGGTTGATCATCGACGAGCAGGGCTCGACGCACAGAGGGGATGGCAAGTCGCTCAGCGACTATTTCGCCTATGGCCAGCAGGCTCTCGCGGCGGCGGATGGCACCGTCGTCACGGTCGTGGATGGGATTCCCGAGAACACGAGCGTCGGCGAGGAGGACCAGTATTTCGTGCCGGGCAATATCGTCGTGCTCGACTTAGGCAACGGCGAATTTGCAACCTACTGCCATCTCATTCCCGGCTCGATGGTCGTGAAGAAAGGCGATCGCGTGAAGGCGGGAGCGCCGCTCGCGCGCATCGGCAACTCGGGGAGCACGACCGAGCCGCATCTGCATTTTCAGCTCGCCGATTCGCCGCGCATGGCGACCTCGCACGGGCTGCCTGCGAAGTTTCACGACGTGATCGCCGATGGGAAGAAGACCGGATTGAGCTGGCCGATCACGGGGACGAAACTGACTGGAGCCGACGCGACGCCGTGAGGATGAGCCGCACAGCGGGCGTCGGAGCTTGAACAGCGCCCGCACGCTTCGACAGCGCGCCTCACCGTCAGTGGCACGCACGCCCGCTGCGATTGCAGGCATCCGTGCAGCTCGCGGCCTCGACATACATGGGTTCGATTCCGTGACGCGACTGCTCGAGCCCCTCCGCTTGCGTGTCCCGCAGCGGCTCGCGAGGACAGGCGTCGAGGCACTGATCGTAGCTCTCGCGACACGCGGGCGTCATCGATGACGTGTTGAGCGCGGCGCAGGAGGAGAGCGCGGCGACGGTGGCGATGAGGAGAACTCTCTCGTGCATCCAGACGAGACTTCGGGCTGCGCGCTTTGTGACCAGGTGGTCATGATTTCGTAGCTGCATGCGGTGGGCTCCCGGTGGTGGCGGCATCATCCTCCAGCGCGCGCTGCGCCTCTTCGCGAATCGCCGCGCACGAATCTTCAAGCAGCGTCGTCGCCAGCTCGCGCACGCGTCCCGTAAGCGGCCTCTTGCACACAGCGAGCGCGGCGCGCACAAGCCCATCGCGCTGCGCGCGCATCAACGGCGTACCCACGTAATCGGCGCGCACCGAGGCATCCGTGAACGCCAGCACATCCTCGAGCGCGAGCACCTTCTGCCGCGGGCGCGCACGAAGCTCGACGAGCGTCCCCTCTCGCGCGCGGCGATTCCACGGGCAGGCATCCTGGCAGGCGTCGCAGCCGAAGACGCGCCCACCCGCTCTGGTGGCCAGCTCGCGCGGGATCGGCGCGCGCGTCTCGATGGTGTGGAATGCCAGACAGCGATTCGAATCGACCAGCCGCCCCTCTTGAATCGCGTTCGTCGGACAGGCGGGAATGCAGGCACTGCACTCGCCGCAGCGATCGGGATGTCGCGCATCGGCGTCGAGAACGAGATCGGTGACGAGCGCGCCGAGCAGCAGCCACGAGCCGAACTTCTCGTGGATGAGCAGCCCGTTCTTCCCGATCCAGCCCAGCCCCGACTCCATTGCCCACGCCTTCTCCGCGACCGCGCCCGTATCGACCTCGGCATAGACCCGCGCGCCCATCTCGCGCATCCACGCCGCGAGCTTGCGCACCCGCTTGAGCAGCACGTTGTGATAGTCGCGCCCCTGCGCATATCGAGCGACCGAAAGCATCTCGCCCGCACTGGGAGCGGTCGAGAGCGTTTCATCGCGCGAAGGCCCATAGCTCGCCGCCACCACGATCACACTCTCTGCACCCGAGAGCACCAGCCGAGGATCGAGCCGCTCTTCAATGCGCGCTCGCATATACGCAAGCCGCGCGTCCCAATCATTGGCATACCAACGATCGAACGACGCCCGCTCGAGCGCGCGCACCTTCGCGATCCCGCAGAGATCAAATCCAAGCTCGCGCGCGCGGGCTTTGATCAAAGCCGCATCGAGCGCAACCCCGCTCCCATCAAGGCCCGCAGCACGCTCGCCCGACATCAGCACGCACCCAAGAGCGCTTGCGACCACGCACCGAATCTCGCTGCGCCGTTGCCCGGATAAGCCGCGCGGCAGCCGAGGTCGCTGGCCGCGCGCAGTTCAGGAGCGGCCCCTCCCCACTCCGAATCGGAGCGCGCAGTCAGGCCGGCCGCGGATGCATGTTTGAGCACGGCCAGCGACCTCGGTGCCGCGCGGCGCACTACCGCTTCCACGTGATCGAGACACCGCCACCGAGCGGCAGCACCGTCGAGACCAGCCCCTCCGAACCGTGGATGACGCGCAAGAATTCGCGCAACCCCACCGACTCCTTGTCCTGCTCTCCGCGCGCGACCGAGCCGCCCCAGAGCACGTCGTTGGCGACGAGGATGCCGCCGTGGCGCAGCTTGGGCAGCGCGACCGCGAGCGCGCGCGGGTAGTCCGATTTCGCGTAGTCGAGAAAGATCAGATCGAGGCCCGGCTCGCACCGCTCGAGCGCGACGAGTCCGTCGCCGGCCGGCTCGAAGAGGCAGCGATTGGAGAATCCCGCGCGGGCCAGATAGTCGTGCGCGCGCTCGAGTTGATCGCGATCGACCTCGCTCAAGCTGACCGTGCCGCCCGCACCCAGTCCGCGCGCGAGCCAGAACGCCGAGTAGCCGAAGCCCGAGCCGACCTCGAAGACGCGGCGTGCCCCCTGCATCAGAGTGAGCTGCGTGAGGAGCGCGCCGACGAGCGGGCCCGCGATCGGATAGCCCTCGAGCTCATCGGCGTGCCGCCGCATCTCCGCCTCGACAGGATCGGGCGAGGGCGCGAGTTGCGTGAGAAACTCGGCGATCAGCGGGTCGACGATGTCCATGTCTCCGTGCATGCGCGGGAAGATAGCGCGGGGCGGCTGGACTTGGGGCCTTGGACTTTGGACTTTGGGAACGGCCGCTGCAGCGCGGGCTCGGCGCAAGGTTCGGATAGGGTGCGAGCCATGATGAAGAATCTCGATCGCTGGTTTCGCTTTCTCTGTGCGGCGCAGGCGGGCGCGCAGCTCTTCTTCGCCGCCGTCGCCGCGCAGGTTGTCTTCTCGGCAGCCGTGGCAGCGCTTCCGCGCGAGCATCCGCGGCGGCAACTCGCGGCAGAGCTGGTCGGTCAGATGCTCCAGCGTCTCGACAGCGCCGCGCTCGTCATCTCCGGCGCGACCGTACTCATCGCGATTCTCCTCTGGCGTCGGCGCGCGTCGTCGCTGCGCCGCGCACTCACGCCGCTCCTCGCAGGCCTCTGCGCACTCGCGTCGATCGTCGGCACGACTCCCGCGATCCAGTCGATGCGGGCCGCTGCCAGCGCGGGCGAGCCGCTCTCTCCTCGATTCGGAATGATGCACGCGCTCTCGACGTGTCTCCTGATCGCGGGGATCGCACTCTTCATCTGCTCCGCACTCTTCGGCTCTGCCACGAGTGAAGAACAGGCACAGCACGACTAAGCTCAGCGCCGATCTCTCGCCCGCCTCGCGCTGAGCTGCCTCATTCATCAGAGGCCGTTCCCAAAGCCCAAAGTCCAAAGTCCTCTTCTCCCCTCCGCTGGACGCGCGCACGCCGCCGCGATACATCGCGCGCGCCATGACCACTCCAGTGACGCTCATTCCAGGCGACGGCATCGGTCCCGAAGTCGTCGACGCAGCAGTGCAGGTGATCGACGCGACCGGCGTGAAGATCGAGTGGCAGCGCGTCGCAGCGGGCGCGGGCGCGATCCCGACCCACGGCACACCGATTCCGCAGGAGACGCTCGA
The DNA here is from genome assembly GCA_903911145.1 of uncultured delta proteobacterium. GTDB lineage: Bacteria > Myxococcota > Myxococcia > Myxococcales > 40CM-4-68-19 > CAIWCD01. The sequence goes on along the minus strand of CAIWCD010000030.1, from coordinate 104,991 downwards.
AGCGATCCGCAAGAGCAAGCTGGCGCTCAAGGGGCCGCTCGCGACGCCGATCGGCGAGGGCTATCGCTCGGTGAATGTGGCGCTGCGCAAGGAGTTCGAGCTCTTCGCGAACGTGCGCCCTGCCCGCTCATTCGCCGGCGTGCAGACCCGCTACAACGACGTGAACCTCGTCGTCATCCGCGAGAACACGCAAGGGATGTACTCGGGCGTCGAGCATTTCGTCGACGAGGAGCATTCGGCCGCGGAGTCGATCTCGATCATCACGCGCAAGGGCTCGGAGCGCGTCGTCGAGCACGCGTTCCTCTACGCCAAGGCACACGGCCGCAAGCAGATCACGCTGGTGCACAAGGCGAACATCTTGAAGTGCACGAGCGGCCTCTTCCTCGAGGCGGGGCGCGATGTCGCGAAGAAGCATCCCGAGATCGCGTTCAAGGAGATGATCGTCGACAACTGCGCCATGCAGCTGGTGAAGAACCCGGGCCAGTTCGACATCATCGTCACGACCAACCTCTTCGGCGACATCCTGAGCGATCTGACGTCGGGTCTCGTCGGCGGGCTCGGCCTCACCGCGGGCGCGAACATCGGTTACAGCGCGGCGATCTTCGAGGCCGTGCACGGGACGGCGCCGGACATCGCGGGCAAGGGGATCGCGAACCCGACGGCGGTGATGCTCGCGGGCGCGATGATGCTCGAGCACATGGGAGAGAAGGCCGCGGCGACGAAACTCGCGACGGCGATCCGCGAGGCGATCGGCTCGCGCGAGGCGCTGACGGGAGATCTCGGCGGGAGCGCGACCTGCAAGGCCTTCACGGCCTCGGTGCTCAAGCGGCTGTAGAGCGACCTACGCGTCGGGAGTCGTCGTGCGCGCGCGGTGCATCCGCACGAGCGTCGAGACCGTGCGCGTCTGCGTGGTGAACCAGACGAACGCCGCGAGGAACAGGCCGAGGCCGAACGCGAAGATCAGCGGAATGCAGAGCGCGAGCAGCGCGAAGGTCAAGAGGCCCTGACGCCGCGTGGCCGGGCCGAGATAGATCTCACCCGCGCCGGGCAGGACGAAGTTGAGCAGCGCGTAGAGCGCGAGAGATTTTTCGCTCTCGGGCGCGGCTGCACCGGAATCGCGCATCGAGAAACCCTACGCGAGCGACTTGCGCTCCGGCACCGCCGCATACGCGCGTGCGCAGAGCGCGCCGAGGAGCGCGAGGAAGCGCTGCTCCACGGCCGACGCGACCTCCATCACTTCCTGGTGGCTGAGCGCCTGCTTGGAAATTCCCGCGGCGAGATTCGTGATGCAGGAGATCCCCGCGCAGGGCAGGCCCATGTGCGCTGCCGCGATCACCTCGGGCACGGTGCTCATGCCGACCGCGTCGGCGCCGCAGAGGCGGGCCATGCGAACCTCGGCGGGCGTCTCGTAGCTCGGGCCGTTCATCTGCGCATAGATGCCGCTCTTGAGCGGCGTGCCCGAATCGCGCGCGGCCGCATCCAGCGCGGTCGCGAGACGTGCGTCATACGCAGTCGAGAGATCGGGAAAGCGCGGACCGAGCGCCTCTTCATTCGGTCCAGTGAGCGGATTCTTGCCGGTGAAGTTGAGATGATCGGTGATGCGCATCAGATCACCCGGCACGAAATCGGGGTTGCATCCACCGGCCGCGTTGGTCACGACGAGCGCACGCGCGCCGAGGACGGAGAGCACGCGCGCGGGGAAGGCGACGGTCGCTGCATCGTGGCCTTCGTAGCCGTGCAGACGCCCTTGCAGCGCGAGCACCGGAATGCCTCCCGACGTTCCGTAGACGAGGCGACCCTTGTGTCCCTGCACCGTCGCGGTCGGGAAGCCAGGCAGCGCGGAGAACGGCACGCCGCGCGAATCTGCGAGCGCATCCGCGAATGCACCGAGGCCGCTGCCGAGCACGATGGCGATCGGCGAAACGCCTGTGGGCAGCGCGAGAGCTGTGCGGGCTGCGCGGGCGCAATCGAGTGCGCGTTCGGTCCAGGTCGCCACGGGGCCTCCGGAAATCAGTGCTGCTCAAGGGAAATCGGCTCGCTGCCATAGCACGAGAAAGATTGCGAGCAATGCGCCCGAGCGGCCGTGCGTGCTCCTCCGTGTTATTTGAGCGCAATGAATTGGACGGAGCTTTTCGAGCTGGTCAAGCAGGGCGGCGTGACGATGGCCATCATCCTCGGCTGCTCGGTGGCAGCGCTGGTGATCGGCATCGAGCGCGCGCTCTTTCTTCGCGGCTTCACGGCGCGCGCACAGGAGCTGCACGAGACTGTCTTGAAGCCGCTCTTGCGCGGCGACACAGCGCAGGCGCTCTCCGAGAGCAACCGCGCGCAGGTGATGGTCGCGACGATCTATCGCGCCGCGCTCGATCGCATCGGCAAGCCCGAGCGCATCGCGGACGGGATCGATCGCGCGCGCCGCGAAGTGGTGCAGGCGATGCGCGGGCCGCTCTGGATGCTCGCGACGATGGGCGCGGTGCTTCCGTTCATCGGCCTCTTCGGCACCGTCGTGGGAATTCTGCGCAGCTTCCGCAGCATGGCCACCGCGGGCACGGGCGGCTTCGGCGTCGTCGCCAGCGGCATCTCCGAAGCGCTGATCACGACGGCCGCGGGCATCATCGTCGCCGTCGAAGCGGTGGTGCTCTACAACATCTTCCAGACGCTCGTCTCGCGCGCAGCCTTCAGCCTCGGGCTTCGCTGCGATGAGCTCTCTGAAGTCGCGCAGGAGGCGGCGTTGCACGCGCAAATCCGCTCCCACAGCGGCTCCGCGAGCATTCCACCGCCTTCCGCTTCCGTTCCTCCGTCGCACAATTAGGACGCACGATGGCGATCGGCGGACCGAGCAAGTCGCATCACCAGGGCGACGACGACGAACCGGCGGTGTTCGGCGAGATCAACATCACGCCGCTCACCGACATTTTTCTCGTGCTGCTGATCATCTTCATGGTGACGAGCACCGCACTCGTCGAGCAGGGCCAGAGCGGCGCAGGAGCGGGCGTGCGCGTCGATCTGCCCAAGGGCGCAGCGCAGGAGATCGCGCGCGTCGCGAAGGATTTCCCGATCACGATCACGGCCGAGGGGCAGATCGCCGTCGAGGGAAAATCGATCGATGTCGATGCGCTCAAGGCCCGCCTCGGCGAGCTCGCCAAGAGCGATCCCGACACGCAGATCATCATTCAAGCGGACGTGAACGCACACCACGGACGCGTCGTTGACGTGATGGAAGCGGCGCGCGCGGTCGGCCTGACGCGGATGGCGATCGCGACAGACAGTCCTTAGCTGCCTTGCGGTCGGGGCGATCCGCTCGAGGATGAGCGGCTTCCGCGCGATGGCCGCCTCGCCGATCTGCGAGGCACGATCATTGTTCACGCCGCGCTCGCGCGCTACGGTGCACGAGCTGCTGCCCCTCGAACGAGCAGGACATGCGCCGAAAACACGTCCTCTTCGCCATGCTGCTCGCAGCCTCGGGGTTCGCTGCATGCGGGCCAGGGAGCACGGGCGCAGTGGATTCCGGGACTCCCGACTCGGGCACTTCCGACTCGGGCACTTCCGACTCGGGCACTTCCGACTCGGGCACTTCCGACTCGGGCACTCCCGACTCGGGCACTTCCGACTCGGGCACTCCCGACTCGGGCACTTCCGACTCGGGCACTCCCGACTCGGGCACTCCCGATTCAGGCAGTCCCGACTCAGGCACTCCCGACTCGGGCACTCCCGACTCGGGCACTCCCGACTCAGGCAGTCCCGACTCAGGCACTCCCGACTCGGGCACTCCCGACTCAGGCACTCCCGACTCAGGCACTCCGGAGTGCGTCGCGCCCAACAACTGCGCTTCCGTGAACGCCGCTGGCTATCCGCTCGACAGCTGCCTCGTCGGCCGGTGTGTCTACCTCTCGCCGACCTGCACTTCGGCCCGCCAGTACGGCGACACGACAGAATGCGTCCCTGCAGATCCTGATCCGATCGCGGGACTGCCCTCCTGCGCGACCACCTTCTCGTTCCCCATCTCGCCTGTGCCCGTGGAGAACCTCTCGTACCTGGTACCGCTCGGGAACATGAACCCGTTCGGTCATCCGCTTCCCACCGACCACATGTATTGGGAGCTGAAGGATCCACACGGGCCGTGGTTGGACACCACGATCGTCGCTCCCGCGGATGCGACCATCTTCTATTTCGAATCGACCACCACCTACGTGAGCGCGGTGGTCACGACCAAAGACTTCGCCCTCAAGCTCGCGCCGTGCCACGACGTGCGGCTCGAGTTCGCGCACATCAAGGATGTTCCGGACTCGCTGCAGACGCAGCTCGTGGCGAGCGCCTCCGTCGCCGATTGCATGCCGATGGGGAATGTCGCGAGCGGCTCGTACCAGGAGTGGTGCCGGTACTCGACGACGCTGCCCGTCTCGCAAGGAACAGTGCTGGCGCACGTTGGAGGAGGCCGCGCCAACAGCACGGGATTCGACGTGCATGCCGTCGACCTGCGAGGCGCCGCGCTCCCCTTCGCCAACCCGCTGCGTTACTACGGCTCCAGTGGAGATGACCTGCCCTCAGAGCTGCACAAGGGCTGCGCATCGGACCTCTTCACCACGGCCGTGCGCTCGAGCCTGACGGGCCTGCTCGGAGGATGCTGCGGCGCGAACCCCCGCACCGTGACGCCCGTCTGCGGAGCCTGGATGCAGGATCTTCCGAACACTGCGCAGGGGAACTGGTACCTCGCGAGCCTTCCGTTGGGGCCGACCGACAGCGCCTCCCAGCTCGGGCTGGCGCACGACAACGTCGATCCCACGCAGGCCGTTCTGGATATTGGCGGCGGCTTCTTCGCGGCCACGCTGGCCCAGTTCACTCCGCTCCATTCCGGCACGCGCAATCGCGACTGGAGCGACGTGACGGCCGACGGCCACATCTACTGCTACGACAACCTCCCGGATGCCTACGGCAACGGCGCGCTGGTTCCAGGACGCTTCCTCGTGCAGATGCCCGGCGGCACCGCGCTCAACATCGAGCACCAGGCGACAAGCTGCAGCGATCCGATCGCGTTCACATCTCCGACGAGCTACCGCCGCTGACGAGCGACGTGAGCTACGCGATCCGCTCGAGCACGAGCGGCTTCTGCGCGATGGCCTCCTCGCCTACTTGCGCGGCGCGCTTGACCCGCGCCTCGCCTGCGTCGAGCCAATCCTCATTCGACGAGTAGAGCTCCGCGATCACATCTCCAACGCGGATGACATCGCCCGCGCGCTTGTAGAGCATCAGGCCCGCTGCGGGATCGACCTTGTCTTCCTTGCGCGAGCGGCCCGCGCCCAGCTCGACAGCGGCGAGGCCGATCTGCTCGGCGTCGAGAGACTGCAGGACACCATCCTGCGTCGCGCGCACGCTGCGGATCAGCTGCGGCTTGGGGAGCAGCTCGGTGTTGTCGCAGACGCGCCGGTCGCCGCCCTGCGCTTCGATCAGCTGCGCGAATCTCTCGAGCGCAGATCCATCGGCGAGCGCGCGCTCAAGCTGGGCGCGGGCTTGCGCGATCTCGGAAGAACTCGCGTTGGCGGTCGAGCGAGCGCTCTGCGTTGCCGTGCCTGCGCTCTGCCGCGAAGGAGCTGCCGACAAAAGCATCTCGATGCCGAGCTGCAACGTGAGCTCGCGCACGTCGGCGGGGCCGCGATTCTGCAGAATCTCGATCGACTCGCGCACCTCGACCGCATTCCCCACCGCCTGGCCGAGCGGCTCGTCCATCGCCGTGAGCAGCGCCGTGCAGCCGCGGCCGACCGCGTGGCAGAGATCGACCATCGTGCGCGCGAGCTTGCGTGCCTCGTCCTGCGACTTCATGAACGCGCCCTTGCCCACCTTCACGTCGAGCACCAGCGCGTCGATCCCCTCGGCCAGCTTCTTCGAGAGGATGCTCGAGGCGATCAGCGGAATCGACTCCACCGTGGCCGTCGCGTCGCGCAGCGCATAGAGCTTGCGATCGGCGGGAGCGATCTCGGCGGTCTGGCCGATGAGGCACAAGCCCAGCTTGTCGACCAACTCCGTGAAGCGCGCGATGGAGAGATTCACGCTGAAGCCGGGGATGCTCTCGAGCTTGTCGAGCGTACCGCCGGTGTGGCCGAGGCCGCGGCCGCTGACCATCGGAACCTTCACGCCGCAGACGGCGACGAGCGGCGCGAGCGGGAGCGAGATCTTGTCGCCGACGCCGCCGGTCGAATGCTTGTCGACCTTGCAGCCCGCGATCGCCGAGAGGTCGAGCACCTGCCCGCTGCGCAGCATCGCGTCGAGCCACACTGGCAATTCGCGCTCGCCGTCCATGCCGCGGAAGAAGACGGCCATGAGAAATGCCGCGAGCTGCTCGTCGGCGATCGTCCCGTCGGTCGCGCCGCGCACGATGAAGCGCAGCTCGTCTTCGCTGAGGAGTTCACCGTCCCGCTTCTTGTGGATCACGTCGTAGGCGCGCATGGGCCGCGGAGGGTGGCTGACGGGGAGGGACACGTCAAATCGAAAAGCGGGCTTTGGCCTTTGGACTTGGGAAAAGTCCAACGCGGGTGATCGGCGCTTGCACGAAGAGATCAGAGTTCCGTCGCTTGGCGGGTCGACTGCGCTGCGCGATAAGCAGAGCCATGACAGACGCGGCGTCGCAGACCACTCCGTGGATGATCCAGCTCACGCCGCTGGAGCGTTCCAAACTCAAGAAGGTCGGCTTTTGGGGCGGCGACGCCGTACCGTGGCAGGACGCCCCCGTCCCTGAAGACTTCGTCGATCTCACCTGGTCGTCAGAGGAGCGCGCCCGCGTCTCCACGTATCTCGGCGAGTCTCCAGCGGTGGAGTGCGCGATGTTTAGCGCCACTTGTCGCATCTGCGGAAAGCGCGACGGGAGAGCGGACTGGGTGACGGACGGTGTTTGGGTCTGGCCAGCGGATTTTCGCCACTACCTCGATGCTCACCAAGTCAAACCACCAGCGGGTTTCCTCGAGCACATCCAGCGCATGCAGTTTCGGCTGCCCGCTCCCTTGGTGCCTGCGGAGACCACCATCGAGCGAATCGCGTCGCCTTTCTTTGTTGGTCTCGAGCGCACCGACGAGGGGCACGCGCTGCTATTCCGTCCGCCACCCACGAGCCGAAAGCCGACGTTTGTGACCCTGCTTGAGGTCCGCAAGGAAACGGGCTGCTATCAAGTCACGTTCAATCCGGCCTATCGCGAAGATTGGGAGCGGCACTCGATCTGGCGCACTCTTGCCCTCGCGCTCGCGACTCCCGCCGGCGCGCTCACTGGCTCGCGTCGAATACTCTTCTGGCTATTCGTCATCGCCTGCATGGGCGTCTCTCTGCTCCTTCCGCTGTGGATGCGCAGGCATTGACGCGGACGAGCGATCGCTTCGCTCATGCCCCGCGCGATTGAAGATGCGCGATATGCATGCGTGATGGACAATTCCAGCGCACAGATTCTGCCCGGCCCCGGCGCGCAGCCGTTTTCTCCCGAGCTGACCGCGCAACTCCTCGCGGCCGTCCAGCGGCGCGCAGAGCCGCCACGGACGCGGCATCTCGTGACCCCTTCGTGTGCAAAGTACACGAACCGTCTCGCACTCGAGCAGAGCCCGTACTTGCTGCAGCACGCGCACAACCCGGTCGATTGGCGGCCCTGGGGAGACGAGGCGTTTGCCGAAGCGCGTGCGCGCGACGTGCCGGTCTTTCTCTCCATCGGCTACGCGACCTGCCACTGGTGCCACGTGATGGAGGAGGAGTCGTTCGAGGACGAGGCGATCGCGCGCCTGCTCAACGAGAAGTTCGTCTGCATCAAGATCGATCGCGAGGAGCGGCCCGACGTCGACGCGGTCTACATGCAGGCGGTGCAGCTGCTCACGGGACAGGGCGGCTGGCCGATGACCGTCTTTCTCGATCACGAGCGGCGGCCGTTTTTCGCCGGGACATATTTTCCGCCGCGCGATGGAATGCGCGGAGGACGGCACGGCCTCGAGACGCTCATCGTCGAGCTGTCGCGGATCTTCAAAGAGGAGCGGCCGCGCGCGGACGAGGCCTCGCGCGATCTCGCAGCTGCCGTGCAGCGCACGCTCGCGCCGCCGACCGTGAGCGCACTGCCCGCGCCGGCCGCGCTCGAGAAAGCGCTCGCCGATTACGCGGAGCAGTTCGATCCGCGCGATGGCGGCATGCGGCGCGCGCCGAAATTTCCCTCGTCGATGAACACGCGCTTTCTCCTGCGCCGCTGGCAGCGCGCGGATGCGAGCGGAGGCAAGCTCATCGCGAGGCAGGCGCTGACGATGGCGTGGCTGACTCTCGAGAAGATGGCGCTCGGCGGGCTCTTCGATCAGCTCGGCGGTGGCTTTCATCGCTACTCGACCGACGGCCAGTGGCTGGTGCCGCACTTCGAGAAGATGCTCTACGACAATGCGCTTCTCGCGAGCGCGTATGTCGAGGCGTGGCAGGCGCTCAATGAGCTCGATGGCGACGCGCCGGATGGCATGCCGTGGCGCGCGAAAGCGGCGTTCTTCAAGCGCGTCGCAGAGCGGACTCTCTCGTGGATGGATCGTGAGATGAGCGATGAGCGCGGCGGCTTCTACTCGGCCACCGACGCGGACAGCGAGGGCGAAGAGGGGACGTACTTCGTGTGGAAACGACACGAACTCGACGCCGTGCTCGGCGCCGCGGATGCAGAGGAGCTTGCGCAGCTGTTCGACGTCTCGCTCGAGGGAAACTTCGAGGGAAAGAACGTGCTCTCGCTCACGCGCGTGCCGGATGCGCAGGAGCAGGCGCTGCTTGATCGAACGTGCGGGAAGCTCCTCGCGCAGAGGGCAGCGAGGCCTGCGCCGCTGACGGATCGCAAGGTGCTGACAGCGTGGAACGGGCTGGCGATCTCGGCCTTCGCGCGCGCGGGATTCGCGTTCGGCCGCGACGATCTCGTCGAGCGGGCGGCGCGCGCTGCGGAGTTTCTCCTCCGCACACATCGCACAGGCGGGACGCTCTTGCGCAGCTCGCTCGCCGGAACGCCACGCCACGCGGGCCTCCTCGAGGATCACGCGTTTCTCGCTGCGGGCCTGGCCGATCTCTTCTCTGCGACGGGAGATGCGCGCTGGCTTCGCGAGGCATGCGCCCTGCACGCGATCCTCGAGGAGAAGTTTGCCGATCCGGACGGTGGATATTTCCGCACGCCGACCGGCCACGAGGCGCTGCTCGCGCGCGAAAAGCCGGCCTACGACGGCGCGGAGCCGACGGGAAATTCCGTGGCGGCGTTGACGCTGCTGCGGCTCGAGCTGCTCACGGGTGACGCGCAGCATGGAGTTCGCGCGCGCAAGCTGCTCTGCGCATTTGGCGAAAGGCTCACGTCTTCTCCTCTCGCGCTCGGCGAGATGCTGCTCGCGCTCGATCTGGCCCACGCGGAGACGAACGAGATCGTGGTCGTGCGCGCGCAGGGAACGAGCGATGCCGAGCTGCTCGCGCCGCTGAGACGACTGTTCCTGCCGCACGCCGCGCTCCTTCGCGCCGAGGAGGGGAGCGCCCACGACGAGATCGCCAAGCTGAGCGCTCTCGTCCGCGAGCGCGGCGCACCACGCGGCGATCCGACGGCCTATCTGTGCCGCAGCGGCGCGTGCGGAGTTCCCACCACGTCCGCGCAGGCTCTCCTGGCGCAGCTTCGCGGCGATCGCGGGGTCGCCTGATCTCTGCGCACGCGCATCGCTGTCGCTCGAAATGCCGAGGTGGCCGGCAAGCGTTGACTGCTATGTTCCACGCCCGTGCGCGTGCTCTTTCTCGAGAATGACGACTCCTATTCCTGGAACGTCGTCGACTGCCTCCGCCGCTGCGGCGCCGAGGTGAAGCTCGTCTCCGGCCGCGCGAGCGAAGAGGTGCGCGCCGGTCTGCGCGAAGTCGACGCGGTGGTCGTCGGCCCCGGCCCGCTCGATCCCATTCGCGCCGGCCTCGTGAACACGGTGCAGGACGCCATCGCCGCGCGACTCCCGCTGCTCGGCATCTGCCTCGGCCACCAGGCGATTGGCCTGGCCTTCGGCGCAAGCCTGATCCGCAGCGAACCCGCGCATGGCGTGCGCTCCACGATCCGCTTTCACGGCTCGCGCTTCCTCCATTCATTCACGCTCGATACCCCTGTGATGCGCTACCACTCGCTCGCGCTCACCAATCTGCGCAGCCCGCTGCGCGCGACCGCAGAGACGCACGACGGCATCGTGATGGCGCTCGAGCACGAATCACTGCCGATCGCGGGGATGCAGTTCCACCCTGATTCGTTCGCCACTCCGCGCGGCCAGGAGATGGTCGCCGCATTCCTGCGGGTGGCGCGATGAAGCTCGAAGAGCTCGATGCGAGCGCCTCCTTCGCGCTGCTCGGGCCGGGATATGGAGACGGGCAGCTGGGTTTGATCTCTTCGTTGGCGCCATCGCGCGCGGCCGCTCCTGGCGCGGCCCAGCTCGTCTTTGCCTCATACGAGTCGATTGGCGCGCAGCCCCGGATCTATTCCGGCAGCTGCGCGCCCTGCACGCTGGAGTCGGTCGAATCGACTGCGCCTCAATTCGATATTCCGGTCGATGATCGGGGATATCGGGAAGCCATCGCCAATATCCGCGACTCAATCGCGGCCGGCGATGTCTACCAGGTCAATTACACGGTGCGCGCCCAGCTCCCGCGCATCTCGGGCGCAGCCCTCGCGGCCCTGCTCTGCCGCCGCGGCGTCCCGGAATGGTTCGCCTGGGTTCGCTTTCCCGAAGGAGACGAGTTCGTCTCCGCCTCACCGGAGATGTTCTTCTCCGTCGACGGCAGCCGCGTTCAGTGCGCGCCGATGAAAGGCACCGCCGCACCCACGCACGAGGCGTGGCTCGAAGGCAGCGAGAAGGATCGCGCCGAGCTCTCGATGATCACCGATCTGATGCGCAACGATCTGATTCCGATCTGCGCGCCCGGCACGGTCTACGTCACCTGCGAGCGGCGTCTGATTCACCTGCCCTATGTGATCCAGGCCGTCAGCGACATCGAAGGGGTGCTGCAGGCGGGCATTGGTCCGCTCGACGTTCTCGCCGCGCTTCATCCCGGTGGCTCGATTACCGGCGCCCCCAAGCGCGCCGCGATGCAGACCATCGCCCGCCTCGAGACCACGCCGCGCGGCGCCTATTGCGGCTCGCTGGGAATCATCGAAGGAGACAGGGCGCGCTTCAGCATTCTCATCCGCACCGCGCAGCGCAATGAATCGGGTTGGGTCTATGGCGTCGGCGGCGGCATCGTCTGGCAATCAAATGCCGCGCTGGAGCTGCACGAGATTCATTTGAAGCTCGGCGCGCTCAAGTGAACCAGCCGTCCGGCGCATATACTTCCATTTCGGTCAATGAACGAGGCGTCGTCCTGTTTGAGCAGCACTGCGCGCGCCTGGCGCCCGCGGGGAGTGAATGCGTGCTCGCGTTCCGGAGGTTCGCTGCCAGCGCGGCTCGGGGCGTCTATTCGATTCGCGCACAGCGTGATGGATTGGAGGTCACTCCGCGCGGACCGAGCGCCCTCGTCGACGGGATATCAACGCGATTATTGAGTTCTCCATATCTCGATCGCGTTGGTTGCTATGCCAAGCCGCTCCCTCCATCCCGATATGACGACGTACGGATTCGCGGAGTCGCCACGCTGCTGACCTCAGCCGATGGCACGGAGCTGTTCGAGAGTTGCACCGCCAGCGTGATTGTCTGGACGGGCGAGCGGCTCATCACCCCGCCTCTCGACCGCCCGGCGGTTGCCTCGACGGCCATCGCTGCACTGCACGCAAGCGGCCTCATCACCTTCGCGCCGATCGCGACCGACTCCGCTGAGCCGCTCGCATTGGTCAACGCCGTCGCGGGCGTTTGCGAGCCAGCGATTGCGACTCGCGGCCCGTTTCCCAAGGATGTCCGCGAGCGCCTCGAGGCGCTCTTTGTCGAGCTGACCGTTCGCTAATCGCGCCCGTTCTTCATCGTCGTGCAGCGCCGCCGACGCAAGAGCGCCAGCATCGCGAGTAACGGCAGTGCGGCAAGACTTTCTCTTGCGGGCAGTTGCGTGCAGCCCATGGTCGCGAGCCCTCCGCCGACGCGATCCGACGTGCCGGCAACCACTGTAATGCTCACCGGCTCGCTCGCCTCGCGCTCTCCGTCGCTGCAGCTGGCGATCACCGAATGGGTCCCGGTCTGATTCGCGGCCGGCGTCCACGAGAAGGTATTGGTCGCCGCGTCATAGCTCGCGCCGGTCGGCAATGGCGCGACCGTGCACGTCACCGCGCCCCCGCTCGCGGCGCTCGCCTGCACAGGGAACGTGACCGGTGTGCCCGCCGTCACCGTGAACGGCCCCTCTGGCTGCAGATGAATCCAGGTCCCGATTTCAATCTGCGTATCACTCGACGCGCAGGCCTGTGCGGGCACCGGATCAGCGCCGGATGGAGGGATCGTGCAGCAGGTCACGGTCACCAGATATGGGCCGCCATTGGCTGCGCCCAGACCGGGACTCCAACTGAATCGTCGCGACACCGGATCATATGCCGCGCCGCTGGGCAGCCCGCTTGCCGAGCAGCTATCGAGATTCCCCCGCGGGTCGAGGACGGGCGTCGCAAACGCCATCGCCTGCCCTTCAGTCCCCTGCTCCACCGGATTCTGCGAGAGCAGCGGCGCGAGGTTCCTATAGCGAACGTGGATATGCGCGCTCTGCTCGTCAGAGAGCGGCCCGTCGTGATCGATGACCTCGAAGGGCACATCGATATCGCCCCACTGGCCGCGCGCAGGCGTCCAGTTGAAGCTGTGCGTCGAGGCATTAAACCGCGCGCCGCTCGGCAGATTGAGCGCGAAGTAATTGATCGAGTCACTCACGCTCTGCGTCCCATTCACTCCGTTATATCCAGTCAGCGGGATATCAACATCGCCGCCGTCCAGACCGAACGACAGCGGCGTCTCTTCAGTCGTGACCTGCGCAGCAATCACCGCGAGCACAGGCGAGCGATCGACGTTGCTCACCACGATCTGCACGGTCTGCGCACTCGCGAGCGGACCGCCCAGAGTGCCTGGCGCTTCCTGGGCCGCGACGCTCATCGTCCAGGTTCCCGCCTGCGTGTAGTCGGGAGTCCAGGTGCAGAGCAGGCTCCGCGTCGTCGCGGCGCAAACAGCGTCCGTGTGCAGTTGCCGCACGAGCGCAGAGGGCGCGCAGAGCATTCCGGGAGGAAGAGCGGTCGCACTCAACGTAAACGCATCACAATTGATATCGCTCGCGCTGACCGTGACCTCGAGCGGTTGATGCTCCGGGATCTCCTGCGGGCCAATCGCCGCAAACGCAGGCGCGGTATCCACGCGCGTGAGATCGATCTCGGTATCGCTCGACGAACAGGCCTGCGCCGGGACCGGATCCGCGCCGCCCGGAGGATTCGTACAGCAGGTTGTCGTCACCGTATATGGACTCAGATTCGCGGCGCCCGGCCCCGGTTTCCAGCTGAACTTCTGGGCCGACGGGTCATAGTTCGCACCGTCCGGCAGATGATCCATCGTGCAGCTGTCGTCATTGCCGCGCGGGTCGGTGACCTGCGTATAGAAGGTCACCCAATTTCCCTCTCGCCCGCTTGCCTTCGGCTCGGCGGTGATATCCGGCGCGAGATTCAGATATTGAACGTGGATATGCACGTTCTGGCCAGCGTCGAGCGGCCCGTCGTGGTCGACGACGTCGATGGGAACAACCACCTCACCCCATTGGCCAAATGCCGGGGACCACGAGAACGAGAGCGACTGCGCGTCGAACTGCGCGCCCGCAGGCAAGGAGAGCGCGCTGAAGGAGATCGAATCCGAAACAGGATTGACGCCATTGAGCGCGGCATATCCGGTCAATGGCATATCGGCGTCGCCGCCGTCGACCGCGAAGAACAGCGCAGAGTCCTCGATCGTGACCTGATCGGCGATGGTCGACAGCACCGGAGCGCGATCGACATTGCTCACCGTGATCTGCACGACTTGCGTGCTCGAGAGCGGCCCGCCGATCGTCCCGTCCGCCTCCTGCGCGGTCACCGTCATCGTCCAGTTTCCCGCCTGCGTGTAATCCGGCGTCCAACTGCAACCCAGCGACTGCGCGGTATTGCAACCGCTGGTATCCCGGGGCCGGATCGAGGGAGCGACGCAGCTCATTCCCGGCGGCAGGCCGGTCGCAGCCAGCGAGAAGGTATCGCAATTGATATCGCTCGCATGGACCACGAAGGAGAGGTTCTGGGCCTCGGGGATCTGCAGTGTCGAACCAGCAGCGAACGTCGGCGCGGTGTCGGTTCGCGAGAGTGAGATCTGCGTGTCGCTCGACGCGCAGGCCTGGGCCGGAACCGGGTCGGCGGCCTGCGGCGGCACCGTGCAGCAGGTCGTTGTCACGGTATAGGGACTGCCGTTTGCCGCACCGGCGATCGGGGTCCAGGAGAATCCGCGGGTCGACGAATCATACAGAGCGCCCACCGGAAGATTCGTCATCGTGCATTGATCGTCATTGCCACGCGGATCGCTGACCTGGGTATTGAAGAGGAGGAGCGCGCCCTCGCTGCCAGTCTCCCCCGGGTCCTGCGTGATCACCGGCGCCTCGTTGAGATACTTGACGTGGATATGAACGGATTGACCCGCATCGAGCGGCCCGTCGTGATCGACAACCAGGAAGGTGACGATATCGTCGCCCCATTGCCCAAGCGCCGGAGTCCAATTGAATGACTCGGTGCCGGCATCGAACGTCGCGCCCGAGGGCAGAGCGCTGGTTGCGGCATAGCTGATTGAATCAGCATATGCGCTCGTACCGTTCAGCCCGTGATAGCCGGTCAATGGAATATCGGGATCGCCGCCATCGAGGCTGAACTGCAGCGCAGTCTCCTCGATGCCCACCTGATCCGGAACGGTTGCGAGCGTAGGAGCGCGATCGACATTGGACACGCTGATCTTCACTGCGAGCGACGAAGCCAGCGGCCCGCCATCGGTGCCTGCGGCCTCGGTCGCCGTGAAATTGGCGGTCCAGAGCCCGGCCTGCGTGTAATCGGGCGTCCAATTGCAGCTTGCGGTGATTGCACCGCAGGCGGCCGATCCGCCGTCGAGTGTGCAACTCATGCCGGGAGGGAGATATCCATTGGTGAATGTGAATGAGTCGCAATTGGGATCCGTGACGCTGGCCTGAAACGAGAGAGACTGGTGCTCGCCGATCGATTGATCGGCGACCCCTGCGAAGACCGGGCGCAGGTCGGTGCGCACGACGGCGATGACGACATCCTGGCCGCAGTGGCCGCTTGAATCATCGACATCCGCAGTCCCATCACCACTGCAGTGATCGCCGGCCTGGTCCGTCCCATCGTCGTCGTGGAGGCCGCCCTGGTCAGTGATCCAGCAGTGCGCAGTATAGGGCGACGCGAGGCCTGCGCGAACAGGCGGGGTCCAGCTGATCTGTCCGCTGCTCGCATTCAGCAAGGCACCGCTGGGAAGATTCGCGCAGTGATACGTGAACTGATCGCTGCCCGGCACAGAGTCAGACCCAACCAGCGAGAGATTGATTGAAGCCGTCTCTGCAACCGAGCAGGCCGGAGCAATCGCCGCACTCGAGGCCGGAGCGGGACACGGGTTCGTCAGCGCCAGCAGCGGCTTTCCGGCGACCGCCGTGGCTCCCGTCGTGGAGAACACGCCCGCGCTGTCGTTGGTCACGACTCCCGCGACATTGCAGAGCTGGCCTGCGCGGGAGAGCGGAGGCACGGCCATCTGCAGGTGGAGATCGAGCGCCGGATCAAGCGGGCTGAGCTCGCCCGATACGCCCGTGAGCGACGAGCGGACAATCACCTCCACGCCTTTGACCTGCGAGAGGTCAGCGACCTGTGCCGCAGGAATCCACGGTCCGCCGTCTGCAGCGCTCACCAGCGCGCTGCCGCCATCGAGCGAGAAATAGATATCTCCCTGCAGCGAACCGCCATCGGCCTGCGCGATAAACCCATATCCGGTCAGGACCAATCCCGCGTCACTGCATCCGCCATCGATTCCAATGAGCGCGCCGCCATTGGGATTCAATCCGAACATATCGACGATCGTGGTTCCCTCTGTGCCCACCTGCGCCAATGTTCCGGATGCAAGAGTCACGTCATATGAATAGGGAGCACCGCTCACGAGAGTTGTCCCTGCGTCGACGTTGGCCTTCTTCTGCAGCACGATCTGCTCGGTTCCGCTGACCGTGACCGGGCAACTGCTGCCGCTCTGGTTCGGCGAGAGGTCGGTGGCGCCGCTGAACGGGTTGGCCTGCGAATAGTACGGAGCAAGACCGAGAGCAGCATATGGCTGGCTCCAGGCGGTGATCGGAATCTGCAATACCTGCGCATTCGCGCCCGCAATGGCCGATACCGTGAACTGCACCTGGAGCGGCGAGGGTCCGCCATCCATGACTGCCGGCGCATTGAAATGAACGCCCGCATCGATGCTGCAATCATAGGTGGTATTCGGCGAGCCACCGAGATTGACGCAGGGCTGGGCAATCGCATTTCCGTTCGAGTCAGCGCCGACCAAATGCGGCACGGTGTGGATGCGCAACTGCGGCGGAACCGAGATGCGCACGGTCGGATCGGTGAATCCGCTGAAGAACGAGTTGGCGAGAAACGACGATTCGTTCGAGCGCAGCACGTCGATGGTGAATGAACCCAGCGTCGTGTCGTTGGCCGGAATCGTCGCGCCATATCCATAATAGGCGTGCAGATTCGGTGGATATGGCGTGCACCCCGGCTGCACGCCCTCGCGGTCTTCCCAGACGAAGGTATCGGCAATCATCGCGAGCGCCCCCGCCTGTACATTGGCGGCCGCGAGCCCGGCGTCCGAGAGATTCCCGATCTGGATCTGCATCTGGTTGGTCGCCTGGTACTTCGTTCCCGCCGCCAGCACAGAGTTCGGATCCTGCAGGCGCATGCCAAGACCGAAGCCAAGCGCACCCTGCACCCAGACGCCCGGATAGCTCACGGCAAGGCAGGCGAAATGCTGCGTGGGCGATGCTTGAAATCCGCGTTGAATCAACGTTCCCGGATCGGGATTTGCGTCGTTCGCCGAGGAAGCGCCGCAGACGATTTCCGGCACCGTGCCCGCTGGTTCGATTACGTTGGCAATATACCCTTTGGTATACGCCATCACCGTCCACGAGGAGGCGGTATCGCAGCTGGTATTGCCGAGAAAACCCGGCGCGACACAGTAATAGGCAGCCGGATAGGCCCCCGAATAGAAGGCGAGTTCGACGCCAGACGGCAATAGATCGTTGATGATTGGATTGACCACGCTGGCACTTGCCTGCGGCGTGAACGAGAGGCCGCTGCTGATGGCCTGCAACGGCGCCGTTGAATACCCCGGGGCATAGAGCGCGCCGGCGTCCGGATTGTCATAGGAGCGTGTATTCCCATTTGTTCCTGCATCTGCAAGCGAGACGGCATGGACCTTCTTCGCGGTGAGCGTGGTCCGCTCGAGGTTCAGCGTCGTCGTCCGCGCGGGCGCGCTGACTGTGGCCGTTGAGCAGGTCGCATCTGCCGAAAAGATTGTCGTCTCATTCACGCTGACGGTGGCAGCAGTGGCCGGATAGTGAAACGTCGCGAAGTAGAGCTCGTTATGCACATCGTAATCCCACACCAGGTGATGCGCGGCGAACACCACGGAAGAGCCCCCCGCAGACCAGGTCAGATAGGGCGTGCTGCCTCCAACCTGCGTATTCGCCTGCGCGCTCGTGAGCAGCGGAAGCGTCTGCCACTGGACACCGTCGACCAATGTCGTCGGCGCGGTATATCCATCGAGCGTGGCAGGGCCGAAGGTCAGCGGATAGGTCGTAGCGTCCACGGTATGGGCCCACTGCACGTTGCTCAAGGTCCCGCTTCCGCCGTTGATCAATCCACCGTCCGGCAGCTGCGTCGTATAGGTGCTGACCAGCGTTGAAGCGATATCGCCCGGGATATATGCGCAGCCCCAGTCGCCATAGCACCACTGGGTATCGCTCTCGACCACGAAGGTGATGTCATAGCTGCCATCGCCAGCGACGGAGGCTGACTCGGTGGTAATGGCGTTATAGATGGAAGGTGCGACGGTGATCTCGTTGAGATCGACGGAGGCAATGCTGCCGGGGCCAGAGGGGATCGTCGTCGGGGAGGTGCAACGGGCACCCGCGTCGGCGCCGCAGAGATCGATCTCCAGTGGCAGATGCAGCACGACAGGCTTGTTTCCGTTGCACTCGATCGGCGGAACGAAGTTGGTCACCGAATTGAGCGGAATGCTGATGACCGAACCTGTCACCGCCGCGCCCGCGTCGGAGCGGTAGGTCACCGGCGTCTCATATCCACGCTGCGCTGATTCTCCATATCCGTCGGTGCCGGGGAGCGTCGTTGAACCGCCCGGCAATGAATTGAAGGCGGGAGCGCTGAAATCAACCGCGACGCTGAACTTCCGGCCGTCCTGCAATCCGCTGACGCTGTAATAGACGTCTGCGGTGACCTGCGTGCCCTCATAGACGATGGGCGAGATTCCGCCATCGACGCCAACCGGATTGCAGACGGTCTTCGATGGATCGGTGATCGAGCAGACGACGCTGCTGCGCTGGTATCCGTTGATATCGACGCGAGTAATGGTCGCCTGCTGCGCGACCGCGGCTGCCGACGAGACCACCACGAGCGCAACCAGAGCCAGAACGCCGGCCCTCTTCAGACGATCGCTGCCCAGTCCAGCATGCATCTTCATCTCCGATGGACGCCGCCTCTACTCGTCGTCAGGCGGCGAGACCGCACAATGGCGATTCCTCAGATTTTATCAAACGAAGTCGAGCGGGCCTCGGGACCGAACCAGCTCACGGTCGCAAGCAGCACGGCCACCAGAGCGATGAAGCAGGAGATCACCAGCGCGTAGTTGCCGCCGTGGGATGCGGCGAGCGACGCCAGCAGCGGCCCGCTGAATGACGCAAGGAGATTTCCACCTTGATAGGCAAAGCCAGGCAGCGTGCCCCGCACCTCGGCGGGAGAGAGTTCATTCAGATGCGCGGGGACCACGCCCCACGCGCCCTGGATCATCGCCTGGATTCCGAAGACACCGAGACCGAGCAGGAGCGGCGTGCTGCCGAACGCCCAGAGCGGAATCATTGGAATCGCCAACAGCGCGGCAGTGGCGATGGCGCGACGCCGGCCCACGCGCTGCGACCAGTGGCCGAAGAAGAGGCCGCCGCAGATCGCGCCGCAGTTGAGCAGAATCGTCAGCGTCGACACCTGCGCGGTATTGAACTTCAGCTGCTCCTTGAGAAACGTTGGATAGAGATCCTGCGACCCGTGGCTGAAGAGGTTGAACGCCATCATCAAGACGACGAGATAAGCGAAGCGCGGCCAATGGCCCTGCATCGATTTCAGGAAGCTCGGGCGAATTGCCTTCGCACCTCCCGACGCTTCCCATGCAGGCGATTCCGGGACGTGGCGGCGGATGAAGAGCACCAGCAGTGCGGGCAGCGCGCCGAGGAGGAACATGCCGCGCCAATGGATTCGGTCGAAGAGGAGCCAATAGGCGAGCGCACCGAGGAGATATCCCGCGGCATATCCCTCTTGTAATAAGCCGGAGACGACGCCGCGCGCCTTGGCGGGAATGCTCTCGAGCGCAAGGCTGGCGCCCAATCCCCACTCGCCGCCCATGGCGATGCCGAAGAGCGCGCGGGTAATCAACAAGACGGTTAATGACGGCGCGAAGGCCGACGCCGCCTCGAGCAACGCGAACAGGATGATATCGAGCATTAATATCGGGCGACGCCCATATCGGTCCGCGAGGCGGCCGAAGATCAGCGCGCCGAGCGGGCGGAAGGCGAGCGTCAGCATCAGAGAAAAGGAGACTTCCTTCACACCGACGTGAAACTCCGTCGCGATCTGGGGAATGACGAAGACGAGAAGGAAGTAGTCGAACGCGTCGAGCGTCCAGCCGAGGAAGCTGGCGAAGACGGTCTTGCGCTGGGTGGAATCGAGCTCGCGAAGAGTGGAGAGGAGTGACATTTGCGAGACACCCTAGCAGGGGCGTCACAAACGGAGCGCGCTTGGTCGGGCAGGTTCTAACAAGCGGCACTCCTCGTGCTCCGGGTCAGCTCGCGAAGCTTGCGCATGCGACGACCGGTATCCAGTTCGCCGTTCGCCTTCAGTGGAATCGGGAAGTAGGCCGGCTCAAACGTGAAGCCGTCGAGAACGACGGGGCCAGGAGCAGCTCCCGTGATCGCCGCGAGCTCCACGCCTTTGATACGGAGAGGCGCGACCGTCTCAACCTCGACGATGCGCCCGAACTCACTGCGCGCGGCCCTCGTGAGATCGAGCGCCGCGTGCTGGCCTTCGAGGAGTTCGCAGCGCAGCCCCGTTGACACCTCGCCGACCTTCCGGCTCGTCGCACTCCCACGGTTCGTACTCCTCGAGCTTCGCATCGAGATGAAAGCGGCGCGTTTTCAGAGGCAGCCCGAGAAATGACAACTGCGTGTATGCGATTCCCCCAGCGTCGATGACGAGGCGATATCGCGT
The DNA here is from genome assembly GCA_903911145.1 of uncultured delta proteobacterium. Taxonomy (GTDB): domain Bacteria; phylum Myxococcota; class Myxococcia; order Myxococcales; family 40CM-4-68-19; genus CAIWCD01. The sequence goes on along the minus strand of CAIWCD010000030.1, from coordinate 84,521 downwards.
CGCCTGGCAGGCGAGCATGATCAACGGTGCCAACGTGCCGACCAGGAGGCTGAACGGCATGCATACGGTCGCTGCGACGATGTGCTCTCGAACTGCGATATCGAGCAGGGCGAATGTGCAGAACCAGCCTGCGATGAAGGAGAGCGGCGCGCCGATGGCGAGCGAGGCTTTCGTCCACGCGCTGTTCCACCCGGTGGCGACGAACGGGAGGGCGACGTCGGCATCGATCTGCGCTTCGGAAGTCTTGAGCTTGTCCATGCCCAGACGATGCGAGCAATAGATTGGCTCTACAACCAATCTATCCTGTTCGCTTGCGGATACGGCTGTTCCGCACGCGCGCCGTCAGTCGTCGAGTCCAAGCCCCGCGAGGATTCTCGGCGCGTGCTTCGCAACCCGCGCCGTCCGCGTCGCCGAGAGCTTGGCCCCGGAGATCTCGAAGATGTACTGCCGCTGCCGCCCTGGCGTGAGCGCAGCGAAGGCCTCCTGCAAGCGGGGATTCGCCTCGAGCGCGGCTTCGAACTCCACGGGCAGCTCGAATTCTTCGGTTTTCTTGAAGGCCACTTTCATTCCCGCGCGCTCGTTCTCAATCGCCTCGCGTAGATAGGCCTTCAGCGTCTTCTCGCGCGCAGTCACCTCTTCCACACTGGTGAACCGGATCTGCCTCGCCGCCTGCACGTTCTTGGTCTGCTGGATGAGGACGCCCTTGGGATCCTTGAGCAGCGCGCCCTTGTGAAAGAGGACAGCGCAGTACTCCTTGAAGCCATGCATCAGCACGACGTTCTTCCCCGCGAGCGAGTAGCAGGGCTGGCCCCACTTGAGCTCCTCGGTGAGCCCGGTGCTCGCGAGGATCTCGCGCAGCTTCTCGAACTCAGCGCGCCACGAATCCTGTCGCTTGAGAAACGCGTCCACCTGCGGGCTCTTCATCGGCCGATCTCCTTCGTACGAATCGGGGTGATGCGCAGCGCTGCTGGGCCGCATCGTCACTCGCCGCGGAACGCCTTCTCCATCGCCGCGATGTCGAGCTTCTTCATCGTCAACATCGCCTGAAACGCGCGCGCGCGCGCGGCCGCATCGCCTCCGCTCATCCAGCGCGACATCTCGGTGGGAACGATCTGCCACGAGACGCCGAAGCGATCCTTCACCCAGCCGCAGCGGCTCTCGGTGCCGCCCAGCGAGAGCGCCGCGTAGTAGCGATCGACCTCGGCTTGATCGCGGCACATCACCTGGAACGACACCGCCTCGCTGAAGGCGACGCCGTGCGAGACGTGGCTGTCCATCGCGATGAAGGTCTGGCCGGCGAGCGACACGCGTCCGTGCTTGACCGTGCCTGTCGGACCCTGGCCTGCCGCATAGCGGTCGAGCGAGATCATCTCGCTCGCGGGGAAGATCTCGGCATACGCGCGCAGCGCCTCCTCGGCGCGGCCATGCTGCGCGCCCGTGAACATCAGGCAGGGCGCGATCTCCGCGCGCTCGAGCGGGCGACGAGCGAGCATCAGCTGCCAGTTGAATCCAAAGCGATCGCACACCCAACCGTAGCGTTGGCTCCACGGGTACGCGCCGACGGGCATCAGCGCCTTGCCCCCGACGAGCAGCTGCTCCGCCATGCGATCCACTGCGTCACTGCTTGCGACCTCGACGAAGAACGAGGTGGTCTCGTTGGGCTTGAACATCGGCCCGCCGTTGATCGTCGTGAACGAGCGGCCGCCCGCGTCGAAGGCCACCGTGAGCTCAGCGCCAGCCGCGACGCCACTGGCGTTGCCCTGCGCGTCAGGATAGTGCGACGTCCCGAGGGGTCGCACGTCGGGCAGCACCTGTGTGTAGAGGCGCACGCCCTCGGCGGCGTTCTGATCAAACCAGAGGCAGAGGGAGATTGGCGGGACGGTCATTCCTCTTCGTATCGCCTGCCACCGCGCGGAACAAGCAGTAGACGCGAACAGGACGGGACATAGATTGGGTGTACAACCAATCTATGTCCCGTCCCAGCCTGCGCACCCTCCGCCGCCACGAGATCACCGTCGCCTTCGCGCGCGTGCTCGCCCGCCACGGGCAAGCCGGCGCAACGATCGCGGCCATCGCCGAGGAGGCCGGCGTCGCTCCGGGCCTCGTCCATCACAACTTTGCCGACAAGCAGGATCTCTACAGCGCGCTGCTCGAACAGCTCATCGCGGGCTTTCGACATCGCATCGATGCCCGCGCCACGACGCGCAAGGAAGATCCACTCGAGGCCTACGCCGATGCCGCGCTCGCTCTCGATGAATCGAGCGACACGATCGCCGCCCGCGCCTGGATGGCCGTCTTCGCCGAAGCGCTCTCCGACCCGCTGCTCTTCGAGAAGATGCGCCGCCTGCTCGACGCGGAAGTGCTTTCGCTCGAGCGCCGCGCGAAGGGCCGCCTCACCACGCGCAATGCCAGCGCCGTGCTCGCGTACATCGTCGGCTCGTTCGTCTTCGGCGCGTTTGCGCCGCGCAAGGCCGCAGGCTTCGCCGCGCCGGGAGCGAAGAAGCTCCTCCGCGCACTCTCGACAAATTGAATCTCGCGACTCTCTTGATCGGTCCCCACCTCGGGGAGTTCGCCGCGCAGATGCTCTCGAGGCGGCCTGAAGTGGCAGGCGCGCGGTCCGGCGACATTTCGCCCCGACCATCACGATCGAGTTTCGCCTGGCACGCGCACTCGCCTCGCAAGCGCCGCCGTCCGGGACGGCGAAGCGCGCACGTCAGCGCGATGGCATTTCGTTCGGAGACACTCTCGCCGCGCTGATTCACGCTCGCGCTCACTCGCCGCGCCCGAGACATCCAGGTGCGTGTCGCCGGACCGCGCGCCTGCACTTCAGGCCGCCGCCCATCACGCGCCGCACTTCCCCTACGCGCTCTTCCCCGCAGCCAGATCTTGAAGTTCCTGCCACCGCGCATAGAGCTTCTCGATCTCACTCGCAATCGCATCATGCGCCGCCTGCAGCGCGGGAAGCTGCGCCACGCGCGGCCCGGAGAGATTCGCCGGATCCACCAGCGCCGCTTCGGCCGCCACGCGCCGCTCTTCGGCCTGCTCGATCAGCGCCTCCATTCCTTCCAACTCCTTCTGCTGCTTGAAGGAGAGCTTCACCGGTTTCGGTGCCGGCTTGTTCGCACCGCTGCCTTGCCCCGGAATGCGCTGTCCCGCTCCTGGCGCGGTCGGGAGCGATCGCGGAGAGCCGCCCGCGTCGATCCGCGCTGCCTCTTTCGCGTCGGCCTTCTGCACGCGCGCGGCCTCGTTGCGCACGTCTTTGGCGGCCTTTTCGCTCTGCGCCTTGAGCGTTCGATAGGAATCGTAATTGCCCGGATATCGAATCGCGCTGCCATCTCCCTCGAGCGCGAGAATCGCGGTCGCGACCTTGTCGAGGAAGTATCGATCGTGCGTCACGAGCAGCACCGCGCCCTGAAACTCCATCAGCAACCGCTCGAGCACATTGAGCGTGACGAGATCGAGATCGTTCGTGGGCTCGTCGAGCACGAGCAGATTGGCCTTCTGCAGAAAGAGCCGTGCGAGCAGCAGGCGATTGCGCTCGCCGCCCGAGAGCGCGCCCACTTTCATCCGCTGCATCGGGACGGGAAAGAGCAGATCCTCGAGGTATTCGCGCAGCGCCATGCGACGGCCGCCGATGTCGACGAACTCCTCGCCCGAGGCCGATTCGTAGACGGTCTCCTCCGGATCGAGCTGCGCGCGCTGCTGGTCGTAATAGGCGACGCGCGTGCCTTTGCCGACGACGACCTTGCCCGAATCAGGCGGCATCTCGCCGAGCAGCGTGCGCAGGAGCGTCGTCTTGCCCACGCCATTCTTCCCCACGACGCCGAGCCGATCGCCCTTCTGCACAATCAGGCTCACATCGCGCAGGACGCTCCGCTCGCCGTACGACTTGAAGACGTTCTCGCACTCGAGCACCGTCCCCGACAGCCGCGGCGCCGACGCGATCTGCAGCGCGGCCTCCTTCGGCGCGACGTAACCCTGCTCCTCCATCAGCGCGCGCGCCCGCTGGATGCGCGCCTTGCTCTTTGTGCGCCTCGCCTGCGGCCCGCGCCGCAGCCACGCGACCTCCTGGTCGATCCAGCGCTCGCGCTTGTGCTGGCCAATCGCGCGCTGCTCCGCCTCGATCGCCTTCTGGAAGAGATAGGCCTCGTAGTTGCCCGGATAGCTCGTGAGCGCGCCGCCCGGCTGCACCTCGACGATCCGATCGACGAGATCGTCGAGGAAGTAGCGATCGTGCGTGACGAGCAGCAGCGCGCCCGGGAGATCATCGAGCTCGCCCTCGAGCCAGTCGGTCGTATCGGCGTCGAGATGGTTCGTCGGCTCGTCGAGCAGCAGCAGATCCGGCCGCGACAGCAGCGCGCGCGCGACCGCCACCCGCTTGCGCAAACCGCCCGAGAGCTCTCCGATCTGCCGCTCCCACTCGTGCACGCCGAGCTTGTCGAGCAGCGTCTTCGCCTCGTGCTCGGTGTCCCAGCCGCCGTGCGCGTCGACGTCCTCGGCGAGCTTGCCCATCTGCAGGAGCAGCTTGTCGTGCTCGTCAGGCGTGCCCTGAAACGTCTCGAGCCTCTTGGAGAGCGCCTCATGTGCGCTGACGGCCGCGCGCAGCTTGAGATTCGCGACCGACAGCTCCGAGGCCACTGTCGCGCCCGCGGGAAAATGCGGCTCCTGCGGCAGGTACGTCACGGTCGCGCCGCGCTGGATCTGGATCTCGCCAGAGTCCGGCTTCATCGCGCCCGCGAGGATCTTCATCAGCGTCGACTTGCCCGAGCCGTTCACGCCGATCAGGCCCACCCGCTCATTCTCCTCGATGACGAACTCGAGCTTCTCGAAGAGGACACGGACGCCGAATGCCAGATGCAGGTCTGCTGCGCGAAGGAGGGTCACGCGGCGCAACCTGCGCGAGCGGAGGCATCGCCGGCAAGCAGTTTAATGTCGGGCGAGCCGTTCGCGGATCGTGGCGACCATCTGGCGCGCGGCCTTGAGCTGCCCGCTTTTGACGAACGTGTCGGGAAAGATCGTGTCGATGACGGCGAGGTAGCGATAGGCGAAGCGAGTGCGCTTTCCGTCGTCGCCGAACGCAAAGAGCTCCCACGAACCCTGGTTGCGCAGAAACCCTCCGCTCACCTGTTTGTATTCGCGTCGCCACTTGCCATCGCGCGCGACGCTCGTCGCCGCCACCAGCGTTTTGATGTTCGCGAGAGGAAACGGCATCTGCACGGTCCAGCTGCACTGGCTCTCTTCGCCCACGCGCTCGGTCTCGCGCGATTCGCTCACCATCGGCATGATCTCGCGATAGCCGCCGCACGCATCGACGAGCGCCCAGACCTTCTCGGGTGGCGCATCGAACACGCCCTCGATGAGCAGTTCGGGAATCGAGACCCCTTCGATCGCGATCTGCGTCACCAGCACTTCGCCGCCCGCGATTCGTGCATCGCGCGAAGGCTCATCGGCCCCGGCGGCGCGAGCCATCGGCGCAAGCAGCAGCAGGACGGACACGAGCAGCTCAATCCAATGCGCACTCTTCAAGCTTTCCCCTTCTTGAACCTGCATTCGCGGCGGAGAGTTCAAGGTATCGTCAGGCCTGCGATGAACCAACTTTCATGAGCGAACTTCTCTTTCATCGCGAGCTCTGCCTCGCCTATCTCGCGCTCGCAGCGCTCGTCTTCATTGCGCTGCTCTTTATCCCCGCCGCCTATGGCCGCTATACGCGCGCGGGCTGGGGCCCGACCATCAACACCCGCCTCGCCTGGGTATTGATGGAGTGCCCGTCGGTCTTCGTCTTCGCCGCCTGCATGCTGCTCGCAACGCGGCCCATCACTCCCGCGAGCGGTCTGCTCGGCGCGCTCTGGCTTGCCCATTACCTCCACCGCACATTCATCTTTCCCTTCCGCATGAAGATGGCCGGCCACCCGACGCCTCTTTTAATCGCCGCGATGGGCTTCATCTTTAATTGCGGAAACGCCTACCTCAACGGCCGCTGGCTCTACGCGCTTTCGTCATTAGAACTCGATGTTTTTAATCCCCGTTATCTCCTTGGGGTTGCCCTTTTCGTGGGAGGATTCTTAATCAACTACCGCTCCGATCGCGTCCTCGCCAATCTGCGCAAGCCCGGCGAGACCGGTTACAAGATCCCCTCCGGCGGCCTCTATCGCTGGCTCTCCTGCCCGAACTATTTCGGCGAACTCCTCGAGTGGACAGGCTTCGCGGTCGCCGCCTGGTCGCTGCCTGCGCTCACGTTCGTCGTCTGGACGGCCGCCAATCTCGGACCGCGCGCGCGCACGCACCACCGCTGGTATCGGGAGAAATTCGCTGATTACCCGGCCGAAAGAAAGGCGTTGATCCCCGGCATCTGGTAATCGGCAGCGCTCGCAGCAAAGCTCGGCACGATCGGCTTCACCGCCAGCACGCGCGCGGCAGTGGCCTCGGCCCCGAAGTTCGGCGCGGCCTTCGCGAAGATCGCGGACACCGACGATGCAGCGCACGATCCGGGCACGTTCGTTCTCCACGGCCGGCGCATCAATCTCGGGAAGGCAGAGACGCGCAAGGAGCTGTTCGATGCGCTCGGCGTCGATGCCCTCGCCAGCGTCGAGATCACCTTCGAGACGGGCAAGACCGACGGCGTCACCATCGGCGGGTTCGGTTCGCTCGTGCGCTATCCGATGGCGCGCGTGACCTTCCGGCTCTACGACCGCACGAGCGAGGATCCGATCTGGATCGACTATCGCGTCCCCGGCGAGCCCGCGCACGACGGTCTGCGCGAGACGATGGGGTTCGGCGATACGTCGGAAGCGACGCCGCTGATGAACGAAGCGGCTGGCCTCGCCTTCGATCAGCTGATCGCGCGTTACCAGGCGAGCCGCCAGACGGCGCCGAAGCCTTAAGGGTTTCGTCGAGCGCCCGAAGCTCGCGGTACGCGAGCGCGCAGCTCGCAACGCGCGATTACGACGGCGGCGGTATCTGCGCGTGCGGCCGGTAATCGCGCTGGTAGATGTGGATCATCGCCATCAGGAGCGCGGCGATGATCGGCCCGAGGATGGTGCCGAGCAGCCCGAACGCCTCGATGCCGCCGAAGAGCGCGATGAACACCAGCAGCTCGTTCATCTTCACCTTCTTGCCGAGCAGGCGCGGCCTGATCACGTAATCGGCGATCCCGACGGTGATGGCGTTGCTCCAGATGAAGACCGCGATGCTCATGCCGACGTGATCGGTCGCGAAGAGCCAGATCACCACCGGGAGCCAGATGAGCGTGCTGCCGATCGCCGGAAGGATCGACGCGCAGCCGGTCGCGACGCCCCACACAAGAGGATTCGGCACTCCCGCGCCCCAATAGCCGATGCACGAACTCACGGCCTGGAAGAGCGCGGTCACTCCCGTGCCGAGGAGCATCACGCGCGCGACGTCGCGGAAATTGAGCACCAGCTCCCAGCCCTCGCCGTCGGGGAGCGGCAGGAGCGAGACGAACCAGGCGGCGAAGCGCGAGCCGTTGCGCAACAGATAGTAGCTGGTGATCCCGGTGAAGATGATGATGAGCAGCGCCTCCGCCGAGGCCGCCAGAACGGCGGTCGCGCTCTCGGCGAGTCGCTCCGCGAGCGCGCTGGATGCGGTCGTGAGGTGCTGCTGCAGCCGCGCCGGATTCTCGCCCACCGAGGCCAGCAGCGCGGAGAGCCGCGGCCCGAGCATCTGATTCGGCGTCTCGAGAAGCGTGCGCGCGGAGAAGCTGCGGGCCATCCCGAGCACCTGCCGCAGCATGACGATCGAGAGCAGCACCGTCAGCACGAGCCCGACGACCAGAACGACGCCCGTGATCAGCGCCGCGGAGATCGCTTCGCGACGCTTGCCGCGCATGTGCCCGATCAACTTCTTGTGCAGCGGATTGGTCCCGATCGCGATGAGCGCACCGAGGAAGATCGGCACCCAGAGCGGCCTGGCGACGAGCCAGAACAGCCATCCGATGCCCACGAAGAGCACGAGAAATGTCCACCGCTGGAGCTTCCCTTGATCGAAGGCGTGCATCGCGGTTGAACCTCGGGCGGCCGCGACCGTACACCCAATTCGATTGCTGTGCGGGACGCGCGCGAATAGATGGATGCCCCCTCGCGCACAACGCTGGAGAATCCGCGGCGGTCCCCGTGTGCCGCAGGCGCCCTCCTCCGGCCATCTCTACGAGCGGGATTTCCTCACGCCCGGCCAGCGCGCAGAGCTCGTGCAGTGGCTCGCGACGCTCCATCCGATCTGGGAAGATCGCTTCTCGGAGAATCATCCGCCGCCGCCCGGGCAGAAGCAGCGCGGCCTTTTGCGTCCGGTCTATTGGCTCGGCAACTGGCAGTTCGCCTGCCTCGATTACTATCGGCCACCGCACGGCACCCGCGATCGCTGCGTGCGCGCCGAGCCGTTTCCCGCGGTGCTCGCAGAGTTGGTGCGCGCAATCGAGGCGCTCACGAAGCTCGAGCTGCGCGACGCCGATATCCCGAAAGGCTGGCACCTCAATACCTGTCTGGTGAATTTCTATGGCGACCGTCTCGAGGGCGAGCGGCGCGTCGATGTCGCGCGCGTCGGCGAGCACAAGGATTTCGAGCCCGGGCCCGTCGCGTCGCTCTCTCTCGGTGAGCGGGCGCTGATCCAGTTCGTGCGCAGCCAGCGGCCGGGCGAGCGCGACGAGGTGGTGCTGCAGCAGTGGCTCGAGGATGCTTCGCTGCAGATCTTCGGCGGCCCGCGCTTCAAGGATCAGCTCTTCCACCGCGTGCAACGGGTCGAGCGAAAAGGGACGCATCGCTTTCCCATGCACCTCGGCGATTTCGAAACGCGCCGGATCAACCTGACGCTGCGCTATGTGCCCGACCAGCATGTCGTCCCCTTCGCGCAGCTGAATGCAAAGTCGGCCAGCGATGTGCGCGGCTATATGGAGACGCTTGCACGGTACGCGCCATTCTTTGCGCGAGAGCTGGCGACCGCGCCAGGCAAGGGTTAGCGGTCCATTTCGAGTCGCCGGTGGTCCAGTTCGAGTCGCTTTGGGTCCAGATTGAGACCCCTGGTTTGCGCCTCCGGAGAGTGAACGCTGGTTGGCAGCGCGCCTGCACTGGCGACGAATCCCGCCCATTTTCGGGCCACGGAGATTCGCCATGAACCAGCCTGCTCACCGTCGCGCTCTCTCTCGTTCACTCCCGTCGGCGCTCTTGCTTTCTCTCGCCTGCTCACTCGCAGCGGCTTGCGGTGGCGCGCCCGGCGAGGTCGACGACGCACTCGACGCCGCCGCGCTCGCGAGCATCCCGCCGCAGCCGAGTCGCTCACTCTGCGCCGTCGGGCAGCCGGGATTCGCGAACTGCCACGCGCTCATCCGCACCAGCGGCCCGGAGTTCGACGCGGCCACGGGAAAGCCTTCGGGCCTGACTCCCGCAGATCTCGCCAGCGCCTACGAGCTCCCGGCGGCCAGCAGCGCGGTCGACGCGCGCAGTGCGCAAGTCACCATCGCCATCGTCGACGCCTTCGATGCACCGAACGCCGAATCAGATCTCGCCGCCTATCGCAAGCAGTTCGGTCTCGCGCCCTGCACCAGCGCGAACGGCTGTTTCAAGAAGGTCGGCCAGACCGGCAAGAGCTCGCTGCCCGCAGCGGATCCCGACTGGGCCGTGGAGATCGCGCTGGATCTCGAGATGGCGAGCGCCGCCTGCCCGAGCTGCAGGCTGCTGCTCGTCGAGGCGAGTTCACAGTCGATGTCCGATCTCGGCGCCGCGGAGAACAGCGCGGTCAAGCTGGGCGCGAAGATCATCTCCAACAGCTGGGGCGGCGCGGAGACAAATGACAGCGCGAGCTACGACGCGAGCTACTTCCACCACGCGGGCGTGCTGATCACGGCCTCGAGCGGCGACAGCGGCTATGGCGTCGAATATCCCGCTTCCTCGACGTGGGTGGTCGCAGTCGGCGGCACCAAGCTCGCGAAGTCGGCAGCGTCGCGCGGCTGGAGCGAGATCGTGTGGAGCGACGCGGGGAGCGGTTGCAGCAGCACAGAGAAGAAGCCGTCGTGGCAGCGCGATGCAGCCTGCTCAATGCGCACCGTCGCGGACGTCTCGGCAGTCGCCGATCCCGCGACGGGCGTCGCCGCCTACGCGACGGTCAATGGCAAGCCAGGCTGGCACGTCCTCGGGGGCACCAGCGTCGCGTCTCCCCTCATCGCCGGGATCTTCGCGGCCACAGGCCTCGCAGGAGCCAGCCCGAGTGTCGCCTATGCAAACGCGAGCGCGTTCCACGACATTCGCGCAGGACGAAACGGAAGCTGCCCATCAAGCGCGTCCTATCTCTGCGCGGCGCACGCCGGCTACGACGGACCGAGCGGATTGGGTTCACCGAACGGCCTGTTGCTACAACACGCAACCGCCGTCTCGCAGACGGACGTTGCGCCACTCGAATGATCGGATTGGGAGTCGAGCAAGACCGTGCGCGCGCCCTCGGCCGCGCGCACGGCACAGAAGCGCCGTCTACTTGCGCGGCGGCTTCGATCCAATGAGCAGACAGAAGTCCTTCAGGCTCGGCTTCTTCATCGAATCGGGTCGGCAGACCGAATCCCAGCTCTGCGCGGGGAACTTTCCCTGCTCGCGAAACGCATCGAGCTGCATGTCGTAGAGGATTCGCAGGCGCAGCTCATCGATGTTCGTGAGGCGGTCCTTCGGCAGCCGCGTGACGTAGGTGCGGCCGCGAAAATCGAAGCCCATCTCGACGGGCGCCTTCACGCGCGCGCCCGCCTCGGGACTCGAGCGCAGATACTCGAAGACGAGATGGGCCTCTTCGCGACGCGCCGCCTCGATGCGCAGATCGCACCAGGGCTGCTCGGTGCAGGTCGCAAGTTCCGCAAGCTGCGCGCTCCAGGCCGCACTGGTGCCGCGCACGAAGAGCGCCTCGTTCGCCTCGATCTGCCGGAGCGCCTCTGCGGCCTTCAGCGGCGTCGGCACGAAGAGCTCATATCCGCGCGCGAGGCTCGGGCCGTTCTCGGCGAACTCCGCTTCGTCCTTCGCGACGGTGAACCGCACCGCGATCCGCTTGTTGTCGAACGGCCAGGCCAGCGGCGACGCGGGATCGAGGACGATCGCCTTGTACTGCTTCACCTCGGTTGAGACCGCGTAGCCCGTGCCCGTCATCTCGAACGGGAAGTTCGGACACGGCCGCACGCCGCCATCGCCGCTGCCGGGGCGCACGCAGCGATCGAACTGCAGCCTCGTCATCGTGCCGTGCATCTGCAGATTGAGCTTGCCGGCGTCGACGGTGAATTCGTAGCGATCCGGAGTCGGCGCCCACGGCAGCTCCTCGACCCACGCCGCCTTCCACTGCACGTACTCGGAGAAGGTCCGTAGCTGGCTCAAGTCATCGCCGGCATAGGCGCGGATATCATTCAAGCGAACGTCGATATCGACCTTGTCAGTGCCGAACTCGAGCGTCGTGTCGACGCTGTGGGGCGCGACGATGCAGCCAACCGTCATGGACGAGCAGAGAGCGAGAAGCGCAGCACAGCGAAGTGTGCTGCGCGAGAGTGCAGGTGCGTTCATGGGGCGAGAGTGACACGGGCGCTCGAGAGCAGGCAACCGCCGACGTTGGCTCGACGCGCAGGCGCCGTCCGCATAGTTTGCCGCGCTTCACCTTCCCCGCACGCGATTCGCCGGAGCTGCCCATGGACCTTCCTGCCCTGACTGGAAAGATCTGCCTCGTGACTGGTGCGACCTCGGGCATCGGGCTCGAGACGGCGGTCAATCTCGCGAAGGCGGGCGCACTCGTTGCAATCACCGCGCGCGATGAAGCAAAGGGCCGCAAGTGCGTCGAGGAGATCAAGGGGCGCAGCGGCGCGGCGCGCGTCGATCTCCTGCTCTGCGATTTCACCTCGCAGGAGTCGACCCGCAAGCTCGCTTCTCAAGTGCTCGCGAACTATCCGGCCCTGCATATCCTCGTGAACAACGCCGGCACCGTCTATGCGCAGCGAGAGCTGACCACCGAGGGAATCGAGAAGACCTTCGCAGTCAATCACCTCGGATATTTCCTGCTCACCAACCTGCTCCTCGAGAGAATCGTCGCGAGCGCCCCATCGCGGATCGTGAATGTCGCGTCGACCGGCCACCACCAGGGGACGATGGATTTCGACGATCTCAACTTCGAACGCGGCTACTCGACGCTCAAGGCCTATGGCCGCTCGAAGCTCGCCAACGTGCTCTTCACGAGCGAACTCGCGCGCCGCCTCGAGGGCAAGAACGTGCTCGTCAATTGCCTCCATCCCGGCGTGGTGGCGACGAACATCTGGTCGCATGCGTCCTTCTGGGCACAGCCGTTTCTCGCCATCGCGAAGCTCTTCTTCGTCACGCCAGCGCAGGGCGCCGAGACGATCACGTATCTGGCAGCGTCGCCCGAAATCGAGGGGCAGAGCGGCGGCTATTACGTCCAGTGCAAGCCGGCGCGGACGAGCCGACTCGCGCGCGACGAGGCCGTGGCGAAGAGGCTCTGGGACGTAAGCCTCAAGCTCACCGGACTTGGCCCGCCCGCTTAGAGCACATCTCATAACCTCTCCCGTCGCCCGGCAGGGCGATGGCAGGGCGCATCGCGGCGTTGCTTGGCCCTCGCCCGCCGAAATGGCTCGGTCCGAGGTTATGAGATGTGCTCTAGCTGGGAATCGAAGCTCGCCGACCGAGCCGATGTTCAAGCGCACGGCCAGAGCGACTCTGGTGACCGTCGCGTTCATATCGCGTTGATATCGAGTTCATATCGACCGCATATGCCGATTACTTCCCGGAATACTGCCCGGTATGCAGCTCCCGCTGAAGAGCATCGCCACGCGCCTTCTGATCCTTGATCTCATCCTCGAGCATCCCCTTCTCGTGGGTGGGGCTGCTCGGACTGCTGGCGGCCGGTGACGTTCTCGCCATGTTCTCCCGATACGCCTGCGTGCGGCGCGCCGTCGACTCGGCCTCGGCCTTTGCTTCCGCCGCTTCGACGACCGCGTCGTGATCGAGTTCGCGAAGCCGCGCGATCGCCCGCTCGTCGCCCGCCGCCGCTGCCGTGGCGATATGCATATGCCGATCGTCGTCATTCACCAGCGTGCCGACCATATATTCGGCGGGTGCATATCCATGTGCCATCGAGAGGCGAAACGCGGCGACGATCTGATCGAAGTATTTCACATAGCCGAGCTCGTACAGGAACGCGCCGAGCGCATAGGCGATCTCGCCCGTGCCGGGCCCGTCGGCATTGGCGAGTTCGACCAGCTCATCCGCAGCGGGTTGGTACTGCTGGCGAGCAGCATCGAGCAGCAGCCCGGCCGCGCGCGCGTAATCCTGCGGCACTCCCTCGCCGTGCAGATAGAGGCGACCGAGCACGAACTCCGCCTTCGCATTTCCCTGCAGTGCCGCGCGCTGCCGCCAGAGAAGCGAGCCGGCCAGATCGATCGGACCGCCAGCGTCGGTCTTGAGCATCGTGGCGAGATTGTTCTGGCCGATCGCATCGCCAAGCTCGGCCGAGCGCAGGTAGTAGGCGCGGGCCTTGACCGGATCCTTCGGGACACCCTCCGCGTGTGACCAGTCATAGCCGAGCACGCGATTGGCTCCAGGATTCCCGGCCTCGGCGGCGCGCTGGTAGAGGACCAGCGCGGCGGGAATATCTCCCGCCTTCTCGAGTTTCGCCGCGGCGTCGGCATCGGCCTGCCCGGCGACACCTGCAGTGCTGCCGTAACCGTCCTTGCGCGCCTGCGCGAAGAGCTCGTTGATCTCGTTGTAGCTGCTCATCCCGTCATCGTTGTGCATGAAGACCGCATTGCCCATGCGTGCAAGTCGCGCGCGGCGGTATTCGGCCTCGGCCTTGATCGACAGCGACGTCGATCGCGACGCCTCCTGATAGACGCGGTAGGCGGCCGTGAACTCCATCGAGTCCTGCAACAGCTTGCCCTTGTCGAGCAGCGCCTGGTTGGCCGACGGTGCGCTCGCCTGCGCTGGGCGCGGCTCTGCGCCTGCGGCCAGCGACGAGAGCGGCGCGAGACTGGTCGCGCCGGACACGAGAAGTGCACAGAGATTTCGCCGCGTCATCGAGATCACGAGCCGCCCCATATCGAATTGCCCCTGCCTTGGCGCATCGGCCAGTCACTGCAGCATCGATCAGCTGCCGCATCTTCGATGAGCAGCGATGCGCAGGCCAGCACGATCCGCCGGCTGGCCATCGAGGAACGACATGCGATCCGAGCGCCGCACGCGCTCATGGCCAGATGACGGGTCTGTGCGACCCAATGGTGATGCTAGGCTTTGCGCCCTTTCAGGAGTTGCCCGTGCGCCCATCTGATCTGCGACTGCTCCCGATCTGCCTCGCCTCGCTGCTGCTCTTTGGCTGCGGCTCGCGCTCGATCTTCGAGCTGAACGAAGACGGCGGCAGCGACGCTGGGCCGGGCAGCGATGCGGGGCCGGGCAACGACGCGGGGCCGGGCAACGACGCGGGGCCGGGCAACGACGCGGGACCGGGCAACGACGCGGGGCCGGGCAACGACGCGGGGCCGGGCAACGACGCGGGGCCGGGCAACGACGCGGGACCGGGCAACGACGCGGGGCCGGGCAACGACGCGGGGCCGGGCAACGACGCGGGGCCGGGCAGCGACGCGGGACCGGGCAACGACGCGGGGCCGGGCAGCGATGCGGGACCGGGCAACGACGCAGGGCCGGGCAGCGACGCGGGACCGGCCACCGATGGAGGCTGCGGCGACGGCATCCTCGATACCGGCGAGGAGTGCGACGACGGAAACCTCGCGAGCTTCGACGGCTGCAGCTCGACCTGCCACTTCGAGCAGAGCCAGCGCATCAACTCATTGCAGCTGAAGTTCGATACCGACTCGGTCTGCGCCAACAATGCGATCGGCGGATCGATCTCGCAGTTTGCGCAGGGAACGTTGCAGACGGTGATCAACGGCCAGGTCAGGAACGGCGCGATCTCGCTGATGCTCGAGCTGATCGATCCCAATCCGACCGGTGTGCACCAGAGCAACATCCACATCGGGGTGCTCGCCGGCTCGCCTGAGCAGCCGCAGGGATCGCCCACCTACAACGGCAGCGCGGATACCGACTGGTGGTACGCGCCCGATACCAACTCGGTCACCGACGCGGGCGCGCCGCTGACGCAGCTGCTGGGCGACATCACGAATCACACGCTGACGCTCGGCCCCGGCGCGCTCTCGATGAACCTCTCGCTGGGCAACGGCGGCGCGTCGATCGACCTCTCGAACACGACGCTCGTCGCGCCGATCGGCACGCTGACCAAGCCGAAGGTGACCACCAACGGACTGCCTCCGGGCCATCTCCCGAGCGAGCACATCGATCCGAATCTGAAGACGTTTGCGTCCACCGGCACGGGCAACGGCGGTGGGGGCGGCCCTGCGAACACCACCGGCACGCTCTGCGGAAACATGTCCGCCAGCTCGCTCGCGCAACTGAAGCTGCCCGCCGGTCTCATCACGGTCTGCACCAACCAGAACTACACCACCAACAATTCCCTGCTCGATCTGCTCGTGGGCGGCTGCGGCACGCAACTCGGGAGTTTGATCACCGCGACGCAGCCTGACCAGTCAGATCCCGATGCACCGGCCGCCGGAGCGGGCGCGCCCTACACGCTCGCCGCTTCGAACAACACGACGAAGGCGGTCGACGGCTGCAAGGACAAGAACGGCGCAGATGTCGGTCTCAACAGGTGCCTCGCGGCGGCGGCCTACTCGAGCTACTTCAACTTCTCCACCAACCGCGTCTTCATCCGGCATTAGCAGGTCGAGACGCGAGCGCATCGATCACCTGTGCAAGCGCCCCGACAACGCGGCCTGCACGATCCTCCTTGCCGCTCGCGTGCAGCGCGCCGCCGAGCCGCACGACCGCCTCCTCGGGTGCGCCCGGCCGCGACTGGAGCCGCCTCGCGACGACGAGCCGCAGATCGAGATACTCCTGCTCGGTGAGCTGCTCTTTCGCAAGCTGCGCGCGTGTAAACGAACCCCAGCCGACGAGCAGGTCATCGCCGCGCAGAAACTCCTTCCAGCGCGCACTGCACGCTTCGATCGTCTCGCCCGCACGCACAGTGGCCTCGCGCAGGCCGAGGTGGTTGGTCGCGTTGACCGCCAGCGGCCGACGCGGCGCGAGGATCGATTCGAATCGCTCGCCGCTCGTGCGCTCCGCGACCAGATGCAACAGCTCCGGCTCGCCCGGCACCATCATCTCTCGCGCGTGCGCATTCACTTCGGCGTGCACGAAGAGCAGCCTCGCCCGCTGCGCGAAGAGCTGCTCCTCCGCGCTCTGCGCACGATGCCGGATGCGCTTGATGCGGCGATTGGGCGTGCGCTCCATTTTCTCGATCTGCTGATCGACCATGAACGTGAAGGCGCGCAGCATCGAAGCAAATTTCTCGGGATCGCGCTCGAGCACGCCCAGCAAGCCCGCGACCGCTTCGATGGTCGCCAGACACTCCGCCGACGGCTCCTTGCGAATGCGATAGTTCCCCGGCTGCTCGGGGCGCAGCCCGACGCGCGGCAGCTCGCGCAGAGCGGGATTGAGCTTGAGCACCTTGCGCGCCTGCGCCCACGTTCCGTCGATCACAATCAGATGCCGCAGCTGCTCGCTGTTCAGCTCGCTCGGCTCGATCGCGCCCTCTCCCGGAAAGAGAAGCATCGTGCCCGGCTCCGCGCGGACCGCCTGCACACGCGCGTTGTCGTCGAAAACAACGCCGGTGTGCAGCTCGGAGTTCGAGAGCGAAAGATGCGCCATGCGCGCCGTGCCGATCGGCACGCGGCTCTCTCGCGGATGCTGGAGAAAGACGATGCGCGCGCGTGTGTCGAGGCTCGGCAGACGCGCGCAGTAGCAGACCGCCTCGGGCCTGCGGCAGCGACGGCAGACTGCGCGAACAGGAAGAGCCGGATCGAGCACGCGCCGTTTCTACTGCGAGAGCGGCGCGAGCAGCGGCTGCAGATCGAAATACTTGTCGTTCGGATCGGTCGCCTGCATCCCCGCCGTCGAGAGCGTATCGGAGAGCCGCCCGCCGAAACGGGCCGAGACATTCATCGGCTGCCGCCGCGGATCCTGCCAGCGCTGGATGCTCGGAATCGCCGGCAGTGCGCCAAGCGTCAACCCCTGCACGCTCGCGCTGTTGTTGTGGCAGGTCAGGCAGAAGCTATTCGCGCTCTCGTCCGGCCGCGGCTGGTTCCAGACGAGCGGATGCGGCTGCAGGAGCGACCCGCGCAGACAGCGGGCCGCGAGATCCGCCTGCGGACGCTTGGCGTGATGCACGCGATCCGCGCAGAGGCGCAACTCGTGCTGCTTGGGCAGCATCGCGCTCTGCAGACTCTCGCTCGCCGTCGGCTCGAGCACGATCTGCTCGCACATCACCGACGGACCTTCGGGATAGAGCGACTGCTTCTGCCGCAGCGCCGTCAGCGACGGGTGCGCCGTCTCGTTGGTATGCGGCATGATATCGACAAGTGTTCCAAGCGCTTCATTGCAAGCCAGCTCGCCGAACATTCCGCTCTGCAGCTGCGCCGCGCTCACCGCATAGATCCGCAGCTCATCAATCCAGCCCATGAAGCTGCGCCGCTTGCTGCCGATCTCTCCGAGATAGGCCGGACCCGGGTCGCCGATAAACAGCGTCGACGAGGCTCCCGATGTCTGCGTCACGAGATTGAATCCGAGCATGCCAGGCCGCGGCGTTCCAAAGGCCAGGTCACCGAGAGGCGTTCCATTGACCAATACCCGCATGTGCCGCGACGCCGCTGCGCCCCAGGCCATCAGACCGATATGTGCATACTGGCCAACCTGGATCAGGCCGGTCACAGGCATCGCGCGCAGCGAATTATCCACGGGATTAAAGAAGACCAGCTCCATCTCTCCCGGCGATGCACTGCGCAGACCCACCCAGGAGTCATCCGGGAAATAGACGATGGTGCGCGGACGCACGCCCAGGGCCTCATCGCGCAGATCGATCCAGAGCCCGAGATACCAATCGCGCAGCCCCGCCTGCGCCGGAATGGTCATCTGCACATAGTCATTGAAACCGTCGAGATAGAGGCCCTTGCCGATCACGCCGCCCATTCCCACGGGCTCGATGCGCGCTCCGCCACGAACCAGCAGCGACGTCGCGGTCAGCACCGCCGCGGGATTGCGGCGCAGGTCGGCCGTCGCGGCATTCTGCAATTCGGGCGACTTCGTGAAGCGGAAGTCGGCGGTCCCACCATATCGAACCGACGCGCCGACATTTCCATGCGCGACGAAGCCATCGCGCACGAACGATTGCGCGGTGGGATTGCCACTCGAGTCGCGCGGGGCCACGCTCATCTGCAGCGGCGCGTTCATATGCGCAATCACCACGGCCTGTGAATTCAGATAGGGATCGAACGCGATCTCCATGTTGCGCTGGATATCGGTGAATCCCCGCCAGACCACGTCGAACGGCAGCGTCGGTTGCATCGCATCGAAATTGCCCAGCGCGTTCTCGAAGGAGTTGAACCCCTGCACGCCTTTCGAATGATAGTTGAACGGCGACGACATCCCCGAATAGAGCGAGAGCGAATATCCGGTCTTCGGTCCCACTGTATTGGCCGGAGCATTGGAGTCGGAATCACCGCCGCCGAAGTCGGCTGCGTTGATCTCGTCAATCATCACCGCTTTGCCCTGCGTCCAGGAGCCCATCACGGCATATTGCGTTCCCGGTCCGCGATCGGGATTGAGCAGCGGCCGCTCCGCCGCAGTCGGCTGGGTGCCCGCGATATTCTTCACGCCGGTCGGTGCACCGCCGTAATCGAACGTCCGCGCCTGCGTCGCGAAGTATCCATCGCGGCCCGCGTTCTGCGCGGCATAGAAGAGATTGCGCCCGCGCCGATCGATCCAGGCATATGCACCCGGATTGGTCGTGCCGTATGGGATATCGTTTCCGAGTGAATCGCGGAAGGGCCTACCGCCAGTGCTGCGCGCAATATCGTAGCGGGTATTGACCGCAGGATCCCCCGGCATCCAGGAGATCGGCTCGAAGTTCGTGAAGCCATCCGCGCGGCAGGCGCCGGTCGCATTGTAGGAATAGTAGAGTCCCTTGATATTCATCAGCAGCAGGCGTCCATCGCCCGTCGTCATCGGCTCGAACATCGCCCAGTTGTTCTGGCAGCCGGCCTCGTTGCTTCCGCAGTTGTTCGCCTTGCCGCTCCACGCTTTGCCATTGCCCAGCGTTGAATCGCCGTCATCATCGACGCTGAACGACGCCGCCTGGTGCTGTTGAAAGAAGTATTCGCAATACCCGGGGTGATTCGCCTGCTGGTTTCCCGAAGCGTCGTAGCAAGCGCCATTCACACCCTGCAACTGCGCGATGAACTTCGCGGTGTTCGGATAGGAACTTCCCCCGAAACATTGCCACCAGTTCACTCCCGTCAGGTCGTTTCCATTCGCGTCAGGGCAGGAGATCTCCTTGACGTTATTGATCGACGAAAATGCGTGGGCAAATTCGAACCGGATATATGGGGGGAGCGTCTGAACCCCTGCGGCCATTGTCGCGCCGGTTGGATTGCGCGGATAGGCGAAGAGGAAATTGGATGCCCCTTCGGCCGCGCTCGATTGGCCGGTATTGCCGCGCTTCGGATTGCGCACGAAGACGGTCAGGGCCGTGCTGCGGAACTCCCAGCGCGAGGTCCCGCTCGCCGTCGAATGGGCCGACGTCATCAACGAGATATCGTAGCAATCGCCCGATTCAATCGCGTCGGTTTCGCCCCAGCGGGCATTGCAGGTGCGGGGAATCGACGGCGCATCCTCGGCAATCGCCACGGTCCCGGAAAGCCCTGACGAGATGCGATCGCTCGAATCCTCGCAAATGGTGTTTTGCAGGACGTCGGGGAGATGGAGATTCCCGCTCGAATCGGTCGCCTCAGCGCGCAGCGCGCTCTTCACGGGATCCCACGCGATCAATCGATGCTGGTTCGAGCCAATCCAATTGTAGAGATCGGGCCGCAGATCGGTGACCAGTCGGGTTGAATCGGCAACGGTAATGTCGTGACCGACGTTCTCGGGCCGGAAGATGCGGAACTGGAGCGACTCGCAGCCATCGCATCCGCCCGCGGCCATCAGGCGACCGTCGACAGTCGTTCGCGCGGCGGAGAGGCCTTGAATCTTCCCGTTGTTATTGACGCTGCCATCGTCCGGGACCTGCTTGTCATATGGAAGGGTATCAGGAGCCACGCTCTCCGACGGACGCACCAGCGAGCGGGTAATCGAC
Organism: uncultured delta proteobacterium; assembly: GCA_903911145.1. Classification (GTDB taxonomy): domain Bacteria; phylum Myxococcota; class Myxococcia; order Myxococcales; family 40CM-4-68-19; genus CAIWCD01. The sequence goes on along the minus strand of CAIWCD010000030.1, from coordinate 64,292 downwards.
GGCGCGGGCGGATTCAGTTCGTTATAGCAATCATTCACGCTTGCATATGTGCGTCGTGAGCAGGCCGGAGCGCTGGTAAACGCGACGTCGGTGAATAAGGTACCCGCGCCCAGCGGCGCGCTGTCGGTATCATCCGGCTCGTGATCGATCAGAACAGCCGCAAAGTGGGCGTCCGGACCGGCATCGACGAAAGCCCCGCCGCCGTTGATCGGGCCACCGTCGGTCGGCTCCGTGCTGGTGGGATTGGATGTTGGAGCATTGCTCGGATTGCATGCGCTGCAAGTGCGCATCACGCCAAGAACCAGCATCGCCGCGAGGTGGGGCATTCGCATGCCGACACTGTTGCATCGATCGATTTGATGACCAAACATTGATTCAATGGCGCTGAATACTCATCTATAACTACATATGGCGACCATTGGATCACATGCGCGCATCAGCGCAGACTCGCCAGCACGTCCCCGTTTCTGCTCGGGTCGGCGCCCCGCTTGAGCAGATAGAAGGAGCCGCGCTTCTCCTCGAGGCCAAAGGCTCCTCCCTCGAGATATCGCCGAATCGTCTCGCGCTCGTTGTCGCGCAGCCAGCCCTGCTCGTACACGATGAATTCCGTGTCCGACAGCCACTGGCGAAGCGTGTAGCAGTTCGGGCGCGACGAGAGATGCGGGCCGAGCCAGGAAGCAGCCGCCACCGGCACCAACGCAGGGATCTCGTTCACCAGCGTGTAGAACTCCTCATGGCGCTGGCGATCCCGATCGGTGAGCTTGAGCTGCATCGCCTCCCAGCCGCCCTTGGCTGTCGTGTGCTGCACGAGCCCGCCAAAGCAGACCGACGCGCTGGCCATCGCAAGCAGAAGCCCGGCCTGCATCGCGCGCGTCTTCACCAAATCCTGCGAACGCCACCAGAGATGACCGATCGCGATGAAGACGAACATCGAGGCATAGACTGTGTATTGAAATGATATCTGCGTCAGCGGCCAGTAATCGGTCGAGAGGAAGTTGAAGAAGAAGATCGGAAGGAGCAGCAGCACGCCGATCCAGCTGCGAAACGGAATGAAGATCAGCGGCGCGAAGATCTGCAGCGCAAAGATGCCTTTATTCTTGTCGAGCAGCTTGTCGAGTGTGAATGCAGGATTGAAGAGGAAGGTCTTCACCACGCTGGAGAAGCCCTTTTCGCCGGGCGCGACCATCTGCGCATATTGATGGATGAACGCCTCTTCACCATTCAGGAAGCGCGGCATGATGATGCCCTTCTGGACGATGAAGACAAGCATGGAGACCGCGCCCAGAGCGAGCCCGGCCACTCGCCGTTGCCGCGAGAAATAGAGATATCCCGCGATGAAGACCATCATCAGCGACATATCCTCGCGGAGGGAAAACGCGAGCAGCGTGACGAATGCGGCCCAGCCAAACTTCCCGCGCTCGTAGAGCAGGAGCGCGGTCCAGACGAAGAACGGCGCGAGCGGTTGGTAATGGAAGTCATACAGGTTTGCGCCGTGAACAGGCGGATAGAAGAGATATGCCAGCGCAAGCAGCGCCGCGGCCCACGGCCCGATCTTCGTGCGCGCCCAGAGGAAGAGCGGAACGGCCGCGAAGGCCACCAGCAAGGTCTGGAAGACGAGAAGAAACTCGGGGTGCGGATAGAGCCGATAGGGAATGCCGATGATATAGGCGAAGAAGGTCTGGTGCATTCCGGTATGAACGGAATCGGGTCCACCGAGCGGAGATGATTTGAACAGCGGACCCCAATGGATCGCATTCCAGATCAGGTTGTTCTCGATGCCGAGATCGAAATCCTTGGTGACCAGTCGATATTCGTTGCGCACCGTCGCGAGCGAAAAGACGACGGCATAGTAGGCAATCCCGGCACCGACCAGCAGCGGCGCAATCCAGGTTGCCAACGCGAGACGAGACTTGAAGTTCTGCAGCCGCTCCCGGAGCGCGATCGGGAGCAGCACCGGCCCCGCCTCCAGACTCTTGCGCACCGTGAATTCAGCGGCGAGACCCGCCAGCGCGATCAAGCAGAGCGCGGCCGCCTCGTGGCCTGTCCAGAGAGTCCAATTGAAGATGAGGGGTAGAAACGCCGCGCACGCGAGCGGCGACAATCGCACCGCCGCGCGCTGAAATACGGTGAGATCGCGCTGCGGGAAATACCAGCGAAGCAGGCCGAGGCCAGCCATCGTGAACGCGGAGGCCACGATTGAAATCATCAGGCCAGTGCGCCAATGAGGAAGCGCAGAGTTGGCCAGGACGAAGCTATGAATGCCCGGACCCAGCGCGAGCAGCCAGCCCGCCATTCCCAGCGCAGCACCGAGCGCGGCCCAGAGCAGCAGCGATTCGAGCAGCAGCGCGAACCGTTCGGCGCGCGACGTTTGCTGGAGCGGCGCCTCACTCATCGGCGGGCGGCCCGGTCGCGGCGAAATGAACGTGTGCCTGTCGGGTGCAGCGGCGCGCAGGTGGAGACGCCGGCGCCGACGATATCGGGGCTCGTGCCGTCGATGGCTAGCGTCAGCGCGGCGGTGTCGCGGGAGACCGCATAGACGGAGTTTCCGAGGAAGATCCAGAACGAGCCGCCGTAGAATTTCATCGCCCAGCCGCCCTGGGAGGTGATCTCCGGATAGCTATAGGAATGCAGCGTCGCACCAGACGTGGGGTCGAACTGCGCGAGCGTGGCGACCCCGGTCACGCTGCCGAAGGGCGGGACGAATCCCCAGAGCTGGCCATCTCCAGTGCCCGTCAACTCCGGCCAGCCAATCGAAACCGGAGCGATGCTATGCACGGTGAGATCGGGAAACGAAATGGTGCCAAGCTCTGTTGGGCCACCCAGATTGCCGCCCGTCGAATAGGCCCCGCCGGCGATATAGAGGGTATCCACGCCAGTGGAGGGCTGGAAGAGAAAGCCCATTCCGAAGTTATCGAACCCCAACTGGCCAGGCTGAAACGTCGTCGCCGTGCACGAGGCATCGCGGGTATCGACGCGGAAGATCTCGCCCGACATATATTCGACCCAGGCGATTGCATGCTGATCGACGGCCATCGAGAACGTCGTCGAGTGGGTCGGGCAGTTCAGGTGGCCGATCTGCGTGAAGGTCAGCGAGGTCGGGTCGAAGCTCGCGAGCAGGCCCAGATCGTCAACGGTATAGATCAGCTCGCTCGCAGAGGTGCATTCGGTATCGATATACCCCTGCAATGGAATACTCACGGTCGACGCGACTGTCTGGCTGGTTGAGTTGAGAATGAAGTCGAGCGCTCCGGTGCGCAGATTGGGCGGAGCGCCCGTGGCCTCGAACGTGACGGGGATCGACGCGCTCTGCCCGGCAGAGAGCGTGAACGCCGTGATTTGATCGATGGCGAGCGTAAAATCGGGATCGGTATTGGGCGCCAATGCAAGCTGCGAGATGACGCAATCGCGCGTGCCGTTGTTCTGCAGCGCGAGCTGGTCGGTCTGCACGATGTTGAGCGCGAGATTTCCGAAGTTGAGCGGGTTGGGGGTGATCGCCAGATCGCATCCGATATCGATCTTCGCGACCAGCGCCACCGTCTGGGCCGGGTGATTCGGATCGTTCGATTGCACGTCGAGCGTGCCCGTCCGCAGGCGCGGCAGATCGCGGCTCTGGGCGTGAAACGAGACGACGACCGGCCAGCTCACGCCGGGCTCGAGAATCAGGTTCGCGGGCGGCGGGTTGTCGACGGAGAATTCGGAATCGGAAGCGCCGTCGATTGCAACCAGAGAGACGAGACATCGATTGGTGCCGACGCTTCGTACCGTCACGGACGCCGTTGCAACCGTATTGATGGATACCGTTCCGTAGTCAATCGAGGGCGGCGTCACCGCCAGCTCGCACGTCCCGACCGGAGGCTCGGCGGCAGCGTCGACCTCGACGTTGGGCTCGCACGCGAGCGTCAACGCACAGGCCGCAAGGCAGAGCCAGGAGAACCGCGCATGCACTTGACGCTGCGTCATCTCGAACCCTCTTGAAGGCCGCTTTCGCGCGGATTGCCCGCGAAACGACGCGTCCAAGTATAGAGCCGAGATGCCGGGTTCTGTGACTCCGCCATCCGGCGCGGACCAGCGCTACGCCGGAATCGACTCGAGCAGACCGGCCGCGCCCATTCCGCCGCCGATGCACATCGTGACGATCGCGTAGCGGCCACCGCGGCGGCGCAGCTCATAGAGCGCAGTCGCGGCCAGCTTCGCTCCCGTGCAGCCGAGCGGATGGCCGAGCGCGATCGCGCCGCCATTGACGTTGAGCTTCTCCTCCGGCAGCTCGAGCGTGCGCTGCACATAGAGGCCCTGCGAAGCGAACGCCTCGTTCAATTCAATCAGGTCGATATCAGCGAGCTTCAATCCCGTCTGCGCGAGCAGCTTGCGCACCGCCGGGATCGGCCCGATGCCCATCAGCGAAGGATCGACTCCGGCCGTCGCGAAGCCGCGGAAATATCCGAGCCCCTTGATGCCGAGCGCGTCCGCCTTTTTCTTGCTCATGACGAGCGCCGCCGCGGCGCCGTCGGAGAGCGGCGATGAGTTACCGGCGGTGACCGAGCCCGTCGTCGAGAAGACCGGCTTGAGCGCAGCGAGCCCCTCGAGCGTCGTATCGGCGCGCGGCATCTCGTCGACCCTGAAGTCGCTCTCGACGCGCTTGCCGTTGACGTATTTGACGGCCTTGACCGTGATGATCTCCTTGTCGAACCGACCCGCCTTGATCGCCGCCGAGGCCTTCTGCTGGCTCTTGAGCGCGAACGCGTCCTGATCGGCGCGCGCGATCTCGAACTTCTTCGCGACGTTCTCCGCGGTGATTCCCATCGGCGTGTAGACCGAGGCCGCGCGGCGCATCGCTTCGGGCGAGGCCGAGAGCTTGTTGCCCGTCATCGGCACCATCGACATCGACTCGACGCCGCCCGCGACGACGATCTGGTTGTAGCCCGCTGCAATCGAACCCGCGGCCAGCGCGATCGCCTGCAATCCGCTCGAGCAGAAGCGATTGATCGTCATCGCCGAAGTCTCTTCCGGCAAACCGCCGAGGAGACCGACAACGCGCGCGATGTTGAGGCCCTGCTCTCCCTCGGGCATCGCGCAGCCCATGATCAGATCTTCGACGTCCGCGGCTTTGATCTGCGGCACGCGCGCGAGAAGGCCTGCGACCACCTCGCCCGCGAGTTCATCGGGCCGCTTGTAGGTGAGCGATCCCTTGAGCGCGCGTCCCACTGCCGAGCGCACTGCCTCTGCAATCACGATATCCGTCATATGCGCTCCTTAATTCCGCAACGGCGTATTCTTCATCAGCATGTGCTGCATGCGTTCCTGGCTCTTCGTCTCGCCGCAGAGGCTCAAGAATGCCTCGCGCTCGAGCTCGAGGATCTCGCTCTCCGTCACTTCGTGCGAAGCACCGGAGACGCCGCCGCAGAGCACCTCAGCGAGCTTGCGCGCGATCTTCGCGTCATGCTCGCTCGCATATCCGCCAGCAACGAGCGTATCGACCATCATCGAGAGCGTCGCGATACCGCTCTCGCCCGGCAGCACATAGGCGCGGGGAATCGGCGGGTGATATCCCGAGCCAGCGAGACCGAGCGCGAGCTTCTTCGCCTCGGTCACCTGGCGGGCGCGATCGAACGAGACGCCGTCGGTGCGCCGGAAATATCCGAACGCCTTGGCCTCCTCGGCCGACGTCGCGACCTTCGCGAGCGCGATATTCTTGAATACCGTGGTGACATATTCGTAGGTATTCACGTTCGCGCCTTCGGGAATGTTCTCGAGCGCGCGCCAGAGCATATTGAGCGTGCCCGCGCCGCCGGGAATCAATCCCACGCCGACCTCGACGAGGCCGCAATACGTCTCCGCCGCGGCCTGCACTGCCGTCGAGCCCATGCAGAGCTCGAGGCCGCCGCCGAAGGTATATCCATATGGCGCCGATACCACCGGCACGCGCGCATACTTCATCCGCTGCGTCGCGTCCTGGTATCCCTTCACCATCGTGCGGATCTGCTCGAACTCGCCCGCGCCCGCCGCCATCATCACGAGCAGGAGGTTCGCGCCGACGCAGAAATGCTCGCCGCTGTTGGCGACGATCATCGCCTTGAAGTCGCGCTCGGCCAGCGCCGTTGCATCGTGGAGCATCTGGATCACGTCGGGATCGATGCTGTTCGCCTTGGTCTTGAACGTCAGGCCCAGCACGCCATCGCCGAGGTCCCACGCGTCCGCGCCGTCGTTCGTCAGCACGGGAGCCGCACCGCGCTTGAGGATCTCGAACGTCGCGTTGCGCGGATCGATCGCGCGCGCGACATACTTGCCCTGCACGAGATCCCAGATCTGCTCGCCCTTGTAGAAGCTGGTCGCGCCCGCGGCCTTCATCTTCTGGATCGACGCCGGCAGCGCGATGCCGTCCTTCTCCATCCGCGCCGTCGTCTCGGTGAAGCCGAGCGCGTCCCAGGTCTCGAACGGCCCGAGCTCCCAGTTGTAGCCCCACTTCATCGCGTCATCGATCGCGACGATCGAATCGGCAATTTCTGGTATTCGCCTGGCCGAATATGCAAGCGAGCGCGAGATGCACTTCCACGCGAACGTCCCGGCCGGACCGGTGTCCTTGCAGAGCGTCTGCACGCGCTCCTTCACGTCTTCGATCTTCGAGACCTCCTTGGTGAAGGTCTTGATCTCCTCGTTGCCGCCCTTCTTGCGGTAGTCGAGCGAAATCGGATCGAACGTCTGCATGTCCTTCTTGCCGCCGGGGCCACGCTTGTAGAAGCCGCTGCGCACCTTGTCACCGAGCAGCTTCTTCTCGAGCATCGTGGTGATGAACGCGGGCAGCTTGAACACCTCGCGCTCTTCGTCGTCGACGAGCGAGTCGAAGCAGTTCTTCGTCACGTGCGCGAGCGTGTCGAGGCCGACGAGATCAGCCGTGCGGAAGCTCGCCGACTTCGGGTGGCCCATCGGCGTGCCGGTGATGTTGTCGACGTCCTCGGGAGCGAGCCCGTCCTTGAGCATCTGGTGGATGCCCGCGAGCATCGCGTGCGTGCCGATGCGGTTGCCGACGAAATTCGGCGTGTCCTTGCCGAAGACGATCCCCTTGCCGAGCGCGTCCTCGCCGAAGCGGCGGATCTGCTCGACCGTCGCCGGGTCGGTGTCGGGTCCTGCGACCAGCTCGAGCAGCTTCATGTAACGCACGGGATTGAAGAAGTGCATCACGAGGAAGCGCTTCTTGAAGGCCTCGCTGCGGCCCTGCATCATCTCGCTGATGCGCAGGCCCGAGGTGTTCGAGGCGACGATGCAGTGCGCGGGGATGGTCGCTTCGAGTCGTGCGAAGAGCGCGCGCTTGGCGTCCATCTGCTCGATGATCGCCTCGATGATCAGGTCGCACGAGGCGAGCTTGTCGAGATGATCTTCGGTGTTTCCGACCGAAACGAGGCGCGCGTTGTTCTTGTGGAAGAACGCGGCCGGCTTGCTCTTGATCGCTTTATCCAGCCCGCCCGCCGCGAACTTGTTGCGGGCCGCGGGATTGCTCTTCTCCGCGTCGGTGAGGTTGGGCGGCACGATGTCGAGAAGCACGACCTCGATGCCTGCGTTGGCGAAGTGGGCGGCGATGCCGCTGCCCATGACGCCGGCGCCGATGACGCCAGCACGACGAATGGTCTGTTGAGCCATGGCGCGCCATTACACCCAGACGCGCCGCAAGTCATCCGACGAGTAGCGATCGCGATCTTGCGACGCACAGTTCAGAAGATCGAGAAGCCGTGGATCCAGAGGTGGAAGAAGAGTCCCTGCAGGAGCGCGCACGAGAAGAGAAGAATGAAATTGAGCGACGGCCGCTTCGCGCAGAAGGCGCCGAGCGCGAGATAGCCGGGCCAGAGCGAGGCGGAGTAGCGGCCGAGGCCGGCAACGCCGATCGACCAGTAGACCGCGAGCAGCAGCGCACCCGCAGGCAGCAGCGCGCGCCACTCCCGACGCATCGCAAGGCCGATGAGACCCGCTGCAGGCCAGAGCGAGATCACGACATACATCGCGAGCCAGGGCTCGTTCGCCAACTGCTCGCTGTAGAACGCGTGCGCGGCGCTCCACCAGTTTCGCTCGAGCCAGTAGGGCCCCACGCCCATTGAATTCACATCGCGGCGCTGCGCGACGAAGACCAGCGCATCGCCGAAACGAACGTGGCAGTAGATCAGGAACGAAGAGAAGATCAGCGCCACGAGCGCGAAGCTGGGCATCGCGCGATTCCACAGCAGCTTCTTCGGCGACGTCCCGCGCTCGGCGATATGAAACGCCAATACCGACGCGGCCGCGACGGCGCTGATATGCCGGGCGAGCATGGCGAGGCCGAGCCCGATCGAGGAGAGCCACCAGCGCTTCTGCTCGGCGAGCCAGAGCGTGAGCGCGGTGAAGAAGATCGCCGTCGATTCGGCATAGATCGATGAATGAAAGAAGGCGAAGGGATATGCCGCAAAGAGCAGCAGACCGGCGCGCGCGGAGCTTCTGTCCGAAAGGGCGCTGAAGAGTTGATAGATGCAGATATAGGCGCCGAGGGCCATCAGATTGGCGACCAGCAGCAGCGCATAGAATGGCGATAGGCCGCTGCAGATGCGGACGAGCGCGCCAAGCAGCGGGAAGAGCGGGAACCATTTTGTCTCGTCGGGGATCGAATATCCGCGCGATGAGATCTGGTAATAGTGGCCGCAATCGAAGTGGCAGAACGCGGCGAGCACCGGATGCGCGCGGCTCTCCGGGAGGAAATTCGGCGCGACAGGGAGAAGCCGCAGGCTGCACCAGGCAAAGACGAGCAGCGCAAGCCGCGTGGCAATAAACGCTGCGATGGGGAAGAGCAGCGCTTCGTGACGCACCGCAAAGCCTCGCTGCGCGCCATCGCGAGCGATCTCGGGCGCTGCGTGAACGTCAACCGACGCGGGCACCACGACTCTCCTTCGCGTGAACGACGCTGCAGACACCACAAGACGGCGCGTGCGACAAGGCGCGCGCAGGATGGCCGTTGACGAGCCGGCTCGATCAGGGGCAGCGTCCAGGCCGAGAAGTCATTGGAGGTTGATATGCGGATCTTCGCCGCGCTCATTGCCGGGATCGCCACCTGGAGCCTGCTGGAGTACACGATTCATCGCTGGCTCGGACACGACCCGCGGTTTATCCGCAACCCATTCGGCGTCGAGCATACGGCGCACCACAGCCGCGGAAACTACTTCGCGCCCGCGTGGAAGAAGGCGCTGGCGGCGGGCGGCGCGTTGCTGCTGCTCTCCTGGCTCGCGACCATGTTCGTCGGTCCGCGTGCGGGGATCGCCTATTCAATCGGGCTGGTCGGCTTCTATCTCTACTATGAGGGAACGCATTACTTCGAGCATATCCACCCCGGACTCACGGGCTGGGGCCGCTGGCTGCGCCGGCACCATTTCCACCACCATTTCCACGATCCGCGCAGCAACCATGGCGTGACGAGCCCGCTCTGGGACTATGCCTTCGGGACGATTGCGCGGCCGGGGATGATCGCCGTCCCGCGCAAGCTGGCGATGGATTGGCTGATCGATCCGGATACCGGCGCGCTCAGGAACGAGCACGCCGGACAATATCGCCTGCGATAGGAACCATCAGGAACTTGATCAAGCCGGCAGCAGCTGCAGCGCGGGCCGTCGCGACGACGCGAGATAAGCCGCGATGCGCGGGCGCGCTGCGATGCGAGCGAACAGCGCGAGCAGTTTCGGGCAGGGCGTGAGCGCCGCCTCGAATCCGTTGTCGCGCGCCAGTTCGATCAGATACCAGAGCGCGAGATCGGCAATCGAGAGCGCATTGCCAACGAGATACCCCGCACCATCCTGATTTGCGACCAGCAGCTTCTCGAGCATTCCGAACCATCTCGGCAGCGTCCCGTTGAGAAGCTCCGCGCGAATCTCTCCACGCTTTGCCGGCTCGGCAACCATCAGCTTGCGAACCTCACCGCGAACGTCGTCCACCGCGCCGAGGGCCTGATCGATCTGCGCCTGCTCGCGTGGGCCATTGCCATAGAGGCCGTGGCCGCGCGCGATATGCAGCGCGATTGCGCCGCTCTGCGCGAGCGTGAAATCACCGTCGACCCAGACCGGCACCGCGAGAAAAGGAAGCCGGCCGCTCGCCTTCATCGCGGCAAACGCCTCCTGCCCCTTGATGTGCTCTTCCTGGTACGCGACGCCGGCCTCCTCGAGAGCGAGACGGATGACTTCAGCGCGGCCGCGAGCAGCAAAATAGATCAGCGTCGGGATTGTCATGGGGGCGCACCCTATCCCAACTCGCGCGCGCTTCGTCGAGCGGCGATTGCGTCTGATATGAAAGCGGGACATGCGCATTTCTCGCGGTGGCCTCCGCACGCTTCTTCTCGCACCTTCAATCGCCCTGGCATTGACCAGTGGGCACGCAGCAGCAGCGGAGATTCCGATGCAAAGCTCGCCAGAGCGCACCAGCAGCGACGCGCTCGCTTCGATTCATTGGACCGAGATCGCCAGCTGGAATCACGACGAGCGCACCCACGCGCCGGCGCCGAGCGCGCAGCTCAAGCTGCTGCGCGAACTCTGGATGACGCTCCTCGAGCAGCGCGGCAACAGCGGCCTGCCCGGCGCTGCGGCGGTCCAGACTGCGCACGGATATCGAACGACGTTCTCTCGACTGGAAGGGATCGCGCTCGACGGCTGGGCGATCTGGCTGGGAAGTACGATCGATGAATCGCGGGCGGCCATTGATGGACCGGTGATTCAGAAGATGCGCGCGATCTTCTTGACCAGAGGCGATGAGTTTCGCCTCCTCGACAGCGAGCCGGAGCGAATCGACGAGAACGGGTACGACCAGCGCTTTCGCAAACTGCGCTTGATGGATCTCGAGACGGCGAAGGCGATGTGGCTCGCCTATGACATGAACCAGCCTGGGAAGGATTCCGGCGCGCGGATAAAGCGATTCGAGGAGCTGCGCGCCAAGCAGGATATCGATCTCACGCAGGCCTTGCTCCGCGCGATTCTCAGCGGCGACGAGCGGTCCGCCTATCAGCTGGTGGCGCTGCTCAGCCAGCTCTTTGCGCCGCACGGAGCTGGGCCGTTCCAATGGCTCTCGCCGGGAGCAGCGCTGGAGAAAGAGCTCTGGCAATCGACCGACGAGAAGCCGAGGCAGCCGCTCATCATCAAGCCGCGAACAGCTGCATATTCGAATTCGCGCTTCACCGGTGAAGCCACGGTGCGTGCGAGCGACGCTGTGCTCGACTGGAGCTGGTCAATCGAGTCATCCGCCCTGCTCTTCCGCGTCAAGGTGCGCGCGCTGCAGCGCAAGACCGATCGCGGCTGAGCGCGCACGAGCGCTCAACCGCGCGAGCAGAAGTTCAACCCGCTGCTACGAGCGGAAGCGCGAGAGCTTGCTCGTCAGCTGCTCGAGCGGCGGCAGCGTCTGCTCCGGGTGGAGAACCTTCGCGCGCTCGTAGAGCACCGCCTCCTTCTCCTCGTTGTTCGTATCGGGAATGCAGCAGTCGACCGGGCAGACCGCGGCGCAGGCCTCTTCGCCGTGGAAGCCGACACACTCGGTGCAGCGCGCGGCGTCGATCACGAAGATATCCGGCCCCTGCGTAATGGCCTGGTTCGGGCACTCGGGCTCGCAGGCGCCACAGTTGATGCACTCCTCGGTGATCTTCGTCGACATCGGGAAATCCTTTCCGTGTGGATTGGTGCGTTGAACTTAATCTGGCTGGTTAATGAATGGGAATTAAGAAGCTCTGTGCGGCGGCCTGCGCGGCATCGAGCAGCGGCGCAGGATAGAGACCGATGCCGACGACAGCGATCAGGCAGGCGATGATCGCGACGCGCAGTCCGGGCGCAACACGCGCGGGCGTCTTGTTGGTCGGCTCGACGAGATAAGCGGCGCGGGCGAGAAGTAGATAGAAGAAGAGCGAGACGACCGAGAGCGACGCACCGGCCGCGACCAGCCAATAGAGTCCCGCTTGCCACGCGATCAGGAAGACGTAGAGCTTGGCCCAGAAGCCCGCGACGAAGGGAATGCCCGCGAGCGAGAGCAGGAACGCCAGCAGTGCGAGCGCGAGCCAGGGTGACCGGCCCGCGAGGCCTTTGAGACCCGCGTCGGTTTCATCGCCGGTATCGACCGCGACCGCGTGCGCGACGAGGAAGATTCCGGCGTTGGTCGCGACATAGGTCACCGCGAAGAAGAGCACCATCGCGACGCCGCCTGCCGTGCCGGTCGCGAAGGCAATCAGCAGATATCCAACCTGCGCAACGCCTGAGTAGGCGAGCAGACGGCGAAGGTTATGTTGGGGAATCGCAAGCAGGCTACCGACGGCCATCGTCACCAGTGCGAGGCCTTCAACGGCGGGCTGCCAACTGGCGCTGACGCCGCCAAATCCGCAGAGGAAGAGCGCGCAGAGAGCGGCGATTCCAGCGGCCTTTGGTGAGGCGGCGAGAAACGATACGAACGGCCCGGGCGCGCCTTCATAGGTATCGGGAACCCACATATGAAACGGCGCGACTCCCAGCTTGAACGCGATGCCCGCGAGGATGAACATCTCGCCGATGGTAAAGAGCGGCGTTGCGGGAGCGGCGTGCAGCGCGGCCATTGAAGTCCCGCCCGCGAGGCCCGCGACCAGAGAGAGGCCGAAGAGCGTGATCGCTGTGCTCGCCGAGCCGACCATGAAGAGCTTGAGGCCCGCTTCCGAGGCGCGCTTGCCCTGCACATCGCCCGCCTTCTCCCCGGGCTCGAATGCGGCGAGCACGTAGAGCGGAATGCCCATCAACTCGAATGCAATCAGCAACAGAATCAGGTCGCGCGCGCCCGGAAGAATCATCATCCCGAGCAGGCTGCAGAGCAGCAGGAAGTAGTACTCGCCCTGCCGCCAGTGCGTCTGCCGCTCGACATGCTCAAGGCCGCCGAGAATTCCAATCACCGCCGCGCCGAGAAATAGCCGCTGGAAATAGAGCGGGCCCGCCCCGCCGAAGAGCGTCCCATGCGCATCGCTTCCGCTTGAGTCAACGAAGAACGTCATCGTGAAAACGGCGAGCAGCAGCAGCGCCGCGATCGGCCCGAGCAGCTTCCGACGCGAACTCGGGAGAAGAAGATCGGCGACGAACACCAGCACCGCGGCCAGCGCGACGCCGAGTTCCGGCATCAGATAATTCACATCAGGCGCGGTCATGGCTGCCCTGCCGCATTGAGCAGCGCGTGGAGGTGCGCCGTCGTGGTGGGATCGAGGAAGTCGGTCACCAGCCTCGGCCAGAAGCCGACGACGATGATCGCGGCGCCGAGCATCCAGAGCGCGCCCCACTCCGTTCCATTCGCGTCGAGCAGCTCGAGGTGGTGCGAGTCGTTGATCGGGCCCCAGAAGATGCGGCGCACGGCAGCGAGCACATAGACCGCGGTAATGAACGCGCCAATGACGCCCGCGACCGCCCACCAGGGATTGGCGCTCTTCCAGGCGCCGATGAAGACGAGAAACTCGGCGACGAATCCAGCGGTGCCGGGAAGGCCCAGGCTCGAGAGGCCCGCGATGGTGAAGAAGGCCGCGACACCCGGCATCACGCGCGCGAGCCCGCCCATCTTGGCGAGGTCGCGCGTATGCGTGCGCTCATAGACGAGGCCGACGAGCGCGAAGAGCAGGCCCGTCATCACGCCGTGCGCGACCATCTGGAAGACCGCGCCGTTCCAGGCATCGACGTTCAACGCTGCGGCTCCCAGCATCACCACGCCCATATGGCTGACCGAGGAATAAGCGACGATATATTTAAGGTCCTTCTGGTGCGTCGCTGAGAAGGCGCCGTAGACGATATTAATCACCGCGACACAACCCATGATGGGCGCCCAGACGCGCGCGCCTTCCGGGAGCAGCATCATTCCAATGCGCATCACGCCGAACGCGCCCAGCTTCATCAGGACGCCCGCATGGAGCATCGAGACGGCCGTCGGCGCGGAGGCATGGCCGTCGGGAGACCAGGTATGAAACGGAAAGACGCCGGCGAGACTTCCGAAGCCGATCCAGAGCAGAGGGAAGGCCCAGAGTTGTAATGAGCGGTCGTAATGCATCGCTGCGAGCGCGTGGAGATCGAAGGTCGTTCCGCCGGCCGCTCGATAGATGGCGAGGATACCAACAAGGATTAATGCCGAGCCCGCCAGCAGCATCAGCGTCAGCTTCATCGCGGCATATTCGCGGCCGCCGATATCGAAGTATCGCCAGACGTATTTAAGCGGGCCGCCCTCGACGACAGCGTGGCTGCTGCCCCAGATACCGATGAGCAGATACATCGGGAGGACGGCGATCTCGTAGAAGAGGAAGAAGATGAAGAGATCCTGCGCGACGAAGACGCCGAAGACGCCCGAGACGAGCACCAGCAGGATGATGAAGAACTCCTTCTCGCGATGCGCAAGCCTCCAGCTCGCGAGCACGCCGGCCACGGTAATCAAGCCGGTTAATAGCAAGAGCGCGACGCCCCAGCCGTCGACGGCGAAGGAGAGATCGATGCCCAGTTGCGGGACAAATGGATATCGCTCGGCGAGCTGGAACGTGCCAGCGGTGCGCTCGTAGAGCGACGCGATCTGAATCGCGGCCACGAGAGACACGACTGCGCCCGCGAGCGTCGTCAAGCGCACGAGCAATCGCAGCCGGTTCGGGATCAGGAAGAGCAGAAACGCCGCAAGCGAGGGCGCTGCAACGACGATGGAGAGCAGATGGTCGTTCATCGCCACAGTCCCCAGGCCGTCAGGCAGAGCGCGCCCAACGAGACCGCGAAGAGATAGTCACGCACGTTGCCGGTCTGGATGCGCCGCGCCCGCCCAGCGCCGCCGATGAAGAGCGCGCCGCAGGCGTTGATCAAGGCATCGACGATATATCGATCGACCCAGGCGGCCCACGAGGCGACGAGGAGCAGACCGCGGCGATAGATGAAGCGATAGGCGTTATCGACCCACGCCCGCTTCGCGAAGGCCGCGAGCGCACGCATCGGCGCTGGCTCCTCGGCGGGATGCTTGCGCCAGATTACCCAGGAGAAGCCGAAACCCGCGAGCCCGAGCGACGACGCGACGATTCCCGTCGTCGTGATGTGGAAGGAATATTCGTTGCCAGAGAGCCCCGCGATCCAATGGCCGAAGTATCCGACGGCGAGCGACGGGATTGCGAGCAGCAGGAGCGGCAGCGCCATCGCGAAGTGGGGATCATGCGGATGCCCCTCGGAGACGCGCGGGCCGAAGAAGGCCAGCAGGATCACGCGGCCCATATAGAGCGCGGTCAGGAACGCCGTCAGCATCAGCGCGACCGCAGGCAGCCAGAGCTGCTGCTCGACCACCGTCTCGAGAATCAGATCCTTGCTGAAGAAGCCCGCGAGCCCGGGCACGCCCGCAAGCGAGAGCGAGCCGAGGATGAAGACGAACGCGGTCATCGGCATCTTCTTCGCGAGGCCGCCCATGCGCGAGAGCTCATTGGAGCCGACCGCGTGGATGATCGCGCCCGCGGCAAGGAAGAGCAGCGCCTTGAAGAATGCGTGGGTCGTGAGGTGGAAGAAGCCTGCCGTCGCCGAGCCGGCGCCGATACCCGCGAGCATATATCCGAGCTGCGAGCAGGTTGAATAAGCGAGCACGCGCTTCAGGTCGGTCTGCACCAGCGCGAGCAGCCCGGCGAAGAGCGCCGAGCCGGCGCCGAGATAAGCCATGAACATGCGCGTATCGGGCGCCTGCGCGAAGAGAGGATCGGCGCGCACGACGAGGAAGACGCCCGCGGCCACCATCGTCGCCGCGTGCAGCAGCGCGGAGACCGGCGTCGGGCCCTCCATCGCGTCGGGAAGCCAGATGTGCAGCGGGAACTGCGCGCTCTTGCCCATCACGGCGACGAAGAGCAGCAGCGTGATCGCGGTCGCAATGCCCGGCTCGAGATGCGCCGTCCAGGAGAACCCGCCCGTGTTCTGCACGAGGAGGATCAGGCCCATCAAAAGACCCATATCGGCGAGCTTGGTGATCCAGAAGGCCTTGACCGCAGCGCGCGCGGCGCTCGGCTTGGCATACCAGTAACCGATTAATAGATAACTGGTGGCGCCGACCATCTCCCAGCCGAAGAAGAGCTGCATTAGGTTTGGCGCGAGCACGAGCAGCTGCATGCTGAAGAGGAACAACGACTGGTAAGCGAAGTATCGCCCCAGCGAGGGTGCCTTCTCGTCGTCGAGATATCCAATCGAGAAGATCTGCACGCAGAGCGCGACGAAGGCGACGACCACCAGCATCGGCGCGGAGATGCCGTCGATATGAACACCCGCATCGAGAAACGGCCGGCCCGCGCTCGTCAGCCACGGGACAGTCAACTCGACCGGCACCAGATTGGCGGCGTAGCCGACGACGACCATGATCGCGGAAGCGAGCGACGTGATGACGCCGAGCAGGGAGATGCCGACCGAGAAGATCAATCGCCGCCGCAGTGGCGCAACGACAGCGAGGATCAGCGCCGCCGCCGCGGGTGCGAAGAGAGCCATCAAGGCCCATGACGCCGTGCTCATCATCGGAGTTCCCATTAGTGGCGAAAGGCGGAAGCCAACTCGACGAGCGCGTCGCGATGGGAGCGGAAGAGCGCCATGACCAGTGCGAGTCCGACGGCGACCTCCGCGACCGTGAGCGCGAGGACGAAGAGCGCGAAGACCTGCCCGTAGCCCGCGCCGCTGTAGCGCGAGAAGGCGACGAAGTTGAGATTCGCCGCGTTCGCCATCACTTCGATCGAGAGCAGGATCCCGATGGCGTTGCGCCGCGTGAGCAGGCCGTAGAGGCCGACGCAGAAGAGCCCAGAAGAGAGCAGCAGGCAGGCTTGCAGATTCATCGCGGCGACGCCTTTCCCGACTCCGGTGCGCCCGCGTCGCGCTTGCGGGCGAGGAGGATCGCGCCGACCATCGCCGCGAGCAGCAGCACCGAGAGCGTCTCGAACGCGAGCCAGTGCTCGCCGAGGACCGACGCGGCGATCGAGGCGACTTCTTCCGGCTTCTGCAGCGCAGGCGCGCCGTTGGTCATGCTGAAGATGCCGCCCGCGAGCAGGCCGAAGAGAGCGAGCGAAATGACGAGTCCGCGCAGCGCCGGTGCGGACTCGGTGCGCAGCTCGCCATCGCCGCTCTTCTTGGTGAGCATCACGCCGAAGATCATCAGCGTCATGACGCCGCCGACGTAGAGCAGGAGCTGGATACCGGCGAGGAACGGCGCATCGAGTTGAATGAAGAGCACCGCAGTCGACGCCAGCATGGCGCCGAGCCAGAGGACGGCGTGCACCAGCTTCGACGAGCGCACCGTGAAGATCGACGCGGCGAAGATGAGCAGCGCCGCGATGATGAAGCCGGGCGTCATGACGCTCCTTTAATCGGCTCAGACGCAGCAGCGGCCGGCTCTGCCGCAACTGGCGCCGGTGCAGCAGCAGGAGTTGAAGCAGCAACGGGCGTCACAGCAGGCGCCGGTGCAGCAGCCACGGGCGCGGGCTTCTTCTCGACCTTCGGCTGCCCCACGTTCGGGTCCTGCATCTCGATTAAACGACTGCCCGTCGCCCACGCCGCCTGCTTCTCCTTCTCGTTGGCATAGAGCCGCTTGACGTCGAGAATTAAATCCTCGCGGCAGAAGGCAGGCTTCTCGGGCGTGCGCAGCATCACCAGCGCGTCGGTCGGGCAGACCTGCACGCAGAGCTCGCAGCCGATGCAGGCCGTAAGATTGAGCGTGAAGGCTTCGACATATCCGCGCTTCTTTCCCGTCACGGGAGATTCGCGCTTGGGGGCCTGTTTAATCTCGATGACGAACGACGGGCAGATGCGCTCGCAGGCGAGGCAGCCGATGCAGAGCTCGTCGCCGGGCGCGTCGTGCAGGAGCGCGAAGCTTGTGTGATAGCGCTCGGGCCGCGGGCGAATCACCGCCGGATAGTTCACCGTCACGGGCGGCCGCAGGAAGTTGCGGACCGTTGCGCCGATGGAATTCAAGGTATCGACGAAGTATCCCATCAGCGCGACCAGCCAGTCTGGTTCCAGGCCGCGGAGAGGAAGACAAGGCCGAGGCCTGCCGGGACGAGCCACTTCCAACAGAGGGTCATGAGTTGGTCCGCGCGCAGACGCACCAGCGTCCAGCGGATCCAATAGATGAACGTGAAGAGGCAGAGGGTCTTGAGCAGGAGCCAGTGCAAGCCTGGCGCAAACGGGCCATCCCAGCCGCCGAGGAACATCACCGAACCGATCGCAGCGCCGACGACGGTGTGGACATATTCGGCGAGGTAGACAAAGCCGAACTGCATGCCTGTGTATTCGGTGGTGACACCGGCGACGAGCTCGCTCTCTGCCTCGGGGATATCGAACGGAATGCGATTCGATTCGGCAAGCATCGCGAGCAGGAAGAGAATGAACGCGGGCAGACCGGGGATGATCGGCCAGAGACCGAACCAGTGATGCGTCGCCTGGAATTGCGTAATGCCGTCGAGATCCATCGTGCCGGCGAGGATGACGGGCACCATCGCCGCGAGCACCAGCGGCACGCCATACGAGATGCTCTGCGCGACCGCGCGCATTGCGCCGAGCAGCGCATACTTATTAAAGCTCGCCCACCCGGCCATCCAGACGGGAACCATCGCGAGGCCGCCGAACCCGATCACGAGCAGCACGCCAACGTCGGAACGAACCACGGCGACGCCCGGCCAGAGCGGAACAAACGCGGCGGCGGCGAGCGCGAAGATAACGGTGAGCGGGGGCGCGAGCGCAAACAACACGCGGTCCGCGCCCATCGGAACGATCTCTTCCTTCTGAACGAGCTTGAGCAGATCCGCGACCGGCTGGAAGAGCCCGATCGGTCCGACGAACTGCGGGCCGATGCGCGTCTGCATCCGCGCGGCGAGCTTGCGCTCGTACCAGAGCGCGAGCGCGGTCGCAGAGAGGACGACGATCACGACGGCAGCAGCGAGCGAGGCGGCGAAGATCATCGGTCGACCTCGCCCATGATCGGGTCGAGCGAGCCGAGGATGGCGACTGCATCGCTGACGTTGTGCCCGACGAGGAGATAAGGCAGCGCCGCGAGCGCATGCAGGCTCGGCGGGCGGATTTTTAATCGATACGGCGAAGTATTCGCCTCGCCGTTGCCCGCGACAACAAACGTGCCCAATTCGCCGCGCGGAGATTCGAGCGAGGCATAGGCCTGGCCCGAAGGAATCTTGATCTGGTTCGCCTGCTTCGCTGGCCGGCTCGAGTTAATCGGTCCGGTCGGCATTCCGTCGATGAGCAGATCGATTAAACGCAAGCTCTCGCGCATCTCCGCGAGGCGGACATGCGTGCGGGCGAGGCAATCGCCCTCCTTCGCCGTCTGCACGTTGACCGGGATCTCCCGATACGCGTCATACGGAGCATCGCGGCGCAGGTCGTGATCGACGCCGCTCGCGCGCAGGTTCGGTCCGGTGATCCCCAGCTCGAGCGCCAGCGCCCCGGTGAGCACGCCGACGCCGCGCATGCGCTCGATGAAGAGCCGGTGATTGCACGACATCGCCTCATATTCGGGCAGGCGCGCCCGGATGAGATTCACCGCGTCGTGGACCTTCGCCGCCCAGCCCGCGGGGATATCGTGGCGATTCCCGCCGATACAGTGGGTATTGTAATGAAAGCGCGAGCCAGTGAGCTCTTCGAAGAGGTCGAGGATGAGTTCGCGTTCGCGCAGACAGTAGATGAAGTTGGTCGAGCCGCCGCCGAGCGCGCCGCCGAGGTCGAGCGACATCGTGCCCAACCAGAAGATATGCGAAGCGACGCGCTGCAACTCGGAGAGCAGGCTGCGCAGCCACTGCCCACGCCGCGGCACCTCGATCTTGAGCAGCTTCTCGAACGCCATCACGAGCGCCTGCTCGTTGTGCATTGGCGCGATGTAATCGTCCTTGTCGACGATCGGAATCATCTGCACGTACGTCAGCTGCTCGCAGAGTTTCTCGACGCCGCGGTGGAGATATCCCGGATAAGGGACGGCTTTGATGATCTTCTCGCCGTCGAGGTGCAGCTTGATGCGCAGCACGCCGTGCGTCGAGGGATGCTGCGGCCCGAGCTGCAGCGTAAGCATGTCCCCTTCGGGCTCGTACAGCTCGAGCTTGCGATAGGGCAGCGTCCGCACAGGGGTGGTCACCTCCACGGCGCACACTCCTTGTCGGCGGGATAGTCGCGGCGCAGCGGGTGGCCGACCCAGTCGTCCGACATCATGATGCGGCGCAGATCGGGGTGACCGGCGAATTTCACGCCGACGAGATCGTACTGCTCGCGCTCCTGCCAATCGGCGCCCGCGAAGAGCGGCACCAGCGACGGGACGGTCTGGTTGGTCGGCACGCGAACCTGCCAGATCGCCTCTTTGGTTCCCGCGCCAACCGTGCGCAGGCCATAGGCGACCTCGCAGAGATCTTCGCTGCCCTCTTTCGCGGGGCGATGCGACGCTGCGACGAAGAGGAACTGCCGATAGCCCATCTTCTGCAGCGTGGCCGCAAGCTCGAGGTGCTTATCGGCAGAAACCACGGGCGGCGCGTTCAGGGGAAATTCGGTGACGCCAAATCGGTCGCGGAGCAGTTCAACCAGTTCCGTATTGAGCGGCGGCGTCGCCTGCGTCGCGGGTTGCGCGAATCCCTTCTCCTCGTCTTCGACGACGCCCGGCGCTGCGTCGGGGCACATCGTCAGCGCCGCCTGCTCCTGGCGATCGCTCAAGTCCGCAGCCCGCGCGGCATCGCCGATGCGAGAGAGTGCAGGAGGGCGCACCATCGCGTCGAAATCGGGACGCGGCTCAGAGGGAACCAGCTTGCCCTCGCGCTGCAGCCCGATCTTTTCCTGGAGCCGCATCAGCCCGTGCATCAGCGCTTCCGGATTGGGCGGGCAGCCCGGCACGTAGACGTCGACGGGTATGAACGTGTCGATGCCCGGAACGACCGGATAGAGGTTTCGATAGAAGTCGCCGGAGATCGCGCAGGAGCCCATCGCGATGCACCACTTCGGCTCGGGCATCTGATCCCAGAGGCGACGCACGCGCGGGGCCATCTTCACGGTAATGGTGCCCGCGACGACCATCACGTCCGACTGGCGCGGGCTCGCACGCATGATGGTACCCATGCGATCGAGATCGACACGCGCTGCGGCCGAGGCCATCAACTCAATCCCGCAGCAGCTCGTCGCCATCGGGAAGACCCAGAGCGCGTTTTTTAATCCCCAGGTTAATAAGCGGTCGAGCGGAGCCACGCCCACCGAGAGTCCCGGCGTGGAGAGCATGACGTCATAGAGCGGATGAAAATAGGAGCGCGGCTCCTCGATCACTGCCATCGCAGCGCATCCTTCTTCACGGCGTACCACCAGCCGAGGAGCAGCACGCCCGTGAAGAGCGCAATGCTCGCGAGGCCATTCCAGCCGAGCGTCTTCTCAGCGACGGCCCAGGGAAAGAAGAACGCGGCCTCGACATCGAAGAGCACGAAGAAGAGCGCGACCAGGTAATAGCGCGGGTGGAAGCGGATCCACGCTGGCCCCTCCGCCTCCTCGCCGCACTCGTAGGTGCGCTCCTTGAGCAGCGACTTTCCCCGCGCCCGGACGCCGAGCACCTTCGCGGCGACGATCAGTCCGCCGACGGAGATCACGCTGACCAGCAGGAAGGCGAGAAAGCCGAACCAGCTGCCGTCCATACCCGCCTCGCTCACTCGACAACCCAGGATTCGCCCTCTTCGAGCATCGCCTGCACGGAGCCCTGCTTCTTCGCCTTGGCCCGCCCGACCTGCTCGACAAGCAGCGTCTCGTAGTTGGTCTTCTCAACCGAGTGGAAGACGCCGAACGGCGTGGGCAGCCCCTCGCTCATATGCGCGAGGACATAAGGCAGCGTCTGCGAGGTCTGGTCATAGACGACGACCTTCGCGATGCCGTCCTTGAGCACGTCGATGACGATCGGCTCGCCCTTCTCGTTGAGCCCGATGCCCTTCTCCTTGTTCTTGCCAAACAGGAGCCGCTCGCCGTGCTTGAGGATGACGCGATTGTCGTCCTTCGTAGAGACCTCGGTAATGGTCTCGAAGGCCTCCTCATTGAACATTACGCACGACTGGTAGATCTCGACGAAGGCCGTTCCCTTGTGCGCGGCGGCCTTGAGCAGCACATCTCCGAGCAGCGGACCGTCGGTGGCGAGCACGCGGGCCACGAACGTCGCGCCCGCGCCCAGCGCGACCCGGATGGGCTCGAGCGGGTAATCGATCGACCCATCGGGCGTGGACTTGGTCTTCTTCCCGACCTCGGATGTCGGGCTGTACTGGCCCTTGGTTAATCCGTAGATCTGGTTATTGAAGAGCAACACTTTAAGGCCCACGTTGCGTCGCAGCGCGTGGATGAAGTGATTGCCGCCGATCGAGAGCGCGTCGCCGTCGCCCGTAATGACCCAGACGGAGAGATCGGGCCGGGCAATTTTCAATCCCGTCGCCACGGCCGGTGCGCGCCCATGAATCGAGTGGATCCCGTACGTATCCATGTAATAGGGGAACCGGCTCGAGCAGCCGATGCCGCTGACGAAGACGAAGTTCTCCTTCGGGATGCCGAGCGTGGGCAGCGCCTTCTGCACCTGCGCGAGAATGGCGAAGTCGCCGCAGGCTGGGCACCAGCGGACCTCGTTGGAGGGGACGAAGTCCTTGCGCGTGAGCAGCGACGGATCGGTGTGCTGGACGAAGTTTTCGAGGTGCAGCATGTCTTAAGCCTCCAGGTGCGCGGCGAGCGCCTTGGTGAGCTCGGCCTCTTTGAAGGGCCGGCCCTGAACTTTGCAAATCGACTTGGCATCGACGAGGTACTTCGCGCGCAGGAGCATCGCGAGCTGGCCGAGGTTCATCTCCGGCACGACCACCTTGCGGTAGCGCGAGAAGATCTCGCCGAGATCCTTGGGCAGCGGATTCAAGTGGCGCAGGTGGACCTGCCCGACCTTCTTGCCGCTCGCGCGCAGCCGCGTCACTGCCGAGCGGATGCCGCCGAACGTGCTGCCCCAGCCGATGACGAGCATCTCGCCCGACTCATCGCCGTAGACCTCGGTGGCGGGATAGTCATCCGCGATGCGACGCACCTTCTCGTCGCGCAGATGGACCATCTTCTCGTGATTCATTCCGTCGTAGGAGATGCGGCCGGTCTTATCTTCCTTCTCGAGACCACCGATGCGGTGCTCCATTCCCGGCGTGCCCGGCAGCGCCCACGGACGAACGAGCTTCTCGTTGCGGCCGTAGGGTTCGAACCCTTCCGCCTTGGTCGCGAACGTCACCGGAATGCGCGGGATCTTGGAGACGTCCGGGATGCGGAACGGCTCGGTGCCATTGGCGAGATATCCATCGCTGAGCAGAATCACCGGCGTCATATGCGTCAGCGCGATGCGCGCAGCTTCAATCGCGGCCCAATAGCAATCCGCGGGAGTCGAGGCAGAGATCACCGGCACCGGCGATTCGCCGTGGCGGCCAAAGCAGGCCTGGAGAAGATCGGACTGCTCCGTCTTGGTCGGAAGCCCCGTGCTCGGTCCGCCGCGCTGCACATCGACGACAACGAGCGGGATCTCGAGCATCACCGCGAGGCCGAGCCCTTCGCCCTTGAGCGCGAGGCCCGGACCGCTGGTGGTCGTGACCGCGAGCGCGCCGCCGTAGGATGCGCCGATGCACGAGCAGATACCGGCGATCTCGTCCTCGGCCTGGAACGATTTAATCCCCAGGTGCTTCTGCGCGGAGAGGTGGTGAAGGATATCGGTCGCAGGCGTAATCGGATACGTGCCGAGGAAGAGCTCGAGGCCGCTTAACTCCGCCGCGGTCGCGAGGCCCATCGCCAGCGTTTCATTGCCCGGGATATTGCGATAACGGCCCGGTTCGATCTTCGCAGACGGCACGACATAGCTCTGCGAGAAGAGCTCTGCGGTCTCGCCATAAGCGAAGCCCGCGTTGAGCGCGCGCACGTTCGCCTCGGCGATCTCCGACTTCTTCTTCGCGAACTTCTCGTGGATCCACTCGAGCGTATGCGCGGAGCTGCGATTGAAAAGCCAATAGACGAGACCGAGCGCATAGAAGTTCTTCGCCCGCTCTGCCTCCTTGCGCGAGAGCGCGAGGCCGCTGAGTGCGCCGAGCGTCTGGCCCGTAATGTCGATCGGGAAGACGCGGAAGCCGGCGTTCTTCGTCTGCTCGAGCGGGTCGCCTGTGTATCCGGCCTTCTCCTGGTTCTTCTTGTCGAACGCGCCCTGGTTGACGATGACGATCCCGCCCGCGCGCACGTCGGGGAGATTGACCTTGAGCGCCGCCGGATTCATCGCGACGAGCACGTCCGGCGCGTCGCCCGGCGTGTAGACGGTCGAGGCGGAGAACTGGATCTGATAGCCCGAGACGCCGGCGATCGAACCCGTCGGCGCGCGGATTTCAGCCGGGTAGTCAGGGAAGGTCGCCAGCTCGTTCCCGGCAATCGCGGTGGTCTCGGTGAACTGCGCCCCGGTGATCTGCATTCCATCGCCCGAGTCGCCCGCGAAGCGAATGACCACTGACTCCAGCCGCTCTTGTTGGTGTTCCATCATGTCGCCCGATCTCCGCGTTCGTAAGCCCGTCGGCGCAACAGTTCGTTGCACCGTTTCGTCCACGTCGAGCCCGGGCGTTTTGCAAGAAGCGTGCACTCGCGTTGCAAGGGTCGTCCTGGCGCTCTCCAACGCGCTTCGGCAGCCGACACGCTTCGGCCCGATTGGTGGCCGCCGCACGAATTGCGCTGGCTGATCGAGCGGCCCTGCGTGCGCCCGACAGACTCTTCGAACGCTTGATTGGCGCGTCGCAGATCGCCGTCCAACGCGGAGGCCGAGGGCAGATCTTTCGCCGCCAGGTCTCGCGCGCGCCCCAATTGCGCACACTCTTCGCGCAGTGCCGATGGCGCGCATAGATTGCGTGCGCCCCGCTCCCTCATCGGTCGCTGCGCACAATCGGTACGACCCGTTCTCGCGCAAGGCAGCCGCATGAATGAAGCACGGCGCGGGCCTTGCTTTGGGGACCCTGGCGTTCTTGCCCGCAGGCCAGGAGTCTAAAAGCCCTATGTCGACCACCGCACCGCGCGTGATGCGCACGCTCGACGGGAACTATGCCGTCGCCTCCGTCGCGTACCGGCTCTCCGAGGTGATCGCCATCTATCCGATCACGCCTTCGTCCTCGATGGGCGAGCAGTCGGACGAGTGGGCCGCGGGGAGCTCGCCGAATCTCTGGGGAACGGTGCCCCAGGTTTCCGAGATGCAGTCGGAGGGAGGCGCTGCGGGAGCGGTCCACGGCGCTCTCTCTGCGGGAGCGCTCGCGACGACCTTCACGGCGTCGCAGGGCCTGCTGCTGATGATCCCCAATATGTACAAGATCGCCGGCGAGCTCACGCCGTTCGTCATGCACGTCTCGGCTCGCACGCTGGCCGCGCATGCGCTCTCGATCTTCGGCGACCACGCGGATGTCATGGCCTGCCGCGCAACCGGCTTCGCGATGCTCTGCGGAAACTCGGTGCAGGAGGCGCAGGATATGGCGCTGATTGCTCACGCAGCGACGTTGCGCGCGCGCATTCCCTTCATGAATTTCTTCGACGGGTTTCGCACCTCGCACGAGGTCGCGAAGCTCGCCGTGCTCGACGACGAGACGCTGCGCGCGATGATCAGTGAAGAGGCGATCGCGGCGCATCGACGCCGTGGCCTCACGCCCGATGCGCCGACGCTCAGAGGCACCGCGCAGAATCCGGACGTCTTCTTCCAGGCGCGCGAGGCCTGCAATCCCTACTATCTGAACTGCCCGACCGTCGTGCGCGAGGAGATGGCCCGCTTTGGCGCACTCACGGGGCGCCATTACAATTTATTCGATTACGTCGGCCATCCGCAGGCGGAGCGGGTGATCGTGATGATGGGTTCGGGCGCAGAGGCGACGCACGAATATGTCGATTGGGCCCTCGCGCGAGGCGAGAAGATCGGGTTGCTCAAGGTGCGGCTCTATCGCCCGTGGTCGGCCGAGCATTTCATCGGCGCGCTGCCCGCGAGCGTGAAGACGATCGCCGTGCTCGACCGAACCAAGGAGCCCGGCGCGCTCGGTGATCCACTCTTTCTCGACGTGGTCGCGACGCTGCGCGAAGCGCAGGAGGACGGACTCTGCGCGAATCATCCGCGCGTGATCGGCGGCCGCTATGGCCTCTCGTCGAAGGAGTTCACGCCCGCGATGGTGAAGGCAATCTACGACGAGTTGCTCAAAGAGAAGCCGCGTCGGCGCTTCACGGTTGGTATCGTCGATGACGTCACCGGACTCTCTCTTCCCGTCGATGGCCAGTTTGATATCGAGCCGGCGGACGTCGTGCGCGCGGTGTTCTATGGCCTCGGCGCAGACGGAACGGTTGGCGCGAACAAGAACTCGATCAAGATCATCGGCGAAGAGACGGATCAGTATGCACAAGGATATTTCGTCTATGACTCGAAGAAGTCGGGCGCGATTACCACCTCGCATCTGCGCTTCGGGCCGCGGCCGATTCAATCGAGCTATCTGATTCGGCGGGCCGGATTCATCGCCGTCCACCAGTGGGGATTTCTCGAGAAGTATGACGTGCTCGAGACGGCGCAACCGGGCGCGACGCTGCTGCTCAATTCGATCTATGGCCCCGACGCGATCTGGAACCAGCTCCCGCGCGAGGTTCAGGAGCGGATCATTGAATTGAAACTGCGCGTCTATTGCATCGACGCCGGCGACGTCGCGCGGCGCGCTGGAATGGGCGGGCGCATCAACACGGTCATGCAGACCTGCTTCTTCGCGCTCGCCAACATCTTCCCGCGCGACGAGGCGATTGGATACATCAAGCGGCAGATTAAAAAGACCTATGGCGCGAAGGGCGACGAGGTCGTCGCGAAGAACTATGCCGTAGTCGACGATTCGCTCGCCTATCTGAACGAAGTTCGCGTTCCCAACGCTGCAAGCTCGGCCATTCGCCTCCCGCCGATCGTCTCCGACCGCGCGCCCGATTTCGTCCAGAAGGTCACGGCGGTCATGCTCGCCGGCAAGGGCGATGCGCTGCCCGTGAGCGCGTTTCCCGTCGATGGCACCTGGCCGACCGCGACCGCGCGATGGGAGAAGCGCAACCTCGCGCTCGAGATCCCCTCGTGGGACGCGTCGATCTGCATCCAGTGCAACAAGTGCGCGATGGTCTGCCCGCACGCAGCGATTCGCGTGAAGGTCTACGACGAGGGCAATCTCAAGAACGCGCCAGCGACCTTCAAATCAGTTGATTACAAGGCGAACGATTTCGGCCCATCGAAATATACCGTCCAGGTGGCGCCCGAGGATTGCACCGGCTGCTCGCTCTGCACCGAGATCTGCCCGGCGAAGGATAAGAAGAATCCGCGGCACAAGTCGATCGAGATGGTTGCGCAGCCGCCCATCCGCGCAGCGGAGAGAGAGAACTATGAGTTCTTCCTCGGACTGCCCGAGGCGGATCGCACGAAGGTGCCGATCGACGTCAAGGGTGCGCAGCTGCTCGAGCCGCTCTTTGAATACTCGGGCGCCTGTAATGGCTGCGGCGAGACGCCCTATATCAAGTTAATGACGCAGCTCTTCGGCGATCGCGCAATCATCGCCAATGCCACCGGCTGCTCGTCGATCTATGGCGGCAATCTCCCGACCACGCCCTATACGAAGAACCGCGATGGGCGCGGGCCGGCGTGGGCCAACTCGCTCTTCGAGGACAACGCGGAGTTTGGATTCGGGATCCGACTCGCTGTGGATCAGCAGCAGAAGATGGCGCAGGAGATCGTCACGCGGCTCGCGCCCCAACTCGGCGATCCGCTCGTCGATGGTCTGCTGAAGGGCGAGCAGCACGGTGAGGCCAATGTGCGCGAGATGCGCGCGCGGGTACTGGCGTTGAAAGAGAAGCTCGCGCCGATGCAGACGCTCGATGCCCGTCGGCTTGAGTTGCTCGCCGATTCGCTCGTGCGGCGCAGCGTCTGGATCGTCGGCGGCGACGGCTGGGCCTATGACATCGGCTACGGCGGTCTTGACCATGTGCTGGCGCAGGGGCGCGACGTGAATATCCTCGTGCTCGATACCGAGGTCTATTCGAATACGGGCGGACAGCAGTCGAAGTCGACGCCGATGGGCGCGTCGGCGAAGTTCGCGGCGGCCGGCAAGGCGACGGGCAAGAAGGATCTGGGAATGCTCGCGATGGCCTATGGCAACGTCTATGTCGCGCAGATCGCCTTCGGCGCGAAGGACGCGCAGACGGTCAAGACGCTGGCCGAGGCCGATGCTTATCCCGGCACTTCATTAATCATCGCCTTCTCGCACTGCATCGCGCACGGATACGATCTCGCGAAGGGGCCCGCGCAGCAGAAGCTCGCGGTCGAGACGGGGTATTGGCCGCTCTATCGATATGATCCGCGCAATGCAGCCGAGGGAGTGAGTCCGCTGCGTCTCGATTCGGTGGCCCCGAAAGGCAAGATCATCGATTACGCGCGCAACGAGACCCGCTTCCGCGTCGTCGAGCAGCAGAATCCCGAACGCTTCAAGACCTTGATGGGTCGCGCGCAGCACAATGTCGAGGAGCGTTACGCGCTCTACCAGCATATGGCCCGGCCCGTGGAACATGCCGCCAAGCCCGCACAGGCGGCGCCCGCCGCAGAGGATAAGAAGTCATGAGCACGACGATTCCTGCTACGCCCTCAAGCATCGATCTGCGGACGAACTATCTCGGTCTTGCGCTCGACAACCCGTTCATCGCGGGCGCCTCGCCGCTCGTCGATGATCTCGGCGCCGTGCGCAAACTGGAGGATGCAGGCGTCGGCGCGATCGTCATGCATTCCCTCTTCGAGGAGCAGATCGAGACCGAGCGCGCGCGCACGCTGCAGGACGTTGATTCCAACACCGATGCATTCTCGGAAGCGTCGTCATTCTTTCCGAAGCCCGACGAATATCGGCTCGGTCCCACGGCGTATCTGGAGCAGTTGCGCAAGATCAAGGCGGCCGTACGCGTCCCCGTGATTGCCTCGCTCAATGGCATTACCAGGAGCGGCTGGCTCGACTATGCGCGGTTGATTGAGCAGGCCGGCGCCGATGCGCTTGAGCTGAATGTCTATTACGTCGCCAGCGATCCCACCGAGAGCGCCGCCGATGTCGAGCAGCGCACTCTCGAGATGGTGGCCGCCGTCCGTGCTGCATCACGGATCCCCATTGCCGTGAAGCTCTCCCCCTTCTTTTCCTCATTCTCGAACTTCGCGCTGCGCCTCGAGGTTGCGGGTGCGCGCGGGCTGGTGCTCTTTAATCGGTTCTATCAACCCGATATCGATATCGAGGAGCTCGAAGTCCGGCCCGAACTGCACCTCTCTGATTCGTCAGAGCTGCTCCTGCGCCTGCGCTGGCTGGCGATTCTCTCGGGCCAGCGCAAGCTCGATCTCGCCGCCTCGGGAGGCGTGCATACCGCGCTCGATGCGGTCAAGGCGCTGATGGCAGGAGCAACTGCGGTGCAGATGGTCTCAAGCCTCCTGCGCCAGGGTCCGTCGCATATCAAGGCGATGCGCGACGCCCTGGGCAGCTGGATGAGCGAGCATGAATATGCCTCGCTCACCGAGCTGCGCGGCTGCATGAATCTATCGCGCTGCCCGAACCCCGCCGCATTCGAGCGCGGCAACTACATGCGCATTCTACAGAGCTGGAAGGCCTGACACGGGCACGCGTCGTCAGGCCACGCCCATTACTTCATCTGCTGATCGATATAGTCGTCCGTATGCTGCGTCAGAGGCGCCAGCACCGTCGCGTAATTCCAGGTGTCGTACGGCTCGGTGCCGATCTGAAGTACCGGCGCCCCGTCCAGACGCCCTTGATATTCAACGGCCGGGATGGCCCCGGGAATCTGATATTGGAGGTTTCCTCCGGTGAAGATCCTGCGCTTGCCCGGCGACACCTCGTGGGCATAGACGAGGAATCCGCTCGCGGCGACTCCCGTGATCGCCCCTGCCGGCAGCATCCAGTGCTCGTTGGAGAACATCATCTCGAGTGTTGGTGCATATGAGCCGGAACCGGAGTCGTAATCCCACTTCTGATGGAGATCGAGGAGGAAGTCGAGCGTCGCTCCCTTGTTGAACGTGATTCCGGTCTTGGTGAAGACCACGTCGGTCTCGCAGACGAAATGCACGATGAAATAGTGATCGCGATCCATCGCCGGATTGCCGCCGATCGTGACGTTGGGGACCTTCGATTCCGCGAGAAATGCAACCGGGCGCGGAGAGATCGTTACCGTCGCAGTTCCCGTATAGGGCGGCGTCGTGCCGTCAAGGCGCAGCTTCAGATTGGGCGAGATCGGCTCCTGGTAGAGCCCCTTGGCGCCGTTGGGCCCGATCGCCGCGACGAGCGCGCCATAGTTCACATAGTCAAACAGCTCGAAGAAGCTCTCGTGGATGCCGAGCACTTTGCGAAAAGCCTCCTTCTCCGCGTCGTTCAGCGGCGCCTTATGCGTGGGGACCTCCTGCGGTCCGGAGGCGCAGGCTGAGAGAAGAAGAACAGCGGCAATCACTGAACGAAGACGCATGGCAATTCCCCCGATGGGAGCGAAGTGAAGAAAGGAGATTCGTGGATGATTAAAATCGGTCGACCATTAATCGAACTGCCAGCCGACAAGCGCCGCGAGCGACACGCCTGAATCGTTGCCGAACCAGATCTCGGAGCGGATGCCGTAGAAGAGTCCGTGCCGGTCCGAGGCCGTCACCGCGCCGGGCGCGAGGCTGCCGGCACCGGGCACCCAGAAGAGCTTGAGGCGAAGGCCATCGGCCGTGCCGTTGACGGTCTTGAGGTATTCGGTGTTGAGCACGAAGTCGCTCGAACCGATCGGCTTGTAGAGGTTGAGGCCGAAGCGGACGAAGCCATTCACGATGGAGATGCCGTCGAGCCCCATTCCGATCTGCGGCTCAACCACGAGTCGGATTCCATCGATCCAGAACGGTGTGCCGACAGCAAATTCGGAGTCGTAGGTCACCGGTCCCGCGCCGCCGCTGACGTAATAGAGACCGCCGAAGATATCCATCGAGAACGGGCCCGCGACGACGCCGTGTCCTGCGATCTCCGGACCGACGAAGAACCCGCCGGGCGCGTTGCGGCCGACCTGCGCGTCGAGCCAGAACGCAGGGCCCATCGCGGCCGTGCGCTTCTGGTGAAATGGATCGGGTCCGGGATCCGAGTCGGAGTCGTCGTCCGCGCGCGCCGCAATCGGCGCACAGAGGGCGAGAGCAAGCAAGAGGTGCGTCGGAAGCGATCGATACAACCGATTCGCGGAGGCGCGACGAACGGCCAACTGGGTCATTTTTTCTGCCTATCAAATCGAGATATGAACGCAACCGAATTTTATCGACTGTTGCTGTTCTTCAATCGCCGCTGCGCGCGTCGCCGGGACCTTGGGCTTAGACGCGGAGCCTGCTGGGCGCGGGCGATTCATTCGCGTGGACTCGTCGCTGTCCGCTGCTCGCGTCTTCGCCTGTATCGAAGTTGTAACAATTCTCGCAGGAGTCATGCTATCCGCGCGGTATGCGATCTTCCTATGCGTTGGTTCTCATTGTCTGGCTTGCCCTGGGAGCTGCCCAGGCTGCAACGGAAAACTCGGCCCGGCCCGCTGATGCGCCTGCATCACCGGCCGGCAAACTCTATGCACACGTGCCCGATCGGACGGTGCTCGCGTCGCAATTCAAGTTCGCCGTCCTCGATCCGGTGATGACCAAGCCGACGCCGGATGAGAAGGCGCTGATTGACCGCGCAACGTTCGTGGTGCGCCAGCAGACGACGGGAACGATTCCCGGGCTCGGCGTGATGACCAAGGAGAACATCATCGATCTGCTCGGGCCAGAGCTCGCGGCGGGCTGCGATGACCAGTGCGCGGCGACGACGGGCAAGCAGGTCGGCGCGGAATATATCGTCGACGGCCGGCTGCGCCGCGCGGGCGCGACGCTCGAACTCGAGATGCGTCTGTGGCAGGTGCGCAATGGAACGCAGCTGAGCTCCATCATGGCGATGGGCGCGAATGACACGGCATTGATCAGCGATCTGCGCGCGAATATCCCCGCGCTGCTCGCGCCCGTGCAGCTGATGCTCGACGCGGAGATTCGCGCCGCGCAGGAGCAGCAGAAGACGCGCGAGGAGCAGGGCAAGTGGGACACAGCGCAGGAGGACAAGCAGAGGGAGATCAATGCCGCCGCGCAGTCGGCCGCCAATGCCGCTGCGGCCGTGAAGAAGAAGCAGGATGAAGAGGCCGCGCTCTCCCGCCACGCGGCGCTGCGCAAGGCAGGATGGGTCGTGCTCGGGCTCGGCGCGGCGAGCCTGATCGCCTCGGGCGTGTCGATGATGGCGGGCGAGTCGATCACCAACAAGCTACAGACCGGCGGTTATGAGGACGTCAACGCCTTAACCAAGGATTCGTCGTCGGTGCACTTGATCAACTCGATCGCCTGGGGCGCAGGAATCGGCGCGGGAGTGCTGGTGCTCGGCGGCGCGGGCTTATTGATTTTTAATCAGGACCCGACCGTTGCCACCGCGCAGCTTGAGGTTGGCCCGACTGGCCTTATGCTCGCGGGGAGCTTCTAATCATGCGCGCACTTTTCATCTGCTGCCTCGTGGCGGTTGCGTCGCTCGCGTGCGGCCGGACGTACCAGGACCTCGGGACGTTTCCCTGCGCCCAGACCAATTTCTGTCCGGATCCGATGGTCTGCCTCAAGGTCAACGACTCGCCACTTTGCGTGCCGCCGCTGACCTGCTCGCCGACTGCAGCGACGACCGGCTGCGTGCCGGGCAATACGCAGGATATCAACTCGCGCGCACGCTGCACCGTGATGCAGACCGGCCCCGGTCTCGTGGAGACGCAATGCGTTCACGAGTCGGCACCGGTGCTGGGCGAAGGAAGCCCCTGCCAACTGCAATTCCCTACCGGGAACGGATTGAGCGGGTCTGCCTTTCCCATCAATGGAGACAACTGCGCCGATGGAACCATCTGCCACAACCTCGAGATGGGCCACGCCTCAACCTCACTGGGCGTCGCTTCGAAGGATGGGGTCTGTCGCAAGTTCTGCGAAACCGATAACGACTGCACGGGCGGAGCGCGCTGCTTCGACGCGTTCAATACGCTCGTTACGACGACCGCTGTCACGGTGCAGATCTCGCCACGCCTGGGCGTCTGCCTGGCGACCTGCACGCCGCTGCATCCGAGCGACAACGGAGGCTGCGGCGCAAGCGAAGAGTGCAACGTCGGCTCCGATATAGCGGCCAATACCGGAATGGGGATCTGCCAACCTCCGGGCCGCAACGCCGCGGAGGGTGCCTACTGCGATGCCTCGCTCGTGTGCAATGCCGGAATGTCGTGCGTCACGACCGGTCTTGGCACAGCGGTGTGCGAAAAGATGTGCCGCCTGACCGACGCCTCATCTCCGTGCGGCAGCGGCAAGACGTGCATTCGCAGCCAGCTCGTGCTGCCCGACGCGGATATCGGCTTCTGCCAATAACCGACTCGCCCTATTCGTCGGGCGAGTTTCGCAACAGGTCGGCGACCTCGAAGAAGCGCGCGTCGAGGAACTTGCGCATCTCCGCGTCGAGGCCAGGCGTGCCGTCGAGCGCAACGCCCATGCAGCGCAGCCAAGTATCGCGCAGCTCGCTGTTCAACGTCAGGCGCGCGTGGCGATCGCGCAGCTTCGGGCGTCCGCGCTTGGCGAAATACTCCTGCGGCCCGCCCCACCAGCCCATGAGAAACATGGTGAAGCGCTGGCGCGCACCGGCGCTCACGTGTCCGGGCGGATCGTTTTCGTGAAGCGCAGCGAGTTCGGGCGCCGTCTTTTCCATCTCCGTAAAGAAGCGCTCGACGAGTTGGCGGACGAACTCCTCGCCGCCGAGCCGGGTGAACGGCGTATCAACGGGACCCTCGATTGATTGAGTCTCCATGGCGCGCAAGTTCGCACCGGGCAAGGCTTTGCGCAATCTCGAGTGCCGTCTGGCGGCTGCGGTGAATCGCCGCGGGCGCACGTCGCAGAGTGTCAGCCGTTCCACCCTTTGTAATGCGGCCAGACCGCGCGCGGTAGTTCGCGCCATTTCTCGCGAGGATTGCTCCATGCATATGCGCGAACGATCCCGTCCAGATCGTGCCGGTGATAGGTCAACCAGAAGAGCGTCTTCTCGATCGTGCCCGTCGCGCGCAGGCTCGCGCGCACGCCCGCCACCAGCGCCAGCATCGCCTTGCCGGAATAGGTGCTCTCGAGTTCAATCCCGTCCGTATCACGCAGCAACCGGATGACCTCTTCGACCTCTGGCGTCGAGGCTCCATATCCCGGCTGCTGGTATCCCGAGATGATATCGAGATTGTCCCAGCGCCGCGCCTCGGGTCTGGCGAATCCGTTCAGGCGCGAGCGGGTCGTCATCCACGGCGCCGTCACGCGGACGGCCTCAATGCGCACCTGGTTCGATAGTCCCGATGCGCGCGCGCCCGCGAGCAGCCCGGCCGCCGTGCCACCCGAGCCATACGGGACATAGATCAGCGCAGGAAGATCCGCCCTGCCCGTCTGCGTGCAGAGCTCTTCGAAGGCGAGGCGATATCCCTGCATCCCTTCGCGCGATGAACCTCCGGTCGGCACATAATATTCGTCGCGCTCAAGAGCAGAGCGCAGCTGAGCCGCCCCCATCGATAGTCCCATGCTGATTAGATTTCCGCGAATCACCAACTCCGCGCCGAGTGCGTGGAACGCGAGCAGCTTCATCCGCACGTCGTCAGTGATCGGCTGCGGACCCAGGATGAATCGCACGCGCAGCCCGTGCAGCCGGGCCGCAAGCGCCAGCGTCAGCGCGTGATTCGAGCCGAGCATTCCCGGGGTAATCAACCTGCGCGCACCGCGCTCAAGAGCCTGGCCAAGAATGAATTCAAGCTTGCGCGCCTTGTTGCCGCCAATGCCGCCCGCGTGCTCGGCATCGTCGCGCTTCACCCAGAGGAGCGGCCGCGCAGGAGGCGCAATCCCCGCCTCGCCGAATAGATAAGCCTGCAGCCCGGGCAGCGGCTCAAGCGGCGTCGGCCCGGTGAGGATCCGCACGCGCGGAAGTTCACTCGCGCTCATGTGATCTGGTCGGCGACATAGAGGCCAATGGCAT
Source organism: uncultured delta proteobacterium (assembly GCA_903911145.1). GTDB lineage: Bacteria > Myxococcota > Myxococcia > Myxococcales > 40CM-4-68-19 > CAIWCD01. The sequence goes on along the minus strand of CAIWCD010000030.1, from coordinate 29,233 downwards.
AGGTCGAGATCTGCGGAGGAACGCCCAGCGACGTCGGATAGAGAGACGCATCGCTGATATAGAGATTATCCAGCTGTTGATATCGACCTGATTCGTCGGTGCATGAGCTGTGCGCATCGCGTCCCATCCAGACCGAGCTCATCGGATGCACCGCGACGACATCGATCTCGAGCGGCCGGACCGCGATGGGCGCGGCCTGGAGCTCCGCGTCGTTGCGGACCACGAGCGGCTCGGTGAAGGGAAAGAGCACTTCGCGCGCACCGGCGGCGAGGAGAATGCGGGCGCTCTCGCGCAGGCCGCGGGCAAGCTGGGCGCAATCCTCTTCATTCAATTGATAGTTGATATCCGCGCCATATTCCCCTTTGCGCCCGACCGTTCCTGACGAGCGATCGTGCACCATCGACGAGAGCGGCGCGAACCGGGGATACTGCTCCATCCGCTTGCGATGCTCGTCGCCGAAGGACGGCAAGAGAGAGGCAGCTCCCGCCGGATGCGCCGAGCCGGCAATGATCCAGACGCGCTTGTCTTCATCGGTGCCGCCGCGCTTGAAGGAGAGGAATTCGGTGCACTCGTAGCTCTGCGGAATTCCCATCCACGAGTTGATCGGCTCGTCGAATACGCCTGCGGCGACGACGCCCGGATGCAGGTGCAGGCGGGAGCCAACCAGATGATTCGGATCGGGCACTCCCGAGCGCTGGAGCAGCAGCGGCGTCTCGATCGCGCCGCCGGCGCAGATGACCGTGCGCGCCCGGATGCGCAGTCGGGCCTGCACGCGGCCGTCCTCAGCGAGGACCTCGCATTGCACGCCTCTCGCGCGGCGCCCCGAGTGCTCGACCGCGACCGCGCGCGTGTCGGCATAGATCTCCGCGCCCGCGGCGACGGCCTGCGGAACGAGGACGCGCAGCACATTCATCTTCGCGTCGAACGCGCAGCCGAGTTCGCAGAAGCCACTGCCGACGCAGCCTTGCCGGTTGTGGCTCAGCATCCCGCCGCGATACCCGAGCTTCTCGACGCCGCGACGGAATGCGCGATTGGAGGCATTGAGCTGATCCTCGCGCACGGCCGTGACCCCGAGGAGCGACTCGATCTTGATTAGATAAGGATTAAACTTCTCGAGATTAAACCGCGGCAGTTCCCAGCCCGCGATCACCTCTTCTGGAGTTCGCTTGCAGAGATTGATGTTGTGCAGCGTCGAGCCGCCGACGCCATGACCGTGCAGCACGCGAATGGCCTTGTCGCGCGTGCGCCGTCCGCCGGCATCGTAGAAGAGTTGGGGAAACATCTTCTCCTCGCGTTGGGAGAAGTCTTTCGGCGTCAGATAGCTGCCCCGCTCGATCACCGCGACGCGGCGCCCAGCGCGGCTTAATGAATAGGCGGCCGCACCGCCGCCTGCGCCCGAGCCGATGATGCAGACATCGAACTCGAGTTCCTGATCGGCCGTGAGCGTTCGGCGCGTGTGGATCACGGCAGCTCACCGGGCGCGAGCAGCGCGAGATAAGGCGCATCGAGCGCCGTTGCGACTCCGCTGCCACTCACCAGCGGACCGCGATAGCCGATCGATTCCCAGTGCGCGGGCTCGGTGTAATGGGCAAGAAAGCAGAGCTCCTTGATGGCAGTGAAGAGCGGCCGCCCGATGCGCGGACCAAGCCGCCACTTGTTCAGGCAGTCGCGCTGCTGCTCGAGGTTGAGCGCGGTGAAGCGACTCCAATGGCCGCAGAGAAAGAGCGGCGACTGCTCGAGCAGCACGAGGCCGGCCGAGAGCTCGAATCGATCCCGAGCGCTCAGGGAGCCGACGAGATCATCGATCAGTCCGATCGGTGCGCCTTCGACATCGCACAGTGGTGCACCGTTTGTGTCGCTGGTGATCGCGCGATAGCTCGCCGAGAGAATGCGCCCCTGGTTGACGCTCAGGTGGCGCAGCTGGCTGCACGCCGCGCCCGCGCTCGGAGCTGCGAGCCGAATGCCCGCACCGATAGTGAACGTCGCTGCGGCGGCGCCCTTGATGAAGCGTCTTCGGTTCAATCGCAATCCGGTTCGCCCAGGGTCAACTCAATCGGGCGTCGATCTCATCCTCCGGACCCCGGCCTCGCCGCAAGTGGCACGCGCTCGGTCCGTGCAGTCGCTGGGCTTTGGCCTCAGCTGAAGAGCAGCGCGATCTTTCCCTGGTTGCGGCGGCTCTCGAGAAGTTGCTGGCCAGCCGCGGCCTGCTCGAAGGGGATTCGCGTTCCGATGTGCGGATTCACGGTGCGGTCGGCGACGAGGCGCACCAACGTTGCCAGCTCCGCGCGCGAGCCGAGATAGAGGCCGCGCACGCTGAGGTGGCGCAGATAGGTCTGGTGAATGCTCAGTGGGGCTTCACGCCCGCCGATCATTCCGCAGAGCAGCAGCTGTCCACCCTTGCGCACCATCGAGAAGCTGCGCGGGAAGGTCTGCGCACCGACCGAGTCGAGCACCGCGTCCACGCCCGCAGGAGCGACTGCGCGCAGCCTGTCCGCGAAGTCCGCGTCATTGGGATCGAGCGCGAGTTCCGCGCCCAGCCTGAGCCCGAGCGCTCTCTTCTCTTCACTGCTCGCAGCGATGAGTGGTCGCAAGCCAAGAGCGCGCGCGATCTGGATCGACATGGTGCCGAGCGCACCGGCGCCCCCCCAGATGAAGATGGTCTGCCCCGCCCGCAGCTGCGCGACGCTGGTCATCGCGTGGAAGGCTGTCAGGCCCGCCACCGGCAAGGCCGCTGCGATCCCTGCATCAATCGACTCTGGCAGCGCAAGCAGACTTCGCGCAGGCACACAGCAGAACTGCGCATAGCCGCCCGGCCGATGGAAGCCGAGATACTGCCACGCATCGCAGAGGAACTCCTGCCCCTCGACGCACCGCTCGCAATGGCCGCAGCCAGAGACAGGCGCCGCGATCACGCGGTCTCCTTCGCGCACGGTCGTAACTCCGCGGCCCACCGCTGCGACGAGGCCAACCACGTCTCCACCGAGCACGTGCGGCAGCTGCACCGCGATGCCGGGATAGCCATTGCGGATCAGCAGGTCCATGTGGTTCACGCCGCTCGCCTGCAGGCGCACGAGCGCTTCGCCGGGGCCGGGCGTCGGAGTCGGCAGCTCGCCGCATGCGAGTACAGACGCGTCGCCGTGCGCAGTGAGGAGCAGCGCCTTCATCCGATTCACCGGGTGACCAGGCGGAGCGCGAGGCTCGCGAGGATGGCCAGGGAGTAGACCGCGAAGATCGCGCCGATGTCGGCCATCGAGGGAGCCTTGGTCGCGTGGGTGTAGCCGCGCGCATGCAGCCGGCGCGTGAGCCGCACAGTGACGAGTGCGCTCAGAGAGAGCGGCAGCAACGCGATCAGCGGGACCACGCCGAGAGGAATGAGTGCGAAGGCGAACGCGCAACCGAGCGCGAGTTCGGCGTCGATCACGCGCCTGGCACGCTCGGCGCCGAGGAGGATTGAAAGCGTGCGGCGACCTGCGCGCGTGTCGCCGACGATGTCGCAGCTGTTGTTGACGGTGAGGATCGCCGCGATGAAGAGCGTCGACGGAACGCCCAGCAGGAGCGTGCTCGCGTCGATCCGGCCGAGCTGCGCGTAGCTCGCAAGAGAGAGGAGCACAGCGCCCATCACGCCTCCCGCGAACAGCTCGCCGACCGCCGTGCTCGAGAGCGGTCGCGGACCGGCGCTGTAGAAGAACGCCACGAGCATGCAGACGGCGCCAGCGCCGACGAGCTCCCAGCCTAGACGCGCGCCGAGCACGAGTCCGAAGGCCGCCGCGATCGCAAAGGAGACAAGCGCGATCGTGAGCGCATAGTTCGGGTCGAGGCCGCGCTGGACGAGCGCCTTCATCTTCTCGTGATCGCTCTCGCGCGTATCGACGCCGCTGCGGAAATCGAAATAGCTGTTGAACGACGCAGTGCCGATGTCGACGAAGAACGCGCCGAGCGCGAAGAGTGCGAACGTCATCCAGGAGAAGCGGCCTGCAACAGCGGCTGCGAGCGACCCGATCAGCACGGAGGATGTGCTGACGATCTTCGTGCGGAACTCGCAGATCTGAAGCACGTCCGCGAACGTCAAGCTGGGTTGACTCGCCTCTGCTGTTTGCATGGATCCCCGCATGTGCTGCTCCGTCACGGCACGCAGCTTCCGCGCCATCACAGCCGTTGCGCATGCGATGGACTGGTCGCGAGCTCGACGGGACGCCGAACTGCGCACGCGAAAATCATTCGCGCGCGCCGCACCCGGCGAAGGGATTGCGGCACCGGGCGCAAACTCCGTCGCTCCGCGCGAGACGGTCATTGGAACAGCGCATGCACGATGCAGCACCTATGCTCACCGCTTCGCAGCGCGATCTCACCGAGGCGGCCAGACACCCCGCGGGCTCTCCTGCTGCGGCCGAGCTGCTCTCCAACGCGCTCGCGGCCGAGGGAATCGTCCGGATCGAGCGGCTGCTGATCGCTGCGGTTGGTGACGCGCCCATCGAGCTGCGCGACGCTGGAGTTTCGCTGGTCGCAGCGGGCGGCAAGCGACTGCGCCCGCTCCTGACGCTGCTCTCCGCGCGCGCGGCGCAGGCGGCACCGGGCTCGAAGCGCCATGCATCGGGCCGCATCGCACTTGCGCTCGCGGGCGAGCTGGCTCACTCGGCGACGCTGCTCCACGACGACGTCATCGACGACGGGCTGACCCGCCGCGGTCTGCCGGCGCCCCGCGTCGCCTATGGCAACGGCGTGTCGGTGCTCGCCGGCGATTGGATGCTCTCCACCGCGCTGGACATGGCGCTGCGCTCACGCGTGCGTGGCGCGATCGAGACGCTGCTGCGGACGGTGCGCGAGCTCGTCGCGGGAGAGGCGCGGCAGCTCGTCCTGCGCGGCAATGCGGCGTTCTCGTCGGCCGACGCGCTCTGGATCTCGCGCATGAAGACCGGCGCAATCTTCGGCTACTGCGCCGAGGCCGGAGGACTCGCGGCCCGTGCGCCCGACCGCACTGTGCTTGCGCTGCGTGCATTCGGACTCGCTTGCGGTACCGCGTTCCAGATCTCCGACGACCTGCTCGATTTCGAAGCTGACGCGGCGACGCTGGGCAAGGCGGTCCTCGCCGATGTCGCCGAGGGAAAAGCGAGCCTGCCGGTGGCACTGGCGCTCGAGGAGGTTCCCGCGCTGAGAGGAGAACTGCGCGCCCTGCTCCACGAACAGCTGGGCGAATCATCGAGCGGCCTCGACACTCTCCTGTCGGCACGGATGCGCGCATTCGCCGGCCGCATCATGCACACCGGTGCGCTGGCCGAGGCCCGTCGGATCGCGCAGCGCGAACGAGACGTCGCGCTCACGTCGCTCCACACGTTGCCCCCAAGCCGCGCGCGTGAACTGCTCGTGATGGTGGCAGCGATGCTGGTCGATCGAACGCGCTAGCGGTTCAACTGCGCGGCGCACCCGAGACGCCCGGCAGCGTGCCCAGCGCAACCAACGAGGATGCGGCCAGCGTCGAGAGCGTGACCGACTTCAGCGTGTAATAGGCGGTGTCGTCGATCTCCGAGAAGATGCTCTGGACCGCGCAGGCCACCGGATGCGGGCTGCAATGGTCACCGTCGACGCGCACCGCGCAGGTCGCGCACTTCTTTCCCCGCGGTCCGTCGATGCACTCCACCACATCGAGCATCGAGATCTGCGCGGGATCGCCAGCGAGCTGGTATCCGCCGCCGACGCCGCGCGTGCCGCGCACGAGCCGACCGCGCACGAGCTGCTGCAGCACTTTCGCGACGTGCGCCTCGGAGATGTTGAACGTCCGCGCAACCTCGCCCGCGCTGACGGCCTTCCCACGCGCGCGCACCATCAAGGTCAGCGCGTAGATGCCGAAGCAGGCGGCCTTGGAAACGGGTTGGGACATGAATCCAGCTTAAACCGCCGCGAGCGCCGGTGACGCAACTGTCGGACGCGACGCGAGCCGCTCGCTGCGGAATGCGCCCCACAGAGCCGCGCCGATCGCACCCGCATGCACGCTGAGCGGATTCGTCTTCACCGTCTGCCCGGAGAGCTTCGTCTTGCCGAGCGCGTCTTGAATGCAGGCCGTCAGCCCCTCGTCAGCCGCGAGCCCGCCGGTGACGAGGACCGTGCCAGGCGCGAGATCCATCAGCTTGAGCAGCTTGGCGAAGCGGCCCGCCATCGACTCGTGGATCCCCTTGAGAATGTCGGCGAGCGCGATTCCGCGCGAGACCATGTTGATCACGTCGGTCTCCGCGAGCACCGCGCAGATGCCAGAGACCTTCTCGGGCTTGGCGCTGGTGAGCGAGAGCGGGCCGACCTCGTCGAGCGTGACGCCGAGGTAGCGCGCGACGTTCTCGAGAAACTGTCCCGAGCCCGAGGCGCACTGGCTGGTCATTCGATAACTCAGCACGCGCGCATGTTCGTCCATGACGATCGCACGGGCGTGGAGCGCGCCGACGTCGACAACTGCGCGCGCCGCTGGATCGAGAAAGAGCGCGCCGCGTGCGTGCGCCGTCATTCCATAGAAGTGCCCGGTGCGAAACTCGACGAGCTCACCCTCGCCTGTCGTGGCGATATATCCGAGCTTCTCCCGGGTAATGCCCGCTGCTTTCAGCGCCTCGTCGAACGCGAGTTCAATCACGTGCCGCTGGTCGCGGCGGCGCACGCGTTCGGTGTGCGTCGCGACGATCTTCGAGCTCTCGCGCGTGCGCCCGGAATTGCGCGGACTCGCCACCACCGCGGCCTTCACTGCCGAGCTGCCGACATCGATACCAATGGTCAGGATCATATCAATCGTCCTTATGCCTGCGCTGCATCGGCCCGCAGCGCGAAGAGCGCCGCGCCGAGAGCGCCAGTGAAGATCGAGCCCGCCGAGATATTGAGCGTGCGCTTGCCATAGTTCTCTTCAACGAGCTGCATGAGCGCATCCACCGCGGCGGGATTGTTCGCCACGCCGCCGGTGAAGGTGAACTCGTCGAGAACGCCGCCCGACCGCGCCAGGAGCGCCATTGCGCGCAGGATCACCGCGCGGTGCAGACCCGCGAGGATATCTTCGCGCCGTTGCCCGTTGGCGAGCCGATCGCGCAGCTCCGCGCCTGCGAAGACCGTGCAGGTGCTGGTGATGCGCACGTTGCGCTCCGACTGCTGCGCAAGCGGCCCGAGTTCGTGGATACCCAGACTCATTTCATCGGCGATATATCCGAGGTATCGGCCGCAGCCAGCGGCGCAGCGGTCGTTCATCTGGAAGCCGGTCACGATCCCCGCGTCGTCCACTTGAATCGCCTTGGTATCCTGCCCGCCGATATCAAGGACGGTGCGCGTGCCCGGAAACTGCGCGTGTGCACCGAGGCCGTGGCAGAGAATCTCCGAGCGGATATTCTCCTTGGGAAACGGCAGACGCGCGCGCCCATAGCCCGTGCCGATGACGCGCACTTCGTCGAGCGGGATCGCCGCGGCCCGCTCGACGGCGGCGATGCAGCGATCGCGAACCGAGTCGGGGAGCGTGCGCGCGACCTCGCGGATGGCGCTGCGAATGCGGGTATCGAAGCTCAATTCAAACGGCGTGTTCTCGACGCGCAGGATCGCCTTGTCGAAGACGCCGAGCAGATCGGCGAACTTCACGCTCGCGTCGCTCTGCTCCTCCGCGAGGCGCCCGAACCCAGACGCAGCGCGGTCGCGGAAGAAGTCGCTCGTCTTGGCGGCCTTGCCCGCGAGCGGCAGCGCCGGCTTCTTCTCTGCCGTGATCAAGGAATCGACGATTCCGGTGGCACGCTCCTCGAGCGGCTTCGCAATCGCAGCGACGCGCGGGGAGCGGCACTCCTCGGCAACCAGCTCGCGCAGCGCCTCGAGTTGCACGACCTCCTGATCGCGGCGGAAGCGATGGAGCAGCTGTCCGCGCACCTTGTCGGAATGCGTGGCCAGCTCGTCGTCTGCGCGCAGCTCGCGATCCAGCAGCGTGAATCGCGCGGCGAGCCGGCCTTCATCCTGCGCAATGCGCGACGCGAGATCGTAGCTGCTGCGGCTGTTGGTAATGCCGCGCCCAAGCTCCTTGCCTTGCTCATCGAGGAAGATCGCCTTCGTCGTGGTCGAGCCGAGGTCGATGCCGATCCAGGCCTTCATGCCGCACCCCCTTGATTGATCACGGGCAGGCTGCGCACGAGCGACGCTGCCGCTGCGAGATCGACCGAGGCCGCGCCCGCCGTGCGCTTCTGCACGATCATCTGCAGATAGCTCTCGATGCGGTTCTTCACGTTCGCCGCAGAGAAATAGCGCGCGTCGACGAGGTCCGTTTCAATGAAGCCGCCCGGCTTTCCTGTGCGCCGCTCGAACTCGCGCAGCAGCATCAGCTGCCCGGCCGAGAAGCTGTTGCAGCTCTTCACCGAGTTGATCAGCAGCCCGTCTGCCGAATATTCGTCGGCATACTTGACGATCATATCGAGCCGCTGCGGGAGATTGCGATTGGTGTAGCAACCCATGCAGTACTGCGCGAGCGACTCAAGCGGGTTGGTCGGATCGTGGCGAAAGCCGAGATCATAGGTGCCGCCCACCTTCGTATAGGTGCTCGCGACGACGACCGCTCCCTCGTCGTGGAACATCTTCCAGAACTCGCGGAAGTGGGTCCAGTTGGGCGGACCCTCGACGATTAAGCGGAAGCGCTCCTTCGGGCTGGTGCCTTCGGGGGTAATCGGTCCCTCGCCCGCGGCGATCCGCTGATTACATTCGCGCCGGAGCTGCGCGTAGTAATCAACTGCGCCCTGCGTCCCACGAAACGCAGTGAACATCGGGCCGATGTAATAGACACCTCCGAAATAGGCATCGATCGGGCTGGGCTTATGCTTGGCACTCTCGAGAACGGCGACCATGTCGTCCTCTGCGCGCGCAGAGAGCCGCATCAGTTCACGCAGCCGCTCTTCGTCGAATGACTTTCCAGTCAGCTTCTCGAGAGCCGGGATGACCTGTTGGCGAATCTGCTCGACCATGTATTGCGTCATCGTCGGCGTGATTTCGCCGTCGCCCTGATATGGCGTATGCAGCATCACGACCGGGCAGTCGTACTCCTGCCGCAGCAACTCGAACCATTTCATGAACGTGAAGCAGCCAGTATAGGAAAGCAGCAATAGATCGGGCTTGGGCAATACCTCGCCGGTCGGGCCGACGTTGCCGAGCCGCTTCATTCCGATGTCGCATTTGACATACGTGCAGACGTCTTCGCTGTGCCCGATGCGCTCGGCCTCGCCGATATATGCGCCGGCCTTCTGCCGCATCGCGCTCTGCAGCGCATTGATCTCGGGGTGCACCGGCAGGACATCGAACGCGAGCAGGAGCTCGGTCAGGTTACCGGGCACGAAGGTATAGACGACCTTCTTCTTCGTCTCGCCCGTGCGGGAGAGTTCGCGGAAGTGCTCCGCGATCATCTCCTTCTGCTGCAGCATGCTGGGCTCTTTGACGGCTGCGGACTGTTCGGTGCTCATGCGTTGCTCCAGAGGCGAAGACCGTCTGAGAAGGTGCCCGCCTGCTCGCGGATCACCTGGAACTGGCCGAGGTTCTCGGCGTACTTGAACGAGGTGTGCGGAATGCCCGCGCGCTCGAGCGCGGTGACGAGCATCGGCTGCTCGAGGAGCGCCGGATCGCAGAAGCTCGGGGCCGCGAAGACGACGCCATCGGCGCGGGTGTCGCGCACGGTATTGACGAGCCACTCGCCCTTCTTCCCGTCGGGCTCATAGACGCACGCGTTCTTCACCGATTGATTCAGGAAGGCCTGCGCGAGCGCCTCGATCGGGTCGCCTGCGAGCGAAACATCTCCCTCGAGAAAACGGGCGCCGACGGTGAAGTCGTCCCAGACGAGATAGCAGCCGGCCCGTTCGAGCGTGCGAATGAGCTCCAGCGGCGGCTGCTCGCAGAAGGCGCCGGTCACGACGACGCGGGTGTAATCCCGCATCGGTCGGTCCGCGCCCTGCGCGGCCGCGAGATATCCTTCGATAAACGCGGTGTGCTCTTCGACGGGCATCACGTCGCCCGCGCGGATGATTAAATAGGCTTCCGCGGCCGGCGCACGCCACGGCTCGGAAGCGCGCAAAGCCATGAGGGACGCGACCGCGCGGCGATTCGCCGAGAAGCGCGCGAGCGAGAGCCGCAAGGCATCGTCGCTCGGCGTCGTGCCGTTGAGCGCGCAGAGATCCGCATAGAGATGGCGCAGCTCGCCTGCCCAGAAGCGCCCCGCGACCTTGCGATCGAAGTTCTGCGGAAGATCCAGATAGCGAACGAACTTCTTCGGGAAGAGCATCTTCCACATGCCCGAGAGGTTGCGGATCACATCGCAGGTCGAGGGAAAGAGAAACGCGTCGATGTCATCGAGGCGCCCGCTCATCGCCAGCTCGATCGTGCTGCGCGGCAATTGGCAGATGTACGACTGGAAATAGGCATCGCCGCGGATGATCTCGACCTGATCTCCCGCGCCGTGCATCGCGACCGGCAGCATTCCTGCGGCATCGATGATCTCGCGCGGCGCATAGACGGGAAGATGGCCCGCGGCCTTCTTGCCCGTGCGCGTCTTCCACTCGGCGACCGAGCGATACGAGACGTCGTGATAGAGCGCGTCCGCGCGCGCGACGTACTGGTCGACCGAATCCATAGAGACCTCAGCTGTGGGTAAAGACCGGCTTTCGCTTCTCGAGAAATGCGCCGATGCCTTCGTTCGCGTCGTGCGTCGCCATCAGCTCGTCGAGATAGAGCTTCTCGAGTGCAGGTAGCGTGGTTGCGAGCTGGGCATTGAGCTGGATGCGCGCAGCCCTTTCGGCAAACCGCAGCGAAGACGCGCTCGCCTCGAGGATGTTCTGCGCGGCGAAGGCGTCCCAATGCGCAGATGGATCCTCTGCGAGCGCCGTGACGAGTCCGAGTCGATGCGCCTCGACTCCGCTGATCGTGCGGCCGCTCACGCAGAGGTCGAGCGCTGCGCCGCCGCCGATGCGCCACGGGAGAACCAGTGAGGCCATCGGAGGGAAGACCGCGAGCTTGATCTCCGGCTGGCCGAGCTTCGCGTCGGGCGCGGCGATGAGAAAGCTGCACCAGGCCGCGAGTTCAAGTCCGCCGCCGAGACAGTTTCCGCGCACGATCGCGGCCGTGGGAATCGAGAGGCGTGCGAGCTTGTGAAACAGTCCGTGGAACGCCCGGAGCATCCCGGGCGCCTCTGCGCGCGTGTGCTCGGCGACGCTCGCGCCGAACGAGAAGTGCAGTCCGCGTCCTTCGAAGACGATCACCTTCACGGAACTTGTCGCGGGCGCATCGAGCGCAGCGTCGATCGACGCGAGCATCTTCGCGTCGAGGATGTTGGCCTTGGGCGCGTCGAGCCAGAGATGCAGCTCGGCCCCATTGTGGCGCAGCTCGCTCGTGATCATCGCGCGCGCCCTCCGAACGTCAGCTCGAGTTCCGTGTAGGGGCCGGCGACGAATCCTTCGCGGCGGAAGAAGCGCAACACCGCGACGTCCTCGCGGCTGACCATCGTGCGGACCGCGCGCACGCCCGCTTTGCGGAGCGCCTCGACTGCGCGCGCGAGCAGCGCCCTCCCCGTTCCGAAGCGCTGCCACGACGGCTTGACCGCGAGCGCGAAGACCCAGCCCGCCGGCGGCGAGCCGAACTCCCACGAGCGGATCTCTCCGGCGACGTAGCCGACAACCTCGCGCCCGCCGATCGCGACGAAGACCGCTCCGCCGCTCTTCACCAGCGCGCTCAAGTGCTCGCGAAACCCGGCCGGAGGAGCTGCGCCCGTGTCGGCCTCGAAGATCTGGGCCACCGCATTGAGATCGCGCGCAGTCATCGGACGCAGCGTCAGCTCTTCGCGCGCGGCATCACCGCCTCGGTCAGCGCGCTTCCCCACTTCTCGCCCTGCGCCAACCGCCGCCGCAGATCGATGAAGTCCAGCTCGCGATTTCCCTTCGGCCCCTCGTTGAACGCGCGAAACCCTGCCTGCCCCTCGGTCATCATGTTCAGTGCGAGCCATGCGCGGTTCGACTCCTTGTTCTGATCCCAGTGTTCGAGCTTGTGCTTGCGCAGCGACTGCACCGTCTTCGAAGTGCAGCCCGGAACGGTCATCATCAATTTCGTGATCAGCCGCTCAACCGCGGCGTCGAGGCCGGAGAGATCGGTCGTGCAGCTCTTGAGCATCGCCTCGCCCTCGGCGCGCGCGGCCCCGCTCTTCTCTTCGCCGTAGACGACGCGGCCGCCGTCAACCCAGCGATCGGTGATGACGAGCGGATTCGTGACCCACTGGTCACCTTTTCTCAGGACCGGCACAACCTCGGTGAGCAGACCCGCACGGGCCGCGCCATACGCGCTCCACGGCTCGCAGAGCACGCAGCTCTGCATCGCCGCTTCGATGCCGACGAAGAGCGGCAAGAAGTCGGTCGAGCCGCCGTCGGGCGCGCTGCCGTGCTTGGGGCCAGCCTGTCCGAAGCGGGCGAGATCGCTCGCGACGGAGAAGTCGCAGGCCATCCCGATCTCCTGTCCGCCACCGATGCGCATTCCGTTGACGCGGCAGATCACCGGCTTGTCGCAGAGCAGAATCGCCGAGACCATGTCGTTGAAGAGCCGCATGTACTGCGCGTACTCGTCGGGGCGGCCCGCGTAGTACTCGGCGTACTCCTTGGTGTTGCCGCCGGTGCAGAACGCGCGATCGCCCGCGCCCGTGAAGACCACCGCGACCACATCCCGCGCATTCGAGGCGCGGCGCATCGCGAGGATGACGTCCTTCACCATCTGCGTGGTGTAGCTGTTGAACTGCTTCGGATTGTCGAGCGTGATCCAGGCCGAGAAGAGACCCGCAGCCGTCGATCCATCCGGCGCGTGGCAGGGCTTGAGTTCGTAGCGGACCTGCCCGTCGAAGGGGTGCGCGGGCTCGAGATCGTGATTGGAGAACGTGAAGTCGGTCATGTCATCTGCTCCGTGAGTTAAGCAAAGTCGGGAATGAGCACCGGGCGCTTCTTGAGCGTGTGCGCGCGCAGCTCGGCGAAGACAGCGTTGATGGTGGACATCGGGCGGCGCTCAACGAACGCGGCGAGCTTCACCTTTCCGCTGAGCACAAGCTCGACTGCGGCCGGGTAGTGCTCAGGCAGGCAGCCCCAGGTGCCGCGCGCAGTGGCGTCGAAGGCCATCAGGTTGCTCAGGCGGAAGCTGCCCGGATCGCGCGTGTAGCCAACCACCGCGAGATGCGCGCCCGGGTTGAGCAGCGAGAACGCGAGCTCCTGTCCCGGCTTCGAGCCCGAGGTCTCGAAGATCTTCCACTGCGTCGCCGGCGCGCCCCGCTCCTTCGCCCAAGCAACGAGCGACTTGCGGATCGCCTTCGCGTCACCCTTTCCATCGAGCGTGAGCGACGCGCCGTGCTCTCCCGCGAGGCGCAGCCGCTCGGCGTCGACATCGATCGCCGCGACATGCGCGCCGAGTGCGGCCGCGATCTGAACCGCGAATCCACCGACGCCGCCCGCACCGACAACGATGGCGACATCGCCCGCAGCAAGGCCCGCGTTGACCGCCGCCTGGTAGGGAGTCGTCACCGCGTCGGCAACCACCGCGAGATCCGCAAGTGCAAGCCCAGCCTGGCCCAGGCGCGCTTCGTCGACGACGCAGAGCCCGCGCGCAGGAACGAGAAGATGCGAGGCGAAGCCGCCATGGACGTCGCTTCCGGGGAAGACCTGCGCGTCGCAGATCGCGCCCCGACCTGCGCGGCAGGCGGAGCAGGTGCCGCAGGGAATCACGGCTGGAACGACGACGGCCTTGCCCAACAGCGCCTCTGCGCCAGCGCCCACCGCTTCGACGTGGCCTGCGATCTCATGCCCGAGGACGAGCGGCAGCGGATGTCGCGTGCGCACACCATCAAACGCGTACCCGAGGTCGGTGTGGCAGACGCCGCACGCTGCGACGCGCACGAGTGCTTCGCCCGCACCGGGCGCTTCAACCGTCCGCCGCGACCGCCTGAGTGGATCACCTGGCTGCGCCAGCTCCCAACCTTCGATCCCGATCGCCATCGCCCCTCGGCTCCCCGTCCGCGCATCCGCGAACCGTCTTCACGTATTTCGGTACATGAGTACCGATTTCAAGCGAAGCGTCAAGCGCCCCAAGCGCTGATTGTTGTATTCAAGTACTTGAACGCGTATTTAACGCGGCGCTGGTGGTTCCAGCCCGGAGCGACCCATGGAATCAGGCCTCGAAGGACAGATCGCGGTCGTCACGGGAGCGGCCTCGGGAATCGGCGCGGCGATCGCGGCGGAGCTTGCGGCACAAGGCGCGCGCGTCGCTGGACTCGATCTGGCCGAGGCCACCGGATGCGCGCTCGCCATCGCCTGCGACATCGCCGACGAGACAGCCCTTGCCGCTGCGTTTGAGCGGATCGAGAGCGAGCTCGGCCGCCCGACGCTCGCCGTTCACTCGGCCGGGATCACGCGCGATGCGCTCCTCGTCAAGCAGACGCTCGATGCCTGGAATGCCGTGCTGCGCGTGAACCTCACGGGCGGATTTCTCCTCGTGCGCGCGATGGCTCCCCGCCTCAAGGCCGCAGGCGCAGGCAGCATCGTCCTCATCGGCAGCATCAACGGCACGCGCGGAAAAGTCGGGCAAGGCGCCTACGCCGCGAGCAAGGCGGGACTGGTCGGACTCGCGAAGACAGCCGCGCGCGAACTCGGTCGATTCAACGCCCGCGTCAACGTGGTCGCGCCCGGCATGGTCGATACGCCGATGACCCGCGCGCTCGCCCCCGAGTGGCGCGCGAAGGCCGCCGACGAATCGGTGCTCGGACGCATCGCCGCGCCGGAAGATGTCTCGCGCGTTGTCGCTTTTCTCCTCTCGCCCGCAGCCCGCCACGTCACGGGGCAGCTGCTCAATGTCGATGGCGGCCAGCTTATCTAGATTTCCTTCGCGTGCGACCGCGCACGCATGCAACCGAAAGGCATGACCATGGCGCAGCACCTGCTCGATCTCTTCGCCATCGAATCGCTCTGGACTGAGGAGCAGCGCCTCGTGCGCGATAGCGTGCGCCGCTTCGCGCGCGAGCGATACGCGCCCGTGCTGCAGAAGGCGTGGGACGACGAACGCTTCCCCGACGAGCTGGTGCCTGAGATCGCGCAGCTCGGTGTGCTCGGTGCGCAGCTGCACGGCTACGGCTGCGCGGGGATGGACGCCGCCGGATATGGCCTGACCATGCGCGAGCTCGAATATGTCGACAGCGGCCTGCGCAGCTTCGCCAGCGTTCAAGGCGCCCTATGCATGTATCCGATCCACGCCTTCGGCAGCGAGGAGCAGCGCGAGCGATTCCTTCCGCGGATGGCGCGCGGAGAGCTGATCGGCTGCTTCGGATTGACCGAACCCGACAGCGGCAGCGACCCCGGCTCGATGCGCACGCGCGCGAAGAAGGTCGACGGCGGCTACGTCCTCGACGGCGCGAAGATGTGGATCACCAACGCGCCCGTCGCGGGCATCGCGGTCGTCTGGGCCAAGACAGGAGAGGACGCCAGCAGCATCCGCGGCTTCCTCGTCGAGCGCGGCTTCGCCGGCTTCTCCACGCCGCGCATGCACGGCAAGCACAGCCTTCGCGCTTCGTGGACCGGCGAGATCGCGCTCGAAGGATGCTTCGTTCCCGACGCCAACGTGCTCCCCGGTGTTCAGGGATTAAAAGGTCCGCTCTCCTGTCTGACGCAGGCCCGCTTCGGAATCGCCTGGGGCGTGCTCGGCGCCGCGCTCTCCTGCTTCGATACCGCCGTCGCCTATTCGCAGGAGCGCAAGCAGTTCGGCAAGCCGATCGCTGGCTTTCAACTCACGCAGCAGAAGCTCGTCGAGATGGCGTCCGGGATTATCAACGGGCACCTCCTCGTCAATCATTTATCGGGATTAAAAGACCGCGGAACGTTGACGCCGACGCAGGTCAGCCTCGCCAAGAGGGATTGCGTGCGTACGGCGATTGAAACGGCACGCTCGGCGCGCACAGTGCTCGGCGCCAATGGAATCATGGCCGACTATCCGGTCATGCGGCACGCGCAGAATCTCGAGTCAGTGCTGACCTATGAGGGGACGCACGAGGTGCACACGCTCGCGCTCGGCCGCGCCATCACTGGCGTCGACGCGTTTTCCTGAGCGTTCGAGGCTGCGCCGCAACAACGCGGATCCTCTTCTACTCGCCGTCTGGCAGTCGCTGGTAGACGGCGGTGCAGAGTTCGTCTTCCGGGATCAGCTTGAGGAATTTATTCTGACTTGCCTCATCGTGCACGGCGGTGAGCAGCGTGAGGGCGAGCATCTTGTCTCGATAGGCCGCCTTGAAGATGAGCTGAAGATGCTCGCTGTCGGGAGCAACCTCGTCGCGACCCGAGATCTGTTTGAGCGTGATGGTCAGGTGGTCGCCGTCCATTGACCAGCGCCCGCTCGCGCTCGTCAGGAAGGTGCGGTCCGTCCAGTCAAACCGGGCCTTCTCGGAGAATGAACCATCGCTCCCGAATGTCATCCGCCCGATGTTGCGCCCACCCTCCCAGTCGCAAGCAAAGATTGCCTGCTGGCGCTGCCAGGTGCCGCGCGGATCGATCTTCGACGACGAGCAGCCTGACAACAGTCCGGGCAACAACAGCGCGCAGAAGCCCAGCCATGCGTGCGTGGCCATGCGCCATCGATCGGTTGTCGAACCGCGCCGCGAGGCCATGAGTAAGCACTATATGCTCTTGTTAATCGCCGTTGGCATCTGGCTGTTCAGAAAACCCGGCCGGTCGCAGCGCGCGGCGACGCCAGACGATTCTAATGTGTTTTAATCAACAGAACACCGGCGCAATTGCGTAATGGCTCGTTTAATTCGACGGGAAGTCAACAATCCGCGCCAAGTAAGCACCTGCCAGACACCGCAGGTGCGTTGAACGCAGTGTCTCAACCACCTACCGGCCTCGGCGCGGCCAGCCACTTCTCGACCGTCGCAACGAGCAGCTCGAAATCGATTGGCTTGGCGATGAAGTTATTCATCCCGGCCTCACTGCATCGCTGGCGCGCCTCTTTGGATCCATTGGCCGTCAGCGCAACGATCGGGATCGCACTCATCGCACCGAGTGCCTTGCTCGAACGAATCAGTCGCGTGGTCTGGTATCCATCGAGTCCCGGCATCATGCAGTCCATCAGAATCAGATCGTAATGGGTCCGCTCCAGAGCGCCCAGGACCGCGTTGCCGTCATCGACCATATCAACGGTATATCGGGAGCTATCGAGCGCACCGAGCGCGACTTGTTGGTTGAACAGATTGTCCTCGGCGAGCAGAATTCGCGCCTTCTTCCCCGCGACAGCATCCGCCGCACGCTGCGCGGATTCAACCTTGTCGTTCATCGCTCCCCCCCAAGGGCGCCACCTGCGCTACCCAGCTCTGTTTCTCAATAGGCAACGATATTACCCGCTACATAGAAGGCATAGAAGATTCCGCTTCCGCCGTATATGAGGTGGAGCGTCGCACTCTGCTTTGCGACGAGCAGCGCGCTGGTGAGCGCTCCGTCGGTCCAGATATCCGAGCCATATGAGCCCGCAACGTGGTGAATGCCCGCCGAATCGGAGGCAATGGCAAACCAGGTCAGGCCGGCCGCTGGCGTACCCGCGGTGATATTGAGCCACGTCGCACCACTGTCGAGGGATCTCCAGATTCCGCCTGCATATGAGGCGGCGTAGAGGATATCGCCGCCGGCATTTGACGCGAGCGAGAACCAGCTCAATCCCGAAGCGGCCGTGCCCGCGGTGCTGTTCACCCAGGTGCCGCCTGCGTCATGAGATACCCAGAGATCGCTGCCCTCGGTCGCAGCGACGAGGATATTTCCGTCGAAATTCGACGTCACCACCGCACAGAGCTTCCCGCACGATGAGCCTCCCGCAGTTGAGCCTGCAGTCGCAGGGGCCCAGGTCGCGCCGGAGTTGCTCGAGGTCCAGATATCCCCTGCGGGGAAATTCGCTTTCGTGTCGGCAACGACGGCAACGAGATGAACGCCGCTCGCGTCGGAGGCGACGTTCGACCAATGCTTGCCTGAAGCCACTGTCGCCGTCGTCCGATTGATCCAGTTCGCACCATAGTCACTCGACGTCCAGATATCACCGGCCCAGGCGACCGCGACGAGCTTCTGGCCGGTCGCATCCGACGCAATCGCCGACCAGCTTTTTCCGGAGGCCGCGTGGCCCGTGGTCCGATTCACCCAGCTCTCGCCGCCGTTATTCGAAGTCCAGATATCTCCCGTTCCGGAAAAGAGGCCCGCAGCGAGATAGGCGCCCGTGGAGTCCGAAGCGATGGTCGACCACATCAAGCCGCTCTGTGACGTACCCGTGGTCCGGTTGATCCAGGTGGCGCCTGCATTGGCCGAGGTCCAGAGATCGCCGCCCTGGGCAACGGCGCCGAGATACTGCCCACTGGAGTCGGAGGAGAGCGCATACCAGGGATGACCGGACGCGCTCGTACCGAGGGTCCGGTCATACCAGTGATCGGAGAGGATATCGTTCGAGGAGAATTGAATCGACTGCCCGCTATTGGCAGCGACGGCGAATCCGCCGCTCCCCTCGCCGACAATATCAACCTCCTGCCCGACCGTTAATGACGCGGTTGCGGGCAGAGTAACCGTCGCAGCAGGTCCGCCGTCCGTGAGCGCGGCCGCATTGACGATATATCCATAGTTGGGCAGCGCCGTCGTCGAGG
This sequence comes from uncultured delta proteobacterium, assembly GCA_903911145.1. GTDB lineage: Bacteria > Myxococcota > Myxococcia > Myxococcales > 40CM-4-68-19 > CAIWCD01. Next base: position 10,584 of record CAIWCD010000030.1, on the reverse strand, counting down.
TCGTAATCGTCTGCCAGATGATCTGTCCTGTCGGTCCGGTCGCGCCGGTTGCGCCCGTTGCTCCGGTTGCGCCGGTTGCCCCTGTCGTTCCGATATGTCCGGTCGTTCCGCTCACGCCGTTGCTTCCGTTGTTGCCGGTTGCGCCCGTTGCACCAGCAATGCCTGTCGATCCCGTCGCGCCGGTCGCGCCCGTTGCGCCCGCTGCGCCACCGCTACCGGTTGAACCGCTTGCACCGCCAGCTCCGGTGGCTCCCGTCGCGCCATTCGTTCCCGTCGCACCGGTGGCGCCTGCATGCCCTGTTGTACCGGTCGCCCCGACGACACCGGTTGCGCCCGTGGATCCATGCGCGCCCGTCGCGCCGGTTGCTCCGGCATTTCCCGATGCTCCGGTGGCTCCAGTGGCACCGGTCGCTCCGGTCACGCCTGGCCCGCCCGTAACGCCGCTGGCCCCGCTCGTGCCAGTTGCGCCGGTGGCTCCAGTCGCGCCGTTCGCGCCAACATTTCCCGTCGCGCCGACGCCGCCAGTGACGCCGCCAACGCCTGTTGCGCCGGTATCACCCGTCATTCCATTTGCGCCGGTATTTCCCGAATTGCCGACTGCTCCCGTCGCGCCCGTCGTGCCGTCGACGCCAGCGATGCCGCTCGCTCCCGCAGAGCCAGTCGCGCCCGTCGCGCCTGTGGCTCCCATTGCTCCGGTCGCGCTCGTCGCTCCGGTTGCGCCGATTGCACCTGTGGCGCCCGTCGCGCCGTCCGGTCCAAAGATATGCGACGAAGTCAGACTATCGCTGTTGCAGCCGGCGGCCACCAGCGCCAACGAAAAGATGGCGATTAATGATCTCATTGGCGGGCCTTAATAAGCGATCAGCGCGCCGGAAGCGGGCGAGACATAGAAGATACCCGAGCCGGCATAGACCAATCGCAGACTCGCGCTCTGCTGCCCGGTAATCAGCGTGGTCACGCCGTCACCGTCGGTCCAGATATCTGCTCCGTAGGCCCCGGCCACATGATGTACGCCGGATGAGTCGGAAGCGACGCTGTACCAGAGCTGGCTTGCCTCGGCGGTTCCCAGCATGAGGTTGCTCCAGGTCGCTCCAGAGTCCATCGAGGCCCAGACGCCGCTGCCCATTGCAGTGGCGTACAGGTTGGTTCCGGCGGCATTCGACGAGAGCGAAGTCCAATTCAGTCCCGACGCAGCGGTTCCGGTGGTTCGATTCACCCACGTTCCCCCCGCGTTGGAGGATGTCCAGATATCCCCGAGAGCCATCGTCGCGACCAGATTGGTGCCATCGAAATTGGATGCGACGTGCGCTCCGGAGCTCGGGTAGGAAGCCGGGATGCCGACGGATGTTCCCGGGTAGGCGAGTGTCCAGGTCACTCCTGAGTTGCTCGAGACCCAGAGGTCTCCCGCCGGGAAATTGGTGGCCATGTCCACCACCGCGGCGACCAGATGAATACCCGTGGCATCAGAGGCGACCTGACCCCAATACTTTGTCGCTGCCGGGCCTCCAGCCGTTCGGTTGGTCCAGGTCGAGCCAAAGTCGCTCGAGGTCCAGATCCCGCCTCCTGCCGTCGCAACCGTTGCAACCACATATTGGCCAGTCGCATCCGAGGCAACGGAGGACCAGGGATGGCTGCCCGCGCTCGTCACTTTGACCCAGCTCAAACCACCATTATTCGATACCCAGATAGAGCCGGTCGTCTGTTCGGCGGCGAACAGGTGGGCGCCCGATGCGTCGGATGCGACGCCTCCATACCAGTCCAATCCCGACATACCGGTCCCTGTCGTTCGATTCACCCAGGTCGCGCCGCCATTGGTCGATGTCCAGAGATCGCCAGGCTGGTCGATCCCCGCGATGAGATTCTGCCCGCTTGCGTCCGACGCGATCGAGAACCAATCGTGGGTCGTCGCGCCCGTCCCCGTCGTGCGATTATACCAATGATATGAGGTGATATCCGCGGTCGAGAATTGAATCGTCTCGCCGGCGTTGGCCGCGACGCTGAAACCGCCGGCGCCGAGGCCGATGATATCGACCTCCTGGCCGGCCGTCAGAGATCCGGTCGCGGGCAGCGTAATCTTCGACGACGTCGCGCCATTGACGAAATAGCCATTGTTCGGCAGCGCTGCCGTCGCGCTGGTGACGATGCTCCAGGTAATGCTCGACGCAGCGCCTGTGCTGCCCGTCGCGCCGCCGGTTCCTGTTGCGCCTGTGCTTCCAACCGCACCCGTGCTCCCGGTGGCTCCCGTGCTTCCGGTGGCGCCATTGGTGCCGTTGGTACCGGTTGCCCCCGTGGCGCCGGTAATGCCGGTGCTACCGGTCGCTCCCGTGCGCCCGGTCGCCCCCGCAACGCCGGTGCTGCCCGTCGCGCCCGTTGCGCCGTTGCTTCCGGTGGCTCCGTTGCTGCCGTTGCTTCCTGTCGCGCCCGTTGCACCCGTCGCGCCCGTGATGCCGTTTGCCCCTGTCGCGCCAGTCGCGCCGTTGCTTCCCGTCGCTCCAGTTGCGCCCGTCGCGCCCGTCGCGCCTGTGCCGCCGCTGATTCCGGTGCCGCCTGTCGCGCCGTTGCTTCCCGTCGCTCCAGTTGCGCCCGTATGTCCAGTCGCGCCCGTCGAACCTCCCACGCCAGTCGCACCCGCCGCGCCCGTCGCGCCGGTATTTCCCGTTGTACCCGTTGCGCCGTTATCGCCAGTATTGCCCGTCGTGCCCGTCGCACCGGTATCACCCGTCGCACCAGTCGCGCCGGTATCGCCAGTCGCCCCCGTCGCGCCATCGGCGCCCGTCGCGCCGGTATCACCTGTCGCGCCCGTCGCGCCGGTATTGCCGGTATCACCCGTCGCGCCCGTGGCTGCATTGGCTCCCGTTGCCCCGGTTGCGCCCGTTGCACCAGTCGCTCCGGCCGGCCCGACGACGGTATTTGTCCGGCCGCTGCCATTGCTGCATGCAGCAGCGCCAATCATCAGACAGACAAAAGATACGAGCTTGAGCTGCATTGAGGTCTCCGCACGACGGCGTGATGGGCGAAGACAAACTATCGCGTCACAATGCGGCGCAGCGCAAGACCCACCCGTGATTCGCGTTTGCATCCCTGGCGCGTTCAACGCCGCGCGCGATCGCTGGGCGCCGCCGGGATCCCTTGAGAGGCGATCCCGGTTGCGACCGTTCGCTACGGATGATTAATCGTGATTTGAAACAGCTGGTACGACTTGATCCCGTTCGCCACGCTGTCGAGGATCACGTTGCGGCGCTTCGCCGTCGTCAGATCAACTCCAATCAGGTTCAGTTCCGCGGCCTGGATGTTCTGGGAGTTGCCTGCGATCGCGACGTGCGTGCCCGTCCCGCTGTTGAACACGGTATCAATGGCTGCATAGGTCGGCGTCAACCCGACCGTGTCGAGGTCAATGACATAAGCGACACCGGGAACCGTGCCCTCGGTCAGCGCGATCGTACCGGTCGCGGTCTTGACGATGTTGTGCGCGTCCACGGTCACCACAAGCGCCGCCAGTGACATCGTTGCGTTCGGTGCGGGCACCACCCCGGCCGTGGCCGTCGCAACCACCACTTGATAGGTCGCGTTGGTGCTCAGATTCGTCTGCGAGAGCAGGTCTGAATAGACCATCTGGATCACGAAATTGTTGGCATACGAGAGGTCAGGAGTCATCTCGAAGTTCGCATAGAACTGGGTTGCGCCCACGCCGTTCTGGAGAAATGCAACGCCGAGCACGGCATAGTTCGCAGCGAGTTGAAACGGAGTCACCGGTTGATATGTCAGCGGAGAGCCGACCGCCCCGGCCTTCACCATCGTCACGGAGAGCGTGCAGTTCGGATCGTTCTGCACCACGGTGAGCGCAGTCTCCCCGGCGATCAGTTGATATCCGTTCAGCGCGACCGCCCAATTCCCCGCACGGGCCGTGCAACTGCCGCCATAGGTGCCTTCAATTGCCATGATGCTATTACCACCGCACTGCGATCCACGAGCTTGAGGCTGCCGGATACGTGTGTCTCGTTGCTATCGCCTCCGCACGCGGTGAATGAGAATGACGACAGAAGCAGGCACGCAACTGCACCCGCGATGGCTCCACACTTCAGTTCTCGGTTCGTGTTCATCTTTCGCTCCCGGTTGGCCTGTCGGCTGTTGATGGAGCAACGCCCGTGTGCATCGTTCGCGCCACGCGCCCGGATGAAGCATAGATGCCGAGCAGCAGCCGCGATCGGCGCGCGCCAGACATTGATGCGACGAACCCTGATTTAGCCGCCACGGGACGTATCGCGAACGTTTGACGATGTGGCTGCGAACACCCGTGAGCAGCTCCCCGCGCGCGCGCCGCCTCGATCCGCGGTGGCACGTTGGATGCGTATCCACGCAACAGCAGCTTGCCGGTCAGCTCACGAGATCGGGTCCGCCGACCATCGACGGCATACGAACACTCGCGCACGTTCGACGTGCGTGACTTCTGACCGGAGCCTGGAATGCTCGCACTGCAGGAACCCAGCGCTGGACGCCTGTTGATGGTCGTACTGGCATTCGCCGCCTGCGGCTCGGGTCAAAATACGCCCGACAGCGTTCGCGCAGACGCGGAACTGATCGATCTCCAATCGGCGCTGATCTCGTCCACGACGGTGATGGCCATTGAAGGTACCTATGGAGCCCAATGCCTTGCGCGCAGCGGATCCTGGGCGATCGCACTCAACGGATACAAGTTCGTCGTCGGCGAGACGCAGCTTTCCGTTGTTTCCAGTGACGCGAACTGCGCGCTCGCGGTGACACTCATCAAGGCCGGCACTCCGACAGCGACAGTCTCCTACTCTCCTGTCGTCCCCTTTCCCCTCGATGTGCCATTTGCCGCAACCGGCGTCGCGTTCCGTTTGAACGGAGCGGGCGGCACGCAGTTCTACGCGAACTTTCACGTGCAGCCGGACCTCTCATTCAACACCGATTTCACCGTTCAGATGGCCTATTCCGACGATATCAACGCCACGTCAGTCACGGTCGTCACCAGCTACGCTGTCTCCGCGTCCACCCCGTCCGCGTTGGTCATTCCGGCCCCGAATGAATCCGTATCGCTGGCCAAGGTAGACGTCCGCGTCACCTCGCGGAACGTCATCTGGCTGACCAACGGAACGATCCAGCTCACGCAGGGAACTGTCGCCGGCATCCAGTACGTCATCGACCTCGACACGCTCGGAACCCCGCCGACGTTCGCGACCGTCGACGCGTCGTTCAATGATCCAGCGAAGAAACATGTCGCGCTCCGAGGGTCTTCACAGTCCATCGCAACCCGCGACCTGGGGCTGATGGGCATCAGCGTTTCCAGGCCCCAGACCCGCAACATCATCATCATCAACAACGGCTCTCCCGCGATTACCTACCAGTTGATCCAGTTGATTTTTACGCATCCTTAATGCCCCACATCTCGCCGCGGTGATTGCCTTGCATATGACAACTCGGGTGGTTGGTTCAGTCCTCGGCGCCACGCTCGTGCTCGGGATTGGCGTGGCTACGTCGTTCTGGGCATTCCGGCAGATCGAGCAGACGGCGCAGGCGCGCCAGCACTCGAGCCTCGTCATCAGCGGAACCGAGGCGCTTCTCTCTTCATTAAAGGACGCAGAGACCGGCCAACGCGGGTACAGCCTGACGGGAGACGAAGCTTTTCTCGAGCCCTACCTGGCTGTGCGCGATCGCATCGCTGACGACGAAGAGCAGTTATCAACGCTGGTCGGCCCAGGGAGCGCGCGCGCGCACCTCGAGGTGATTGCGCCGCTGGTCCGTGAGAAGCTGGCCGAGTTGGCGCAAGTCATCGCCTTGCGCCGCGCCAATCATCTCCCGGAGGTCATTGCTCGGGTGTCGAGCGGCGTAGGTAAACACCAGATGGATTTAATTCGTGTCGAGGTCGCTGCGATGGTTGCGCTCGAGCAGGCCGATCTCCTGCAGCACGAACGTAATTTCCAGTCCGATATGCACCGCCTCTTCAGCATGATTGTCTTCGCCAGCCTCTGCGGACTGCTGCTCGCGCTCTGGTTTGCCGCGCTGCTCCAGCGGCAGGCTCAATCCGCTCTGGCGGCCGCCACGCACCGCAATACGCAGGCCCGGCTCGAGGAGCAGAGCGAGGCGAACCGCAAGCTGACGGAAGTCCACACCGAGCTGCAAGGCAGCGAGGAGCGGCTCGGCGTCACGCTCTCATCGATTGGCGACGCGGTGCTCACCACCGACGCGACCGGCCGGGTGACGATGTTGAATCCCGTCGCCGAGCGCCTGACCGGTTGGACCCAGTCGGCGGCGACAGGCAGGCCGATGGAGGAGATCCTCCGGTTGATCAACCAGACTACCCGCCGCCCGTGTGCGATTCCGATCACCGCGACGCTCGCGTGCGGGACCATTCAAGGAATGGAGAACCATACCGTTCTGATTGCGCGGGATGGCGCTGAACGGGCGATCGCGGATAGCTGTGCGCCGATTCGTGATCGCAGCGGGGCCGTGGTGGGCGCGGTTCTGGTGTTTCGGGATGTCAGCGCAGAGTACGCCGCGCAGCGTGCACTGCACGACGGCGCTGCGCTGCTCCAGACCATTCTCGATTCCGTGGCCGATGGAATCATGACCTTGCACGCCTCTGGAGGGATGATTGAATCGGTGAATCCCGCTGCGCAGAAGCTATTCGGCTATTCCGCCGCGGAGCTTGTGGGCCGGAGCATCAGCACTCTGATTCCAGAGCTTGCCCAGTATGAGAAAAGCGGCTTTCTCGACAGGCGCATCGCCGGTCCGCGCATGGGGGCGTCAACGGTTTCAGGCGTGCGCAGTAACGGAAGCCGCTTCCCGCTTGAGTTTGCACTCAGCGAGATGTCATTGAACGGCGAGCGATATCTGACTGGCGTCTTTCGCGACATTACCGCGCGCAAGCAGATGGAGGACGAACGCGCGGCGCTCGAGCGTGTGCTGCTCGAGAAGAATACGGAACTGGAGAACGCCCGTTCGAGCGCCGATCAGGCGAACCTCGCGAAGTCGGATTTTCTCTCGGCCATGAGTCACGAACTGAGAACACCGCTGAATGCCATTCTTGGATTCGCCCAACTCCTTGAGTCTGAAACTCCTCCGCCGACCGGGATCCAGGCGACCAGCATTGCGCAGATTCTCCTCGCGGGATGGCACCTGCTCGCGCTGATCAACGAGGTTCTCGATCTGGCGAAGATCGAGTCGCGGCAAGTGCCGCTCTCGGAGGAGCCGGTGTCGTTGGCCGAGGTGCTCGTCGAATGCCAGGGGATGATCGAACCACAGGCGCAGCAGCACGGGGTCACGCTGATCTTCCCGTCGATTTCGCCTGCGCGCTTTGTCAGCGCCGACCGGATGCGCTTGAAGCAGGTATTAATCAACCTTCTCTCCAACGCGATTAAATACAACGTCGCCAAGGGAACGGTAACCGTCGACTGCGCCGAAAGTGTGCCCGGCCGCACGCGCGTGAGCATCAAGGACACGGGAGCGGGATTGGCTCCGGATCAGCTGCGGCAGCTCTTCCAGCCATTTAATCGCCTCGGCCAGGAGGGTGGCGGCGAAGAGGGCACAGGAATTGGTCTGGTGGTGTCGAAGCAGCTCGTTGAGCTGATGGGTGGCTCGATTGGAGTGGAGAGTACTGTTGGGCTGGGCAGTACTTTCTGGTTTGAGCTGATCACGGTTGCCGAGCCTCACCTCGTGACCGCAGCGACGGATCCGCTTACCACGCATGGAGCCGCGCCGCGCACCATTGAGCGGAAGCACACGCTCCTCTACGTTGAGGATAATCCGGCCAATATGAAGTTGATCGCGCAGATCGTCGCGCGCCAACCCGATATTCATCTCCTGACCGCAACCAATGGGCTCTCGGGCGTGGAGATCGCCCGCGCGACGTTGCCCGACGTCATCCTGATGGATATCAACGTGCCCGGAATCAATGGATTTGAATCCCTCCGACGGCTTCGCTCGCATCTCTCCACCGCGCGCATCCCCGTGATCGCGCTGAGCGCCAACGCGATGGAGCGCGATGTTTCCAAAGGGCTGAAGGCAGGATTTCTCCGGTACATCACCAAGCCGATTCGCGTGAATGAATTCATGGAGGCGCTCAACGCGGCCCTCGACGCAGCGGATGGAGGGCGCGCGGAGGCGTAGGACGGCGCGGCGCATGCAGGAGCTGTTCGGACCATGACGGTGCACGCACCAGATTGGTGCAATGCGCGCGTCGTCGGGAAAGACGAGCCATGAAGCCGATCAGCGTCGGATTGATCCTGCTCTTTTGTGCATGCGGCCAGGCAAGTGAGCGACAGGGCGTGACCGGAGCAACTGGAGCAGCCGGCCAACCGGGGCTCGTCGGAGTGGTCGGCGCGACCGGAGCGGTCGGATTGGCGGGCGTCGATGGAGCCGCGGGCTCTCCGGGACAGTCGGTTTTCGGCGCAATCGAGCCGCCTGGCGCGAACTGCCTTGCCGGTGGAATTGCATACACATCGATCACCGGCGTTGACTATCTCTGCAATGGCGTCACCGGCGCGTCAGGGGCGGCGGGCTCGATTGGCCTACCTGGATATCCCGGCACGCAAGGAGCAACGGGTATCGGCGGCGCACCTGGCGCTCTCGGCGCAACCGGTGCCACAGGTGTCATCGGGTCAACCGGCGCATCGGGATTAAAGGGGATAACGGGAGCGATTGGCGCAACAGGTTCTAACGGGGCAACCGGCGCCAATGGCGTAACCGGGCATGACGGCGCAAATGGCTCTGATGGCGCAATCGGGTTGAATGGCGCAACGGGGTCCACCGGCGCAACAGGCGCCAATGGCGGGACTGGCGCGGCAGGTCCAATCGGCCCCACCGGAGAGCTCGGCCCCTCCGGACTCCATGGTGCAACCGGAACCGCCGGTTCACCGGGCTCGATTGGAGCACCCGGCTCGATTGGAGCGACCGGCGCCACTGGTGCCTCGGGTATTCAGGGAGCAACCGGGAGCCAGGGAGACACTGGCCTGATGGGAGTGAATGGCAGCCCCGGGTCGAATGGAACCGCTGGGCAGTCGGTCGTGGCGTTCGCAGAGCCCGTCGGACCGAACTGCATGGCAGGTGGCATTCGATATGTGTCCGCCTCTGGCAACGACTATGTATGCGACGGCGCGCCGGGTCTGGCCGGGGTGACAGGCGAACGCGGAGAGATCGGCTTTTCTGGTTCTAATGGCCTCGCTGGATTTGATGGTGCCATCGGACTCACTGGCGCCACCGGTGCCACAGGCAGCGAGGGAGCGGCAGGCAGTCCGGGAAGCTTCGGACCCACAGGCGAGGTTGGGCCAATCGGGTTGATGGGACCGGCCGGCACAACTGGCGCGACTGGACCAATCGGTCTGATTGGCTCGACTGGACATACCGGCGCCAACGGGAACGCCGGAGCTCCGGGGCTCAATGGACAATCGGTCGTCGCCATACCCGAACTCGCAGGAGGGATCTGCGCAAATGGCGGGGTTGGATATGCCTCGGCAGCGGGTATTGACTATGTCTGCAACGGTCTGACTGGCGCGACCGGACTGGATGGAGCGCCCGGAATCCTCGGCGAGATGGGCGTCCAGGGTGCGACGGGACTCGCCGGGCCGGAAGGCGCAGCGGGGCCAACCGGGTTAACGGGAGTTACCGGGCTCACTGGGCTCACCGGGTTAACGGGAGTTACCGGGCTCACTGGGCCCACCGGGTTAACGGGAGTTGCTGGATCAACGGGCGCGACAGGGTCTCAAGGAGTTGAGGGTCCGCAGGCTGCGATTCTCTCGTTTGGATATTTCTTCGCCCTGATGCCGCCCGACAACTCCGCGACGATTGCCCCGGCGACAGCCGTGGAGTTTCCACAGGACGGTGCAGCCAACGGAATCTATCGATCCAGCGCCAGCGCGTTCATCCTTCCGCTCGTCGGCGTCTATGAAGTCTCGTGGCAGGTGAGCATTGGAGAACCCGGGCAGCTGGTGCTTGGCCTCGACAGCGGCTCCGGCGCGGTCGAACTGCCAGACACGCTTGCCGGGCGAGCCACGGGCGCGAGCCAGATCGTGAATCGGGTATTGATCACGACCAGCTCGCCCAATGCGCTTTTGAGCGTCCGCAATCCAACCGGGAACAGCGTCGCACTGACGCCGACTCCCGTTGCGGGAGGGAATCAGGCTGTCTCTGCGTCGCTGGTGATCAAACAGCTCCTATAGCGGCTCGAGCGGCGTGCATTTCGGGTGCAGGCGAAGCTCGGCCGGTCCGATCTTCTGCCTCCACCTCGTCGCGCGCGGCGCGAACGCAGTCGACTGCCCATCTCATGATCTCAGGGGTTACAAAGACGTTCATGGGAAACGACTTCAGCGCGTAGACAACCGCACCGGCGTCAGAGCCGTCCCGGTTGTAATTCGTATTCCGAAACCCGGTGCTGAAGCTCATATACGGCGTGTGTTTGCCGTCGATGGTCTTTCCCGCGCGATACCAGTGGAAGCGATCATCGCAAACCGCGGCGGAGCGATCATCCTGAGCGCGGGGTGACACGCGGCGCGGCGGCGGAAAAGTAGCCTCGCGTAGCCAGCGCGCCGAGGCTCGAGAGCGCTGGCGGATGAGACGGGCGACCCGGCT
>CAIWCD010000029.1 GCA_903911145.1 uncultured delta proteobacterium | reverse complement strand
GCGCGACTGGCAGCACTGGCGCGACTGGCAGCACCGGCGCGACTGGCAGCACGGGCGCGACGGGCAGCACCGGCGCGACTGGCAGCACAGGCGCAACTGGCAGCACGGGCGCGACTGGAAGCACAGGCGCGACTGGGAGCACCGGCGCAACTGGCAGCACGGGCGCAACTGGGAGCACCGGCGCGACTGGCAGCACGGGCGCAACTGGGAGCACTGGCGCGACTGGCAGCACTGGCGCAACTGGCAGCACGGGCGCGACTGGCGGCACTGGCGCGACTGGCGGCACTGGCGCGACTGGCAGCACCGGCGCGACAGGGAACACTGGAGCAACGGGTGCCACTGGAGCAACGGGTGCCACTGGAGCAACGGGTGCCACTGGAGCAACGGGTGCCACAGGAGCAACGGGCGCCACAGGAGCAACGGGCGCCACAGGAGCAACGGGTGCCACAGGAGTCACGGGCAGCAACGGAGCGACGGGCAGCACTGGTGCAACAGGTACAGGGTTTCAGCCTGACGAGATCTCGGTCGTCGCGGCTCCGACGACGGTGATGGCCGATGGAATTTCCACGGCGACGGTGACGGCGACCTTGACCGATACCAAGGGCAACCCGTTGGACGCCCAGGAGATCTCCTTCAGCGCGTCGGGGTTTGGAAGCCACTTCACCGATTGCAGTGGGAACACCTACTCGGAGGTGTTGGGTGCCGTCACGCTGACGACGAACGCACAGGGAACCGCCGCTGTTTGCGTCGCGTCGAACACCGCAGAGGCGAAACTCATTCGTGTCGAGCAGCGCGGTACCGTCGGATTCGCGATCGTCACGTTCGTTGCGGGACCGGCCGACGTGTCGAAGTCCACATTCACCTGGACGCCGCCCAAGGGCATGAATCCTCCGCTTCTCGCTGATGGCAAGGCGGACGCCAATGACGGATATCAGCTCGAGGTTCAGCTCCTCGACGCGAACGGAAACCCGGTTCCCAACCAGCTCGTGATCGTCGGCGGCAATCTCGACGTCACGAACAACTTCTGCGCTGGAGACAACAAGAGCCTGTTCACGGCGGCTTGCACGACGCTGACGAACATCGTGAACAACGGCGGCTATGACAAGTTCTCGGTCGGAGACATGGGGGGCGGCGCCGCGCTGGGCACGACCAATGCGTTCGGCATCTTCACAACAGCCGTCTCCAGCATCATCGCTGGTAGCCAGTCGCTCAGCGCCCACGTGATGAGCAGCGGCCTGGTGATGAACTCGTCGAAGGACATCACCTTCGTGGCGCAGACGCCCAGCCAGGCCTGCTCCGCCATGACGTGGAGCAACTACAGCACGGGCAACAGCACGCCCATTCCTGCTAGTTCGCACCAGGCGCAGTTGACGATGTTGGTGGGCGACGAGAACTGCAACTTCGCCCCTGGCGCGCCCATCGTGATGAGCGATGGCGCGGACATCTGGGCGACGTTCAGCGGTTCGTTCGACTCGACGGACGACAGCGGCGTCATGGGCTCACTGCTCAACTCGACCGTCATTGGAACGCACGAGGTGACCGCAGAGGTCGGTGGCTGCCCGATCGGGCCGTCGAAGTGCCTGAAGGAGGAGGCGTGGGCCTCGTTCACGCTCTCCGCCAACGTTCCGTTCGTTGCGGGCGCGCCTGACGCGAACTTCTCGAGCATCACCGCCTCGCCCAGGAGCGTCCTCGCTGATGGCCTCTCGAAGACCACGCTGCTTGTCTCCGCGATCGACAGCTTCGGCAACCCGGTCGCTGGCCAGTACGTCTCGCTCAGGTCGCGCAACGGCACCGTCGCTGCCGACACCTTCGGCAAGACGAGCGGCCTCACCGACAGCAAGGGAAATCTCACGACGACGCTCGCGTCCAAGATCGTCGGCACCGATGCGATCGAGGCGATCTTCTGCACCGATTCGAGCTGCGGCGAGATCATCACGCAGGTCTCGACGACGATGCTCTTCACGCCGAACGACCAGGTCACCATCGCCACCGACAAGCACGCGATCATCGACGACGGCACGACGGCCGCGACGTTGACGATCACCGTGACGTCGCTGCTCTCGAAGGCCCGGCTCGCGAACCAGCCCGTCACGGTCTACGCGAGCGGGAACGACGACTACTTCTCGTTCCTCGCCTCGGACAATTCGTGCACGAACTACTCGACCAACACTGTCGCGGCGATCACCTGCCAGACGAACTCGAACGGGCAGATCGTCGTCTCGCTCGCGTCGGATGTCGAGGAGACGAAGACGGTCACGGCGTTCGTGGGTGCTTACGCTGCGCAGACTGAGATGCCGAGCGGTCCGTCCGTCGAGTTGGTCTTCTACAAGCAGGACTCCAATCACCAGCAGCCCAGTTCCGACCAATCGACCTTCGTCGCGAGCCTCTCTCCCGTGGCCGCCGATGGAACCTCAACCGCGACCCTCTACCTGCTTGTGCTCGACTCGTTCGGCATGCCGGTCGCGGGGCAGGGGATCTGGCTTCGCTCAGACAACGGCGACATCACGACTCGCTCCGGCCGGGATATCTTCGGTACCACGAGTGGGACGACCGATTCGAACGGCGTCTTCTCGACAACGCTCGCCTCGTTCAGCACGGGAATGGACGGCATCTCCGCCACGCTGGCAGATCCGGCTTGTCCTCCGGGCCAGCCTTGCAAGGTCGCGAAAGTATTCCTCTGGACCAACGTGGACTTCGAGGACATAGCGCCGCTGACCGAGCAGGTCACATTGACGTCGGGTCCGGCCGTGCTCGCGGATGGTACCTCGACGCTCACGCTCTCTCTGGCCGCGACCGATGGATCGAAGTTGAACTCAGCGCTCGCAGGCGCGCTGTTTGACTTCAGCGCGAATGGAAGCGGCAAGTGGGAGTTCACGGACTGCAACGGCATCGGTCTTGGCTCGTCGCCATCTGTGAATGCGGATGACAGCGGGCACCTTTCGATCTGCCTGGTGTCAGACACTGTCGGCGAAATGCTCGTCACCGCAATGGACGACGACACCGGCTTGAGCGCATTCGCGCCCGTCACGTTCATCTCTGGCCCGGCCAATAGCGACAAGTCCACGATCGATCCCTCGCCAACGGTCGCAGTCGCCAACAGCACTGCGGCGATCACACTCACCGTCTGGGCGAGCGATCAGTTCGGCAACCCGGTCGGCAACCAGTTCGTCTCGCTCAGCTCGACGAGCGGCGCGAGCGACTCGTTCGGCGCGATGACTGGCCACACCAATCCGGACGGTCTGTTCACCACCACGGTCACTTCGAAGGCGGCCGCGTGCGACACGATCACCGCCACGTTCTGCATTGACTCGACGTGCAAGTTGCAGTCCGGCGCGGTGACGACAACCGTGACGTTCCTGCCGAGCGCACAGCTTGTCTTCGTCCAGTCCGTGCCGCTCATCGCGGCCGACAACTCGTCTTCGTGGAGTCTCTACATCTCCGAGTCCGCGGAGGATGGCACGCCGATCGTTGGTGATGTGGTCACGATCGCGGTCAGCGGCAGCAACAACACACTCTCGTCGGGCAACAACTGCTACGTCCCGGTCTTCCCGGCCTCGGCGATCAGCTGCACGACCGACAACAAAGGACAGGTCAGCATCTCCCTCTCGTCGAGCACGCCCGAGGTGAAGCAGGTCACGGTCTCGAGCGACGACGTTCCGGCCACGGGGCCGAACTTCCCGGTCGACTTCTACGACCCGAACGCGAAGCCCAATTCGAAGTCGGCGGTGATGATCGTCAGTCCGTCGGCGCTGCCCGCCGATGGAACGACCACCACGACGGTGTTTGTCTACGCGGGCGACCAGAACGGAAATCCTCTCGCGGGCGTCGTTGTCTCGCTTTCGTCAGACAACGGCGACCTCACGACGTCTGGCCCCGATATCTTCGGAGCGACCGGCGGCGAGACCGACGCGCAGGGCATCTTCTCGACCACGCTCGCGTCGACGGCCACCGGTGGCGAAACGATCTACGCGACCCTGAATCCTGGCAACGCGTCGCTCTCGGCGCAGGTCTTCTTCTCCGCTGTTCCGATGGGTGCACCCGCGCCTGGCCCCGCACCGATCGTCGCGACCGGATTCGACCAGGCTGTGATCACGTTCCAACACAGCATGGTGATCGCGGACGGAACCGCGATGGCCTACGCCCAGGTGACGGTTGTCGACGGGAATGCAACTCCGCTCGGAGGCTGGCCGATCAACATCGCGTCGACCGGGTCGAAGAATACGTTCAGCGACTGCCTCGGCAATACCTATGGCAGCACGATCAGCCAGAGCACGGACAGCAACGGGCAGTTCATCTTCTGCCTTTCTTCGTGGACGGCGGAGACGAAGCTCATCGACGTCGTCTCCAACGACGCGGAGGTTGTCGGCCGTGTGACGTTCCTCTCCGGTGCGCCGGACGAAATGGCGTCGTTCCTGCTCGTTGGAAAGGGCGATGCGCTGGCTGACGGCATCGATTCCATTCCGCTGATCGCGCAGCTCATGGACTCCAACGGCAATGGCGTCGCGGGGCAGACCGTTGGGATCACGTCTGACCTCGATATGACCAACACCAACGCGGTCTACAACTTCTGCGCGTCCGGACTGCACAGCCAGCTCCCGGACGTCTGCGGCCCGATGCTCGCTGGTCATCCGAACCGCTTCTCGGTGGGCGACAACGGCGGCACTGCCCTGGGCAGCACCGACTCGACCGGCGTCTTCGCGACCCAGATGGTCAGCATCGTCGCGAGTGACCAAAAAGTCACGGCGAGCTGGTTGAGCAGCGGGCTCGCGCTCGCGCCCACTGGGTTCTCCACTGGGCGGGGCGTCTCGTTCTCTGCACAAAATCTCAAGGCCAGCGAGACCTGCTCGAAGATTCTCTGGAGCAACAGCCAGACTGGCGACCACACGCCGATCAGCGCGGATGGCGTTGGCCAGGCGCAGATCAATCTGATTCTGGCAGACGAGAACTGTAACTACGTCAATAAGCAGCTCGAGGACGGTCCGATGGCGCTCGCCGACAGCGCGGACGCATGGGCGTCGTTCTCGCCGAGTCTGCCGTTCATCAGAGATCAAGCAGACGGCACCGGGTGGAACTGGGAGACGATGCTGCGCTCGACGATCAGCGGGATGCACCGCGTGACACCGCCTGTCAGTCTTCGCGTCCAGCCGACTCCTGCACTCGAATGGGCACTCCGTCATGGCCTCGCCGCGAACATTCCGTTCGCCGCGGGCGCTCCGGACGCTGAGTTCTCGAGCATGACCGCCTCGCCTTCCACTGTGGCGGCGGATGGTGTCGCGACCACCACGCTGCGCGTGAGCGCGGTCGACGGGCAGGGCAACGGGATCGCGAACCTCTACGTCTCGCTCTCGTCGCGCAGCGGCGGGGCTGACACCTTCGGCGCGGCGAGCGGCCACACGGACGCGCATGGGCACTTCACGACCACCCTCGCGTCGGTCTCGCCCGGCACCGACACCATCGAGGCGCTCTTCTGCACGGACAATACGTGCGCAACGACGCTCTCGGCGGTCTCGACGAACGTGTTCTTCTCGCTCGACGATCAGATCACGATCACAACCGACAAGACGTCCATCGCGGCGGATGGCATCTCGACTGCGACGCTGACGATCACGGCGAAGTCCGTGCTCAGCAAGGCCGTGCTCTCGAACCAGCCGGTCACCATCATGGCCGACGGCAGCGACGACTTCTTCTCGTTCCTCGTCGCGAATAACGCCTGCACGAACTACTCCTCGAGTTCCGACATCGGCATTGGCGGCGCGATCACCTGCCAGACCAACGCGAACGGGCGGGTCGTGGTTTCTCTCGCGTCGGATGTCTTTGAGACGAAGACGGTGACGGCGTTTGCCGGCAGCTACATCGCGCAGAGCGGCCCGGTTGGCGGGCGCTCGGTTGAACTCGACTTCTACCCACCGACCCCCGGCGAGCAGACGCCTGACCCGCGCCAGTCGACGTTCATCACCAGCATGCAGCCAGTGTTGGATGACGGCGTGACCACGACGAGCGTCTATCTCCTCGTTCTCGACCGCTTCGGCAGCCCGGTCGCGGGCCAGACGATCACGCTCTCGTCGGACAACGGCGATGTTTCGAACAACAGCGGTCCGGACATTTTCGGAGCCGTCACTGGCGTGACCGACAGCCGTGGCTCGTTCACCACGACGGTCGCCTCGACCGTTCCTGGCGCAGAGTCCGTCTACGCGGCGCTGGGCACCGCGCCGTACAATCCCAACGGGATGAATCCGATCATCATTGGCGATGCACCCGAGTTCCTCGACACGAGTGTTGATTTCGAGTCCAACGCCGCCGCAGTGACCGAGCAGATCGTCTTCACCGCGGGCGCGCCGGTCATCGCCGACGGCAAGACGCTGCTGACACTCTCGCTCACCGCCACCGATGGGACGAAGACAAACGCGCCGATCGCAGGGCAGTTGTTCTCGTTCGCCGGGAATGGAAGTGGCTGCTGGACGTTCACCGACTGCAACGGAAACAACCTCAACACGAATCCGGAGGTCCTCACTGACCTGGGCGGCCACATCGCGCTCTGCCTCTACTCGAGCAGCGTCGGCGAGATGCTCGTGACTGCCAACGATGAGAACAGCGGCATGAATGCGTTCGTGCCCGTCACGTTCATCTCTGGCGCGGCCAGTGGAGACAACTCGGAGCTCGATGTCAGCCTGACCCCTCTGGTGGGGAATGGCACGGCGCAGACGATGCTGACCGTCTGGGCGAGCGATACGTGGGGAAATCCAGTCGGTCACCAGTACGTCTCGTTCTCGTCAATGTTTGGCGCGAACGACAAGTTCGGCGCGGCGGGCGGCTACACCAACGCGGACGGCCTGTTCAGCACCACGCTTTCCTCGACGATGGCCGGTCCTGACGTCATCACCGCGACCTTCTGCAGCGATGCGAGCTGCAACACGAAGGGCGACTCGGTTTCCAATACCGTGACGTTCCTCCAGAGCGCGACGCTGACGCTCGTTCAAGATGGAACCTACGTCGCAGCCGACGGGGTTGCGACGTCCGGTCTGACACTGAGCGAGACCGACCAGGACGGAAATCCGGTCGTGGGCGATCTCGTCACCGTGAAGGTGACGGGCAGCAACAACACGCTGCAATCCAAGAACGCCAACTGCTTCGTCCCGGTATTCCCTGCCTCCGCGATCACGTGCGCAACGGACGGATTTGGAAACGTTTCGGTCGCGCTCTCGTCGACGACGCCCGAGACCAAGCTGGGCGCGGTCTCGAGCGCCAACGTGACGACAGGCGCGCCGACGTTCACGGTGCAGTTCTACGACTCGAGTGTGCCGCCCGACAGCAGCACCTCGTTCTTCGCCGCCAGCCCGTCCACGCTGCCCGGCGATGGCGTCACGACCACGACGCTCTTCGTCTTTGCCGGCGATAAGGATGGCAACCCGCTGCCCAACTTCCCCGTCTCGCTCGCGTCCGACAACAACGGCGGCAGATCGCACTTGATCAAGGTCTGCAAGATGGGCGATCCGACCTGCAACCCGGATGTCTTCGGCGCGGTCACCGGCCAGACCAACAGCGCGGGAATCTTCACCACCACGCTCGCCTCCACGATGCCCGGATCTGAGCAGGTCTACGCGTCGGTTGGTCCCCAGCTGGCCGGGGGCAAGGTGGCTGAGACGAAGAATGCGCTTCAGATGCAGTCCCTCGTTACGTTCACGCTCGCGAAGGGCTCGGTCGTTGGCGGGCCGGATCCGATCGTGTCCATCTCCGACGTTGCCAATGTCGCGGTCACGGTCCAGCACAACGAAGTCCGCGCCGATGGCATTGCGATGGCCTACGCCGAGGCGCTCGTGACGGACTCGATGGGACTTCCGATCGGGAGTGCAAAACTCAAGATTGAAGCGAGCGGATCGAACAACGTGCTGAGCGATTGCGGCCGGAAGGTGTTCGGCAGCTTCATGTCAGGTCAGACGGACAAGAACGGCAACTTCATCTTCTGCCTCGCCTCGACGACTGCCGAAGCCAAGCTGATCGAGGTTCAATCGGATGGACATGGCGTGGGCGTCGCGCCCGTCACGTTCGTCACGGGCCTCCCGGGGCTCGGGCTCGTCGGCACTGTGTTCACGGTGAAGGCGGCGGATAAGTTTGCACTGGCCGATGGCATCCAGCTCGTCGACCTCTACGTTCAGCTCTCTGATGCAACTGGAAATCCGGTCCCGAATCAGACCGTCCAGATCACGTCGGACCTGAATCTTCTCGGTGGCGGCGCGGGGATCAACAACTTCTGCGCGACCGGCTTCCGCAGCCAGCTGCCTGCGGTCTGCGGGCCGATGTTGAACGGCTCGCCCAATCGCTTCTCCGTCGGAGATATCGGCGGCGCAGCGGTCGGGACCACCGACGCGACCGGTACGTTCCACACGCAGATGGCGAGCCTCGTCGCTGGCACGCAGAACCTCACCGCGAGCTGGATGGGCAACGGACTCAGCCTCGGCGACTACGGCTTCTCGATGCAGAGCCCGGTCACGTTCCTCACGGTAGGCCCAGCGAGTCCGAGCTGCACGAAGCTGGCCTGGAACAACCTCAAGACGGGCGACACCACGCCGATCGTCGCGGACGGGATCGATCAGGCGGGGCTGCAGCTTCTCGTCGCGGACGCGAACTGCAACTTCCTCGTGGCGTCGAAGTACCTGGGGCAGGAGAAGCTCGCCGGAATGACGCCGCGCGTCTCTCTGTCCGACAGTTCGATCGACAACTCGACCAAGCTGGAAGCGAAGACGGCCACGCCTGATCTGACGACGGGCATCCTGTCCGGCCGGCTCGCGGCGACGAAGGTTCTCGAGCATACGGTGGTTGCCAAGCTCTTCACCCCGGCGGTTCCGGTCGGTGTGAACCCGCGCTTCGAGGTCTCGACGAAGGTCGAGTTCGCTCCTGGTGCGCCGAGCGCGAAGAACTCGACGCTTACGCTCAGCGCGATGGATGCCACGCAGGGCCAGACGGTGACCGCGACGTTCACAGCGGTCGACCAGTACGGCAATGGCATGCTCGATTCGCTCGGCAATCTCGAGAGCGCGCGCGTGCATTTGTATGATCAGTCGAAGCTCATCGACGCCACGGGTCTGGTCGATCGCAACGGCCAGTTCTCGGCGACCATCAAGAACACGCAATGCCTCTCGAATGTGACCGACAGGATCATCGGCGCAGCGTTGGGAGCCAGCAGCAACGAGCTGTTCGAGGTTTCGCAGCCGCTGCAGTTCGTCGCGCCGATTGAGCCGTCTTCGCTGACGCTCAAGGCGAGCCCGACGATGCCGCTGCTTGGGCAGGCCGTGCAGCTCACTGCGACGCTGCTTGATGGTTGCGGGAATCCGCTGCAGGGGGTGGCGATCTCCTGCATCGCGACCGACTCGAGCGGCAAGCAGGCCGGCATGTTCCGCGGCATCTGCGATGGTGCCGGAGACCCGAGCAAGGGCTCGCAGAGCGACGCGAGCGGGCATATCTCTGGCTTCGTCACTCCGCTGCAGATGGGCACGGTGACGGTGACTGCGCAGACCTACAGCGGGCCGGTCTCGACGACGCTGAATGTCCAGCCGCCGTACTGCGCTTTCTCGACGCCGCCGGAGCTTGCCCAGCGCACTGCTCCCGTCGCGGTCGCCTCGGGAGACTTTGATCAGGACGACAACGCAGACATCGTTGTCGCGGACTCCGCGACGAACTCCGTCGGGATCATGCTGGACGCGAATGGCGACGGGACGTTCTCTGCGCCCACGCTCTATCCCGTGGGCTTGACCCCGGTGGCGATGGTTTCGGATCGGTTCGGTGCCCCCAGCAAGATCATCGCGCCCGCGCCCACCGCGCTCATGGCGGTCCGTCATGCGAAGGCGAAGGCGAATTCTGCGAAGAAGGGCGCGCTCGCGACCAAGGTGCAGAACTTCACCGCGAAGGCGGGCACGTTCGCGGGCAAGTTCAGCTCGTTCGCCGCGAAGATCGGCGCGCTCGTCAAGAAGGATCTGAGCTCGCTCAGCGCGAAGGCCGTGTCGGCCGTCCCGTCCATCGACGTCGCAGTCGCGGGCGTCGACGCGCAGGGCGAGGGCTGGGTCTCGGTTCTGCTCAACGACGGTAACATGGGACTGCAGGCGCCACAGCTCACCCGCCTGAGCGGTACTCCGCTCGTGATGACGTCAGGACAGATCTTCGGCAACTACGAAGACCTCCTCGTCGTCACCCAGGGCGTGGGTGCAAACAAGACCAATGCGACCGTTTCGATCCTCCAAGGAAACGCCGATCGCTCGTTCCTTGCATCGGTCGATGCTCTGACGATTCCTGATTTCCGTCCGACGTCTCTGCTGCTGACCGACTTCGATGCGGATGGATATCTCGACCTGGCCGTCGGTGGAGAGCAGATCTCGACCTCAACGCCGGCCGTGATGGTGTGGCTCGGCAACGGAAACGGCACGTTCGGGCATGGCCTGCTTGTCGGGCAGGGCAATGCCGCTCCGACCTATCTGTTCAAGGGCAGCGCAGGCGGCGGCAGCTACGCGATCGCCTCAGACGACTTCGATGGCGACGGCAACCTCGACCTGGCCTGGGCGGCGACGAGCGACACGATGCTCACCGTCGCGTTCGGCGATGGCACGGGCAAGTTCATTCCGGCGCAGCAGACCGGCACAGCGCTCCCGATCCACCCGGTCGCCATCAGCGTGGTGAACTCGTGGGTCAACAACCTGTCCAAGTCAATATCGCCCTCTCTCGCCGTGCTCGGTGACGACGGCTCTGTCAAGGGGAACCCGACTCCTGGAAGCCTGAGCCTGCTGTTCAGCAACGGAAGCGGGAACTTCTCGAACGTCAACGAGCAGTGCCGGAAATCCAATGCACAGGCGCAGAAAAAGGTGGGCGGGCAGTTCGTGGCAAGCAGCTGCGTTACGTCGATCGCGGTCGGTGTCGGTCCTGTCGCCATGGCGACCTTCGCGGATGCAACCACCCCGTTCGTCGATCTCGTCACGGCGAATCTTGCGGACAACGACATCACGGTGCTGCAGGGCGACGGAACGGGTGGGCTGATCCGAGCGGCCAACACTGGAGCGGACGGCAAGAAGTGTGCTGAGGCGACCGCAGCGGTCGGCCGGCGCCTTGTGCTCAGCAGCGATCTCGTCGCTCCGTCGGCCTTCTCGACCGCGAGCGCAGACCTCGACGGCGATGGTGTCGGCGACGCGATTGTCACGAGCACGAACGGTGCGTCGATCTTCTTCGGGGACGGCAACGGTGGGTTCGCGAGCCCGATGCTCGTCTCGAACACGGCTGCCATCACCTCAACGAGCGGGAGCATCGCAGCCAAGACCGACAGTGCGGGCGCGGTGGAAGTGACCGTTTCGTCGAACTGGCTGAGCAAGGACCACATCAGCGTCACGCCTTCAGTGGTCGGACCGCGCGGGGTTGAGTTCGCGTTCGGGGCGGGGACGTCCCCGGCAACGCTCACGCTGACCTCGAGCCAGGCCACGGTGATCGCGGACGGGAAATCGAACACGACATTGGTTGCCACCCTCGTGGATGCGAATGGTCGTGCGTTGAGTGGAAAGACTGTCTCGATGTTCGGCTGGGGCGTCGCGCTTACTGGCTCGGCGGGTTCGATTGGACCTACGGGGGGCACGCTGGCGTCCGGCAACACCGACGCGACAGGCCGGTTCTCGACCGCGCTCTCGTCGTGGTTTGCACAGACGGCACTGGTCCGGGCTTGCATCGACGATACGTGCGCCTTTGCGGAGACCCAGTTTGTGGCGGGCCCGCCGCTTGGCCAAGATTCGGATACGGACTTCGAAGTGTCGCCGCAAAATGTGACGCCCGGGCAGCCAGTCAACTACTTCGTCAATCTGCTCGACGCGCAAGACAACCCGATCGCGGATCGGGAGGTCACCATCTCGGCGCAGGACGGCTATACGACGACGGCAAGGACAGACTCCGCCGGCAACCTGATCGGCTCGTACACGCCGCGCGCGACCTACTGGAACAACAGCCTGCCGGACTATCTCTCCCTCTCGGTCACGAACGACTCGACGTTCGTGCCGATGATTGCGCAGCTCACTGCAAACCCAGTGAAGATCCTCCCGCGCGCGTACGCTTTGTCCCTCAGCTCCAGCGCCAGTTCGATTGTGGCAGACGGAGACACAGCGACGACGATTACCGTGACGGTTCTCGATCTCCACGGAAACGCGGTTTCGGGCGTTCCGGTGCATCTCGAGACCTGGGCATCGGGCCCCCGAGCATTCGGCTCGAGTGGCGATTTGAGCACGACCGGGACGACGAACGTCGACGGACAGCTGGTCGACACGCTGACGGACACCGCGGCTGAGCCTGTGACGATCCTCGTGCAGACGCAGGACGGCTCGGGTCTCGGGGCGTTTGGCGACACGCGTTTCGTCCCCGGTCCGGCCAACGCGACGACTTCGCTGTTCTGGTCAACCGGCGGTACGCTTCCCGTCAACGGCACGGCGACTGCCCTCGTTGTGTTGCGAGACGCGAACGGAAATCTGATCCCGAATCAGACCGTCACGTTCAGCACGACCGGCACGACCGATACGTTCACTGCCGTCCCGCTCGGCGCCGCGTCGCAAGGCTCGGGGCTCTTCGGGTCGGGCAGCGCGATTGCGATCGCCGACATGAATTCAGACGGCGTTCCCGACCTGATAGGTGTCGACCAGACCGGAAGCCTGATGGTCATGCTCGGCAGTAGCAATGGGAGCGGCGGCGCGAACGGCGGGATGGCCTATCTGGCGCCTGCGTGCGGGAGCAGCAGTGGAGCGATGGCGGGGATCTGCCCCGGCGGATTTGGCACGCAAGCTCCAGAAGACTTCTCGCTGATCGCGGCGCTCGATTTGAATCACGACGGCGCGATGGACCTTGTGCTCGCGGGTGGTTCGCAAGCGGGAGTGCAGGTTCTCCTCGGCGCTACGGCCAATGCGGCTGGAAGTCTCTCCCTGACGAACGGGGGAACCTTCGCGCCGCAGATTGGCGTGGCGAACGCGATTGCGACCGGCGACTTCAACCAGGATGGCGTGCCGGACATCGCGGTGGCAAGCGGCTCGGTGATCGACATTCTCCAGGGCCGCCGCGACGGCACGTTCTATCTCGCGCAGAGCTACGAGCAGCACGCGACGATCACCGGGATGGTCGCGGTTGACCTCAACGGCGACGGCGCGCTCGATCTCGCCTTCGTCGGGCCGGGCACGGCTGGTTCGTCGGCGGGCTGGCTGGGCACACTGATCAACAGCGGCGGAACGTTCGCGCCGATCAATGGACAGCCCGTGCGCATCGCGATGCAGGCGGGCACGCAGTCGATTGCAACTGGCGATTACAACGGCGACGGCTTCGCGGACCTCGCGGTCACCAACAGCATCAGCAACAGCACGACGGTGGCCTACGGCGCAGGAGACGGGACCATCCTCGAGCTGTCGAACCTCGCGGTGGGAATGAATCCACAAGGGATCGCGACGTACGTGCCCGGCCTTGCGGCGGGTCAGGAAAACAAGTTTGGCGCGATCCCCCCGGCCAGCATCATCGTCGCGAATCGGAGCGACAAGTCGGCCAGCGTGATCAGTGCGCAGGCGGACTGCTGGCAGCAGATCCGTCTCGAGACGAGCTACCTCACGGACGTGAATAACTGCGGCCGCGCCAAGGGAGTCTGCGACGGAGACAGTCCAATCTGCGCGAATGGAGTCTGCTTCGACGTCGCGAACGATGCGTACAACTGCGGCACGGTCGGGAACCAGTGCGTCGGCACTACACCGGCCTGCTCCAAAGGAAGCTGCTTCGACCTCTCGATCGATCCCGCCAACTGCGGCGGCGTCGGCAAGGCCTGCGACCCCGGAAACGTCTGCTCGTCCGGTTCGTGCGTGGCGGCGACGCTCGTCTATGCTTCGAACAGCTACACCTGCGTGCTGCGCAATGATTGTGTCATCGAGGCGCCGAATATGCAGTCCAAGGTGAAGCAGCCTGCCCCTTCAGGCTTTGCGGTGAGCCCGCCGTTGCCCAGCGGGTTGTGGCTCAATCCGGACAATGGAAAGGTCGTGGGGGTCGCGCTCGTCGATAGCGCGGCGACGCTCTACACGATTAGTACCGCCAGCGGTGCGAGCGGCACGTTCACTCTCGCCGTGGTCGGCTCTGGTATCCCGCTCGGCTGGATCGATGTGAGTGGCAATGCCATGCAGATTCCGGTTGGTCGTAAGGGGACAACGGATACGACATGGAGCTGCGAGGTCGTTCGTGTCGGTACCTCGTTTGCGAACAACGGCGGAACGCCCTGCGACGGCGCTGACGGGACTTCGCCGTTCCTCGTGATGTCGTCGAGCCGGATGATTGCGAGCCAGAATTCAGCGGAGAAGAAGTTCGCGCCCGCATATCTGAACGACGGCGAATATAGCTATCGCGTCGTCGAGACCAATACCAAGACGCATACGGTCGTGCAGAATTGGACGGGCAGCGTCTATATGCACCACGACCTCGACCAGCTCGACACCTGCCAGCCTGAGGCGACGGTGCAGGAGTTGCTCGACTTCGCGAATAACAACGACAACGTTCCCGATTGCAACAGCTGGGGCCTCTACGCCAAGGGGGCCTGCCTCGTGAAGGGGAACTATACGTTTGATAGCCAGACCAACCTGGCGGCGCCGACCGTGACGGTTGGATTCGATAGCAGCGTCGCTGGAGATGGTGCACAGCTCAATTGGGCCTGGCTGATGAACTGGGTGTTGGATCCGGCCAAGCGCACAGGCGGATATGGTTCGGGAAATCCGAACGCGAAGCCGGACCCCAAGCACCCGACGTGGAAAACGGGAGATGTCTCGTGCGGAGCGACCTCGACGTTGCAATCGCTGCGGCACCAGTTCGTCGAGAACAGCAGCGGCAGTTTGATTGTCGAGCAGCGCGTCTATCCGGGGCGAAAGAGCGATCACTCGTGCCGCAATCAGTACCGGACCGGGCAGCAGACAGCCGTTGTTAATAATAGCGTTCGCCCGCGCGACCCGCTTGATTGCAGCGCAGGTGAGCTGTTCGATCCGCTCGGAAACGAGATTTGCGTCAAGAGAGATGAAAACGGGAAGCTTTACGTTTCCAGGTATGCGCGCAATTCAAACTGCACGCTTGGGCACGAGAGCCTCGCCCATCGGCGTACGTTCTCGCCAAAGACGACCAATCCCGCCGACCTCGATTGCAAGTCGAACCCCAACTGCAAGCTGCCGCTCTATATCCCCGATGCCACCTCGTCCAGCGGGGTGGTGACGTGCAACCAGACGGTCTGCACGGGCAACATGCCGGTCTGCTCGTCGGGTGTTTGCTATGACCTGTCGAGCGATATCAACAATTGCGGCTCGATTGGAAACCAGTGCAGCGGCGACAAACTCTGCCAGGTCGGCGCGTGCACGCCCGCGGCGCTGCATTACACGCCGAGCGATGTCTCCTGCGTCTTGCGCACCGGTTGCAGCATCCCGGCGCCGTCGAATGCCGGCGGGACTCCGTCCTCGTTCTCGGTGAGCCCGGCGCTGCCCGCTGGCTTGACCATTGATACTACCAGCGGGGCGATATCCGGAACGCCGTTGGCCAATAGCGCCTCGACCACGTATACGGTGACGGCGGCGAGCTATGGCGCGGGCGTCGTGAATATCGCGGTGATTGGTACGCCGCTTCCGCTCGGTTGGCTGGATTCGTCGGGGGGCTCGCCGAAGATCCCCGTCGGCGTTGCGGCAGCGAATACCTCGTGGCATTGCCAGGTCGTCCGCTCGTCAACCAAGTTCCTGGCTGGAGTCCAGGGAGCGCCCTGCGATGGCAAGGATGGAACGACGCCATTCCTCGCGATGACTGGGAATCGCTCGATTGCGAGCACGAACCCTGAAGAGATCCGGGCTGCGCCCGCGTTCCTGAAGGACGGCAGCTATAGCTACAAAGTAACGGAGTTGAATACCAACACCAATGCGGTCATCCGCCAATGGACGGGCACGGTCTATATGCACCACGACCTCGATCGGCTTGCGACCTGCACGCCCGAGGCGTCGGTGGATGAGCTGCTCGCGTTCGTGAAGGACAACAACAACGTCCCGGATTGCAGCACCTGGGGCGCCTATGAGCGGGGCCCGTGCCTGGTGAAGGACAAGTATGCGTTCAGCAACCAGACCGCGCTGGCTGCGCCGTTCCTCACGTTTGGATTTGATAAGAGCGTTGCAGGAGACGGCGCGCAGCTGAATTGGGCTTCGGTCATGAATTGGGTCCTCGGGAAGAACCAGACGGATCTCTTCCGCGGATACGACCTGAAGTGCAGCGCAACGCCGAGCATGCAGTCGTTGCGGCACCAGTTCATCGAGAGCGGCACCGGTGGATTCATTGTCGAGCAGCGCGTCTATCCGCAGCGCGATGGTAAGCACGCCGGTTCATGCGCGAACGTGCACCGGACGGGAATGAAGAATGGAGTGCTCGACGGGAACTTCACGAAGTTCAGCCGAGAGGCGGGCAAGAACCCGGATGGCTCGCCCTTCCATGGCGCCGACCGCGTCGTCGCGCATTATCGGGACGGGAACGTTGATATCGATTGCAGCGCGGGGGAGGTCTTCGATCCGCTCGGCAATGAGGTCTGCGTGAAGCGCGATACGCATGGGCAGCTCTATGTCTCGCGGTTCGCCCGCAATTCGAATTGCGAACTCGGGAGTACGTCCCCCTCGCACGAAATCAGCTATTCGCCGAAGAGCCTGGAGCCGACGAAGAGCGGATACGATTTGTATCTGCCGGATGCTCCGACAATGTCCGACCCGAACAACTGCGGTGGGATCGGCAAGGTGTGTGGGGGGACGGAACCTGTCTGCTCGGCAGGGAGCTGCTTCGACCTGTGGAGCGACAATAACAACTGCGGCAGCGTCGGGAATGCATGTGGCGGCGGCACTTCCTGCTCGGCGGGAACTTGCGTCAGCCTCTCGAACGATCCGAACAACTGCGGCAAGGTCGGCAAGGTCGGCAATGTCTGCGGCGGGGCCACGCCGGTCTGCTCGGGCGGGAACTGCTACGACGTCTCGGCGGACAACAGCAATTGCGGCAGCGTCGGCTATGTCTGCGGGCAGTATTACAACTGCGCGTCGGGAAACTGCGTCGATGATATGTCGCGGGACCCGAACAACTGCGGGACGCAGGGGAATGTCTGCTCAGGAGGGACGCCGGCTTGCGTGGCGGGTTCCTGCGCGGCAGCTCTCACGATTACAATCCCGGGGCACGCCGACGTGTTGGTTTCCTGCGCGGAAGGCGATTTCAATTGCCAGGCGCAGCAGGTGTGTAACCAGGTGACGAGCACGACTTGCCTGTATCAGCAATATGATCCAGAAACGGGAGGCCAAGGGTCGTGGTATCCACAGGACGGTGTCGCTGGCCCCGGAAACGTCAGTTTTGGCTTCATCGTTGGATTTGATTTTTGGCAGGGACAAGAGTGGTACGGAAATATATATGCGGGCACCGGAAGCGAGTTGGGCCGCTACGGGATCTCCCAGATTCCCTTTAATCCCCGTTCGAACTGGGTTGCGGTCAGTCACTGGCAGCGCCAGGGGCCCTACGAGAGCGATATCAACAACTGCGGTTCGAGCGGGAACGTCTGCAACGGGACCACGCCAGACTGCTTTGGTGGGGTATGCGTTGACCTGTCGAACGACCCGCTTCACTGCGGTGCCGAAATGAATGTCTGCGTGCCAAATGATACCTGCACTTCCGCCGAGTGTGTTCCCGATACGACGCGCGATCCGGATAACTGCGGTACGCTCGGTAACGTGTGCACGGGAGGGAATCGGTATTGCTACAATGGGAATTGCCTTGATTTGTCGAATGACGCGAATAACTGCGGATGGCCGAATACAAAGTGCGCCGGCGATAGCCCGGTCTGCGCAGGCAACCAATGCTACGACGTTGCGCACGATGATAAGAACTGCGGCTCGTTTGGCAACGTCTGTGCGGCATACAATAATTGCGTTTCCGGCACGTGTGTGGACGACATGACGCGGGACCCGAACAATTGTGGCTCCCCGAACAACCGATGCGGTGGGAGCAGTTCCGTCTGTGTTGGGTCCGCGTGCTCTTCTGGGTTTCCGGCACAATGTGACAACTATCTCGAGATCAACGATAGCACGCGGGCCGAATCAAATTCGACCTACGCCGGGCCAGGGAGAACCTGTGACACTAATCTCCCCTATGGTTGGTATCGAGTCACCGGCACGTATAACCAGATTCCGACCACGGCGACGCCCCAGGGCACCTGCGGTACCAATGTGACCGGATGGCTGGACTTTGCGAATCCGGCCACTCCGGGAGAGACAACAACGGGAAGCGCGTGCTGGGCCTGGAATGGGAATAGCTGCTATTGGAATCGGCCAGGTGCCCAGATAACGAATTGTGGCAGCTACAATGTCTATTATTTGAACTCAACGCCTACGTGCGATGCGCGGTTTTGCGTTCAGTAGCGCGGCGGAGTTCCGGCTTGCGGTTCCGATCGTTTGTCCTCAAACGATCGGGCTCGACTCCGCGCGCTGCAGGTGTAATTCAAACGCGGCGCCCGGGCCCTCTCGGACGAGATCCAGTCCGCCCCCGTGCGCCTGCGCGATGGCTCGCGATAACGCGAGACCCAATCCAAATCCGTCGCTCGAGCGAGATGCATCCGCGCGTGCAAATCTCTCAAAGAGCCGCGCTCGCAGCGTGGGCGCGATGCCAGGGCCGTCGTCTTCGATGCGGATATGCAGAGCCGTTGCCTCGGTGCGCACGGAGAGAGCGACCTTCGCGCCGCCGTGATCGACGGCGTTGTCGAGGAGATTTCCCAGCGCGCGGGCGAGCAGTACGGGCTCGCCGCGGGCGAGATGCGGGCCCGTGGTGTCGAAGGAGAGCGCGATCGCGAAGGGCTTTCCCGTGCGCTCTGCGCGGGCCTGGGCGCGCAGTGCGGCCTCTTGCAGGAGTGGCTCGAGCGAGACCGGGCGCGGATGGGTCTGCGAGAGCAGGGTGCCTGCGTCGGCGCGCGAGAGCGAGAGGAGCGCATCGACGAGCGTGGCCATGCGCTGCGACTCGGCACGCACAACGGAGAGCGCGGCGCGAAGTTCGGGGATGCTGCGTTCGCGGCGCAGCGCGAGATCGGCTTCGCCAATCAGCGTGGTCAAGGGCGTGCGCAGTTCGTGGGCGGCGTCGGCGGTAAAGCGCTGGATGCGGGCCATCGAGCCGCGCGCGTCGGTGAGCAGCTGGTTGAGCGTGGTCGCGAGCTCGTCCCACTCGTCGCCGTTGCCGTTGACAGGAAGAGTCAGCAGCAGCTCGCTCGCGCGTGCGGACTGGGCGCGCGTCGAGGCCTCGCGCAGAGGAAGGAGTGCGCGGCGGGAGAGCCAGAGCCCGAACGCCGCGGCGGCAGCGATGACAAGCGGCGCGGAGAAGAGCATCGCGGAGACGACGCGCTCGACGTCGTCGTCCTGGTCCTCGTCGACGGCGTGGGCGTCGACGGCCGATCCGTGCGCGGAGAGCGCCTGGCGCGCGTGCTCCTTCCTCGCCTGCTCGTGGATCTCCTCGCGCCAGACGACGCCGACGACGACCGCGCCGAAGATCGCGAGCGCTGCCGTGACCGCGCCGGCGAAGGCCACTGCGAGTCGAACGCGCAACGTCGCTGGCGGGCGCGCACGCTTGGAAACCGACGAGCCTGGATCTTCCATCGTGCTCATGCCTCGTGCCGCAGCGAGTAGCCGACGCCGCGCACCGTCTGGATGAGCTTCGTCGCGAACGGCGCGTCGACCTTCGCGCGCAGGTAGCGCACGTAGACCTCGACGACGTTCGAGTAGTTCTCGAAGTCCTGCTCCCAGACCGACTCGAGGATGCGCGTGCGCGAGACGACGCGGCCGGCGTTCTCGAGGAGAAATTGCAGCAGCGAGAACTCTTTCGCGGTGAGCCGGATCTCGGTGCCGGCGCGGGTCACGCGGCGCGCGGCCGGATCGAGCGTCAGATCCCCATACGTGAGCAGAGGAGTGGCGCGCCCCGCCG
This sequence comes from uncultured delta proteobacterium, assembly GCA_903911145.1. Taxonomy (GTDB): domain Bacteria; phylum Myxococcota; class Myxococcia; order Myxococcales; family 40CM-4-68-19; genus CAIWCD01. Next base: position 53,457 of record CAIWCD010000029.1, on the reverse strand, counting down.
AGCGGCGCAGGATCGCGCGCACGCGGGCGATGAGCTCGGTGAAGGCGAACGGCTTAACGAGGTAGTCATCGGCGCCCGCGTTGAGCGCGAGCGCGCGATCGTCGACCGCATCGCGCGCCGTCAGCATCAGCACCGGCGTCATGTCGCCGCGTGCACGCAGCTGCTGCAGCACCTCGAAGCCGGAGAAGCCGGGCAGCATCCAATCGAGCAGCACCAAATCGAACGTCTCCGCAGAGAGGAGCGCGAGCGCGTTCTCGCCCGTCGCAGCCTCGTGCACAACGAAGCCCTCTTCCTTGAGCCCCCGCGCCACAAAGTCGCGGACGCGACGTTCGTCTTCAGCGATGAGCAGTTGCATGCGATTCTCGAGGACGAAACGTGCGCGAAATATTGTCGCTAGCACGAGTGATAGACGCTGCACATTGGCCGACCGGCCGACTCATCTTGAGAATGTTCTCATCAACGCTTCACACGCATCTCAGGGGGCTGAGTGAGCATGCGTCACACCAATCGGCTTCGAGGAGCCCAATGCCCCATCGCAACGCGATCGTCCGGCTCTGGCTGATCTTCGACGGACCCTCCGGCGACGCGAAGATTGTCGTCGCGTCCCGCAAGGCCCCCAAGCGCGGGCGCCGCGTCGAGGTTCAGGCCCCGCGCACGGTCATCGACGCAGGCCAGCTCTGGGTACTTGCGCGCAAGAATCCGAGCGATGTTGTGCTTGCGGTCGCCGCGGACGCTGCGTCTCTCGAAACGCGCAAAGCCTCGCTGGGCAAGGTCGCGGCGCAATACGAGATCATCAGCGTGCCGGTCGTCGAGCGCTCGCCCTCCGACGAAACTTAGTTCGTTCTGCCACGCCGAGGCCGCGCGGCGAATCGCGCGCGACCTTGCTGGCGGCGGCTTTGCGCGTGCGGCTACTCCGCGATGTTGCCCGCGTAGAAGCCGTCGAGCACATCCTTGTACTTCTGCTCGACCACCTTGCGCTTGACCTTCTGGCTCGGCGTCAGCTCGCCCGCCTCGAGCGTGAACTCGTTAGGCAGCACGGCGAACTTGCCGATGCGCTCATAGTTCGCGAGCGAAGCATTGAGCGGATCGACGAAGCTCTTGATGAGCGCGTGCGTCTTCGGATCGGCCGCGAGCGTCTTGAGATCGGTCGAGAGGTTCTGCTCGCGCGCCCAGGCGGTGATCGCCTCGGCGTCGAGCGTGACAAGCGCGGTGACGAAGTTGCGGTTGTTCCCGTGCACGAGCACCTGGCTGACGTAGGGGCAGTTCGCCTTGAGCCGCCCCTCGAGATCCTGCGGCGCGACGTACTTGCCCACGCTGGTCTTGATCAGATCCTTCTTGCGATCGGTGATGCGCAGGCGGCCCTTTTCGTCGAGCTCGCCGATGTCGCCGGTGTGCAGGTACCCTTCCGCGTCGAGCGACTCTGCCGTGGCTTCAGGCAGTCCGTGATAGCCGCGCATGATTCCGCGGCCGCGCAGAAGGATCTCGCCATCTGCAGGCGCGATCTTCACTTCGGTTCCCTGCAGCGGCCGGCCCACCGTGCCGAACTTCAGCGAGTCGGGATGGTTGATGAACGAGGCCGCCGAGCTCTCGGTGAGTCCGTATCCCTCGAGGATGATCACGTCCATCGCGTAGAAGAATTCGCTCATCTGCCGCGACAGCGCGGCCGAGCCGGAGACGAAGAAGCGCAGGTTGCCGCCGAAGCGCGCGTGCAATTTCGAGTAGACGAGCTTGCTCGCGAGCGCGTGCTGGAGCGCGAGAATCGGGCCGATCGACTGGCCCGCAAACTTCTTCTCCGAGACCTTCTTGCCGACCGAGAGGCCCCACTGGAACGCGGCCCACGAGGCGCCGCCCTTCGCCTTCGCGCCGCCGATCACCTTGTTGTAGACCTTCTCGAAGATGCGCGGGACCGCGGCCACAAAGGTCGGGCGGATCGACGCGAGGTTCTCCATCAGCTTGTCGACGCGGCCATCAACGGCGGTCTTGAAGCCGATGCGGAATTGCAAAACTTGAAGCACTTTTCCGAAGACGTGGCTGAGCGGCAGCCAGAGCAACTGCACGTCGCTCGCGCTGAGAATCTTGAACGCGTCGACGCCCTCGGCTTCGTAGATCCAGCAGTCGTGCGTCAGCTCGACACCCTTCGGACGGCCGGTGGTGCCCGAGGTGTAGATGAGCGTCGCGAGCGCGCTGGGCTTGATCTCGCGCGCATTGGCCTCGTAGAGATCCGGCGCGCGCGCATGTTCCTCGGCGCCCATCTTCTCGAGCGCGGCGAGAGGCATCACCCAGCCGCCGTGATCGGGCGCGGGATCAAACGAGATCACCTTCTTCAGATTCGGCAGCTCGCTCCGCTTGCTCGCGATCTTCGCGACCTGCTCAGCGTTCTCGGCGAAGAGATAGGTCGTGTTCGAGTCGGCGAGGATGAAGGCCGACTCCTCGGCGGTGTTCGATGGGTAGATCGTCGTGGTCGCGCCGCCGGCGCAGAGCGTTCCGGAGTCCGCGACGATCCAGTCGAGGCGCGTGCCGGCGAGAATGGCGACGCGCTCTTCGGCGCCGAGACCCAGAGCGCGCAGGCCGCACGCGACGTTGCGCACGCGGTCGCCGAACTGCTTCCAGGTGATGCCGCTCCAGCCGGCGCCGTCGGGAGTGAGGAACGCCTCGGCATCGGGCGTGGCGGCGATGCGTTCAAGGAGCAGCTCAGAGACGTTGCGAGAAGTTGCGGGAGTGGACATGAGCTGGTGCTCCGAGCGATGAGGGCGCGGCATGTTACAGTGACGACGCAGTCGCGCAAGGGATGAAGCGACGTGGCCCAGACAGAAACCAACCCGACAGAAACGCTCGTTACCGCCTGCATGATCGTCCGCGACGAGGAGAAGCTCCTCGGCCGCTGCCTCGATTCATTCAAGGGCGCCTTCGACGAATTGATCATCGTCGACACCGGCTCGAAGGATCGCACGCAGGAGATCGCACGCGAACACGGGGCGCGCGTCCTGAGCTTCACCTCGTGCAACGGCGAGGACGGGCGCATCCGCGATTTCTCCATCGCGCGCAATTACGCCGTCGACCAGGCGAACGGGCGCTGGATTCTCTGGATGGATGCCGACGACGTGCTGCAGCCGGGCGGAGTCGAGAAGCTGCGCGAGGCCGCGCGGACAAAGGACGGCATCGCGGGATTGCAAGTCACCATTCGCTGGAATCGCGACAGCTGGCTGCAGACGCGCCTCTTCAAGAACGAGGCGCGCAATCGATTTGTCGGGCGCATTCACGAGTATCCGAAGGTCCACGGCAAGGTGGAACGCGAGCGCGAGATCGTCGTGCAGCATCTGCCTGACAAGACGGGCAAGGAGGGATCGACCGAGCGCAATCTGCGGCTGCTCGCGCTCGAGGTGAAAGAGGATCCGCAGAATCTCCGCGCGCTCTTTCATTACGGAAACGCGCTGCGCTTATCGAAGAAGTATGACGAGGCGATCCTCCGCTACACGCAATACCTCGGCATTGGCAGTAGCTATCACTGCGAGAAGTTCATGAGCGCTCAGTACGTCGCGCTCTGCCTCTTTCAGCAAGCGAAGTGGCGCGAGGCGATCGACGCGGGATGGCGGGCGCTGCGCATCGATCCGCGCTATGGCGAGACGCATTGCCTGATTGCCGATTGCTATGGCGAGCTGCGCGAATATGCCTACTCGCGGCAATGGTATCGAAGCGCGCTCGCCTGCAATGGGCCGCCGCCGGACGCGATCCTCTTCGTCGATCTGACGAAGTATGACGACTATCCGAAGCGCGGGATCGAGATCTGCGATCGCAAGCTCGGCGAGAAGAAGGAATGACGCAAGACCTCTCCAGTGCCGACGCTGAACTGTTCCTTCTTTCGCCCGATCTTCTCGTGCTGCTCGACGCGGATGGGCGGACGGTGCGGCTCAACGGCGCGTGGGCGAGCGCTCTCGGACGGCCGCTCGAGGACCTGCTCAAGCTGCCGTTTCTTTCTCTCGTGCACGTCGACGATGTGGCGACGACTGCAGGCTCGATCGCGCAAAGCCGCGCCCAGCAAGGTTCGCAGGAGTTCGAGGCCCGGTTGCGCATCCGCGAAGGAGGCGAGCGCTGGATCGCGTGGAGGATGAGTGTGTCGCCCGCCGGCCAGATCGTCGGCGTCGGGCGCGATGTGACAGATCGCAGGCAGATGTATCAGGCGCTGGAGCGCGAGCGTTCGTTCATCCGCCGGGTGCTCGACGCCAGCCCGAGCCTCATCTCCGTGAAGGACGCGGCCGGGCGCTTCGTGCTCGCCAACCGCGCGGTGGGAGAGCTCTTCGGCTCATCGCCCGAGGCTCTTCTCGCAGAGCAGGGCGGCGAGGCCGAGGAAAATTCCGACGCGGCGAGCGCGCAGGCGCAGAGCAGCTTGCGCGTCCTGCGATCGCGCGAGCCGGTCGAAATCGAAGAGCCGATGACGCTCGCGACGGGAGAGCAGAGGCTCTTCTCGACGCGCAAGGCGCCGCTGGTGCGCACCGATGGTGAGCTTCAGGTCCTCGCCGTCTCCACCGACATCACGGATCGCAAGCGCAGCGAGACGGAGCTGATCCGCGCGCGCGAGCAGGCGCTGCAGGCGAGCCGCACGAAGTCGCAGTTCCTCGCCAACATGAGTCACGAGATCCGAACGCCGCTCAACGGAATCCTCGGGATGACCTCGCTCACACTCGAGACCGAGCTGACGCAGGAGCAGCGCGACTATCTCGATGCGGTGCAGCTGTCGGGCAAGAATCTCCTCCAGATCGTCAACGACATCCTCGACCTCTCGAAGATCGAAGCGCAGATGCTCGATGTCGAGGCGGTGCCGTTCGAGCTTGCGCGCACGGTCGAGGAGACGGTGCGGGCGCTCGCGCCGCGGACGCAGGAGAAGGGCGTCGAGCTGCTCTTCCAGGTGTCCAAATCTCTGCCGTGGAGCGTGATCGGCGATCCGGTCCGCTTCCGCCAGGTGCTGACGAATCTGCTGGGCAACGCGATCAAGTTTACCGAGCGTGGAGAGATCGTCGTCCTGGTCGAGCCCGATCCCGATTCGCCTCCCCAGTCCTCGATGGTGCGCGTTTGCGTCGAGGACACGGGCGCGGGGATTCGCAAGGACAGGCAAGCGGGAATCTTCGAGGCGTTCACGCAGGAGGACGGCTCGACGACGCGGCGCTTCGGCGGCACGGGACTGGGGCTGACGATCTCCCGCGAGCTCGTGCGGCGCATGGGCGGGCGCATCTGGGTGGAGAGCGAGCAAGGGAAGGGGAGCACGTTCCGCTTCACGCTGCGGCTCGAGCCGGCCGATGTCGATCACGCACCGCCGCGGCCCGATCTCAAGCGGCTGAGCGCATTGGTTGTCGATGACAACCAACGCAGCCTCACGTCCATCTGCGCGTCGCTGCAGAGTTGGAACGCCGTGCCGCAAGCGGCCGCGTCGGCAGGAGAGGCGCTGGTCGCGCTGCAGGGGATGATGGACAAGCCGCCGCTCCCGCGGATTCTCATCATCGACGCGCAGATGCCCGGCAGCGACGGACTCTCGCTCTGCCAGGTGATTGAGACCGAGCCGATGCTCGCGGGGATCCCGCGGCTGCTGCTGCTGGCGCCCGGGACCCGCATCTCGCGCGAAGAGCTCGACCGCGCGGGCATTGCGCGGGCGCTATCCAAGCCGCTCTCAGAGGCGCTCCTGCTCGAAGGGATCCGCTCGGCCTTGACGAGCTGGGCGGCGCGGCGCGCGACGGTGAGCGCGATGAATCTGGCAGCGTCGATCTCTCCGACTGGCGCGCCGGCTCCGGGTGGGCTCACGAGCAAGCTGCAACCGAATGCACTGCCAGCCGTCGAAGCTCCGCCGCGAGCGACTTCGGCGGCGGCTCCGTTGGCGCTGCTCGCTGAGGACAACGACATCAATGCGCTGCTCGCGCGCAAGATGCTTGAGCGACTCGGCTGGAAGGTGGAGCGCGTTTCCAACGGGCTGCGGGCCGTGGAGAAGCTCCGCGCTGGTCGGTACGACGTGGTCCTGATGGATGTGCAGATGCCCGAGATGGATGGCTACGAGGCGACGCGGATGGTCCGCGATCGCGAGCAGATCGCAGGGCGCGCACGCACGCCGATCATCGCGCTCACCGCGAACGCCATGAAGGGAGACGAGGTGCGTTGCCAGGAAGCGGGGATGGACCTCTACGTCGCCAAGCCACTCTCGCTCGAATCGCTGCGGACCGCTCTGGATGCGGCTTTGCGGCCTCACAGGCCGCAAACGCTATAGCGCTTTTCCGCGCAACTCCGCAGCGGGCGCCGCGATGATCTCAGCTCCCGCGATGAGGCCGTTGCCTGCGATCTCCTGGGCCGCGAGCATCGCCGCTTCCACATCGGTGAGCGCGCCGCGCAGAATGAACCAGGCCTTGCCGCCGATCCCGCGAGCGAGATGAAGCAGCTGCAATTCGACGTCGGCTGATTTGCAGGCCGCGTCAGCCGAGCGCAGCGCGGCCGCGACAGAGAGCAGCTCGAGCACACCGACGCTCTCTCCCTCTCGCGCCTCAGCCACCCGCGGAAGACCGACCACGCCTTGACGAATCGCCGGCAGCAGCTGGGCGTGGGCCTGCGGAAGAAAGAGCGTATCGAGCAGAGAATCACCGGCAGCAGATTTCGCCGCGGAGAACGACTCCTCGACCTCCGCGACATCGCCCGCAAAGAGCAGCAGATACTTTCCCGGAGAGACCGCCTCGCACGAGAGCAGCTCGATCTGCGCGCGCTTCACCGCCGCGTCGGCCGCGACGAGACCGCGCGCGAGCGACTGGATTTCGATCAGCGCGAGAGCCGGGCCCGACGGGATCGGCCTCATACGATGCGGAACTTGTCCTTCAACGTGCAGCGCCGCTCGCGCGTGTACGTCAGCGCAGTGGTCAGGCCGTCACCCGAGGAGCCCGCGATCGTCCACGCGGTGTGCCCTTCGCCGCCGACGCCGAGGCCCGCATAGCTGGGCGCGTTCTTGATGAAGATGGAGGTGTTCACCGCGCGCGCCATCTTGTCGAGGTTGTCGAGGTTGCGCGAATGCATCACGGCGGTGTGGAAGTATCCGTGCTCCGCCTTGACCGCCTGCTCGATCGCGACGTGCACATCGGCGACGCGCACCATCGGCAGCACCGGCATCAGCATCTCGAGCTGCACGAACGGGTGATCGAACTCGACCTCGGCGAGGAGCAGCCGCGGATCTCCCTCGAGTTGAATTCCTGCTGCGGCCGCGATCACCTTCGCGTCCTTGCCGATGAAGTCGCGATTGACGTGGCCATCGCTCATCACCACGGTCTTCTCGAGGCGAGAGAGCTGCGCGCCGTTGATCTCGACCGCACCGTTGCGGAGCATCTGCGCTTTGAGCGCGTCGGCGACGGAGCGCACGACGAACAGCTCCTTCTCGACGATGCAGATGATGTTGTTGTCCATCGACGCGCCGAGCACGACGTCGCGGCCCGCCTGCACCAGGTCGGCCGACTCGTCAACCACCACCGGCGGATTTCCCGGCCCCGCGCAGACCGCGCGCTTGCCGCTCGACATCGCCTGCTTCACCACCGCGCCGCCGCCCGTGACGACGACCACGCGGATGCCCGGATGCTTCATGAGCGCCTGCGCGCTTTCGATGGTCGGCTCGGCAATTCCGCAGACGAGATTCGCCGGTCCGCCATTTCCCGTGATCGCGTCGTTGATGATCCCGATGACGAGGCGCGAGATCTTCTTCGCTCCCGGATGCACGTTGAAGACGACCGCGTTGCCCGCGGCGATCATCGAGATGGCGTTGTTGATCACCGTCTCGCTCGGGTTGGTGCTCGGCGTGATCGAGCCGATGATTCCGAAGGGCGCACGCTCGTGGAGCGTGAGTCCATCGTCGCCGGTGAACGCGACCGTGCGCAGGATCTCCTGGCCGGGCGTCTTCATGATCGCGGTGCGGTTCTTCAAGATCTTGTCGGCCACGCGGCCGAGGCCAGTCTCGGCATGGGCCTTGTTCGCGATCTCCTCGACGCGCTCCATGCAGGCGGCGCGGATGCCGGCGATGCAGCGCCCGCGCGTCTCGAGCGAGGTCTCGCCCCAGATCTCGAAGGCCTTGCGCGCGGCCACGACGGCCGAATCGATGTCGTCGAAGATTCCCGGCGAGGCGTTGCGCACGAACGGCGCCGAGGCGCGAGAAGGCACGGCAGTCGTATCGGCGGAGCGCATCCGCTCGACCACTTTGTCGACGAGCCGTTCGAGCTGATCGGGCGAGAGCGACATGATCAATCCTTGCCGGGAAAATCGTTGCTATGCCAATGATTGGTGTTCAAACGATTTCGCGCGGAGATGATTTGTATGCAAACCATTCGTGCGCTCGCCCACGCCCAGTCTGCTCGGGCGCACGCGACTACTTCGTGTAGGTCGACTTGCCTTCACACTCGATGGCATCGACGATCGCCATGATGGTCGCGTCGACCGGGCGATCCTTGGTGACGCGCGTCTGGCGGGCGGAGGAGCCCGAGGCGTACAGCACCACTTCGCCCACTCCCGCGCCGACTGCATCGATGGCGACGACGAGCGAACCCGTCGCCTTGCCTTCGCTGTCCGCGCCGCGCACGAGCAGGAGCTTCAGACCCGCGAGCTCCTCCTCTTTGCGCGTCGCCACGACCGTGCCGACAACCCGTCCGATCAGCATGTCAACCCTGCTTTCGCCGAACGAAACCGAGCACGACCCACACCACGCCGAAGATGACGAGGACTTTAGAGCTCCAATAGGCCAGCATGTGGTTGCTGCCCCACGTGGCGTGGCCGGGCGTCAACAGCATGATGCCGACGCCGAGCGCCAGCATCACCAGCCCGATCGGAATCGCGAGCTGCGGCTTCACTTTTACTTCTTCGCTGCGAGCGCGGCCTGGCGACCGAGCGGCAGCGCCATGTCGATGTTCTCGTGCGGACGCGGAATGACGTGCGTCGAGACGAGCTGGCCCACGCGCTCGGCTCCGCGCGCTCCGGCCTCGACCGCTGCCTTCACCGCCGCGACGTCGCCGCGCACGATGCAGGTCACGTACCCGCCGCCGATCTTCTCGTAGCCGACCAGCTCCACCTTGGCGGCCTTCACCATTGCGTCGGCTGCTTCAACCATGCCGACAAATCCCTTGGTCTCGATGAGGCCCAGCGCGTCTGCCATGAGGTCTTGTTCTCCGGATGGCGCGGCACACGTCCGCGCGCTTTGATTGAAAGCGGGCGGACCGGTAGCACACCGTCTCGGTGCCAGCAAGCCGTTTGGGCGGCCCGGTCCGATGTTTCTAGAGCCGATATCCGAGCGTGACCTGCGAGATGAAGCCGAGCTGCGGGTTGTCCAAGTTGCCAGGCAGAGCCGTTGCGAACATCGGACCGAAGCGCAGGTTCAGCCCGACCGAGATGTTCTTGTCGAGATACGTCTCGATGGTGAAGCCGAACTGCGGACCAATCCAGAACGCAGGCGTGTGAAGGAACTGGATCGCCATTGGGAGATCGACGCCGAACGACAAGCGAAGATCGCTGATGGGCTGCACTCCCAGCGCAGCACCGACAGGAATGAGCGCGCCGAACGCCGAGTCAGGTGGAAAAATCCCCACGCCGCTGTCTTTCGCCGCGTACCCAAAGATCCCCGGATCGACATGCACGAGCAGCGAGAGCCTGCTGTTGTGCGCGAGGATCTTGCGCAGAGGCAGGCGAGCAGCCATGCCGAACTGCGTGCTTGTCGTGTCGAGACCGCCGTAGAGCACGTCCACGCGCACGCCCCAATCGGCGCTGTCGGAGATTGCATGCGAGTAGCCGAACGAGACGCCGGGGAAACCGACCTCGACGGAGAGGACGTCGTGGCCGGGAGCGTTCGTGGTGGCCGAGATGACGCCCCAGTGTTCGCCCGCCGAGACCAGAGGAGGAGGCTGCGCCGAGACGAGCGGCGGGAGCGGTCCAGGCAGCTGGAGCTCATTGGCGCTGCTGGGGTCCGAGAGGTCGGCGTGCGCGGCGAGAGGCAACGCGCACAGACCGAGCGCCGCGCAGAGAGCGAGCGAGCGGAACATGGTTGGGACTCCAATCATTGGTATGCAAACGAATTTCAAGCGCACCCGATGCGCTCTCACGTCCAGACCCGCGCGGCCGCGATGCGAGCACCGCGCGCGTCTGAAGAACAGCTCGCCGCTGCCTACTTCTCTTTCCCGCTGATGCCTGCGATCGCGGCCATCGCGGCCTGCGCGGCGCTGTCGATCTCGCTCTCGTCGCCGCACATGTAGAGGCGACCGAAGGCACCGTACGGCGTCACGTCGACGAGGCGCACGTTCGCGGCCTTCTCGGCCTCGTTGGCGGCGAGCACCGCGTAGGCGGCCGGCTCGGTCTCGAGAATGAAGAGGCTTTGCCCCGGCTCGATCATCGAACCGAAGCGGATCTTGTCGATGATCATCGCGTGCATCGGCTCGATGGCGCGGATGATGGTGCTCGAGACAACCTTCGGCTTGACGCGCTCCTCTTCCTTCGCGCCGAGGTGCTTCAAGATCAGCTCGCCCGCGCTGCGGACCTCGCCCTTGTCCTCGTGGTGCACTTCGAGCATGCCGAACGCGCGCTCGACGACCAGCGTGGCCGGAAAGACGCTCGTGCCCTTGAGCGCGACGTCGGTGACCTTGTGGATCGCCATGCCCGGCGCGATCTCAATGAAGAGGGAGGCGACTCCGGGAACAGGGAAGTAGCCGCGGCAGGTCGTGCAGATGTGCGCGGCGAGCTGGGGCTGCATCGAGTCGAGGAAGACGTAGGCGCGCAGGCTGTGCTGGGACACTTGGGTCGCTCCGGCTTTAGTGAACAAGGCGGCGTCAAAAAGAGGGCGCGCCCGAGTAGCACGCTGCGGGCGGGGCGGCAACAGAGTCGACGCAGCTCTGCTCGGTGCAACGGTCATCGGCGACGCCGGTTGCTTCTCTCTCGCCTTCGCCTGGCTCATCCTCTAGAGTGCGTCCCAACCCCGCAGCTTTTGATGCCGGGGAGGGACATGACCGCCATCAAGAGCTGGGCCCGCACCGACATCGGGCGTAAGCGCAAGCACAACGAAGATGCGTTTCTCGAGGACGACGAGCTGGGGCTTTACGTCGTCGCCGACGGCATGGGCGGTCACGCGGCCGGTGAAGTCGCGAGCGCGCAGGCGGTCAAGTCGATCCGCGAGGCAATCCTCGAGGGAAAGTCTGTCCTCGACGCGTTCCGCAGTACGCCGACAATCGAAGCGCGCGAGCACGTCGCGCAGCTGATGGAGAAGGCGGTTCACAAGGCCTGCGCGGATATCTACGCACTCGCCTCGAGCGACACCGGCAAGCGCGGCATGGGCACCACGGTGGTCGCTCTGCTCTGCGTCGGCAAGAAGGCCGTCATTGGCCACGTCGGCGATTCGCGCGTCTACCTCTTCCGCAACGGTCGCGCGCACCAGCTCACTGAAGATCACACCATCATTCAAGAGCAGCTCAAGCGTGGACTCATCACGCGCGACCAGATCGCGACGGCGGAGAACAAGAACGTCATCACGCGCGCGGTCGGCATTCAGCCAAGCGTCGCGGTCGATACGCTCGTCACCGATCTGATCCCTGGCGATCTCTACATGCTCTGCTCGGACGGCCTGCATGGCTATCTTGCGGACGACGAGCTGCCCGCGCTGCTCGCGCAGGAGCCGCGCGCGGGTCTCGCCGAACATCTGATTGAGCTCGCCAACCAGCGCGGCGGCAAAGACAACATTACTGCCATCGCCGTTTCGGTTGAGTCGTCGGACGACGACGAGAGCGCCGACGTTGAGGGCAAGACCGAGATCCTGCGGCGCATCCCGCTGTTCCAGCACATGACCTACAAAGAGCTGCTCGCCATCCTCGGCATCGCGCGAGGGCGGCAGTTCGAGCAGGGTCAGCCGATCATCAAGGAGGGAGAGTCGGGCGACGAGCTGTTCGTGCTCTTCCGCGGCAAGGTCGACGTGCTGAAGAACGGGCTCACCATCGCGCAGCTCAAGCCGGGTGGACACTTTGGCGAGATGGGTCTGGTCGATCAGGCCCCGCGCTCGGCGACGGTGATCGCGGCGGAATCGACCAGCGCGATCTCGATCGATCGCGACAGTCTGCTCAAGCTGATGCGGCGGGATTCTCTGCTCGCGGTCAAGCTGCTCTGGAGTTTCGTGCAGGTTCTCTCCGAGCGGCTGCGCAACACGAATGAGGCGCTCGCTGATCTGCGGCGCGAACTCGATGCGGTTCGCGGCGACGAGCCGGGTGCTCCCGCGGCGCCCACGCCTCCACCTCCGCCGAGCATGCCGCCTCCGTTCGAGCAGTGACTTGAGGGGGGCGCCTCTTCGCGCGCTGCTTGTCGTGGGCGCGACTCTTTCGTGCGTGCCCGTACCATCTCTGCCTCCACCACCGGCAGCGCCTGACGCGACTGCAACTGCGGCGCAACGTGAGGCGAGCAGCGAGGCGGCCCAGGTGCTGCTGTCGCGCCTGCGCCTCGCGCACGAGAAGCCCTCGACGGTCTCTGGTGACGCCAAGGCCTTCGTCGACGCGGCAGAGAACGGGGGACGCTATTCTCTGCTTTTCGCGATCGCGCGTCCGGACTCGCTGCGCATCGACGCGCTGATGCCGTGGGGAGAACCGGCTGCGTCGCTGGTCACGCGCGCAGGGCGCCTTCTCTTCCGCGATGATCGTCGCAAGCAGTTCTTTCGTGGCGCCTCGACGCCGCGCAATCTCTCCTTGTTACTGCCGTCGCCGCTCACCGACTCCGAGCTGATCGACCTCCTTTGCGGCGCGATGCCCGAGTTGCCCGGTGCTGATCCTGCAGCGATCGAAGATGCCGGCGATGGCAGACATCGACTCGTGCTGCGCGTGCTTCCGGCGGGAATGCAGAGCGTGCGCGGTTACGTCCAGACCGCGCTGGTCGCGGCCGATCTGACTGTGCTCGAGGTGAGCCGCTTCGTCGAGGGCGGTGGCAAGTCGGAGCTGATCTGGTCGGCCACGCTCTCCGAATCCGGCGGCGCGGGAGCTCCGGGATTGCCGGGCCTGATCCATTTCCACATCGCGGGGGTGAGCGTCGGGCAGTCGCGCGACATCGAGATCGATCTGCGCTTGAAGAATGTGATCGCGGATCACGCGCCGCCGAACAGTGCGTTCACGCTGCTGCCTCCTGCGGGAATGCCGATCATCGAACTCGACTCCGCTCGCTAGATCCTCGGCCGCAGTTCACCTCGTGACGAAAGTTGCCGTTGCGTCCGAGGTCGAACTACAGTGCGACCAATGCGCATTCGGATTGGCGATCTGCTGGTCAAAGCTGGGGTCATCACTGACGCCCAGCTCAAGCAGGCGTTGGCCGAGCAGCACCAGTGGGGCGGAAAACTCGGCGACATCCTCGTGAGGATGGCGTTCGTCACCGAGGACGTCCTCGTTCGTGCGCTCGCCAAACAGAGCGGAATTCCGCGCGCCGATCTCGTTGGCGAAGCGCCCAAGGCTGCGCTGGAGCGAGTCTCTGCCGAGACCGCAGAGGAGTTCGGCCTCGTGCCGCTGGCGCTCCAGGACGACGGGCGCACGCTGATTGTCGCGATGAGCGATCCGCTCAACATCATGGTGACAGACCATCTGCGCTCGATCACCGGTTGCCGCGTGGTGGCCCAGATCGCGGGCACCACCGCGATCCGCGATGCGATCCAGCACTGGTATCGCGGCCAGCCGATCGGCAACGACGCGCAGATCGCGAACATCCGGATCACAGACAATGCTGGTGGCGCGGTTGCGGTCTCAGGGACCGCCAACAGCAACCCGCCGCTCGCGCCACGCGCGACCCCTCCTGCCGTCGCGATCAGCAGCAGCGGCCTTCGCGCCATCGCGCCCAGCGCGACTGCGACACCGCAGTTCTCGACGCCACCTCCGGCACGGCCGCCGTCCAAGCCTGAGCTGCCGACGGGTTCGGTGGTACCAGCTCTTGCTCCTGCGAGTGCAGTGGAAGTGCTGCGTTCTCTCGAGGAGACGCAGCGCCGCTCGGTCACCGCGCTCAAGGCAATGGTCGAGCTGCTGATCGAGAAGGGTGTCTTCTCGCGCGACGAGTACCTCCAGCGCGTCAAGCGCTGACCGGAGATGCCCTGATGCCGCCGCGCAAAAGACTCGGAGCGCTGCTCATTGAAATGGCGGCAATCGATGAGCACCAGCTCGACAGCGCGCTCGGGCAGCAGAAGAAATGGGGCGGTCGGCTCGGGGAGATCCTCGTCACGCAGAAGATGTGCAGCGAAGCGGACGTGCTGCGCGCGTTGAGCACCCAGTTCAATCTGCCTGTGGTGCAGCTCGCGGATATCTCTGTCGAGCCGCGCGTTCTCAAGCTGGTCTCGCGACAGTTCGCGGAGAAACTGCGTGCGTTCCCTCTCGAGCTGACCGGCGCCGGCCGCGCCGAGATCCTCACCGTTGCGATGTCAGCGCCGACCGATCTGTCGGTGCTCGATCAGGTCGCGTTCCACGTCAGTCGTCGACTCAAGCCGGTGCTGGCTGCCGACAGCGACATCGAAGCGGCAATCGAGCGCTTCTACGGTGCCGGAGCTTCATCAGCGGCGGCGCGCCCTCCTTCATCCGCCTCGATAGCTGTCTCCGCCAACGTACGCGCCGGCGTTTCGTACACGCCCGCGCCCTCTGCGCCCGCCCCTGCGGCGGTTTTGCCATCGACCGATCTGGCTGGCCTCGCTGAACCCGTTGACCCAAACGTCCCGCCGCGCGCGCGTTTCGCGGAGATCGATCCTGCACTCGGCGCCGACGACGGCTCCCTCGCGCAGATGCCTGGGCTTGAGCCGATCGCGGCGCATTCGAATCCCGACATCGCGCAAGGCGAGGCGGTGCCTGTGTCGAACGCGCCTGCACCGCTCGCGTTCGATGGCTCGCTGCCCGCGGAGCCCGCCGTGAACTGGGACGACGCTCCAAGCGGGGAGAGTCCCGTCGACTGGGATGCGGCGCCGTCTGTACTTGACGTGGCCAGCGCCGCGGAGCCAAGCGCCGCCTGGGACATGATTGCGCCCGAGCCAGAGCAGAGCGCGCCCGCGTCTCAAGCCGAGGGAGAGAACCCGTTCGGTGCTGCGCGCGACTGGAGCAACGAACCGTCGCTGGCAGCGAACGATCTCCCGGCAGCGAACGTGGACGAGATTGCGGCAGCAGAGTTGCTGCCCGAAGACGAAGATCCGCTCCCTGAGTTGGTCGTCGATCTCGGCGACGAGCTTCCCGCTGATGCCATTCTCGGCACCGCCGATGGCGTCGAGAGCCTGGATGCAGCGGCTGCGGAACCGTCGCTGTTCGAGCTGGCCATCGCCGATGTGTCAGTCGCGGAGTCTGTCGTCGAGGAGCTGTCGGCAGAAGCTCCAGCCGCGTGGGGTGAGGTCGCCGATCCTCTCGCCCACCACGGGCATGGCGTTCAATCATCAGACGCGCATGAGTTGATCACGCCCGCCGTCGAGGAGGCCGCCGCGCCAGGTGAGTCCGAAGGCGTGCCGTCGTTCGTCGAAGAATCCATTGCGCCGACGCTCGCGGAAGAGTCGACAACTCCTGAGGCGTACGCGCTCGCTGAAGACTCGGCGCCCGTCGCGTCGGGAGAGCCAATCGAGGCGGGCGATCCCGCAACGTCGGGCCTTGCGCTGCTCGAGGCTGCACCCGCGGAATCGATCCATGAGGAGCAGGCTGTGACAGAGACGGTCGTCGCGCGCGATGATGCCGAGGAGATGTCGCTGGTCGAGACGACCGACATCGAGTTTGGCGACGATGAGTTCGAGCCCGACGAGGAAGCGCAACTCTCGCGCGAAGAGTCCGCTCCGGTTCCGCCTCTCGTCGGCTGGGTCGAGGAGCCGACCGATCTCCCGCCCGAGCCCGCCTGGCTCTCTGAGCCGCCTGCACCGCGTGCCGAGGAGCAGCACTGGATCGGCCAGGAGTATGCTGAGACGACGCCGCTCTCTCCGTTCGATGTTGAAACGCTCGCGGGTGTCGGCGTCGATCCGTCCGACGGTCTGGGCGCGCAGCGACTCCTCGCCGCGCTGCTGCGTGCGCTCGCGGCGCGCAAGCTGATCGATCTCGGAGAGCTGACGGTCGATCTCTATGCGCAGCGTCTCGATGGTGCCGCGCACGGCGCTTCGGCTCACGAGCAGACAGAACCCGCCGCGTCTGAGTTGCTCGCCGACGAACCGCCGATGCACGAGTAGCCGCAGATCCTTCGCAGTCCCTGTGCGTTCATGTCGAAAGAAGCAAGCGATGAGGAGCTGCTGGCCGCGTTCCAGCAGGGTGACGTGGGTGCATTCACGCGCCTGCTCAATCGCCATCGAGGTCCCCTCTTCAACTATCTGCTGCGCATGCTGGGCGATCGCGAACGGGCCGAGGATCTGGCGCAGGAGTCGTTCCTGCGCGTCGTGAAGGGCGCGGCCACCTGGACGGCGCGGGCGAAGTTCAAGACCTGGCTCTATGCGATCGCGAGAAATCTCTGCGTCGATCAATCGAGGCGTGATCGGTTCCGGCGCGTCGAATCGCTCGACGCGACGAACGACGCGAGCCAATCCGATGGCGAAGGGCAGCCGCTCGGTGAGCGGATCGCCTCTGCCGATGCGGGTCCGGAGAGGGCCACGACGAGCGCGCAGCTCAAGCCGCTGCTGGTCGCCGCTCTGCGCGCGTTGCCAGAGGAGCAGCGCGAAGTGTTCGTGCTGCGCGAGCAGTCGGGGCTTTCGTTCAAGGAGATTGCAGAGCTCGTGGCCATGAATGAGAACACGGTGAAGAGCCGGATGCGTTACGCGCTCGAGGGGCTGCGCAAGCATCTCGAGAGTGCGGGCGTGACGGCGGCGGTGGCGGGTGAGATCGAATCCGATGCGCTGGCGTTGCAGCGCAAGGCGAGTGTCTGACGATGATGTGCGAGGCGTGCCAGGAGCTGCTCATCGATCTCGCCGCGGGCGAGCTTGACGAGGTGCGCGCCGTGCAGGTGCGCCAGCATCTCGAGGCGTGCTCTGTGTGCAGCGAGGCACTCGCCCGGATGCAGCGCACGCGCGCGTTGTTTGCGTCCGCGATCGAAGAAGGGCCGAGTGCTGGATTCGATGCGCCTATTCTCGCGGCCGCGCGGGAAGAGGCGTTGCGCGCGATGGCCGGGCGTGCAGCCGCGGCGAGCGCGCCGATGTTGCAGCAGCGCCTCGGCCATGCTGAGCAGATGGTGCAGCGCCGTTCTCGCGAGATTGGGCTGGCGCGTTCGACGCGCTGGAGGCGCGCGCTATTTGGTGGTTCGGTCGCCGCCGCTGCCGCGCTCGCAGTGGTCGTCTCGACGCGGGAATCTATCCAGGCTCGTTTTGCGGAAGTCTATACGGATCGCTCGTCTCGGCCCCTGCTCCCCGCAGAGGAGAAGCCGCGCGAAGCCTCGGCGAAACAGTTCGCACCTGCCCCCGAGCAGGGAGCCGACCGGCTCGCGGTGCTGGCGCCTGACCGCCGGCCCGCGGCTCAGCCGACCGTCGCCGCTGCTCCTGTCGCGAGCAAGAAATCTGCGAAGGATGCTTCAGCTGTGCTCGACAGCAAACTGCGCGCGGACCGTCCCCTCGCTGCGCCCGCTTTGGTCCCGGCCGCTGGGCTGTCGGCTCTGGCAGCGTCGGCTGGTGAGGCGGCCGCACCGGCAAAGGTGGCCGCGCCGCGCGCGCTGGGAGACATGGCGTCGAGTCCCGAGTCTCCCGCGACTGCCGCTGCTGCAAGCGCGCCCGTCACTCCCGCGCCCGTTGCCCCCGCGCCACTCGCGATTGTGCCTGCCACGCGCACACTTGGCCCAACGGCAGCATCGTCCAGGGATGCGACATCCGTGCAGAGCGAGGGAGAGCGCGCTCCGCGATTCGAACCGGGACTCGCCAAAAGCGCGCCTCGTTCGAAAGAGGCACCCGCCGGCGCCGCGAGCGCGGGACGTTTCGCTCAGCCGGCCTCGGCTCCTGCCTCGGCCGCCGCGGAGGATTTCGACAGTGCGCCAGCCTCTTCCGTCGCTTCGGCGCCCGCGGATCAGTCTGCCGGCGGTCCGACGGATCCCTCTGCGCTCGAGCGGCGGGCAGCGAGGGCCCAGCGTGCTGGCCGTCTCCAGGCCGCCTCGTCGGATTTTCGAGCCGCCGCGCGGTCGCGAGTGCGCGGTGATGTTGCCCAGGCCGCAGCAGACTTCGTCTCCGCAATCGAGTGCGATGCGGCGCGCGGAGATATCGACGCGGCTCGTTCCTCTCGCGCGGAACTGGCCGCCCTCTCTCCCTCGCAGCCCGCCGCGCTTGCGACCGCCGACCAGCTCATCGCCGCCGCGCGGAGTGACGGGCCGCCTCGCTAGGCATACGTCGATTGTCTCAACATGTAAGTTGCTCAAGAGCGCTCTGCGCGCATACGATCCCGAACCTTTGCGCGCTGAAGCTTGCGTGCTCCTCCCAGAGGAGGCCTCGTGCTTTCCGGCAAGAACCCGCTCATCATCGCAATTGTGCTCGGCGCGCTCGCCGGCCTCATCGCCTACTCGGCCATCAAGGCGAAAGAGAAGCAGGTCAAGGCGGGATGGGATGTCGTGAACATCCTTTGCGCCGCGCAGGACATCCCCGAGGGCACCGAACTCAACATGGACATGGTCGCGGTCTGCGGCATTCCAGAGCGGTTTGTCACCGAGAGCTTCATCAAGATCAACAAGGGCGACAAGCAGGATCTCTCGCAGTTCTTCAACCAGCGCATCCTCGTGCCGCTCAAGACCCGCGACCCGATCCTCGTTTCGCACTTCGCGTCGTCGCGCGAGGCCGAGTTCAGCACGATGATCAACCAGAAGGGCCGCGCGGTGACGATCGAGGTGCAGGAGAAGCAGTCGGTCGGGCAGTGGGTGCGGCCGAACGATCACGTCGACATCGTGGGCACGTTCCGCGACACGGCGGCAGGCGGAGAGCTCAAGACGGTGACGCTGCTGCAGAACGTGCTGGTGCTCGCGACCGGGCACATCAACGCGAACACTGCGTTCGTCCCTGAGGAGGACAAGAAGTATCAGACCGTGACTGTTCTCTCACTGCCAGAGGAGGCGGAGATGCTCGCGCTCGCGCAGGAGACTGGAACGCTCACGCTGCTGCTGCGCAATCCGGACGACCTCGATTACCAGGAGAAGCGATCGGTCATCGATCAGAAGCAGCTGATGACGGGCGAGCGCAGCAACGAGCTGCAGAAGAAGCGCTACAACACGATCCAGATCATCCGCGGCAGCAAGAACAACGAGAGCGGCGGCGCGGCGGCTGCGGCCCCGAAGTAGCGCGCGCAATCTTTCGAGGCCGCCACCATGCTTCCCGCGATTACATTCCTGCTCACCGCCGCGGCGGTCTTCTTCTTCGCGCTGCTCGTGCTCGGCGTGCTCCAGCGCGCGTTCGAGAAGTACAAGGAGCGCTACGTCACCAAGTCGATGAACGACTTGAGCGACATGTTCCTCTTCGTCGACCCCGGCCAGATCCTCCTGCTCAACTTCGCGGCGCTGATCGTGCTCGCGGGCTTCGGCTGGCTCTTCGGCGGCTGGTTCTTCTGCGGCGTGCTCGGCATCCTCGGGTTCGTGCTCCCGATGGCCGCCGTGCGCTTCTATCGCGCGCGCCGCATCGATCGGTTCAACCAGCAGCTCACCGAAGCGCTCCAGCAGATCGCCAATGCACTGCGCGCGGGCCTGACGTTCCAGCAGGCGATGGAGCAGATCGGGCGCGAGTCGGCGCCGCCGCTGCGACAGGAGTTCGGGCTCTTCATCAAGGAGGTCAAGCTCGGCGTGCCGGTCGAGGAGGGCCTGACCAACATGGCGGCGCGCGTGGGCTCCGAGGATCTCGAGCTCGTCGCGACCTCAACCAACATCGCGCGCCAACTCGGCGGCAACATGGCCGAGATGTTCGAGACGATCGCGGCGACGATTCGCGAGCGGTTTCGTCTCGAGGGAAAGATCAACTCGGTCACCAGCCAGGGAAAGATGCAGGGCTGGATCGTCTCCTGCCTTCCGATCGGCATCGGCGTGTTCCTCGCCTGGGATCGTCCCGATCTGATCGAGCCGATGTTCGATCACTCGCTGTTCGGCTATGGGCTGCTCCTCGCGATCGCGCTGCTCGAGTTGATGGGCTTTCTCCTCATCCGCCGCATCGTCAACATCGACGTGTAAAGGTCAGCGCATGGAACTGCTGCCGCCAATCCTGATGGTGCTCGCAGGGCTGATTGCCGCTGCTGCGGTGGCGTCGTTCGTTCTCGCGCTCATCGAGCTCTATCTGCACTTCAGTCGACGGTACCTCGCGACATTGGGCGTCGATGAAGGGGCCGCGGTCGCGATCGATCCGGCACTCGCCGGCGGCGCGGGCAGCATGCTTGCGGTGCGCAAGACGGCGATCGCGTTTCTTGCGGCGCTCAATGAGCGGTTCGTCCCGCCGCAGTATCTCGAGACGCTGCGCCGCAAGCTGATCAAGGCCGGGCACCCGGGCGAGTTCACACCGGGAGAGATCGTCGCGCTGATGGAGATCGGCGCGCTCTCCTGCCTGGTGATCGCGATCCTCCTCTCGATCCGTTTTGGTTTGAGCCTCTGGTGGTGGCCGTTCTTCGTCTCGGTGGGGCTCGCCTATCCGCTCATCTGGCTGCGCGACAGGATCACCCAGCGCCACCACGCGATCACACGCGCGCTGCCGTACAACCTCGACCTGCTCACGCTCTCCGTCGAGGCGGGACTCGATTTCGCGGCCGCGATCGGCAAGGTGGTCGAGAAGGGTCGCAAAGGTCCGATGGCCGATGAATTTTCGCTCACGCTGCGCGAACTCAAGCTCGGCAAGACGCGCGAGGAGGCGCTGCGCAATCTCTCCACGCGCGTCGATCTGCAGACGCTCAGCTCGTTCGTGAATGCGCTGATCCAGGCGGACAAGATGGGCACGCCGCTCGGAAAGATCCTGCGCATCCTCTCCACGCAGATGCGCGTCGAGCGCACGCAGCGCGCCGAGAAGCTCGCCAACGAGGCGCCGGTGAAGATGCTGCTGCCGCTCATCGGCTTCATCTTCCCCACCATTTTCATCATGCTGTTCGGACCGATCGCCTTCTCGGTCTTCTTCGGAGGGCAGTGAGCTCTATGGCCTTCGAACTCACCATCGCGGAAGGCAAGGGGCGCGGGCAGCGCTTTGCGTTCGACGCAGCCGACGTCACCATTGGGCGCGGCTCAGAGAATGATGTCGTGCTCAACGACCCCGGCGTTTCGCGCAACCACGCGCGGATCAAGCAGGCGGGGAGCGGTCACCAGCTCCTCGACAACGGTTCGGCCAATGGGACGGAGCTCAACGGCGCGGTGATTCTCAAGCCGACGCAGCTGCGCGATGGAGATCGAATCGGAGTCGGGCCGATCATCTTCCAATACGAGAACGAGCAGCCCGAGGCGATCACGCCCCTGCCGCCTCTGGAAGGCTCCGGAGAAGACGCGACGCGCATCACCGGATTTCCGCAGGGTGGTGCCTCTGCGCCGCGCAACGAAGAGACGCGCGTGTCGTCGATGCCCGTGCAGGGCGGGCCAGCTCGCGCAGTGACGCTCAAGGCGGGCGGTTCGCTGGTGGCGCCGCAGACGCTCTCGGCCTGGTTCGTCGCACTGCCGCCGAAGGTGCGCGCGGGAATTCTCGGCGTGGGCGCGCTGCTCCTGCTTGGGATCGTCGTCGCCTGGGCGCGCGAGCAGAAGCCGCAGGGAATCATCTGCCCCGAGGTTGTCGCGATCGACGACGACACTGCCGACACGTCGTTTGGTCATGGTGTCGTCGACGTCGACTGCGGCGCGAAGGCCGCGTTCGGCTTCACGACGCCCGCCAAGACGAAGGTGTTCTTCCACTACGAAGCGTCCCACGTCGCCACGCCAAGCGAGCTGGAGCTCAAGCTCAACGGCAAGCACCTCTCCTGGGCGCCGGTTGCCGGTTCGCGCGGCGAAGCGCAGATCGTGCCGCTCCCGGATGAGCTGCTCTCGAGCGATGGTCGCAACGTCGTCGCGTTCGCGCAGGCGCAGAAGGCGAAAGAGTGGGCCGTCGACAAGGTCCGCATCGAGTTCTTCGCGATCACGCCCGGCGATCTCAAGGCCGCGCAGACCGCCTACGAGCTCGGTCGACGCAAGTTCGAGGAGCGCCGCGTGGCGCCGCGAAACCTCTACGACGCGTGGAAGAACTTCACCGCCGCGCGCCGTTCTCTCGAGGGAATCACGCCGCGGCCGCCGCTCTACGATGAGGTCGCGCAGCTCATCAAGGACACCGAGAAGGAGCTCGACAAGGAGTGCAGTCGCATCATCTTCTCGGCGCAGCGACAGGAGAAGTATGGGCAGGATGACAAAGCCCAGCAGAGCTACCGCGAAGTCCTGTCGCACTTTCCCGGCGAGGATCCGACCGGGTGCCGCAAGAAGGCGCAGGCCAACATCGTCGCGACGCCGTCAGCCAACTAGCAAACTTCGTCAGCAGGAATCGCACGCATGAGCGGACCGAAGAAAGACAATCCCGGGCCTCGTGCTCTCGACGAGGAGGATCGGACGAACCCGGGCGGGCCGTCACCGGAAACGCTTGCCGCAGCTCGCGAGGAGGCTGGTGAGTCCGAGGATTCCGATGGACCGGTCGCGCCTGCGGCTGGCGAGGCGACGCTGATCTACGACAAGAACAAGCGCGCGCCGGGCACAGAATCGCCGCGGCTGCTCGTGGTCGCGGGTCCACGGACGGGCAGCGAGTACGCGCTCACCGAGCAGGAGACCAGCATCGGGCGCGGCGGCGAGAACGTCGTCGTGATCCCCGACATCTCCGTCTCGCGCAAACACGTCGTCATTGCGCGCGAGGCCGATCGCTTCGTGCTCATCGATCTCGGCTCGGGAAACGGCACGCGCGTCAACGGCAAGAACGTCGAGCGGCATCCGCTGGTGAGCGGCGATGACATCGCCATGGGCGATACCGTTGTGCGCTTCGTCGAGCCGGGCGGCGTGGTGGTGAAAGCGAAGGGCGCGAAGGCGCTGGGTGCGGGGCCCTCGACGAAATCCGCGAGCCGGGTTGAGCGGGCCGCGAAGCTCACCGAGGAGATGCCCGAGGTCACGACGGGCGGCTCGAAGAAGCCGAAGAAGTCTCTCGCGTCGCGCGCGCCTCTCTACGTCGCGATCGCCGGCATCCTGATGGTCGCGATCGGGCTCGGCCGGCAGCGCAAGCTCAAGCACGAAGAGCAGCTGCACGAGGCGGCGCAGGCGAAGAATGAAGGCGCGGCGTTCGCGCAGCAGCGCTTTGAAGAGGGCGAGCAGCTCCTCAAGGAAGGACGCTGGAGCGAGGCGCGCGACAAGCTCAAGATCGCAGCCGAGATGGCGCCGCAGAATGCCGACATCCAGCGCTACCTCGATCGTGCGGAGGCCGAGGCGCCGCGTGCGCAGGCGATCACCAGCGCGAAGGCGGCGCTCGCGCGCAAGGACTTCGCGGGCACGCGCGGCCTGCTCTCGGGAATTCCCGATGAGTCGGCGCTTTCCGATTCGGCGCGGCAGATTTCGCAGGAGCTCAAGAGCGCGATGGATGGAGCGGTCCACGACGCGCGCAGCAAGATGGAAGACGGCGACGCCCCTGGTGCGGGTGAGCTGATCGCCCCAGTGCTCGCGGCCGATCCGGGGCGTGCCGATGCGCTCGCGATCAAGGACGCGATCGCGGGACAGAATCGTGTCGTCGATCATGCGCGAAAGGAGCGCGCGCAGGAGAAGCAGAAGGCGGATGCTGCGGAAGTGAAGGCTCCGCCTGCGGCCGTGAGCGCGATCGTCTCCTCGTATCTATCGGGTGACATCGGCACGGCGATCGAGCAGGCCGAGTCGCAGAGTGATCCCCGCGCGCAGAAGCTCGCGCACGAGCTCAAGTCGTTCGACGCCGCGTATCGGGAAGGGCTGGCAAAGACGCAGTCCAAGCAACTCGGCGAGGCCGTGCACGCACTCGAGAGCGCGGAGAAGCTCGACCGCTCGATCGCACAGGGCAAGGAGAGCCGGCTCGGCAAGGAGGTTCGTCGCTCGCTGGGCAATCTTCACTACAACCTCGGCGTGCAGGCGCTGGGCACGGAGGATCTGCTCGCGTCGGCAGCGAACCATCTGCGTGCGGCCGTCGCGAACGATCCCGAAAACGATGCCGCCAAGAAGCAGCTTGCCGAGGTGGTCGCGAAAGTGAAGGACGTCTACCAGCAGGGATACTTCGAGAAGGAGAGCGATCCCGACGCGGCGAAGAAGGCGTTCAAGCTGGTGGTGCAGGCGCTGCCGGCGTCGGATGAGCTGCAGCAGAAGGCGAAGCGCTGGCTCGACAAGCTCGAGGGCAAGGCCGCGCCGGAGCAGTAGGCGAAGGGGCCTGAAGCAACGATGCCGGAGAGACTGCCACCGCGAGGGAGCGCGAAACCTGCCCCCGAGCGGGCCAGCGACAGCGCGCCGAAACCCGCCACGGGCGCGGGCCAGTTCGATCTCTTTGGCAAGCGCGCGGCGGTTGCTCCTGCGAAGCCGCTGACGGTTTCGGAGCTGACGCGTGAGGTGAAGGGCCTGCTCGAGGGGCGCTTCCCGCAGCTGCTCGTCGAGGGCGAGCTCTCGAATCTGCGCACGCCGTCGAGCGGGCATCTCTATTTCACGCTCAAGGATGACAACGCCTGCATCGACGCGGTCCTCTTTCGCACCGAGGCACGTCGCCTGAAGTTCGCGATGCGCGACGGGCT
The DNA here is from genome assembly GCA_903911145.1 of uncultured delta proteobacterium. Lineage (GTDB taxonomy): Bacteria > Myxococcota > Myxococcia > Myxococcales > 40CM-4-68-19 > CAIWCD01. Next base: position 28,810 of record CAIWCD010000029.1, on the reverse strand, counting down.
CACTGTGCTCGCGCGCGGGCGCCTCTCACTCTACGAGCCACAGGGGCGCTACCAGATCATCTGCGACTCGCTCGAGCCGCTCGGTGCGGGCGCGCTGCAGCTGGCGCTCGAGCAGCTCAAGGAGAAGCTGCGCCTCGAAGGTCTCTTCGATCGCGCGCGCAAGCGAAGCCTGCCATTTCTTCCTCGGCGAATCGCGATCGTGACGAGTCCGAGCGGCGCGGCGGTGCACGACTTCATTCGCGTGCTCCACCGCCGCTTTCCGAATCTTCCCGTGCTGGTGGTGCCTGCGAAAGTGCAGGGCGAGGGCGCAGCGCAGGAGATCGCGCGGGCCGTGCTGCGCGCGGGTGTCCAGCCCGACGTCGATGTCGTCGTGGTCGCGCGCGGCGGCGGCAGCGCGGAGGATCTCTGGGCGTTCAACGAAGAGGTGGTCGCGCGCGCGCTGGCTGCTTGTCCGGTGCCGACGGTGAGCGCAGTCGGTCACGAGGTCGACACGACGCTCGCCGATCTGGTCGCCGACGTGCGCGCGCCCACGCCCACCGCGGCCGCGGAGCTGCTCTCGCGCGTGAAGGAGGAGCTGGTCGCGGACCTCGGTGCTCAGCGTGCGCGACTCGTGCGCGCGTGGCGTGGGCAGCTCGAGAGGCGTTCAAGTCATCTCGAAGCGCGGCGCGCCCGCCTCTCGGATCCGCGTCGGCTGATCGGCGAGCGCAAGCTGCGTCTCGACAAGCTCGCGCAGCGCCTCGAAGAGAGAATGCGCACGCTGCTCTCGCGACGGGAAGATGTGCTGCGTGCGCAGCGCGAGCGGCTCGATCGCGGACACCCTCGTGCAGCGCTGCATCGCATGCTGCGGGAGATCGCGCTTCTCGAGGAGCAGCTCACGGCCCTCGCGCGCCGCCGTCTCGCCGAACGCCGCTCGCGCTTCGAGCAGGCGGTCGGTCGGCTCGATGCGATGAGTCCTCTGCGCGTTCTCGCACGAGGCTACGCGGTCGCATTCAATGCGCAGGGACATGCACTGCGCGATGCCGCTGACGTGCGCGCTGGCGAGGAGATTCGCATTCGTCTCGCGCGCGGACTGCTCGACGCGACGGTGCGCACGAGCACGCCGCTTGCGACGCATGATGATGCTGCTCGAGAGATCGATACGCCGACGAAGCGCTGACAAAACGATTGCCGGCGTGCTGTGCGCTTGCATTTTCCCTCTCGCGCTCCTAGCTTCCGCGGCCCTGTGTCCGACCAATCCGCCAAGACCCCATCTGCAGCTCCCGCCGTGAGCGCCGCCGCGTACGAAGAGATCGTCGCGCGGTTGTCGCAGGTGGTCGAGCGGCTCGAGGGCGGTGGGCTGACGCTGGAGGATTCGATCGCGGCATTTGAAGAGGGCATCGGGCTTGCGCGCGAGGGGTCGCGCAAACTCGAAGAGGCCGAGAAGAAGGTCGAGCTGCTGCTCGAGAACGATCGCGTCCAGCCGTTTGCCTCGGGCGATTCCGACGGCAAGCGGCGATAGAAGGCACCCCATGGCAGCATCGCTGAAGAAGAAGATCATCATCGTCGACGACGACCGCGAGACGCGGGAGATGTTGAAGATGGCGCTCGAGCTCGAAGGGTACGAAGTGACGCTCGCGGGCAATGGGCTGCGCCTGATCTCCACGCTGCATGTCGATCGGCCCGATCTGATTCTGCTCGACGTGGTGATGAGCTGGATCGATGGGTTTGAGCTCTGCCGCGCGGTGAAGAAGAACGACGAGTTTCGCGACATCCCGGTGATCTTCATGTCGGCGAAGAAGACGCCGCTCGACATCCGGACCGGGCTGGCCGCGGGTGCGGTCGATTACTTCGTCAAGCCGCTCGACATGGAGCAGCTGCTCGCGCGCATCGCGAAGCTCTTCGGCGCTCCCGCGGCGGCGGCGGGCGACGTCGAGCTCGACGCAGACGCTGGCGCAACTCCAGCGAGGTAGACGGCGCCCATGGCCACCCGACGTGTTCGCGCCGACGTGCTTGTTCACGAGCGCGGGCTTGCCGAATCCCGCAGCAAGGCGCAGGCGCTGATCCTCGCGGGTGAAGTGGTGGCGGGCGAGCATCGCGTCGAGAAGCCAGGCCAGCTCCTCGATAGCGCGATCGCGGTGCGGCTCAAGGGCGCGGCTCCTGGATCTCCCGAGGCGGCGGCGCTGCGCTACGTCTCGCGCGGCGCGCTCAAGCTCGAACACGCGCTCACAACATTTTCACTCTCGCCGCAGAACCTCATCGCCTGCGATCTCGGCGCCTCGACCGGTGGCTTCACCGACGTGCTCCTCCAGCGCGGAGCGACGCGCGTGCACGCGGTCGATGTCGGCTACGGGCAGTTGCACGACAAGCTCCGCTCCGATCCTCGCGTCGTCGTGCACGAGCGGGTCAATGCGCGCGCTCTCTCTCGTGCGGATCTTGGCGAGGCGTGCAATTGCGCGGTCGCGGACCTCTCGTTCATCTCGCTCAAGCTGGTGCTGCCTGCGCTCGTCTCGTTGCTCGAGGGGCCAGCTGCGTTCTGCGTCGTGCTGGTCAAGCCGCAGTTCGAGGCGGGGCGGGCCGAGGTCGGCAAGGGCGGCGTGGTGCGCGATCCTGCGGTGCACGCGCGCGTCGTCGCGGAGGTCTCCGAGTCGATGCGCGGACTCGGGCTCGACGTGCTCGGATCGACTGAGTCGCCGCTCGTCGGACCGGCGGGAAACCACGAATTTCTCGTCGCGGCGAAACTGCGTGCGAAGATTGTTTGAGTGCAAAGTAATCGCGTGCGGCCGCACCAGGAGCGGTCGCGCGCGATCGAGACGAGGCCTCACCTGATCAGGGCGCGGCCGCCGCGAGCACTTCGGTCGCGTGCACGCCCGGGTCGACATCGGGCCAGATCTTCGCGATGCGCCCGTCGGCTCCGACGAGGAAGCTGACGCGAGAGAAGCCGAACATCCCGCTCGAGACGCCGTAAGCGCGCGCGAGCTCTCCGCTCTCGTCTGAGACCAGCGGGAACGGGAGGTGGTGCTCGGCGATGAACCTCTGGTGCTTCTCGGTCGAGTCGTTGGAGACGCCGAAGATGGTGACGCCCGCGCGCGCGTAGCGGTCCCATGCGTCGCGGAATGCGCACGCCTCCTTGGTGCAGCCAGGCGTGCCGTCCATTGGGTAGAAGTAGACGACCGACGCATGCCCGCGCAGCTCGGAGAGCCTCGTCGTCTTGCCAGTGCCGTCGATGCCGACCAGGTCTGGCGCACTGGCTCCAATCGCCAGCATCCCCACGCCACCGTCGGGACGCGTCACTGCTCGCGCGCAGCCCAATGACGAGAAGAGAGCACACGCCAGCAACAGCGGATTCGAACGCACGAACGGTTTGATCGACAAGTTCATCCCGGCTCCCTGGTGAGCAGCCTTCGATGCATGACCCGGCGGAACGCCGCAGCGCGATCGCAAAAACGCCACATCTGGTGGTGGAATGCTCATGCTACACCACGGATTGTCGCTGCTCTTTTGTGCAGTGCCGGCCGTGCTTGACAGAATCGGCCCGAACCCTCACTTTTCGCCACGCAGTGGATCGAAGTGGTATGAAGTGGATCGCTGTCCCGCAGTGCGGATCGCGTCGGCAATCGGAGCAGAAACGTGTTCAGCGGCGTCTACCAGCACCAGATCGACGCCAAGGGCCGCACGAGCCTGCCCGCGAGCTTTCGCGATGTTCTCGCGGGAAGTGGCGATGACAAAGTTTTCGTCACCGTCGATCTCTTCGAGAACTACCTGCAGGCCTATGCGCCCGAGGAGTGGGTGGCGTTCACGCAGAAGGTCGCCGCGATGCCGCAATTCGCGGAGACGACGCGCGCGCTGGTGCACGGAATGATCGCGCCCGCGCACGCCTGCCCGTTCGACAAGCTTGGCCGCATTGTCCTCCCGACCCAGCTGCGCGAGCACGCGGGACTCGGCGACGAGGTGGTCTGGGCGGGCGCGGTCAATCGCATCGAGCTCTGGGAGCCAGGCGCCTGGAAGAAGCGCAAGGAGCTCGTGCGCAGCCCGGCGATGCAGGAGCGGCTCAAGAGCGCGCTCGAGAATCTTCGGTAATTGATGTTTGCGAATTTTCGATAACCAAAATTATCGAATCACGATCTGCAGCATTCACCTTGAGGGCCAGAGAACGCCATGACCGACAAGTCCAGACCGCAGGCGACGACGCTTCCGCGGGCACAGCGCATGGCCGTGATGGCGCTTAAACCCGCGCCCAGTGTGCGCGCGGAGGCCGAGCGCTGGCAGGATGCGCTCGCGGTGATCGCCGTTCGCGGCGAGCTCGATCGCGACGCGCTCTGGGCGATCGACTTCACCGTGGGGCGTGCTGCAGTCGAGGCGGGGCGCATCGTGCTCGACCTGCTCGACGTCACCCACCTCGATTACGCAGGCGTCGCTGATCTCGTCGCGCGCCGCCGTGAGCTCGTGCAGCGCGGCGGAGAGATGTCGATCGCGGTGAAGAATCCGTACATCGCGAACATCCTGAAGGCCGCTGGCGGCAGCGAGCTGGTCCTCTTCCGCACGGTCGAAGAAGCGTCGGGCACGGCCGCGGTCGCGGTCGTGGGTCGCAAGACGGCAGCGCACGGCGTGGCTCGCAAGAAGGGCACCTGATCCTCTCATGACCGAGGCCGCCTTCATCCACCGCACGGTGCTGCGCCGAGAGGCGTGTGACATGCTCTGCGCGGGCCCGGGCAAGCTGTTTCTCGACGGAACGCTGGGCGGCGGCGGACACAGCGAGGCGCTTCTCGAGACGGGCGCGGATGTCATCGGACTCGACCGAGATCCGCTCGCGCTGCAGGCATCGAGCACACGGCTCCAGCGATACGGCGCGCATTTCCGCTCGGCCCACTCAGATTTTCGCGACGCTCCTGCGGTGCTCGACGAGCTGCATGCAGGCGAGGTCGATGGCGCGCTGGTTGATCTCGGTGTGTCGAGTCCGCAGCTCGATGATCCCTCTCGCGGCTTCTCGTTTCGCGCAGGCGGTCCGCTCGATATGCGGATGGATCCCACGCGCGGCGCTCCGCTCTCCGAGCGTCTGGGCGAGTGGGATCAGGAAGCGCTCGCGCACATCATCTTCACGTTCGGCGAGGAGCGGATGTCGCGCCCGATCGCGCGCGCGATTCTTCGCGCCCACGCTGCCGGCGCGCTCCCAGACACAGCCGCTCTCGCGCAGGTCGTCGCCGACGCGATTCCGCGGCGCGCCTGGCCGAAGGCGATTCATCCCGCGACCAAGACGTTTCAAGCGCTGCGCATCGCAGTGAATGACGAACTCGGCGCGCTCACCGACTGGCTCGCCTCGCTTCCGCGCATTCTCAAGAAGGGCGGGCGCGCGGCGGCGATCAGCTTCCACTCGCTCGAGGATCGCCTGGTGAAGCAGGAGTTCGCCCGACTGGCGACGGGATGCATCTGTCCGCCTGCGCTGCCGATGTGCGCGTGCGGCCGCACTGCCGAATGGAAAGTCTTGAGCCGCGTGAAGGCCTCCGACGAGGAGATCGCGGAGAACCCGCGCTCGCGGAGTGCGCGCCTGCGTGGAGTGGAGCGACTGCGATGACGAGCGATCCTTTGAACACCAACGATTCTCTTGGCGCGTACACCGACTCGTTCATCGCGCGCGCGGACCATCCCAGCCTGATCCGGCGCGCCATCGATCGCCGCGGGATGAAGCAGCTGCTCGCTGGAACGGCCGCGTGTCTTTTGCTCGCGTTCGCGGCGCTCTTTCACGCCTGGATGCGCACGCAGGTGACGCAAGAAGGGTATCGACTTTCGCGTCTGGCCACCGAGCACCAGCAGCTGATGCGCAAGCGCGAAGAGCTGACCGTTCAGTCAGCTCGTCTGCGAAGCCCCTCGCGCATCGAGCAGCTCGCGCGCACGCAGCTGAAGATGGGTCCGCCGTCGACAGACCGCGTGGTGGTGCTCTCGTCGACGAAGATTCCCGAGCAGAGCGCGCCTGAGTCCGGGTCGCCGACCTCGGCTGTGGCGCGGCGCTAGGGCGAGGTGACGGCGGTGGCGAGGCGAACGCGCGAACAGGCTGGCGGAGCGGGTGGAGGCACGCGGCTGCGCGCGCTTCTCCTCGGCGGGATGGTGCTGCTCGCCTTCTCGGCCGTGATCGCGCGCGCGGCGAAGGTGCAGCTCTTCGACGTCTCGCGCCTCTCCCGCCTCGCGCGCGATCAGACCCGGCGCGAGATCGAGTGGGCTCCGCGGCGAGGGAAGATTCTCGACCGCAACGGGATGCCGCTCGCGGTCACCGAAGATGTCGAGTCGATCTTTGCCGACCCCACGGCGTTCGAGACGCCGGCCGAGCGCGGGCATGCTGCGGATCTGCTCTCGAAGGCGCTGCGTGTTCCGCGCGAGAAGATTCTCAAGAAGCTCGAAGGCGACAAGCAGTTCTCCTGGGTGCAGCGCCGGCTCGATGAGGATGCGTCGGCGCGGGTGCACGCGCTCGGCGTCGACCGGCTCGATGGAATTGAACTCGTGCGCGAGCCGAAGCGGTTCTATCCGCAGCGAGAGCTCGCCGGGCAGGTGCTCGGCTTCGTCGGCGAAGAAGCGGGGCAGGAAGGTCTTGAGCGCGAGCTCGAGCCGTTCCTGCGCGGCAAGAGCGTGCAGGTCGCGGCCGTTCGCGACGCGCGCGGCACCATGGTGATGGAGGGTGGCGCTCCCGATCCGACGATGCTGACCGGCGCGACGATCACGACGACGCTCGATGCGAACGTGCAGCTCACAGCCGAGCGCGAGCTGCGCCGGGCCGTGACCGACGCGCGCGCTGCGGGAGGTTGGGCGATCGTGATGGACGCGCAGAGCGGCGCGCTGCTTGCGCTGGCGAACGCGCCGGAGTTCGACGCCAACAAGCCCGGCCGCGATCCGGGCGTCTGGCGCAACCGCGCCGTGCAGGATCAGATTGAGCCTGGCTCGACCATCAAGAGCTTCCTGATGGCGATCGCGTTCGAGGAGAAGGTCACCACCAGCACCGAGAACTTCTTCTGCGAGCTCGGCAGCTGGCGGCAGTTCGGCCGGACCATCCACGACACGCACCCGATCGGCAACGCCACGCCCACCGAGATCCTCTCGCACTCGTCGAACATCTGCGCGGCGAAGATCGGTCTGCGCCTCGGCGCCAAGCGGCTCCTCGACGGCCTGCATTCGTTCGGTTTCGGTGAGCGGTGCGACGTCGGAATTCCCGGTGAGGGTCGTGGCCAGATGCACGACGCGGCCCACATTGCCAACATCGCAGTCGCCACCACGGCGTTCGGGCAGGGCATGTCGGCGACGGGTCTGCAAACGGTGATGGCGATGGGCGCGATCGCGAATGGTGGGGTGCTGCTCAAGCCTTATCTCGTCGAGAAGATCGTCTCTGCCGACGGTGCCACGCTGCGCACGGGTGGCCGCGAAGAGGTGCGGCGCGTGATTCGGTCGGAGACGGCGAAGACGGTTACCGCGATGCTCGAGGAGGTGACGCAGAAGGGTGGCACCGGGACCAAGGCGGCGCTCGCCGACTTCCGCGTCGCGGGCAAGACGGGCACCGCGCAGAAGGTCGATCCTGTCCACGGCGGATACACGCAGAAGAATCTCGCCAGCTTCCTCGGATTCGTTCCGGCAGATGCGCCACGGCTGGTCATCCTCGTCACGGTCGATGAGCCGGAAGTGCACCGGATGGGCGGCGAGGCGGCGGCGCCGGCGTGGAGCGCGATCGCGAAGGAGGCGCTGCGGCAGCTCGGCGTCTCTCCTTCGCCGAGACACGAAGAGGCGCAGAACCAAGGCGCAACAGCGGGGCATGCGAGCAAGCTCGCGCAGCTCGAGAAGAGGAGCGCGCGATGAAACTTGCGGAGCTCTTCGCTGGGCAGTCGGTCGCGCTATCGCTCGAGGCGGGCGAACTTTCGATCGCGGCCCTCGCGGTCGATTCGCGCGCGGTCGTTCCGGGTGCGCTCTTCGCGGCGCTGCCCGGTGCTGTCGCGGATGGTGCGCAGTTTGCGGAGCAGGCCGTGAAGGCGGGCGCGGTCGCCGTGCTCGCGTCGCGCCCGCTCTCGCTGTCCGTGCCTTGCATCGTCTCGCCTGATCCACGGCGCGCCTTTGCGCTCGCGGCCGCGCGGTTTCACGGCGAGCCATCGACAAGGTTCAAGCTGCTCGGAGTCACCGGCACCAACGGCAAGACGACGACGACGTATCTCATCGAACAGCTCGCGGCCGCGCTGGGCGAGCGCGCGGGAGTGATCGGCACAGTCGAGGCACGCTGGCCGGGAACGTCGCGTCCGTCGACACACACGACCCCGGAGTCGCACGAACTGCAGGCGATGCTCGCGGAGATGCTGCGCGCCCGCGTCGAGGTCGCCGCGATTGAAGTCTCGAGCCACGCGCTCGCGCAGGCCCGCGTCGACGGCTGCCACTTCGCGGGCGCGGCCTTCACCAATCTCACGCGCGATCACCTCGACTATCACGGCACTCTCGACGCCTACTTCGACGCGAAGGCGCGCCTCTTCCGTGGCCTGCTGGGCAAGCGTGCTCCAGCGGTGCTGAACCTCGACGATCCTCGCTGCGCGAAGCTTGCGAGCGAGTTGGTGACGACCGGATCTCGCGTGCTCGGCTTCACCGTGAAGGGCACGCCTGCGCCTCGCGGAGTCACGCTGCTCGCGGCCGAACAGCTGCGCTGCACGCTCTCCGGCCTCTCGTTCACGCTTCGTCTCGAGCGGGCCGAATCTCGAGCAGGCGCGCCGGATGTCGAGCCCGCGCGCGTGAGCGTCGCAAGTCCGCTGCTCGGTGCGCACAATGCCGAAAATCTTCTCGCGGCGATCGGGCTGCTGATCGGCACGGGGACGCCGCTGCCTCTCGTCGCGCGCGTTGCCGAGAGTGCGCACGGCGCTCCTGGCCGCCTGGAACGCGTCGCTGATCCGCGCGGCCGCGTTGTGCTGGTCGACTACGCGCACACCGACGATGCGCTTGCGCGCGCTCTCTCTGCGGTTGCCGCGGCCGCTGGCGAGGGGCCGCGCCTCATCTGCGTCTTCGGTTGCGGAGGCGACCGCGACACTGGCAAGCGGCCCTTGATGGGCAAGGCCGCGGGCGCGCGCGCGCAGCTCACGATCGCGACGAGCGACAATCCGCGCTCAGAAGATCCGCTCGCGATCCTCGCCGCGATCGAGCAGGGGCTGCTCTCCTCGGGTGCGAAGAAGCTCGACGCGAGCCAAACGCCTTCAGAGCGTGGCTACGCGATCATCCCCGATCGGCGTGCGGCGATCCGGTTCGCGATCGCCCACGCGAGGCCGGGAGACGCAGTGCTGGTTGCAGGCAAAGGCCACGAGCCAGTGCAGATCATCGGCGCCGAAAAGCGCCCCTTCGATGATCGCGCTGAGGCTGCGGCGGCGATCGCCAGCATCAACGCAGGAGAGGCACCATGACGGCGCGGTTCACGCTCGACGAAGTCGCGATCGCCGCCGCTGCTCGTGTCGATCGCGAGGGGCCGTTCGGCCTGCGCGCGCCCATCGACGGCATCTTCACCGATTCGCGCAAACCCGCGCCTGGCGCGCTCTTCGTCGCTCTCGCCGGTGAGAATCACGACGGCGCGGCCTTCGCCGAGAGCGCCGCGCGTGCGGGGGCCGCGGGAGTGCTCGTCGCACACAAGCAGGCGGCGCGTATCGCGTCGGTCTTTGCCGAAGCGCGACTTCCCTCGGCAGTTCTCTCCTGCACCGATCCGGGGCGGGCGCTGCTTGGGCTGGCGCGTGCGTGGCGTGGACGGATGCCGACGTTGCGACTGGTGGCGATCACCGGCTCAGCGGGCAAGACCTCGACGAAGGAACTGGTCGCGTCAGTCCTTTCTGCCGAGGGCTCGACGTTGAAGACCGAGGGAAACCTCAACAACGAGATCGGTGTTCCGCTGACGCTGCTGCAGCTGGCGCGCGAACATCGCTTCGCCGCCATCGAGTGCGGCATGAATCACCTCGGCGAGATCGCGCGCCTCTGCGCGGCGGCCGATCCCGACGTCGCGCTCGTCACCAATGTCGCGCCGGTGCATCTCGAAGGATGCGGCTCGATCGACGGCGTCGCGCACGCGAAGGGCGAGCTGTTCCACGGACTGCGTGCGAACGGCGTTGCCATTGCCAACGCGGACGACGCCCGCGTGCTCGGGCAGGCGAAGCTCTCGATGCGCAAGTTGATCACGTTTGGAACCGCCGAGGGCGCGGACGTGCGGCTGCTCTCGGTTCGCCACGCCGGTGCCGGCCTCGAAGTCGAGCTGGTGCTGCGCGGAAAGCAGGAGCTCGCGCAGCTCTCGCTCATCGGTCTGCACAACGGCGTCAACGCGGCAGCGGCGGCAGCGGCGGGGCTCGCGTTGGGGATTCGCAGCGACGTGATTCTTCGCGGCCTCGCGCTCGCGCGCACGCCCGGTCGCCGGATGCGCCCGACGAAGCTCGCGAGCGGCGCGCTCCTTCTCGACGATTGCTACAACGCGAATCCGGCCAGCATGCGGGCGGCGTTCGACACGGTGGCGACGCTGCGTCGCGATGGCGGTCGGGCGCTGCTGGTGCTCGGCGACATGCTCGAACTCGGGCCAACGGAGCTTGAGCTGCATCGCGACGTCGGGCAGGCCGCCGCGGCAATCTCTCCCTCGCTGCTGCTCTGCTTCGGAACGCGTGCGCGCGCCTATGCCGATGGAGCGCGCGCCGCAGGACTTTCTGACAGCGCCATCGTGCTCGCTGAAACTCCCGAAGCAGCACTCGGCGCGCTCCAGAGCAGGCTGGGCGCGGCTGATCTCGTTCTCGTCAAAGGCTCGCGCGGCATGAAGATGGAGCGCATCAGCGATCCTCTCGCCGGCGTCGCAGAAGCCGGAGCGCACTGATGCTCTACCTCCTGCTCTATCCATTCGCCGATCGGATCGCGCTCTTCAACGTCCTGCGCTACCCGTCGTTCCGCATGCTGATGGCGGGGCTCACCTCGCTGCTCATCGGAATTCTCCTCGGGCCGAGCTACATCGAGGCTCTGCGCCTCAAGCAGCACGGCGTCTCGGCCGTGCGCGAAGACACGCCCGAATCGCACCAGAAGAAGAAGGGCACTCCCTCGATGGGCGGCGGCCTCATCCTCTGGTCGCTGATGCTCGGCGTGCTGCTCTTCGCCGATCTCACCTCGCGCCTGGTCTGGGCCGCGCTGATCGTCACTCTCGGCTTCGGCGCGATCGGCTTCGCCGACGACTGGCTCAAGTTCAGCAAGCGCAACTCGAAGGGGCTCGCCGGGAAGAAGAAGCTCTTCTGGCAGGCGGTGATCTTTCTCGCGGTGATGGCCTTCTTCTTTACGGATTGGAAATCGCACGGCTTCCTGCACCCGCAACTGACACTCGACACGCACCTGACGATTCCCTTTATCAAGGTGAAGTCGTTCCACTGGCAGATGGGCTGGCTCTATCTGCCGTTCGCGTTCTTCGTCATCGTCGGCACCAGCAACGCAGTGAACATGACGGACGGCCTCGACGGCCTCGCGACGGGCCCGACCATCGTCAGCGCGTTCACCTTCATGCTGCTCGCGTACGTCAGCGGACTTGTGCTCAAGGGCTTCAACGTCGCCGACTACCTGCTCATCCCGCACATCGACGGCGCGAGCGAACTGGCCGTCTTCTGCGCCGCGCTCGGCGGCAGCGCCATCGCGTTCCTCTGGTTCAACACCTATCCCGCCCAGGTCTTCATGGGCGACGTCGGCTCGCTCGCGATCGGCGGCGCTCTCGGGACGCTGGCGATCCTGACGAAGAACGAAGTCGATAGCGCGATCATCCACGGCGTCTTCCTCGCCGAGATCCTCAGCGTCATCATCCAGGTCTTCTGGTTCAAGCGCACCGGCCGCCGCGTCTTCCTGATGGCGCCGATCCATCATCACTTCGAGAAGAAGGGGATCCCTGAGCCGAAGATCATCGTCCGTTTCTGGATCGTCTCCGCAATGCTGGCGTTCGTCGCGCTCGCTTCGATCAAGCTGAGGTGATGCGATGACCGGACACTCGACATCATCGCTGCGCGGACGCCGGGCACTCGTCGTCGGACTCGGAAAGAGCGGCGTGGCCGCGGCCCGCCTGCTCGCGCGCGAAGGAGCGCAGGTCGCGCTCGCCGATGGAAAAAGCGAGGCGGAGCTCGCGTCGCAATTGTTGGCCCTCAAAGCATTTGCCCCTGCTCTGTTCCTCGGCGGAATTCGCGCCGAGGCCTTCGTCGATCGCGATCTCGTCGTTGTCAGCCCTGGTGTTCCGCTCGCGTTGCCTTCGCTGCACGAGGCGAAGCAGCGCGGCGTCGAGGTGATTGGCGAAGTCGAGCTGGCCTCGCGCTTCATCACTGAGCCGATCGTGGGCATCACCGGCACCAACGGCAAGAGCACGACCACCGCGCTCACGGCCCACCTGCTTGCGACTGCAGGCAAGCGGATCTTCGCCGGCGGGAATCTCGGTACGCCGCTGTCGCAGCGGGTTCTCGACGGCGGCGAACTCGACGTCTCTGTCTGCGAGCTCTCGAGTTTCCAGCTCGAGTCGATCGCGTCGCTGCGCTGCCAGGCGGCGGCGGTGCTCAACGTCACGCCCGATCATCTCGATCGCTACACGTCGATCGAGAGCTACGCGGCGGCGAAGGCGCGCATCTTCGAGGGCCAGCGCGACGGAGATCTCGCGGCGCTCAATCTGGCCGACGCGCACGTGCGTGCGATGCCGACGCGCGCTGGCGTCGAGCGGACGTACTTCGATCCACGCGTTTCCTCGTCTGGAAAAACGGATGGTGCAGCGAGCGCGGATGCACCCATCGCGCTGCGAACGGCCGCACGGACGCTCTCTGTCCGCGGGGCCTCGTACGAGCTGCGTGCCCGCACTCTTCGCGGCGCGCACAACGCGGAGAACGCTCTCGCCGCGCTTCTGCTCGCGCACAGGTTCGGAGCTGATCGCGACTCTCTGCAGCGCGGTCTCGACAGCTATCCGGGCTTGCCGCACAGGCTCGAACCCGTGCTGGAGGCGGACGGGATCGAATGGCTCAATGACTCGAAGGCCACCAACGTCGACTCAGTCGAGAAGTCGCTCTCCGCGTTCGAGGCCGACGGCGCGAAGGTGATCATCATCCTCGGCGGGAGAGGAAAGGGCGCGCCCTATGCTCCGCTGCGTCCGCTCTTTGCCAATCGAGTCAAGGCGCTGCTGACCATCGGAGAGGACGCGCCGCGCATCGGTGAAGAGCTTGGCGATCTCGCGCCGCTGCATCTCTGCGGCGATCTGCGCGGCGCCGTCGCGAAGGCCCGCACGCTCGCGCGCAGAGGAGACACCGTGCTGCTCTCACCTGCCTGCGCGAGCTACGACCAGTTCAAGAATTTCGAAGAGCGCGGCGCGCAGTTCAAGCAACTGGTGCGAGGTGAGTCATGAGCGCTCGTGCAGCCGGCCTTCGCGCGACGGCGCGTGCCCGTGCGTCCGGCGATGAGTCGCGCAGCAGCAGCGCGCTGCGTTTCGATCCGGCGCTGCTCGCGGCGGTGCTGCTGCTCACCACCTTCGGCGTCGTGATGGTCTACAGCGCCTCTGCCGTCTTCGCGTCCGAGAAGCTCCACGACACCTTCTGGTTCTTCAAGCGCCAGGCGCTCGGCGCGATCGGCGGCCTCGCTGCGCTCTTCGCCGCTCTCAAGCTTGGCTACAAGCGCCTCGAGAAGCTCGCGACGCCGTTGCTCCTGACTGCAGTCGTGCTGCTCATCCTCGTGCAGGTCCCCGGTCTCGGACACGCCGCGGGAGGCGCGCGCCGCTGGCTCTCTCTGGGCGGCTTCACGTTCCAGCCCTCCGAGCTCGCGAAGCTCGCGTTCGTGATCTGGCTTGCGCGCTCGCTCGCGAAGAAGGGCGAGCGCGTGCAGAGCTTCTCGGTTGGCCTCGCGCCGCACCTCTTGATGCTCGGTCTCTTCGCTGCGCTGCTGCTCGTCGAGCCCGACTTCGGAACCACGGTGGTGCTCGCGCTGATGACCTTCGCGCTCTTGTTCGTCGCCGGTGCGCAGCTCAGCTGGCTCTTCGGGATCGGGCTCGCGGCCTTGCCTGTCGCGGGTTTCCTCATCTGGCGCTCGCCTTATCGACTGCAGCGCGTGATGACATTTCTCGATCCGTGGAAGGACGCGCGCGGCCACGGCTACCAGACGGTCGAGTCGCTGCTCGGGTTCGGCGCGGGCGGCGCGTTCGGCGTCGGTCTCGGTGAGAGCCACCAGAAGCTCTTCTTCCTCCCTGCGGCGCACACCGACTTCATCCTTTCGATCGTCGGCGAGGAGCTCGGCTTCATCGGCGTCGCGACCGTGCTCTGCCTCTTCGGTCTGCTCGTCTGGCGCGGCATGCGCGCGGCCCACGCGGCCACCGATGCGTTCGGCTGCTACCTCGCGCTGGGCCTCACTCTGCTCATCTCCTTCGAGGCGCTCGTCAACGCGGGCATGGCGCTCGCGCTCTTGCCCACCAAGGGAATGGCGCTCCCGTTCTTCTCGTACGGGATGACCTCGATGGTGGTGACGCTCTTTTTGTGCGGCGTGCTGCTGAGCATCAGCGGTGGCCCGGGCGGCTTCTTGAAGCGCGCGGAAGGGGGCCGTCGATGAGGCTGCTGATCGCGGGCGGCGGCACGGGCGGTCATCTCTTTCCGGGCCTCGCGCTCGCGGAAGAAGTGAAGACCCGGCATCCGCGCAACGACGTGCTCTTCGTCGGGACCGCGCGTGGCCTCGAGGCGAAGGTCGTGCCGAAGAGCGGATTTCCTCTCGAGCTGATCGACATCGGTCCGCTCAAAGGGCAGGGCCTCTTCGGGTTCGTGCGTGGCCTTTTGCGCATCCCGCGCGCGCTCTGGCAGAGCGTGAAGATTCTGCGCCGCTTCGATCCCGACATGGTGATGGGCGTGGGCGGCTACGCGAGCGGTCCGATGGTGCTCGCGGCGTTTCTGCTCCGCGTGCCGCGCGCCGTTCAAGAGCAGAACGCGCTGCCGGGTCTCACCAACAAGGTCCTCGGCCGAATCGCGCAGGCGGTCTTCATCTCCTTCAACGAAGCGCGCGCGTTCTTCGCGCCAACGAAAGTTCATCTCCTCGGCAATCCGATCCGCCGCGCGTTCCTTGACAACTACCTGCACGAGAAGCGGCCCGACGAGCGACTCTCGCTCTTCATTACGGGCGGCTCGCAAGGCGCGCACGGGCTGAATCTGCGCGTCGCCGAAGCCATCGAGTCGCTCGCGCCCGCACTGGGCGCGAAGTTGCGCGTCGTCCACCAGACGGGCGTGAAGGATCAGGCGGAGGTCGCGCAGCGCTATGCCGCGCTCTCCTCGACGGGCGCTGAGCTCTCGGCGACTGCGTTCATCGACGACATGGCGAAGGCCTACGCCGACGCGGACCTGCTCGTCTGCCGCGCGGGCGCGACGACGATCGCCGAGCTGACAGTCTGCAAGAAGCCGTCGATCCTCGTGCCGTTTCCCTTCGCTGCCGACGACCACCAGACGGTCAACGCGCGCAGCCTCGTCGCTGCGGGCGCTGCGATCTGCATCCAGGAGAAGGAGCTGACTGGCGCGTCGCTCGCAAAGGAGATTCGCGCGCTCGAGGGTGATCGCGAACTGCTCAAGCGGATGTCCCGCCAGAGCGGTCTGCTCGGTCGGCCCGAGGCGGCGCGGGAGATCGCCGATGTCTGCGTCGAGCTCTGCGCCAAACGGATCCTCGCCGAGGGTCGAAATCTTCCGATGAAGAAGCCGTGATTCGGTGCTTCTTCCTCGACAATCGCCACTGGATGTGATCTTCCGAATCCCGTCTTCTCGATCCACGCCACTGAAAGCGCGCCACTCAACATTCGCTATTGATTATCCGAGATCGAATCGAGTACATTCCCGCGAATTCGTCGGGCTGCAGAGTGAGGTTTTTGTGTTTCGCAACCGCCAGGTCAAAGTCCACTTCGTGGGCATCGGGGGGATCGGCATGAGCGGCATTGCCGAGCTGCTCCTGAACCTTGGCTATCGCGTCAGCGGCAGCGACCTGCGCGAGAGCGAAATCACGAAGCGGCTCGGCACTCTCGGCGGCGCGATCTTCATCGGCCATCGCGCGGAGAATGTCGCGACTGACGTCGATGTCGTCGTCACCTCGAGCGCGGTGAAGCAGACGCAGAATCCCGAATCGCTCTCTGCGCGCACACGCGGCATTCCGGTGATCCCGCGCGCCGAAATGCTCGCGGAGTTGATGCGCCTCAAGCAGGGCGTCGCCATCGCAGGCTCGCACGGCAAGACGACCACGACGTCGCTGATCGCCACGGTGCTCGCGCACGCGGGACTTGATCCGACCGCAGTCGTCGGCGGCAAGCTCAACGCGCTCGGCAGCAACGCCAAGCTGGGCAAGGGCGATCTGATGGTTGTCGAGGCGGACGAGTCGGACGGCTCGTTCCTCAAGCTCTCGCCGACGATCGCGGTGATCACCAACATCGATCCCGAGCACCTCGATCACTACGGCACCGTCGAGGCGCTGCAGGCCGCGTTCATCGAGTTCGCCGATCGCGTTCCGTTCTACGGACTCGCTGTGATGTGCCTCGACCACCCGGTGGTGCAGCATCTGATTCCGCGCATTGGGAAGCGGCTCGTCACCTACGGGCTCTCGCCGCAGGCCGACTTCCGCGCCGAGCATGTCGAACTCGGGCCGTTCTTCTCTCGCTTCACCGTCACGTTTCGCGGAGCGCGCCTCGGCGATGTGAAGCTCAAGATGGTGGGCGCGCACAACGTGCTCAACGCGCTCGCGACCTGCGCAGTGGCCCACGAGCTGGCGATTCCGTTTACGCACGTGCAGGAAGCGCTGGCCGAGTTTGCCGGAGTGCAGCGCCGCTTCACTGTGCGCGGAGAGCTGCGCGGTGCGCTCATCGTCGACGACTACGGGCACCACCCCGCGGAGATTCGCGCGACGCTTTCGGGTGCTCGTGCGTCGTTCCCCGATCGACGCATCGTCGTCGCGTTCCAGCCGCACCGCTACTCGCGCACGCGTGATCTGCTCGGCGATTTCGCGACCGCGTTCAACGACGCCGACGTGCTTTTCCTCTCGGACATCTACGCTGCCGGAGAAGAGCCGCTGCCGGGTGTGAGCGGCGCGCGCCTCGCCGAATCCGTGCATGCGTGCGGGCACCGCGATGTCGAGTTCGTCGCCGAGCGCAGCGAGCTCGCGGCACGCATCGCGAGTCGGCTGCGCGAGGGAGATCTGCTGATCACGCTGGGCGCGGGTGACATCACGCATGTCGCTGACGAGCTGCAGGCACTCGCCGCAGGAGCAGTTTCGCCGGGAGGTCACGCGTGAGCGACTTGATCGAGACACTCCGCAAGACCTCTCGCGGCGAAGTCAGCGAACAGGTTGCGCTCGCGAGCCGCACGTCGGTGCGTGTCGGCGGTGCCGCGAAGCTGCTGGTGCGTCCGCGCGATCCCGAATCGCTCGTGGCCACGCTCGGCGTGCTCGCTGATGCAGGCGTGCCGTGGTTCACACTCGGCGGCGGTGCGAACACGATCATCGGCGATGGCGGGATCGACGGTGCGGTCATCCGCATTGCGCCCGACTTCTGCTCTGACGAGATCGAAGAGTTGGGCGACGGCTTCACGGTGACGATGGGCGCGGGTGCGCCGTCGGGCCGCTTCGTGTCTCTCGTGCGCGAGCAGAACGGGGTCGGCCTCGCCTCGTGGGCGTCGGGCATTCCCGGCACCGTCGGCGGCATGGTCGCGATGAACGCGGGCACGCCTTCCGGCTCGATGGCCGACTGTCTCGAAGCGGTCGAGGTCGCCACGCCCGACGGTCTCACTTGGCTCGGCGCCGACAAGCTCAAGCTCAGCTACCGTCACTGCGAGCTGCCGCGCGGCGCGATCCTCACGCGGGCCCGCTGCAAGATCCGTCGTGGCAGCGAGGCGGAGCGTGCGCACGAGCAGCGCGCCGTGCGTCTCGATCTCGACAAGCGGCGTTCTTCGCAGCCGCTCACGCAGCCCAACTCGGGCTCGGTCTTCGTCAACCCGCTCGGCAATTTTGCGGGCCGGCTCATCGAAGCGGCAGGTCTCAAGGGCGCGCGTCGCGGCGGCGCGCAGATCAGCACGAAGCACGCAAACTTCATCGTCAACCTCGGCGAAGCGACGGCGAACGATGTCGTCGAGCTGATTCTTCTGGCGATGAGGTCGGTGAAGAACGCGGCGAGCATCGAGCTGCATCCCGAGGTTCGCCTCGTCGGCACGTTCACGCCCGCGCTTCCGCCGGAGCTGCATGCGTTTCATCGGCTGCCAGTGCTGCTCGCACGCACTGCTGCCGCGCCCCGGAAGGAGACCAATCCATGAGCGGAATGTCTCCTCTCTCGAAAGGATTCGCTCCGGAGAAGGGCGCGACTGCGCGGCGTGCGCAGGTGATTCGTCGCAGCGATCGCTGGAAGGCGATCGGACTTGCGAGCGCGCGCGTGGCACTTGCCTGTGCGATCTCGGCCGCGCTGGGCGTGGGCGCGGTGCAGGCCTACCAGTGGGCGACCCGCTCGCCCTTCTTCGCTGTGCGCGCGGTTCGCGTGCGCGGAAATCTCCACGCGCCGAGCGATGAGTTGATCGCTCGCAGCGGATTGCTCGTTGGCCAGAATCTCTTCCGCGTCGATCTCGCGGCGGCGGCACGCGGCGTCGAGTCGAGCCCCTGGGTGATCTCGGCGAGCGTTTCTCGCCAGCTCCCTGCATCCATCGAGATCGAAGTGCGTGAGCACGTGGCGAGCGCGCGCGTTTCTCTCGGCGGTCTCTACTTCACCGACGCCGCTGGCCAGCTCTTCAAGCGGGTCGCCGACGAAGACGACGCGGCCGTTCGCGCGCTCCCGCTCATCACGGGTCTCTCTCGCGCAGACTGGGACGCGCATCGGGAGCCGACGCTTGCGCAGCTCAAGATGGGCATTCAGCTGATCGCGGATTGGAGCGCGGCGTCGCTTCCCGCGGAAGAGCTCGCCGAGGTTCGTTTCGAGAATGACGGCGCGCTGACAGCCATCGCGCACCAGGGAGCTTTGTTGCAGGAAGTTCGCATCGGCCACGGTCCGTTCGCGGCCAACCTGCACCGCCTCGCGCGCGTGCGTCTCGAGCTGTCGAGACGCGGCTCGCAGGCCTCTCGCATCGACTTGGACAATTCCGCACGGCCCGACGAAGTGGCCGCGCAGATCGTACGCAACGACGACACTTCATCCGCGCGCCCCACGGGGCAGAGCGCGCGAGGAGAATAAAATGGCGCACAAGAAAGGTGAGCTGATTGTCGGTCTCGACATCGGCACCACCAAGATCACCTGCATCGTTGGAGAAGTGACCCCGGATGGGATCGATGTCGTCGGCATCGGCACGCAGCCCTCGCGCGGTCTGCGCAAGGGCGTCGTGATCAACATCGACGCGACGGTGGCGTCGATTCGCCGCGCAGTCGAAGAGGCGGAGCTGATGGCCGGCTGCGAGATCAGCTCGGTCTACGCGGGCATCGCGGGCGGTCACATCCGCGGCTTCAACTCGCAGGGCGTGGTCGCGGTGAAAGAGAAGGAAGTGCGCCAGGGCGACATCGATCGCGTCCTCGACGCCGCGCGCGCGATCAACATTCCGCAGGATCGCGAGATCCTCCACGTGCTGCCGCAGGAGTTCATCATCGACGAGCAGGACGGCATCCGCGAGCCGCTCGGGATGAGCGGCGTTCGCCTCGAGGCCAAGGTTCACATCGTCACGGCCGCGGCCTCGTCGGCGCAGAACATCATCAAGTGCTGCGCGAAGACCGGCCTGGCCGTCGCGGACATTGTGCTCGAGCCGCTCGCGTCTGCAGAGGCCGTGCTCGCGGATGAAGAGAAGGAGCTCGGCGTTGCGCTCGTCGACATCGGCGGCGGCACCACGGATCTGGCGCTGTTCGTCAACGGCGCGATCCAGCACACCAGCGTGATTCCCATCGGCGGCGGCCACCTCACCAACGACATCGCCGTGGGACTGCGCACGCCGATGCAGGAGGCGGAGCGGATCAAGATTCGCCACGGCTCTGCACAGAGCGCACTGCTCGATCGCGACGAGACGATCGAAGTACCAAGCGTCGGTGGGCGTGCTCCTCGCGTGCTCTCGCGCCGCATCCTCTGCGAGATCATCGAGCCGCGCGTCGAGGAGCTCTTCCAGCTCGTGCGCCACGAGATCCAGAAGGCGGGCCAGGAGGATCTGCTCGCGTCGGGCGTCGTTCTGACCGGCGGGTCAACACTGCTGCACGGCATGCCCGAGCTCGCCGAAGAGGTGCTCGGTCTGCCCGTGCGCCGAGGAGTTCCGCGCGGTGTCGGCGGCCTTATCGATGTGGTGAAGAGCCCTCAATACGCGACCGCGGTTGGTCTGCTCCACTACGGCGCCCGCGCGGGCAGAGGGAACGGGCAGCTTCTGCACTCGAGCGAGATGCAGCCGCTGCGCAGCCGCGTGATCGATTGGATCAAGGAGCTCTTCTAGCCGCTTGTTCCAGATGCTTTGAGTACAAACTATTTTCGAAACCCCTGACAACCTGACAACCCGCCTGGGTCCAAGCCCCCGGCGGCGAAGGAGAAGAGATGGAACTGGAGAATCAGATCCCCGAGATGCCCGAGGTCGCATTGGGCGCGCGGATCAAAGTGGTCGGAGTCGGCGGCGGCGGCGGCAATGCACTCAACACGATGATCATGTCCGGCCTCACTGGCGTTGATTTCATCGCGGCGAACACCGACTGCCAGGCGCTGCAGCACAACCGCGCGCCGACGAAGATTCAGCTCGGCTCGCAGATCACGAAAGGTCTCGGCGCGGGCGCAAATCCCGAGATCGGTCGGCAGGCCGCGCTCGAGGATCGCGAGCGGCTGCGCGCGGCGCTCGAGGGTGCGGACATGGTCTTCGTCACCGCGGGAATGGGCGGCGGCACCGGCACTGGCGCGGCTCCCGTCATCGCGGACCTCGCGCGCGAAGTGGGCGCGCTGACCGTCGGCGTCGTCACCAAGCCGTTCCAGTTCGAGGGCAAGCGCCGCCAGAAGCAGGCGGAGGCGGGGCTCGCGGAATTGAAGAACGCGGTCGACACGCTGATCACGATTCCGAACCAGCGCCTGCTCGCGGTGGCCGACGAGCGTACGACGCTCCTCGACACCTTCAAGCGCGCCGATGAAGTCCTGCTCAACGCCGTCAAGGGCATCTCGGATCTGATCACGATCCCCGGGCTCATCAACGTCGACTTCGCCGACGTGCGCACGATCATGACCAACATGGGCATGGCGCTGATGGGCACGGGCGAGGCGGAGGGCGAGGGGCGCGCGCTGAGCGCGGCCAAGCAGGCGGTCGAGAGTCCGCTGCTCGAGGACGTGGCGATCGACGGCGCGACCGGCATCCTCATCAACATCACCGGCAGCGACAAGATGTCCCTCGTCGAGGTGAACCAGGCCTGCTCGCTGATTCAAGAGGCGGCGCACGAGGACGCGAACATCATCTTCGGCAGCGTCATCGACGAGTCGATGGGCGACATGCTCAAGATCACCGTCATCGCGACGGGCTTCGCGGGTCGCGATTCGCGGCGCATCGAGAAGAGCGTGGAGCCGCCGCGTGGCGTGCGCACGACGGGACTGGGCGCGGATTCGATGCGCCTTGATGGTGGTGCGTCGCGCTCGGTGCATACGCCGGCCGTGGGACGCGCCACGCCGCTGCCGCAGGGCAACGCGCCGATGGCGGGCCTGTCGCGCGTGACGCCAGCGCCGCAGGTCATGAGCGGCAATCGTCCGGTGCGCCACCTGAGCGTGGAAGAGCTGCGCAAGATGACGGGCATCGACGAGGACGAGCTCGACATCCCGACGTTCCTGCGCTCGGGCGAATAGTTCTCAAGAATGTGAAGGGCAGCGCCCTCGTCCTCGTGACGAACGAGAGCTGCAACGAAGTGACGAGCGGGCGCCTTGCTTGGAGGCGCCCGCTCGTTTTTTAGTTTGTATGCAAACTATTTCTACGGAAGCTTCCCCGCCGCAGCGAGCAGCTCGAGACGCGCCTGGCGCGAGGCATCCTCCGCATTCGCCTCGTCCGACTCGACATCGCGCAGCCTTCGCGAAGCATCGAGCACATCGAGATTCGTCACTGCGCCGGCATGAAACGCGTCCTCGGCGAGCTTGAGTGATTCGCGCGCGAGCTCGGCCGCGCGCCGTGCCGAGGAGAGCGCTTCATCGGAATGCAGAAGTGCCTCGAAGGCCGCGCGCACTTCGCTGCCGGCCTGCCGCAACTGGGCCGCGAGCTGCTCCTTCGCTTCCGCGGCGAGCGCCCTCGTCTCGCGGATCTGCCCGTAGCGAAGGCCGCCGTCATAGAACGGGACGCTCAACACCAGCGTCGCCGCCCAGCCCGTCGTCGGGATGGTGGACGTCGCGGGAGTCTGCGCGTAGGGCGCGAACGTCGCATTGAGAAGCGGCGCATAGAACGACCAGGTGTCGTCGACGGCCTTGTCCGCGATGCGCAGACGCGCGCCTGCCGCGGCGATGTCCGAGCGGCTCCGGGCCGCGTCCAGAGCGGCGGAGAGCGCCGGCGGCGCAGGAAGCGTGGGCACGCCGTCGGTGTCGAGCGGTGCGTCGGCGGCGAGCACAACTCCCAGCGCTTCGCGCGCGCGAGAGAGCGCGACGAGCTGGTTGCGCGTCGTCACCTCTGTCGTCGCGAGATCCTGCGCTGCGCGAACCTGATCGAGCCGATTGCCAAGTCCTCCAGTCAATCGCAGGCGCGCGTAGTCGTCGTGCTCTTTCGCGTTCTGCTCCGCACGTCCCGCCACCTCGAGTTGGCGATGTGCGGCGACGACCGCGAGGTACGTCCGGCCCGCGGCCAGCGCGAGTTGGCGCCTCACGTCCGCCTGCGTGAACGTCGCGGCATCGACCCCGATCTTCGCGCGCTGGCTGGCGAGCCAACTGCGCGGCGCAAGCAGCGGAACCGAGAGCTGAGCGCTGATGTTGATCGTGTCTCGGCCGAGCAGCTGGTTCGTCCCTCCGTTCGCACTCTGTGCCACGCGCGCGCCGTCGAGACGCGCATAGGCCGCGACGCCCGCGAGCTGCGGAAGCCACGCCGCCTGCGCTTCCCGCACGAGGGCCTCGGCGCGCACGATCTCCTGCTCGGCGATCCGTCCAGTCGCGTTCTGCGCGAGGGCGCGTCGCAGCGCCTCGTCGAACGACACGCGCTCGATGCCCTCTGCATTCGCTGCTGCGGCCGATGCCGTCGTGGTGGGCGCGGCATCGCCAGATGCGAAGGCCGCGCGCCGCAGGGCAAGGAGAGCGAGAGCGGCGACGACGCAGCGAGCGAGGAGTGGATGCGAACGCATGGGCCGCTCGCTTAACCGGCGCGGCGCAGCAGCGCAACCGTGCACACGCTGAGCGCGTCGTTCAATTGTGACGAGTGGCCCCCGACTCAACCAACTACTTGCCGCCGCGCCCGCCGATGAACGCGCCCGTTCGCGTGGCGAGCTGCGACGTCCGCGCGAGGAGTGTGTCGAGCTGCGCCAGCGCTACGCCAGCCTCTGTCGTCTGCTGGGCGGTCCCTGTCTCGTCCGTGCGCGCGAGGAGGTCGAGCAGCTTGAGCAGCGCGAGCTGCGCGCCGAGGAGATCGCGGCCAGCGCGGCTCCCCTTCTGCGTGAAGATAAGGCCGCTCGCAAAGAGTCTCCGAAGCGCCGCACGATTCTCGTCGAGCACCTGGCGCACGCGCTGCTCTGTCTTCGTGCGGCCGCGTTCCTGGCGCACGCGGGCCAGATCAATCACCTGCGCAGAGGGAGCACGAGCTGCACGGATCTTCACCGGGTCTGCGGAGGAGCGACTTGCCTTGCTCATGACCACCACGCTTTTGTTCAAGAGGGTGTTCAAGCAGCGATGGAAAACTTCACGAATGCCTGCAGCGTATCGCCGGAAAAGTTCGAGGGTCAACGCGTCGAAGTGGCATTGGCGGGGGCGGTGTAAGAGTGTGCCGCCCTTGACGCCCGGCCGAACCCTATGCATGTGAGCGCGGCGGAATTCTGCGCGCAGCACTCGGGACGTCGGGTGTCGCGACAAATAGGAGAGGGTCGCCATGTTCCAGAAACTGCTCATCGCCAATCGCGGAGAGATCGCCTGCCGCGTCGCGCGCGCCGCGCGTGCACTGGGGATCCGGACGGTCGCCGTCTATTCCGATGCCGACGCCAATGCGCTCCACGTCGAGGCGTGTGACGAGTCGGTGCGGCTCGGGCCGGCTCCCGCCAGAGAGAGTTATCTCGACGGCGCGAAGGTGATCGAAGCGGCGCGCAGCACGGGCGCGCAGGCGATCCATCCAGGCTATGGCTTTCTCTCCGAGCAGGCGGACTTCGCGCAGGCGTGTGCCGACGCGGGCCTCGTCTTCGTCGGGCCGCCGCCTTCTGCGATGCGCGCGCTCAAGGACAAGTCGCAGGCGCGCGCGGTGATGCGAGACGCGGGAGTGCCGGTTGTGCCGGGCTCGGCTGGTCACGTCGGCGACGAGGAGGCGGCGAAGCTCGCGGCCGCGTCGGTCGGCTATCCGCTGCTGGTGAAGGCCGCGGCGGGCGGCGGCGGAATCGGAATGCAGGTCGCGAAAGACGAGGCCGAGCTGCTCAAGGCGCTGAGGGCCTGCGCCGATCGCGCGCGCGCATCCTTCGGCAAGGATGCGGTCTATCTCGAGCGCTACTTCCCGCTGCCCAGGCACGTCGAGGTCCAGCTCTTCGGCGATGGCAAGACCACGCTCGCCGTCGGCGCGCGCGAATGTTCGATCCAGCGCCGTCACCAGAAGGTTCTCGAGGAGGCGCCGGCGACTGCATTCGAGCTGCCTGGGATTCGCCATGAGCTGCGCGATCGCTTGCTGGAAGCGGGCGTGCGCGCGGCGCGTGCGGTCGGCTACGCGAACGCAGGCACGGCCGAGTTCCTCCTTGTCGGCGATGAGTTCTTCTTCATCGAGCTCAACGCGCGCCTGCAGGTTGAGCATCCGGTGACGGAGCTGACCTGCGGGCTTGATCTCGTGCAGTGGCAGTTGCGCGTCGCCGCGGGAGAGCCGCTCACGTTGACCTCGAGCGATCTGCAGCCGAAGGGCTGCGCCATCGAGGTGCGCGTCAACGCCGAAGATCCAGTGCGCTTCTTTCCTTCGCCGGGGACGATCACGAAGTTCGTGCCGCCGGTGCCGAGCGACGGGAAGCTCCACGACGGCATCCGCGTCGATGCTGGCTATCGCACCGGAGACGTCGTCACGCCGCACTACGATTCGCTGCTCGCGAAGCTCATCGCGTACGGCGAAACGCGCACACAGGCGATCGAGCGTCTCTCGGGCGCGATCGCCAACTTCCACGTCGAGGGCGTGAAGACCAATCTTCCTCTCCACGCGCGCATTCTCGCGTCGCCTGCGTTCGCGCGCGGCGAGCTCGATACGCATTTCCTCGAGCGGCTGTAGCCCGTTCGCTTCGCTTCAATCCCCGCAGCAAAAGGCGCCGCACTGCTAGATTCAGTTCGCGCCGCTCGCACCTCACCTCGGAGTCCACATGTTCGACGTTCCCGCGCACATCACCGGCACTGTCTGGAAGATCGAGAAGAAGGTCGGCGACACCGTCGCTGCCGGAGACGTGTTGATCATCCTCGAGAGCATGAAGATGGAGATGCCGATCGAGGCGCCGGAGGCCGGGACGGTGAAGGAGCTTCGCTGCAAGGAGACCGACTCGGTCAGCGAGGGCCAGGTGCTGGTGGTGTTGACGCGGTGATGCGGCCGCGCGCGTTCGGGCCGCATTCGTGACAGCGCGAATCGTCTGCGAGGATCATGCGGCAGCGCGCGTGCGCACGCTTTTCCTCTCGCAGCCTGCGAAGAAGAATGCGGTCTCGCCGGCGATGCTCGACCAGCTCGTGCATGAGCTGGCGCGTGCGGCGAAAGACGGTGTGCGCGCGCTGGTGCTGGCCGGGGAGGGCGGCACGTTCTGCGCGGGCTCGGATCTCTCGGCAGTCGAGGCGGCAAGCAGCGGGCTTCATCTTGATCACGAGCTGCCCGATGCGCCGCTCATCCGCGCCTGCGCTGCGCTGGAAGCGAGCCCGCTGCCGATCGTCGCGGCTCTCGACGGACCTGTGTTTGGCGCCGGCGCTGAACTCGCGTGCGCGTGCGACCTGCGCGTTGCCTCGCCGGGCGCGCGCTTCTGTCTGCCTCCAGCGCGCCTCGGAATCGTCTACTCACCAGAGGGCTGCGCACGCGTCGCGCGCCTGCTCGGACTCGCGCAGGCCAAGCGACTTTTCTTCACCGCGGCAGTGATCGACGCGAACGAGGCGCGGATCATCGGTCTGTGCGAAGAGCTCCAGGCCGCTCCCAGCGCGGTCGCGCGCGCTCTCTCTCTTGCCACGGAGATGGCCGCGCTCTCTGCGCAGAGCCTCTCTGGAATGAAGCGGACGTTTGCGCTCTTGACTGGATCGCTCGATGCGGACGCGCGCGCCGAGCTCGATTCGCTTCGCCGCGCGGCCTTCCAGAGCGCGGATGCGCAGGAAGGGCGACGGGCCTTTCTCGAGCGGCGGTCCCCGCAATTCAACGGGTCGCCAAACACGAAGTGATCGAGCGTCGGGGCTGTACGAGAGCGCTACTTCTTGCGGCCGCGCGCGGCGTCGTAATCGTCGAGCGTCTTCTGCAGAAACGCCTTCTCCGTCGGGTTGTCGCAGTAGCCGAGGTAGAGGCGGTAGTAACGCGCGCCTTCATCGGCGTTGCCCGTCCTGCTGTAGGTCGCGCCGAGTGAGCGATACAGGCCGCCGAGCACGACCTTCGAGGGGTTGAGCTTCACCGCGCGCTCGAAGTTGGCGATCGCGACCCCGTAGTCGCCGCCGGTCGCTTCCTGGTTTCCCAGGCGCAAGAGTCGACGCGCCTCCGCCTCGTCTTCGGCGCTCGCGGGTGCTGCACTCTCTGCACGTGCGACTCGCACTGGGGCCGCCGCTGGAGCGGGATGCGCCGGTGCGGACGGCGCGCTGTTCGTCGCGCGCGCTCGGGCCGTCGCGCTTTGTGCAGGAGCGGCGCTGCAATCGGTGGCCAGCGTGCGCGCGGCGCTGCTCTGCGGATTGGCCGCGAGCGCGAGATTCGCTTCGGCGAGGCAGGCCGTGTCGTCAGCGCCATGCGCCGCATTCGCGCGGTCGACATGCAACTTCACGTAGCCGCTCGTCACCTCCTGCGTGTGTTCCGCCGCGCGGCTTGCGAACCAGGTCGGAACGGACGCGAGCGAATCGAGCAGTGTGCGCGCGCCATCGAAGTCACCGCGCGAGATTGCCTGCACCAATTGTTGGTACTGCTCTTCCGCGTGCGCTTCCGGCTCGAGCGACGAGAGCACCCGCGTCTTGTCCTGCGGCGCGCCCGCTGCCATGGCCGCCTGGAGTGCGCGCACGGCTTCGCGATAGTGGTGCGCCGCGACCGCAGTGCCAGCGCGCTGCAGAGCTGCCTCCGCCTCGTCGGAACCTTCAGGCCGTGTCGTGCGCTGGTGCCCGAAGAGCAGCACAGCGGCCGCAACGATGATCACGCCGCTGCTCACGGCCACCGCGATCTTCAGCGGACCCTTGCGCGAGCGGATGGTCTCGCCCGACGAGACCAGCTCGGTCGAGATCTCCGCTGATGGCGCATCCGCGACCGACTTGCTGCTCGGCGCTTCAGGCGGCAGCGAGACAGGCTTGTCGTGCAGCGCGAACACGAGTCGCACCGGCCCGACATCGAGCAGATCTCCGTGGTGCAGCGGGCTCGCCGCGTACGGCTCGCCGTTGACCTTGACGCCGTGGCGGCTCTCCGCGTCGATGACCTTCCATCCTCCGCCGACCAGCGCGAGCCGACAGTGGCTGCGCGAAACCTGAGGATGGTCGAGGCAGACATCGCTCTCGAGCGCGCGCCCGAGCGCGACTGGCGAGCGCATCAGCGGAAACTCCACGCCGCGCAGAGTCCCGCTCGCACCGACCAGGCGCGGCTGTTCGGCGACCGGGATCTCCACTGCCGGTGCAGTCTTGAGATCGGGCGTGATGCTCTCTCGCCGGATGACCGCCGTCGCCTCGTCGCGTTCGGCTTCGGCCGATTCGCGCACGGGCGTCGTTTCGTCATCGTCGAGCACGGGTGCCGCGGCAGGTGCGTTGCTCTTTACGTGTTCGTCCGGTCCAGCCTCGAGCTGCAGATCGAATTCGCTGATCTGGATCAGATCGCCCGCGTTGATCTGCCGCTTGCCGACGACCTTGACCCCATTGACGCGAATGCCGGTGAAGCTCCCGAGGTCCTCCACGACATACCGATCGCTGATGCGCAGGATACGGCCGTGCTTGCGCGAGACGTCCTTCTCGCCGAGCCGGACCTGGTTCTCATCGGCTCGTCCGATGCTCAGCGCGTCGCTGAGAAAGGGCACGATTGTCCGCCGCCCCTCGTCGTCTTCAATGATCAGCTTCATGGCGAGCTCCGAATCACACCTTCACTACCCACCGTACTTGGTGATGAGCAGCTTGACCCGATCGCACTCGGCCGGGTCGCAGAGTGGCAGATAGCGCTTGAGCCACTTCGCGGCGTCGGGAACGTTGCCCGCCTTCGCGTTGGCCACACCGAGCGCGCGATAGCATTTGCCGAGGATCGCGCTCGACGGCTTCTTCTCGACGCAATCGTTGAGGTCCTGCATCGCGGCAGGGAAGTTCCCGGCATTGACCTTCGCCGTGCCCTGCTCGAGCGATTGCGTGGCCATCGCATCGCGATCCTTCTGGCTCGGACCCGCCGGCGCGGCAGCCTTGGCGGCCTGCACGGGCGCGGCTGCAACTGCAGCGACGGCCTGCTGCGGCGAGCAGTTCTGCGAGATGGTCTGCGCCTCTGCGTTGTTGGAGTCGACCTGGAGAACCTTGCCGACCTCCTCGGAGCAGAGCGTCGGGTTCGTGCCCTTGGCAGCGCTTGCGGCGGCGAGATGCTTCTTG
>CAIWCD010000028.1 GCA_903911145.1 uncultured delta proteobacterium | reverse complement strand
TACAACTTGCTCCGCATCGCGAAACTGACGCCGCAGACCGCCTGAGCTCTGGCCTGGGCGGACGACCGCCGGCCTCTTCGAGGTCGGCGGCGAGACGAGGGCAGAACTCCGCGTCCGAGCGATCTTCAACACCCTGCTAGAAGAACTGCTCCGATTCGGTCGAGCCATGCAGCGCCAGCGTCGAGGATTTGCCGCCGCCGATCACCTCTGCCACGACGTCGAAGTATCCCGTGCCGACCTCGCGCTGGTGCTTGGTCGCGGTATATCCGATCTTCTCCGCATCGAACTCTGCAGTCTGCAGCTTGGAGTACGCCGCCATTCCCGCGTCCTTGTAATCGTGCGCCAGCGTGTACATCGAATAATTCAGCGAATGGAATCCCGCGAGGGTGACGAACTGGAACTTGTAACCCATCGCGCCGAGCTCGCGCTGGAACTTGGCGATGGTCGCGTCATCGAGGTGCTTCTTCCAATTAAACGACGGCGAGCAGTTATAGGCGAGCAGCTTCTTGGGATACTTGGCGTGGATCCCGTCGGCGAACTGCTTTGCCTGCTTGAGATCGGGCGTCGACGTCTCGCACCAGACCATATCCGCGTAAGGCGCATAAGCGAGGCCGCGAGCAATCGCCGGCTCAATGCCGCTCTTGACCTTGAAGAAGCCTTCCGGCGTGCGCTCTTGCGATTCATTGAAGGGACGGTCGCGTTCGTCGATATCCGACGTAATCAGCTTCGCGCTATCGGCATCGGTCCGCGCGACGAGAATGGTCGGCACGCCCATCACATCGGCCGCGAGACGAGCAGCAACGAGCGTGCGAATGAACTGGCTCGTCGGCACCAGCACCTTGCCACCCATATGCCCGCACTTCTTTTCCGAGGCGAGTTGGTCCTCGAAATGAACGCCGGCAGCACCGGCCTCAATCATTCCCTTCATCAACTCATAGGCATTGAGCGGTCCGCCGAAGCCGGCCTCGGCGTCGGCGAGGATCGGCGCCAGCCAATGATGTCCGCTCTTCCCTTCCGAATGATCGATCTGGTCCGCGCGCAGGAGGGCCGCGTTGATCTTGCGCACCACGGCCGGCACGCTATTGGCCGGATAGAGGCTCTGATCCGGATACATCTCTCCCGACAGGTTCGCGTCCGCCGCGACCTGCCAGCCCGAGAGATAGATCGCATTCAATCCGGCGCGTACTTGCTGGACCGCCTGGTTTCCCGTCAGCGCGCCCAGTGCATTTACGAAGGGAGTCGTGTGCATCATCTCCCAGAGGCGTTTGGCGCCAAGCTTGGCCAGCGTGTGCTCAATGCGGACGGTTCCGCGCAGCCGCTCGACATCGGCCTTCTTGTAGGGTCGAACAATTCCGGCAAAGCGGGTATCGGCGTGAGTTTCGGCGGACATTGGCGGCTCCTTGGCGAAATGAAATTGGGTGCGGCGGGAGAGATTAGGTGTGCACGTCATGCTGCTCGTGCTCGAGCAGGCGGTCGTAGGCAGGCAGGGTAAGAAACTCTTCGAAGCGTTCGGCGAGGCTTAACCGGGCGAAGAGCGTGGCCGCTTCATCAAAACGTCCAGCGGCATAGCGCGCGTCGCCAACCTCGGTGCGAATTCGCGCCAACTCTTCAGGGAGAATCGAATTGAACAGCGCAGCCGTGACGTGCTGGCCGTTGTCGAGCAGCGCCCCATAGCGAATCCATTGCCAGACCTGTGCGCGCGAGATCTCGGCCGTGGCGGCGTCTTCCATCAAGTTATAGATCGGCACGCAGCCATTCCCGCGCAGCCACGCCTCCAGATATTGCACACCGACGCGCAGGTTGTGCCGCAGCCCTGCATCCGTGCGCGTGCCCTGGTGAACCTCGAGCAGATCGTCGCGCGTAATCACATATTCAGGGTGCTTGGCGGAGAGCTGGTTCGACCCGGGCATCTTCGCGTCGAAGATCTCCATCGCAATCGGGACGAGACCGGGGTGCGCGACCCAGGTGCCGTCATGGCCGTCGGTTACCTCGCGCAGCTTGTCGGCGCGCACCTTGGCGAGCGCGACCTCGTTTGCGGCCACATCATCCTTAATCGGGATCTGTGCGGCCATGCCGCCCATCGCGTGCACTTCGCGGCGGTGACAGGTGCGGATGAGCAGCTTTGAATAGGCACGCAGAAACGCCCGATCCATTCCTACCTGCGAGCGATCCGGCAGTACTCGCGTCGGGTCAGCGGCGAGTTTTTTAATAAACGAGAAGATGTAGTCCCAGCGCCCGCAGTTCAATCCCGACGAGTGTTCGCGCAACTCCCAGAGGATCTCGTCCATCTCGAACGCGGCTGGCAGCGTCTCGATGAGCACTGTCGCTTTAATGCTGCCGCGCGGAATGGCGAGAGTCTCCTCGGCGAAGAGAAACACGTCATTCCAGATGCGCGCTTCGAGATGGCTCTCGAGCTTCGGAAGAT
Source organism: uncultured delta proteobacterium (assembly GCA_903911145.1). Classification (GTDB taxonomy): domain Bacteria; phylum Myxococcota; class Myxococcia; order Myxococcales; family 40CM-4-68-19; genus CAIWCD01. The sequence continues at coordinate 98,939 of CAIWCD010000028.1, read as the reverse complement.
AGAAATAGGGACCGCTGCCGCGCGCGAGCAACTCGCGGGCGTTGTGGAAGCAGTAGAGACCGAAATCGAACAGCGCGCCCGGCACCGGTTGGCCGTCGACGAAGGCGTGGCGCTCAGGAAGATGCAGGCCGCGCGGTCGCACCAGAAGCGTCGCGATCGTCGGTTTGAGCGAATAGCTCTTTCCATTGTCGGCAGTGAATTGAATGGTGCGGCGGACCGCATCGAAGAGATTCAACTGGCCGCGGATCTGGTTGTCCCAGGTCGGCGCGTTGGAGTCTTCGAAGTCGGCCATGAAGACCTTTGCGCCGGAGTTGAGCGCATTGATGATCATCTTGCGTTCAACCGGGCCGGTGATCTCGACCCGGCGATCGAGCAGATCCTGTGGCAGCGGCGCGACCGTCCACTCCGCATCGCGAATGGCCTTGGTCTCGGGGAGAAAGTCCGGCTTCTCGCCTGCGTCGAAGCGGGCCTGCCGAAGCGCACGCGCCTGCAACTGCTCGCCGACGCGCCCGGCAAACTTGCGGTGGAGTGCGGCGACAAACGCGAGCGCCTCGGCCGAGAGGATGGCCGAGAACCCGGGGCTGTGCGGCGCTCGCAGTTCGATGGTGGACTTCGACATGTCAACTCCGTGTGTATCTAGGTTGTGACGTCTCGCGCACCGCGTCAACCCCACTTTCTACCTGCGCGCGGTCACCAGGTCAGCACTTTGTAAATCAGCTGTGGTTGTGTTGTAAATCTTGTCAATCACACGCAGCAGGGAGTGTTCTGATGGGTGCAAACGGACGGACGGAGTTGCCACGACTCGGAGCGAAGGTGCGCTCGCTGCGTCGGCGTGAGGGCCTGAGCCAGGCCGCGCTCGCAGAGCGATTGGCGATCTCCGCGAGCTATCTCAACCTGATCGAGAACAACAGACGGCCGCTGCCAGCGCCGCTGCTCATCCGGCTCGCGCAGAGCTTTGGTGTCGAGCTGGGAAGTTTCGCGAACGACGATGAAGGCCGCTCGGTCGCGGGGCTTCTCGAGGTCTTCGCCGATCCCCTGTTCGAGGAGATCGATATCGTTTCGCAGGAGGTGCGTGAACTGGCGCAGGCAAGTCCGGCGATGGCGCGCGCGGTGCTCAAGCTCTATCGCGCATATGAAGGAGCGCGCGCGACCAGCGACGAGCTCTCGTCGCGCGTCTATCGCGGTGAAGGCGCGGGCGGCGCCGTCGAGCATCTGGGAAATCTTCCCTCCGAGGAAGTCGCCGATTTCATTCAGCGGCAGAACAACCATTTCCCCGCGCTCGAGGCCGGCGCGGAGGAGCTCTGGCGCAAGGCGAAGCTCGACCACGATGATCTCTTCTCGGGACTCGTAAGACATCTCGAGCGCACGCACAAAGTCACGGTCCGCATCGCGCGCAGCGAGCGGGACACGCTGCGCCGATATGATCCCGATAAGCGCATATTGACGTTGAGCGAGCTGTTGCCGACGCGCAGTCGCAAGGTGCAGCTCGCACACCAGCTCTGCATGCTGTCGCTGCGGCCCGTGCTTGACCGACTCGTTGCCGATGAGCGGCTGACCAGCGAAGGGTCGCGGCGACTCGCACGGATCGCGCTCGCCAACTATTTCGCGGGCGCGGTGCTGATGCCCTACGACTCGTTTCTCCAGGCCGCGCGCGAGCAGCGATATGACGTCGATATCATCGGTCGGCGATTTGGCGTCGGCTTCGAGCAGGTCTGCCACCGCATCTGCACGCTGCAGCGGCCGGGCGCGCAGGGAATTCCCTTTCATATGATCCGCATCGACCTCGCGGGGAATATCTCCAAGCGCTTCTCCGCCTCGGGGATCCAGTTCGCGCGATTCGCCGGAGCCTGCCCGCGCTGGAATATTTTTCAGGCCTTTCCGACACCGGGATTGATTCGATTGCAGCTCTCGCGCATGCCCGATGGCGCCATCTATTTCTGCCTCGCACGGACCGTGCAGCAGGACAGCCAGGGTTTTCACGAAATGCCGCGCGTGCACGCCATCGGGCTCGGCTGCCGCGTCGAGCATGCGCAGCAGCTCGTCTATGCTGACGGACTCGATTTGAAGAAGCTCGATGCTGCCGTTCCGGTGGGCGTCACCTGCCGCCTCTGCGACCGCACCGACTGCGAACAGCGCGCGTTCCCCTCGCTGCGCTCGCCGTTGCAGCTCGACGAGAATGTGCGCGGCGTCTCGCTTTATGCGCCACCGCGGTCATCGGCGGATGAATCGCTGTCATTAACCACCCGGAGCAAGCGATGAGCGTCGGCGTCGCGCTCGTCAGCGGTGCATCGAGCGGAATCGGCAGGGAGTTCTGCAACGTGCTCGCTGCGCGCGGCTGGAATCTCATCCTCGTCGCTCGCCGCGAGGAGCGATTGCGCATCGCCAAGCAGGAGTTGGAAGAGCGCTACTCCATCGACGTCCAGCTCCTCTGCGCCGATCTGCTGCTTGCTGCTGATCGCGCCCGCGTCGTCGCGGCGGTGGAGGGCGTGGATGTCCGCTTCGTGGTCAACAACGCAGGTCTGCAGTCGCGCGGCGGATTCGAGAACAACAGCTCCGCGGCCGCCGACAGATTGGTCACGGTGAATGTCGCGGCTCTCACGCAGCTCAGCCACGCTGCGATTTCTCGATTCCGGAAGCTGGGCGGTCCCTGCCATCTGCTCAACATCGGCTCGGTCAATTCGTTCATCGCGAGCGGCGACGCTGCGGTCTATTCGGGCACCAAGGCCTTTGCGAAGTTCTTCACGCTCGCACTCTCCGAGGAGCTGCGCGGTACGCCGATCAGCTGCACCTGCTTCTGCCCCGGCGGCACCGAGTCGGAGATGTTGGCGACGACAGGAATGCAGGTGAAGCCGGCTGCGAAGAAGTTCCTGATGTCCGCCGAGCGCGCGGCCAGAGAGGGAATCGACGCTGCGCTGGCTGGCAGGAGGATCGCGGTGCCGGGGCTTACGAATCGCTTGAGCGTGCTGCTCAGTCGGCTGCTGGGCGATCGACTGGCGACGCGCATCGCGACCGCACTGCTGAAGCGGACAATGGAGCGGATATAGAAGAGTGCGCGTCGATCACGGAGGCGGTCACTGCAGCATGACCGGCACGCCCTCGAGCGCGAGACGATTGAGATAGAGCCGATATCGATCGCGCATCTGCAACCACTTCGGTTGTGGGCGGTCGACCAGTTCGCCAAAGAGGCGCGAAAGCCGCGCAGGCAGATCAAGCTTGAGCTGCTCAAGCGGGACCTTTCCCTCGAAATGCAGGTCGGCATATTCGCGCAGCAGCGCCAGCGAGACGCCATGCACAGGTGTGCCCGTGCGCAGTGCGAGCTCATCCGCCGCTCGAAGGCCCGCTTCAATCTCGGCGATCGCGGCAGGGATATCGTGAGCCTGGTATCGAGCCGCACCGAGCTGGGCCTCTGCGAGACCGAACAGTCGCCGATCGTCATCTCCCGCGGGATCCTCGCCGTCGCGCTCCATCCGCGCGCGCAGCAACTCCAGGCGGCGCCGCGTCTGCACCTCCGCAGCGGCCAGATCGCCGAGGCTCGTCAGCGCGCGTGCGCGCATTCCCGTCAGGAGCACCTGGTAATCCTCGCTCATCAACGGCTTGGTAAATGCGCCCGTACGATTCTTATGCGGATAAGCCGAAGTGATTAACGAGATTCCATCGGGAAGCTCGAACAGCTGTTCGGCGCGATTCAGATCGCCGAGAGCTTCGCTCGGCAGCTTCAGCGCCAGCTTCGCTTCCGCAAGGCCGAGCGCGACGACGAACTGGTTGCGCCGACCATCGGGCTCACTCTGCGGCATCGCGGCGACCATTGGCGCAAGACGCTCGTATCTGGCCCGCGCGCCCGCTGCATCGCCGGCGTCCTGGTGGCAGAGCGCGCTGCGATCGAGCGCATAAGGAAGAAAGCGGGCGAGCGCACCATCGGCATCAATGAGAGCGACGCATTGATCGGAAACGGCCGCCGCCTCGCCTTCGTGATCGGAGTGCAGCAGACTGCGCGCGCGCCAGAGGCAGACCGCGAGCTCCGCGACCGTATTTGCATAGGGCAGCGACTGCCGCTCCTCGAGAAAACCGGCCGCCATCGAGTGATTGCCAAGACGCGAATGCAGCAATCCCAGGCCCTGCAAGGCCGCGGCGCGATAGCGCGGATCTTCCCGCGCCAGATCGAGGACGATCAGGTAATGCGCGTTGGCGCGCATCGCGGTGTTCTTATCCCCAGTGCGCAGATATTCCTGGTGCCGCAGATATGCCCAGAGGTGATGAATCGGCACGCTATTGGGAAGCGCGTGAATGGCGGCCTTGAGCCGCTCTTTTCCCTCTTCCGCATCCTTCGATACTTGCGCGATATCCTTCTCGCCGGGCAGGCGGCGCCCCTCGAGGTAAGCGAGCGCGAAGAGCAGCTCGGGCGCATCCGGCCTGTCGGCGAAGCGCGCGCGGAATTCCGCTTCCAGAGCCGCCTCGGTGGCGCCCGATTGCAGCGAGGTATCGATATCGTCTGCGTAGGCCTCTAATGACGACGTATGCTGCGTTACCGCATTAAAATGCGTTCGCGCAGCCTCAAGCCGACCCTGCGCCCACTCGACATAAGCCCGCTCGAGGCCGACCTTGCTGTAGATCGCCTCGGTCCGATGCCGACCGGGGCGCAGCTTGTCCGAGGCCTGCGCCCACCTCTCGGCGATGTCGTACCAGAGGGCTTCGCTGTCGGTCGCCTTCGCTCGAGCCACAGTCTCGTGAACCAGCGTGCGGCGCCGTTCATAGTCGCTCGTCTTCTCGAACAACGGCATGACGCGCGCCTCGATGTCGGTCTGGTTCTTCGCGGTCAAACCATGCAGCGCCTGCTCGACGGCGACCGCATAGGCCGCATTGGAATCAGCCGGAAGTTCGCGCCCAGCCTGGGTGAGAAGCTCCGCCTGCTCTGCGGCGGATCGGCCGCGCAGGAGATCGTGCAGATAGGTCTCGGCATTCGCCAGGCGCTCCGCCTCGGTCAGATTCGGATGCTCGGCGAGGAGTCGATCCGTGGAGAGAAGATGCTCGCGATCGACGAGTGACTCGAACAGCGCGCGCGCACGCCCAGCATAGAGATGAAGCACGATCGGCCGCGTCTCCTTGTCGAGCTTCACGTCAGACAAGAGCGCCAGCGCGCGCCCCTTCTCGCCGAGCGAATCGCTGATCTCGCTCACCACCAGATCGGCCAGTTCCACCACTGCGCGAATCTTGCCGTTGCACAGCGGCGTCAGCTTCTCGATGCGCGCGCGCGATGCGGTCGTGACTCCGCTCGTCGACTGGCCGTCGGCCACGGCCGCGAGCGTGCGGCGATGACGGGCGAGTTCGTGGAGCACCTGCGCGACTCCCTCCTCTTCGCGCCAGCTCTCGCCCATTTCGCCCGCCGCGAGCTTCTCCAATTGACCGGAATAGAAGCCGGCCGATTGATATTCGTGCATCGAGAGATACGCCTCGATGAGCTGCTGCAGATGCAGCGCACGACTCTTGCCGTCGGTATCGACCTCCAATAAGCGCGTATAGACGAGCAGCCGCTGCCACGGCGCGTGATTGGTCACGAGCTCGTCCTCGAGCTTCTCGCGCGTCCAGCTGCGCGGCACCACGCCCTCGAGCGGAAGAGAGAAGACGTCGAGCGAGCCAGTATTCAGACAGGTCGCGACCAGCCGATCCTTTCCCGGGAAGGGATATTGGCAGTCGTGCTCTGCGGAGGTCAGCTGTTCCGCGTGCGCGACGTCGATCGGGTTCTCCTGTGCCGAATCGAATGGAACGCGGAAGAGCACGCCGCGATCGTTGGCGTCGACGACGCCGTCGAGATTCGTGTCGTTGAGGTACTGCACGAAATAGACGAACTTGCCGTCGGCACTGAACGCAGGGAAGCCCGGCAGGCCCGGGAGCGGAAACGAGATCTCGCGCGCAGGCGAGGAGAGCGCGTCGAGGCGGGCGAGCGCGAGCGTCCTTGCGGCCCGCACGGCGGTGGCTGGGGCAGTGGCCGACGCAGCGGCCGACGTGGCAGCGCGGGTCGGATTCGCCGCTCCTGCTGCGTGAGCGACCGGGACGAAGAGCAGCCACTTGCCATCGCCTGAGAGCGCAGGACTCGAGAGCTCGCGCGACAGCAGGAGTTCACCCGGCTGATCGGCCGGGCCGTCGATGATGAAGCGCCGCAGATCGACCGCGCCCCCGAGACCTGCGCGCGACGCCACCAGCGCGCTCTTTCCCGTCGGCTCCCAGAGCGCCTGCATCGCCGTGCGGCCGCCGAGCGTCAGACATTTCCGCTCGCCCACCTCGAGCGCGCTTCCGGGGAGATCGCGCACGCACAGCTCTCCCGTCGCGGCGCTGCGGAACGAGAGATAGAGCAGCCGCCGTCCATCGGGGCTCGCGCGCGGCCAGGTCACGTCCGCGGCTTCGTCGAAGAGCCGCTGCGGCGCGCGCACGTTGAGGTCCGCGCCGTAGAGTTCAGTCGTCGCGTTCTCGTTGCTCACGTAGAACATCCGCGTGCCGGCGGGATCGAGCGTCGCGAGGAACTGATCGGCCGAGCCCGCCGTCAGTCGCTCGGGCTCAGCAATGCTCTCGGCCGCGCTGGTGGCGGTCGGGATGCACCAGCAGGCTGCGAGCAGCAGCAACGATTTCAACTCGCGTGCAGCACGCGAGGCGGGATGCATCAGCACTTCTTCTGCTCCCACGTCCCATCCGCGCGCTGGAGCTGGCCGCCGCAGATAAGCTCGCGAAGCCGCGTCGCACGCCACGCCGCGCGCACCGCCTCGGGGCTGGCGCTCTCGTGCAGCGAACCGAGATACGTCCACGTCTGCTGGCGACTGCGATTGGCGCGCTCGAGCAGATGCGCGAGCTCCTGCTCATCGGGATCTCCCGTGCAGGTCGACTTCGTCACCGCGAGGCGGCCATCGAGCGCCTCGCCGACACAGCGACGCAAGAGCAGCGCATCGACCCGCTGCGAATCGGACGCCTCGCCCGCGTCCGTCGGTGGCGGCGTTGCGGAGGCAGTCGCGGCGATCTGCTCGCGCGTCAGCGGCACTGGCCCCGGCTGCACACCCGACTCCTCGAGCTCTCGCGCAAGCGTCGGATACGAGCCGCCCGCCTGCTGCTCGAGCGAGGTCTTGCGATCGACGATGACGATGTTCGGCGAGAGGCAGGCCGAGAGCGCGAGGGCGACGACGAGCAGTGCGATGCGTTTCATGGCGTCCCCTTCGGAGGCGGCGCGGGCTTCATCAGTTTGAGATACGGCTCGACGTATTTCTCGAGCAGCGGCCCGGTCGAGACGTGGATCGGATCAATGCCGGCCGCGCCTGCGACGCCGCCCATCTCCATCACGATCTCGGTGAACCCTTCGTGGAAGCCGAGCCGCACATGCTTCGGGTAGCCCACCGCGAGCGCGCGCCGCGAGCGGTTCGCCGACGGCTCGGTGTGGTACGGGTCCCACGCGTCGAGCATTGCGCTCAGATCGTCGCGGCCGATGCTGACGATGTCGATTCTCCCCTCGAGCTCGAGCCGCTTCGGATTCAAGCGCAGCGCGGCGTTCGCGTTCACGACATCGTTCGAGCGCGACTCTCCACGTCCTGGCGCGAGCCCCGTGACGTCGCCGCGGAAGCGCACATCGGTCAACTGGCGCGCGCCCATGTCGACGTCGAGGATGAGCTGGCCCGTGAGCTTTCCGCCGAACGCAGACATCTCGAGCTGATCAAGAGCGATGAGATTTCGATCGACGCGCAGGTTCGCCGCGATCGGCCCGACCGTGGAATCGCCCACGCGCAGCTCTTCGCAGCTGAGGAAATCTTCGCTGGCGAGGAACGGCTGGTAATCGACGAAACGCGCGCGCGAATAGGCGCCCGAGCGCGCACCGCCGAGAGGGAGTGTGCCGCGCTCGTCGAGACGGAAGTTGAGCTTCACCGGAATCTTCGCGTTGAGCTTCTTGAGCGCGAGCTTGCGGTCGGTGAAGTCGAGATCAGCGTCTTGAAACTCCAGTCCCGTGGTGACGCGGAAGAAATGGAAGTCGCCCGACTCCGCGCCGAACGGGATCTTCATCACGCCTCGTCCCGTGAGCCCGAGGCGCGGCGGAAGCGATGCGAGCTGCTGCACGAGCGCGCCGGAGAAGTGGAGATCGCGCGGCTCTGCGGACGAGCCGACTGTGATTGGCCGCAGCTGCGGAACGCCATCGACAAAACGAAGCATCGCCTCGACCGCGCCAGTGGCCGTCACCGTCGATCCTCCCGCCGCGTTGTCGAGCTTGATGGTCTCCAGATGCAGCGTCCCATCTGCGCCCGCGGTCGCGAGCAGGTCGACGGCCGCGTCGCCGATCGGATAGGCGGGCACCGCATCCTGCTTGAGTGCGCCGAATCCGAGATGCAGCTGAGCGCGCAGCGAGTCCCGGCCCAGCGTGGCCGAGAGAGCGGCAGTGAACGCCTCGAACTTCGCTTCCACTCCCGCCGCATCGGCCTGCCCTTGCGGCGCGCCGATGCTCACGTCGAGCTGCTTGAGCGCATCGGTTTCGCTCGCGTTGAGCGCGAGTTTCGCGGACGAGAGAACGAGCGCCTGATCGCTGTCGTTGGCGTAGTCGAGGCCGCTGATCGCAAGCGTGAGCGACTGCTTGCCACGCACGGTCTTGAGCGGATCGCGCGAGAGGACCGGCTTGAGCTCGTGCATCGACGTGACGAGACCATCGAGTACACCGCTTCCGTCGAGCGAGAGCGCGAGCGTCGACCACTCGAGATCGGTGTGCTCGAGCAGTGGGGCCGGCAGCAGATCGCCGACCAGATCGAGATGATGCAGCTCGCCCGTCATCGAGTAGGTGACGCGCGCGGCGCTCCGCTCGTAGGCAGCAGCGAGATCGATCGTTCCTTCGGGCAACGCCTCTCCCGACGCGGAGAAGTGCAGCTGGGCTTTGGGCTGCGCGAGATCGACGACCGCGTGGGCCTTGAGATTCTCGTCGCCCGGCCTCGCTTCGCCTTGCACCGAGAGGCCGGCGAGGTGCATCGCGAGATCGACCTCGTGCGCGCGCGACGTGCCACTCGACTTGAGCGTCGCCGCGAGAAGATCGGCCGCGACGTCGAATTCGCCGTGGAGAGCGGCGTGCGTGAGCTGCAGCGACGACTCCTGCACGATCGTCTGGTTCACGCCGGCGCCGAGATGCTCGATCGATCCTTTGCTGCCGAGCTCGAGACCGATCTTCGCCCAGGGGATCTGCGGACTGTTCGGACGCGCGGGAACAAACGGCGCGACCTGCGCGAGCGATCCCGCCTTCACGGCCAGCTCGTAGTCGAGCGCATGGGCGTGCTTGTCGAGATGGAGCTGCGCGGTCGTGGTGCCGAGGGAGAATGTGGTCTGCGCATCGACGCTGCTGTGCGCGGGAGCAAGCGCGTCGTAGGCGAACTGCGCGAGCTTGAGATCGAGACTGGTGGTCGTCGGAGCGACGAGCGGACGGCCCGCGCGCGCGACCATGAGCTGCGCCGCCTCGAGGTGCAGCTCGCCACTCCCGGTGCCCGCAGCCTTGAGCTGCAAGGGCGCGCGCAACTTGAAGTCACCGAGGTCGACGGCGAGGCCAGAGGCCGCCGCGAGAAGATGTGACAATGTGACATCCAGTGTCACACCGCCTGCGATGTGAAACGGGGCTGGAGCCGCGAGGTCTGCATCCTTGAGGTCGAGCCGCAGCTCGGCCGCGGTCGCCTCGAGACTCTGTGCGCCCGCGGCGTGCGCGCTCGCGAAAGAGAGGCTCGCTTTTCCGCTCGTGCGATAGGCCGCATTCACATGCGCATCGGCGACGATGTCCGCGTGAGAGAGCTCGAACGATTGGCCGCCTGCAGAGGCACGCAGCGACTCGAGCGGGAACTTCAGCGCGAGCGCGAAGCCATCACCCGCGGGCCTGGCGACGAGATCGACGCGCGCGCCCGTCACCTCGGCACTCTGCTTCGGCGCACGCCACGACAGATGCGGCAGCGTCGCGTGCAGCTCGGCACGCCCATTGGGAGCGATGCGCACCCCCTTCGAGAGATCGACCTCGACGATCGAGAGCTTCACGCTCCCCGACAGCGCCGCAAGGTCGCCGATCGACGGGGGCACGAAGAGCCGGAATCGCTCGAGCGCAACGTCGAACGCGCCCGCGTGGATCGCCGGCTTCACGCTCCCATCGGGCTGGTCGGCAAGCTCGGCATCGAGGCTCCCCGTCGCTGCGCCATCGAGGAGTTGAAGGTCGCTGACCACCAGCGCCGTGCGATGCACAGCGGGCTCGGGAACCACGCTCGCGATCACGCGCACGAGTTCACCGATCGCAGGGGCCTTCGCCGGAAGATGAAGCAGGGCCTGATCGCGCAGCTTCAGTTCGATCGCGAGACCTCCTCGTGGAATCTTGCCGCGCGCGCTCCAGTCGAACAGTACGCGGGCATCGGCAACGAGCTTCTCTTCCTTGTCGCCGCGCTTCTCGACGATGCGCGCACCATCGGCGGGCGTCGCGAGCAGCAGATGCAGCGCTCCTTTGATGTCGGAAAGATCCGCCTCGAGGCCGTTGAACTGCAGACGCGAGATCTCCTTCGCCCCGTCGCGCCGCACGAGGAGCGCGCTGACGTCGCGAATGGAGAACGCGTCGATCGCGATCTTGAGTTCGGAGAGTTGCGCGAGCGTCTCCGAGAGCGGCACGGGCTTCTTCGCCGCGGCCTTCGTGTCCGGCGCAGGCATCCCGGCCATGAGCCGCGTGATCGACGACGTTCCGTCCGCGTCCGCAAAGATCGCCGCGTGCACTCCCTGGATTTCGCCGGAGACGATCTTCACGCGCGCACCCGCAAGCGCGCGCCAGAGGCTGTACTGCGCGTCGATGCGATCGATCGAAACCAGCGGTGCCGCGCTCTCGTCGGGCTTCGGTTGCGCGATGCGCAGCCCCGAAATGTGCAGGCTGCGGAGCGAGGCGTGGGCCTCGTCGAAGTCGAGCGCGATGCCCGCAGCCGACGCCGCCGCGACGATGCGCCCCTTCACCAGCGGATGTTCGATGTGCCCGAGCACGAACGCGAGCGTGGAGATCGAGACCAGCAGCAGCGCGAGCACAGTGATGAGCGCGCGAAGCCCCCAGCGACGGACGGCGGGCCAAAGCTGGCGTTCTCTCTCGGACATGGTCTCTTCGCGCCGGCTCGCTGTGGAGCGAAACCGCGCGCAACGTCAGCGCACTCTAGAATCGGGCGCGCACCCTCGCATGACAGACGGGAGCAGCCCTTCGGACTGCCGACCGATGCAAACGAAGGCTGCGCTCTCAGCTCACGTCCCGCTCGCGACCGCCATCGGCATCGGGCTGCCGACGCGCGCGAGCTGTTCGTAGGTGGAATAATCGCTGAGGAGGAGATCGACGATCTCTCCGTCCAAATGGCGCTCGCAGACCATCTTCACCAGCAGGCCCTTGACGTCAGACGCGAGCAGCGCGCGGCGATAGGGGCGGTCCTGGTTGAGCGCCTGAAAGACGTCCGCGACGCACATCGCGCGCGACATGAGCGGCAACTGATCGCCCTTGAGATGAAATGGATAGCCCGTCCCATCGACGTGTTCGTGGTGCTGCGAGGCCCAGTGCGCGATGTCCTCGAGGCCGCGGATCGACGAGAGGATCCGATGCGTCTCGTACGCGTGCCGCTTCACCAGATCGAGCTCACGCACCAGGAGCGGTCCGGGTTTGTCGAGCACGGCCGCGGGAACGCCGAGCTTGCCGAGGTCATGCAGATAGCCAGCGACCTTCGCGCGCTTCGCGACAACCTCCGTCTGGCCGAGCGCCAACGCGAGCCGCTCCACCACCGCGGCAACACCCGTCGGGTGCAAGTGCGTGGAGGGGCTCTTCGAATCGACAATCCCGCCAAAGACGCTCGCGAGCTCCTCGAGACCATCGAGGTCGATCGACACCAGCGTCGAACGATGCTCGCGCACGGCCGGCCTCTCTCCGTCCGCCGAAAGATCGAACCAGTAGGCCTCTTCATTGGCGATCTCGACCCACGCATCAACGACCTCCGGATCGAAGTCGATCCCGGGCCGCGCGAGGATCCCATCGCGAATCAGTCCCCTCTGCGAAAGCGGGTGCCGGGCCGCATCAATCAGGACGTCGACGCGATCAGCGAGCTTGAGAATTCTCGACGAGTGCGGGATCTCCGTCCCGGTCAGCCCCGAGGGATTCGTGCGCCCGAACAGATCGTGGTGCGAGCGGATGATCGGGGAGAGGTATGCAAGCGACGACGACTTCCCCAGCAGTGAGGCGCCCTGCAGACAGTGCGGCTCGGTGTCGGTCGAGTCGAGCGCATACACCTGTCGAAACGAGCGCTCTCCCGTCACGCCGCAGTCGTGCAGCAGCCCGCCAAGAACCAGATCGTCGAGCGAGCCCTGAGAAAGTCCCAGCTTCCGTCCAATGCGCTCGGCCGTATAGACGACGCGATTGCTATGGTGGCGATAACCATTGCGCCCGTAGATTTCGCTGAGATCCAACGCAAGCGCGAGGGAACCGACGATCTCGTGGAGATCGAGCTCGACCGTGCCAGGCCCCAACGCGCGCCGCGCCGCGAGGGCCGGCACGTCCATTCTGTTCAACTGCAGGCCGGGCTGCATCGTGCCCTCGATTCATCGATCAACGTTGCCGCGCGAAGGTCCCCAGGAAAGCGTCCCCGCAGGCGCTTGAACCGATTCGTAGCCGGGTTTCTCGTACCAGCCCGGAACGAGCTGTTTGCGCGGACTGGTTTCCGTGCAGCCGAGGCCGATCATCCCGCCAGGTCGCGCTGCCGCCTCGATACGATGGAGAACGGTCGAGCGATCCGTGTCGGAGAAGTAGATGAGCACGTTGCGACACATGACGATGTCGCAGTCATATGGATCGGGCCAGTGGCTGAGCAGGTTGTGCACCGACCATTGAATCCGATCGCGCAGCAACTGCTTGACGCGAAAACCACCGGGCTCCTGCTGGAAGTGGCGCAGCAGGCGGCTCGACGCGAGGCCGCGATTAACCTCGTGGTTATTGTAGAAGCCGCCGCGCGCACGCTCGACCGCCGGGGCCGATACATCCGTAGCGATGATCTCGGTATTGCGCGCAAGGTCGGGCCAATGCTCTTCGAGGAGCATTGCAATTGAATATGGCTCCTGCCCATTCGAGCAGGCCGCAGACCAGATGCGCATCCGGCGTCGGTTCAGCTGCGCAGAGAGCTTCGGAAGAATCTCTTCGTCGAGTGTTCGCCAGTAGCCGGCGTCTCGAAAGAAGAGCGTCTCATGCGTCGTCATCGCATCGATGACTGCACGCACGATGACGGAATCCGGAGGCATGGTGCCAATGGCGCCGACCAGATCCGCGACACACGAATACTTATTGTCAGACGCAACGGGGCCAAGGCGGGCCTCGAGGAGATACTCCTGGTCGTCGGTAAACACGACGCCGCAGGCGTTCTTCACGAAGGCACGCAGCCTCGCCCAGGTGGCGGCCTGACTAGCCACGCATTGCCTCCTCAATACGACAGACCAATGCGTCCGCCGTAAACGGCTTGATGATGAACTCGTTGGCTCCGGCCGCGAGCGCGTTCTGCACCGAGTCGATCACGCCATCAGAAGAGACCATGACGATGCAGAGGCGCGCATAGCGTCCATCGCGGCGGACAGCGCGGCACAACTCAAGGCCATCCATGACGGGCATATGCCAGTCAGCAAGCATCAACCTGCAATCGGGAAGGCCGTTGAGAGCGACGAGCGCCTCCTCGCCATTGGTCGCCGTCTTCACTTCCCAGCCGAGACTCTCGAGCATCTTCTGCTGAATGCGGCGCATGGCCCCGGAGTCATCGACAACCAATGCCTGCATATCAATTCTCCTGCCCGGGCAATGAACTCGTCCGCTGTGCGTGCGGACTCTCGCGCAGAGGTGCGTAGTCGGAATCTCCCGAGAGAGATTCGACGCGAAGTCCCAGCACGACGTGCTTCTCGATTGGACAGATCCCGAGGACGAAGCTGCGGTGAACCTGCGCGAGCGTATCCGGAGGAGGACGCCATTTCTCAGGCGGCAATTCGAGGACGTCGCCGATTCCGTCGACGAGCAGGCTGACGAAGTTATCGGCCTGCTTGACGACCATCAGACTCGATTGCTGGCCCGGCTCGCGCGGAGGGAAATGCAACCGGCGCCGCAGGTCGATCGCCTGGAGGATCTGCCCGCGCAGATTCAGCAACCCGACGATATGATCTGCCGCGAGCGGCACCGCGGTTAATGGCTGGTTCATCAAGACTTCCTGCACGTCTTCAACGCGGACGCCGAACAGTTCGCCCGCCAGCCAGAACGTCAGCCACTTCCCGCTGTCGACCTTTGCAGCTTCGATCTTCATGCGGCCCGTCCCGCGTCAACACCGCGCTTGGAGACAACTCCGTTTTCCTTCAATGCGGCCATGAGGTCTTCCCTCCGCAGCTTATTCACGCAGGCCCTCGCGCCAGCAGCGATCGCGCGCGCACCGACGCCCGGGTCCTCGTGGAACGTCCAGGCAATCACCGGCAGCTTCGGACGCTCCGTCTGCAGAGCGGAGATCAATCCAAAACCATCGAGACCGTCCATCTCGAGATCGGTGACCACGGCATCGAATCGGCCGGACTTCGGCGAGAGAATCTCCCGCAGCGCGACCTCGCCATTCACCGCATCCACGACGTCATATCCGCGCGTGCGAAGAAATCCGCTCAACGCAGCACGCATCGCAGTGGAATCGTCGACCAGCATGATGCGCAGGCGCTGTCCGCTGCGGCGCCGCTCCTGCACGAACGCCGGCGCGAGCTTGCGCACGAGTTGGTAGACATCGAGGATCAGCGTCGTGCGACCCGCGACGACAGCCTGCCCAAGAATGAGCGGGTCATCAGTCTGCGGACCTTCCGGATCCTGGGCGACGTCGACGATATCGAGGATCTCCTCGACCGCCATTCCCACGCGCTGGCCGAAATCGAAGACCAGCAGGAGCTGATCTTTTCCGCGCGGCACAGGCTGTCCGATCGGCAAGACCGAGTTCGGCCGGATAATCGGCATGATCGTGCCGCGGTATTGAACGACCTCCATACCCGCCACAGTCTCGATGCTATCGCGGGCGACATTCTCCAGACGCGCGACCACCGCGAGCGGAACCGCGCACTGGGCGCCGCTTCCCGCGGTGAAGATCACATAGGCCTGCTTATCGGCTTGCGTCGAAGTCACCGGCGCAAGCTCGAATGCCTGCCGCTGCGTCGACATATCGATTCCGGCTTTCATCGCCAGGCCGCCGACCTCGAGGATCAGCGCGACATCGCCGTCGCCGAGGACGGTCGCGCCCGAATAGCAGGCGAGCCGCTTTAATTGGCCGTGGAGCGGTTTAATGACGATCTCTTCGACGTCGTGGATGGCATCGACAACCAGACCGTAGCGGCGCGCACCGACGGCAACCACGACGATATTCGTCCCATTCTCGCTATGCGTGGTCTGCGCCGCCGGCGCCAGGCCGAGCACTTCGCTGAGGCGGACCAGAGGCAGAACCTCGCCGCGCAGTCGATGAATCACCGCGCCGCGGACGTTTTCAATCGCCGTTCGCGACTGCTCTTCATTCAGATAGACCAGCTCGAGCAGATTCACCTGCGGGATGGCAAATCGCTGCTGGCCGGTGCGCACGAGCAGCGCGGGGATGATCGCCAGCGTCAGCGGCATCTTCAGCCGGATGATGGTTCCTTTGCCGATCGTGGAATCGAGCTCGGCCTGTCCGCCGGCTCTCTCGATGTGCGTGCGGACCACGTCCATGCCTACGCCGCGGCCTGAGATGTCAGTGACGGCAGGAGCCGTGCTGAAGCCAGGGCGGAAGACCAGTTCGAGCGCTTCCCGATCGCTCAACCGATCGGCATCGGCCTGCGTCAGCACATTCCGCTTCACCGCATGCGCGCGGAGAATCTTCGGATCCATTCCCTTGCCGTCGTCCTCGATCTCGATCGTCACCATTCCGCCCTGGTGCGCCGCGCGCACCGAGAGCTTGCCGGCGAGAGGCTTGCCCGCCGCCGCGCGCGCCTCCGGCGATTCAATGCCGTGGTCCATCGCGTTGCGGATGATGTGCATCACCGGATCGCGAATCGCTTCGACGAGCGCCTTATCAATCTCGGTCGAGGTCCCATCGATCTGGGTGATGACCTGCTTGCCCATCGTCTTGGAGAGATCGCGCACCATTCGCGGAATCTTCTCGAAGACGCGCTCGATCGGCTGCATGCGCGTCTTCATGATCTGCTCCTGCAGATCCGACGTCACCAGATTCAATCTCTGGCACGCACCCTGGGTATTGGCGTTTGAATCGCGCGAGACCTTGACCAGCTGCACCAGCTGGTTGCGCGCCAGCACCAGCTCGCCAATGAGATTCACCAGTCGGTCGAGAACGACGACGTTCACGCGGATGGTGCTCTCGGCGGTGTCGTGGTGAGCCGCCGCCACTGCCGCCTTCTGCGCCTGCAGTCCCTCTTCGAGTTGCGCCGGCGTGATCACCTTGCTCTCAACGAGGATCTCGCCAAGCTTCGGCGGCTCGGGCACGGCGGGCGCAGGAGCGGGCGGCGGAATCGACGGCTGCGGCTCCTTCGACGGCATGGAAGCAATGAGCTGCGCGATCAGCGGCTCGACATCCACCGCCCCCTCCTCATTTCCCGCGCGCACGCTGTCGACCATCCTGCGCAGGAGATCGCAGACCGAGAGCAGCAGCGTGAAATGCTCCGGCCGCGCAATGAGCGTCTTGTCGCGCAGGAGCGAGAGCAGATTTTCGGCGACGTGGGCGAGCCCGGTGATCTTCTTGAGCGAGAGAAACGCCGACGTACCCTTGATCGTGTGGATATCGCGAAAGACTGTCGCCATGAGGTCAGGAGCAGGACGGCCCTTCTCGGCCTCGAGCATCAACCCCTCGATCCGCTGCATCCCCTCGAGCGACTCTTCAATGAACAGCGCCAGCGTCTCCGGGTCGCGCTCCACCTGTGAATTGTCTGTCACGACGAACGCCCCTCTTTCTTGCAATCGAAACTAGGAAGTCCAACGTACAACGCAGCCAGCCAACTGGCTTGCGGGGACAATCGCGGTCGCGGCGCCCAATG
Source organism: uncultured delta proteobacterium (assembly GCA_903911145.1). Classification (GTDB taxonomy): domain Bacteria; phylum Myxococcota; class Myxococcia; order Myxococcales; family 40CM-4-68-19; genus CAIWCD01. The sequence goes on along the minus strand of CAIWCD010000028.1, from coordinate 81,887 downwards.
CTGCCACTGCGCCAGGCATTCCCCAGACAACGCTCGAGGCCTGGTCCTGGGCGACGACGGGAGCGCCCTTTTCTCGCAGCGCTCTCGCGCCCAATGCTCCGTCGGAGCCCATTCCCGTCATGACGACGCCGACCGACGCCGCGCCGCACGCCTGCGCAACCGAACGGAACATCGGATCGACCGCGGGACGGCAGTTGTGCTCTTCGGGTCCGCCATCCTGTGCGAGCACCAGGCCGTTTCCGACCCGGTTGACGAGCAGATGCTTCGCCTCGCCCGCGACGTAGACGCAGCCGCGCTCGACACGGGCACCGTGTTCACCGAGCACCACCTTGCGGCCGCTCTGCCGGGCGAGGAGGTCGATGAAATAGGGAATATGCAGCGCGGGCATATGCTGGGTAATCACGATCGGAACGTCGAACCCGAGCGGCAGGCCGATGAGAAACTGCAGCAGCACCGGCGGCCCGCCCGTCGATGCGCCGACCGCGATCAGCTCCCGCGTTGCCGATTCACTTTTCGCCGAATTCGGCCGAATCGGCCTGGAGACATCGATCGGCTTCTCGGTCGGAACCACCTCAGCGAGCGCCGATTGCAGCGCGTCGGTCAGCTCCTTCACCGGATGTTCGCCGGTGGGCTTGATGATGAGCGTTGAGGCTCCGAGAAGCAGCGAGTCGACGGCCAGGCTCGCCTCCCGATGCGTGCCCGCGGTGAGGAGGATCGAGAAGATCGACGGATGATGCGCGTGAATCCAGGGCAGCAGATCGAGCCCGGACTCATCGCGCAGGACGACGTCGATGGTGACGACGTCGAACCGATCGCGCTCGAGCTTGGCGCGCGCGATCGTGAGATTGGCGGCCACCGAGACCAGCTCGACGTTGGGCAGCCCCGAGAGCACCTTGGAGAGAATCAGTCGGTAGGCCGGGTCGTCGTCGACGACCAGGACCCGCAGCTTTGGCATGTTCACATAGCCTCCACTGCGGGACTCCTGGACACAACCTCGAACAGCGACCGACGTACGATCTCGCTACCCGCCGAGAGCGACCTTCAGTGTCTTGACGATATCACCGAGACCCGCAGCCGCCTTCTGTGTCAGCGCGGCGTTGCGCTCCGCATCCCTGGCCGCCTCCGCGACGCCACTGATATTGTCGGTCACAGTCTTTACCACCGTCGCGACCTCGCCTGCATTCCGCGCGACATCCCGCACGGTGGCCGCCTGCTCCTCGACGGAGGCAGCGATCGACGAGGCAAATCCGTCGATCTGCTCGATGACCTTCACGACATCGCCGATCGCCGTGACGCTGCGGCCCGTGTCCTTCTGGATCGCCTCGATCTGCAGCGTGATCTCCTCAGTGGCGCGGGCCGTCTCCTTGGCAAGCTCCTTGACCTCGTTGGCGACGACCGCAAACCCCTTGCCCGCCTCGCCGGCGCGCGCGGCCTCGATGGTCGCATTCAGCGCGAGCAGATTCGTCTGCTGCGCGATCGTGCTGATCACCTTGGTGACGCGCCCGATGGCGACCGCGCTGGTATTGAGCGCCTGCACGGTCGTATTGGCACCCGTCGCCAGCTCCTTCGCCTGCCGCGCGGTCTTCGCCGAGTTGCTCGCGTTGCTCGAGATCTCGCGCACAGTCGCGCTCAACTCTTCCGACGCGCTCGCCACCGAGGCCACATTGCTGTTCATCTGACCCGCTGCCGAGGCAACCTTCGACGCCTGCGCCGCCGTCTGCGTCGCGCCCGCGGCGAGCTGGTTGGCGATGGTCGTCAGCGAGGCCGACGACTCATTCAACTGCGCCGACACGGTCGTCGCTGCGTTCTTCGCCTTGGTTGTATCGATGGCGAACTTCACCACCTTGAACGGCTTGCCATTGAGATCGAAGATCGGGTTGTACGAGGCCTGAATCCAGACCTCCTTGCCGCCCTTGCCGATCCGCTTGTACTCGGCCGCCTGGTAGCGGCCCGCATTCAGGTCGGCCCAGAACTGCCGATACTCCTGGCTCGCCCGAAACGAGCTATCGACGAACATGCTGTGGTGCTGGCCTTTGATCTCGTCAAGTCGGTAACCAAGGACATTGAGGAAATTGTCGTTGGCAGTGATCACTGTTCCATCGAGGTTAAACTCGATGACCGCCTGCGCTTTGCTAATCGCCGCCATCTGGCCCTGGTAATCAGCATTTTTTAATTTCTGCGCAGTCACGTCGGTCGCGTATTTCACGACCTTGAACGCCCGACCGTTGAGATCGAAGATCGGATTGTAGGATGCCTGAATCCAGACTTCCCTTCCGCCTTTCCCGATCCGCTTGTATTCGGCGGCCTGATACTTCCCCGCATTCAATTCCGACCAGAACTGACGATACTCAGCGCTCATCCGAAAGTTCGCGTCGCAGAACATGCTGTGGTGCTGGCCCTTGATCTCTTCGAGCCGGTAGCCGAGCACGTTCAGGAAGTTCTCATTGGCCGTGATCACGGTGCCATCGACCTTGAACTCGATCACCGCCTGCGCCTTGCTGATGGCCGCAAGCTGCCCCTGGTAATCCGCGTTCTGCAGCTTGGTCGCGGAGACATCGGTGGCGAACTTCACGACCTTCATCAACTTCCCGTCGCGATCGAAGATCGGGTTGTAGGAAGCCTGAATCCAGACCTCCTTGCCGCCCTTGCCGATCCGCTTGTACTCCGCAGCCTGGAACTTGCCCGCATTCAGGTCGGCCCAGAACTGTTGATACTCAGCAGTCGCGCGCGCAGCCGGGTCGACGAACATACTGTGGTGCTGCCCCTGAATCTCGTCGAGTCGGTAATGGAGCAGGTTGAGGAAGTTCTCGTTGGCGGTGATGATCGTGCCGTCGAGATTGAATTCGATCACCGCCTGGGCCTTGTTGATGGCGGCGAGCTGCCCCTTGAGATCATCGAGCTCCAGATCGTGGGAAGCGCCGTTGCCGTTGGTCTTCGGCTTGGCCTTGGAGGTGATCTTCGCCGTCGGGACAGTGATGTTCGGATTCATGGATCTTCCTCACGATTGGCGCCGCGCGAGCAGCGTCACGGTAATGATGGAAAACGTGGATATGGATCGAGCGGCGGCGCGGCTCTCTGAGCGTTGTCCGAAGTTCAAAATCACGGGATGGCCTTGTACAAGATCGAGGCCACCAGAAATCTCGTGCGGATAGGACGGACGCGGCCGCGCACGGCCCACCTGCAACCGGTCCGGGGCGCACGAAGAATCGTCGTGATCATGAAGTGATGAGTTCGGCGAGTTCAGTTGGAGCGAGGCAAGCGCCAGCCCCGCCACTCTTTCGGCTGTTGCGAACCTGCCCTTCGATTGTCTTGTTTTAAGGAGAGCTGTCTCAGGAGAAGGATCCTCGGCTTCGCCCTGCGCTGTCGGGCGCGCAGGAGCGGGGCATGTGGTGGTGGAGAGCGAGGAACAGACGCTTCGATTGACTTCGGTGCTCCGCTCTTGGCAGGCTCGGAAAATGGCCTTGTCTCGTCCCTTCGTCCGTTCGTCGCTCTTGCTGTTGGCCTTCTCCTCTGCGCTCGCGTGCTCACACCAGAACGGCAGCCCTGGCGGTAGCGATGCTGGCTCTGATGCAGGATCGGATGCTGGCTCTGATGCAGGATCGGATGCTGGCTCTGATGCCGGGGAGGCATCGACAGATGCCGGCCTCGGCGTGTTGCCATCCTGCAGCGATGCGCTCTTCGTCGACGCCATCAGCGAAGCGAGCTGGACGAACATCGACGTCGGCCCTGACGGCGGAACAGCAGGGATTCATGCCGCGCTCGCGTTGGCAGCGAACTCGCCGCAGGCCCCGGTTCGCATTCGGCTGGCGCCCGGGACGTATGCGGATAATTCCGGCGCAGAGATCTATGCCCAACATATCCAGCGCACGGCCAGCAGCCCGCTCGCGATTGTCGCGACGGACGCAGCGCCCAACCACACGACGGTAATGCAGGGATTCAATTTCGTCGGCGTCTCCTATGTCGCGTTCGATGGAATCACCATCGGTCCGGCCACCGTGGGGGCCTGGAATGGAACGGCCCACGCAGACCCGCAGCCGATGCAGGCGCAGGCCGGCGTCCATATCGTTGGAGTCGCGCGCGACGCGAAGACCAGCGCGCTCAATGGAGACGGATCGCTGAATCAGAGCGTCTATGGGAAGTATGATCCGTCGCATCATATCGTCGTGCGCAATATGACCATCCAGAATATCTTCGGACATGACGATCCGAGCGGCGAGTTTCCTGTCGGGCAGGATATGGATGGTATGAAGCTCAGCCAGGTTGAATATGCCTGGGTATCGGGCAATACCGTGACGCAGACCTCCCGCCATGGAATGGATAACGTCGGCGTTCACCACGTCGCCTATTGCAACAACGTGATCTCGCGCAACGGCGCTGGGCAAGGGCTGGAGGCGAAGGGCGGATCGATCGACGTGCTCTATGAGGGCAATCTCTTCTACCGCGTGCGCCGCGTCGCGCTCGGCGGAGAAGGAACCGATGCCACATACTATTGGTCCGCCGACGGGCTCTATACCTATGAGGCGAAGCATACGGTCGCGCGCAACAATCTCGTCGTCGACCCCCGCGAAGCCGCGTTTGATTTCTCCGGCTGCCTATCCTGCTCGCTGCTCGATAACACCGTGTTGTTCACGCATGGATATCAACCACCCATGACGGAGAGCGGGGATGCCAATGGCGGCGACGCCATCCGGATGGACGACAGCGCGATCCAGGGAACGGCCGAGGGGGCAGGCAGCGACTGCGAGACGTGGGACGCCAATGCCAACGATTACGTCGTGGTCAATCCCTGCTGGGGCGTTGGCTCGAATGCGCCGGCCCCCATTGAGCGCCCTCTGCCGACCGCCAATCCGCGTGCGGTCAACAACGTCTTCGCCAACGCGGATGGGACGTGGAGCACGTCGTTTGGATCGAGCAATCAGACGCCGGCGACGATTCCCTGCCCGCTCAACCTCTCGACCAGCACGCCGCCGACAATGGCGTTTGATTACAACTATTGGTGGAATGGAACGCGTCCGCTTCCGGATACCAGCTTCTGTGGCGCGCTTGCGGAGGGAGCGCATTCGGCGGCAAGCACGTCGGCTGCCGCGCAGAGCGCAAACCTGACTGCGCTGCTGGTTGACGGAACGAGCATCTCGTCGACAGTGAGCAGTGTGCGCGCGGCGCTGGTGCCGACCGCGGGCAGCCCGCTGATCGGGGCCGGCCAGACCGCGCCGGTTGACTCCGTTGCACACGATCAGGCGGGGCACACGCGGACTTCTCCGTGGAGCATCGGCGCTCTCAACGGGCCTTGAGTGGGGCCGAACTTCGCGCGACGCGCAAAGGCCGCGCGGGATCAATCGCACGAAGCGATCTATAGTTTCGGCTGGAGGCGCCTGTGAATCTGCTCATCGTCGACGACACGCAGGTGAACGTCACGCTGCTGTCGATGCTCGTGCGCGAGCTGCCGGATGTCACGACGACTGAGTTCACCGAGGCGAGCGCCGCGCTCGAGTGGAGCGCAGCGAACGAACCCGATCTCGTCCTCGTCGATTATCTGATGCCGGAGATCGACGGCGTCGAGTTCATCCGCCGCTTCCGCAACCTCAAGGGGCGCGACGCGGTCCCCGTCTTGATGATCACGTCAGCGTCCGAAGCCCCGGTGCGGCTCGCAGCGCTCGAGGCCGGCGCGAGCGATTTTCTCTCCAGGCCGGTCGACAAGGTTGAGCTGATCGCCCGCCTGCGCAACGCGCTCGCCCGCCGCAGCGCCGAGCTCCACCTCTCCAATCGCGCAGTGTGGCTCGCCGAGCAGGTGCAGAAGGCCACCGCGCAGGTCCGAGCCAGAGAGAGGGAAGTCATCCATCGGCTCGCGCAGGCCGCCGAATATCGCGACCCGGAGACAGGCGCACACCTGCTGCGCATGGCGCACTACTCCCGCCTCATCGCGCGCAATCTCGGGCTCCCCGAGAGCGAGCAGACGCTGATTCTCGAGGCGGCACCGATGCACGACGTGGGCAAGATGGGAACGCCCGATCACATCCTCCTCAAGCCGGGCAGGCTCTCCGACGAAGAGATGGCGATCATGCGCAAGCACACCGAGATCGGGGGAATGATTCTCGGAGGGAGCAGCTCTCCGCTGCTGCAGGCGGCCGCGGAGATCGCGCTCACGCACCACGAGAAGTACGACGGCACGGGATATCCAAAGGGGACGCGCGGACAGGCGATTCCCCTCTATGGCCGCATCGTCGCCGTGGCTGATGTGTTCGACGCGCTGACGTCGAAGCGCCCGTACAAGGAAGCGTGGGAGTACGAGCGCGCCGTTGCGACCATCCGCGAAGGGCGGGGAAACCACTTCGATCCCACCTGTGTATCGGCGTTCCTGGTCGACGAGGAGTCGATCAAGTCGATCCGCAGACAGTTCGCCGATGAGAGTTGAGCGGGCGTTGGAACGAGAAGCCGCAACGGACCGCCTTGTTGAATGAACCGACCGGGGACAGCATGACCGAGGAGAAGGCAGAGGCGGGGTTGACAAAGATTGGTGCGACCCCGAGCACGCACTACTTCACGCCTACGGACGAACGTGACTTGCTGATCGTCGCTCCCAACCCGGGGCTGATCGACAGCCCCGATCAAGCGCGCGAAAACGTCGCGTACCAGACCGCGCATGCACAGTCGCTTTCGGGCAAGCGCTGCGGCGTCGTGGTGCAGATGGATCGCCTCTTTGGCCAGGACGCGGCGAGCCGGCAGATCTACGCAGAGGGAATGAAGCCTGAGTTCTTCTTCGGCGCGGCGCTGGTGGTGCCGAGTCCTCTCTCGCGCGCCATCGGGAGCTTCTTCATCGGCCTCTCCAAGCCGCCGATTCCAACGCGGCTCTTCAAGAGCGTCGACGAAGCATTGGCGTGGCTTCGCAGCATTCGAGGGAATGCAAATTGAAGATCCCGACCGAGAAGTGGAAGCAGTTTGCAACCAGTGCCAATGCCACCTTCTATGAGGTCGAGCCGGGCCTTCTCGCCGTCGTGCCCGCCGAGGGAGTCGAGGACGACGAAGCGACCGCGAAGGCCAGCATCGAGCTCCAGTTGGCTTATCTGCGCAAGACCGGGCAGCGCGCGGGCGTCGTGATCTTCATGGACATGGTCGCCCACCAGACAGCCGGTGCGAGAGCCGTCTATCGCGACGCGCCCGATGCGGAGTTCCAGCGCTGCTTTGCGCTCGTCGGAGGCACCATGTTCGGGCGGGCGATTGCGTCGATCTTCCTCGGCCTCGCTGCACCGCGCGTTCCGACGCGGATGTTCGGGACGATGGACGCGGCCTTCGCGTGGGCGAGAGAGAGAGCTGCGACGCCATGACCGAAGAGGGCCCGAAACTTCCGCAGGGCGTTCTCGAGGCGCTGTTCCAGCTCTCGAGCGGGCGGTTTGATTTCCGCCTGCCGCGGACGATGCTCTACGACGAGAGCGACACCGCAGCCGTCCTCTTCAACGCGATGGCCGACGAGGTGGAGCGGATCGTCAAGACCACGCGGGAGCGCGAATCGCGCATCACCGCTGCGGTCGAGCGGATCTCGGAGACGTTGATCGCTGTCGCCGCGGGAGATCTCTCGGTGCAGGTCGAGCGGGACCTGAAGGGAGATCAGCTCGACGTCCTCGGGTATCTGATCAACACGACCATCAGCGAGCTGGCCAACCACGTCGCAGAACGGGATCGGCAGAACGCGGAAGTGCAGGCCCGGCTTGAGGCGCAGGTTGCCTCGCGCATGCGCGAACTGCGCGCGTCGCTCGCGCTGGTGCAGAACCAGAAGGAGGAGGTCGAGGCGGCGACCAAGGCGAAGAGCGCGTTCTTCGCGATGATGAGCCATGAGATCCGCACGCCGATGAATGCCGTGATTGGCATGACGGGACTGCTGCTCGATACGCCGCTGAGTGCGCTGCAGCGCGAGTTCACCTCGACGATTCGCACGTCGGGCGACGCGCTGCTCGCGCTGATCAACGACATTCTCGACTTCTCCAAGATCGAAGCGGGCCGCACCGAGCTCGAGAGCGCGCCGTTCGAGCTGCGGGAGTGCATCGAGTCGGCCGTCGCGCTGGTCGCTGACCGGGCCAGAGAAAAGAAGCTCGATTACATCTGCGATATCGATCCCGCAGTGCCCTTCTCGCTGATCGGAGACAGCTCCCGTCTGCGCCAGGTGCTGCTCAATCTGCTCTCCAACGCAGTCAAGTTCACCGAAGGCGGAGAGGTCGCGCTCCTCGTCAAGCTCATCCCCAACTCCGCAGACGGATGCGAGGAGCTGCATTTCCTCGTGCGCGACACCGGCCTCGGAATCCACCCGGAGTTCATCGATCGGCTATTCCAGCCCTTCAGCCAGAGCGACAGCTCGATCTCGCGTCGGTTCGCTGGCACCGGGCTCGGGCTCGCCATCAGCCGCCGTCTTGTCGAGCTGATGAGCGGAGCGATCTGGGTGGAGAGCGAAGGCATGCCTGGCTTCGGCTCGACGTTCCACTTCACCATTCGCGTGCAGCGGGGGACGATGCCGCCCCCGCGCTTCCTCCAGCGCGCGCCCGAGGAGCTGCGCGGACGGCGGGTGCTGATCGTCGCCGCGAGCGCCAACGATCTCGCGGTGCAGGTGCGTCAGGTCACAGAGTGAGGAATGCACGCGCGCGCGACGCAGCGACCCGTCGAGGCGCTCGATTGGTTCGCCCGCGGCGAGCAGTTCGACGTGGTGCTCGTCGATCGGCTGATGCCCGAGCTCGATGCACTCGAGTTCGCGAACGCTCTATCGAACACCCCCAAACTGGCGGTGCCGCCAATCGTGCTGATGTCTTCGCTCGACAGTGAGCCGCTGCGCACCGATCTCTTCCGCGGCCGATTGAACAAGCCGGTTCGCGCGTCGCGCCTCTTCAATGAGCTGGTGGCGATCCTCTCGGAGGCCGCCTCTGGGCTGCTCACGCCCATCCATCTCTCGCCGGTGGCGAAGGCCGCGCCGCGCGCCAAAGCGAACCCGCTGGATATCCTGATTGCGGAAGACCACCCCACCAACCAGCGCCTCGCGGTGCTCGTGTTTGAGCGATTGGGATATCGCGCGGACGTCGTTTCCAATGGGCAGGAGGTGCTCACCGCGCTCGAACGTCGCCATTACGACGTGATCTTCATGGATATGCAGATGCCCGAGATGGATGGCCTGCAGGCAACGCGCGAGGTCCGCAAGCGCTGGCCGGGATTGAAAGGGCCGCGCATTGTCGCGATGACCGCGAACGCGATGGCCGACGATCGCACCGCCTGCATGGACGCGGGGATGGATGATTACCTCGCCAAGCCGCTGCGCCTCGAGGAACTGGTGGCTGCGATCGGGCGTTGTTCGGCGCGCCCACAACCCGCAGCCGCAGAGGTGGCCGAGCAAAGATCGGCCACTGCGGCCATCACCATCGATGAGCCGTTCGACCCGAAGGCGCTCGCGGCGCTGCTCGAGCTGCTTGGCGGCAATCGTTGGAATCTCTCGTCGCTGGTCACGCTCTTCCTGCGCGATACGCCGATCGTGCTTGAGACTCTCCAGCGTGCGGTCGCTGCGCGCGACTTCAAGGAGATCCGCCGCGCGGGGCATACGTTGAAATCGACAGGGCGGGATTTCGGCGCGCGGCAGCTCTCCGACGCGGGCCGGCAGATCGAATCGCTGGCGAAACTGGAATCGCTCGAGCCGCTTGGACCGCTCGTCGAATCTGCGCTCGCTGGATTCGCGGTCGCGAGCGCGCAGATCACGGCGTGGTCACGCGACGACAAGCAGGCCCAGGCCGCGAAGTAATCCTCCCGCGTGCGGGAGTTGCAGCTGGTGCGGCGAGCGCAATTCTCGCGCGCTACGGCTGGTGGCGACTTCGCGGATATCGAATGATTCGGCCTGGCCGCGGCCCGGCCCGGCAAATGCATCGCGTCCCATTGAGCCGCAGTCCGTGCGGTGAACCAGGGAGCCGCTTATGCGCTGGATCCGATTCTTTCGCGACATCGGGAGAGGCGATGTGTCGTCGGTCGGCGGCAAGAATGCGTCGCTCGGCGAAATGCGCGCGCAGCTTGCACCAGAGGGGGTCAATATCCCCGACGGCTTCGCGATTACCGCGGGTGCATATCGCGAGTTTATCCGCGCCGCGCAGCTCGAGGCGCCAATACGCGCGCTGCTCTCCGAACGGCCCCGCGAACACCACGAGAGCCAGGCCGCGCGCTGCCAGCACGTGCGCGACCTGATCGAAACCGCATCGTTCCCGCGCGACATGGAAGAAGAGATCGTCGCGGCCTATCGCGCGCTATCGGCTGAATATGGCGTCGAATGCGCCGACGTGGCGGTGCGCTCATCCGCGACCGCCGAGGATCTCCCGACCGCGAGCTTCGCCGGACAGCAGGAGAGCTATCTGAATATCGTCGGACCGCTCGCGCTGCTCGACGCTGTCCGCCGCGACTTCGCCAGCCTCTTCAGTCCGCGTGCGATCAACTACCAGCGGGATATGGGGTTTGATCCGACGCAGGTTGCTCTATCGGTCGGTGTGCAGAAGATGGTGCGTTCCGACCTCGCAAGCTCTGGCGTCATCTTCACGCTCGAACCGGAGAGCGGTCACCAGGGTGTCGTCCTCGTCACCTCCTCATGGGGCCTCGGCGAGAACGTGGTGCAGGGGCGCGTGCAGCCGGACCAGTTCGTCGTGCATAAGCAGATGCTGCGCGAGGGATATCGCCCGATTGTCCGCCGCCAGCTCGGCGCGAAGGAATCGACGCTCGTCTATGACGAGACCGGGAGCGCGGCCACTCGCGATCTCGCTACCTCGCCTGCTGCGCGAGCCCGTTGGTCGCTCAGCGATGACGAAGTCCTGACCCTCGCGCGCTGGTCGCTCCTGATTGAACGCCATTACTCGACGGTATCCGGCGCGCCTGCGCCAATGGATATCGAATGGGCCAAGGATGGCCAGTCCGGGAAGCTCTATATCGTGCAGGCGCGGCCCGAGACGGTGCATAGCCAACGCTCACTCAGGATATCCCGCTATTCATTGAAGCAGTCCGCCACGCCACTCGCCAGCGGTCTGGCCATCGGCGATCGGATCGCCTGCGGGCCGGTGCATGTCATTCGCGATGCGAGCGGGATCGGTCAATTCACGGCAGGCGAGTTGCTCGTCACGGGCGTGACCGATCCCGATTGGGAGCCGATCATGAGACTCGCGTCTGCGATTGTCACCGAAAAGGGCGGACGCACTTCGCACGCGGCAATCGTCGCACGTGAACTTGGCATTCCCGCGCTGGTCGGGGCCGAGAACGCAATGACGCTATTGGTGGACGGCACCATCGCGACCGTCTCCTGCGCACAAGGAGAGACGGGATATGCCTATGCTGGCGCGATTCCCTATGACGTCGACGAGATCGACCCGGGAAAGCTGGATCGCCCGCGTACGCAGATGATGCTGAATCTCGGCAATCCCGAGCAGGCCTTTTCGCAGGCGATGCTTCCGAGCGACGGCGTGGGACTTGCGCGCATGGAGTTCATCTTCGCGGGATGGGTGAAGATCCACCCTCTCGCGCTGACCCGCTACGCGACGCAGCCGCGACCGGTGCAGGCGGAGATTGACGCGCTGACGTTGGGCTATCCCGACAAATCGGAATATTTCGTCGACCGACTCGCGCAGGGGATAGGAACCCTCGCAGCGGCGTTTCATCCCCGTCCCGTCATTCTCCGCTTCAGCGACTTCAAGACCAATGAGTATTCCAAGCTCACCGGCGGCGCGCCGTTCGAGCCGACCGAGGAGAATCCGATGCTCGGCTGGCGCGGTGCGAGCCGTTACTATCACCCGAACTATCGCGAAGGATTCCTCCTCGAGGTCGCGGCAGTGCGTCGGGTGCGTGAGGTCTACGGATTCAAGAACCTGAAAGTGATGGTCCCGTTCTGCCGCACACCGCGAGAGGGCGAGCAGGTCCTCTCGGTCATGCGCGAGGGCGGGCTCGTCTCGGGCAAGGACGGCCTCGAGGTCTATGTCATGGCCGAGATCCCGTCGAATATCATTCTGGCGGATGAGTTCTCGGAGCTGTTCGATGGATTCTCGATCGGCTCGAATGACCTGACGCAACTCACGCTCGGCATTGATCGCGATTCAGCGGCGGTCGCTCCGCTCTTCGACGAGCGCAATCCTGCCATTCTCTGGTCCTGCGCACGGTTGATTGAAATCGCGCACAAGCACGGACGCAAGGTCGGGATCTGCGGGCAGGCGCCATCGGACTATCCTGAGTTCGCAGCATATCTCGTGAAGCAGGGCATTGATTCCATCAGCCTCAATGCCGACGCGCTGCTGCGGACAACGCTTCAGGTTCTTGAACTGGAGAAGCAGCCTGCGACGAAGAAACGGACGCCGCGCAAGACAGGTCGCGGTCACGACGGAGAGAGAGAGAGAAAGCATTAGAGCAGATCTCATCACCTCGGACCGGGGGCATACCGTTGCGTATGGCGACGAGGAGGAACGCGGCGATGCGGCGGCCATCGGTCGGCCGGGCGACGGGAGAGGTTATGAGATGTGCTCTACGCACCAGCACATCGGGAAGGAACGTTGACTCCGTTCTGCTACGCTCGCTCTCTGCTTTCGCTGGAGCCACACGATGCTTCTCGCCGTCCCTCCTGCCCTGCCGCCCAACGTGACTCCCGCAGTCGCAGCCGACCATGCCTTTGCAGCTACGCTCTACAAGGCCGCCCGGCCGCCGACCGGCAATCTTTTTCTCTCGCCGGCCAGCATTCGCGTTGCGCTGGCGATGACGGCGGCTGGTGCTGCTGGCGATACCGCGATTGAAATGCAGAAGGTGCTCGGCCTCGATCCGGATAGCGGCAGAAGCGATGCCTCGTTCGCCGCTCTGATCGCGGATTGGAACGCACGCGGAACGCCATCGGTTCCACTCTTTGCCTCCGCGGCGGAGCGCGAGCGCATCGCGCACAACAGCATTGAACTCCATCTCGCCAACCGCTTGTGGGGGCAGACCGGCTACACATTCCTCGACCCTTTTTTAATCACGCTCAAGAAGAGCTATCTCGCGCCGCTCAAGCAGCTCGATTTCGCCTCTCGTCTGCAGGCGAGCGTCGACGAAATCAATGCCTGGGTTGCAAAGCAGACGGCCGAGAAGATCAAGGAACTCATCCCGCAAGGGGTGCTTGCCACGACGACGAAGCTCGTGCTCACCAATGCGATCTACTTCAAGTCCGCGTGGAGAACGCCATTCAGCGCCGCGGCAACCCACGACGCGCCCTTCTCGACGGGCGTGAAGCAGGTCAATGTCCCGACGATGCAGGAGACGGCGCATTGGGGATATGGCGAGCTGCCCGGCCTCAAGCTTCTCGAGTTACCCTATATCGACGGCACGCTCTCGATGGTGGTCGTGCTTCCCAATGAGCAGAGCGGTCTGGCGACGCTCGAGTCCTCGCTCAGCGGCGAGGCCATCGACAGCTGGTTCAATGCGCTGCAACCCGCGCAGCGCGTCTGGGTTCAAATCCCCCGATTCAAGGTCGAGGGCTCGTTCAGTCTCGCGAAGCCGCTGCGCGCGATGGGGATGAACTCCGCCTTCAGCGAAGGCACGGCAGACTTCAGCCATATGGACGGCAAGCGCGATCTGGTCATCGCCGACGTGCTGCACAAGGCATTTGTCGAGGTGACCGAAAGTGGAACGGAGGCGGCCGCGGCGACGGCCGTGGTGATGCGCGCATTGACCGCGACGCTCCCGCCGCACGAAGCGAAGCCATTCGAGTTCAAGGCTGATCACCCGTTTCTATTCTTCATTCGGGATATCAAGAACAATTCGATTCTATTCGCCGGGCGCGTCGTCGACCCGGGTTGAGCGCGCTGGCCTTATCGTAGAACTCAGGGTGAGACGCCTGCATCGGGTGCAGCAACAGCACGCGTCTTCGCGATCTGCGCGAAGGCACTGATCGCGCGCGGCCTTGCTGTGCGCGCCTTCGACGTATCCCCGCCATCGACTGCATAGAGACCAAAACGCATCGTCATGCCGTGGTTCCATTCATAGTTATCCACCAGCGACCAGAAGAAATATCCGCGGAGGTCAATCCCCTGCGAAATGGCAGTGCGGGCCTGGAAGAGCGACGATTGAATCCACTCCGCCGCGGCGCCGGTATCGTCAGGGTCGGTCAGGCCCGTTTCGCTGATTACCATCGGCAGGTGATACCGCGAATGCGCGAAGGCCAGCTCCCCCGCGAGACCCTCCACGTCGTTGCTGTACTGGAGCGTGAACGGGTCGAAGGTAAAGAGCGGCGTCACATTCGGAAACGCGCTGGTGGACAGGCCCTCCTCAGTCAGGCGCTGGTAATAGTTAATCCCGAGAAAATCGGTGCGACCGCCCAGGTCTGTCTGCTTCACCTGCGTTCCATCGAAGTTGGCATCCACCAGGCCATTTAATGCTCCGTCGAGGAAGAGCTGGTTCATCAGGTAATCAAGGTTCTTCGCGCCAGTGATATCGAGTGGGTTGTCCGGATTGGCCGGCGAGACAGCCTGCAGGTTGTAGACAATGCCGACGCGCGCGGCGACACCATCACCTGCCGCACTGGTCGTATCCGCGGCATGAATGGCGTCCGCCATTCGATTGTGGGCGCGGATCATGGCCTGAACAGCGGCCTTCGCCGCATCCCACCGCAGATTCACGCCTGGAGGATTGGTCCGCGTCGCGCTCGGCATGACATATCCAGCGAGCACGACCGCGGTGAACGGCTCGTTCAGCGTCGCCCACCAATCGACCTCCCCGCCGAACTCCTGCGCGCAGAAGCCGGCATACTTGGCGATTTCATTCACCGTGGTATCGGCGTCGAGCCAGCCTCGGGGAGAGCAGGTATCGAGATTGGCGTGGCAGCCGGCCGCATCGTGAATCCAGTTGGGCAGCGTGTAATGGTTGAGCGTGACGAGCGGCGTGATGTGCCGCGCCTTCATCGCCGCGAAGAGCGCGTGGTAATAAGCGAGCGCGTCAGCAGAGGCAGCAGCGCGCAATGCGGCGGTCCCGTTGATCCCCACTGTGCTCGTCGGAAACAGCCGGCTCCATTCGATCGACGTGCGCAGCGCATTTCCGTGCAGTTCGTTGGCGAGGCGATCGAGATCGGCGGGATAGAGCTCATAGAAGCCCGGCCCTCTGGCTGGAGCATCGCCTTCAATATGATTGCCCGCCTCAGCGATCAACGTCGGGTTGGTGATCCAGGCATACCAGTCGGAGTTCCGATCTTCGCAACGCGCGGGAGGAAGCGTCGGGCAGCCCATCTCGGCTTGAAAGCCAGCAATGGCGGCGCCGAAGAAAAAGCCGGACGGGAAATGCGCATCGGCGCCACCGTGGCAGGCCGCGAGCAGAGAGACGATCGCTGCAACCGGAGCGAGACGGGCCCCAGCAATACACACGGATGGCGTTCGAATGATTGGCATGCGCGGCTCCCCCGAGAAATCCGCGGCGACTATCCGTTCCCGCACGATGCGACGGCAAGCAACATCATTGGAGCCATGCGGTTTAGCGCCACTCATTCGCTTGCCCGCGTCCCAATGCCCGCATTAGGCTGCGCGCTCCTTGAATGCGGGGTGCAACGTGAATTCATATACCGGTACCTGTTTCTGTGGCGCAGTCGAGATCTCTGTCGCGGGCGACGCGGTCGGCGCTGGGTATTGCCACTGCGCTTCCTGCCGCAGCTGGTCCGCCGGTCCGGTCAATGCCTTCACGCTCTGGAAGCCGGAGGCGTTTAATGTCACCAAGGGCAAGGAGCATCTCGGCTCGTTCCACAAGACGGAGCGCAGCTACCGCAACTGGTGCAAGCTCTGCGGCGGTCACCTCTTTACCGACCACCCGGAGTGGAAACTCGTCGATGTCTACGCGGCAACCATTCCCGGCTATCCGTTCAAGCCCGGCGTGCATGTCAACTATGCGCAGAGCGTGCTGCGGATGAAGGACGGCCTGCCCAAGCTCAAGGATTTCCCGCCGGAGCTTGGGGGCAGCGGCGAATCCGTCCCGGAGTAATCACCGTCGATCGGGGCGGCGCTGGACGTTTAGAACGTCCAGCCAGCAATGAATGAGAATCGATAGAACGGATCGAATCCCGTCACTGTGTTCGACACGGTCGTTCCGCCTTGCGACGCCGAACTCAAATACATCCAACGGAAGTCGACTCCCGGTTCAAAGGTGAAGAAGAACGACGCATAGGTCAGGGTGACCACGCCCATCAGCGCCGAGTTGAAGCCGACGTACGTTGCGGATCCGGAAGCATAGCTTGCGGAGATGTATCGCAATTCAACCAGCGGCAACGTCGCGCCAATCTCGAGCCTGAGGCGGTCTCGCTCGAGGATGGGGAAGAGAAGGCCGAACCCGAGCGGTGACATCTTGAATCCGAAGTTTCCGCTCGAATCGGTCAATGCGAGATTCGCCTCATACCGAAGCGGCCCGGACAGCTGCATCGAGAACGCTCCGCCGAACTCGTAGCTGCCGCCCTGCCCGACGCTGAAGAGGAATCCAATGCCGTGCGAGGACCCACTCTCGGTGGCCGCGGCCGGCGCGACCTGCGTTGCGCTCGTGAGCTTTCCGTGCACGCTCTCGACCTTGCCCTCCGCAAGAGACAGGTCCTGTGAGAAGCCGAGTCCACCCGCGCGCAACTCGACCCGCTTGCTGCACACGCTCACCTTGAACGAGCCCGGCGCCGTACCCACCTCCCGACCATCGACCAGCACCGTCGCCTCGAGCGCATTTCCTTTCTCGTCTTCTGCGGTCACTTTGAGACCCGCCTGTCGCTCCTTCGGCGAGATGCGCACCGTGCGCTCCTCTCCGCGCTTGAGCGAAATGCGCTCTCCTTCGCGAACCCAGCACGCATCGTCGACGACGATCTCGTGTGAGCCAGGCGCGAGGTCGAGCGCTGCGAGTGGCGTGCGACCCGCGACCTGATCGTCGACGCGGACGAGCAGACCGGGCGGCGTGCTCTCGACCGCGACCCGCGCGGCAACGCGTGCGAGCGAGAGGCTCATCGAGGCACCCTTCTTCGCCTCCAGCTGGCCGGTCTGCGTGTCGAAGCCTTCGCGCTGCATCGACACGTCGTGCGCGCCCGCCGCGACCAGCTTGCTGCAAGGTGTGGCCTGGCAGAGCAGCTGCCCGTCGAGCAGCACCACGGCGCCGGCCGGCGTCGAGGAGAAGGCGACGATCACGTCGTTCTCTCCGAGCGAGACGTCGCGGCTCTCGCCCGCGATCCTGGCTTCCGCAACGCTGTTCGTCGAACCCGTGCTGCGTGCGCTCTTCGTCAGCGGTGCAATCAATCGCGCCACCGCCTGATCGGCCTCGTCGACCAGCTCGTCGATGCTCTTGCCGCGCGCCTCTTCGCTCGCGAGCAGCGCGCCGTCCGCAGTGGAGAAGAGCCGCATCGTGAGCGCGAGCCGCGATCCAAGCTGGGTCAGACGACCGCTGATGATGAAGTCCGCGCCCAGCTTGCGTCCGACCTCCACTTCGCATTCGCCGGTGCAATCGCTCATCGTCTTGCCGTTGGCCTGCAGCAGCGCCTCGGTGCTCTCGCGCGTCATCACGAAGAGCTGCGGCGCGCGCTTCTTGACCGCGCCGCGCGCGAGATCGGCGAAATAGGTGCGATCGATCTTGAGATCAGCGGCCACTTCAAACTCGAGCACGGCGAGATGCTTCTGCTCAGCGGCGCGCGCAGGAAGCGACAGCAGCCCGAGCAGCAGACCAAGAATCATCGAAATACGCGCCATCGATCTCTCCGTGGGCGGCTACCGCAGCCGGGCGGTTCGTTTTCCGAGCTGTTCGATATATCAAAATCGTTGGAAATGGATCCCGTGCGAGAGAATTCGGCTTGCGCGAAGACGCGCGGGCCGCGCTGTCAGCGGGACGAAACGATGCGCGCGCGGGTTCCGCGGGAGCCGACGAGGATCGCAAACTGGCCCCAGGCGCGGCCGCGCGCGATCGCGTCAGTCTCCGAGATACCCAGCGCGAGCACGCTCAACTCGGGCGGCCAATTGCCGTCGTCGCCAATTCCCGCGCCCGGAAAGAGGCGATAGCGGCCGGTCAATTCGCGCACCAGCGCTTTCTGCCTGCGCTCATTCTCCGGTCGCGACAGTTGGCGCGAGCCGGGATTCCACGCCGTGATGAATGCCCACGAAGGCGCGTCAGGCCGCAGCAGCGCATCGAGCGCCGGAGCGGGTTCGCCGTCGCGCAGGGAGATCACGCCCTGCGGCAGATGCGCGTCATATCGAGTCGCTCGATAGAGTTCGAGCAGCGGCCTGCCGAGGAGAAGTCGATTCTTCGGCGTTGTCGCCGCAGATATCACCTCGGTATGAACTTGATATCCCCGATTGCGCAGCTCGACTGCACGGACCGCGTCGATCGCGAGTCCCTGCTCGAGCCAGCCTTCGAGTCCGGCGGAGTCATTTGAATCACCATCGTGACAGCATGGCAGCACCGCGACGCGGGCCTGCGCGGCGGCTGCGAGCGTGAGCACCTCGTCCGTCAGCGCTCCGCAAGCATGGGCCGAGACCGCGATATCACCTGGCTCGAGCTGCACTCTCGATATCGGCCCCTGGATGAACTCGACCCGCGAGTTGAGCTGCGGCCAGACCGCGCCCAGCGCCGCCGCGACCTTCCTGGCGCTTGCGGGCAGCCTTCGATCGATGGCCTGCGCGCTCACCGAAGAGTCGTCGAGCAGGAGCATCAACTGCGCAATCAATCCATGTCCGCACGCGAGATCGAACACCTTGCCACCACGAAACCGCTGCCGCGTGCGCTGCGCGACCTCCCACGATTCAAAGAGCTCCTTGCGCGGCAGACATCTCGCATGACAGAGCGCGCGCGCCACCTCGCAGAAGAGCGTCTCCGCGGCGAAGTGCGACAAGTCTCGCGGAGTGAGGAGCGCGCGGCTCGAGGGATCGAACGTCATTGGCACGACGTTATATGCCGCGCGCCGCGAAACTGGTGATTAGAGCTTCTTGAAGAGCTGCCGCGTCGATTGATAGTCGAGCCGCGAATAAAACTGGACCGCCTTCGGCGCTGCATGCAGCAGGCAATGGCCAATCCCCTGAGCGCGCACCCAATCCTCGGCGAGCCGGAGGAGGCGCCGGCCGAGGCGCTGGTTGCGATCGGCCGGCCGCACCCACATCTGGTCGATATATCCGCAGCGCGGTTCATCGGTCAGACGAAAGCTCGGCGCGCCCGAGAGGATATCGACGCGAATCATTCCGGCGGCTCGTCCATCCCGCTCCGCGATAAAGACGCGGACGAGGGATGATTGAAGCGCCGCGGTGATATCGGCGGAGAGATGTCGCTTGCTGCGCTCGGCGACGTCCGCCGGGGCGATCTCATCGAATAGCGCGGCGAGCATCGACACGACCAGCGCGTGATCGGTGGGTGCGCCTGTCCGGAATTGATAAGGGCTCGGCAACATGGCTGCAGCAGCGTCCGCAGGCGGCGCAACCGAGGCCAGCTTCAAGAGCTCCTGCTCGCGCGCCGCGCGCACCTGTTCCGCGACTTCGAGTGCGCGGGCAATCAGCTCCTTCAATCGCGGGGCCGCTGTCGGCGTTGTGCGCAGCAATTCAACGTCGAGATCGCGCACCAGGTCCAACGCCCGCGCAATCTCGCCGCGCTCGAGCGCAACGCTGAGCGCCTCGACGCGGGCTTCTATCGATTCGAGCGAGGCGTTGGGCGTGGAGCCATCCATCTCCTCATTCAACGCGGAACGCCCTCCGCGAGGGGCGTTTGGAACAATCGTCACGGAATCGATCCTTGCGCACGCGCTCGCCACGCCTCTCGTTCGGCCGGCGTAAGATATGTCCAGGCGAGGAGCCGACTCGTCTTCTGGCCCGCCTTCATCTCGACGGTCCGGCTCTCCACCACGTGCGCCAGCGTGAGCGCCGCGCGAAGGGGGCGCAGGTGATCGCTTTTGGAGATCAGCGAGGTAAACCAGAGGCAGCGCTTTGCGAGCGGCACACTCTCGGCGATCAGCTTGCGGACAAACGCCAGCTCGCCGCCCGGGCACCAGAGCTCCCGATCCTGTCCACCATAGTTGAGCGTCGGCCGCCCGCCATTGCGCGCGTCCTTGCCCAGCCTGCTCCATTTGCGTTTCGCGCTCACCTCGGCTTCCGCGGGCGAGCCATGAAACGGTGGATTGCAGAGCGTCAGATCGAACAGTTCGTCCCGCTGGAGGATCCCGCCGAGGATCTTCGCGAGCGACGGTTGGAGACGCAGTTCGATCTGTCCCTTCAATCCCGCATTGGAATCGACAATCTGCTGCGCAGAGGAGAGGGCGCGCGCATCGATATCAGTGCCGAGGAAACGCCAACCATATTCCGCGTGGCCAATGAGGGGATAGACGCAACTGGCGCCGACGCCGATATCCAGCGCCCGCACCTGCTGGCCACGGGGAATCGAGGTGCGGTTGCTCTCGGCGAGGAGATCCGCGAGGCAATGGATATAGTCGGCCCGGCCGGGAATGGATGGACAGAGCGCGCCTTCGGGCAAATCCCAATGCCCGACGCCGTAGTATTCTTTTAATAAGGCTGCATTCAACAGGCGCTGCGCCGCAGGGTTGGCGAAATCGATCGCTTCATTGCCCCATTGATTCGTCGAGATATGAGGCTTGAGGGCGGGGCACGCGCGGGAGAGTCGCGCAAAGTCGAGTCCACCGCGGTGGCGATTGCGCGGATGCAGCGTCTCCTCTTTGCGCGATCTCATGGCGCCATTCGATGGCCGACACGGTCGAGTGTTTGAACGAGCTCTTCGATGGCCGCTTGATCGTTGCGGCCCTGCGCGGCCTGCAGCAACGAGACGAGCACCTCGAGGCTCTTCGGATCGATCCGCCGCGCCTCATTCAGCAGCGCCAGCGCACTGTCGCCCTGCCCTTGCCGGGCGAGGATGGTCGCCTTGCCCATGCGGCAATAGATGCTATCGGCAACTTCATTCAAACAGCGCTCGTATTCGCGATCGTAGAACGCCTCCGCGCCGCGCTGGATCTGATTGGGAGATATCCCGCGGTGAATCGCCTGGTATTCATGTTGCGCGATGATCCGGGAGTTGGCGTCGGTGCGGCGCAGATAGACAATCGAGATGTTGTCGAAGAAGACGGTCGCCCACTCCTGCCGCGGATAGAGCGGCTCGTGGCCGTCGATCATTCCCTGCTGAAGATCGCGCAGCGGACCGGGAAGCGTCTCGAGCACGATATCGATGTGATGCTCGCGCAGGAACTCCGCATAGCGACCGGTGCCGATTGCACTGCTCATCTCGTCGCGGAATGCGGCGAACGGCAGCTCCCGCCCGTCGATTGAAACGGGATAGTCCGGCAATACATCGATGAGGTATCCGCCGAAGGGATATGCGTTGTGCAGCTTCCCGGTCGGCCTTACGGCGGCGATGAAGGCCGCGCTCTCCACCGGAAGATCGAGATTGGAAACGCCGTCGCCGATTGGATGAGCTGACGTGTGAATCTGCTCTGGAAGCAGGCCTCCCCAGAGGAAGCAGGCGGCGGCGAGCGGCGCAGCGAGTTGGATGCGGGAGGTGAGCGAACCGATGAACGTGGCCACCGCCGGCAACAGGAACACCATCTGGTAATGAATCGCGCGGATATGGTGGAGCGACTCGAGCGTGAGCAGGCCCGCGACACCAAGGACGAACAGACGGTTCTGATAGAGCGCGGGCAATCGCGCCTTCGGCTGGAAGAGCGAAATGAGCGCGAGGCCGCAATAGGCGACCCAGAGACGCAGCGCCCAACCGCCCTGGCTCAATTCAAGCAGCGACGTGGAGAACGGCTGCAGATCGGGATTGTGCGTGCGCGACCAATCATAGGTGAGCGCGTTGTCGCGAACGATCTGGAGAATCGTGATTCCATTGGGCGTCGCGAACCAGCAGAGGAAACCGAGGCCAGCGTAGACCAATCGATTGCGCCACGAACTGTTCGCGGTGAGCGCATAGGACGAGTAGAGGAGGATTCCAAAGACGACCGTGCCGGTATGCACGTTTGCAGAGAGCAGCAGCAGCGCGAGCCCGCCGAGTCGCTTGCGCGCGTCGCTCGCATTCGACAAGAGGAGCAAGAGGAGCGCCGCGAAGATGCAGGCCGCGAAGAGGTCGGGGCGCATCTGCAGACGAAACCAGCTCGCGAGGTAGATCCACGGCACGAGCAGAATCGCGACGAACAGCGGCCAGCGGCCCGCGCGGCTGAGGCGGCCGAGCAGATAGATCCAGCCTGCGATGAAGAGCGAGCGCAGATATCCGAAGGCGATATATCCGGGCGCAAGCTTCGCCACGAGCGCCATGAAGATCGTCGATAGCCACTGGATATTCCGATAGGGCGTCCCGAAGGCCGTGTGGCTCCAGCGATCGATCGACTGCACGGGCGCGCCGGCGAGGAGTTCGCGACCGAAGCGGACCTGCCAGAAGAGATCGTATTCGAAGATGACCCAATGCGAGATCGCGCCGAAGAGGAGCGCGAGACCGACGATGCCGAATTGCCATGCACGCACGGAGCCGAAGAGCGCATCAAGCTCCTGCGCAAGACCCGCGAAGACGCCTGCTGGCGCTGTGGTGCGCGCAGCGGCGCGCGGCCCGCTCCTGGAATTCCTCGTGGCGCTCAAACGAAGTCCGCGACTATCCCGGCGGCCAGAGCATCGGCCGTCCCGCGAGCAGGTGGATATGGAGATGATCCACGGTCTGCCCGGCATTGAGGCCCGAGTTGATCACCGTGCGATATCCCGATTGATCGAGACCGCAGGCATGCGCCGCGCGCGCCGCGAGACCCAGCACGCGACCGATCGTCGGCCACTCCGCCTCCGTCACCTCGGCGAGCGAGCGGATATGCAGCTTGGGAATGATCAGCAGATGCGTCGGCGCTTGCGGATGGATATCCGCGACCACCACGCCGAACGGATCCGACGCGAGATGCTCGGTGGGGATCACGCCAGACACGATGTCGCAGAACGTGCAATCGACTGACATATGCGCCTTATACACACGAAGAAGTCGCTTGGCGAAGCGTCCACATGCGCTCTATCCCTTCGCCATCACCAGCACGCGAGGCACTCTCATGGCCAGCTCGATGGACGCACTCTTCCGCCCCCGCTCGATCGCCGTCGTTGGAGCGTCGCGCCACCGCGGCTCGGTGAGCGGAGAGATCTTCCACAATCTGATCTCGGCGGGATTTCAAGGGCCGGTCTTCCCGGTCAATCCCAAGGCGGCCGTGGTGCAGTCGGTGCGCGCCTATCCTTCGCTCGTCGCGATTCCCGATCCGGTCGATCTCGCGGTGCTCGTGGTGCCCAAGGGCGAGGTGCCGCACGCGATCGATGATTGCGTCGCCAAGGGCGTCAAGGGCGTGGTCGTCATCAGCGCGGGCTTCGGCGAGACGGGCCCCGCGGGCAAGGCCGTGCAGGACGAGATGGTCCGCAAGATCCGCGCGGCGGGAATCCGCATGGTCGGCCCGAACTGCCTCGGCCTCGTCAATACCGAGGGGAACTTCTCGGTGAATGCTTCGTTCGCGCCCACCTGGCCGCCTGCTGGCCACGTCGGCATGTCGTCACAATCCGGCGCACTGGGCCTCGCGATCCTCGACTACGCGCAGGAGATCGGCATCGGCATCAGCCAGTTCGTCTCGGTGGGAAACAAGGCCGACGTCTCGAGCAACGACCTGCTCGAGTTCTGGGAAAACGAAGAGAACACGCGCGTGATTCTCCTCTACATGGAGAACTTCGGGAACCCGCAGCGCTTCATGCAGATCGCCCGCCGCGTGACGCGCAAGAAGCCGATCGTCGCGGTCAAGAGCGGGCGCACCGAGGCGGGAGCGCGCGCGGCGAGTTCGCACACGGGCTCGCTCGCGGGCCTCGACATCGCGGTCGACGCCGTGCTCGGGCAGGCGGGCGTGCTGCGCACCGATACGCTCGAGGAGCTCTTCGACGTCGCGATGCTGCTGGCAAACCAGCCTGTGCCCGCTGGCAAGCGGGTCGGCGTGCTCACCAATGCAGGCGGCCCCGGCATCATGGCGTCGGATGCATGCGAGAGCCGCGGTCTCGTCCTGCCGCCGCTCTCTGCCGAGACAGAGACGGCGCTGCGCGAATTCCTCCCCGCGGAAGCGTCGGTGAAGAATCCGGTCGATATGATCGCGAGCGCCAGCGCTGCGTCCTATGAGCGCGCGCTCAAGCTGATGCTCGCCGACGAGAAGATCGATTCCGTGCTGGTGATCTTCGTTCCGCCGATCGTCACCGAGGCGAGCGAAGTCGCGAGCGCGATTCGCCGCGCGGGAGCTGGCGCGACCAAGCCCGTGCTCACCTGCTTCCTCGGAAAGCACGGCGTGCCTGCCGCGCTCTCGTCGATGCGCGAAGGAAAGTTCCCCTCGTACGCGTTCCCTGAATCGGCCGCGATCGCGCTCTCGCGAGCGGTGCGCTACGGCGAGTGGCAGAAGCGTCCCGAAGGAGTCGTGCCCGTTCTCGCCGACGTGCAGCCCGAGCGGGCACGCAAGGTGATCGCGACGCAAGCCGCAGCAGGAAATGCCGATCCGCACGGCCGCTGGCTCGACGCCGAGCACGTGCGCGAAGTTCTCGCGGCCTACGGAATCAACATGCCGCGCACCGTCTTCGCCGCGACCGGGGAAGAGGCCGCGCGCGCCGCCAGCGAGATCGGCTATCCGGTCGCGCTCAAGCTCGCCTCCTCGACAATCACGCACAAGAGCGATGTGGGCGGCGTGATGCTCGACCTCACCGATGCGAAGAGCGTCGCGGCCGGATTCTCGCTCATGCGCAGCCGCCTCGAAGAGCGCGGACTCGCGGCGCAGATGGACGGCGTCATCGTGCAGCAGATGATCAAGGGCGGCATCGAGACCTTCATCGGCGTCACGCACGACCCGACGTTTGGCCCGCTGCTCGGCTTCGGAATCGGCGGCGTCAACGTCGAGGTCTGGAAGGACGTCGTCTTCCGCGTGCATCCGCTCACCGACGTCGACGCCGGCGAGATGCTCGAGCAGATCCGCGGGCGCAAGCTGCTCGAGGGATATCGCGGCGCACCACCGGCCGATCGTGCAGCGCTCATCGATGCGCTCCTGCGCGTCAGCCGCCTCGTCGACGATCTGCCCGAGATCTGCGAACTCGACATCAACCCGCTCGTTGCGCGCGGGCCCGGACAGGGAGTGGTCGCGGTCGACGCACGCATCCGCATCAAGGCATAGTCCGCGCGCGCGTCGGCTCTGGGCGCGGAGTTGCAGCATATACGTGAAGGCGAATATCCATGGCGACAGGCAGCGAGACAGCAGCGCGCTCGGAATCGCTCCCGCTCTTCTCGCGCCTCCTGCTCGGCGATCGGCCGCGTGTGCGGACGCGGCTCGAGGAGCTCGCCGCGTCGGGACTTCTCGAGACGGTGCCCAACGAATTCCAGCTCTCGCTCGGCGCGCTGCGGATGGCGCACCGGATCCTCTTTCGCAGCGAGACGGTGGGCACCTGCACGACGCATCCGGTGCGCGCGACGTGGCGGGCGCGCATCCTTCATTGGCGTCCCGCACGCTTTCCCTTCCTCGTCGCCGAGCGCGCGATCGCGCCGTTCGATCTGACCGGCCTGCGCAGCGATGAGGAGCGGATCTTCCGCCATCTGCTCGGCGCGCACCACGACGGCGATCAGTTCGTCTTCGATCTGCAGATGCTCGCGGCCACGCCTGGCGCGCTCTTGCGCTTGCGCGCGCGCGTCGTGGAACAGCTCACGCACGACACGCCCCGCACACGTTGGCTGCGCGATCTCGTCGTCTTCGAGGGCTATCACGAGGCGTTGCTGGCAGCCGTTGAGCGCGCGCTCAGCGGAGATCTCGCCGCAAGCGGACCCGAAGATGGCGATCCCGACATCACCTTTTTCGCCTCGATGCGCTGGTGCGCGAAGCAGCCACGCGATCTCGCCGAACTCAAGGCGGCTCGCGCCAAAGGACGATGGACTGTGCGCGACGGAGTTCGCGAACGAGAGTCTCGATGACGACCGCACACGACATTGCTCGACTGACGAATCGTGAACTGCGCGCGCTCTTGCGCGAAGGCCACCCGATCGATCCCGCGGCGCTCGACGACAGCGCATACAGAGGCGTGAGTCTCGGTCTGCCTCGCCTCCTCGAGAGACTGAGCTGGAAGACGTTTCGCAAGGTGTTCCATCGCGACCCGGCTCGCGGGACCTTGCGCGGCTGGAATGTTCGCGTCGAACAGCGCGGCGTCGACGCGCCCTCCCGCGCCCGCATGCGGCGCGGGGAGGAGTGGACGTTCGGTCACTACGTCGTGTGCAATCCTCTTCCGGACCGCGCCCCGCAAGGAGTTGCGCACGCGCTGCTGCTCGACTACGGCGCCGGCCGCAACGCACGCCTCGATCCAATTTCACGTGTCCGCGATCCCCTGGTGGCGATCAACGCAGGCTCGGTCGAACTTCTCCTCGGCTACACCTATCTGGATCTGGGAATGCTGGTGGACACGCCAAGCTTCTTTACGCTCGAGCGCGAAGGGCGGCTCGAGAAGTTCGTTGCACCGCCGCGCTGAATCGAGCGAATGGCGATTGATGCGCCCGTGGCACGTCGAATGCTGTAGCTGAGCCTTTCATCGGAGGTCCGCATGGAGCCGCGCTACGAGCGAAGAATGGTCGGTCGGCTCCCGGTTGATCTGCGCGTGCACGTCCACCGCGCCGATGGGACCGAGACGATCCTCATGTCGCACGACTGGTCGAACCACGGCGTATTCCTTCGCACTCTCACGCCGCTGCCGCTGGCGACGCAGGTGTCGCTCTCCGCGCTGGTCGGCCGTCCTGCCGAGCGCGTGACGATGAAGGGCGTCGTCGTCCGCGTCACCGTCGAGCCAGACCCGAAGGCGCGCACGCCGCACGGAATGGCGATCCAGCTCGACGACCTCCCGAAAAAATTGCGCAGCTTCCTCGAAGAAACTGCGCGGCGGCCCTATCTCGAGAAGGTCCCGGTCCCGGTCACGGTCACGGCGCCAGCAACGCTGGTTCCATCGCTGCTCGTCATCGCTGCGGACCACCCGCAGCGCTCCGCGATCTCCCGCGTGCTCACGCTTGACGGCTACGACGTGATGGTCGCGGAGAACAGCGTCACGGCTGCGGTGGCCCTCGATCAGGGCGCGCTCCCGAGAGCGCTCGTCGTCCTCGAGGACACAGGCGAGATCATCCCGGCGATCAAGGATCACCTCTCGCTCACCGCTCCACCCGAGGTCGCGATCGTCCTCGGCGTGCCCCCGCGCGAACTCGCGCTGGGCCTGGGTTTCCCGCTGGTGATCCTGCCGCGGACCTGGATGCCGGAGAAGCTGCCTGACCTGCTCAAGCTGTTCGTGCCCAGCGAGCAGATCGCGCTCGAACTCGAGCTGCCAGAGAGGCGCGCGACGCCGTGATCGCAACGCGCGCGCAGAGTGGGCGCGCGTTCAATGCACCTTGATCAGCTCGCGCGTGAGGGTGTCGTTCGCGAGCGAGTGGCCGAGCAGCTCGACAGAGTTGACGCTGGGGATCACGCCGCGCGAATCGACCGTCGCAAAGAGGGCGATGAGCTCGCTCTCCTCGCCGCTGATCTTCGTCGTCGCGAACGCTCGCTGGCCCTCGAGCCGCACGGTTACGTACCGGGTTGACGACGCGCGCACATGGAAGACGATCCGATCGCGCGCGACGTGATCGAGCACAACGCCGAACGCGAGCCTCTCCTCCATCGAGGAGAGATTCTCGATCCGATCGTTGTGCATATGAAGGATCCAATAGTTGCGAATCGGCTTCGCGAGATCGAATCCATCGCCATCGAGGACGGCCTCGAAGACGACTTCGTTGCGGTTGTAGTTCGAGCGAACCGAGAAGAGACGCCGGGCGTCGGGGCTGCGCGGCTGCGCGCCGGCGGAGAGCGAGCAGAGCGCCGCGACGAGAAGTGCACCGCTGCGGAGCCGGGAGAGCATGCCTTGAATCTAACCGCGTTCCTCGCTACGCGCGCGAACAGCGGCGGCCATGGGCACCGTCACGAACGCAACGATGGAATCGACGCACAACCGATCGGCTCTCGACTACTCTGCTCGGCCATCCTGCCAGCCGTCGTCACCGCCGGTTTCTTCCGAGGCCTCTCCATGAGACTTGCTCGCGCTGCACTCGTCATCACGCTCTGCTCTCTCTTTGCGGCCGGCTGCAGCTCTGGCCGCATCGCAGGGCCCGGCTCAGATGCGGGACCGGGCAGCGATGCGGGACCGGGCAGCGATGCGGGACCGGGCAGCGATGCGGGACCGGGCAGCGATGCGGGACCGGGCAACGATGCGGGACCGGGCAACGATGCGGGACCGGGCAACGATGCGGGACCGGGCAACGATGCAGGACCGGGCAACGATGCTGGGCCGAGCGATGCCGGACGACCGGCAGCTCCCGTGCTCACGGTCAACCCCAGGCAGTCCGAAGTCGATCTCTCCTGGACGACGACCGACAACGCGAACAGCGAGACCTTCACCGTGCTGCGCTCCGACGACGACGGCTCGACCTTCAATCCGCTCACCAGCGCGACGGCGGTCAGCGGCCTCACTGCCGTCGATCCGAGCGCGCAGCCGGGCACCGCATATCAATATGAGGTCGTCGCAACCAATTCTGCGGGCGAGGGGCCGGCCTCGAACATCGTCATCATCCTCGCCGCGCCAGCCGATCTCGGCGCGGCCGGCTCGGATACGCGCGAGCTGCTGACGTGGAGTCCAATCAATGGCGCCGATTCCTATGACGTCTATCGCCTGCCGGCCACGGGCGCGCCCACGCTGCTCGGCAACGTGATGAACAACGGATATATCGATAGCAACTCGCTGGTCGTCGGCACGACCTATACCTATCAAGTGGTCTCGAAGTCCGCGACGCTTCCCTCGAGCATCGGCTCGAACCAGGCGAACGCTCCGGCGTTGGGAATCGATATCTCCGGTACGGTCACGTTTATCAGCGATACCGGCACCGAGGCGATCGCCGCCGCGCCGCTGCTCGGAGAGCTCGGCGGACTTGAAGCACATGTGATCACCGACGCCGGCACGGTGGTTGTCTACCAGTCGGTGAGCACCACGACCGATTGCGTGATCCCCGGCGTTCCGAGAGGAACCTACGCGGTCACCGCCCACGCGGCGAATACCTTCACGATCACCGCCGCACGCGCTCTCGATTACAGCGCCGGCCAGATGGGGCGCAGCGACGTGGTGAATACGCAGGACGACGGCACAACCTACAATTACGACATCACTGGATTGGCCCCCTGGTCGTGGGGAATTGGTGAGACCAACGCGCTGCCCGATGCCGGGCCGGCCGATCGTCTTGAGGCAATCAGCCAGGGTGCGAATAATTTCGTGGTCTGGCTCCAGTCGCTCGGCAATCCGCTCAGCGCTGGAGATACCGAGTTCACAGGCGACGTGCAGGCGAGCGCGTTCGATGGCGACCCCAACCTCGTCGATTCCACGTCGGGCGACGTGCTCTATATCTGGCAGATGCATGTCGCCACATCGGACGCCGGCGTGCCGTATCAGACGGCCGCGCGCGCATTTGCCGATACGACCCTGACGATGCAGGACCAGAGCGACAACGCGGTCGACGGCGGAATGGGAATGCCGGGCATCAACCAGATCGCGGATATCAAGGTATTGAGGTCGCAATGGACCTCGCATCTCTCCGCGGTGAATCCAAACGTGGTCGATGAGGGCCAGACGGTGCAGATTCAAGTCGAGAAGGGATATATCGCCTACGGGAGTTATGGATTCGCCGGTGATGCGCTGATCTATGACGCGCCGGCCGGGACAACCGACATCGATCTCGGCGGAGTCACCTGGCAGAATCCGATCCCGAGCGCGGCAGGCTGGGACAAGCTCGTGCTCGTCAGCACCGTTCCGTCAGTCTCCTATGTCGTCGACGGCGGCGCCTCCCAGCCCTTCTTCACCACCAGCTCGCTCTCGGCGCCGCTCACCAACTCGTTCGACTGGACGACGGGCCTTGCCCCGACGCTCTCGCCGCCGACCGCGCCGCGAATCAACGGGCTTGATGCATTCTCCGACCAGACCTATCTCGGCGACGCCGGCGTGCTCGACGATGCGACCGTCACCTTGAGCTGGAGCGCACCCGCGCAGGGAACGCCCGACTTCTATTGGGTGGCGCTCTATTCGCTCGACGAGAGCGCGACCTCCTCGGTTCTGGCGAGCTTTGCCACCAAGGCGTTGAGCGTCAGGCTCACGCCCGATCTCTTCAGCGCCGATGGCTGGTACTTCGCCACCATCGATGCGGTGAAGCAGGGCCGGGGCGGATCTGCGATCGATCCGACCTTGCGTCCATTCGATGCGCCGAGCAGTCTTGAGAATGCAGAGCTGGCGACGAACAAGTTCGCCCACGCCGGCGCTCCGGTCGCGCCCCCCGCCCGATCGCCGCGCAAGAATCTTACGCCGGCGTTGCGTCAACTCGGCGGCCATCGGTATCGCCAGCTTCACGCCTCGGCGCACCGCACGCGATAGCATCGAAGGATACCCCGATGAATCATCTCTCTGCGATTCCGCGCTGCGTCCGCCTGCCTGTCCTCTTCGCCGCGGCTGCGCTCACGCTCTGTGCGTTCACGGCCTGCGGAAACACCACGCCGGATACCGGCGGCGGCGGCGGTAGCGGAGGAGGCAATGGAGCTGCGGGCGGCTCTGGTGGCGGGTTTGCGCCCGGTGCCGATGCGGGGAGCGTCGGGCTCGATGGGGGCGCAGTCGATCATCTCTTCTTCGCGGTTGTCGGCGATTCGCGCCCCACCGACATCGACGTGGTCTCGGAATATCCGACCCCGGTGATTACCAGGATCTATCAGCACATCGAGGCGATGAGCCCGCGTCCGCAGTTCGTCGTCGGAACCGGTGACTATATGTACGCCAATACCACGACCAATACGGCCCAGCCGCAGGCCGCGCTCTATATGCAGGCCCGCGCGGCATATACGGGCTCGTTCTTCCCCTCGATGGGAAATCATGAGTGCAATGGATATACGGCGGACAACTGCGTGCTGGGCCAGACGCAGAATATCGACGCGTTCATGAATACGATTCTCGGTCCGAGCGGCCAGGCCGCCCCCTGGTATTCGATTCCGATCCACGCCAACAACGGGAGCTGGACCGCAAAGCTCGTGGTGGTCGCGTGCAATGCCTGGGATACGACGCAGCAGTCGTGGCTGATGAGCACGCTCGCGCAGCACACGACCTATACGATTCTGGTGCGGCATGAACCGGCCGAGGCGAATACCGGGCCGTGCGTGACGGCCGTCGAGAACATCATGAAGGGGACCAGCTACGATCTCTCTCTGGTCGGCCATACCCATACGTTCAAGGGGTCGGCGAGCTCGAAAGAGATTGTCATCGGCAACGGAGGCGCGCCGCTCTCGGGCGGCACGTTCGGATACACCACGGTCGAACGCGTGCCGACGGGCTGGCTGATCAACAACATCGATTACTCAACCGCGCTGCCGGTGCAGAGCTATCGCATTCCGTAGCGCGGTCGCTTTGGCCGCTGGCTATTGCGCCTGGCGCGCGGCGTATGCGCGCTCGAGAGCCGGGCCCGCCCAGACGACGATCTGGTGGTGCGGGTTGAGCGCCTTGAGCTTGAGATACTCGGTCCGCTTCGCCGAAATCCCGCGCTGGGAGCGGACGAGCTGCGCCTGCGCGCGAACGAACTTCGGATCGCGGGCCAGCGCGGCGCGCAGGAAACGATCAGCCTTCGGACCATCTCCCTCGCGATAGAGCGCCGCGACACCGCGCAGAAAGAGCAGGCCATTCGAGTCGGGCTTGAGGAGCTCAATCTTCGCGATCGTGGTGTCAAACTCCTCCCAACGCTCGCGGAGCCGATAGTAATCGGCGGCAACGCGATATCCCTGGTAGTTCGTCGGCGCGGCGGCGATGATCTCGCGGGCGTGGCGTGCACCCGAGGCGGAATGCTCTGCAGCAAGCAGCGCGAGCGCCTCCGCGACGTCGCCGTTGGTATCGAGGCGGTCGCGCAATTCATCGGCCTTGAATCCCGCCAGCTCATAGGAGCGAATCTCCTCCTCGAGCGACGCCGCGACCTGCGCGAAGAGGTCCGAAAGCATCAGCTCCGCCTCGCCCCAGGCCAGCTCGGTCTGCGCGGCGAGCGCCTTCGCCTCGGTGCTGTCCTGCTTCGACGCGAACGCGACGCCCGCGGGAAAGAGATCGAGCTCGTCGCTGCGGAGGATCTCGAGCACATCCTCGAGCGACTTCGGATCGCGCAGCGGATTGGTCGGGTCGAGCTGCAGATGCTTCGACTCGAACTCATCGACGATCCCCTGCGCCTCTTCGAGCGACATCCCCGCGCCCATGACACGGCAGGCGCACTTCTGCGGCCCACCCGTCACGCAAGCTGTCGACAACAGCGCCACGCACACGGCCAGTGCGAACTTCATCGACGACCTCCCCGGAATTTGCATCCCGCGCGATTACCAGCCGGCGGGCCTTCGAGCAAGAGTGGGGCAGATCGGCCGCTCGGCGCGGCGAAGGGAAGAGCGGTGCTTTCTCTACTGTCCGAGCGGGACGAAGAGAACGCGCCCGACCACGATCGCAATCGCGATCACCGTGAGCACGGCAGGCGCCACGATCGGCTCCTTGAGGTCGAGATGCGTCTTGATGGCGCCGACCATCAGCACCGCGAGGCAGGTCGCCGCGAGCGGCGTCAGAAACGGCGCGAATCCCAGCGCGCCCGGAGCAATCAACCCGATGGCGCCGAGCAGCTCGGCGAGGCCGAGCAGTTTGACATTCAGGTCGGTCCAGCTCGCCACCCACTTCATCTTTTCGGCCAGCTTCTGCCGCGGCGTGAACGCCTTCATCGCGCCTGCGCCGACCATCGCCAACGCAAGCAGCCCCTGCAGTCCCCACAGCGCGTAGTTCATTGAAAGCAATCTCCGGCTATCCGCCGCGTCCGCCGCAGCGATTGCACTTCATATGCGCGCGCGCGCGATCCATCTACCTCGATGGATGCCGCGACCCTGTTGGTACGCCGACAGCCGGCCGCTATCCGCAGACGCCAGCGTTGCAGCTCTGACCGGTCGGGCACCGCAGATCGCAGCCACCGCAGTTGTTCGGATCGGTCGCCGCGTTCACGCACGAACCTCCGCAGCGGCTTGCGCCGTTGGGGCAGCTCGGCACGCAGGAGCTGGCGTTGCAGAACTCGCCTGCCGGACACGGCACGAAGCAACCGCCGCAGTGCCGCTCATCGTTGGTGGTGTTGACGCAGACGCCGCCGCAGACCTGAAGGTTCGCGTTGCCGCCGCACGCTGTCTGGCAGACGCCCGAAACGCATGCACTCCCCGGCGCGCAGATGTTTCCGCAGGCGCCGCAGTTGGTCGCCGACGTGGCCGTATTGACGCATCCCTCCTGCGCGCAGGCGGTGAGATTCTTGCCGAGGCAGGAGGTGCCGCAAGCGCCATTCGCGCAGACCTGCTCGAGCGGGCATTCCAGCCGGCACGCGCCGCAGTTGTTCCGATCGGACTTGATATCCGCGATATATGTGCCGCAATCGGCATAGGCGCCATTGAGCCCCGCGAGATAGGTCACGTTGCTTACGCAGGCCGCATTGACGCAGCTCTTTCCCAGCGGGCAGGCCGTGCCGCAGGTGCCGCAGTTGAAATCGTTGCTGCGCAGATCGACGCAGGACTTTCCGCAGGTCCAGAGCGGTCCGCAGCTCGCGACGCAGGCTCCCTGCTGGCAGCTCTGGCCCGCCGCGCAGGCGTGACCGCACGCGCCGCAGTTGTTCTCGTCGTTGGCGATATTCGCGGGACGGCCATTGCAATTGCTCACCGGCGCAGCCGCGGTAAACGCGGTGCAGGTTCCATTCACGCACGTCTGGTCGACCGGACAGACCTTGCCGAGCGCGCCGCAGTTGTTGTTGTCCGCGGAGAAGGAGACGCACGCGCCATCGAGGTGCGTGAGTCCGCTCGTGCAGGTGGCCGTGCAGGTTCCCTGCTCGCAGGCCTCGCCTTCGCCGCAGATCGAGCCGCAGCTGCCGCATTGATTAAACGAATTCTTCGTCGTGCAACGATCGGTGCAGAGCATCGACGTAGCGCCGCATCCCGAGACGCAGGTGCCCGCCTGGCAACTCTGCTCGCCGCTGCAGTGGGTCCCGCAGGCGCCGCAGTTGGCATTGTCGGTCGAGAGCGAAACACACGCGCCCGCGCAGTTCGTCTGCAGCGGCGCGCAGGTCTGCGTGCACGCTCCGTTCACGCAAGCCTGCCCTGAGGCGCAGGCGACCGAGCAGGTGCCGCAGTTCGACGCGCTGTTCTCCACGTCGACGCATGAGCGCCCGCACTGCTTGAGCGTGCCCGCGCAGCTCGCCGCGCATGCACCATTCACGCACAGCTCCGCCGGCGGGCAGGCCGTCCCGCAAGCACCGCAGTGGTTCGCATCCGCAGCGAGATCGGTGCAGGTGCCATTGCAGTTGGTGGCGCCCGGACAGACCTTCGTGCAGCTCCCGTCCGCGCAGGCCGTTCCCGCCACGCAGGCGTGCCCGACCGCACCGCAGTTGTTCGAGTTGCTGCGCAGGTTGACGCAGGTCGTGGTCGGCCCCTGATCTCCGAAGGTCGGAGCGGGAACGAGATTTCCCGCGCAGGAGTTCGCGCAGACACCGTTGCTGCAGACCTGGCTGCCCGGGCAGGGATTCCCGCACTGGCCGCAGTTCTGCGTGTTCGTCTCCAGATTGACGCAGAGGTCGTCGCAGGCCGACTGGCCGGGAGGACAGACCGTGGTGCAGGTGCCGCCGACGCAGACCTGATCGGCATTGCACGCCGTCCCGCACGTTCCGCAGTGCGTCGGGTTGGTCAATAGATTCGCGCAATCATCCGTGCAGAGCGTGCGTCCAACCGAGCAGGTCCCGGCGTCGGGATAGTCGATATAGACGGGAATCTTCGGCGGGCCGTAGACGGCGCGCTTGCCGCACGCGACGTTGCCGACCAGGGCGCAGTACAGCGCGACCGCACAAATCCAGTGATTGCTGCGCATGAGCTGCCCCTTCAGTGTTGCAACGCCGAGATGAATCCGTGCACGAAGAACGCGAGACCGACCGCGCCGAATGCCAGGCTGACGAAGAAGAATCGTCGCCGCCGGGTCAACACCGCGACTGCGCCGATTGCGATGCAGACCTGAAAGAACGTCACCGAGCGCGCGAGCCGCTCATGCGTGACCATGTGGTGCTCCGAGGCCTCCTCAAGCCCGTTGGCCTTCTCCTGGCTCTGCTCTTTGTCCTTCGCGAGCTTGTCGCTGCGCTCGCGGTCCTTCTCGTCGATGGGCTTCTCGAAGCTCTTCATCAGCTCGAGCTTCGAGGCGAGCACGTCCGCCTTGATTCCCTTCGATTGAAAGTGGCTCCATTCATTCGAAGCGCGGATCTCCGCGCGCACGGCCTCATTCGATTCACCGCCCGCGAAGAGCGCGGCGACCGCAGCCAGCACGGCAAAGATCGCGGAGCTGAGCGCAACCTGGGAGACCCACGGAGTCGAGCCGTGCTGCGCATGGTGATGGATATGCTCCTGCGCCGCCTCGAGCGGAACTTCGATCTCTTCACCCATGGTGCGCTCCCGTCGACAAAAGGCGCGCACCGTAGCATCGGGAGGAGGCCAACCGAAATCGACTCACGTCTCAGCTCTCCGCGCGGACAATGACATCTGGCCGACCAGAGACCAGCAGCAGCAGCACTCCGGCCACAACCGCAACATCCGCGACGTTGAAGATATTGGTCCCCAGCCAACCGACGCCGACATAGAGAAAATCAACCACCGCACCAGCGCGCACGCGATCGAGCAGATTGCTCGCGCCGCCGCCGACGATCATCGAATAGGCGAGGATGGTCGGAAGATTCAGCCCGCGCCTCGTCAGCAGAAAAACAAGCATCATGAACAGAAGCAGTCCGGGGGCGATCACGAAGGCGAGTTGCTTGAGCAGCGGCGGCCAATGCGAGCCGAGGCTGCCCCACGCGCCGGTATTCTCCGCGTAGCTCAGCCGCACGATTCCGAAGAGCAGATTGATCGGCCGCGCGCCGAGCAGATGAAGGACCGCGAGCCGCTTGGTTCCCTGATCGAAGCCGATACATCCGGCAATCAAACCAAATACGAGCAGGGAACGCCGCGGCATCGCTCAGGCCTTCCCGTTCTTCAGGCCGAACTGCCCGTCGAGCTCGGTGAGGCAGACATCGAGCACGCCGAGGCCGACGTCCACCTCGTGCTTGCCGATGATGAGCGGCGGCGCGATGCGCACCGTCGACTTGCCGCACGAGAGCAAGAGCAGTCCCTTGCGGAACGCGAGCTGCTCGAGCGCGCCGACGTAATCAGCAGCCGGCTCGCCATTGGGCAGGAGGAACTCGACGCCGATCATTAAACCGACGCCGCGCACGTCTCCAATCACCGCGTGCTTCTTCTGCAGCGCGGTTAATCCCTTGAGCATATAAGCGCCGACTTCGCCGATCTGCGGAAGGATCGGCTCAATCACATCGAGCGTCGCCAGCGCAGCCGCGCAGCAGAGCGGATTGCCGCCGTAGGTCGAGCCGTGCGACCCGCGCGTCCAGGTCATCACGCTCTCCTTCGCGATGATCGCGCCGAGCGGCATTCCCGAGGCGATACCCTTCGCCGAGCAGATGATATCGGGCATGACATTAAAGTGCTCCGCCGCGAACCAGCGCCCGGTGCGTCCGATGCCGCACTGGACCTCATCGAACACGAGCATGATTCCGTGCGCATCGCAGATGCGGCGCAGATCGCGCAGCGCCTGCGCGGGCGGCAGTTGATATCCACCCTCGCCGAGGATCGGCTCGATGAAGATCGCTGCGATCTCCTTGGGCGAAACGTGGCTGACGAAGAGATCCTTCTCCAGCACGTCGGCGACGCTCGGCCCCTTCTCGGACGGATAGGCGATGTGCGTGACGCCGCCGATCAGCGGACCGAAGAACGCGCGCTGCGCCACCTTCGAGGAGTTCAGCGAGATCGCGCCATAGGTGCGTCCGTGGAAGGCCCCCTTGAACGCGATGATGTTCTGCCGCTTGGTGTGCCAGCGCACCAGCTTGAGCGCGCCCTCGATTGCCTCGGTGCCGGAGTTGGTCAGGAAGACCTTCTTCGGTCCCATTCCGGGCACGAGGTTCCCCAGCCGCTCGCAGATCTTCGAGAACGAGTCGTAATAGAAGTCGGTGCCGCAGATATGGAGGAACTTATCCGCGGCGTCTTTAATCGCCTTCACGACTGCCGGATGCGCATGGCCGGTCGAGTTGACGGCGATACCCGCCATGAAATCGAGATACCGATTCCCGTCGACGTCGATGACCCACGGCCCTTCCCCGCGCTCGACGACGAGCGGATATTCCTTGATGTAGCTCGGCGACGTATATCGCTTATCGAGGTCAATGATGGCCTGGCCCTTGGGACCCGGCGGGGCGACTTTAATCTCTGGATACAAGTTGCTCATCGATTAACCCATCCTCGTCTGCGACTGTTCGCGCGCGAACTGCGCCACATAGAAGGGACCGCAGCCGCCCTTCCCTGTTGAACCGGAACCTTTCCAACCACAGAACGACTGCACGCCCGGCCACGCCCCCGTCGTCGCGCCGGTCTTGCGATTTGCATAGAGCACGCCCGCCTCGCAGCGGTCCATGAACTGCTCGATCTCATCCTTGTTGCCGCTGAAGATTCCGCCTGTCAGGCCGTAATCAACATCGTTCGCGAGCGCAATCGCCTCGTCGAAGGTATCGAATCCCTCGACGATGACGAACGGCAGGAAGAGCTCGTCCTTCGCAATGCGATGACTGCGCGGAACCGTCGCGATGGTCGGCGCGACGAAATATCCGTGCTCAAATTCTCCGCCGCGCAGGCGCTCGCCGCCGACATGAATCGTGCCACCACCGGACTTCACATCGGCCGCGGCCTGCTCGTATCGGGCGACCGCAGCGGCATTAATGACGGGTCCGAGATAGACCTCGGCACGCGTCGGATCACCGATGACGATCTTGCGCGCACGCTCGACGAGCTTCTCGATGAACTCCTGCTGGCGCGAGCGGGCGACGTAGATTCGAGAGAGAGCGCTGCACTTCTGGCCGGACAAGCCGAACGCCGAGCGGGCGCAGCCCTCGACCGCGGCATCGAGATCGGCGCTCTCACAGACGATCGCCGCGTTCTTGCCGCCCATCTCGAGCAGCGCCGGACGCATCCGCTTGCCGGTCGTCATTAATCGCTGCAGCTCGAAACCGACCTTCGTGCTGCCGGTAAACGCCACGCCATCAATTCCCGGATGACGAGAGAGCGCGGCTCCAATTGTATGCCCTTCGCCGTGCAGCACCTGGAAAAGCCCGTCGGGGAGCTTCGCGTCGCGGAGCGCATCGTAGAGCCCCTGCGCGCACCACGGCGTCTCTTCGCTGGGTTTTAATATGACCGCATTGCCTGCGAGCAGGGCCGCTCCTGCCATTCCCGTCGCCAGCGCGGCGGGGAAATTGAACGGCGATATCACCGCGAAGACGCCATAGGGACGCAATACATCGCGCGTATCCTCATTGGGCGAGAGCTTCCCGAGCGGGCGGGAGAAGCCATTGCTCTCCTCAACCTGGCCCGAATAGTAACGAAGCAGATCGGCCGACTCCTCGACATCGCCGAGGCTCTCGAGACGGCTCTTGCCGACCTCAAGCGACATGATCGCCGACAGCCGCAGACGCCGCTCGGAGATCAGCCCAGCCGCACGGCGAATGCGCGCGACCCGCTCCTGCCACGGCAGCGCGGCCCAGATCTTCTGCGCGGCGTGAGCGGCCCGCACGGCCTCATCGAGGATGGTCACCGGCGCGCGATGGAAACGGGCGAGCAGCTGGCGCGTATCGGCCGGCGGATGGGAATCGAGCAGATCGCCACTCTCGAGCGCCCGACCCGCAACCCACGAGGGATAGCTCTTGCCGAACTCGCTGCGCAGCGACGAGAGCACGCCGTCGAACTCGCGGTGCAGCTCGGTCAGATCGGCTTCGAGAACGGAATAGGTGATTCGAAACGTCATGGAGAGAACTCCTCGAGTGCAGCGGCAAGACCGTCAACCAGCTCGTCAACCTGCGCTTTGGTAATCACCAACGGCGGACCAATCATGAAGAGATCGCCATTGGTCCCGTCGGCCTGGCCCATATTCGGCCAGACGATCATGCCTCGCGCGAAGAGATGCGCGCAGAGCCGCTCGATCACCTTCTTCGAGCGGGCATAGGGAGCCTTCGTTTCCTTGTTCTCGACCAGCTCGATACCGGCGAGCAGACCAATGCCCTGCACCGAGCCGACCGACTTGAGCGGCAATAATTTTTCGCGCAGGCGCTGCTGCAGATATTCGCCCGTGCGCGCGGCATTGCCAACCAGATCGGCGCGATCGAACTCCTCGAGCACCGCCACGCCCGCAGCGGTCATGAACGGCGCCTGCAGATAGGTCTGCGCGTGCTGGAAATATCCCGAGCCGAGCCGCATCTCCTCGAGATGATCCTCGCGCACGAGCAGCGCCGAGAGAGGAACGCAGCCGCCGCCAAGACCTTTGCCGAGCACGAGCACGTCGGGG
Organism: uncultured delta proteobacterium; assembly: GCA_903911145.1. Classification (GTDB taxonomy): domain Bacteria; phylum Myxococcota; class Myxococcia; order Myxococcales; family 40CM-4-68-19; genus CAIWCD01. Next base: position 42,396 of record CAIWCD010000028.1, on the reverse strand, counting down.
CGAAAGCCGGTCGCCGCGCTGGCAAAGAACGAGCCGCAGCGCCCCGCGCCGCAGAGGACCTCGTCGGCGATCATTAAAATCCCGTGGCGGTCGCAGATCTCGCGCATGCGCTGGAAGTATCCGCGCGGCGGCAATGCTGCGCCGGCGGACGAGCCAATCACCGGCTCGGCGATGAAGGCCGCGATCGTCTCGCCCCCCTCCTTCGCGATCACCTCTTCAAGCAGCTTGCCGTAGTAATCCGCGCCATCGCGGTCGTAATCAGTGAGTCCCGAGCGATAGGGATATGGCGAGGCTGTCGTGACCACTTCCGAGAGCATTGGCCCATAGAGCTTCTTGTAATGCGGCCGGCCCGACATCGAGAGCGCATACAAGGTATTGCCGTGATAGCTCGGGATCCGCGCGATCATCTTGCTGCGCTTCGGTTGCCCGCGCTCCATCCAGAGCTGGCGCACGAACTTCACCGCCGCCTCGACGACCTCGGAGCCCGACGAGAGAAAAGCCGCGCGGGTCAGTTTCGCGTCGGGCAGTTCTGCGGTCGCCAGCACGGCCAGTCTGGTCGCGAGCGTCTCGGTTGCGCGAGACGTAAAGTGGGTTCCATTGACGTAGCCGACCTTGAGAAGCTGCGCGTGCAGCGCGTCGGCGACGTGCTTGTTGCCGTGTCCGACGCTGACGACCAGCGCTCCCGACGAGGCGTCGATATATCGCTTGCCCGACTCATCGAAGAGATAGATGCCCTCTCCGCGCGCAATGATCGGCATCTCGCGCGTGAGGTTGCGCAGCAGGACATTTCCGTCTGGGTAGCGGACATGGGTCTTCATCGCGGACCGCTTTATGCCCCAAAGCGCGCAGCGAAGCGTGCGTCTTTTGCACACGGTCCCTTGTGTCCCGCGCGGAGCACTGACAGATTCCAAACGCCCCTGCCCGATTGAAGGAGTTGCGATGCCGATCCGCATGACGGACGACGATCCGAATGACTCGCCCGCAGATGACAGCCCGCGCCCGAGCGGCGGCGGCAGCAGTGGAGGCGGCGGTGGAGGAGGCAGCGGCGGCATCTTCGCGCTCATCCAACTCATCACGTTCGCGGTCCGACATCCGGTCCTCACGCTGATCATCGCGGTGATCGGCGGCGCGTTCTATCTGGGGAGCAATCACTCGCAGAGCAGCGCGGGTGGCGGCGGCGCGAGCGCGAACAACACACCGCATACCCCGACGGTGCCGAGCAGCGCGGATCCGACCGCAGGCAAGCGAGGCGCGACGCTCGATCAGAAAGTCTACGACCAGGCGCTCGTCCACGAACCGCTCGAGCCCGGCTCGCTGCCCACGCGCGTCTCGCTCGCGGAATATGCGCCGCCGCGCGGGAATCAAGGCCACCAGGGCTCGTGCGTCGGCTGGGCCACGTCCTATGCTGCCCGGACGATTCTCTATTCGCGCCAGACGGGCCAGCCTGCGCAGCAGTCGAACGCGTTCAGCCCCTCGTTCGTCTACGACCAGCTCGCGGGAGGAAAGTGCGGCGGCGGAACGGTGATTCTCCACGCCTTGAAGTTGATGGAATCGACCGGCGATCTGCCGCTCGCGAATTTTGCCTATGACCAGAAGCGCTGCGACCGCCAGCCGAGCAGCGAGGAGAAGAGCCAGGCGCAGGAGTATCGAATCGCTGGATTCGATCGCTTGTCGCAGGACGCGAGCGACTATTCGCTCAACGCGCTCGCGATCAAGCAGCATCTCGCGCAAGGCGCACCGGTGGTGATTGGAATGAATGTCGGCGGCACCTTCGAGAGCGAGATGGAGGGAGCGCGCGTCTGGCATCCGACGCAGGAGGATTGGGAGGAGCGCGGCTTCGGCGGCCACGCGATGGCAGTGATCGGCTACGACGACCAGCTCGAAGGCGGTGCCTTTCAGTTAATGAACTCCTGGGGAAACAGCTGGGGAGATCAAGGTCTCGCTTATGTCCGTTATAAGGATTTTAATCACTTCGTGAAGGAGGCCTATGGCCTCTATCCGATGGGCGCCGCGACGCAGGGCGACCACCACCAGCTCCTCCATTTCGGTCTGGTCGAGACGGGAACGCAGAAGAAGATCGCACTGCAATCGGTCTCGCAGAACGTCTTTCGCACGGCGCAGCCGATCCACAAGGGCACGCGCTTCAAGGTCGAGTTCAGCAATACAGCGCCGGTCTACACGTATCTCTTCGGGCAGGAGACCGACGGTAGCTCCTATGTGCTGTTTCCCTATACCGAGAAGCATTCCCCCTATTGCGGCACGGTGGGCACGCGCGTCTTCCCGCGCAAGCAGAGCCTGACCGCCGACAACCTCGGCACGCGCGACTCGGTGGCGGTGGTGATTTCGCCCAAGGCGCTCGACTTCAAGCAGCTCAACGTCCAGGTCAACGCCGCGGCCGGAGTCACCTACGCGGAGAAGGTCACCAAGGCGCTCGGGGCCCGCTTGAGCAGCCAGGCCCAGCTGCGCGCCAAGGGAGGCGCGGTCGAGATGAGCGACAGCGGCAACGACGGCGATCGGGTCGCGATGGTGGTGCTCGAGTTCGACAAGACATAGACGCGCAAGCCGTGCTAGGAGGCGGCGCCTATGGCGAACCCGAACCTTCCGATCCTCGACTTCGTCCTCACGAACTACAAGAACTTCAACTCGCGCGCGACGCGTGACGCCCTCATTGCCTATTGGCGGCATATCGAGAGCGGCGGGAAGATGTTCTGGTCGGTCGCCGGCGCGATGAGCTCCGCGCAGCTCGGCATCACGCTCGCGCCCGCCATCCGCGCGGGTCTGATTCACGGCATGTCGGTCACGGGCGCGAACCTCGAGGAGTCGCTCTTCCGCCTCGTCGCGCACCACGGCTACAAGGATTTCCCCGACTATCGCTACTTCACCAAGCAGGACGACACGAAGATCCTCAACGACCGCATGCGTCGGGTCACGGATACGTCGATCCCCGAGGACGAGGCGTTCCGCGCCGTCGAAAAGACGATCGTGCCGATGTGGAAGAGCGCCACCGCGAGCAACACGAGCCGCTTCTGGCACGAGTACTTCTACGAGCTGATTCAAGGCATCGGACCGGAGCAGCACGAGGGCAAGGTCGACGAGTGCTGGCTGCTCGCCGCCGCCAAGGCCAACCTGCCCATCGTCGTGCCGGGATATGAGGACTCGACGTTCGGCAATATCTTCGCCTCGCACGTCAAGCTCGGCGAGTGCAGCGCGAGCATCGCCAAGTCGGGCATCGAATATATGGGCGCGCTCTACGATCAATATCGCGAACTATCGTCGGGCAAGGGCGTCGGCTTCTTCCAGATCGGCGGCGGGATCGCCGGCGACTTCCCCATCTGCGTCGTGCCGTCAATCAAGTACGACCTCGATGAGCCGGTGAAGCCGTGGGCCTACTTCTGCCAGATCTCCGATTCCACGACGTCCTATGGTTCTTATTCAGGCGCGACGCCGAACGAGAAGATCACCTGGGATAAGCTCACCGAGGATACGCCGATGTTCGTCGTGGAATCGGACGCGACCATCGTGGCGCCGCTGATGCTGCGCGCGCTGCTCGAGTGCAAGGCGCACCCGGCAGAAGCGAATGCGCTGATCAAGGCGTGCCTCGCTTAAGCGACTGCTTGCGGCAGCGGCTTGATTACTTCGAGCCGCTGCTTGTTCGTGCCGTTGTATCAACCACAAATCCCGTGACGGCCGCGAAGTCGAGCCCCTGATACTCGACGCGCAGCTCCGCGGATTTGAATGAATACGTGACATAAGCACTGCTGCCGGGGAGATGCGGCGTGCTCGGTCCCATCTCGACGCCATTGAGTTTCAGGAAGGCATCCAGCACGGACTTCTTGAGCGGCACAGCCTTCGATAACTGCACGATCAAGAGCTGCCGGCGCGGCGTCTCCTTGAAGTTGGCGCGCAGTTCGACCGCGCCCAGCAAGGGATTGCGGCTCGCCGTCGATTGATAGACCGCGAAGAAGCTGTTCGAGCCCGCCTGCGGAAGATCGGACAGCGTCACCGAGAATCGCTTCGCGCAATCCTCGAGCGTCGCGAACGGAACTGCGTCGATCGCATTCTGAAGCAGCGCGAGCACAGTCGAGTCCATGGTCTTTCCAGTCTCGGCCGCCGACGCAGCCGGCACCGCGAGCAGAGGCAGGAGAAGCAGCGCGAGCAGCCTGAGTTTAATCAAGGGTTCTAATCCCGCTGCTAACGGCCAGCGCCGCCGTGCTGGTTCTGCGACAGCCAATAGATCCCGACGCCCACGGCAATCGCCGCGAGCGACGCGAAGACGATCTTGACGATCGACCAGGGCCGCTCCCCACGCACCGCGCCCGTCTGTCCATTGACGAGGAAGCGATAGGTCTTGCCGCTGTAGTTATAAGCCGAGATCCAGAGCGGCAGGAGCAGGTGCCGGAACGTCTTGTCGTTGTACTGCGTCGACATGCTGTGAATGCGCTGCCGATCGCCGCCGATATCGGCATTGACCGCCTGCTCGATCGCGGGCTGCATCTTGGTAACCGCGCGCTCGAAGCCACTCTTTAATCCCTGCTGGTAAGCCTCGACCACAAAGCCGCTGACATAAGAGTCGGTATACGGGACCAGCTTCTCGAGGCTCCACGGCGCCAGAGCCTCGGCGTGATCAACCGGGACGGTCTTCGAGGCGACAATCGCGAGATCATCGAAGTCGACCTCCACCTGTCCGGTGACGTGCTGCCAGCTCACGCGCTCAACCCGGCGCGTCTCCGTCTTGCCATTCACCGTAACTTCTTCTTCCTCGTAATAGACCGTCCCGCGCTCGCCCGAATAGTGGGTATAGGTCAGCGCGTCGTAGGTGAAATAGGGGATATAGAAGCCCTTCAAGCCGCGATCGATGCGCGCCATTTTCTTGAGCGCATTGGGCGCGAACCAGAGCCCCTTGACCCAACCGGTGAATCGCTCTCGCGCGTCCCGCTCCTGGATCTCGAACGGCGCGAGCGCTCTGGGCTTGATCTGGCGCGTCTCATAGGCATTCGAGGCGATCGCGGGAGCTGCGCAATAGGAGCAGCGATCCGAGGTTACATTCGGCGGCAGTTCGCTCTCGGCGCGGCAGGCCGGGCAGGTCACCTTCTGCCGCGGCAACTCCGGCTCCTCGGGAGCGATCGCGACGTGCTGGTCGTAATCAAGCTTGGCGAGCGCCTCGGCGGTGTTCTGCACGGGCTCGTCGGCGATCGGCGTCTCGGCGCCGCAATAAGGGCACTTCAGCGCATGCAGGCCCGGCTGAAACTCAAGCTTCGCGCCGCAACTGATGCACGCAAACGTCTTGTTCTTTGCGGCCGCGGCTTCAGGAATCGGCGGTGCTGCCGTTGCAGGCTTGGTATTCAAAGGGCCCTCGTCTTAAAGAATTCGCGTCTGACAGAACTCAGCCGCGAATATCACGGGAGGTTGGACTCTCGGGATATTCGCGGCCGATTTGAAACGGATGATTAGAACTTCCGCCGACTAACGCGGCAGCGGCGGCGGAAGCGGCGGCGGCGCCTCGGCGAAGAGCGGCGCGAGATCGGCCACGTCGGACGCCTTCGTCCAGGCCGCCATTCCCTGACGCCACACGAGCGAATCGCGCGTCATCTGCCCGCTCGAGAGATGCTCGCGCATGCCATTCGCATCGAAGGGTCCGGCCTGCTGGCCGCCAATCGCGACGAAGAACTTCGGCGCCTGCGGCAGCGGCGGCGGTGCGCCTCCACCCTGCGCCTGCTGCGGCTGGAATCCAACCGGCTGGTTCGTCTGCGGCTGATTAAACAGCCCATTCATTCCTTGCGTCATCATCCCGCCGACGCCCACGCCCATCATCGTTCCGGCCATCCCGGGATTATTCGCAGCATCGCGCATCGCCTGCGCTGCCTGGTACTGCGCGAACTGGCCCATATTGCCGATCGCACGCATTGCGCCCTGCTGATCGATCGCCTTCTCGATCTCCTCGGGCAGGCTGATGTTCTGCACCTGGACTTCGCTGAGCTCCAATCCCAGCTTGAGGAAATCGGGCGCGAGCACGCTGACGAGCTTCTCGCCGAGCACCGTGATCTTCCCATTGAGATCGATCACCGGAACGCCCAGGCTCGGCATCGCCTCTTTAATCCGGCTGCCGACCTTACCGCGCAGGTTCTCCTCGATATCCTGCCGCACGAAGACGGCCTTTGTCCCGACGAGATCGACGAGCACCGTCTTCGGCTCTTTAATGCGCATCGAATAGATACCGAATGCGCTGACGCGAACCGCGCCGAACTCGGGATCGCGCATCGTCGCCGGCCCCGGCGTTCCCCACTTGCAGTTGGAGAAGAGGCGGGTATTGAAGAAATAGACCTCGGCGCGGAACGGGCTATCGAACCCGTGCTTCCAGCCCTTGAGCGTCGATAGCAGCGGAAGGTTCTGCGTGGTCAATTCATACATACCGGGCTGGAACACATCGGCAAGCTGCCCTTTGCCGAGCTGCCCCTCGTTGACCATGATCGCGAGCTGCCCTTCGCGCACGGTCATCTTCGCGCCGTTTTTAATCTCGTTGTTGTAGCGCTCGAAGCGATGGACGAGGACGTCCGGATCGTCTTCGGTCCACTCGACGATATCAACCAGCTCGCCTGTCAGCTTGTCCCAGAGGCCCATGGCATCCCCGTTTGAGTTTGAGCCCAGTTGGTTAGCACGCTCCAAATGGAGGCGTCCAACACGGGCCTGAACGACACTTCGTTTGAACTGCGCTCAGATTTCAGGCCTGGCCCGGCTCGCGCGATTTCGCGGCCTGCGCAAGATCTGCCGACAACGCCGGTGCGCCCGAGGCGCCCACTCCATCCGCCGAGGCGAGATTCATATACTCAGCCGCCGTCTGCGTCCGGAACGCCCCCTCGTCGAGGTCGGTGATCATCTTGTGCACGCGCGGCTGCATCATCCAGTCGGCCGCCTGGTTCGTCCCGCAGCGCATGCAGGGCATCTTCAGATTGCCCAACTCGGCGAGCTTGCCCTTCGCGTGCGCGTCACCCACACGCCGCACCGACTCCGCGATCGCGATGTTCTGCGGCACCTGGCAGACGCGGCAGGGAAACGAGATGAAGCTCGCGTCGCTGCTCTTCTTCCCGCGCACGACGGCGACCGCGATGACCACGCCGATGATGACCAGCAATCCGAAGACGAGCATCCACGCTCCACTCGCCGCAGGAGCGAGCGCACGATCGCGCAAGCCAAGCGGAGGGTGAAGAGCATAGCAAGAATGTCGCGACTGTCACTCGTGCGTGCGGACCAGCTCGTTCCACTGCTGCAGCGAGGTCTGGCTGAGCGCGAACGGCTTGCACTCAAACTCCCAGCCGCTGCGCTCTCCGCTGACGCAGAGATCGACCTTCGCCCAGAGGCGAATCGGCATCGGCTTGGCCGCGATCTCCATCTCGACCAGCTGCTTCTCGAGCAGCGGCTCAGGGCCCTGCATCACCCAGCCGTTCGGGCCGATGCCGACGAGCTTGAACGGGCCGCTCTTGCGTGCGCCCAGCTTGGTCACCGCGAGGCTTGCAGGATGGAATCCGTCGAGCATCCCACTCTGCGGCGCGAGCAGCTTCGACTCCGACGGACCGTTCGGCTGGTCGCTCGCGAAAGCGGAGATCAGCTCGGGAATCGTCGGCAGCATCCGGGCGAGCGCGTCCCGCTCCCGGTCGGTCAGCTCGGGAATCACCGAGAGCTGCTCGGCCGAGACGAGCGGGTGATCGAGCAGCAGATCGTTGGTCCGATCGCTGATGGCGACGAGCTCGATGAACGGCGCGAACTCGCTCGGCTCATCGAGCTGGTGATGGAGCGCGATGGTATCGAGCAGCAGCGCTGGAAGATTCCATCGGGCCGCGAGCGCGAGACCAAGCCGCGTGTGGCAGTTCTCGATCACGGTCGCCCAGAACGCCTCGCTCCGAGGAGGAGCCTCCGGGTCGCGCAGCAGCATCTCTTCGATCGTGCCAATGGCGATCAGCCAACCAAAGTTGTGCAACAGGCCCGCAATGAACGCGCTCTCGTCGGGAAGCTTGCGCTGGATCGCGAGCCGCTGGCAGATCGCCGCACTCGACAAGCTCATCTCCCAGGCCTGCCGGCGCAGCGGTGCAAGCGGTCCCGCCGCGCGCACGATCCCGCTCAGACCCGAGACCAGCGCGAGCCGCATGATCTGCTGCGCACCGATGCGCCCAACCGCCTGCCGCAGCGATGAGATCGAGCCGCGCCCAAAGAAGGCCGAGTTCGCGCAGCGCAGCACATCGGCCACCAGCGCGGGATCGTTGGAGACGATCGTCAGCACCTCGTCGAGGCCGTAATTCTCCTGCGTCACGAGCTTGCGCAGCGCCAGCGCGACCGACGGATAGGGCGGAACGCGAAGCGTGCCCTGCTCGAGGCGCTCCATCACTGCGAGCTCGAGCTCCTTCGAGTTGCTCCAGAGATCGCCAAGCTGTCGTTGCTCACGATCCATGGAGTGCCTCCTCGACGACGATCCCCACCATAGCCAATTGCCGAGGCGCGGCATAGTGGGACAAGCACGATTTTCTTGGGGATATGTCCCTATTTGTAAGTCGCTGTGCGCACCGCACATCGAGCCTGTACGCGTGGACTACCCCGCATTTTCACTCTCGGAGCGGGACTTTCATTCGAACGATCGTGTGCCGAACCTGAACCCTCCGCGCGGGACGCTTTCTTGAGTTCATCAGTCTGTTCTTGTAGAGATCTCCCCTGATGCGCTGTCTGATTTCATCGTTCGTCGGACTTGCGGACGCAGGGAGCAAATGAAGGTTTGTCCGCGCTGCAAGTCGCCCTACGAAGGGGCGGGTCGACTCTGCGCGGCGTGCTTGACCAGCGCAGCCGTCGAGCCGGATCGTGCGACTTCGCCAACGCCGAAGCAGGCACCGGCCAGAACCTCGGGGCCTGGGTCACTCAAGCCCGCGCCAGTTGCAGCCGCTCGAGTTTCGCCCGTCGCCGGTCGCGTCTCCGGGCCGGGCAGCAAGAAGGAGTCGGCCGCGATCACGTCTCCCTCCGGGCCGCCGCTGGCGATGCCGCCCCCTCCGCCGCTGCTGATGACGATTCCTCCGGTTTCGGCTCCAAAGGCGTCGCCCGCCCAACCACCCGAGCCACCGCCGATCACGCTTGCACCCGAGACGCTGGCCCCTGAGCCAACCCAGGACGGGACGCGCGACGAGGGCGAGGATTCGCTGATCGGACAGAAGCCGCTCGGCCAGTACGTCATCCAGTCGAAGATCGGCGAGGGCGGATTTGGCGCCGTCTATCTGGCAACGCAGCACGGCGTCGGGCGCAAGGCGGTCATCAAGGTTCTGCGCCAGAAACTCGCGGGCTCGGACATCTTCGTCAAGCGGTTCCGGCGGGAAGCTGCCGTGCTCGCCGCACTCGACCATCACCACCTCGTCCGGCTCTACAATTTCGGCGAGCTCGAGGACGGCAAGCTCTTTCTCGCGATGGAGTACGGCGGTGATCGCACGCTCGAAGATGAGATTCGGACCTGCGGCCGCCTCGGCGAAGCGCGCGCGCTGCGCATCACCTCACAGGTCTGCTCGGCGCTGCAGGAGGCGCACAGCCGCGGCATCGTCCACCGCGACCTCAAGCCAGCGAACATCATGCTCGGTCAGAAGGACGGCCAGGATTGGGTGAAGGTCGTCGACGTCGGCATCGCGAAGATGCTCGACGCCAGCGACATCGACGATGGGCAGACACTGCGCACGGGAGTCGGGGCGCTGATCGGAACGCCTGCCTACTTCTCGCCCGAGCAGGCCCGCGGAACGCAGCTCGATGGACGCTCCGACGTCTATACGATGGGCTGCATTCTCTACAAGATGCTCTCGGGGAAGCTGCCCGTGCATGGAAAGAGCGCCGTCGACTATCTGCGCGCCCACTGCATGGAGGCACCCATCCCGCTGCGCGATCGCGGCGTGATCGTCTCGGCCAACGTCAACAACACGCTGCTCAAGCGCGTGCTCTGCAAGGACCCGAACGACCGCATGACGGCCGCGCAGATGGCCGAGTGGGCGCTCGCTGAAGCCAAGCGGATCGAGACGCAGGCCCCGACCGGGAAGCGGCGCTACGTCGTCGCCGGCGCTGCGGGCACACTGGTCGTCCTCGGCACAATCGCGCTCGCGGTCTGGTTCCTCAATCGCGATCGCGACAACCATCGCGCGCGGCGCGTCGTGACGAGCACGATGATCTCCTCGCAGTTGATGCCCGAGCGCACGAAAGAGCCAGTCGCTCCGGCGCCGGTCGCCGCGCCGACCGTGGACGCGGGGCCGCTCGCCTCTCCCGCACCGCCGGCAGGCACAAACGAGATCGCGTCTGCTCCCGATGCGGGTGCTCCTGTCGAAGCGGCTGCAGTTCCGGTGGCCCCGACAGTTGCCGCACCTGCACCGGCTGCGACCGCGGCTCCCGCCGCCGAATCGCCCAAACCGACTGCGGCTATCGAGACTGCGCCCGTCGAAAAGGAGGAACCGGCCACGGTTGTCGAGCAGCCCAGGCAGAAAGCCAGGCCGGCTGCCGCCGCGAGCGCAGCGGTGACAGCGAAGAAGTGGGCGCCGAAGCTGCGCAAGCTCGAGGCGCTCTTCAAGGCGAACCAGATCCCCGAGGTGATCGCAGAGGCGCAGCGGATGCTCGGGCAGAAGCCACCAGACGAAGTGAAGTGGCAGCTCTACAAGGCGCTTGGCGTCGCCGAATATTACAACGGCGATACCAGCCGCGCACTGAAGTATGAGAATCTCTATCGGCCACACTGCCCGGCCTCACAGCTGCCTGCCACCGACGCGCGGATCGAGAAGCTGCGCGCGGAGGCGGGTCTTGGACCGCAATAGAATGGGGATTGGATGAATCGCGCGCAGAGAAGTCGATCGACGGCAGCGATCGCATTGCTCGTGACAGCGATCGCGCTTCCGGCCCGCGCCCAGACTGCGCCTGCGGAGCCGTCCGCCTTTGAGAAGGGGATGGAACTCTATCGGGCGCGCGATTGCAAAGCCGCGATCGAGCCGCTCGAGACGGCTGTGCACGAGGCGCCCCAGGCCGGAGCTCTGCTGGCGCTCGGCTTCTGCTATCGAAAGCTCAATCTGTTCGCGAAGGCCACCGAGGCCTACCAGCGCTATCTGCAGGCGCAACCTGAGGACGAAAAGCGCGCCAAGTTGCTGGTGAGGCAGACGGCCAAGGAGAAGAAGGCGTGGCGGCGCGCGCACCCGAATGACCCGGAGCCCGAGATGGAGAGCAGCGGCCCGGCTCCGACCGCGACGGAAGACGAGACAGGGAACGAGCAGGGAATGCTGCAGTCCTCGACGCCACGCAAACGCGCAGCGGTCGCAACGCCGACTGGGCCGAGCCGCGTCGTGACACAGAGCCTGCAACAAGAGAACTCTGCGCCGAGCGATGCGATCGCTCTGCAGCCTGTCGGGGGCGGCCCAGCGCCGGCCAGCCCGCGCGTTTTCACCTGGATCGCAGGCGGAGCTGCTGTCGCCTGCGCCGGAACTGGAATCGTGCTCGGCCTCTCCAGCCGCTCGACCGCGAACCAGCTCACCAGCACCGAGCATCCCGGAGCGCAGGTCACGACCCTCGACAACTCGCTGCATAAGAAGGCAGTCGCGGCGAATGTGCTCGTCGGTGTCGGCGTTGGCCTTGCGGTTCTCTCTGTCGGGTTCTTCGCCTTCCATTTCTGATCTCCCTGAGACCCTCGATGAAGAGACACCTCCCGCTGCGCCTCTGCGTTGCCGCACTCTGCGCGACCACGGCATGCTTCAACACCGAGCCCCCGGCGGCACGGTGCACAAGCGACGCCTCATGTCCGGCCCCGCAACACTGCGACCTCGCGAGCAGCAGTTGCCTCTCTGGCTCGGGCGGCGGTAGCGCGGGCGGCTCGGGTGGCGGCAGCGCGGGCGGCTCGGGCGGTGGCAGCGCGGGCGGTTCAGGCGGCGGCAGCGCGGGCGGTTCAGGTGGCGGCAGCTCCGGCGCGGCCTGCGCGGGCGTCGCCGACGGGGGAGCCGGCTACACTGTCGGCGGCTCGGTGACGGGCCTGAGCGGAACAGCACTCACGCTCTCGACGCCGGGTGAGCCAAACCTCGCGGTCGCACGCGGGAGCAACACAGGCGGCGCCCCTATCTGCTTTGCCTTCAGCAAAGGCCTTCCGGATCAGACGACCTATCAGGTTGCGGTCGCGACGCAGCCCTCCCACGCGCAGAGCTGCATCGTGAGCAACGGCAACGGCGTGATCGATGGCGGTAACATCGTCGACGTCCAGGTTGCGTGCGGCCCGGGCCACTGGAGCGATGTCGCCGCGGGGCCTGTGCACTCGCTCGGACTGCGGACCGACGGCACGCTTTGGGCATGGGGCAGCAACGCAAGCGGACAGCTCGGGACTGGAACCAACATCGATTCGAACGTGCCGCTTCCGGTCGGTAGCGGCTATGCCGCAATTGCAGTTGGCGATGCGCACTCCGTCGCGATCAAGACCGACGGTACGCTCTGGGCCTGGGGCAGCAACAGCGACGGGCAGCTCGGCTCGACCGCGGTCAGCCTCGTACAGGGCTCGAAGGTGCCGCTGCAGATCGGCACGGGGACGAATTGGAAGACCGTCGCGGCAGGCGCGGCGCACACGCTCGCCACCACCACGACCCAGGCCGCCTACGCGTGGGGAAGGAACACCAGCGGCGAAGTGGGAAACGGTGGAGAAGCAGCGGTGACGGTTCCCACGCTGATCAGCTCGTCGATGCTGGCCGTCGCCGGAGGAATCGCTCACTCGGCAGCGCTCGCGGCAAACGGCACCGTCTCGACGTGGGGCTCCGGAAATGCCGGCGCGCTGGGCAACGGCTCTGATGCGGGCGCGGTCACGCCGACAGCAGTCGACGGAGTTCCGCACTCGCCACTCGATGGCGGCGCGATCGGCGCAGTCGCGGCAGGAGCCTGTCACACGCTGGTCGTCGAGGGAGATGGCACGCTCTGGAGCTGGGGATGCAACGCCAGCGGGCAGCTCGGCAATGCAACGACAACCGACGCGCTCCATGCAGTCCACATCACCGGCAGCAACTACGCATTCGTCGCGCCCGGCGAAGCGGCCTCGCACTCCGTGGCCGTCACGGCCAGCGGCGATCTCTACGCGTGGGGCGCGAACGCCAGCGGACAGGTTGGAGCGGCAGATGCGGGAAGCGCTGCGCTCGCCCCGCTGCTGGTTGGAAGCGGCTACAGTGCCGCCGCCGTCGGGGCAAGACATACGCTCGCCATCAAGAGCGACGGAACACTCTGGGTGTGGGGCAGCAACAGCAGCGGCCAGCTTGGCACCGCCGCGAGTCTCGACGCTGGCTCGCCGGTGCCCATCCAGCTGCAGTGAGCATGCAGGTGCGCGCGTAGCGTCAGTGGCTCTGGCGCAGCAGTGCAGGTTTATTTTGATCGACCCGACACGCCTGTGTTGGAGTGCCGGGCCACTTTGAGTTCAATGCGCCGTTCGTCTCGCGGAGAAATCCTTGTTCCTCAGTCTTCTGCTCGCCGTTGCTGCGATTCAACACACTCCGATCGAACAGGCCGTTCGCGGTCAGCCAATCTACATTCGCGCGGTGATCGAAGACGCCTCGACGAGCTTCGCGCCACAGTGCTACGCGCGCCAGTCGGGGAAGAAGCGGTTCGAAGGTTTTCCGATGGAGGACCGGGGCCACAATCGATTTGTCGTGCGCCTGCCCAACTACCTCGGCGCGGGCGATGGATTCGAGTTCTTCATCCTCTCGAACCATGAGCATGGCGATGCGACGCAGGACGGCTCTGCGGATCAGCCGTTTCGCGTCACGATGAAGGAGCCGCCAGAAGGAAGCGCGGTCGCCGCACCGACTCCGCCGCCCGCGCCCGCGCCCGACGTGAAGCTCGAGCCGCCCGCGCCGCGCAACTCGCAGCTCGTCGTCACGAGTGAACCCTCAGGCGCGATGGTGCTGATCGACGGGAAGAAGGTCGGCACGACCCCGTTCAAGGCGATGCAGCAGCCCGGCGCGCACACGCTGCAGCTCGAGCAGAAGGGCTATCTCGTCCAGAAGCGCGAGTTCACGCTCGAGCCGTCGCGCGACAAGGACCTGAGCGTTGCGCTGATCGCGCTGCCGAAGGAGCCGGCGGTGACGATCGAATCGCTCCCCACGGGCGCGCAGGTGCTCATCGATGGAGCCGAGCGCGGCACGACTCCCTTCGTCGGCGCGATCGCCCCAGGAGCGCACAAGGTGGCGCTGCGACTCACGGGCCGTCACGAGCTCGCGAGCGATTTCTCGATGCCTGCGGGGAGCGATCTATCGCTCCGATTCGCGCTGCCTGAGCCGACTCAATCCACAAAGCCGCAGCTGGTCGTCACCTCCACGCCGCAAGGAGCGGCGCTGAAGATCGACGGCAAGAGCCAGGGATTCACGCCGTGGAGCGCCGAGCTGGCGGCGGGCAAGCACACGCTGTTGCTCGAGCTCGAGGGCTATCGCGCCGAGACGCGCGAACTCGAGGCGCAGGACAATCGCGAGACTGACGCGACGTTCACGCTGCAGCGAATTCCCGGGCCCGCGAAGGTGCGCATCGAGAGCGATCCCGCGGGCGCGACGGTGTCGATCGATGGCAAGGCCGTCGGACCGGCGCCTTATTCCGGAGAGCTGGCACCGGGCGAGCACAACATCGAGGCGGAGAAGGAAGGCTTCAAGGGAGTCGCGCAGCAGATCTCTGTCGAGGCGGGCGAGCAGCTCGCGCTGCGCATTCCGCTCTCACCCGCGAGCGCTGCGCCCGGACCACCGATCATCGCGGTCGCGACCGAGCCGCGCGGCGCGCAGCTCTATCTCGATGACAAGCTGCTCGGCGAGACTCCGATCAAGACGAAGAGCACACCTGGCGAGCACGCGATGAAGCTCGTGCTCGACGGCTACGTCACGCGCACGGCGACCTTGAAGGTTCCCGACTCGCACGACTTCGAGCTTCGCCTCGCCGTCTCACTCAAGCCGCTGCGTCCTGCTGAGACCAGCGCGCCGCCCGATCCGCTCGAGGTCGCGCGTGCGCAGGTGCGTCGCGCACAGGCCTGCTGGCTGCAGGGCGATTACCCCTGCGCGCTCGCCGGATACCAGGCTGCCTTCGAGGTGCGGCACCTGCCGGACCTGCTCTTCAACATCGCGCAGGTGCGCCGCAAGCAGGGCGAGTTCAAGCAGTGCGCGACGGCGTTCCGCTCGTTCATCACACTGGCGCCCAACTCGAATCTGCGCGGGCGCGCCAAGCAGCTCGCGGAGGGCTGCGAGGCGTCGGGCAAGGGGCACGCCGAGAGCGTCGACGAGGACGTGACGCCGCCGAAAATCGCGCATGAGCTCGTGGCGCAGGCGGTGCGTGGGCAGGCGCTCCACCTCGAAGCCCACATCACCGACGACAAGAGCGGCGTCTTCGGTCCGCAGGCCTGCTACCGCAACGGCTTCCACTCGGAGATGAAGTGCCAGCCGATGGAGCCGACCGGCAAGGATCAGTACATCGCCGAGGTTCCGGCAGCCGTGGTGATGGACGGATTCGCCTACTACCTCGAGGCCTATGACAACGCGGCCAATGGCCCGACGCGCGTGGGATCTCCGGAGCAGCCGAACGCGGTGACGATCGTCGACGCGCCCGCGGAGCCCGTCGTCGATGCGAGCAAAGCCGCGCCCAGTGCGGTCGAGAACACTCCGCTGCCAAAGTGCGAACCGGTTCCCGAAGAGCCGAAACCGGCCGCGCCGCCCGAGGCGCTGCCGACCGTGGAGAGCAGCGGGCCGAGCAAGGGTGTTCGCGTGCTCACCTACTCACTCGCGGGCGCGAGCCTCTTGGGCTTTGGTGGTGCTGCGATCGCATATGCCGAGGGAAAGAGCGCATCGAACCAGCTCTCCGCGGGAGGACACAGCGCAGCCGATGTGGTCTCGCTGCAGCAGAAGGTCACGCACGCGCAGGCGGCGACGAACATCCTCATCGGCGTCGGTGCGGCGCTCGGTTGCGCCGCCATCGCCCTCTTCGCGGTGGCGCACTGATGGGCAACTTTCTGGAGCTCCACATGACTCGATCGCTGCTCATCGCCCTGCTCTGCTGCACCGCCTGCACAATCAGCGAAGGGAAGATCCCCTGCACGTCGAATGCACAGTGTGCGTCGGGCCTGGTCTGCGGCATCGATGGATTCTGCGAGACGGCGAGCACCTGCCCGCTCGGAGAGAAGCTCTGCGGCGGCGTCTGCACGAACATCAACACGGCGGCAAACTGCGGCGCGTGCGGAACATCGTGCACCGGCAGTGATGTCTGCTCCAACGGTGTTTGTGCGAGTGCGTGCAGCGCGAATCTGACCGCCTGCTCGACGACGGACGGCGGGACCATCTGTGCCGATCTCGAGAGAGACTCGGCGAACTGCCACGCGTGCGGCAACGCCTGCTCCAGCAACGAGATCTGCGCGAGCGGTGCATGCGAGCCGCTCTGCGCGGCGCCGTTGACGACCTGCCCCGCGACGTCGGGCGCGGCCTCATACTGCGCCGACACGCGCAACGATCCGGCGCACTGCGGAGCGTGCGGGAACGCGTGCGGCGACAGTGAGCTCTGCTCGGCAGGCAAGTGCGTGACCTCCTGCGCGTCGCCGAAAGTGCAATGCACGGCGGCCGCCGGCGGCCTCTACTGCGCCGACCCGTTGAACGATCCCGCGAACTGCGGTGGCTGCAACGGCACGGGCGGCGTCACTTGCGGCGCGCACCAACTCTGTGTTCACGGAGCCTGCGCGAACGAGTGCGCCTCGCCGCTGACCACGTGCGGACAGTCCGACGGCAGCGCGCTCTGCATCGACACCAACGGCGACCCGAACAATTGCGGCGGTTGCGCAGGCGCGGGTGGCCACGTCTGCCAGAGCGGAGAGGTCTGCGCTCTCGGAAAGTGCACGACCGCCTGCTTGTCTCCGCTCGCGACCTGCAGCACGCCGGATGGCGGGGTCAGCTGCGTCGATACGCTTGGAGACCCGAACAGCTGCGGCGGATGCCCCGGCGCCGGAGGGTTGACCTGCGCAGCGAATGAGGTGTGCGCGCAGGGCACGTGCGCGCCCGCATGCAGCGACCCGCTCCAGGTCTGTCGGGATGAAGCCGGCATCACGAGCTGCATCGATACCGCGAGAGATCCGAACAACTGCGGCGGCTGCGCGAGCAATGGCGGCAAGGTCTGCGCGGCGAACGAGTTTTGCGCACAGGGCAACTGCGCGCCCGCGTGCAGCGCGCCGCTCGTGGTCTGCAGCGATGGCAACGGCGGCACGAGCTGCATCGATACCGCGGGAGATCCGAACAACTGCGGAGGCTGCGCAAATGCTGGCGGAGCGGTGTGCGGAGCAAACCAGGTCTGCGCGCAGGCCGCGTGCGTGGACGCCTGCGTCTCGCCGCTCGCGCAGTGCAGCGATGGCAACGGCAACCCTGCCTGCGTCGACACGATGAACGATCCGCAGAACTGCGGCGGCTGCGGAAACCCCGACGGCGGAACGAATATCTGCACCACGGGCAACAGCTGCACGAACGGCGTCTGCGAACCAATCTGTGGAGCGCTGGCATTTTGCAGCGAGGGCAACGGCCACTTCGCGTGCGCGGATATCATCAACGACCCCAATCATTGCGGCAGCTGCGGCAACGCCTGCGCGCTCAACGAGATCTGCCAGAAGGGGCTCTGCGGATATGCCGATAGCGATGACGCATATATCTCGCCCGGATATCCGCTCGGGAGTGCCACGCGCGCCCGGGCGACGAACTATACGATCGCGTCACCGCCTTCTCCCAACGGCTCACCGCCCGTGATTTTCTATTCTCTCGACGGTGGAATCCCACTGGATGGCGGCGCACTGGTCCTCACGAACGGCAGCCCTCCTCCGGGAGTTTTTGAATCGTCAAGTCCCGCATCCGTTCTGCTCGATAACCAGACCGTGACCTGGTTCGCCTATCGCGGGGATGACGGGCACACGGATCCGGTGCACCAGTTCAACCACAGGAGCACCGCGAATCCCGACTTTGCCGGAATCATCGTCGAGGGCGTCGTCCTCAGCAATTCCTCTCCCAATGTCGCCTTCGGACCCGTGATCAATGTCGTGCCTGGCGCGCCCCTGCACGTCCAGATGAACTACAGCTGGTGGCGTGACGCCAACGACACGATCAACCAGGGAGGGTGTCCTGGCTGCATCGACTTCTTCGCGATTGCGCTGATCGACAACCAGAGCGATCCGGTCGTCTACTGCCCGTCGACCCCGAATCAGGCAGGCCAGGGATTCTCGAACCTGCAGTCGACGACTGCAGACTTCTTCATCGTGGCGCCGACGACTCCCGGCGTCTACCCTCTGCGGGCCTTTATCGGCGAGTGGTACAATTGCGAGCAGTCCGCCGCGCCCGGAGGAGAGGATATCGGCGTCGTCATCGTGAATGACGTGGGCTCGGTCACGAACCTCAATCCCGCGCGGGTGAAGCGATGAACCGCATCGGAGCGGCCCTCACGACGCTCGCGCTGCTTGCTTTCGCCTCTCCGCTCGCAATCGCGGCAGAGAGCGCGAAGAGCGATCCGGCAGCGAAGGCATTCCTGCACGATATCTACGATCGATATCCAGGGAAGAATGCCAAGGGCACGCTGCTGACTTCGAATGCGGATATCAACCGATACTTCGCGCCCGAGCTGGCCATGCCGATCATTGCCGATCGGACCATTGCCCAGAAAGTCGGGGATATCCCGACGCTCGCGGGCGATCCGTTTATCAACGCCCAGGAGTGGACGGTCGACAAGCTCGATATCTCCGTGCAGCAACAGGGCAAGGATAAGGCGATCGGAACAGTGAAGTTTATCAATCGGGGAAAGCCGCAGACGGTGATTGTCGAGCTCGTGAAGATGCCCAATGGCTGGCGCATCCACGACCTCACGGCGCGCGGGGAGAAGCTCTCGGCGCTGTTTATCAAGAAGTAATCACCAATTCGCGCCAGCACGACGGTACAGCGACTACTTCGGCGGCGTCCGCTCGACAGCGACGCCGCGGATATAGACCTGCGCGATATCCCGCGTGCTCGAGATCTGCTCGAGTGGATTGCCGCGCACGAGCAGAAGATCGGCGAGTTTGCCCGTCTCAATCGTGCCGAACTCCGCATGCGGATCGAGGAACGCAGCTGCACGCCCGGTGGCGGCCAGCAGGACTTCACCTGCCGGGATCCCCGCCTCGACCTGCAGCTTGAGCTCATCGTGCAGCGAGCCTGGGAACGTCGCGATTGAACCTTGTGAATCGGAACCGACATAGATGGGAACACCGGCCGCGCGCAGCTTCATTAAGTTAATCGCACGCTGCGCTTGATAGGTCTTGAGTTCAACGGCCCAGCTCTCGAACGCCGAGCCCGCGAGCAGATTCCGGTGGGCGGCGAGCTCCGCGTCGTTGAAGGAGTCGATGATCCCGACCGGCTGCGTCTCGCGCTCAAGCTGGGAGCCGACATAATGACCGGACACGATTTCATCAAAGCGCTCCCAATTGACCAGCGTCGGCTCCATGCGAATTCCAGACGCTGCGAGCTCGTTCGCCTCGGCGTCGGTCACCGCTGACGCCTCGATGCCGTGCGCCAGAAGATCGACGCCAAGGCGGGCGCAGAGGAGCGCGTCGGCAATCGAGTCGATATGCGCCAGCACGCGCTGGCCGTGGCCGTGCGCGCGCTTCACGGCAGCCGCAATCTGCTCGTCGGTCAACCGCGGCGAGCCGCTCGGCGGCACCGTCGCGATGGCGAGTTTAATGAACGATGCGCCGAGCTCGTGCAGGCGATCAACCTCCGCTTCCACCTGCGCGACCGTGGTCAGGCCACGCACGTGCGAGCCTTCGAGCGACCAGGTTGCGAGCTTCCCGTAGAGAGCGATCATATTGAGCGGATATCCGCCGGGGGCGGTCAGCAGCTGCCCCGCGAAGTAGATGCGCGGACCGACCTGCGCGTGGCCGACAATCTTCTTCTGCAGCGCGAGGATCGCGTCGGGATCGCCGCCCGCATCGAGCAGCGTGGTAACGCCCGAATAGATATGCGCCTCGGCGTTGTGTGCCGGCTGCGGTGTCGTCAGATACCAGGGTGGCGTCGCGACCATCGTGAGGTGCGCATGCAGATCGATGAGGCCCGGCAGGAGCGTCAGCCCGCGACCGTCGATGAGTTGCACATCTGGCGGCGGAGGTGTGCGCGCGCCCTCGTCGATCGCGTGCACGTCGGAAATGCGACCGGCGGAAATGAGCACGTCCATATGCTCCTGCGCGCTCGTGGAGGTCCCGCGAAATAGGCGCACGTCGTGAATGAGGATCGCCCCGCTCGGAGCGCTCGCGAGCGCGACGAGCTGCGGATGGGTTGGGAAATGAACGCATGCGGAAAGCAGCGCGGCAACGAGTGTGATGAACAGCAGGGCGAGCGAGGGCCGCTGGGTCGACGCAGGATTTTGCATGCCGATCTCTATGCCACGCAATCGCAGAGGACGCGCAGCACGACCTTGCGCTAAACTGGCCCGATGCAATTCATCGATCCCGCGCTTCCTCGAGAGCTCTTCGGTTGGCACAGCCCCCGCCTCGGCCTGCCGATGCCCATCGTCCGCTACGGCACCCGCGGCAAGGCGCTGCTGCTCTTTCCCACAGCCCAGGCCGACTTCCTCGAGAACGAGCGCTTCTTTCTCATCAAGTCGATCGAGCAGCACATCTTTGCGGGCCGCCTTCAAGTCTTCTCCATCGACAGCATCAACAAGCATGCGTGGATGAATAAGAAGATCCCGGTGCCGGAGAAGGCGCGCCGGCAGGTGCTCTATTCGGGATATGTCGAGGAGGAAGTCGTTCCTCATATCCGCCGCGCCATCGGAGATCCCCGCGCGCGCATCGGCGTCTCGGGCGCGAGCTTCGGCGCCTTCCACGCCGGCAACGCCTTCTTCCGCAGGCCGGATCTCTTCGACACGCTGATCGGCATGAGCGGGTTCTACGACCTGCGCGGCGATTACCTGAAGGGATATGGGGGCGACGAGGCCTATTTCAACAACCCGATGTCGTTCCTCCCCAACCTGCACGACGAGGGAACGCTCGAGTTGATACGCCACAGCCAGATCCATCTGCTCTCCGGGCGCGGCTCGTTCGAGCTGCCTGAGGCCTCCGCGCGGCTCTCGAAACTGCTCTGGGACAAGGGCATCTGGAACAACCTCGACCTCTGGGGATACGACATTTCCCACGATTGGCCGACGTGGCGGAAGATGCTCGACCATTACGTCGGCAATCGCCTTGGCTGGTAATCGGCGATTGATATGAGCCAGGCGCACTACCGCATCGAGATCCTCCCGCAGGCGCACGAACTCGCCATCGAGCTGCGCCTCAGCGGCCTCGCCGGGCCGGTTATCCTCGAGGTGCCGACCTGGGTGCCCGGTGCCTATGGCTTCATGAAGTATGGCCGCGACGTCTTCTCGGTCCGAGCCCGCGATGCCGCGACCAACGCGCCACTCGTCGTCACGCGCCAAGGCTGGCAGGGATATCAGGTTGAATCGAATGGTGCGGATATCCTGATCAACTATCGGGCCTTCGCGCACGATACGGCATGGGGAGAGCTTGCGGGGATCCTCGATCACGAACAGGCGGTGCTGCTCGGCACCCGCCAGCTCTTTGCACCCGCGCATATCGGCCCCGTCACGGTTGATTACCTGCTCCCCGCTGGTTGGGCGATGCACCATCCGGCAGGCGCGACGGCGCTCCCGACCGCACCAGGCGCGGCTTTGCCGTCGCATCGATATCAATACCCGAACGATTCAGCGCTGCTCGACACACCCGTCACGATGGGCCGTTTCGAGCTTCGCACGCGCACCTCGCACGGCACGCCTTTCCATTTCGTCTTCCTTGATCGCACCGTCGGATTCGAGACCGAGCTCGACTCATTCCTCGACGGCGTCATGGCCGTCAGCGAGCAGGCACGGCACGTCTTCGGCAGCTATCCATTCGAGAGCTATACCTTCATCTTCACGTTTAATCCCAAGGCGACGTGGGGCCTTGAGCACGTCAACGCCACGCAGATCGCGCTCGATCACGACACGCTCATCGATCCGAAATCCCGCTTCGATGGCATCCGCGTCTGCGCCCACGAACTCTTTCACGCGTGGAACGTCTGTCGATTAAAGCCCGCGCCTCTCGGCGCTCCCGACCACGCCCACGGCAGCTTTCCCGACGCGCTCTGGATCAGCGAGGGCTTCACCCGGTATTACGAGTTCGTCCTCTCCTCGCGCGCGAGCGAAAGCAGCGCATCGTGCTTCTTCTCGAATGTCGTCAATTACCTTCGCCACCTCACAGCGTTGCCCGCATACCAGCGCGTCAGCGCCGTCGATTCATCATTAACGACCTTCCTCAACCACAATCGATACCCCGGCAGCGTCAATAATACCGTCGATTACTATGACCTGGGGATGCTCATCGCTTTTGATCTCGACGCGAGCCTGCGTCTGGCGGGGAGCACACTCGACGCCGAGTTCAGTGAGTTCTATCGAAGCCACGTCGGCAGGGACAAAGGCTTTACCAGTGCCCAGTTCCGCCACTTCATTGCCGCGCGCTGGCCTGCGCTGGATGCGCTCTGCGCGCGCGAGATTGAGAGCGCTGGGAGATTAAGCACCGAGACGCTCCTTGAAACTCTCGGCTTTCAAGTGCAGCACGAGACCCGCCGCGTTCTGGGAATGGTCTTGCAGGACGATAAGGGACCGATTGTCGCGAACGTGCTCGACAGTGGCCGCGCCAGCGCTGCCGGGGTTGCCCCCGGAGATGAAATCGTCCGCGCGGGTGGCCATCCTTTTCAATTGAATGCACTCAAGTGGCTCACGCAGAGCGGCAGGCCCGTCGAGCTGGAGATTCTGCGCGGCCACCGCCGCTTTACGTTTGCGATCGAGAGCACCGAGCAGCGTTATCTCAGCGCGCTCATCTGGCGCGGCACCGCTGAACAGTCGGCGCGCCTCACCCACTGGCTGGGCAAGTTCGAGCTCGCCGCCGGCAGCTCGGTTCCATTGACCGATTACAACAATTTCCACGGCGTTCAGACGGTGATTTAATCAAGGAGGCCTTACGTGTCCGACGTGAATCTGTTGGTGCTCGCCAGCTACTTCAAGGGCGAGCGCTTCATGCAGCAGGCCCACAAGCGCGGTGCGAAGGTCTATCTGTTGACGCAGGAGAAGCTGCTCAAGAGCCCCTGGCCCCGCGAGTCGATCACCGAGGTGTTTGCGCAGGCGAACGGCAGCCCGCTTGAGCACACGCTCAACGCAGTCTCCTATCTCGCGCGCTCCGTGCGCATCGACCGGATCGTTCCGATGGACGATTACGACGTCGAGGTCGCGGCCGCGCTGCGCGAGCATCTGCGCATTCCGGGAATGGGCGATACCACCGCGCGCCATTTCCGCGACAAGCTGGCGATGCGGGTGAAGGCGCAGGAGGAGGGAATTCCGGTTCCCGAATTCGTGCACGTCCTCAATTACGACGCGATCCGCGAGTTCATCGCGCGCGTGCCGGCGCCGTGGATGCTCAAGCCGCGCTCGGAGGCGAGCGCTTCCGGCATCGGCAAGATCCAGAACGCGGAGCAGCTCTGGCGCGAGATTGAGAAGAAGGGAGATCGCGCGTCGCACTTCCTGCTTGAGCGATATCTCCCCGGCGACGTCTATCATGTCGATTCCATCGTCTCCGAGCGCAAGGTCGTCTTCGCCGCTTGCCACCAGTGCCGCCGTCCGCCCTTTGACGTCGCGCACGGCGGCGGGATCTTCGCCACCAGCACGGTCGAGCGCGGCAGCGCCGATGAACTGGCACTCAAGGCAATCAACGATCAGATCCTCACCAAGCTGGGTCTGGTCCGCGGCGTCTCGCACGTCGAGTTCATCCGCTCGAGCGTCGACGGGAAGTTCTACATGCTCGAGAGCGCGGCCCGCGTCGGCGGCGCTCATATCGCAGAAATGATCGAGGCCTCGACCGGAATCAATCTCTGGCAGGAGTGGGCGAACATCGAGATCGATCGCGGCACTCCCGCTTATCAGTTGCCGAAGACGCGCGAGGAGTACGGCGGCGTTTTAATGACGCTGGCGCGGCAGGAGCGGCCCGACTTCTCTGCCTATACCGATCCCGAGATCGTCTACCACGCACCCGAGGCCAACCACGCCGGTCTCGTCGTCCGTGCGACGAAGCATGCGCGCGTGCAGCAGTTGCTGGAGAACTACGTCGAGCGGTTCGGGCGCGACTTCTGCGCGGTCCTGCCGGCCGTTGCCCGGCCGTCGAACTAACGAGGCCACCGTGGATCCAGCGCGCCGCCCGCTCTTTAATGCCGCTTTTAATCAGCCGCTCTTCGACGAGTTCGTGCAGCGCATGGTGTCGCAGGTCGGGCCGATTCCGTTCCAGGTGGCCGAGACGCCGCTGATGATGACGCACGACCTGCGCGATTGGCTCGCACGCAGCTCGCGCGAAATCGTTGGGCAGCTCTCCGAGCCGGCACTTCTCGAAAGATTAAAGAAGGCGATCCCTGCTCATTACGATGTGCCAGGAATGGACCCGCTTCCCAACTGCGTGCAGGTTGACTTCGCATTAACGCACAATTCCTCGGGAGAGATGGAGGGCCGCGTTGTCGAGTTGCAGGCCTTTCCTTCTTTATATGCATTGATGCCCGTGATGGCCGATGCCTGGGCCGTCACGCTCAATCGAATTCCTGGGTTAAAGGCCGACTGGCGATGGTCGATCGACGAGCCGTCGGCCGCGATGGAGCTCTTGCGCAAGACGATCGTCGCCGACGAGGACCCTCTCGAGGTCGCTCTCGTTGATATCAAGCCGTCCGAGCAAAAGACTGCGCCGGATTTCGAGGCAACCCGGCAGCTCTTCGGCGTCGAGTCGGTCTGCGTGACCGAGCTGATCAAGAAGGGCCGCGCGCTCTATCGCAAGCGCAACGGCGGCTTGATCCAGGTCAAGCGCATCTACAACCGGATGGTCTTCGACGAGCTGGAGGTGAAGAAGGCGGTCGTTCCCTTCGAATGGAACGAGCCGCTCGATATCAGCTGGTGCTCGCATCCAAACTGGTATTGGACCTGGTCGAAGTTCTCGCTGCCGTCGCTCAACCACCCGGCCGTGCCGCGCGCGCAGTTTCTCAGCGATATCTCCACGCTGCCCGATGATCTCTCCCGCTATGTACTCAAGCCGCTCTTCTCGTTTGCCGGAGCGGGAGTGGTGGTCGATGTCACGCGGGAGCATATCGATCGGATCCCGGATGAGCAGCGCGCGCAGTGGGTGCTGCAGGAGAAGATCGATTACGCGAACGCGATTACGATGCCCGATGGCAATGGCGTCAAAGCAGAGGTGCGCGTGATGCTGGCGCGCCCGCCCAATGCCACCGAGCTGCGCCCCGTGATCTGCCTCGTGCGCTTATCGCGCGGGAAGATGCTCGGCGTGGATTTCAACCGCGGCCTCACCTGGGTTGGCGGCAGCGTCGGGATGTGGAGCGCGGATTAAATCCCCCGCATCGTCTCGCTCATCAGCCAATCGACGACGGCCTTCATATCCTTCGTCTTCTCGAAGACCTCAATCTGCCGATGCGCGCTCGTCCCGGTATCGGCGATCTCGATAATCTTCTTCATATGACCGGTCGTCCCGAGCTGATCGCTCGCCTCGCTGACGAACTCGACCAACTCGCGCACGAGCTCGGCGAACGGCCGCTCCTGCTTCATCCCCAGGTCGATTAACTTCGCGTCGCTGCCGTAACGGACCGCGCGCCACTTGTTCTCTTCAATCAAGCTGCGCCGATACGTGCGCCACGAGGTATTGCGCTTGTACATCAGATAGAGCTTGGCCATTAAGGCCTGGATTAACGCAACGAGCGCAACCGTATGCTCCATCGAGGTCGGCATATCGCAGATGCGGATCTCGACCGTGTCGAAGACGTGGTGCGAGCGGACGTCCCACCAGAGCTTCTTGCCATTATCAATGCAGCCGGTCTGCACGAGCAGCTTGACGAACTCGTCGAACTGGCTCGCGCTCTCGAACTCGTCGGGAATGCCCGTGCGCGGGAAGCGCTTGAAGATCTGCGAGCGCGTGCTCATCAGACCGCTCTTGCGATTCATCCAGAACGGCGAACTGCAGGAGAGCGCCAATAAGTGTGGCAGGAAATAGCGGACCTGGTTGGCCAGCGCGATCGCCACTTCCTTGTCTTTAATCCCGACGTGAACGTGCAATCCGAAGATGAGATTGGCGCGCGCCACGTCCTGCAGATCGATCACGAGATGGTGATAGCGATGGTGGTCGGTAATGTCCTGCAGCTTCCAATCGGCGAACGGATGCGTCGAGGCGGCGACGATGCGCAGGCCGCCATTGCGCGCGAGGCGGTCAAGCTCCGTGCGCATCTCGATCAATTCACTCTTCACCTGGCCAACGTCTTTGCAAATCGAGGTGCCCACCTCGACCATCGACTGGTGCATCTCCGGCCGCACGCGTTCGCGCAGCACGGTCTTGCCGCCCTCGATGATCTTGCTGACATAGGAGACGAGGTCGCGCGTCTCCGGGTGGACGATCTGATACTCCTCTTCGACGCCGAGCGTGAATTGACCGTCGATCATATGCGCCCCGTTTCGATTAAGTCTTCACAGCCGGAACAAACTCGCAGAGACCCGCGGGCCGCTTGCTGGGATGGGCCAGATATTGACGGAACGCATATCCGTCGTGGTTCTTGCGACCCTCGCGCGCAACCTTGATGGCGAACTTCGCCATCTCGTCGACGCAGATCTTGAAATGCTTGGGCAGGATTGAATAGACGTCCATATCCGGCGCGGGGTTGGTGAAATCGATGGCGTAGGGCACGCCGTCCTTGCAGGCGAACTCGACCGAGTTCATGTCGTAACCGAGCGCGTGATTGAGCGCCCAGCAACCGTCGAGGATCTTCTGCTCGAGCGCCTTGGGCAAGAAGCCATTGGTCTCGACATAGCAGCGCTTGCGCGGGTCGTACTTGATCGGAAGGATGAACTCCTTGCCGATGCAGATGCAGCGGACATATTCATCGAAGTCGATATATTGCTGCAGCGTCATGACGGTGGTGCCGCTGCGGTTGTAATCGCGAAGCAGCTCCGCCATGTTGTTTACGCGCGAGACCTGCTTCCAACCGCCGCCGTCCGCCGGCTTGAGCACCGCAGGGAAGCCGACGTACTCGGTAATCTTCTCCCAATTGAGCGGATATTCGAGATTGCGAAGAGACCGCTGCGGATCGATCGACGGTTGATAAGCGCGCTGCGGGAGCATCACCGTGCGCGGGACATTCACGCCGATCTTCGAGGCAATCGAGAAGCCGAAGAACTTCTCGTCCGCGGCCCACCAGTGCGGATCGTTAATCACATAGGTGCCGGCGAGAGCCGCAGCCTTGAGATGATATCGATAGAAAGGAACCTCGTGGCTTAATCGATCGATCAGCACGCGATAGTCCGGCTTGAAGTTCTCCGGCGTGCCGCCAATCTTCGCGATCTCCGCGTGAAAGCCCGGCGTCTCGTTGACCTTCGCGATGAACGCCTGGGGAAAGCTGTCCTCCCAGCCGACGATGATTCCGATCTTCTCCGTCACGTTTTGACCCCTTCGATTCGTTGGTGGATAGGTGCAGCCGCGTGCGTGGTTGAATTCAAGAAGCTTCGGCTTCGAACATCCGCATGTCCTGCTCGGGAGGACCGATTGGATTCAGGCCGCGCGCCTCCGCGATGCGATTAAAGCGGTGCTCGAGCCAGCTGGGGATCGCGAGCGCATACGTGCGCGCGAGGCGCGTCGGATCTTTCAGCGTCGTGATCATCCGCTCGTAGAGATCGTTGCCGTACGCATCCTTCACGGCATAGGCGTGATCGGGGCGATTGATCCACGCGAGCACGCCCGGACGATCCGCCTCGGGATGAAATTGCGTGCCCATGATGCCGGGGCCGAAATCGAACGCCATCAGGCCGCGACCCTTGTCGACGCCGCCCGGCCGGCTCTCGGTCGCGAGCAGCTCGCCGCCCTGCGCATGGAGCATCTTCTCGTCGAGATCGACCGTCTCGTACTTGCGATGCTCCCAGGTGAAGAGGCGGCGATCGTCGAACGGCTCGAAGAGGATGCTGCGCGCGCCCGCGTCGGTGACGTAGGCGGGGAACACGCCGAACTTGAGTGCCGAGCGCGGCACCAGCTTGGCGAAGCCGAAGTGCGTGACGGTGATTTCGAACGAGTGGCAGACGACGAAGAGGCCGGTCGCATCGCGGCGCCCCGTGGCGTTGTCAGACAGAACGCGATCGAGGAAGTGGCGATAGCCAGTGCACCAGGCCTCGTCATAGCCATCGGTCGGCGCGCCCGGTCCGCCCGAGCTGAGCACCAGGTCGACCTCGCGCGGGGGCAGCTCGCCTAAGTTGCGCGGCTGCACGTGCACGAGTGAAACCGAGAGGCCGGGATTGGCCGCAACAACCTTGTGCTCGAACGCCTCGAAGATGCGGCGGAAGCAGCGCGTGGCCTCATTGGGCACGCCGTTGTTCATGTCAACCAGGCAGAGACGCAACGAAGGAGCGGCCATGTGGAGCCACTCTACCCTATAGTGGGCGTTTCATTTGGAGATTAAAATGGCGTCCCCGAATCACGCGCACGGCTCCCGCTCGAGTTCACCAGGATTTCGCAACAGCTCGCCGGGAGTTCGGTCAGGCCCCATCGACCCGCGCAACCACGAGCCGCTGCCCATCTCCGATCGGGTCGGCGGCGACGCGAGCTTCACCGGCAAGGGCGTGGTCGCGGCCTTCCTCGACTCCGGCTTCTACGCGCATCCCGACATCGAGGGGCGCGTGCTCGGCTATCACGATCTCGTCGGCCACCGCGGCGGCCTCGAGGCGCTGCACGTCGCCGAGGCCTCCTCGTGGCACGGGATGATGTCGACGGTGGTCGCGGCGGGCAACGGCTCGCTCTCGAGCGGACGGTTCCGCGCGCTCGCCCCCGAGCTGAAACTCGTGCTCGTCAAGGTCGGGACGCTCTCGCGCGTGCACCACGACGACATCGCGCGCGGCATCGAGTGGGTGCTCGTCAACCGCGAGAAGCACAACATCCGCATCCTGAATATTTCCTGCGGCGGCGACTACGAATCTTCGTATCTCAACGACGTCCTCTCGCGCTTCGCCGAGGCGGCGGTGCGCGCAGGGATCACTGTCGTCGCGGCCGTGGGCAACAGCGGGCATCGGCCCGGACACATCATGCCGCCAGCGAGCGTGCCGGCCGTGATCAGCGTGGGCGGCATCGACGACGGTGGTAACCCGCATCTGCGCGCCGCGACCGGCTATCGCTCCTCGTACGGACCGACCATCGACGGCATCCAGAAGCCCGAGGTGGTCACGCTCGCCGACTGGATCGCGGCGCCGATCCTCCCCGGCACGCCCACCTCGCTGCAGGCCGCGCTGCTCTCGAAGCTCGATCACGCGGCCGATGCGGATCTCAAGCAGATCATCGAGGAGAATCTCGGCGTCTATCCCGCGCTCGACGAAGTGCGCGCGCAGCCGCCTTATCTCATCCGCCACGTCATCGCGTCGGGACTGCGCGATGGACTCGTGATCGACGAGCATTACAAGATGGTCGACGGCACCAGCTTCGCTGCGCCCATCGTGACTTCGCTCGTGGCGCAGATGATCGAAGCCAACCCGAAGTTAACGCCGCAGCAGATTAAGTTAATCCTCATCAAGACGGCCAAGCGGCTGCCGAACCTCGAGATCGATCGGCAGGGCTGGGGCGCGATTCAGGCCAAGGCCGCAGTGGCGATGGCGCTCGAGCACGCGAAGGATGCAGCCGCAAAGTAGCGACCGTCTGGTCACATCTTCATGGTGGCCAGTCCACCCCGTTGAGCAGCCCTCTCAACGGAGTGTCACCATGAGATCGTTCAACTTCCTGAAGACAGTCGCAGCTCTCTTTCTCGTCATGACCGGCGTCGCCTGTGTGCCCTTCGAGCAGGTACCCAATGCGGATCGCGGCGCGTTGGCCATCGAAGTGTCGGCCGAGCAGCGGCCCAACTGCACGGTGCTCGCCGAGGTGCACGGCACGGCGATCTCGTCGGATATCGCGGAGGCCACGCGCGGCGCGACGAACGACATGCGCAACGCCGCTCTCCGCGTCAACGCGAACTACGTCTTCATCGATACGAACGGGAGCCAGCCGCGAGGAAGCCTCGTCGAGGTGGCGATGAGCGGACACGCGCTGCTCTGCCCGATCGCGAAGTAGCGCTCCCCCGCGCCCATCAAGGACGATAGAGCGTCTGCGAGAAGAGGCCGAAGTGGCGGCCCCACGACTCCTCGTCGTGGCCGCCCTCGCGATCCTCGTGAATCCAGAGGTCGCGGCCGAGCTCGTACTTGAACTCCGATTGCAGCAGCGCCGCCATCTCGCGCGCGCCGCGCACGGCGCCGTCGCGAATGAGTCCCCAGTCGATCCAGATATCAGGCCGGCGCGTGCGATCAATCAACGTCTCGCGCAGTGCGGTGACCAGCGGCGAGCTGCTCATCGAATCGCCGCGACCGACCCAGAAGGAGGGAGAGAGCGCAAAGGCGCGGCGGAAGCGGTCGGGATACTTGCAGGCTGTATAGAACGCCGCGAGGCCGCCATGCGACGAGCCGACCGTCGCGCTCTTCTCGGCCGAAGGGTCGGTCCGATAGTTCTTGTCGATGAACGTCTTTAATGGCCCGGCGATATATCCCGCATAGTCATCGAGGCCGCCGAACTGCGAGCCGGGCATTCCCTGCGCGTGGGTATATTCCCGATCGCGCACGAGCGGATGGACCGCGACAATCAAGGACCGCGCGATCTTTCCCTCCGCGAACAGCGCGCTCATCGTCTGCCCGATGCTCCAGCACTTGCCCATCGTGCCGCCCGGGAAGAGCGCGGTCTGTCCGTCGTTCAGATAGAACGTCGGATAACGCTCGCGGCTCTCGGCATAATCGCGCGGCACCAGCACGTGCACCTTGCGCGGGAGGTCGTCGGGACCGCCGACCTTGAGCGCGTCGTAGGTATGCACCGGGCCATAGTCGAAGCCCTCCTCATGAAACCAGGCGCTCTGTCCACCGAGGGAGAACGTGTGCTCGTGTTTCGTCATCGGATGCTCACCTCGGCGAGAAGAACACAGAGGCGCGGTGCGGAAAAGAGATTCGCGCTCCAGCAGCGAGCCGATCCGTTTTCGCTTGTCGCCGCCCGAAGAGAGCGAGACGAGTGCGGCATGCAAGCGTCGCGCTCTGCGCATCGTCTATCGCCGCGCCTCGAAGCAGTGCTCGAAGAGATCGGCACGTGCGCGCTGCTGGTGGATCTCTGCGCCGATCACGCGCAGCTCAGCCTGGCGGCAGTCGCGCGCGGACAGGCCAGGCGCGCGATCGCGATCGAGCTGCGCGAGGCTCCTCTGCTGCAGGCGCGAAGATCGCAGCGGGAGTCGGGCGTGCAGGATCGCGTGCTGCTCGTTCGCGGAGACCGACTCGCGCTGCTCCGCAAGATCGACGCGCTCGCGATCGCGGGTGTTGGAGGAGATCTCGCCGCGCAGCTCCTGCTTGATTCTCCTGACGTCGCGCACGCGAGCCGCGTCGTCGTGCAGCCCAACCGCCACTCCCGCGAAGTGCGCGCGTGGGCTCACGGCAACGGTTTCCACATCGTCGCCGAGCGCGTGATCGCAGAGGGGCGCCGACTGCATCTGGTGCTCGCCTTCGCGCGCAGAGCCGGCGTCGATCCCGCGTATGGCGCGCACGCGCTCGAGGCGGAGCTTGAGCTGGGGCCACTGCTGCTGGCGAGCGAGCAGGTCACCGCGCGTGCGCATCTGCGGCGTGAGCTGCGGCGGATGCGCGCGCTCGCAGAACGTCGAACAGACCTCGCGGCCGCGCTGGGCGCGCTCGAGCGACGATTCACCTGAGCGATGCGCGCAGGAAGAATCGCGGCGTGCGGTTGCATCGAGCGATCAGATTTGCGATCACGACGGCGTTTTCCACACTGGAGGCCACGATGGCGCGCAGCTCGATCTTGATGACCATCCTCTCGCTCGCGCTGGCAGGCGGCGCTCGCGCTGAGAAGCCCGTGACCGCGAAGAGTCCGGCAGCGGCCCCTGCTCCGATCGCCGCAAACCCGCTCCCAGCGCAGCCCGCAGCATCCACGACGCCGACGACCACGCCAGCCCCGGCGCCGCAACTGTCGGTCGAAGAGGTCGTGCAGAAGGCCTCCGCACTCGTCGAGCACAAGCCGAAGAAGCTCTCCTGCACGGTCTCGGTGAAGGCCGCGCAGCTCGATTCCGACGGCAAGCCGAAGGAGACGCAGGAGACGGAGCTGACCGAGACGTGGGCCGACGGCGTCGCTTCGCAGGGCCTGCCCTACAAGCGCTCGCTCGACGGCACGCCCTTCACCGCCGAGGAGATGCGCAAGGCTGACGAAGACGAGAAGAAGAAGCGCGAGGAGATGAAGGAGCACGAGAAGAATGGCGAGGGCGGGAACATGGAGTCGCCGCTCACCGCGAAGCAGCTTGCGCGGCACAAGTTCGAGCTGCTGCGCCGCGACACTGTCGATGGACGCGCCGTGTATGTGCTCGGTGTGCGGCCCTTGAGCAGCACGCCTCCCGACGATCGCATCGTCACGCGCGAGGGGACGATCTGGATCGACGCGCAGACGTTCGTGCCGTTCCACGCGCAGACGCACGCCTCTCCGCTGCCCAATCACGTCGACAAGATGGAACTCGATGAGGAGTTCGTGCTGACGCCGCAAGGAGAGCTTGCCCCGAAGAATATGCTGCTCGACGTCTCGGGTGGATTTCTCTTCCTGCGGCGCGCGTTCCATCTCGAGACGCGCTGGCGCGATTGCAAGTAGCGCGCTGCGATTCAATTGGTGGAGGAGACAGGATTCGAACCTGCGAACCCTCGCGGGTTAACGGTTTTCAAGACCGCCGCCTTCAGCCGCTCGGCCACTCCTCCGTTGCAGCGCTTATAGCAGGCCGCGCGCCAACTCCAACAAGTATGCGCGGCGCGGCGTGCAGCCTGGGTCAACGCTTCGGTGCGGGAAGCGCATAGAGTGAATCGTGGACAAGAAGGGTGGCGCTGATGAGTGAGGCGAATCCATCGATGAAGTTTCGCGAAGCGATGACCTACGCGGCGCAGCTGCACGCGACCCAGCTGCGCAAGGGGACGTCGATTCCCTATCTCGCGCATCTGCTCTCTGTCTCGAGCCTCGTGCTTGAGCACGGCGGCAGCGAGGACGAGGCGATCGCGGCGTTGCTGCATGATGCAATCGAAGACCAGGGCCGCGATGGTTTGACCGCGCGGGAGATCGCCGCGCGTTTCGGCGCGACGGTGCTGGCGATCGTCGAGGGCTGCACCGACGCCGAAGGAACGGCCGGGCAGCCCAAACCGCCGTGGCGCGTGCGCAAGGAGGGATATGTCGCGCATCTGCGCCATGCGAGCGCGGAGACGCGGCTGGTCTCGGCGGCCGACAAACTCCACAATGCGCGCGCGATCCTCGGCGACCTGCGTGAGCGCGGAGAGTCGCTCTGGGCGCGGTTCAGCGGCGGTCGGGATGGGGTGCTCTGGTATTATCGCGCGCTCGTCAACGCCTATCGGCAGTCCGGCGGCAGCGAGGGAATGCGCCGGCTCGTCGACGAACTCGACCGGACCGTAACCCAGATGGAATCGCTCGCCCGCGGCACGTCAACCGGCGCTGCATAGAGTCTCGACGCCAGCGCGTCAGGGCAGATCTGCGCAGCAGCGAAAGCCGGTCGATTCATCGCTATATGAAGGGACGTGGGCCGTCGTCAGATAGGAGCAGCCCGCGCCATTCAGATAGGTATCGAGATAATATCCGCCCGCGAAGGCACCATGCCCTGCGGGAACCGTCCGGGTGCCGCCCGAAGCGCTCGCCACGTCGCGCTCGTCGATCCATTCGTGGATATTCCCCATCATATCCATGACCCCATCTTCGGAGGCGCAGCGCGGACGCCACCCGGTCGGATCGAGGCTCTGCGGAAGCTGGTCAATGCACGGATTGTCGAGATGGCTGAATACATAGCTCGATGAGCCTTCACCGAGATAACTGAAGTATTCGATCGCGGTATGCTCCCAGCGCGCGTCGTCGCAAGCGTCACCCTGAGGATCCCACGCCGCGGGAGGATTTGCCGGATTGATATTCTGATCGCGGGTATTGCCATAGGGATAGGTCGTTCCCGCGCTCCCGCGGCAGGCGCGCAGCCACTCGCGATACGTGCAGAGGCGCTTTCCCGCCGCAGTGCAGGCCGCGAGCGCATGGGTCTTATCGATATATGCTTGCGGAATCATGCTGCCGACCGAGAGCGCGCGCACCCGATGAGCGCCGGGGTTCAGATAGGGAGACCAGGGATAGGATGTCCCCGCATCGCTGATACCCACCAGCATCGCTTCATATCGATCGATGCAATACGGGCTGGTGTCTGGAATCCTCACCATTCCCGCCGGGCAGCCATCGCCCGGCTCAACCTCGATGGGCGTTCCACCCGGAGTCGGCAAGGTCGTCGCCGTGCAGAGTGAGGGAAGCAGCGCCAGCTTCAGCCGCAATTCATAGAGCCCGGCCGTCGCGTCGTCGGGGCTATCGATCGATAGATAGTAAGTCCCTGGTGAGAGCTGCGTCCCCGGCTCGAGGAACCCGGCGTCATAGACGAACGTGCGCCCGATGGTGTTGTCGATCTTGACGTCGGAGAGCGAGCCCGCGTCATTTCCCCAGAGCGCGGGAGGATTGCCTCCCTCGCTCAGCAGCGCGGCATAGACGTGCGCGCCCCCGCGGCTCGCCAGCGTGAGCGAGATCTTCGCTGGCTGCGCGAGCGTGAAGCGATAGATGAACTCCGCACCCGCCATCGCCAGCGTCGAGGGCGGATAGCGATCAAACGAATGCGAGGTCGCATCGCGACTATCACGCACGTCGAGAAACCAGGCGGGGAGCGTCGACGCATCGATCTCGATCGGAGCCAGCAGCGTTCCTATCGGCGCGCCGCCATCAGCATGTCCCGCGTCGGCGGCACCTGCATCACCTGCATCACCTGCGTCGCCGCCGTCACCCGCGTCACCCGCACCTCCTGCGTCGGTATTCGCGAGCGGAAGTTCGCCGTGGCAGCCCACCAACGCGACGGTGAGAACAACCAGCACACGGTTGGAGGCGAGGCGCATGGCTCACGACGATAGCGGCGGGCCGCAGCGTCGGCAAATGCGTCGCCACGGATCGCGTCATCGTTCAGTGCGACCCCATGTCGTCTATGATCGTCGGCGTGATGACGAACTCGCTCGCAGCGGTCCCGGTTCCACCACGAACGCCGTCGCGCGCGGCGCAAGCGCTCCTCTTTGATCTGCGCGGCCGACCCGGGTTCACGGCTGCCAGCGTCTTCACTCTCCTCACCGGAATCTTCGCGCTGGTGCTCTGCTGGGGCGCTCCGGAAGATCTCGCGATCGATCTCGCGCCGAGACAACAGCAGGCCGAACTGCTCGCCGATTCATTCGCGCGGATCGACATCCACGATGGAGAAGACTCCGCAAGCAATGAACGAACGCACCTGCTGCGCTTCGCCTACCTCGTTGACGGGCAGCGATTCGAAGCGCACTCGCGCCTCACCACGACCCGCACTCCGGCGGTCGCAGCGGTCGGGGAATCAGTATCGATCGAAGTCGCGCGACTGCATCCCGCATGGGCTCGCGTCGTCGGGAGTCGGCGCTGGTGGCTCGGCGAGGGCGCGCTCTTCACATTGCTCCTCCCGGCCTTCGGACTCTGGTGGCTCACGCGCCAACTGCGCGAACGCAATCGGCTGCTGCAGATCTTCCGCTTCGGCATCCCGGTGCTGGCGAGTGCAACCGCGTGCAGACTCGACCCCGACGTCGAGAGCGACAGCAAGCCGCGCCCGTTTCGGCTCGATTGGACATTTGAATTCAAGGGGCGCCGCTGCACGGGCGCGCTGGCGTCGATGGACGAGCAGTCGCTGCGCCGTCTCTTCGAGGCGCGGGAGTTTATCGTTCTCGTCGATGGCGAGCGGCCCGAGCAGAATGTCGTCTATGTTGAATGATCGTTGAGGAGACACCGTGGGAGTTCTGTTCGATCGCAACAAGACGGCGATGCTGGTCATGGATTACCAGACCACCATTGTCGGGATGCTGCCCGATGGCGGCACCGCACTGCTCAAGTGCGCCGCGACCGCACTGGGAGCGGCCCGGAGCGCCGGCCTCAAGATCATCTATGTCGTGAAAGATGCGTGCGCCGACCTGGATCCAACCGTGCACGCCTGCCTTATGGAAAAGGTCTTCCCACGCCAGTCTGAGATTCTGGATGTGGACACTTTTGTCTCAGACATGAATTCCTGACGCATGGAGAAGCTCGAGGCAGGCGTTCCCGATGACGCGCCTGCCTCGACGCGAAGCTGGAAACTTGCGTTCAGCGCGATGGGAAATCGGAACTACCGTTATTTCTATACGGGACAGACCCTCTCCCTGATCGGCACCTGGACGCGCACTGCCGCGCTGGGTTGGGTCGCCTACAGAGCCACCAACTCGGCTTTTCTGTTGGGCATCGTCTTCATGCTCAACGCACTTCCGCTGCTCCTTTTTGCGACCTATGCGGGCTCGCTCGCAGACAGAATCCCGAAGATCCGGATCTTCACCGTCACGAGTTGGTTCTCCCTGCTCTCCTCGGCAGGTCTTGGGCTCATGCTCATCTTCGGCCCCGTACACGTCGGCGCCTTGATGGTGTTTGCACTTCTCTGGGGTCTCTCCACAGCCTTTGAGATGCCGGCCAGACAGACCCTGATGGTGGAGTTGGTTGGAAAGAAGGATCTGGTCAATGCCATCGCGCTCAACAGCGCCATGGTCAACACGACCAGAATCGTCGGCCCCGCGATCGGTGGTCTGCTCCTGGGAACGGTTGGCGCGGCCTGGTGCTTCCTGCTCGACGCCCTCAGCTACTTCGCGGTTCTCTATGCACTCCACAAGATCGAGCTGCCGGCATCGCATTACGAACCGAAGCAGATCAAAGCCAGCTGGGCACATACCCTGGAAGGGTTTGCCTATCTGCGCACCAACCCGAGCGTCGCAACTGCGATCGCCTTGATGGCCGTGATGGGAACAGGCGGCTGGGCCTATCAGAGTCAGATGTCCGCGTTCGTCGTCTCACGTCTGCATCTGGGCGAGACCCAGTATGGATGGCTGCTTGCGGTCAATGGTGCCGGCGCCTGCGCCGCGTCGCTGGTGGTCGCGTTCCAGGGCGCGAGGATCGTGCGCCGCCGCACACTCTTTATCGGCGCGGTTCTCTACAGCCTCTTCATGATCGCGTTCGGCGCCATGCACCAGTTTCTCCCGGCCGCAGTGCTGCTCTTCTGCGCGGGCTTCGGAATCATTCTCTTCTTCTCCGTGGGAAACAGTCTGGTGCAGACGCAGAGTCCAGATCATCTCAGAGGCCGTCTGATGGGGATCTGGGCGCTCGTCTTCGGTGGGGGCATGCCGCTCGGCAGTTTCTGGATGGGCGCCGTGGCAGAGCGGACCAATTCCGGTTTCGCACTTCAACTCGGCGGACTGTTCTGTCTGGTCGGCGCGCTGGTGGTGTTCGCGATCTTCCGTCGCCGATTGCGCGAAGGCGCGGCGGTCGCGGCCTGAGGCGGGCTGGACTTGAGCTGCATTGAGGGCGTATCGCACGGCGCCAGAGAGGAGCCGCGCCGCGAGGGAGACGCTCACGGCACGGCTTTCGGTGTGCACACGATGGCTTTCGTCGAGTGGACTTCCCAGATGTCGGTCGGGATTGATTCGATCGACAAGCAACACCTGACGCTCGTCGCGCTGATCAATGAGCTGCACGAGGCGATGAAGACGCGGCAGGCGCACGACGTGCTCTCCTCGACGTTCGCCAACCTGGTCGATTACACGCGGCGACACTTTGAATATGAAGAGCAGCTCTTCAAGAAGCATGGCTATGCCGGCGGACGCGAACATGCGCAGCGACACCAGGAGCTCACCGACACCGTCGTCGCGCTGAAGGAGAAGTTCGAGTCCGGAAGCTCCGCGCTGTCGATCGAACTGCTCGATTTCCTCTATCGATGGCTCGTCGACCATATCCAGGGCACCGACAAAGGATATGCGTCGTATCTCTTCGAGCGGGGCGTTCGTTAGCGCTGCGATCTGTTGACGCGCGCAGCGCAGACGAAGTCGCAGTAGCATCGGCGCATGCTGATCCTCCTCCGACATGGCGAGAGCACCTGGAACGCAAAGAACCTCTTCACTGGCTGGGTCGATGTGCCGCTCTCCGAGCGCGGCCGCGACGAAGCGCGAGCGGCAGGAGCGCTCCTGCGCGAGGCGAAGATCCTGCCTGATGAGGTGCACACATCGCTGCTGACGCGCGCAATCAGCACCTGCGAGATCGCGCTCGGCGAGGCGGGGTTGTCGTGGCTGCCCATCTCGCGCAGCGTGCGCCTCAATGAGCGTCACTACGGAGCGCTGCAGGGCAAGGACAAGGTGCAGATGGCCGCCGAGTTCGGCGAGAAGCAGGTCAAGCTCTGGCGGCGCAGTTATGACGTGCCGCCGCCGCCACTGCCGATCGAGAACGACGAGGCCGCGCGCGATCCGCGTTATCGCGAGCTCGCCCCCGACCAGCTGCCGCGCAGCGAGTGCCTGAAGGACGTGGTCGCGCGCGCGCTGCCCTGGTGGTTCGATCGCATCGCGCCGCAGCTGCGCCGCGGAAAGACGGTGCTGATCGTCGCGCATGGCAACTCTCTGCGCGCGCTCATCAAGCACCTCGAAGGCATCTCGGATGCCGAGATTGCCGAGCTGAATGTGCCGACCGGGATTCCGCGCATCTATCGATTTGATGCCCAGTTCAAGCTGGCCGAGGCGCCGCGATATCTCGGCGATGCGGCGGCCGCCGAGGCGCGCATC
This sequence comes from uncultured delta proteobacterium, assembly GCA_903911145.1. Taxonomy (GTDB): domain Bacteria; phylum Myxococcota; class Myxococcia; order Myxococcales; family 40CM-4-68-19; genus CAIWCD01. The sequence goes on along the minus strand of CAIWCD010000028.1, from coordinate 3,573 downwards.
GCGTCGGTTGCACGACAGGCAGATGCAAAATGAATGGCCATTCAGTTGGCAGCACAACCCACGAGGTCTTGAACCAACCACCGCTGCTCGGCGACGTCGATCTCTTCGCGCTCGATGCGGCTCTGCGCGAAGGCCTCGTGCGCGAGGGCGCAGCGTGGGCATCGGAAGCGACGCAGCGCTATGGGCGTCTGTGCGGCAGCGTCGAAATGCAGCTCGCGGGCGCACAGGCGAATGAGAATCTGCCCAGGCTGCGCAGCCACGATCGTCACGGCAATCGAATCGATGAGGTCGAGTACCATCCCGCGTGGCATCGATTGATGCGCGAAGCCGTCGCCGCGGGAATCCATTCGTCGCCGTGGAAGCAGCCGCGCGACGGCGCGCACGTTGCGCGCGCGGCCCTGATGATGCTCGGTGCGGTCAATGAAGCGGGCCACGGCTGCCCCATATCCATGACCTATGCGGTGACGCCGGCGCTCGCGCGCCAGCCGGAGATCCTCGCGGAGTGGAAGCCGCGGCTCGACTCCCGCGAGTATGATCCGCGCTTCATTCCCGCACGGGATAAGCGCGGCGTGCTTTTCGGAATGGCGATGACCGAGAAGCAAGGCGGCAGCGACGTGCGCGCCAATACCACGCGCGCTGTCGCGATTGCGGCGCGCGGGCCGGGACGCGAATATCTCCTGACCGGACATAAATGGTTCTGCTCGGCGCCCATGAACGACGCGTTCCTCGTGCTCGCGCAGGCCGAGGGCGGACTGTCCTGCTTCCTCCTGCCGCGCTGGACGCCCGAGGGCAAGCGCAATTCGTTCCATATCCAGCGATTAAAAGATAAGTGCGGAAATCGCTCCAATGCCTCGAGCGAGATCGAATTCAGCAACGCCTGGGCGCAGCTGATCGGCGAGGAGGGGCGCGGCGTTCCGACCATTCTCGAGATGGTGAATCATACCCGGCTTGATTGCGTGCTCGGCGCTGCGGGAACGATGCGCGCTTGCTTGATGCACGCGGCCCATCACGCCTCGCATCGCTCCGCCTTTGGCAGGAAGCTGCTCGACCAGCCGTTGATGCGCGCGGTGCTCGCGGATATCGCGATTGAATCGGAAGCAGCGACGACGCTCTCGCTGCGCCTCGCGCACGCATACGATCACGAGTCGGAAGCGCCATTTCGCCGGATAGCAACTGCGATCAGCAAGTATTGGGTTTGCAAGCGGGCCGCGCCGCTGGCGGCCGAGGCGGTTGAGTGTATCGGTGGCAGCGGAATGGTCGAGGAGTCGCCGCTCGCGCGCCATTACCGCGAGGCGCCGATCAATTCGATCTGGGAGGGTTCAGGGAACGTGATCTGTCTCGACGTGCTGCGCGCGCTCGCCAAGGAGCCGCGCGCGGGGGAAGCTCTGGTCGCCGAGTTGCGGCTCGCGCGCGGTGCGAATGCTCAACTCGATGCGCACCGCGAGCAACTTGAACGCGATCTCCTGGTGCCCGCGGAGGCGACGGCCCGCTCGCTCGTCGAACGGATGGCGCTTGCGCTGCAAGGCTCCCTGCTCGTGCGCCACGCGCCTGCAGCGCTCGCCGATGCCTTCTGCGCCACGCGCATTGCCGGAGATTGGGGACGCTCCTTCGGCGCGCTGCCCGCGAGCGTCGACTCCAGCGCAATCCTCGCCCGCGCCTGGCCCGCGGTCGATTAATCGAGGATGAACCGGGTCCCGTCCGGGATGACTCCGTGGATGAACACGGAGCTTAATCCGCGGTTAACGCTGCGCCGCGGGTGCGGTCCGGGAATCGGTTGCAATGGGCGCCGGCGTGCTCCCGGCCGCGCCAGGAGCGGGCGCGAGCGTCTTGACCGCCGCATCCTCGGCGACTGCTTTGAGCTGCGCGAGCCCCTTCTCGAAATCCCCGCCGACCATCTTGTCCATGTTCATGAAGAGGCTGAACGCCTTCTGGACGAAGTTCTGCGTGCCGCTCATCGCCCAGGTCGCAATGGTGTTTGTTCCATCGGGAACGAGCGTGAAGGTCGCCTCGTTGGTGAACGAAAAGGGCTTGAGGAACTCGAGCTTGATCTGGACCAGCGTGGGCGCGCGCGCATTGGTAATGGTCATGCGCCCTTCGCCGACCTTGTCGTTTCCCGACCATCCGTAGATTGCGCCCACTCCATTCGGCGCACCTTCGTAGTTCGTCTTCATGGCCGGATCGAGCTTCGCCCACGGCGACCAGGCAGGCCATTGGTGGAAATCGGAGATCTGGGAATAGACAAGCTGCGGCCCGGCGGCGATGCGCGTCGTGCGCAGCACCGTGAACTCTCCCGGCCGCGTCGAGACGTAGAGCGAGAAGGCCAGGACGACCGCAACGATTGCGAGGAGGATTTTGGCGAGCACGAGAACTCCGCAAGGCAGGCTTGATTTTCCGCGGTCGGGTCTATAGCAGAGCACCCGTCGTCGCGCCGTAGAGACGCGCCGATCTGCGATGTTCACCTGGCTGAGGGTCTTTCGATGCTTCGCTACACCGCCGACCGCCGCACGCTCGCGTTTGTCGCTGGATACTATCTGCTCCTCGCGCTCGCCTATCTGCTGCCACTGCATTGGTGGTCGACCGCGCCGCTCATCCCTGCCCTCTGCCTGCTCTCGTTCTTCTGCGCGGTCATCACGCACAACACCGTGCACGTGCCCATCTTCCGCAACCGGGAGATGAATCGCTGGTTTCAGGTGGCATTAACCCAGACTTATGGTCATCCCGTCAGCATGTTCGTTCCCGGCCATAACCTGAGCCATCACAGATATCTTCAGGGGCCGAAGGATCGGATGCGCACCGATAAGATGCGCTTTGATTGGAATCTGCTGAACCAGCTTCTCTTCAGCAGCGTGGTCGGCGGCGCGATCTTCCGCGATAACCTCGACTATGCGAAGGCAATGCGCACGCGGCGGCCGCGCTGGTTTCGCCAACTGATGCTGGAGACGACGATCTTCATTCTCTTCATGGCCGCGCTGCTGTTGCTTGATTGGAAGAAGTTTCTCCTCTTCGTCTTCATTCCACACCAATACGCAGTCTGGGGAATCACCGGCGTCAACTTCGTGCAGCACGAGGGCTGCGACCCGGAACACGACTACAACCACAGCCGCAACTTCACCGGGCGTGCGCTCAACTGGTTCACGTTCAACAACGGCTTTCACGGGCTTCACCACCTCAAGCCGAGCATGCACTGGAGCGTTCTGCGCGAGCAGCACGCCGCGCTGGTTGAGCCGCATGTCGACCCGCGCCTGAACCTGCCGGCGCTGCTTCCGTACGCCGCGCGCGCGTACATCTGGCCGGGCAAGCGGATGCGCTACGACGGCACGCCCGTGGTGCTCGGCGATCCGCGCCCGGACGAGCCGTGGGTGCCCAGCGCGCTCACGACCACTCAGGACGCGGCCGCAGGCGATCTCGAACACGGCGCGGTCGGCTGACGGGACGGCGGCGCCAAAGCGCGCAGCGAAGTTCTTGACTTCACCCCGTCGAGCGGGTACCAACGCGCCCCGATTGTTCCTCGGTAGCTCAGTTGGCAGAGCAGCGGACTGTTAATCCGCGGGTCGTTGGTTCAAATCCAACCCG
>CAIWCD010000027.1 GCA_903911145.1 uncultured delta proteobacterium | reverse complement strand
TTCTTTACGTTTGTAGTCTTGGTTTTCGTTCTCCGCTTTAGCGCTTTTCTGCTCGTTCCGGCAGAACGTTTGGCGCGAGCGAGAAGATCCCGCATGAGCCTGCTCGGAGGCCTTTCCAAATGGTTGTCGAATACCGAGCAAGCGTTGCTGTCGACGATTTTCTGGACTGTCTTGGGATCGAGGTCCATTAGATCGGCGATGATCAGCTGAGTTGCCTTCACTCGACCGGAGCCACTTTCTGTTGTGCTGAAAAGCGTTTCCTGTACCAGGGCCGAAGCGACAGATTTCAGTACACGATCGACTCGCTCCTTCGCTGGGCGCGGTCGGTTGTTGTCTCGGAGCCCAACTCTCGGAAAGTCTAGGGCCCACTCCGCGAGTGTTCGCTTGAATGGGCTCTTTCGTGCGTTGAGCAGCGCCTTGTACGATTCACGCGTTGCCAAGTCACTTTCTACGGCATCAAATATCCCCTTCAACGTGATCCACGCTTCGATGATCGTTTCATCGGAGTTGGAGCGGAAGAACATATCCAATAGCCCCCATGGGAATCGGTTCGATATCTCTTCAAGAACGTAGTTGATGGTCGCGAGCCGTCTTTCGCGCATCACGCGCTGCACGATCTCAGAAACTGGCGCACCGGGGCCGGGACTCTTCTTCGCCAGGATCTCCCCAAGGGGCGTCCCAGACTGAGTTGGATCTTCCCGGCCAACACCTGCGACGGGATCATCGAGCAACGCAGGGCCGCCAACAACGTCGAGACGCCCCACTTTGCGAATTTGCCGGCGAAGGACATTCTGTTCTCTCAGAAGGGCTACGAGCCCGCGCGACAACTCGGGCGGTGTGCGAGGCACGACACGTCCAGGAATTCGTCTTCGCGGCATGAAGCCATTCTCCCCATGGTCAACCCGACGAGATCGCTCCTCTTCCGTCAAACGCTCCGCTTCTTCGGCCGACCCGGACGGCGCGCGCGGGGTGCCTTTTGAGACTCGAAGAAGAGTCTCGCGACAGGAACCTCGAGCGCATCCGCGATCGCCGCAACCGTCTTGATCGAACACGTAGCCCCGGATTCGACACGCTGAAGCGAGCGCGGCTCCATCGAAACCAGCTCGGCGAGTTCAGCCTGCGTCAAGCCTCGGCGAAGCCGCGTGCGGCAAACGTTCGCGCCCAGATGGCGCAGCAGGTCCCGCACACGATCGCTTCGCACGGGAGCGACCGTCGCGTGGACGCGGGCTGTTGAATATGACAGGGTCTGTCGTGTTAGCGAGAGCGGCGATGTTGATCTCGCGTCGCTCCGTTATCGGTGCGTGTCGGAGGGGGACACTACTGTTGCCTCTGGACGGAGGAACAATGGCAGCGAAGACACAGACGATCCCGGCTGGCGCGCAATCTTCGCAAGCGAAGCGGGCACCGATGCGCGTTTTCGGTCTGGAAGACGTTGCGGCGTTGCCGGTGCTGCCCAGCGCAGGGAAGGCGCTCGCCCGCGTGGCGTTTACGTGTTTCGGAGAAGACTCAGCAGAGAAGTCCGCCATTCTCACCGATCGCGTCGTTACCTCATTGTTGTCGATCCGTGATCGCGATCGCGTTGGCGTTGTTCGGATTCGACTCGACGAAGCCCTCGGCGCGGATGGAGAGACCTTTCACCATCCGTTTCTCAGTGGCGATCCCGTTGTATGTTGCATGGAGGGTGACGAAGCGATCGTTGATGCGATTGCGCGCGGGATGGCTAGCGCGCGTCGCAAGATGCGGTTGATCGCTGCCCGTCCAACATCGCCGCTGAAATCATTGCGAGTCCAACTCGTGATCATCGGCGATGCCATCGCGGTGAGTGCGGAGGGAGCCTTTTCCGCCGCCGTCGGTACGCTGCGCGAAGCTGGCTGGCGCACGTTCGTGGTCGAGTCCTCCGCTTTTGACGCCTTCTATTCCGGCGAAGAGATCGCGTGATGCGGACCCTCAAACGATGCGCGATCTGTGCCCTCAAGGTGAGCGCTAACAATGCGGTTTCATGCCACGGCACATGCGACCGCTTGATCTGCAAACAGTGCATTCCCAAAGCACGAACAACCGAGGGGAGCCACCGAGCACTCTGCGCCGAATGTGGCTCGGCGGACGACACGTCTTGGCCTCCAATCTTCGAGATCAAGTACCTCGACGACAGCCCAACTGGATACACGGTTCAGATGGAGCACATCTTCAACCCGCCTCCCTACGGAGAACCGGAGGAGGTCACCGAGAAGAGTGCAGGGGACGAGACGAGTCTTGGCGGGCGTCGCCAGTATTCCTCAATACCGAAGCGGCGAGGGAGCAAGCGCGTGAACACGAAGAGCATGAGGGCGAAGGCTAGAACGTCCGCAAGAGTCTCCAAGACCGAGACGGCAGCAAGTTTCGATCTGCCGGGCGAGGCCGCGAAGCGGGGCTTCTCCGCGAGCACGAAGACGCCGGGGAGTTACTTCCTCTGGGCGGAACTCTCGAAGGTCCCAGTCAAGGTCGTGATCAAGAAGAACCGCCTTACGATCTACTGCCCGGACGAGGAGGACAAGGCGGGGAGTGCCACCGGCGGGTGGAAGGACGGGTTCACGTTCTACGATGAGCAAGTGCTCACCTTGAGTGGCTTCAATCCCGAAGGGGCCGGGACTGGCTCGATTGCTCAAAACGCGTGGCTCCTACTTGGGGACGAGAAATCGTTCGACAGCGACGAGGTCGTGGCGAAAGCGTGGGAGGAAGGACAATCCTATCGTTGGACTTGCAGCCCTTGGGTTGAGGCAGGAGACCTTGTATTCATCTACTTCGTTGCGCCCTCCAAGAGCATCCAGTTCGTTTCAAGAGCGCTCAGTGGTGCCTATTGGGCCAACGACATCGCGGTGAATGCGCTCACCGGTGTCAATCAACATCAGTGGTGGTGTGATTTGCAGCCGCCAACGCGAATCGCTCCAATCTCGTTCGCGGAGTTAAAGGCCGCTGGCGGGCCACAGAATCTTCGCGGACGTAGTGGCAAGCCCATAACCCCCAAGGCGGCCGCTCGGCTACTGCGCGGAGCACGCCCAGCTTCGGATGTGTACTCAAAGAAACGCCCCTCGATTCTCGATACAAAAGTGTGGGGCCGGGTTGGCCTTCCCAACCCCAGCCGGAGTACCCTTGCGCAATGGCGAACGATCCCAACCGGCGCATTTCGACTGGAGGGTGATGTCGAACAAAACGTCATCGGCCCCCTACTGCGGTTGGCCGGTTTGCATGTCAAGGCTGGCTACAGACTCAAGCAACAAGTCCGGATGATGAGCGGTGGGATCGCGGACTACGTCATCTATCAGGAGGACAGGCCAGCGCTTCTAATCGAAGCAAAGCAACGAATACGGGGAGCCGCGCCGTCTTGGGCTGGCCCAGACTTGGATCAGGTGCGCGAATATTCGCAGGAACTGAAGGTTCCGTTCCTATTGGTTGACTGCGGCGTCGTTGTCGGATTCGAGGCGACAACAAAGAAGCCCGCTTTCGAGTTCCAGCGAATAACTGCGACGCTCAGCGACCTGGGGAACGTGCGCCGACTCGCACGGTAGATCTCGTGCGCGACGGCAACGGATGCCTGCTCAGCGATGGGCGGTCATCCGATCAAAAAAATAAACGCGTCTATTGCGCAGTTCAGGGAACCTAGACTCACGGGCTTCCGATCTTCGGCAGTAACGAGCGTCGATTCTTCCCGGCGATACCGAGGATGGCGCGAAGCGATCATGAAGGATCGGGTCCGATCTTCGCGGCCGACGGGCCTGCTTCTCCACGGAGGAACCGGCGAAACCCCTCTCGGGCGAGCGATGATTCTTCTGGCGTTGGCATCGGAGCGGCCCACGCTGGCGCTGGATGGTTCTTCTCTGAGAGGTATCTCCTTCGCGGTGGCAACGAGGAGGTCGATCTCTGCTCGAAGTTGTCACGCTCCATCTTGCTGTACTCGCGCAGCTCGCGGAGGAGGACTTGGAGTTCACCGACCCGGAGATCTCTTTTCTGGAGTCCCCTCGTAACTAGCTCTTCGAGCCTGCACGCGATCGCCTCCGCTGTGTGGGCTCGCCGCAACGCTGATCTCGTCTGCTTTTCCAGCAGCTCGCGCCGAACGCGATCTAACCAAGCCGGATGAATCTGCCACGCGGCGACGGTGTGCCGGTGAACTCCGATCTTCTTCGCGATCTGCGACTGCCCGTCCCCTTCAAGCGTGAGGCGCAGCGCGACCTTTCGTTGTGGCGTCCACCACGCTTGTGCATCAGTTTGTGCACGAGATTTCGCGGGCGTGTTGTCCATGCACAATCTCCGAAATCAAAGGTATTTCAACAACGTATCGTCGATGCTCCTCCTGGACAATGTTACAGGACCACGCTGCGCCGGATGCTTTGGCCGTCATTTTTCGGCGGCTTGCTCAACGACCCGTCCGGCTGTCGTCCTTGAACCGCATGAGGTCATCCTGTGCGACGAAGAAGGATGCAATTGCTGCACTCGAGGCAAAAACCCGCACACGGTTGACCGCCAGCGTTCCTCGCTGCACGTCTAGCGGCGAGAGCCGCAGCGCGCAGCGATTAGCGCCTTGCATTGGATGCGCAGTGCAGGGGGAACTCGTCGCGCTTCGCAGCTGCGTGCACATGCGGCGTCTGCATGTGTCCGTGCGTCACTTCTTCCGCGACTTCGCATTCTCCACCTCGGCCGCTGCTTGCTCGACGGAGGCGAGGCCACGCTCGACGAGGAGCTTGACCACCTCGGATCGCGACGGCTCCAAGCCCGTGAGCGCGATCAATCGTTTCGAGTGAGCGGCGACGCGCGCGAGCAGCGCATCCGGCAGCCGTACGGCCACCACTTTCGAGACTGCCATTCGTTCTTCCTCCTGCACGATCACGTCGCGCCACTCTTCATTTGTGAGTCTGAATACTTCCGGGTGCTGCTCCGCGAGCCGATCCAGGCGAGCCAGAGAGGAGCGCACACGGGGCAGGTCGACGACCTTCGCTGTGCGCCGTCGCTTCACTCCGCCACCATTCGGCAGAGCCGTGCGGCGTCGAATGACCGACCGTTCCGGTTGACGCGCCCGCGCTTGGTCAGTTCCCCGGCCACGCGGCGAAACGGGAGCCCGGCGCGACGCAGTTCACGAACCTCCGCGAGCAGCGCCTGCTCTGCTGGTAGCTGCTCGAGGTGCTCGCCATCCGCAGCGAGCCGAAATCCGAAGGGAGCGGCACCGCCCGTGTACTCGCCGAGAGACGCTTTGTGCTGCATGGCGACTGCCGTTCGTTCACCAATGGCCTCTCTCTCCCATTGAGAGACGCTGGCGAGCACGTTGAGCACGAGGCGGCCCGCGGCGCTCCGCGTATCGATCTGCTCGCCGACCGAGAGGAGAGCGGCCTTGCCGGGCGAGAAGTACCGCTCCACCAGCGCACCGAGGTCAGAGACGCTGCGCGTGAGACGATCGAGCTTCACGACCAACAGCGCGTCTGCCTTACCCGCCTTGAGCATCGCGAGCGCCCGCTGCAGACCGGGTCGGTCGAGGCTCTTGGCGCTCTCGCCCGCGTCGACGATGACTTCGCACAACTCGAGATCGTACAGCTGCGCGTAAGCAGCGACCTTCGCGCGCTGCGCATCGAGGCTGACGCCCTTGTCCGCCTGCTTGTCGGTGGACACTCGGAGATATGCGATCGTGCGAGTCATGAGCGACTCTCCTGTCGTCCGAAAGAACTCACTGTATACACTAGACGACACAGCACGGCAAGTGGCACTGCTGGCGCTGCAAGGGGATGCCATCGAACGAGGTGGGCCGCGTTCGTGCGCAGCGGCAGGACGACGCGATCCCGCTGGCGGGTGCGCGTATCAGGGGACCTCCTGCCCCGGATACAGACACCTAGCCAAGGATCTCCGCATAGACAGCAAGCCCTGCGCGCTCAGCGGTATCGAAGTCATTCCAATCGACGAAGCCAAGGTCGCGAAGTTCCCGCCGACCCAACTGCCATGCTGATTTTTCTTCGTTCTCAATCAACAAGCGATCGCCAGAATCGAGGAGGGGCGTTCTGCGCGGGACCGCCGCCAACCGGCCTCCCATCGTCAGCAGCGCCGACTCGTACTCCTTGGTTCGGTTGCCCTTCAGCCAAGAGCGGAGGTGCCCTACCTCGTGCGCCAGTGTGCAGAGTTCAAGCATCAGGCTGACCGGCGTCTTGTCGGTACGCCCCTTGGTTGGTGCGCTGCGTTCCTCGTAGTGCGCGCGCACGACTACAATCTCTGGACCTCGAGACGGTTCGTCGACGTGAGGGTGAAACCACCCAGCCTCTCCGAATGGGGCGTGCGCCTCGTACTTCACATAGGCCCCAGCACCCTCGGCTCGCCCCCACAAGCGAACGTAGATCGTCCAGAGCGACTCCTGTGATGCCGATTCCTCGTGCGACATCAATGGCGGCCCCCCCAAGGTACGTCTACCAAGTGAGCCGTGGCCCCAGCCGGCGCAGCTCATCCCGTCGCATCTCATAGCCCGGCAGAGCGCGGCCAAGCGCCCGCCAGAAGGCTTCTCCGTGGCTCGGGATGCGCAGATGCGTCAGCTCGTGCATCACCACGTACTCCACGAGCCGCGGCGGAGCCTGCACGAGCCGCCAGTTCATACGAACGCATCCCGCTGAAGTGCAGCTCGCCCACCGCTTCTGCTGCGCCACGATCTGCACCGGCACGGAGCTGAGTCCGAGGCTGCGCGCGCAAGCGGCCACCTGCGCCGGGAGCATCCTCTCCGCGTGGCGTCGATACCAGCTCACCATCGCGGCGTTGACGAGGACAGGTCGGGCTGCAGCGCGCGCTGATCTCGGCAGTCGCACGACGAACCGGCCATGCTCGAGCTTCACCTCGGGAGCACCCGCATGGCTCGTAACCACGAGTCGGTGCTGTCGCCCCCGATAGAGAAACGTCTCGCCGCTGATGAACTCACGAGCGGGCGCAGGTTCCAGATCCTCGGTCAATCGGCGGTGCTGGACGATCCACCGTGCCTTCTCGCGGACGAGTCGGTGCAGGCGCTCGACGCCAGTCGCCTTCGGCGCGGTGACGACAACGTCGCCGCCGGGCTCGACCGCGATCGAGACAGTCTTCTTCCGTCCGCTGCGCCTGATCGCGAACGGGATCGGCGTCCGCCCCCACTGCACGACGTGCGCAGCAGCGGTCATCGACCGTTCCGGCGCTTCAGCAGATCGACGATGCTCTCGGCCATCGAGTCGAGCACCTCGGCGGGATAGCTGGCCGCGCGGAGCTGGCGCTTGATGATCTGCCGCATCTCGCGCTGCACATCTTCCTTCTGCGCGAAGTCGACGATCGCGACCTTCGGGGCGAGCTGCTCCTCGAGGAGCGACGCGAGTGCCTTCTTCGACTCGTCGATCGCTGGCGTGCCCTCCGCGGCGCGCTGATGCATCGCAGGGAAGAGCAGCCCGTAGAGAGCGAAGCCTGTCTCGGAGAGCCCGAGTTCCTCTGCAGCCTGAGACTGCGCGCGCACGTCGCGGCCGATGACCTCGAACATCTTGAGCTGCTGTGCGGCGTCGATGCGCTGCGCCTTCCGGTCCTCGATGATCTGCTCGAGTCGCTCCCGCAGCGAGATGAAGAACGCCGGGTTCTCGTCGAGATGGACGTGGATCTCGTGGCGGATGGCGTGCTCCATCTCGCTCGCGCGGGCGTCATCGGACTTCAGCGAGGTCAGCTTCTCGTCGAAGTCCTTGCTGAACAGAGAGACCTGCTTCACGAGGAGCTGGATGCCATCGGCGACGACGGCGTCCTCGATGAGCCGCCGCACCTTCGCGCCGCAGTCTGAGATGTCGAGGCGCTCGTCGCGGAACTTCGCCGCCGCGGTCGCGCGGATCTTGCCGAGCCAACGGCAATCGCCGACGTAGGGCAGCGCCTGCGCGTCGGGGAGCATCATGTCGAGCGACTGCGAGAACCGCTTGAACGCGACCTCGAACTCGGCGCGCACGTCCTCCGGCTCGAGCACCGTCACGCAGGCGTTGAGATCGTCCTTGTCCTGCACGCGGCCGAAAATGCGCATCACCGCTGCGTGCCTCGCCTGCAAGCGCGGCAGCTCGTCGCCCATCGGCGTCAGCGCGCCCTCAACGTCCTTCGGCGTGAAGATTTCGAGCGCCTCCTGCAGCGCCACCGAGACGCCCCAGTAATCCACGATCAGTCCGTACGTCTTCGTTTCCTCGGCCGTCCGGTTCACGCGCGCGATTGCCTGCAGCAGCGTGTGCTCCTTCAGCGGCGAGTCCAGGTACATGACCTGCTCGACCGGCGCGTCGAAGCCTGTGAGCAGCATGTCGCAGACAACGAGAATCGAGAGCGGATCGTCCTTCTTGAGGAAACGCTTCGTCAGCTCCTTGCGCTGCTCCTCCGTCGTGTGATGCTTCACGAGCGCATCGTCGTCTTTGTTCGAGCCCGAGATGATGACTGCCGACTGCGGCCCGTTCAGCCGGTCGAGCGTCTCTTTGTAGAGGCACGCGATCTCGCGCGAGCAGGCGACGACCTGCGCCTTGTATCCGTTCGGCTGGATGTGCCGCGTGTAGTGCTCGATCAGATCGAGGCAGATGGCCTCGATCCGCTTCGGCGCGGCGGCGATGGAAGCGTCGGTCGCGAACTTCTTCTTGATCGCCTGGCGCTCCTCGTCGGTGCGATCGGCGAAGACGCGATCGAACAGCGCGTCGAGGCTGTTGCCGATGATCCGCAGCTCGGGGAGTCGGCCCTCGTAGAAGATCGGCACCGTCGCGCCATCGGCCACGGCTTCCGCGATCGTGTACGTGTCGATGTATGGCCCGAACGTCGAGAGCGTGCTGCGATCCTTCTTGTCGATCGGCGTGCCCGTGAAGCCGAAGAAGCAGGCATTCGGCAGCGCCTTGCGCAGGTTCGCGGCGAGACCGCCGTACTGCGTGCGGTGCGCCTCGTCGGCGAGCACGAAGATGTTCGACTCCCGCGACAGCTCGGGGAACTCCTCGCGCGCATTGCGCCGTCCGGCGTCGCCCGGCTGCTGCAGCTCCTGGAACTTCTGCACAGTCGTCAGGATGGTCTTCCCGAGAGGGCCGGAAAGCAGCTCGCGAAGATCGCGCACGCTCTCGGCCTGCTCGGGATGCGGGAATCCACACGCGAGAAACGTCCCGGTGATCTGCTCGTCGAGATCCTTGCGGTCGGTGACGATCACGATGGTCGGCTTGTCGCCCACCGCGCCGCGCCGGAGCTTCAGCGCGAGCCAGAGCATCGTCAGGCTCTTGCCGCTCCCCTGCGTCGCCCATACGACGCCGCCGCGCTCGGTCGGCTTCTTCGCCGCCCGCGCGCGCGCCAGCGCCTTGTTCACCGCGCCGAACTGCTGGTAGCGGCAGACCTTGCGGATCGTCTTTCCTGTCGAGGGATCGCGCTCGAAGACGATGAAGTTGCGCATCACGTCAAGGAGGTTCGCGGGCTTCAAGAGCCCCTCGGACAGCACCTCTTGCGGCGACGGCGCGCGGCCATGACCGGCGGTGAACGCCTCCTCGTCGGACGGCCACATCGTCTTCCACGTCGCGTAGTGGCGGTGCGGCGTCGTCACCGTGCCGTAGACCGCCGCCTGTCCGCAGGTCGCGACGAGGAGCTGCACCGGCTCAAACAGCTTCGGCGCGCCGAGCTGGTGATACCGCTCGCTCAGCTCTTGGTAGCGGTCGAACTGATCGGTTGCCTCGAGCTTCCAGCCCTCGCCCAGCGTCGGGCTCTTGCACTCGATGACCACGAGCGGGATGCCGTTCACGAATAGAACGATGTCGGGTTTGATCCGCTTCTTCGTGCCCTGGACGACGAACTGCTGCGTGACGACGAACTCGTTGCGCTCGGGATTGTCGAAGTCGAAGAACCGCACGTCGTGCGACTTCTTGCCGTCGCCGCGATCCTGCTCGAGAGAGATGCCGTACGCGAGCGTCGTGTGGACCTTCTCGCTCGCCTCGATCAACGAAGAAGCGTGGACGTTCGTCACCGCGCGCACGGCCTTCTGGACGTTGTCGGTGGAGAGCCATGGATTCAGCCGGAGCAGCGCAGCCGCGAGGCGGCGCGTGAGCACGACCTCCTTTGCAGATTCGCGCTCAGCATCAAGAGACTCGGGCGTCGCATAGACATAGCCAAGCCGCTGAAGGTGATCGATGGCGGGATTCTCGGAGAGATTCGCCTCGTTCCAGCCTTTGCCGTGCGCAATCACGCCGCTGCCTCGTCGACCTTCACGCGGACCTCGCCCGAGAGGAGGGCGGACATTAGAGCGGACTTGGCCTCCTTCTGTTGCTTATGGAGCCGACGCTCAGCCCGGAGACGCGCGTCTATGATCGCCACGGCGGCTACGATCTCGATCTGTTCAGCCAAGGGAGGCAATGGAAGAACTAGCGTGGATAGGTTGGTACCCGACAGGTTCTTCTGCACCCCTCCCGCCGCCAGTGATTGCACTCGGGCTTGCGCGGATGGCTCCATCATTGCGAGGCGAACAAACTCCGGGTCAACCGTGTTCTGGAGCCTGAATCGAATTAGAAACGCGGCAGGAACCATATCGACAGCCTGCGCCCTAAAGACCACCGTCACCCCGCAGGTTCCCGACCGAGACACGAGAAGATCGCCATCCACAAGCCGGTGCGGTGCGACGACGCTCGGATCGAGTGTGGCTCTCGGCACCGTTGTGTAATCGATCTCCCAATCGTCCGAGATGTCCGTCGTTCGGACGCTTCCGACGTTGCCAATGTCGCCGTACAGAGTGGACGGGAATCTTGGTCCAAAGGCGCTGTGCTGTGTCAGCGCACCGAGCGACGTGAGCGCCCACTCCTCCGGCACATTCCCGATCTCCGTCTGCTTGAACCGCGTGTGCCGCCCCGGCAGGCCGCGCGTCAGCAGCTCGGCCATCATCGCCTTCTTCACGACCTGGAGCTGGTCGATGATCGCCTGCGTGGCCTCGATGGCGTCGTCCACCGACGAGAGGATGGTGGCGATTTTGCGCTGCTCGGGGAGCGGCGGCGCGGAGATCGATAGAGCAAGGAACCGAGACTGCGCGATGTTTTTCATCGAACCGCTCGTACCGCCAGCAATCTCAGATAGCCGTCGCCGCATTGGCGGGCTGCTCAGGAGTTGATGGAGCCAGCGGCCGTCAGCCACGGCGGGATCGGGACGGCACTGCCAGATCCGATCAGGAAGAAACAGGTCCGCGAAGTTCTCGGGCACATATGCCGCGGCCCCCACCAGTGCCTCGGTGTTCATGCGGCTGACCAAGACAGATCCCGCAACCGGCGATTCCTTGAGGCGATCAATCTCCGTCGGCAACACAACCTTGTTTTGCTCTGGTCGAAACACGCCGTACGTCACGGCGCTCGTCTTGAGGACACCGAATTCCCCGAGGCCGCGCGGTCGGCTCTCGGAGTTCACGCTCACGCCTGCAGCAATAGCTGCGATCAGACGCCCGAGCGGCTTCGATTGCCACTCGTCAGGCGTCATACCCAAGCTCCTTCAGGAACCCGTTCATCCGCGCCTCGGCCGCGCCGCGCGAGGCCTCCAGTTCGCGCAGCTTCGCGATGGCACCCACTACGTCGATCTTCTCGACAGCGTCGGCGGTCTCGACGTAGCGGCTGATATTCAGATTCCCTTCATTCTTCTCGACCTCGGCGACGCCCACAACGCGCGCGTACTTCTCGACGTCCTTGAATGCATGGAACACACCGGCGATCTTCGTGACGTCCTCAGCGCGCAGATAGTTCTGCGCGCTGCCTTCGCGAAAGTCTCGAGACGCTTCGATGAACAGCACCATGCCCT
This sequence comes from uncultured delta proteobacterium, assembly GCA_903911145.1. GTDB lineage: Bacteria > Myxococcota > Myxococcia > Myxococcales > 40CM-4-68-19 > CAIWCD01. The sequence continues at coordinate 24,588 of CAIWCD010000027.1, read as the reverse complement.
TACGGTCAGCGCGCTTCGCTTTGTTGAAGACGAGAATCGCCGCTGGAATGCCAGTGCCGTAGAACAAGTTCGGCGGTAGGCCGATCACCGCCTCGACGAGATCCTCCTGCAGCATCCCCGCGCGAATCTCACCCTCGGCACCGCCGCGGAACAGCACGCCGTGCGGCATCACGACGCCGACCATTCCCTTCATGTTCGTCGTCGCGATCATGTGCTGCACGAACGCGAGATCGCCCTTGCCCTTGGGCGGCACGCCGAAGCGGAAGCGCCCGTGCGGATCGTTCTCCGCGACCTCTCGCCCCCACTCGTCGAGGCTGAACGGCGGGTTCGCGATCACGCGGTCGAACAGCATCAGCTCGCCGCCCTCGCGAAGCTTCGGATCGCGGATCGTGTCGCCCTTCTCGATGCGTGCGTCCGGCAGCCCGTGGAGCAGCATGTTCATTTTGCAAATCGCCCACGTCCCGAGGTTCTTCTCCTGGCCGAACAGCGAGAGGTTCTTCGCGTTCTTGCCGTGCCGCTCGAGGTAGTGCGCGCACTCGATGAGCATTCCGCCCGAGCCGCAGGTCGGGTCGCAGATGCGCATCTTCTCGGTCGGCGCGAGGAGTTCGACGATCAGCTCGACGACCTTCTTCGGCGTGTAGAACTCGCCTCCCTTCTTGCCTGCGTCGTCGGCGAACTTCTCGATCAGATACTCGTAGGCGCGCCCGAGCATGTCGGGCTCGGCGAGGTTCTCGTTCTTCAGGCCGACCTTCGAGAAGTGCTGCACGAGGCGGCCGAGCACGACGTCGCGATTGCGCGCGTCGCCGAGTTTGCGCTCGTCGTTGAAGTCGATCCCGGCGAGGACGCCATCGAGCGAGGCGTTGTCGTGCTCGAGCGCGGAGCAGGCTTTGTTCAGCGCCTCGCCGATGCCGGTCGCGACCCGCTGCAGCTCTGACCAGCGCGCGCGCGTGGGAACGAAGAACTGGTGATTGTCGCGATCCTCGGGATCGTCGCCCGCGGCGGTGAGCGCGGCGCACTCCTCGTCGAAGCGGTCGGAGAGGCGCTTGAGGAAGAGGAGGCCGAAGATGAAGCCTTTGTAGTCGGACGAGTCGATCGAGCCGCGGAGGATGTCGGCGGCGGACCAGAGGTACCGCTCGAGGGCGTCGACGGTGAGCTTGCCGTCGGCGGGGAGCGCGATGTCCGCGGCGGCGTCGGCAGAGGGACGAGCGGCTTGCTTCTTTGCGCGGCCCGATGCTGTGGGCGCAGGCGCGGGCGGCGTGTCGGCGGCCGCGCTGCCGAGGAGCTGCTGCAGCTTCGCGATCGCGTCGGCAGAGGGAGAAACCTTGCCCGTCTCCCACTGGCTGACCTGCGCTTGGGCAGCGCCGAGCTTCGCTGCGAGTTCAGATTGGGAGAGGCCCGCCGACTTCCGAGCTTCCTTTATCCATTCGGCAGACCACGCCATCGTCGCGCCCCTTGCTCTTCGGAGACGCTCGATCAGCGCGCCTCTTCACCGTCGTGCGCGACTGTTAGCACGCGCGGGAGACAGCAGCTGAACGGGTTCTCTTCGGCCGACTCGGCTCAACGGCAGTGGCGTTGCGCGCGGGGTCCCGCGGACAACGGGAACCCGCTGGTCGTACGAATGGTCGAGAGACTCGCCTGCCAGTCTGTGGCTGCTGGCGGAGTGCGGGCCAGCGCTCGAAATGGATAGCAAAAGAACACCGCCACTTGCGGCGGTCTGGCGTTGGGGCCTCGATTGTGCGACGACACGCGTTCGCCGACGGCATGCTGCCTTGCGGCGCTGCGATACGATCGATGGGAGGGCACGTTGGCCGACCGCGGACAGGACTTGGTGCTCCCGGAGCGTGTACAAAAAGAGTACAACGCCAACCTGATCGCACAAGCTATCTGCGAGATCCGGTTCCCGACGCTCCTGGAGCTGGAGACGGAGCAGCCAGTCGCCTTTCAGAAGGCTCTGCGAAAGGAATATCCGCACTACGAGAAGATTGTGACCGTCGTTCCGATGATCGGCAGCTCCGAAGCGGAGAAGGCCACAGGACACACATTCTCGTCGTTGGATAGGCGGTGGCGCGTCGGTTTGAAGTCTGGAAGCATCTCGCTCGACACCAACCAGTACGTGAACTTCGCCGAGTTCAGCGGGAAGCTCTATTGGATCGTGAAGCAGATCGATCACCTCCTCGATACGCCGCGCTACACTCGTGTTGGGCTCAGGTACATCAACGCGCTCCCGGTGGGACCGTCGCAACTGGACGGTTGGATCAACGAGTCACTTGGTGCGCCACTGCTGCAGGGGATATTCGGCCGCCCGACCCTCTGCTGGCAGCAGATACGGGGGACGTGCGGGAAGGGCAGTGGCTTCATGTTTCAACACGGGCTTGACCCAAACGTGACAGTCGATCAAAAAAAATACTTTCTCGACTCAGATTTCTTCGCGGAGGATGTCGAGAACGGGCAACTCCGGGACATGTTGTCGCACTTTCACGAGCAGACATATAGACTGTTCGAGTGGGCGATCGGGGACAGGGCTCGGGAACACATGAGTAAATCTCCTGATGGAAGGAAGGACTGATCGTGCCGGCAAACACTGTTACGAGCACGCCCCCATATCGGGTCCCTCAAGGCGAAGAGACGCTGAAGCCGTTTGTGCGAGCCTATCGGCCGGCAGACGCGATCTCGAGTTGGGCCGCGACGCTTGTCGTGGTCGCCCCCAACATTCTGGGAGCGACAGCGAACACGACAGGTGCGCCTATCTTTGAGGAACCCACCCAATCGAAATCGCCGATCGGGCGTGGCGTCGATGACGCGGAGCGGGCGGTTTTCGCGCGGCAGGAATTACTTGCGCGGGAGTACGTGCGGGGCCAGCTGTCCCGCGAAGAAGCAGCTCGGCTGCTGATCGCCACGGAAAGGGCGGCCGCCTATTTCCCCCGCGTAACCGCCGACGACTACGAGCGGCTGAGCGCCGCGGCGGAGCGTTCCAAGACGGCTCACGATCTCCTTAGCGAGACCGACGAGCTACTCGCTGATCTCTGATGTCGAGCCGGATCCCGTTCAAGTATCCGCGGAGTAGGCACGTGCGCAAGCAACGTCCGCCTGTGTTCGCGGATTACCGCAAGTACAAGCCCTTCTTGCGGGACGAGTTTGGCAGGCAGTGTGTCTACTGCAGGATGCCGGACGGTCCGAAAACGCCGAACGAGTTCGGCGTGGATCACTATAAGCCGCAGAAAAGGTTCCCAGAGCTGCAGGCGGACTACTCGAACCTCTATTACTGCTGCAATGCCTGCAACAGCCGCAAGCGGGACTTCTGGCCGACACCAACGCAATTGAAACGAGGTGTCTACGTTCCGGCCCCGTGCCAACACAAGATGTCGCATCACTTGGGCTATCACCAAGTAGAGGTTCGCAGCCGGACGATTGCGGGGACCTGGACAATCGACCTGCTGGACCTAAATCGAGACGACGACATGACCTATCGCGGATGGCTCTTGCGGCAGATCGAGCGCACCTTCGCTGACTGGACTGCGTGCCGCGATCGCCTCGGGAAGATCAAGAAAGTCCTTGCCCGTGGGCTACCGAGCCCGAAAGTGGCGAAGTTGGATGCTCAGCGAGCCAAGCTGCGAGTTGCTCTCTCGATCGCCGAGGCGGATCTCAAAATGCTAACCGGGGCCGTTTGATCCGTGGCCCATAGCTGATGATCGCTCCACGTCAACGCGAATCATGCCGGTGCGTTGCCTAGATTTCTAATGCCTGGAGCACAGAGAGCAGGGCGCGCCTCAGCTCTGAGACCTCAGCGTTGGAATCCCATTTTTCCAGTGCCGATGCCAAGCCCGCGCGGATGTCACTCGTCACACCGTTACACGCTGCGGGCTCTTGAGGCGTTTCAGCGGACAACGCAACTCGCGTCGAGTCTGAGATCACCGAGGCATTACGGCGCTCAAGGGCGTTAATAGGCCCTAATGGGCTTTCGTCATTAGACGCATCACTCGTATTCGATTCCCGCCGCCTCCACCATTTTGCCGCTCTGTCGCGCGGTGCGTCTGCACCAGCCGCTGTATCAAGCCGAGGCAGACGGATCGCCCAGCAGGAATGGAAGCACCAGCCCGCATTTTTCGCTGCAAGGCGGATAGAAGCTGCCTTCGCTCTTCCCTCCGCTGCGTGGCGCTTTGCCGAACCAGAACTCGGCGAGGGCGAGCGGCGCAAGGCCATTGCGGAGCGCGTGCACGATCAGCTTCGGCGCCGCGCAGTCTCCCGTTCCCGAAGGTGGTGCGCTCGGCGCGCAGAGATCCCAGAGAGTGCGCGACTGCCCTTGTGCGTTGGTAAAGGCATACGTGTCGTAGAGCTGCTTCGAGCAGATGCGCGATGCAGCAAGGCGAAGCTGCTTCATGCGGCGCAGGCGGCTCGCGAATCTCTCCAGCGTTCGCTCGATCGCTTCCCGCTCCTCGCGCATCCGCTTCTTTTCCCTGCGGTGCTCCGTCTCGTCGTCGCGGCCCGTGGTGGCAGCGGTACCCGATCCGTCGTGGCGGCTCGCGCGGTTGGCGCGCAGGCAGAGCTTCAGCGCGAGATCTTCGCGCGCGTGGCGTTGGGCCAATGCGGCCGCGGCTGAGCGCAGCTCGGCCCACTCGGTAGAAGACTCGAGCGCCAATATCCGGGCGGTGAACCTTCGCACCACCGCTTCGCCGCGCGGCTCGGTCTGTTCGCGGCGCGCGCGATCAAAGACAGGAGGCACATAGCCTTCGATGTCCCAGGTTCCATCGAGCTGTCCGGAGAAGGCGCGAAGAAATCCGATGGTCTGATCCGGCGCCCGCACGACGAGGACGCCGAACATCTTGCCGCCGTCGCGGCCATAGAGAACAGCGCTGGGAACGGTGGGCGAGATCCATCCGGCGCGCAGCGATTCGCGAACTTGATTGGCTGCCGCGATGGCGAGCGGATGAAGCGCGGCCGGCTCGAACGCGCTGGGCCGTTGCTCCGCGGCGAGCGGCGATAGGACGGTCAAGAGGCGATCCTGAGTCTGATTACTCAATTCCCCTCCTCGGCTCGTCGACGGTTATGGGGGTGATCCTCGTCAGTGGATACCAAACGAGTGGCGGATACGAGTTGCGCCTGCGCGACGGCAAGTCACGCTGTTAGAGGAGCCCGTCGAAGGTGAATAGATAGAACTGGGTCTGGTGACCCTTGGTGCTCTGTTCCTTCGGGGTTCCAAAACTCATCGCGGCGGTGACGTCCTTCCACCCGAGGGTCTTGAACTCCTCTCCCTTCCTTGACGCGGCCTTCGGCAGATCGATCGCGGAGGCATGAACGTCGTTCATCGGCGCGTAGTCGCTCGCGTTGGTTTCCGCGGATGCGTGGCTGACCCGATAGCCGTTCGGATCGCGCCACTCGCCTACGTGATTCTTGCCGTGGGGCCAGATCCAACCGCCTGCGTATAGCGTCTTCCCGAAGGCGCCGATGCCGGTGACGGCGTCCATCGCCACCACGTCATTGGCGGTCCCCGTGAAGTGGTACAGCTCACGCACAAGCTTCCCCTCGAGGGTATAGACGAGCAGGAGGCTATCGCCGTAGTTGCGATCCGCCTCGGTCGGCGCACCGCCGAGTCCGACGCGCCCGCCGACCACCAGCTTGTCGCCGAGAACGCGGATGGTACGGGTGTTGTTCTTATCGTTGGAGGCCCCAGCGTTGTAGCGCCGACCCCATTTGAAGGAACCATCGGGACCGAGCTTGAGGATTTCGATCCAGGTCTCCGTGCCGTGAATATCGGCAGCGAGATACAGGTTGCCGGCCGCGTCCCTGTCGATGTCTGCGAGCGTGCTGCCGAGATTCTGCAACGGAATCTGCCTGGACCAGTCGAGGGCAAGGTTGTCGTTGGTGGTCGAGAAGCGGGTGAGTTGGCCGCGGTTGGTCTTGCCATTCCACCCTGCGAGCCACACCCCATTCTCATCGGCCACCATCGAGAATACGCGGTCGTTGACGGTGGGATTGGGATCGGACGCCACGACGGCCGTCTGCTCTCCGGTGGCTGCATCGAAGCTCGCGAGGAAGATCATCCCCTCCTCGTTGGTGAGCCCCGCACCTGTCTGGCCGGCGACGAACACGCGATTTCCAGAGACCGTCACGCAGCTGCCCGCAGCGGAGAACTTCGCCATGTTCTCCCAGCCCGGCCGCCAGATTCGAGACCAGGCGAGATCGCCGTCCGGAGTGATCTTGAACACGATCGCGGCGACCGGATCGCGGCGCCCCGACACCATCGACGAACCGGTTACGTAGACGCTCCCATCCGCACCCAGCGCGGCCGCGCGCGCAGAGCCTCCGTGTGTGCCATCGAGATAGTTGGAGATGTGCTCGGCGTCGGGAGTGCCATAGGTCCGCGCCCAGGCGAGCGAGCCGCCGGCCTTCACCTTCACGATCAGGAAGTCATTATAGGTCTTATCGTAGAAGCTCCTGGTCTCTCCGATCAGATAGGCGTCTCCCTGCGCGTCGACGAGCATGGCTGACGCGACGTCGTCCTGCTCGCCGCCGAACATGCGCGCGATCTTCGGCTCAATCGGAGGGATCGGTGCGACGGGCGCAGGTGCGGAAGGAGCGGCGCGCGCGGCAGAAACGAAGAGCAGGGCAGCGAGAGCGGGAAGAGCATGTTTCACGGAGACCTCGTCAAGTCGGCGACAGGGCATTCAGCAGGCGATGAGCTTGCCCCGTTTTCGTGGACACCGAGTTTATGCTGCCCTGGCTTCAGAACGCCAATCGGATTCGGTGTTGTTCGGACTGCGGTAGCCGTTGCTCGAGTGGAGCCTCTTTAGGTTGTAGTAGCCGTCGATGAAGTTGGACAACTCCAGCCGTGCATCATCTGCGAAGCGCCAGGCTTGGCCCGGCTCCATCTCAAACTCGAGGGTAGAGAAGAAACTCTCTGCGACAGCGTTGTCCCAGCAGTTGCCTTTGCGGCTCATGCTCTGTACCGCGCCGACGCGGACGAGTCTGTCGCGGAATCTTCCAGCCGCGAACTCGATGCCACGGTCGGAGTGGAAGAGCAGGCCTGGCGCGGGCTGGCGTACCGCGAGCGCTCGCCGCAGCGCCTCGCCGGACAGCTCGGCGTCGAGCCTGTCATCGACCGACCAGCCGACAACCTTGCGCGAGAACAAATCGAGGATCACGCAGAGGTAGATAAAGCCGCCGAGCACTGGCAGGTAGGTTGTATCCGCAACCCAGACCCGGTCCGGCGCCTCGGCAGTGAAGTTCCGGTCGAGGAGATTCGGCGCGATCGGCTGGGTATGATTCGAGTCCGTTGTACGGCGCCACCGGCGCCGTGGCCGTGCCCGTAATCCCTGCCGCACCATCGACGCAGCCACCCGTTTTTACTCGTGCGGTGGTTGCGTTGGCGTAGTTCCTTCTCGATGCGCGGCGCTCCGTAGCGACCCTTCAACTCGCGGAAGATCGCCGCCACCAACACGTCGAGCTTCTGTTCTTCCAACGCGCGCCGCGACGGCCCCCGCGTCTCGTACGCATGATTCCCGGAGCGGGAGAGCCCGAGCGCCCGGCACATCAGCGCCTTCGGGTAGTGCGCGTCCTCCGCCGTAACGAGCTCGAAGCTCATTTTCCGCCCCTGGCGAAGAACGCTGCAGCTTTTCGGAGAAAGTCCCGCTCCATCGTCATCTGCTTGAGCTCTCGACGTAGCCGCGTATTCTCCTGCCGCTCCTCCGTCGTCATCGCTCCCGGCGGTCCCTTCCCGGCATCGATCTCAGCCTGCTTCACCCACGCCCGCAGCGATGTCTCGGTCAGTCCCATCTCCTTCGAAATCACCCCGATGCTCTTCCCGCTGCGCTTCCACAGCGCCACCATCTCGGCCTTGTACTCTCTCGTAAAACTGCGTCGCTTTCTCGGTTCCATGGACTGATTCTCCCTCACATCGAAGGTGTCCACGAGATCGGGGCAAGCTCACGACGCAACGGGTGCATTTCATGAGACTACGCGATGGCGCGTAACTTCCGCGGCGCAGCCTTCGGATTCTTATGCACCTTCACGAAGAAGATACTTCCCCCCGTCGGGTTGTCATCCACCCAGATCTCGCCACCGTGAAGGATCACGATCTCCCTGGTGATCGTAAGCCCCAGACCCGTTCCCGCGACTCCCTCTTTGTTCAGGCGTTGGAAGCGATTAAAGATTCCCTCCTTATGCTCGTCAGGAACGCCATTGCCTTGATCCCTGACGGAGAGCAGCCAGGAGTCCCCCCGGTCTTCCACCGCGATATGAATGTGCGTCCCGTTCGGGCTGTATTTGATCGCGTTCGAGATGAGATTGGCGAATACATCCTTCATCATCGGACTGAAGCTGGCGAGAAACCCGTCACCGGATAGATCCGTGAGCGTAATGTTTTTCGCCGAGCGCAGATGGTCAAAGTCAGGAAGCATCGACCTGAGAATCTCGACCGGATTCGCGGTGACACATTCCAGGGCTTCGCCGTCCGTAACCAGCGCGAGCCGGGCGGCATGTTCCGTCATCTCATGAAGGTCCATCGAGGTCTTCCGGATCCGCTGCAGGATCTGGAGTTTCTCCGCATCCGTCTCCTTCTTGATGAGGATGCTGCTGTACATATTGATAACGCTGACCGGGTTAATGATGTCGTGGCGAAGCACGTCGGTGAAGATATCCTTCAGGCGATTAGATTCCGCCAACTCGGCAGCTGAAATCCTGAGATTAGCCTCCGCCTGTTTCCGCTCGGTGATATCGCGGGAGGCGGCGAAGAGCAGCCGCTCGCCATTCATGACCACCGCGGCGGCGCTGATTTCAACGTCGAAAATCTTCCCATCGCTGCGACGATGCTTTGTCTCGAACAACTCCTGCTGTTGCAGCAGACGAGGGAGCACCTCGCTCTTGAGGTCTTGCTCAGACCAGCGTGCGTCCCACTGGCACACGTTCAACTGCATGACCTCTTGCTGGGTATATCCGAGCATTCGGCAGAAACTATCGCTCGCCTGGCGAAGGTTTCCATTCACGTCGAGGACATGGATCCCGTCGCTGGCGGTACGCAGGAGGAGTTCGTTCGTGAGCGCCAGACGCTGTGCCTGCTCACGCGCGTCACCGAGTGCTTGCGTCGCCGTATTGAATGCAGTCGCCATGCGGCCCAGCTCATCCTCGGAATCGACGGGAAGGCGGCGGCCGAGATCCCCTCCCGCGACCGCTTCGAGTGCGCCGACGGTCTGCTGGATCGGTCTCACGAGGCCGCGCATCAACGTCACGATGGAGAGCGCGAGCAGGAGGAGAACACACGCGCCCAAGGCAATGGTGTGCCGGACACTGGCCGCGACGTTATCGAGTTCGGCCGCCGCGCGACGGTCCACGGCGAGGAAGCCGATCGCCTCACCGACCGCGAACCCGTCGTGGCATCGCAGGCAGTCCTGGCGCGCTGGGATTGGAACGATGGCGCGGAAGAAGGGGCTTCCGTCCCGGGAATGGTTGAGCTCGACGCGGCGCTCGCCGATTGGGGTTGCCAGTTTCTCGACCTCACGCTTGAGCGCTGCGAGATCCTCTTTCCGCTCGGGCACGGCATCGCTTGCCACGGCGCTGTCCGCGAAGAGATCCCCCTCGATATCAAGCACGGAAACCCGCTTGATGATGCTCATCTGTCCAATCGAGATGAGCGCCTCCTTTGCGTGCTTCGGCTCCCCGCTCAGCATTGCGTTCTGAATCGTGAGAACGGTAGCGACAGCGAGGCCCTCCGACGACTCCTCGAGGTTCTGCAGCGCCTGCTTGCGCGAATGCGTGGCGAAGAAGACGGTTAATCCCGCAAGGCCGAGGGAGACCGGGACGAGCAGGGCAGCGATCGCGCGCACCGTCATGCTTTTGCGCAAGAGGCTCACGGTCCACCGCTTTCGCCACCGCCGGCAGGGGCTATTGCCGACCGGATTAAAATGGAAGACGGCCTGTTTCGCTGCGCGGGCAGACGCTCAACCCTGCATCACTGTAGGCGCACCGACCGGAGTTCTGTCGCGGCACACTGTCGCATTGGCGGAGAAGCATCGAAAGGCGCTTCGCCGGCCTCCCTTTGCCTTCGATTCCCGCCGCATCCAACACTTCTCCTCTTGGGGCGCTGGACGCGTTTCGGCTAAACAACAAGCACCATGGGATTTCTTGATCGACTGCTCGGCAGGAACGCGCGGCCCAACTGGTTCGAAGAGCTCGACGAGGAGGCAGCGCTCTTCTCGCGCCGCAAGGAATATCTCGACAAGGTAGCGACGACGGCGGGCGTTGAGCGAGCGATCACGGTCGCGGCTCCGCAGAACAACGAGATCTCGCTGACGGGCACTCTGCGTGGGTTTCCGCTGCGCCTGGTGATCGATATGGACGGCGCGGTGGATCGGGCTGGGCTGCGCTGTGCCGGGTCGATCGTGGCGATGAATCTCCGATACTCCCCTGCGATGGAGTCGCCGAAGTACCAGCCAGCGCCCGGCCAGATCATGCTCGCGCCGGGTATCGTCGTGGAGGGCGCGCGTGCAACAGACGAAGCGGCTGTGTTCCACGCGCTCTCGGCGTCGTTCCAGGGCCGGCTGCTCACCACGGTCAAGCAGCACCGCATCGCCAGTATTCAATCGCGTCCGCACGAGCATTCAATCAGCATGCTCGACGAGGGAAACAAGATTCCCGACCCGGTGGCCTGGCTCGCGGAGACGCTGCAACTCACGGCGGAACTCGCGAACCTGCGCGGCTGCGTGGCGCCGACGATCGTGTCGCGGACAAGCGATCCTGAGAGCGACGATGACGATGAATGGCCGCTCGCAAACGCGATCGCTCCCATCATCGCGGCGAAGCTCCCCGACGCGAAGCTCACCGAGCGCGAGGAGGACACCGAGATCGACATCGAGTGGGAGGCGCTCGGGCTTGCGCACAAGCTCACGCTCAACGGCGGTGCCGGTTCTGTGACCGTGGTGGTCGCGGCCGATGGGGTCGAGGGTACGTTCGACCTCAACCACCGGGCCGAGGCCACTGCCCAGGTTCCGGATCAGGAGGAGAAGGCGGTTCCGGACCAGCGCGTCTTCTTCGCGCCCGGCATCTATTTCGAGGGGCCTCCGGACGAGATCGCGCGCAACGCCGCGTTGCTGCGCGCTCTGCCTGCGGAGCTGCTGGCAGAGCTCGTAGCAACCATGACCGCGCAGCGGCTTGGCTGCCTCTGGCTCCAGGACGGGACGCTGCTGGTCGAGCCGGGAAATCTCGAGGACATCGACGACGGCGGCGCTCGCGTGATTGCAATCGCCCGACTGATCGGCCGCGTGTCGAGTGCGCTGCCGCGCGGTGGCTGAAATCAGATTCGCCTGCTGAACGTTGTTGTCTGCGTTCTGGCAGGTCGACCTTCGCTGCGCCGAAGGATTGAAGCGACGCGGCGTGCTTGCGTCGAAAGGCGGCGGATGGACACGCGGCCCGCCTGCCTGTAACAGCCTCCCGCCTCCCACGGCCGAGCGGACCTCAGCCGAAACGGGAAGGAAGGACCTCCGTGAAACGCCTGGCCTGTCTGATTGCCCTCGCCGCTGCAGCTCTCGGCTGCTCGCCCGACCCGATCCCCAACACCTCGGGGAAGCCGCAGATCACGAGTTTCACCGCCACGCCGGCCCAGGTCCACAGCGGCGCGATGTCGACGCTCGCCTGGCAGATCACCGGCGGCTTCACCGCTCTCTCCATCGATCAGGGCGTCGGCGACGTGAGCACCGTGTCGAGCCAATTTGTCGGCCCGGTCACGGCAACGACGACGTACACGCTGACAGCCACCAACAGCGCGGGCAGCAGCACCGCGACAGCCACTGTCACCGTGCAGCCGGGACCGAACACGGCGACCGGGTTTCTGGTCACGCTTCCCTCGACTGCGACTACCGGAGCGGGTGTCAGCGTGCAGGTCAAGGCGGTCGACGGCTCGAACAGTGTCGTCACCGGCTTCACCGGCACCGTCCATCTCGCCTCGACCGATGGGTCCGCGACGCTGCCGGCTGACTACACCTTCACCAGCGGCGATGCGGGTGTGCACAGCTTCAACGTCACGTTCAATACCGTCGGCGCGCAGACGGTGACGGCGAGTTCAGGTTCGCTCTCGAAGACGAGTGCCACCTGCACGGTTTCGACCTCCGTCGTGATTGGCCCTGCCACCAGTTGTGCGTTCTCCAACGTGCCTGCGAACACCGCTGCCGGCGCCGTCATCACGGCCCACGTCAAGCTGCTCGACGCCAATTCGCGCGTGGCGACCGGCTATACCGGCACGCTCGCGTACACCTCGACAGACGGTGCGGCGACGCTGCCTGCGGCCTCCGCTTTCACGTCGTCTGATGCGGGCGAGCGCGACGTTTCGATCACGTTCCAGACCGCGGGTCACCAGTCCGTCACGGCCAAGGACCAGAACAACAACTCAATCACCTGCACCGCCAGCAGCACGGTCTCGAGCGCGCCCGCGCTCGCGCACCTCGTGTTTTCGAACGTGCCCGCCAGCGCGACGGGAGGGACGGCCATCACCTTCACCGTCACGGCGCAGGACTCCTCGAACGCGACGTTGTCGGGCTACGCAGGTCACGTCACCTTCACCAGCAGCGACTCGAGCGCGACGCTCCCGTCGGCGTACGACTTCGTCTCCGGCGATCACGGCGCGCACCAGTTCAGCGCCACGTTCGCCACCAGCGGCTCGCAGACCATCACCGTTACCGACTCGTCCGCGTCGATCAGCGCGACCTCGAGCGGCGTCACCGTGACGGTGGTCAGCGGCTCGTCGCTCGTCTACACGAACCCGGCCGCGGGCGGAAAGGTCAGGTTGGTGAAGAACTCTGCCTCGACCAGCACGACGGTGGTTCTCGATCTGGTGGTCAACGCCGCGCTCACGGGCTACTCGGTGGCGCTCAATCTTCCGGTCGCGGGCAGCGGCGTGCAGCTCGATGCCTCGCCCATCACCAAGGGAACCGCGCTCGATCCGGGCAGCGCCCCTGCTGCGATCGCGGTCGCGCTCCCCTCGAGCGGTCCTCTGTCTGGTGTGCTGACGAGCGGCCTCTCGCAGAAGGCCGGCGGCACCGGAGCGGTCACCGCTGACGCAAGCCTCACCTCCGGTCAGATCCTCTACACCCTCAAACTCGATCTCAAGTCCGCCGCGACCACCGGCACGGTCTTCGACGGCGCCTCGCTCGGCAGCCGTTTCCACGCCTCCCTGCGCAACAAGGCAGGATCCGAAGTGGCCGGACCGAATGACTTCGCCATTGGCAAGCTGGAGGTTCGCTGATGTCCCCCCGAATCCGCCGCGCTCTTCGCATCCTCTCCGTCGTCGCCATTGCGGCCGTGTTTGCCGCACCCGCGGCCAAGGCCGTGCGCCGCTGGCGGTTGGGCCAATGGCGCCAGCAGTTGATGGTCACAGAGAAGGCCATCCGAAATGGTGACGAGACGGTCACTGTTTCTTCGCGCCCCGCGATCGCCGACGACGAAGGCGAAGAGGCGCGCGAAGGAGACGATCCCTCCGGCCGCCGACTCGCTGACCTCGCCTATCACGGCGTTCGCGGTGCGGCGTACCAGCAGCATCTCGCGCAGGTCGCGGCGGAAGAGTCACGCCGCTGGGCCCACTTGATGCCGGGAAAGCGTGGCGGACTGAACTCCGCTGCGGGTGTCGCGGGACAGAGCTGGGTCAACATCGGACCCGCCGACGCGCGCTTCGAATACAACGCCGGTCAATACATCGCCAATGATACGGGCCGGCCCAACACCATCCTGGTCGATCCTCGCAGCGCCGCCGTCGTCTATGTCGCGACCTCGGGCGGCGGGATCTGGAAGACCTACGATTACGGTACGGTCGGTGGCCCGCATTGGCTCCCGATCACCGAGACGATCGGCAACCTCGCCATCGGCGCGATGGATCTCGACCGGCAGAGCCCGGATACGATCTGGGTTGGTCTTGGCGATTTTGCCGACACGTCCGGTGGCCAGGTGATCCGCTCGCTCGACGGCGGCGCCACCTGGAGCGCTCCGATCCAGCTCCAGGGCGACTATCCCGCGGGAGCCAAGGGCAGCACGCCTCTTGCGGTGGCCGGGAAGATCCGCGATATCCGCGTCTCGCCGACCGATTCCAATCTGGTCCTCGTGGCCACCGACGTTGCGCTCTTCCGCTCGACCAACGCCACCAGCGCCACGCCGACGTTCACGCTCGTCGACCTGCCCAATCCAAATGGCGCGACGCTGCAGGAAGCGATCTGGACGTTTGCCTATCTGGGAACGGCGAATGGCAAGTCGCAATGGCTCGCCTCGGGGGTTCAGGCTTGCGACCCTGGCCAGGTCGCGCCGTCCGGGGGCGGTGGCGTTCCCGCGGGGGCCACCGTCTGCGGCGGCACCACCACCTGCACTCTCGGCAATCTCGGCGATATCTGGAAGAGCACCGACTCGGGCGCAAACTGGACGTCGCTGCGCGGAGCCAACGCGCTCGCAGGCTTCACGGGCGCTGCCACAGAAATCGGCCGCATTGCCCTCGGCGCGGGCGATCCGTCCAATCCCGCGAACACGGTGGTCTATGGCGAAGCGGGCAATGCTGACGAGTGCAACGCCGGAGCGACCGCGGGCATCATGAAGAGCACCAACGGCGGCACGAGCTGGACCGCCGCGGCCACCGCGTCGACGTTGCCGGTCAATACCAGCGGAGACTGCGCCGATATGAATATCGCTGGCGGCCAGAGCTGGTACGACCTCGCCATCTCTGTCGATCCGGGCAACAGCAACCAGGTGATCACCGGCGGCAACCTCTGCGGTGCAATCACCAAGGACGGCGGCCAGACCTGGATCAACGTCGCCAACTGGCTTCCCACCGGCGGCGGCGGGAGCACCAACTCGGGCACGCTTCCCTACGTTCACGCCGACTGGCACGCCGCGACCATCTCGCGCATCGGCGGGAACCTGGTCGTCTTCGTCGGTTCCGACGGCGGCATATTCGTCTCCACGAATGTCTTCGACGCCACCGGTTCCACCGCGCAGAACGTGGTCTGGACCTCGCTCAACAAGGGCCTGACCACCCACCTCTGTTATTCGATTGGCTCCGGCGATCCGGTCGACGGCAACGCCGCCACCGTGGTCAGCGGCCTCCAGGACAACGGCACCCGCGTGCGCGATTCGGGCGGCGGCAACTTGTCGACGACGTTTAATCAGGTCAACGGCGGCGACGGTTTCGGCGCCACCGCAGCGAGCAACGCCGGCGCCTCGTTCATCCTCTGGAGTTCGGTCTATTCGAGCCAGGGCCATCGCATCTTCTGCAAGGCTTCGTCTGCGACCGCGAGCAACTGCAACAGCGGCGGCGCGTTCAGCCAATCCAATCCGGCACTGCCCAACGGCGATGCCGAGCCGTTCATCACGCGCTTCGCTCCCGTGCAGAACGACGCGAACAGCACGGTGATCAGCGCCACCGATCACAACATCTTCAAGGCCACCTATGCGCCCGCCTGGACGAAGATGACGGCCACGTCGTTGACCGCCACCGTGCGTGGCGTGGTCGCCGCCCCCCAGGTTTATGGCACCGGCGGCAACGCGTTCCGACTCTATGGCGCACCGCTCTCAGGCGGCGTCTATGCGGTCATCAAAGACAAGAGCGGCACGTTCACGCAGACGCTGAGCACCACGCCTCAAGGCACGGGCACGTACTCGACCGACCTCACCATGTTCGTCCGCGGCACCAGCACCATGACGTTCCCCACCAACGCCACCAACTTCGGTTCGTCGAACACGGACGGCAACGTCTATGTCGTCGGCACGGTGTCGCCCGTGCTCTCGGACAACGTCACGCCGGTCCCCGATTCGGTCGGGCATATCTTCCTCACGACCAACGGCGGCGCGAGCTGGACCACGCTGCATGGCGACGGAAGCGGAACCAACCTGCCCAACGTCGCCATCGAGGTGTTGCGCTTCGATCCGTCCGATACCACCGATAAGACGATCTATGCCGGCACCGATATCGGCCTCTATCGCACGACCGATGGCGGCAAGACGTGGGCCCGCTTTGGCGCTGGTTTGCCGATGGTCCGGGTCTCCGATCTCTTCATCGCCAAGAACGGGACGCTTCTGCGCGCATCGACCTACGGGCGCGGTCTCTGGGAGATCTATCCGACGGCAGGCCTGCCGAAGGGTGTCGACGGCGACGGCGATTGGGATCGCAATCTCCAGATCGACGGATTCGATCTCGCCGCTCTCGCCAGCCGCATGGGCACCACGCCTGCGACCAGCGCGGCTCCGCTCTACGACTACAACGTCGACCTCACGGGAACGACGAGCACGATCGACGACAGCGACCTGACGGCGCTGCTGGCGAAATTCGGCTCGCATCCCTGACGGTGCCCTTCATCGCTGAAGGGCAATTGTCCCGCATCGACGCTTCGCGGTGCGGGTGGGAACTCGTTTATTGACTTGCCCGATTGCACAGCGCATTCGTAATCAAAGACAATCGTCCTGTGTGGGACCGAGCGCTGTTTCGGGGGTTGCGTGAAGCTGATGCGGGGTTCGAAGAACCGGCTCGTCTGGGGCTCTGGCGGCGCGTTGGTGGCGGCTCTGATTCTTGGTCTCTTCGCGTTCGGCGCACCTGCAGGGCCGGGTGGATGCGGTGGCCCCGACCAGGACGAGCAGCTTGAGGATGACCTCGCTGCGACCTGCAGTGCGCACCAACCCATGCGCATCCATTTCTACAATGTTGAACAGGGGCTCGCGGCGATGGTCGAGCTTCCCGATGGCCGGCATATCCTGATTGACACGGGTGCCGATGCGAAAGCGCCGGGCTGTGGCGACGCGGCCTGCAACGTTGCGCACGATCACCTCATCGCCAAACTCACCGAGGACCTCGCCGGCAAACCGATCGATCTTCTCTGGGTCACGCACCAGCACATGGACCACATCGGCGGAGCGGCCGATCTGATGGCGAAGTTTCATGTGGTCAATTTCGTCGACAACGGTCGAGACCCGGCGGTGCCGGAGATCCTTGCTGCACACGCGGCTGCGAATCGATCCGGAACTCACATCACGCTGGTTGATCCGTCCCATCGCAAGATTCCCGTCACCAGCAGCAAGGCGCTGCGCATCCGGCCGATCGTGCCGGCGTCGTGGCTGAATGCCTGCAACAGCGACGAGAACGACTGTTCGATTGGCCTTCGAATCGATTACTGCGACAGCTCGGCTCTCTTCATGGGGGATGCCGAGGTCAAGGAAGAAGCACAGCTCGATCCCTTGGGGCCGGCGACTCTTCTGCAGCTCGGACACCACGGCAGCGACACCTCATCGGGAGCGGACTTTCTTGCCAAGGTCGCGCCGAAGATCGCGGTCGTGTCAGCGGGCAAACCGGGATTCGGAATGAATCGAACCTACTGCCATCCGCGCTCGTCAACCGTCTCGCGGGTCACCGACCTGCTCGGCGGACCGGGCAGCAGGACGCTGCTTTCGTTCGACGGGACTGTCAGCTGCATGCAGGGCTCCACGAGCAACTGGCTGCAAGTGAAGACGAGTGATCATCTCTTTGCGACCGAGCGCGACGGTGACCTCACATTCGTCACCACGGGCGACGGACAGTTCGCGTCTCAATAGCGACTCGATTGCGTTTCATGGCAGGAGACGGCCCACGAAGCGCCTGCGCTTTCCGGGCGGTGCAATAGAACCGCAACCTACGGTCGTCCGCGCGGGATACCATCGCCCCCTCTTTCGCGAAGGGATGCACGCGCATGCTCGGACGTGGATGGATCCGCTTACTTCCGTTGATGGCGCTGCTCGGGCCCGGTTGTAATTGCCAGAACCAGAAGCTCGCGGGAGTGCCGGGGCTGAACGTGAGCCCCAATCCGCTCGCGTTTAATGCCGTCCAGATCGGCGCGACGAAGACGCTTCCGCTTTCGCTTACAAATGGCGGAGGTGGAACGCTGAATATCCTCTCGGCCACCATTGTCGGCGATCCCGATTTCGTCGCTGCGGCTCCATCGTCGGCGGCGCTGCTCGCGGGTGCCTCGACGCAACTTCAAGTGAGCTTCACGCCGACCACGGCAGGCGCGCACACGGCGACGCTCACGCTCGTCACGGATTCAGTCATCACTCCCACCAGCGATGTGCAGCTGCTCGGAACGGGCGTGCAGCTCTCCGTCGGACTTTCTTCCTCTGCGCTCAACTTCGGCTGCGTCGAACTGGGCGCGCATTCAGCGGCGCAGACGTTGACCATCACGAATGTCTCGCAGAGCAGCGAGACCATATCCGTGGGGCCGCTCACAGCGGCTGCGGGATTTGCGATCTCGCCCGCTTCGCTGAACACCACGCTCGCCCCGAGCGGCACGGCGCAACTCTCGGTGACCTTCTCGCCGACCGTGCTGGGCGCGG
Organism: uncultured delta proteobacterium; assembly: GCA_903911145.1. Lineage (GTDB taxonomy): Bacteria > Myxococcota > Myxococcia > Myxococcales > 40CM-4-68-19 > CAIWCD01. The sequence continues at coordinate 6,276 of CAIWCD010000027.1, read as the reverse complement.
CCGCGGCGACGATCTCGATTTCACCTTGCAGTGGCTGCACGGCCGTCGATGTCACGCTGAGCGGCATTGGCTCGCAGACCGAACTCGCGGCGACTCCATCTCCGGTCAACTTCGGATACGTCCCGGCGAACCAGCTCGATTGGGTGCCCGTGACCGTCTCGACGAAGTCGCTGCCCGCGGGGAGCAACTGCGCGCAGCCCGTGACGCTGACCGGCGTACCGACAATGCAGACCGATGGCGGCGTCTTCTCGATCGCGATCAGCGGCGGCGTCGATGGCGGTTGGCCCGCATCGCTCAGCGCGCCTGAGACCACGTCGTTCATCGCGCAGTTCGAGAGCGCGCACGCGGGCACGAGTGCGCTCGACAACGTGGTCATTCCCTATTCGGTTGCCGGCGCGGCCCACGCGCCGCTGCTCGTTCCTCTCTCTGCGGGCGTGACTGCGGGCCCCTGCGGCGAGCTCAGCGTCACGCCATTCTCCGTCAGCTTCGGCATCGTCCGGGCCACCAGCGCGCCCGTGAGCGTCAGCGTCGTCGTCGCCAACAACGGCACGAATGAATGCGATCTCACCTCCATCGCCATCGGCACCAACGATTCCGCCAACGAGTTCAGCCTCGCGCCGAGCACGCCTGCGCATCTCACGTTTGCGCCCGGCCAATCCTCAACGCTCTTCGTCCTCTTCACGCCGTTCAGCACCGCCGCGCCCCTCGCGCGATTGGGCACGATGGTTCTCGATACCAGCGATCCTGCGCGCTCCCAGATCGTCGTGCCGCTCTCGGCGCTCGTCAGCACCGTCGTCACCGGCTGGGTCAATCGCACAGCGGGCACCGCCGCATCGGGTCACGATTGGCGCACCATTGCCTCGGACGCGAGCGGCCAGCATCTCTTCGCGGGCGCGATCGTCTCCAATCCCATCGGCGGCGATCTCTGGACCTCGAGCGACTACGGCGCGACCTGGATCGATCAGACGGTCGGCACTCCCGCCGCGAATCTCACCTGGCGTTCGCTGGTATCAAGTGCGTCGGGCAAATATGTCGTTGGTATGACCGCATATAACGGCGTCTGGACTTCCGATAACTACGGCATGAGCGGGAGCTGGGTCAGCCGCGGATATACCGACCCGGCGACGGGCAATACTCCGGCGATATGCGGCTGGTATGTCGCCTCGAGCGCGAATGGGCAGAATCTGCTCGGCGTCAGCTATACCGGCGCGGGCACCAGCGGCGGCGATCTCTGGCGCTCGACCGACTATGGCGCCACCTGGACCGATGTCACCAGCACGGGTCCGACGCATACGCAGGATTGGTGGGTGACCGCATCCGATAGTACGGGCAATAAGCTCGTCGCCGTCGCATATGGTGGAGATATCTGGACGTCGGTGAATGGCGGCGCGGCCTGGACCAATCGCAGCACGGGCACGGCCGCGTCGGGGCTTCAATGGTGGGCCGTCGTTTCGGATACCAGCGGGAACAAGCTCGTTGCCGCCGCGAATAACGGAGATATCTGGAGATCGAACGACTCCGGCGCGACCTGGACCGACAGCGGGAATCTCGGTGCGTGGGTCTTTCTCGGATCCGATGCCGCGGGCCAGCACCTCATCGCGGGCACCGATACTTCAGCGCAGGATATCTGGCTCTCCGGCGATTACGGTTTGACCTGGTACAACTCGACGGCGGGGACCTCTGCGTCGGGCCAGGCGCTGCAGACCGTTGCGGTGAATGCCGCCGGGAACCAGTTCGTCGCCGCAGGCAATTCTGGCGATATCTGGACTTACAACCAATAAAGGCGCCACTGTCTCGATGCCGTCTGGAGCCATAGGGCTCTTGCCGTCGGAATGGAGTTCGAGTCCGCAATTTCTGCTCATGCGTTCCATCGCCACTCGGCGATCTTCTCGTGGACGCTGGCGTCAACTCGAACCTCTGCGTCCTCCGCTCCGGAACATCCCTCGCCGCCGAGAATCCGCGCTCGCTGAACGCAGACGAATCGGCGCGCCGTGGCTGACCTCGATCCAGAGCTTGGCGAAGAAGGGCAGACTGCCGGTCCCGGTGCGCGGCGGGCCGCGGCGCTCCTGCTTGGGCTCGGCGGCGATCTCGCCACCAACATCTTCAAGCTGCTCAATCCCTCCGAGGTGCGGCTTGTCGCGATGGGCGCGCGCGAGCTGAAACGTGCGCCGCCGAATGCCGTGCCCGATGCGCTGCGTGCGTTCATCGAGCAGAGCGGACGCGTCGGCAGCGAGAACAGCATGGGCGACGACATGCTCCGCGAAGTGGCGGAGAAGGCGCTCGGCAGCGACGCGGTCCGGCGCGCCTTCGATGGTGTCGAGGCGCCGATCGCGCCAGACGCTGTGCTTGGACCCATCGCGGAGGCCGATCCCGAATCGCTCGCGATGGTGCTGATCCGCGAGCAGCCGCAGACGATCGCGCTCGTCCTCTCTGCGCTTGCTCCCGAGCGTGCCGCAGCGGCGATGGAGAAGCTTCCGGCCGATCTGCGTCCGCAGATCATCCGCCGCATGGCCTCGATCGAATCGGTCGCGCCCGAGGTGCTCAAGGAGGTCGGCGCCGCGCTGGCGACCGAGCTGCGCCGCGTGATCGCAGGCGGGATGCGCCGCATCGACGGACGCGCGTCTGCGCTCGAGATCCTGCGCCGCTCACCGGGCGCGCAGCAGGGCGAGATGGTCGCGGAGATCGAGAAGGATGATCCCGGACTCGCGGCCGAGCTGCGCGGGAAGCTCTTCACGTTTGACGACATGCGCTCGCTCACCGATCGCGATCTGCAGCAGGTGCTCAAGGAGATCGACGGCGCGCAGCTCACGCTGGCCCTCAAGGGTGCGCCGCAGGGGCTGCGCGACAAGTTCCTGCGCTGTATGTCGACCCGCGCAGCGCAGATGCTCTCCGACGATATTGCCGCGCTCGCGGCGGTAAGGCTCTCGCAGGTGGAGGAGGCGCAGACCGCGATCGCGGGGCTCGCGCTCGAGCTCGCCGGACAGGGTCGCATCACCATCGTGCGCGCTGCGGACAAGATGGTCTAACGGGCGTACTGTGCCCGCCTTCACGTTTGTCCGAGCCGGCCTGGACACGAGGGGCGCATGGCGAAAGTCCTCATCGTCGAAGATGACGTCGCATTCGGCCGCGTGCTCTTGCGCGAGGTCGAGCGCGCGGGCCACGCGGTGCGACTCTGCGCGACGCTCGTCGACGGTCTCGCCGCTGCGGCAGAGTTCGGCCCCGATGCGATCTGCCTCGACGTCAAGTTGCCCGACGGCAACGGTCTCGATTCGATCCGCACCTTCGTAGAGTCAGAGGGCAAGCCCGAGTTGCTCGTGCTCAGCGGGAACCGCTCGGCGCCCGATGCGGAGCGCGCGATTCGCGGCGGCGCATGGGACTACTTCACCAAGGGTGACGACCTCATTGCCTTCAGTGCCTCGCTCGGGCGCGCGCTCGACTATCACGTCAAACAGACGCAGGCCGCGCCGCTCTTCATCGACCTCGGCGGCATGATCGGGCGCAGTCCCACGATGAAGGCCTGCTACAGCCGGCTCGCGCAGGCGGCGGCCAGCGAGGCGCCGGTGCTCATCACGGGTGAGTCCGGAACAGGAAAGGAACTCGCCGCGCTGGCGATCCACAGCAACAGCTCCCGTCGAAAGAAGAGCTTCGTGGTGGTCGACTGCGCTGCGCTGCCGGAGATGCTCGTCGAGAGCATGCTCTTCGGGCATCGCCGCGGATCCTTTACTGGCGCGGTCGAGAGCCGCATCGGACTCCTCGAGCAGGCGAACGGCGGGACGCTCTTTCTCGACGAGGTCGCGGAGTTGCCGCTGCTGGTGCAGAAGGCGTTTTTGCGCACGCTGCAGGAGAAAACGTTCCGGCCCGTCGGCTCCGATCACGAGGTGCGCAGCGACTTTCGGGTGGTCGCGGCGACGAATCGCGATCTCGACGCGATGGTCGCGCAGGGCACGTTCCGCGCGGATCTGCTCTTTCGCCTGCGTGCGATCGCCATCGAGTTGCCGCCCCTGCGTGAGCGCGGAGAGGACGTGCGCGAGATCGCGGTCGCGGCGGTGTCGCGCATCTGCCTGCGCGAAGGCCACGGCACCAAGGGGATGGACGCAGCGTTCGCACTTTCGCTCTTGCACTACGCGTGGCCGGGCAACGTGCGCGAACTGCTCAATGCAATCGAGCACGCAGTTGCGAAGGCGCGTGGACACCAGGTCCTCCTGCCGATTCATCTGCCGACTGAACTGCGGGCGAACATCGCCAAGTCCGCTCTGGTCGCGGACCAGCGCGATCCGTGGTCTCGCTCCGACGCGACTGTCTCCCTGCCTCCGTCGCCCACTCAGCACACGCCGCTGCAGCCGCTCGCCGCGCATCGGCATGCCGATACGCAGCGCTATCTCGAGACGCTGATCGCGGCGTCGGGCGCGAACGTCGTGGAGGCGTGCCGCGTCTCCGGCCTGTCTCGCTCGCGTCTCTACGCGCTGCTCAAGGAGCACGGACTTTCGCTCGCAACGCGGCCGCGAAGCCTGGGTGACACGCAATGACCGACACCTCCAGCGAGCAGCCAGCGCGAGTTTCCTCTCTCGACGAACGCATCCGTGAACTTGAGCGGGAGAACGAGCAACTGCGCCGCGCCGCGGACGAAGCGAAGGCTGCAGCCAGAGCAGCCGAGGAGAAGTTCGACAAGACCTTCGAGGTCAGCCGCGATGCGATGGCTCTCGTCGATATGGACGCGCAACTGGTCGTCGAGGCCAACGGGAGCTTTGCTCGGATGACGGGGTATCCGCGCGCCGAGATCCTCGGCAAGCCTCCGACCCTGTTCCACAGCTTGAGCCCCGAGGCGAACAAGGCCGCGACCGAGGCGCTGCGCGGGATGGGTGCGCTGAGAGATCTCGAGATTCGTCAACGCACGCGCACGGGGGAAGTGCGTGAGGCGCTGCTCTCCGCGAACATGCTCACGTTGAGTGGGAAGCCTCACTCGGTCGTGGTGATCCGCGATGTGACCGAGGAGAGGCGGGCGGCGCAGTCGCTGCGCATGCTCGCCGAAGTGGTGGACCAGTCGCCGGCCGACGTCACCATCTGCGGCATCACCGGCCTGCTCGAGTACGTCAACCCTGCCTTCGAGCGGATGACCGGCTACTCGAGTGCAGAAGTGATCGGTAAGCCCCCGAGCATCGTGCGCGGAGGTCGACACACCGACGAGTTCTATCGGGACATCTGGGAGCAGCTGCGCGCAGGCAAGCACTGGCAGGGGCGGCTGATCAGCCGGACGAAGAGTGGGAAGGAGATCACGCAGGAGGCGATTCTCGCGCCGATCCGCGACGAGCACGGAGAGATCTGCAACTTCGTCGCGCTCAAGCGGGACCTCACCGAAGAGCTTGCGTTGCGGGAGCGGCTCGATGGGGCGCAGAAGGCCGAGAGCATCGGCCAGCTCGCCGGCGGCATCGCGCACGACTTCAACAACATCCTCGCGGTCATCCTCAGCAACGCGCACAGTCTTCAGGAAATCCACGGCGTCGGTGTTGGCGAGGTCGGCGAGCTGTCGACGGAGATTGCCGAGGCGGCAGAGCGGGCGCGCGAGCTGACCCGGCAGCTGCTGGCGTTCGCGCGGCGCCAGGTCAGCATGCCGGTGCCGCTTGATCTCAACGAGGCGGTGTTGTCGACCAAGCAGCTGCTGCGTCGTGTGCTCGGCGAGGACATTCTCATGCAGCGCGATCTCTGGCCGACGCCGGTGTTCGCGCTGTGCGATCCAATCCAGTTCGGGCAGGTTCTTCTCAACCTCGCGGTCAACGCGCGTGATGCGATGCCCCACGGGGGCAAGCTCACGTTCGGCACATCGATGTTGCTGCGCGACGACGCTGAGTTGCGCGCCTATCGTGAGCTTCCGCCTGGTGACTATGTGCAGGTGACCGTCGCGGACTCGGGCCTCGGCATGCCACCAGAGGTCGTCGCGCACGTCTTCGAGCCGTTCTTCACGACGAAGGAGATCGGCAAAGGGACGGGCATGGGACTCGCCACGGTCGATGGAATCGTCAAGCAGAGCGGGGGCGCGATCCGCTGCGAGAGCGAAGAGGGGAAGGGCACGACGTTCCGTTTTTGTCTGCCGTGCGCGGACGAGAGCGCGAAGGCCGCGCCGCTGCTGGCGCGCAAACGCACAGGACGTCGCGGCACGGAGACTCTGCTGCTGGTCGAGGATGATCCCGCAGTGAGGCGCACCACGTTGCGCATGCTCGATGCGGTCGGCTACTTCGTGCGCGTCGCCAAGGACGGGCCGTCGGCGCTCGAGCTGGTTGC
>CAIWCD010000026.1 GCA_903911145.1 uncultured delta proteobacterium | reverse complement strand
TCGAGTAACGCCCCGCCACGCTGCTCGCCTCAGCTCACGTTCGTGTCGCGGATCCCCGCGCCGCGGACGCCTGCCTGACGGCTCCAGCGATCGCGCTCGCCGCGATCGTTCCGCCGCGGTTCTTGGTGATCGCTTCCACTCGAGAGCGGCGGCGCGATAGTCGTTCGGGTGACGCAGGAGCAGGTATGTCGCGGCAGCGATTGCTTCGTGCGCAGCCCAGGCACGGAGGCGGTCGAAGACAAGCTCAGGAGCGAGCCCGGTGCGCGCATCATTGGCGGCCCGCTCGATCATCGCGGCGGTCGGCTTGTCCCAGCGCTTAGCCGCAGCAATCATCTCTGCGCTTGCCTGCTCGACGCTCTCGCCGCGGACGAGCGAGGCGATTCCGCGCGCGACTGCGGCGCAGGCGGCAAGAGCGATCGGCGCGTTGTGGGTCAATCGCGATTGGGCGACTGCCCACTCTTCCGCACGCTCGGGCTCGTGCGCGAAGAGCAGCCCGAGCGGCCAGGCGCGCATCACCGAGCCGCAGCCGCCATCGTTCGGGCCGCCGCCCTCGGACCACTTCACCCCTTCGCGCAACCGCCGGCAGCCAGCCATGCAGGCGTTGCCGGGCGCGCGGTGACCACCCTGCGGATGCTCCATCCAGTGAACGAAATGGCCCGACAGCCGCCGCATTGCCGTGTCGAGCGACTCGCCTGTCTGCAGGCTCTCGAGCGTCGAACGCAGGACGACCTCTGCGAGTTGCGTGTCGTCCGTGTAACGCGCGATGGCTTCGCCATTGGCACCGCGTGTGGTCGGCAGCTCCTCGAGGCCTTGCGCGCCATACTGGCGTTTGATGGCCTCGACCGACATGAACTCCACCGGCGCTCCAAGCGCATCGCCGATCGCGCCACCGAGCACGGCACCGGCGAAGCGGTCGCCAATTCCGGGGGAGACATCCATCGCCGCGCCTTCCGGCTCTGCCCGCCCGTCGCGTGCATCGCCTGCGGTGCTGGTGTGCTGAGACGACCTCTTGGTGTTGGCGTTCATCGAATCCCCTGCGGGTTGGCGGCTGACAGCTGAATGCAACCTACGCATCCGCGATGCCCGTGTGGGGTTTGGTAACGTTACCGGCCGAGCGCCTCCGGGAGGTTCCGCAGCTCGATAAAGCGCGTTTCGACAGGGAGCCGCTGTTTCGACGTGTCAGTCACCTTCGCTTTCTCAGGGAGAAGGAATCGCGCCCAGCCGGGCCGGTGCTTCGCGCAGAACGTCGCGAGCGCCTTTCGCACATCCGAGCGAAGCTTCCTGAGCGGTTGCCCCTTCCAAAGCTCCGTGTCGTTCTCTCCAATCTCTCCGCAGAGCCAGACGAGAACACCAGACGGATTATCCTGCTTGAGTTCGGACCGCGCGAGCTTCGACCACTTCCTCTCGCATGCCTTCCAGACCTGCCGGAGTCGTGCGTCGTCACTCGTGAGCCAGCCCTCGCCATCGTGCCGGGCCAATGCCATCGCGGCGAAGACAAGGAAGCGCTGCTCGGTCAATCGGACATCGATCTCGTTCACGAAGACCTTGAGCTTCTCGAAGTCCACGCACACGTTGGGCGGCGCCGCCTCATCTATCCTTCGCTGGCTCGCTTTCAGCGCATCGCTGAAATGCTCGAAATCCACGTTGCCGAGCAGCGCACGCAACCGGGGCAATGGAATCTCTGGGATTAGAACCTGAACATCGGAAGCCCTGAACGGATTGCCTTTCGAGTCCGAGAAGTCCTGCTCCGGCTGGTCCGGAAAGAAGAAGCCGGAACCGCCCTCGACGGCACGGTGACTGACGCGAACATCGATGCAGCGATCCTGCGGTCGCGCCAGGAGCTGAAAGGCCGTCGTCACGAGTGCCGTCGCTGTTCGCCGCCGGCCGCCGGCGAGTGCGAAAATAACGGGACGGTCGCCAGCCTCCTTCTGGGCTGCCCGAGCTGCTTGCCAGACGGCTTCGGAGAAGATCTCGGCGTGCAGGTCGGTATCATCGTCTTCGATCAGCGAGCCATTGGCGGCAATAGCCTCATGCACAACGAGGCGCTGGGCTGGCAGCAGTGCTGCACCTCGCACAGCGTGGAGTTGATCGAGCGCGCCGTTCGGGGCGAGCAGCTCCTCGTTGAGATAGTGAACCGTCCTGGCGACGGCGACGACGTGCGCCGCATCGGTCGTAATCCCTTGCTGCTCCGCGAGAGCCCAGACGAGTTCTATGAGCGCGGCCGGATTCGGCCCAAGCGCGGTCACGACGACGCAACTGCGCTTCGCTGGAGGGCCCGACGGTGAATGTTCCGAGTGGGCGGTCATCGCGGCCTGCTTTCGTTGAGTGTTGTCATCGCCCAGTGCGTGGTATTCCCCTCCGCCACCGCAAGAGCGAGTCCTGCGCGTTCTCGCGGTGGCGTCCAGAGAAGAGCCAACTCCACGAACCTATCGTGAAGTCCTGACGCGTAGTTGGTTGCCTTGCCAATGGCTCGGCGCGTGATGGGCGGACAGCCTCGGTGCATTTGGAAAGCGTGGCTACGCAATGACGCCGCGGAAATCAATGCGCCGAGTTGCGAAACGACGCGGTATCGTCCCGAACGAAGACAGCGGCTCTGTGATTACGGATTCAAACGGGGAGAGCACTATGACCGTGGATGATGAAATCAAGGCGGAACTGTCCCCTCTCGTCGTAAGGCATCTCAAGCGTGCTGGCGGGGCGTTCGAGCCTCAAAAGGATGACCAGTCCAGACTTGTGCTCAAGGTGCCGCTCTCCGAGCCTGACTTGGCAAGACGCATTGGTGAGGTGGTCGGACAACCCGCACAACCAGGGCCTAAGCGATGGCGGGTGACCTTCCCTCGCGACAGGGCGGGGCAGATCCGGCGCGATGTCGATATCGTCGCGCGGTTGATGCACCTCGATCCTGCAATTGAGCAGCGGGTAAACGAAGTAGATATGCTCCTTTCATTCGGCCCTGCGTTGCCGGCGGCGCTGCGAGATGGGTTGCGGAATCTGGCTCGAACGCTTCTTCCGCGCAAAGGTCCATCAGGGCTTATTCCGGGCCTGCCTCCGGAGGTCATAACTTATGGACGCGAACGAGATGCCCTTGGTCATGTGCTTCCCGAGTTGGTCGAGGCGCGTCGGAGGCTGATGGAGAAAGCAGGACATCTGCCTGCTGGAGCTGACGCCTCCAGCTCAGCGGCAGCAGTGCAGAGCACCGAGAATGACTCGTGGTGTGCCACGCAGGGAACGATGGCGGCCATTCTGACGCTCGAGTTGGGGTTGCGCGTTCTCTTCACCGTGCTCTCTCCGTTGGCGTCGGACCACGGAATAGACGTCCCCGACGCCGCCGAACAGATGGGCGATTGGGCTGCTTATGAAATCAAGGGATTCGAATCTGTTCATACGCTGTTCCCTGGTGACGCGCTTGTATGGGGAAACCTGTCTGGCGGCGCAGGATCCTGGGTAAGCAATTCGGCCGGCCTTCGCTGTTGGTTGGACCCGCGGACCTGCGTCCCGTTGCTTGTGGGCAAGCTCGACGCACTGGCCGAGGTTGGCGGCGCGGTCGCGAGTCTCGCGCAGGCGGGCCTTAGGACAATCACTGCTTGCGCCCTCAACAACGACGATCTGGAACAGTGTGTTCGGTCGGGGATTGAGCGTGCACGATTGTTTGGCGGCGGACTCTCCATCCTGTCATTGAGCTACGGTCAGCAACTGAGGGACAAGATTAACGAGGCCTGACGCAATCGCTCGCTCGTTCATTTCGCCGGCGATAGTAGGCGGGTGGTCGCAACTAGCTCGTCGGATCAGCTGCTGCGGTTGCTGCCAGCCGCTCGTAGAGCTTGACCATCGCGAGAGTATCCCTCCCGCAATAGTCGAGCAGTTGGCGCCGAATCTTTTCCCGCTCGGCGTTCGGCATCGACGCCTCGTCGAGCAGCAGCGTCTCAAGAATCGCCGCCGCGGCGTTTCCCTCGCCTATATCGAGGTCCGCATATCCAAGTCCGGGCACGAGCGCCGGCAGCACGCGCTTCAGGCTGAACGAGCCGCCGAACTCCGGATGGTAGACGTGGTCGCGCACGATCGGGAGCAGGTCAATGAGGCGGCTGATGACTTCCCTTAACGCCTCGCGCTGCGCTGGCACGGCCTCCGCGAGCTGCTCGATGCATCGCTTCTCGAATGACGCGTTATAGGCGACGACGGTCTTCGCTCCAGCGCAGGCCGAGACCACCGCCTCTGCAATCGCAGCACGCGGATCGCGCGGTCCTTCAGCGAGGAACTCGAGGTGCTTCATCTCGCCGTCAGCGCCGACTAAATGACAGCTCATCTGCACCGCGATCTGCTCGTACGGGTGACACCCCGGCCATACCGGGACCGCGGGCATGATCGTCTCGAAGTCGAGGAAGGCTGTCGGGCGTTCGATCTGGGCGAGCGCCTCGCCAATTCCGGGCGCGACGACCAGTTGCCCAGTGCGGATGCTCTCAATCTGTCGCGCAATCACCGGCGTTAGAACCAGGTCCGCCGGCAGGTCGGTAATCGTCGATATGCCATCTGCCACAAACGTCGCGGCGCGCTTGCCGATCCTATAGAGCGTCGAGACGTGGTCCTTAGGCAAAACCGGCGCGCAGCGCGATATAAACGGGCAGTCATATGGGTCGGTGCAATGAGGGCCATACTCAACGACGGGCAACTCGCCGGCGAGGGCAGTCTGCATTCGTTTGATATCTCCGGGCACCGTTGGGAGGAGACCCTCAGCCTGCGCTGTCACATCCTCTCGCGCGAAGAGATTTGAAAGATCGGGAAACTCGCATTCGCGATTGAGGTGCATGACCTCGGCTCGGTTGACCTCGAGCCCGGCGGCGCGCAGCACATGGAGTTGAATCGCGACGTCGGGGATATGCTGCGCCTTCGCGTCGAGAGTGGACTTCACCTCGATGAACCCCCAGCCGCGCTCTCGGCGCTCGAGGACGTCGACGGCAACGAAGACATCGTTCTCGACGAACGCAGCCTCGAAGACCGCCGGAGCGCCACTCGCGATGGCTCGCCGGGTCTTCTCGAGCTTCTCCTTCACGGCCCAATGCTCGCCGTCGATCAGCACGCCTCCCGGAAATCGCTCACGGGCCAACTCGCCGACGCGATGGCCGCGGGAGAAGACCGCCTGCAGGGCCGCGTCCGGGATCAACTCGGGCGCCTTGGGTTCGTGGACGCGCCACCAGAGCTGCTTCACGCATTGGATGCCGGCGCAGTAGCGGGTCTTCGAGAGGCGGGTCGAGGTTGGGCGGGACATGGGCGCAAGATACAGTGCGAGTCCGACAGCGGTACTGTGGGTCGGTCGGACTCGGCCCTGGGACACGGAATAGTCGGTCAGCCTCGCAGTGGTTGACTGCATGGTCCATCAGCTATCTCGGCAAGATGGTCTCGCCTGCCTTCTTTGGGTGTGGTAACACTTTGTTACCCAATTGCAGATTCGAGCGCTGGTCGATATTCATGTACTCGTGAACAGCCCCTCGCCACATGGCCAACTCGCCGCGCAGACCCGGAGAGCACTGGGGTTGACCCAGGTTCAGATGGCGCACCTGCTCGGCATCGCACCTAAGTCGCTTACGCGCTTGGAGACGAAGACAGGCGACTGGCCTCCGGCTCTTCAGCGCGTCATTCGACTCTTGCTCGAATGCCGCCTGACAGACCTCGAGCGGACAATTGTGTCGATGCACGACGGCCTCGCGATGAGCGAGGCCCCGCCGGTCGAGCACGAGAGCATCGCGGCGCAATCGTATCGCACGATCCGCGCAAATAGCGGCCTCCGGCGAGACAAGCGCGATCGGGTGCGCGATCTCGTAGGACGCCTCCAGCGACCCGCGGCATGGGTGTATTGGGCAACAGGGGCCCGCGCCGATAGTGCGAACACGCTTGCGCTGGCTGATGCCGGAATCATGTGCCGCCCATTGGTCGACATGCTCGGGAATCGTCCCGACTACTTGGTTCGCCTCGCGCCCGGTCAGCGCGTTCTGCTCTGCCACAATGGCAAACCGCTTGGTTGGTACAAACTGCGCATGTCGCGACGGGAAAAGATCGCAGACATTCCCGCGCTGCCGCCGGTGTTTCGATTCGTCAAGGTGGACTCGACGCTCGGTCGGCGCCTCGAGAAGTTCGGGTACCGCACGCAGCAAGGCAGCCTCGTGAGTTCGCGACGCGAGTGGTTCAGTTGTCTCACGGTGGTTCGTCTCGAAGACACGCCAGTGCAGCCGACGACCCGTGGCCGTGGCGTCCGCGATGCGATGACGCCGTTCCGAACAGCGCAGGGGGGAACATGAGCAACAACCTGGTCGCCTCCTCTTCGCGCGAGATGAAAACGCCGACGTGCGCCGGGTTGCTCGAGCACTTGGTCGCGAACCACGAACGAATCAGTTACGCTGGTGCTCTCCGCGCTCTTCTGGTGGGCGCGACCCCCAGTGTTCGAGGCGACATTGCGCACCTGTTTCGCCGCGTTTCTCACGAGAAAGCGGGTACGAGAATCGGCCCGCACCAGATTGGTCTCGACACCTTGATCGTATCGGCTTCGAGTTGGGAACCGAGCGCGCCCCACTGGAAATGCCCTCGTACATATTCACTCAAAGACTGGCGCGGTCTGTTTGGTCAATGGGCGATCTGCGCACACTTTGAGCAGAGCGCACCGCGCGGAAGTTCTCGGGCCAGTGCTCTTGTCCGAGCCCCCACCGACTTCCGTCTTCCGCCCTCCGATGCCAATGCCAATCAGCGACGTACAGCAATACGGACCTTGGGCGGGTGCGCGGGCGTTCTGCTTCTCGCTTCTTTCGGTCTTCTTCTGGGGCAGTTCAGCCGAGAACCGCATGCGGTTCCCTCGTCGACGACGGCAAGCACTACCCCAACGCCAAGCACGCCGGCGGAGGCTCGTGTTCGCTCGGTGACCGCGGTTCCCGTTGAGAACGCGTTCGCCCACGGGGAACCAATCGGCGCGAGTGTGCTCGACAGGAGACTCGTCGCCGTATTTGAAATCAGAGACCAGACGGCGCGACACATTCAACTGGCGAGGCATCTGACGGATCGCGTCCGGATTCTTCTCGCTCAACGCGTTCCTACCGCGAGGGTGACGACTCACGACAACATCGTTGCACTGGCGGGTGGTCGCGCCCTAAGCGAACTCGAGGGCGATGGAGACATCGATGCCGCGCGAAGGGTCGGGGCGGATGACGTTATCTCGGGCGACCTTCGGCTCATCAGCGGCCAGTTCGCGCTCACTCTCCAGCTTCACGATGCAGCGTCGGCACAACTGATCGGAGGAGCCACGACCTATGGAACGCGGACAGCATTTCTTGACGCTGCACTCGACCAAGCCGTGGCGACGCTAATTCACGACAATGCAGTCGTCCCGTAGGCAGGGAGAGAGAAATCAAATGGCAGTTTCTACATCCGTTCGATCAAACAACCACGCCTCGTTGCTGCACCGCAATTGGTTCACGACTTGGTGGGAAACGCGCAGTGCGACCGCCGCGCGAGTGTCGCTCGCTGACTATCTTCGTTACCGAGTGGTGCGCTATCAGCGTCAACTCCTATCGCACGGCTTCCGGTTGTCGATTGAGGTGACGCTGGAGCGCGGCGCCTTGACGCTCGTGGACCTTCCACCCGTTTCGATGATCGGAGAGAACGCTGCAGAGAATGACCGGGACACAGCGGAGCAACTCGCCTGGTCACGCGAGGAGTTGCGGGTCGCTCTCGAAACCGACCGCTTTGCGTTCCTTAACGCAACAAGCAACGAAGGAAGGACACCTTCCGCTCGACGGCGAGCACTTCTTTCGTCAGAGCTCATGCCTTCGATGGAGAAGGCGCTACGGCGCGAGAGTCACGCCAGCGCGTCAGCGAGTTGGCATGCCGTGGACCCTCGTTCGTACAGCATTGTCGACAATGAGATCGTTCCGCCCTCGTCAATTCCATCGCCTTCCAATATGCGTTGCCTTCACGCTCCGACAAGAAGACGACCACCGGTACCTCCTCTGTCCCCACGTTGACCATGGCGAAAATGTCGAGGGCACCGGGTGGCACCATACTGCTGCGCAACGTTGGTTGTCGTTGCTTTGTAACGGGCGGCCTGCTTACGGAAGAAGCGCCAAAAAAGGAGATGCATGAAATACCCACTGAAGATGATGAACGAGACCGTTCGGGGGCGCGCGACCTGGGTCCTGTGGAACATTCAGGATGGGTCGATAGACCTACAACAGCAGTTTGCCAGCAAGCGCGATGCTGATGTCGTAGCCATCAATGACCGAGCGGCATTCTGGTGGTTCTTGGCGCACCTGTCGCCGGTCGCCTAACTCAGGTTCCGGGGTGATATGCCGACGCGCAGAGTATTGGGAATCGATCTGGCAAGCAGGGATTGGCTTGACAATGGCAGCGCAGTCATTGAGTTCGATGACACCAAGAAGGTATTCACGCGGGTTAATGGTGGCGCGATCTCTTGGCCGCGCACGCCACTTACTCCCGCAGTTCTCGCTGAAGTCATCGACGAATATTCTCGCCGCGAAGGCATATGCGCCGTGTCCTTGGATGGACCCCAGGGGTGGCGTCACCCGGAGGCCCCACGCCAAAGGAGAGGCGTCGGACGCCATTGTGAGAGCGCGTGCAACACCCAGGGCAAGACTGGTGAGTATCCACACACCTATCCCGGAAATCAGCGCCCGTGGATTGAGTTTTGTATCGACGTCTTTGACCAACTGACGTCCAAACGGGGCGTCGTCTTGGCCAACGGTACCGAGTGGGTTCCGCCGGAAGCGTACGTTGTCCTCGAGTGCTTTCCGACATCGGCCTGGCGTTCAAGCGGCCTGACTGCTTTGCCAGGGAAGAACAGCAGGCCTGATTTGGCACCATACATCAGTAAGCTTAGGTCAGCCTTTCGGCTTCCGAACTTCACCGTTCAATCCCATGACGACCTGCAAGCGGTTGTAGCCGCGCTGACCGCGGTTGGTGCGGTAGGAGGTCCGGCAATCGGAGTGCGACAGGGCGAGCCGAGTTCGATCGTCCTGCAAGGAGGAAAGACGCGGCGCGTGGAGGGCCTCATCTGGGATGTGCGGCCGGTCGAGGGCCCCATGGGGCCGTTGCTGGCTGTCCAGAACGCACGCCGAGAAGGACGGACGCAAGAACTGTCGGCACAAGGAGTAGAATTGAAGCCCACGCTTCGGGCCACTTCTTCGCCACGAACAACAGTCTGCGTCACCCGAAAGGTTCTCGACCAGGTGAATCGCGCGGGGCCGACGCAGGCGCAGATTGCGCTCGTTTGGACGGGCGGTACAACGAAGACCGCGAGGAAGTTGGTGTCGTTGCGAGTTGATGACCAGACTTACTCAGTAGTGGTTGGGGACAGTCACGCGGTATGGCGGACGCACCAGCGCGGTCAGAGCGATGAGTTCGAGCGCCTATTTGCGCTGCTGGCGGAGTCGCCCGACAAGAGGGTGAACTGCGAAGTGAGCGTTATTGCTGGCCACCACGACTGAAACGTCTGGGATCGACATCGCACTCCTAATCGGCGAAAGCGAGGAGGATGACGGCTTGTGCTGCTGCCGAATAGAGATGCCGTGGGCGGGACATGTGTCCGCAAAAGGGGCGCTGAGCCTGCCCCGATCTCGTGGACACCTTCGATGTGAGGGAGAATCAGTCCATGGAACCGAGAAAACGACGGAGCTTCACGAGGGAGTACAAGGCCGAGATGGTTTCGCTGTGGAAGCGCAGCGGGAAGAG
>CAIWCD010000025.1 GCA_903911145.1 uncultured delta proteobacterium | reverse complement strand
CGGGCATTGGGCGGAGTTTCCCGTGCACGTCTCGGTTACATCGCAGGCTCCGGCAGCGGCGCGGCAGACGGTTGATGTCGGCGCCAATACATCAGCGGGGCATTGCGCCGAATTACCCGTGCACGACTCGGCTACATCGCAGGCTCCGGTTGCGGCGCGGCAGACGGTAGAGGTCGGCGCCAATACATCAGCGGGGCATTGCGCCGAATTGCCCGTGCACGTCTCGGCTACATCGCAGGCTCCGGCAGCGGCGCGGCAGACGGTAGAGGTCGGCGCCAATACGTCAGCGGGGCATTGCGCCGAATTGCCCGTGCACGTCTCGGCGACGTCGCAGGCTCCGGCAGCGGCGCGGCAGACGGTAGAGGTCGGCGCCAATACATCGGCCGGGCATTGGGCGGAGTTTCCGGTGCACGTCTCGGCGACATCGCAGAGGCCCGCAGCAGGTCGGCAGACGGTTGAGGTCGGTGCCAAGTTATCGGCTGGGCATTGGGCAGAGTTGCCGGTGCAGGTCTCCGCGATATCGCAAGCTCCAGCAGCGGCACGGCAGACGGTTGATGGTGGCGCCAATACATCGGCCGGGCATTGGGCCGAACTACCCGTGCATGTTTCAGCGATATCGCAAACGCCCAGTGCTGGTCGGCAGACGGTCCAGGTCGGCGCCAATGTATCGGCTGGGCATTGCGCCGAGTCTCCCGTGCAGGTTTCCGGGATATCGCAAATGCCTGCGGCGGCGCGGCAGACTGTGGATCGTGGAGCCAATGCATCTGCGGGGCATTGCGCCGAATTGCCCGTGCAGGTCTCGGCGATATCGCAGGCGCCCGCAGCGGCGCGGCAGACCGTCGAGGTCGGCGCGAGCAGATCGGCCGGGCAATCAGCAGAGTTCCCCGTGCAGGTCTCCGCGATATCGCAGACGCCCGTAGCAGCGCGGCAGACCGTCGAGGTCGGCGCGAGCAGATCGGCCGGGCAATCAGCAGAGATGCCCGTGCACGTCTCTGCGATATCGCAGACGCCGACAGCCGCGCGGCAGATGGTCGAGGTCGGCGCCAATGCATCGGAGGGGCAATCAGCCGAGCTCCCCGTGCAGGTCTCCGCGATATCGCAGACGCCCGCAGCGGCGCGGCAGACCGTCGAGGTCGGCGCGAGCAGATCGGCCGGGCAATCCGCGGAGCTTCCCGTGCAGGTTTCAGCGACATCGCAGACGCCCGCGGCCGCACGGCAGACCGTTCCAGCCGCCTTGTAGTTTCCGCTGCTGTCTGTGCACACCCCGACCGGTCGGGTGTTGCGCGTGCTCCCGCAGGCCGCGAGGAGCAGCGCGGCGCAGATTGCGAAATGCAGGGCGCTTCCGAGATCTCTTCGCGTGCTGTCCATCGATCCTCGAATCGCACAGAGGGACCGTCTCGAACGGGTGCGTCTCACGCTGCAATCAAAGACAGTACACACATCGTCCGCACGAAGAACAGCGACGCAGCGCCGCGGAAGTTCAATGACTAATAGGCCTGCCCGTCGACAGGGACCAGCGTGCGGTAATCGCCGTCGACCTTGGCCATCAACTCGTACAGCGCCTGCGCATACGGCGTCTTATCCGTGCCGGTCTCTCCCTGGCGATCGACGAAGAACGTCCCGGTGACGCACTCGGGCGTATATCCCTGGCTCTGATAACTCGCGCCGGAATCGTCGGTGGCGCGACAGGTGCGCTCGCCATTCGGGCCATTCAGACAGCAGATGCCAGAGGGAAAGACGCCGATGATGGGATGAATCAATCCTTGCGTCGCAAGCACGTTCGCAACACTGCCCGTGCCGGCCATCCCCTGCGCAGTCATTCCATATCCGTGCAGCAGCACGACGACGGGATATCTACGATTGGCATTGGCCGGGTCGTTATATCCAGGGGGCAGGACGATCGAATAGTTCCACTTCGCGCCGAGCGCGGTCGAGTCGAGCACCAGATCCTTCTCGACCGTCGGCGTCCCATCGAACGCCGCGGGCGCACCGAGCACGGGATCCCAGCGCTGCGACAGCCATTGGAAGAAGACGACGAACCGATCATAGGTCTCGGAATAGGTGCCGAGGTGATCGCCGTTGCCCTGTCGGATCTGCTCGACGGACGCGTTGGGATTGCCATAGAGCACCAGCGCATTCGGTCCAATCGCGGCGGTATCGATCGCCAGCGGATTGAAATCGGTTTCAACGTCGGTATTCGGCGCGCTGTAGTTCCATGGCAGACCATTCGCCGCGGGGATATCCGGGAAGTCGGCAAATCGATTGAACGGCGTGGAGAGATTCGCCTCGACCGCGCCGGACATCTCCCATGCCTGGGCACCCAGATCGAAGACGTCGCGAATGCCGCCCTCGACATAGAGATTCAATCCAGCCTTTCGCTCTGCAGAGAAGTGCGGCAATTGCGTGTGAAGGTCCTGCGCGAACCAATGGGCATATCCCTCGGCGACGGTGAATTTGCCATCCGCTTCTCCGACGTCGTGCGTCCCCGCGACCTGATCGAGGCCCGTATCTTCAAATGGCTCGCCGAGGTCATAGACATAGTTCCCTTCGGTCCCTTTGGGATTGGTGGCCGGATCGTAGTTGTCTCCATTGGGGTCGGCTTTTCCGCTGGCAAATGGGCTCAAGGCCGGATTGGTCACGCAGCCGCCCTTTCCATCCTCGAATGCATCCGGGCAGCCATCGGCGCCGACGTCCTGAAACGGTTCGTGCCCCTGCTGCACGATCGGCTCGTTGTAATCGCGGCGCCCATTTCCATTGAGATCGATCGCGAGTGCGAAGGGAACCTTCCGATGGCCGGGATAACACCCGGCCGCGGCTCCGCGCTGGGCAAAGTAGGTATCGACTTCTTTCGAATCACTCGAGTTGCGATTGGCCTCGTGCGGATTGCCGCCGTGCGTGGCGCAGAAGGCAGTTGCATCGCCCACGTTGGCCACCTGGCGGCCATTGAGCGCGGCGGCCTGGCACCAATCGACGAGCGTATCGTCGGCGCAGATGTAATGAGGCGGCTCTCCATCGCAGAATGTGATCGCGTCGTGCGCGCCGGTCGGGTTGTACTTCGCGTCGATGAAGTGAGGGAATATCGCGGGGTGGTCGCAGTCGGCGGCGCTGTATTGGGCGACCGTGAGCGGATTGGCGAGCATCGGGCTGTTCGGATTGTTCGAGAAGGGATTGCCGAATGCGAGCGTCAGGTCGGTGAAGATATCGATATAGGAATCGCGATCGAAGACCGCGCCGCTGGTGGTGAAGGCCCAATGATTAAATCGCTGCGCGCGCGAATAGGGCGTAACGGGCCTGACGTTCGCCTCGGCGCAGCCCGCGATTGCGCCCGGTGTATCAAGGCGATTGCCGTGATCGGCGATATCAAGCGCGAGCGCCGCCTCGAGTTGCGCGCTCGTGCAGAAGCCACCGAGTTGCGAGACCTCGATGTTGTGTGTGAGCAGCGGACCATCGAAGGGACCGCCCAGCATTCCCGCGCCGTCGAAGAGATCGGGCCGCTGCGCGACCAACAGTGACGAGCCGATTGCGCCCATTGAACCGCCGGCGATCGCGTGGAACGTGTAGTGGCGCGCGGGCGCATTGCAGGTCGGCTTGCCGGGCGTCGCGGGTAGACCCGCGGGCGCGTCTGTGCAGATGAACCCGGTGGTGCACAGCGCGGTGGTACTGCAAGGCTCACCACGTTGCGCGACGGTGGCCGCGGGCGCGGGGGCCTTGTGGCATGCGGCTGCGAAGACGAGCGCGAGAGCCAGGCAGGTCAGACGGTGAGACATGGTGTTCCCCTCAGCCAGAGCAAGGGCGGCACCATACCTGAGCCCGCACGCAGCATCGATGGGCCGGCTTTGCGCAAGCTGCTGTCGCTTGCTCTCATGATCAGTTAGCTTGGCGCGCTTTTTACTTCTCGTGGAGACGAACATTTCAGGCCCCGACCAGAGCGCCACCGCGATCGATCTCCCGGCTTTTCAGCGCGACCTCGATGCTCTGCGCGCAGAGATCAACGAGGGTCTGGGACCCGCCGATGTCGCGCACCTGCGCAAGATCGAACTCTGGGGCCGGCTCTGCTCGCTCGCCGGATATGCGACGGCCTGGATAGTTCCCAATCCGATTTCTGCGGTGCTGCTCGCGGTGGGAAACAGCACGCGCTGGGCCGTGATGATGCACCACGTGGGGCACCGTGGAATCGATCGCGCTGCCGAGAAGACGCGCGCGCAGGGTGGCCCAGTGCCGACGAACTATTCGAGCAAGCTCTATGCGCAGGGGCGGCGCCGTTTCCTCGATTGGTTCGATTGGATGCTCCCGCAGGCCTGGCACCACGAGCACGATTTCCTCCACCATTACTCGACCAACGAGCTGCTCGATCCCGATCTGGTCGAGGAGAATCTCAAAGGACTGCGCGCAAGCCGCGTCGCGCGCCCGTTGAAATATGCCGCCGTCGCCTTCTTCGCGCTGACCTGGAAGGTCACGTATTACGCGCCCAATACCTTCCAGATCCTCAAGCGCCACGAGCGCACGCGCGCGGCCCGTCGCGCTGGCACCTTGGGAATGAAGGAGTCGCTGCCGGGGACGGATCACCTGATCGAGGCGTTCGATCTGCGCACGCCCGACGGGCGCGAGTTCTGGCGCGTCTGCCTGCTCCCCTATGCGGCGATCCGCTTTCTGTTGTTGCCCGCGCTCTTCGCGCCGCTGGGAATGAAGGCCGTGCTGGCCGTCCTGCTCAATTCAATCTTCGCTGAGCTGCTGACCAATCTGCACAGCTTCGCGATCATCGCGCCCAATCACGCCGGCGAGGATATCTATCGCTTCGCGACACCCGCGAAGGGCCGCGAGGAGCATCACCTGCGCCAGATCATCAGCTCGGTGAACTATGCCACCGGCGGGGATATCAACGATTGGCTGCACGGATATCTCAACTATCAGATCGAGCACCACCTCTGGCCCGATCTGCCGCCGCTGAAATACCGGGACTATGCGCCACGCGTGCGCGAGCTCTGCCTGCGGCACGGCGTGGTCTACCTCCAGGAGCCGCTGGCCACCCGCATTCGCAAGACGGTCGATATCATGGTGGGCAAGAGCTCGATGAAGCGCGCGCGAGAGGTTCTCGTGCCGGTGCCGGTGCACAACGGTTGATTGAATTCGCCGCTGGACGCGCAAGCATCCGCCGTAATAAGCGCACTGCATGGAACCCATGCTTCAAGAGTGGCTGAACCTCTTTGTCCGCTGGATACACGTCATCGCGGCGATCATGTGGATTGGCGACTCCTTCCTCTTCATGTGGCTCGACAGCCACCTCGAGGAACCGTCGCGGCCGCGCGAGGGCGCCGTCGTCGGCGAACTCTGGATGACCCACTCGGGCGGCTTCTATGAGGTCGTCAAGCGCAAGTATCTCGCGCCCAACGAGCTGCCAAAGAATCTCTATTGGTTCAAATGGGAGTCCTATACGACCTGGCTGAGCGGATTCCTCCTGCTCGGCGTCGTCTATTACATGAACGGCGGGACGATGCTGGTCGACCCGAACGTGTCGCCAGTCACAGGCCCGACCGCGATTGCGCTTTCACTCTCGCTGCTCGTCGCCGGCTGGTTTGTCTACGACACGCTCTGCCGCATCATCGGCGATCGATGGATCGTCCTCGCGGCAGTCGGCTTCGTCTTCATCGTCGGCACCGCGTTCGGCGTTTCGCATCTCTTCGGTGCGCGCGCGGCCTATCTGCAAGTGGGCGCGATGCTCGGTACCTGCATGGCGGGCAACGTCTTCTTCCGCATCATTCCCGGCCAGAAGGGAATGCTCGCGGCCACCCGCGCGGGAACTCCCGTCGATGTATCGCTCGGCCTTCGCGCCAAGACGCGCTCACGGCAGAACCATTACCTGACGCTGCCCGTGCTCTTCACCATGCTTTCGAATCACTTCCCGAGCACCTATGGGAATCGATATCCATATATCGTCCTCGGTCTGCTCTTCATTGTCGGCGCGGGCCTGAAGTATCTGATGAACTTCCGGCTCTCGGGCAGTCCGCTCGTGCCGGTGGCCGTTGGTGCTTCGCTCGTCGGTGTGATCGCGCTGACCTATCCGATTCACGATGATTCATTCGAGCAACTCGCGCACGCGTCCCCCGTCGCATTCGCCGATGTGCAGACGATCGTGCAGACCCGCTGCGTGACGTGCCACTCGAGCACGCCGGCCAATCCTGCGTTCAGCACGCCGCCGCTTGGCTTGAAGCTCGAGACGCCCGAGGCGATTCACGCCAACGCCGCGAAGATCCTGCTGCGCGCCGTGCAGACCAAGACGATGCCGCTGGCGAATATGACGGGAATGCTCGAGTCGGAGCGCGCGACGCTCGGGGCGTGGATTGTTCAAGGCGCGCATATCGAAGGCGCGAAGGCCGCACCGGTTGCGATGCCGATCAATCCTGGCGCGACCGCGGCGACGAATCCTGCGCCTGCGCTGAACCCGATCGATGAGGCGAAGACGATCTTCCTGCAGCGCTGCTCGCTCTGCCACGGCGCGAATGGGCTCGGCGATGGGCCCGCCGCGGCCGCGCTGAATCCCCGGCCGCGCAACTACACCGATGCGGTCTGGCAGAAGAGCGTGACGGATGATCAGCTGCGTGCTGTCATCGTCGGCGGCGGCCCCGCGATCGGGAAGAGTCCGCTGATGTCGGCGAATCCTGATCTCAAGGAGAAGCCGCAGGTCGTCAATGAGCTGGTGCGCATGGTGCGCGCGTTTGCGAAGCCGTGATTGGTTCGAATGCCTATGACACTCGTCATTCGTGGCCGCCGTGTGCTGACGCCCGAGGGCCTGCAACCCGCCGCGCTCGTCATCGCGGATGGAAAGATTCTCCGCGTCGATGCGCATGACGCGCGCATCGACGGGGCGCGGGTGATCGACGCGGGCGATGATCTCGTTACGCCGGGTATCGTCGATTCGCACGTGCACATCAATGAGCCGGGCCGCACCGAGTGGGAAGGGTTTGCGACGGCGACGCAGGCTGCAGCGGCCGGCGGAATTACGACCGTCGTGGATATGCCGCTCAACTGCATTCCGGCGACGACTTCGCGCACGGCAGCGGAGACGAAGCGCGCGAGTCTGCAGGGACAGCAGTTCGTCAACGTCGCATTCTGGGGCGGCGTGATCCCCGGCAACCAGCACGAGTTGGCGGGGCTCGCAGCGTTCGGCATCAAGGGCGCGAAATGTTTTCTCTGCCCGAGCGGCGTCGATGAATTTCCCTGCGTGACGCGCGAGGATCTCGAGAGCGCTCTGCCGATTCTCCGCGATCTGGGTGTGACGCTGCTCGTGCACGCAGAGCTACCCGGTCCGCTCGACGAGGCCGAGAAGCAGCTCGCTCGAGCGAAGGCTGATCCGCGCCAATACGCGACCTATCTCGCTTCGCGGCCGCGCGCTGCCGAGGACGAGGCCGTCGCGCTGGTCATCGAGCTCTGCAGGAAGCACAACGCGCGCGCGCACATCGTTCATCTCTCGAGCGCGAGTGCGATTCCGCTCCTTCGCGACGCGCAAGCGGACGGCGTGCAGATCAGCGCCGAGACCTGCCTGCACTATCTCGCCTTCACCTCCGAGGAGATCGCGGCCGGCCAGACGCAGTTCAAATGCGCGCCGCCGATTCGCGAGCGCGAGAATCGCGAGCTGCTCTGGCGCGGATTGGAAGAGGGCGTGCTCAGCATGGTCGTCTCCGATCACTCGCCGTGCACGCCGGCGCTCAAGCATCTCGATACCGGTGACTTCCTCGGCGCGTGGGGCGGCATCTCGTCTCTGCAGCTCGGCCTTCCTCTGCTCTGGACGCTCGCGCAGGCGCGCGGACACGGCGTCACGCAGCTCGTGCAGTGGAACAGCGTCGCGCCGGCGAAGCTTGCAGGGCTTGAGCTGCGCAAGGGGAAGCTGCAGGCGGGATATGACGCGGACATCGTGATCTGGAACGAGACGGAGACGATGCAGGTCGAGCCCGCGCACCTGCGCCACCGCCACAAAGTGACTCCTTATGCGGGCCGCGTTCTCATGGGAGTCGTGAAGAAGACGATCGTCAACGGCGAGGTCGCGTTCGATGCGCGCGACTCTCTCTCCTCCACTCCGCATGGCGCGTTCCAGAGCGCGAAAGAGCAGTGAGCATGTCTGAGACAATTGCGGTTCCCGAAGCGTTCGCTGGCCTGGTCGATCTGACGAGCGAGGCGCTCGGCGCCTTCGCGCTCTACGCCACCGACGATTATTTCGCGGAGAAGGAGAACCTCCTCAAGGCCGCGGCGCCGATCTGGATCGAGGGGAAGTTCACAGACAAGGGCAAGTGGATGGACGGCTGGGAGTCGCAGCGCAAGCGCGAACCCGGCCACGACTTCTGCATCATCCGGCTCGGCCTGCCCGGACATGTTCGCGGATTCGTCGTCGACACGACGCACTTCCGGGGGAACGCGCCGCAGGAGGTCGCCATCGAGGGGCTGGCTGCAGATCAGACCGCGACGCCTGCGCAGCTCAACGCATCGGACCAGTGGCGCGACCTCCTGCCGAAGTCGCCCGTGCGCCCGAACTTTCCCAACGAGTTCACGATTCCCCAGAGCGCGCGCGTGACGCATCTGCGGCTGCGCATCTTTCCCGACGGCGGCGTGGCTCGCCTGCGCACGTGGGGCGTGGTGTCGCCAGGAGGGAGAACCTTCTGGCAAGCCGGCTCGATCGATCTTGCCGCGGTGGAGAACGGCGGCACGGTCGCCGCCGAGAGCGATCAGTTCTTTGGTCCGGCGACCAATCTATTATTGCCCGGCCGCGGCGTGAACATGGGGGACGGCTGGGAGACGAAGCGCCGACGCACGCCGGGAAGCGACTGGTGCGTGATCAAGCTCGGGCGGCGCGGCGTGATCGATCGGATCGAGCTCGATACGCACTTCTTCAAGGGGAACGCGCCGCAGGCGACGTGCATTGAGCTGCTCGACGAAGAGGCGATCGGCGCTGACGAGCTCGCGAAGCGGATGCGGGCGCCGCAAGGGTGGACGCCGCTGCTCTCGCGCACGCCGCTGGTGCAGCACCGCCGCCACGAGCTTGCGCCGGAGCGTCCGCTCGTCGCGACGCACGTGCGCGTGCACATGTTTCCGCACGGCGGCATCAATCGCCTGCGGCTCTACGGCCACGCCGTCGATACGCGCGAGGAGAAGCGCGCCCTCTCCTCGTTCAATGCCCTTCCGCTCGAGGAGGCCAGTGCGCTCGCGCTCTCGTTCAACGGCTCGACGCGCTGGGCGGCGATGATGCTCGCGCTGCGACCCCTGCAGAGTGTGCGCGCTCTCTTCACCGCCGCAGAGGCCGCCTGGTGGAGCCTCGATGAGACCGCGTTCCTCGAGGCATTCGCGGCCCATCCGCGCATCGGCGACACGCAGAAGGCGGCGGTGCAGACCGAGAAGAGCGGCGACTGGTCGAAGGCGGAGCAGAGCGGAACAGCGGGCGCGCAGCAGTCGACGATGGAGCGCCTGCACATGCTCAACGCGCTCTATCGGGAGCGCTTCGGCTTCATCTTCATCTGCTTCGCGACCGGTCGCTCCGCTGAAGAGATGCTCGCGCTGCTCGAGGCGCGTGTGGAGAACGATCGCGCAACCGAAATCGAGAACGCGGCGCGCGAGCAGGCGAAGATCACGCGGCTGCGCATCGAGAAGTGGCTTACCTCGCAGTTCGCTTGAAAGCGCATCGGAGATCCCCATGGGCATCAGCACGCACATCCTCGACACCACGCTCGGCCGTCCCGCTGCAGACGTCGCCGTCACGCTCGAGCGACTCGACGGCGGCAGCTGGATTCTCGTCGGCCAGGACACCACGAACACGGACGGGCGCGCGAAGGGCCTCGTGCGCGAAGGGGCAGCGATCCGCGCGGGAAGCTATCGGCTCACCTTCGCGGTCGCGTCCTATTTTGAAAAGCTGACCATCCAGTCATTCTATCCCAGCATCACCATCACCTTCCTCGTGCGCGATCCGAGCGAGCATTTCCATGTGCCGCTGCTGCTCAATCCACACGGCTACACGACCTATCGGGGCTCGTAGGATGCACGCGGTTGTCGTCGCTGAGCTGCTCACCGCGCAGGCGTTCGCGCGATTCGGTCAGGTGATCAGCGCAGGAGATCAGGAAGGCCGCGCGGCCAACCAGGGCACTGCCGTGCGCTTCGACTGGGCCGCGAAGCTCGTGAATACGCGCAGCGAGGCGAAGCCGAATCTCGCGGTCTTCCGCTCGACGCCGCGGCCTCTGCCGATCGAGCTGAAGTTGCTCGAGCAGCATCCGTGCTCGACGCAGCTCTTCGCGCCGATGATCGCCTCCCGCTATCTCGTCTGCGTCGCGCCGACTCTCGCCGACGGCCTGCCCGACGTCGCCCAGTTGCGCGCGTTCATCTGCAATCCGGGGCAGGGCGTGAACTACGCGCCCGGCACCTGGCACTGCCCGATCATTGCGCTCGATGCTCCTGCCGACTTCCTCATGCTCGCGTGGGAGGATGGCACTGCGCGCGATTGCGTCGAGCATCCGCTGGACGCGCCGGTGCGCATCGAGCTCGCCGCCGCCTCGCATTGAGAATCGCGCGCGCCCCGGGGCCCGTCTGCTAGAAGGCGCGCCACGCATGACGATCTCCTTCGAACTCGCCTCCCTTCGCACGCGCGCCAATGGCGTGTGCGAACTCTGCAGCTCCGTCGGCAGCGGCCTGCCTTATGCGATTGCGCCGCTCGACGACGGAACCGCCGCGCACAGCGTGCTGGTCTGCGAGGCCTGCTTCGCGCAGCTCGATGGCAAAGCGCAGCTCGAGAGCAATCGATGGTTCTGTCTGCAGCAGTCGATTTGGAGCGAGCACGCGCCCATCCAGGTTCTCAGCTGGCGCATCGCCAATCGTCTGCGCAACGAGAGCTGGGCGCGCGATCTGCTCGATCAGGTCTATCTCGACGCGGAGCTGCTGGCGTGGGCGCAGGGCGGCAGCGAGAGCGAGAGCGTCGAGAGTTCGGTCGAGACGCCGACGGTCGACAGCTTCGGAACGAAACTCTCCGAGGGTGATTCGGTGACGTTGATCAAGGACCTTGACGTCAAGGGCGCGGGCTTCGTCGCCAAGCGCGGCACGATCGTCAAGGCGATCCATCTGACCGACAATCCGGAGCACGTCGAGGGGCGCGTGAACGGAACCGTGATCGTGCTCAAGACCGGATTTCTCAAGAAGGCGTGAGCGATGGAACTGCGCACCGCCAGACTCCGCCTGCGTGAGATCACCGAGGAGGATGCGCCGGCGATCCATTCGCACGAGCGGTTGATCGAGGTGATGCGCTACACGCCGAATGCGCCGCGCACGCTCGAGGAGACGCTCGCGCGCATCCGCCTTGGACTCGCGGATGCGGCCGAGAGTCCGCGCCACGTCTTCGATTTCGCGATGGAGCTCGAGGGGCAGTTGATCGGCCGCGTTGGGTGTCGCGTGCTCGAGGTGCCGTCGCAGGGAACGATCTGGTGGATCTGCCACCCGGATCACCAGGGGCGCGGCTACTCGACGGAAGGGATCACCGCGGTGATCGATTTCGCCTTCAGCACGCTCGCGCTCCACCGCGTCTACGCCGAGATCGATCCCCGCAACGCCGCCTCGCTGCGCGTCGCCGAGAAGCTGGGCCTGCGCCGCGAAGCCCATCTACGCGAATGCGAATTCATGCAGGGTGAATGGGTCGATTCGGTTCTCTGCGCGACGCTGGCGCGCGAGTGGATCGCCGCGCGAGCCAAGCCGCTGTAGGTCAGAATGCATTTCGGGTGAGCCTGGGTGGGCTGGACGATTCGTCTGCGCTCTGCGATCGTCATTGGCGCGCGAAGCGGAGAGTTCATGGCGATGCTCATCGACAGCGTGCGGGGCATCGAGGGCATCTACGGCACCGTCGCGTCGCGGTTTACCGTCGCTCGCCAGCGGGCGTTCAACGCAGCCGCCGACGAGCTCGGCATGAGTCCGACCGAACTGCGCAGCGCTGTCGCGAGTGGCGCGAGCCTGACGAAACTGGCGATTGGAATCGGCATCTCGCCGGGCGCGCTGCGCAGCACCATCGAGACCACGCTCAACCGCGGGCTGCTCGGCGTGCCGGCGTCGCAGCTCGCGGCTCTTGCCGCGCGGATGATGGCGGGCCAGCCGCAGGAGGGCAGCCCGCTCGAGAGCAGCGACGACAACGCGCAGATTCACCTCGTCGTCTAGCGCCTGCTCTGGCCGCGGTGGCCACCCCAGACAATCGAACGGTTGACACTGCGCACGCGCTTGTCCACGTTGGCGCCCCGCATGAGCCAGCCCAATTCACCTCTGAGATCGCCTCGGGGATCGCCGTCCCGATCGGCACTGTTTCTCCTCGCCGCGCTCACGCTCGGTCGCGTCGCATTCGCAGCTGAGCCGAGCGCGCAGCCCGCAACGGTGTCGCCCACTCTGGTGCTCATCATGAGTGAGCCTTCCGGTGCGAGCCTCACCATCGACGGGAAGGCTGAAGGGAAGACTTCGGCATCGCTCGGGGAGCTGGCGCCGGGGGCGCACCACGTCATCGCTTCGCTCGAGGATCACCAGACTCTCGAGCAGGACATCGACGTGAAGGCGCACGAGACGAACCTCGTCAAGCTCAAGCTTGTGCACCTGCTGGGCTCACTGCGGCTGACGAGCACCGAGCCGATGTCGTGCACGATCGGCGCGTTCAAGTTGAAGATCGAAGTCGGCGATGTGCCGCTCTTGCGCGTGCCGGTGGGTCCGATCGCGATTCACTGCGAGAGCGATCTGTCGCTGCCGATCAACCAGGAACTTCGCATTCGCGTCGATGAGGAGACGCGCGTCGACCTTGCGCCCAAGCGGGTTGCGAGCCGCATGCGCATCCGCATCGACGGGCCGGAGTCGCGCCATTGGGAATTGCGCAATGCCGCGGGAGCGACTCTCTGCCGCGCGCTGCCCTGCACGGTGACGTGGGCGGGAAAGGGAATGACGATCGAGGGGACGGCCGACCGCGGACTCGAGCCACCGGCGACGGCGCAGCTTCCGGACGAGATGCCCTTTCTCCCAGCGCCCGGAGTCGCCGTGCATGCGGTCTGGAACGCGCAGCGCGGCAGCTTCACGAAGTCGATCGTCGGCCTCTCGGTGAGCACGCTCTTTCTCGGCGGCGCCGTTCCGCTCTGCATCATCCAGGCAAAATCCGACTCGGGAACCAACGTGGGCGCGGGCATTGGCTGCGTGACGCTCTCGGTGCTCGGCGGCGTCGGCGCGATCATGTCGTCGATCGGGCTCGCGACCTGGTCGCCCGGGCATTGGAGTTTCAATGCGATCCCCGATGACGAGAAGTCCGCGACCGCGCGCGACGAGAAGGTCCGCTGGAGCCTGGGCGTCACCGGAAACAGCGCGTCGGCCCGGGTGATATTCTAATGAATCCTGGTCCAAGGTTAATCTAATCTAGTTTAATCGGGCTTAATCTCGACTAGTCGTCGAACGGCCAGGCGCAGCCGACGACCGTCCATCGATCGGACCATTGAAGCATCGTGCCGTCTGGATAGCTGCGGCCATCGTCGGGGTGCATCTCGACCCGACCGCCCGCAAAGGTGACGCGCACCATCGTTGCGCCTCGCCGGCCCTCCGCCTTGTCGGGGACCGCACGACGCGCCAGCTTCTTCGCCACGCGTGCGCTTTTCTTGGCCATCGATCATTCCCTTCGGATTATCGCTGCGGAGTCTCGGTGCGCTTCGCGATCGCCTTGATCAACGCCTCGAAGTGGCTCGCGAGCACGCGCCCATTTCCCGGCGAGCACATGATGTCGCCCATGTCGGGGAAGATCTCGAGCACCTCGAGGCCGTCATCGCCGCGGTCTCGATATCCGCGGAAATATCCATCGCGGAATTGAAAGAGGTGGCCGAACTCGTGTGCGAGCGTGTTCTCGTCGACCTGCCCGGGACCGAGCGCGACGGCACAGCAGGAGACCGCATTGGTAAAGAGCGCGCCGGTCGTCAGGATCGCCGGCCCCGCAGGAAACGCCTTGAGGTGCTGATCCAGATCAAGATGCGCCCCCGTGGCCGGAGGATTGGCGAGCTTGATTGGATGAATGGAGAGCTCAAGCCGATACTCTTGATCGCCTGACGTCACTTTCCATCTCGACTCGACCGCCTGCTTGACGCGCTCGAGAAAGGCCGCGTCGGAGATATCCGTTTCGAGCTCGAGGTGGACGATCTGCAACCCCGGTTGCGGCGTCGTGACGGTTGCAAAGCTCGGGACATTCAGGTCGCCATAGGCCGCCGCATGGATTGTCTCCGCGAGCGCGCGCTCCCGGCCGCGCAGTGCCGCATCTTCGTGGAGCGCAAGCTGGTCGAGGAGGCGCTGGCGCTCGAGAACCTGATCGTGCAGGACCGTTCTTCCGTCGTACCAGGGCCGGTGATCGACGATGTCCTTCTGCCAGAACCAATTGTATTTGATCTGCCCATCGACCACGCCCTGTCCGCGCTGGATCGCGAGGTAGAGATCGATGAGCTGGTTGAGCTCCACCTTGCCGCTCTGCTCGGCGAAGTGGGCGAGCCGCTCGTGCAGCTGCTTGAGTTCGCGCTTGCGCTCTTCGAGCAGCCCAAGCGTCCCGCGCCAGCCGAAGGCAGCTGACACAGCGCGCGGCTGCTGCGCCGGTGGCGAGTTTGGAGTGAGCTTGGGGAGCAGCTGGTAGCCATAGGGAACGGCCGCGGCCGGCGCGGGAGACAGACGAGTCGCGAGCTCAGGGGCGCGCGACTCGATGCGGGCGCGCAGGGCCAACCGATCGACTTCGAGGTTGGCGACGAAGGCTTTGTATTGTCGCTCGACGGCCTCGCCGCGAGATTGCCAGGCTGGGGTTGCGACGGCGACCAGAACGGCAAGCGCTGCGAACATGAAGCCTCTTCGTGGTGGTGAATCAGCGGCCCGTGCGCGTCGCCAGCTGCTTCGCCACACTGCCGAGAAACTCGTACCGCTTGACCGGCTTGGCGACGAACTCGTTCGCGCCGCGCTCGAGCGCTTCCTTCCCGATCGCGCCATCCTCTTCGCCTGTGACGAGGATGATCGGTACGTCGCTCCCCTGCGCGCGCAGCTGCGACAAGAGCGTCAGCCCATCCAGCTCCGGCATGACGTAGTCGACGATGAGGAGGTCAAACTTGTTCTTCGTGCACCAGCTCAAGCCCTCGACGGGCGAGAGAAAGAGATGCACTTCCTCCGGGCCGAGCACCCGGACCAGCATCGCCATGAGGTCGAGGCTGCTCTGGGTATCGTCGATGATCGCAATTCGCATGCGCACCCCTCGTTGGTCTTCGGACGAATCGACTCGAGCCTTCTGACCTTCGCTACCATGAAGCTCTCGGATTTCAATGTGAGCCGCATCACGGAACCGAAAGCCAGGATGCGAGGATCCGATCTTGCGCCGCGGACTGCAAGGGGGCAGCGCCCACGTGCGGCCGTTTGTCGTGTAAGAGACTCCCAACGCCGGTCGCATTCGGAGGACGCGTGACCACGCTTGCGGTCGAGACAGGTGACTTCGCGAAGGAGCTGTACGACCTGTTGCGCACGCTCGACCGGCCCCCCGGAGAAGAGGCGCTCACTGCGCTGCGGGCCCGCCTCGATCGGATGGTCGAGCGGTGCCGCGAACTCACCACCGATTCCGCGCGCGACGAGGCGGTGGCCGCGCTCATCCGCGTGCTGCGCGAGATCCTCGCGTCGCTCGAAGAGCTGCGCGAACGGATCGTGCGAGGCTGGTCGCCGCAGGCGCTCTCGTCGTTTCGCACGGCCGCGGCACCGCGCTACGAGGCGCTGGTGGCGCGTCTGCGGGCGCTGCGCGTTGAGGTTCCTTCGCTGCGACCGTCGAACGTCAAGCGCAACGCGTACCACGTCGCCAATGCGCTCTTCGCCGCGGGCTGCATCGAGTTCCTGCCTTCGCGCTCCTGGCTCGCTGCCTTGTCCGGCTCGTTTCTCGCGTTCGGTTTGGCGCTGGAGATTGGCCGGCGTATCAGCCCCGCCTGGAGCCGCTTCTCGATGAAGCTGTTCCGCGCCGTCGCGCATCCCGCCGAGGAGTTCCGCGTCAACTCCGGCACGTTCTACGCGATCGCGCTCTTTACGCTCGCCTGCCTCGCAGGAAAGCTCGCCTGCCTGCTCGCGGTGCTCTCGCTGGGCATTGGCGATCCGACCGCAGCGCTGATCGGTCGTCGCTGGGGCCGCACGCGTCTGAACGCGGGCCGCTCACTCGAGGGAGCGCTCGCGTTCGCTGTTTCCGCGGGGCTCGCCTGCTTGATCGGTCTCGCGCTGTTCCACAGCAACCTCTCGCTCTCGATTCGCCTGATGCTGGCCGCCGCCGCTGGAATCACTGGTGCTGCGGCCGAGCTGCTCAGCGTCCGCGTTGATGACAACCTCACCATCCCGCTCGCTGTTGCGGGTTCGGCCGAGCTGCTGCTCTGGCTGACGCACGCGTAGCCTCTGCGTACGCTCGGTGGCTTCCTGTATACCGATGGGATGACCACGCGCGCGTTCGACCTCGTCCTCTTCGGAGCCACCGGTTTCACCGGCAAGCTGGTCGCCGAATATCTGCTCTCGCACGCGCCTGCCTCGTTGCGCTGGGCATTGGCCGGACGCAGCCAGACCAAGCTGGAAGCGGTCCGGCGAGATCTGGCGGTGACGCATCCGAATGCTTCGGCGCTGCCTCTGCTCATCGCAGATAGCGACGACGCAGCTTCGGTCGATGCGCTCGCCAAGCAGGCGCGCGTCGTGATCACCACGGTCGGCCCCTATATGAAGTATGGCCGCGCGCTCGTCGCCGCCTGCGCCGAGAACGGCACGCACTACTGCGATCTCACCGGAGAGACGCCCTTCATCCGCGACACGATCGATCGCTGCCACGCCCGCGCGCAGGAGACGGGGGCGCGCATTGTTCATACCTGCGGCTTCGATTCGATCCCCTCTGACCTCGGCGTGCTGATGATGCACGAGCACGCGAAGGCGCACGGCCAGACGCTCTCGCGCGTGCGTTTCTTCCTCGGCGAGAGCCGCGGATCAGGCAGCGGTGGCACGGTCGCGTCGATGTTCGAGATCGCC
Source organism: uncultured delta proteobacterium (assembly GCA_903911145.1). Lineage (GTDB taxonomy): Bacteria > Myxococcota > Myxococcia > Myxococcales > 40CM-4-68-19 > CAIWCD01. The sequence goes on along the minus strand of CAIWCD010000025.1, from coordinate 54,731 downwards.
CGCGCCGCGCGCTCCGACGCGAAGGTGCGTCGCCTGCTCGGCGATCCCTATGCGCTCAATCCCGATCGCAAGAAGGAGCGCGGTCCCGACAAGTCAGATCAGATGGGCGTTCATTACGACCGCGATCTGAAGATGTGGACCGGCCCATTCTTGATGGCGTCGATCAATACGCGCGTGGTGCGCCGCTCCAATGCGCTGCTCGATTACGCCTATGGCCGCGACTTTCGTTACAGCGAATCGATGAGCTTCGGCAAAGGCCCGAAGGGAATGCTCATCGCCTCCGCGGTGAGCGCGGGAATGGCCGGCTTCGTCGCGTCCGCGGCGTTCGCGCCCGGGCGCAGCCTGCTCGCGCGCATCCTGCCCAAGGTTGGTGAAGGGCCGTCGAAGGAGGCCCGCGAGCGCGGATACTTCGTCGTGCGCTTGATTGCAGACGCGCAATCCAAAGATGGAACGGCGTCGCAATTCACCGGCCGCGTCGTCGGCAAGAGCGATCCCGGTTATGGCGAGACGGCGAAGATGCTCTCCGAATCGGCGCTCTGTCTGGCGCTCGATGGCGAGAAGCTCACTTCGCGCGGCGGCGTTCTGACGCCCGCGTCGGCCATGGGAACGCTTTTGATCGATCGGCTGCGCGCGGCGGGGATGGAGTTTGAGGTCCGCGACGCTCGCGCGCCTTGATGTATCGTTGAATCAATCCGGAATGTATCAACTGCCAAGAACCCAAACCAACGAGGACAGCAGATGACCAATGCCGCGAACCGTTCCATCGTGATGGTGATGCTTGCTGGACTCGCGCTTCCCGCGGCCGCGAAGCCGCCCGAGGATTGGAACGGCATCCAGTGCGGCTCGGACATCGCGAAGGCTCTGGTGGGCAGGAAGCTGCACGACGCTCCGGTCGCCGAGACGGAGAAGAAGTATGCGCCGCTCGGGCTCAAGGATCTCGGTGCCGACGAGGTGACGGAAGGACTCAACATCGTCGCCTGGCAGGTCTGCGGAGCGGTCGTCCTGGTGCTGACGACGGGAACGCTGGTGAAGGATGCGCTTGCCCTGCCGGTGAGCGCGAACAAGTCTCCGCCGCTGCTCTCCGACTGCACGCTCAGCGGCAAGAAGCTTGAGCATGTGCTGCCGCTGTTCAAGAGCGGAGACGACGGCAAGGCTGGCGCGGTCGAACAGGCGTGGGCGGTGAATCTGACGACGCAGAAGTTCGTCGTGCAGGAGACCGCAGGGCTTCTCTGCCACCGAGACTAGTTACTCAGAAGCTTTCGACTTGCGCGGCACGACCGGCCCGAACTGTTCGGGATGGCAGGCGGTCATCCCGGAATAGAATTCGCGGAAGACGGCAAAGTCCTTTTCGATATCTCCCGTCGGCGTGAAGACCGGGCCCATGCCCGCAATCCTGCGCCCATAGTCGAGATAGCTCATGACGATGGGAACGCCCGCGCCAAGCGCGATGTAATAGAAGCCCGTGCGCCAGCTGTCGCTGTGCTTTCGCGTACCCTCCGGCGAGACCGCGAGCGCGAGCTTGTCGCTCTTCTTCAGCAGCTCGACGGCATTGGCGACCGCGTCGTGCCTTGCCTTGCGATCGATGGGAAGCGCGCCCATCTTGCGCAGCATGATGCTCATCGGCCAGACGAACCAGCTGGCTTTGAGAAACCAGGAGAGCTTGAGCCCGAAGAGATTGCCCGCGGCGACGAGGAGCACACCGTCCCAATTGGAGGTATGCGGCGCTGCAATCAGCACATATCGGGGAATGCTCGGCGCGGCGCCGGCCGTGCGCCAACCGGCAGCCTGAAAGAGGAATCGGACGAGGCGATTCAAGAGCGCTCCTGCGTGCAGCGGGCTTAAGGACAGGTCCGCTGTGTCAATACCAGCGGCGGCAGCGGAGTTTGATTGAAATCGAAGGCGCCGAGGAGATCATTCGCCTGCCCGTCCTGCGCCGCGGGGTCGAGCGTCGAGAGCGCGGGTACACCGAAGATCGTCTCGATGAAGCGGGGCACGGAGGCCTGCTCGGCCTGCTCGTGGAAGATATATCCGGGCTTCGCATAAGGCGAGATCACGAGCAGCGGCAGGCGAAAGCCGAGACCATAGGGATGCTGTGCATCGCAGCCATATTGGCGCGGCGGCGCGACGTGATCGACCCAGCCGCCGAAGTCATCCATCGTGAAGATGATCGCCGTGTGGCTCCAATAGGGGCTCTGCATGATCTGGTTGATATATTTAACCGTCCAGTTCTCCCCTGCGCAGACGCTGCCGATCACGGGATGCTCGTCGTCGAGATCCTGATCGACCATCCACGACACATTGGGAAGCGTGCCATTGGCGACGTCGGTGCTGAACTCGCTCACGTTGACGACGTTGCTCCAACCCGGCCCCTGCCGAACTGGTTTGATGGCATCGAACATCGACCAGATCTCCGGATCTGCGCCGTAGAAGTTGGTGCCATAGAACTTCCAATTCACGCCCTTCGGCAGGACGTCGGGAATCGACGGGATATTGAAGCAGGGCGCGACATCCGCGGTCGTGCAGGTGCCTCCTTGCAGGATGGAGACGGTATCCCCGGACGGCTGATCGCAGCCCCAATTGAGACTGGTGGGAATGTGCGAGGGCGGGTTTCCCTGCGCCCAGCCCGCCTGCGCGGCGAGCAGGAAGGTATGGCCGGGGAAGCTCGGGCCGAGCACGTTGGCGAAGAAGCGGTCGCCGAGCGTGAAGGTGCGCGCATACTTCCAATAGTTCGGGATATCGGCCTCGGTATATTGGCCCCACGAGAGATGATCGGCGTGGCTGTCGCTGAGTTCCCAACCGTCCAGCTTGCCGCCAGCCCAGTCTGTGAGCGCGCAGGAGTGGCTGTGACAGAGATCTCGCGGCGTGCTGTCGGGCGCGTGCGGGCAGGTGAACGTGCCGCCGTCCGCGAGCGCGCAATGGCTGTTGCCATCGGCACCCGGAAACGAGCCGAAGTAGTTATCGAAGGTATGGTTCTCCTTCACGAAGACCACCACGTGATCGATCGGATAGGAGGTCTTGCTCGTGGTCTTGGCGCAGCCAAGCAGCGCGAGAAGTACAAGCAGGCCGGCCTCTCGGGTGCAGAGCGCGAGCGGTCGGCAACGCAGTGGATTGATGGACGTCATCCGCGCAGCATCGCACGGGTCGGGGCGATGTTGTCGCTCTTCGCGAACGCCGGGGAGCCTCGCTCAGCGGGCCGCGTGAGCGCCTTTCGCGTGCGCGCTTTTCAGCGGGTGCGCAGTCGTCACGCTTCCCTCCGGTAGATGCAACGCACGAACCCCGTCGAGCACGTCGAAGATCGACCTGGGAAGGTAGTCGGTTGGAACCGGCGGCCCTTCGAACTCGACGAATGTCGAAACCACGGGCACACCGTCGCGCAGCCAGGCCTCGATATAGGTCTTGGGAATCGGACGGAACGTCTCGCCCTTCGCGTCGACCATGTACGCGTTTCGCAGACAGCCCGACTGGAGGATCTTGCGATCGCCGAAGCTCAGCCACTGCGACTCATGCTGGTGGCCGACAACATAGAGCAGCACCTCAGGTGTGTTCCGCATGCGTTCCAGCAGGCCATCGCTCATCAGCACCTCAGGACTTCGCACGCTGAATCGCCAGATGACCTCTTTGAGCATCGCCCACGTGATCTCCTGAGTCGGGTCGGACGACGTGACATAGCCTTTCCAGAAGTCGTGCGACCAGTAACCCCAGAATCGGCTCATCAAGAGACCCTGCAATTCAGGGAGCAGCTCGAGCATCAACTGCTTCGGTCTGAGACGGTCGTGGAATCCGAGCAGCTCCTTGAGTGGAATAACCGTCTTGAGTAGGGCCACTGCTCCCCAACTGATGTGGAGGATCTGCTGGCCCTCGAACTCGACGACCGGATGTTCCTCATCGACGCAGAACATTCTGTCGGACTGTGATCCGTGTTCGATCAGCACACGACCGACCGCGAGGCGGAAGCCCGGGAAGAGGACGCGCGAATCGTTCCCGCAAAGCTCGCGAAGCTGCGCCTGCACCTCTGGGAACACCAGTTCGGCGTCGTGGTTTCCGACGATGAATTGCACGCGGCGATCCGCGCCTGGCTCAGCGAGAAACTCCCGCAGCGCTGCGAAGAACGGGGCATGCGCCAGGGCAATCTGCGCGAGCTTCGCAACCGCGACAGCCGCAGTGATGTGAATCGGAAACGTCCCCTCAAACGCGGTCTTCAGCAGGTCGAAGGTGTCCCCATTGAAGATCAGATCGATCGGAAGATCTCTGAGATCAGACCGTCCGTAGTTTCCAATCAGAGATCCGAGAAAGTCTGAGTGTGGAAAATCGTCGGTCGGTCCACCACTGCCCATCTCGATGTCGCTGAAGATCACCAGAAGACGGTCTGCAGAGGGTAGTCGACTCGTGGTGCGCAGCGGTGCGCAGGTCTCCATGCGGCTTGGGCTACGGGCCAGAAGGAGGGAAGCGGATTGCCATCGAAGGCACCGGCTCTCGAGCTTCCACTGTCGCGAGCATCAAGAGCAGCGCATCGATCTGCCGCTCGGCCGTCTCGCGTGCAAGACCCGTCCGTTCGTGGATCTTCGCCACCAGCGCATCCTTGCTTCGATCCAGAAAGCGCAGGTCGTCATCAGTGACTGTCGCCCATTTCGCCCTGACACCAACACCGACCTGTGCCCAGTTGGCGTCGCGTTCGATCCAGTTCATGGGGAGCTCCGTTGAAAGCCTGAACAGCAGCAAGACTCAGTGCGCGGCGCGCAACGCAGGGTAGGGGAGGAAGCTGGCGGCCAGAAGCGCCATTCCCACTCCCATCATCCAGGGACGTTGAACCTTGGGAACGACTCCCAGGCAGAACAGCGCAACCGCGAGGAGGTTGAATAGAGTGGAAATGGTCACGGGCTGTTCCTGACTGCTTCATCTGAGTAGTTGACGACGACCGTGAGGGCTTTGACCGCGTCGCGCGACCAGTCGACCGAAAGCCAGCGCGCGCAGTGGCTCGCGGGCGAAGTCTGAGATGGAGGTGTTGCTCCAGAGTCGAGCAGGCAAAGCCGGGTCTGAGGTGCGTACGCGAGCTTGCGCTCAACCAGGTCGTGCAGCGCGCGCGAAGCAGGAGGCAGCGCGAGCGGCGTCATGGAAAACGCGTCCACGTTCGCATCCAGAAACGTCACCAGCGTCGCGAGAGCCCGATGGTTCGCGCCCAGAGCTGATGGGAAGGAAAATCTGAATTGAACCGCGGCCGGACCCGCGCATCCGCTCTGTTCGATTCGCACCGCCACCCCCCTGTCGAACTTCGCGGTTTCGACCGCGCGGTGATGCGGAAGCGTGCTGAACGAATGCTTCGTCGGCTCCGCGGCGTTGAGCAGCGAGTGGGGCGGATGGGTCGCGCAGACCTCCGGATGCGCCGAAGGTGCGGTGGCAGTGGCGGCCAGCGCAGTGCCACTGCGCGCGAGCAGGACGATCGTTGCGGCGACAAGAACTCTCAGCATTGTAAACCTCACAGCGCTGCCCTACGCAGTTGCCGTGCCGTCGCCGCTGCCCAGTGGTTCGCTCCGCGCTCCCTGAGCGCATCCAACGCCCCAGGCATCCGCCAGGACGTTCGCGAACGTTCTGCACGCGGCGCCGCCGAGCGCTTGAGACGAGCAGTCCGAGCAGCAACGCACTCCAACGCCCTGAACGCGGCGGGCGGCACGGCGCGTGCTCTCTGATTTCTCGTTGCTGCTCCAACTCCCTCTACAGGCCGCGAGCCGGCAAACCGTCTCGCCTTCGAGGTCACATGCTCTGGACAATCGCCATCGTTCTCATCGTTCTCTGGATGCTCGGGCTCGTCACGTCCTACACGATGGGCGGGTTCATCCACATCCTGCTTGCCGTCGCGATCATCATGGTCCTGATTCGGGTCATCCAGGGGAGACGGGTTGTCTGAGATGACAACCCGCACCACCATGAAGGCACTCGTCTACCGCGGACCGGCGAGTTGCGCGTGGGACGAGTGCCCACGCCCCACGATTCGGGAGCCAACTGACGCAGTCGTCAGAATCACCACCACGACGATCTGTGGAACCGACCTTCATATCCTCAAGGGGGATCTTCCCACTGTCAGCACCGGGCGGATCCTGGGACATGAAGGGATCGGTGTCGTTGAGCAGGTCGGCACGGCAGTGGTGGAGTTCAAGGTTGGAGACAGGGTCATCGTCTCCTGCATCACGGCGTGTCTGAAGTGCGATTTCTGCAGGCGCGCGATCTATTCCCATTGCCGAAATGGCGGATGGATTCTGGGGAACACGATCGACGGAACGCAGGCCGAGGCTGTCCGGATTCCACAGGCCGACGGCAGCCTCTACCACCTTCCCGTTGGTACCAAGGAGGAGGACATGCTGATGCTCAGCGACATCCTCCCGACTGCGTTTGAGTGTGGAGTCCAGAACGGACAGGTGAAGCCAAGAGACTCAGTCGCCGTTGTGGGCGCGGGTCCGATTGGACTCGCCGTTCTGATGACCGCGCAGCTCTATTCGCCGGCCTCTGTGTTGATGATCGACCCCGATGAGCAGCGGTTGGCAGTGGCGAAAAAGTTTGGCGCTACGGGCGTCATCAACAACTCTCAGGGTGATGCGGTCGCGCAGGTGATGAAGTTGACGGGCGGAGCCGGCGTCGACGTTGCGATCGAGGCTGTGGGCCTGCCAGCGACGTTTGGGATCTGCCAGGAGATCGTCGGTGTCGGCGGCCGGATCGCCAACGTCGGCGTGCACGGAAAGCCGGTTGAGTTGCACCTGGAAAAACTCTGGGATCGGAACATCTCGTTGACGACACGGTTGGTGGACACCGTGACGACACCGATGCTTCTCAAAGTGGTCAACTCCGGAAAGCTGACCCCCGGCAAGCTGGTCACCCATCGCTTCACGCTCGCAGACGCAGTCAAGGCCTACGCGACCTTTGGGAACGCAGCCCAGGAGCATGCGCTCAAGGTCGTTCTGACGAGCAGTCCGATTCAAACCAACAACCACTGAGGCACCCATGCGATCCCTGACTCGCGCACTCTCCGCAGCAATGATGGTGTTCTTCCTCGGCGCCAGCGTCTCCCTCATCGCGTGCTGGCCCGAGGAGTATCGAAACGAGCACGGGCGACCTTACCGCCATGAGCGCTGGCATGGAGAGCATGTCTACCAACACGACGATGGGCGTTGGTATTCGCACCGCAACGGAGGGTGGTCGATCGTTGCCGATGCTCGGATCGAATAGCGACGCGGGTCGTCTCCAGAAAGGTTGTCGAATGCAACCATCGGCAATCGAGCTGTTTCGATCGTCGCAGACGCACAGCGCGATCCAGTTTCGCGGAAGCCTCCGCTTTGCGCAGGCCGCGGAGTTGTGGGCCGCGCTGCGCAACGTCGAGAGCAGCGCAGTGCGCGGAGAGACGCTCGACTTCGACATGGCCGGCGTCGAGCGCATCGACGGCGGCGTGATGGCGCTGCTCGCCTGTCTGCGGACGGAACTGCAGCGTCGCGGTGTGCAATCGGAGTTTGTCGAGGCCGGCCCGGCGGTGCAGAAGCTGATCCATCTGTACGGTGCCGACCACTCCGTCGCCGTGCTTACGCCACGCGCTCCAATCGGTTTGCTCGACCAACTCGGGCGGGCCACGATCTCTGCAGTCCGTGAGTTGCAACTGGTGCTCGCGTTCTTTGGGCAGTTGGTGATCTCAGGCTTCAGTCTCTGGCGCGCACCGCGCTCGGCGAACTGGAGCGATCTACCGGCCACGATGGAGCGCTCCGGCGCCGATGCGGTTCCAATCATTCTGCTCATCAACTTCCTGGTCGGACTGGCGATGGCGTTCCAGGCCGCCGCGCAGCTCAAGCGATTCGGCGCAAATCTCCTTGTGGCCGATCTGATCGGCATCGCCGTCTGCCGCGAACTCGGTCCACTGATGGCAGCGATCGTCATTGCGGGCCGCTCTGGGGCTGCGTTTGCGGCTGAGCTCGGCTTCATGCAGGTGAACGGCGAGATCGACGCGCTGCGCACGATGGGCATCGGCCCGATGCGCTACCTGGTGGTGCCGCGCGTGCTCGGTCTGATTCTGGTGCTGCCGCTCCTGACGCTGCTCGCGGACGTGGCCGGTGTGCTCGGCGGGCTCGTCGTCGGCGTCTGGAATCTCGACCTGACCATCCGCGGGTTTCTCAACGAGACCGCCAGAGTCGTCTCGATCTGGGATGTGTCGTCAGGTGTGATCAAGAGTCTTGTCTTCGCGCTCGCGATCGCGCTCATCGCGTGCCAGCAGGGACTTGCGACCAGCGGCGGCGCCGAAGGCGTGGGCCGGCGCACCACCTCGACCGTCGTCACCACGCTCTTCGCGCTCATCCTCATCGACGCGAGCTTCACCGTCTTCTTCCGCGTGGCGGGCCTGTGAGCGCGCCGCTGATCGAAGTCGCGGATCTCACCATCGGCTGGGATGGTCGCGTTCTCCTGCAAGCGGCAAGCTTCGTGGTCGAGCAGGGTGCGGTGTTTGTAATTCTCGGCGGCAGCGGCTGTGGAAAGTCCACCCTGATGCGTCACCTGATCGGGCTGGAGTTCGGCAGCGGCCGCATCACCATCGAGGGGGAAGCGCCTGATCAAGGAGTGACGGCGCGGCCGCGCTTCGGCGTGATGTTCCAGTCGGGAGCGCTGCTCGGCGGACTGACGGTGGGTGAGAACGTCGCGCTGCCGCTGCAGCAGTGGACCAATCTTCCCGCGGATGCGATCGGCGGGATCGCCCTCGCCAAGCTGCGTCTGGTTGGACTCGTTGGCGCGGAAGACCTGCTTCCCGAAGAGCTGTCGGGCGGGATGCGCAAGCGCGCGGCGATTGCGCGGGCGATGGCGCTCGAGCCGGACCTGCTCTTTCTCGATGAGCCGTCGGCGGGTCTCGATCCCGTCTCGGCAGTGGAACTTGACGAGTTGATCCTCACGCTCAACCAGCAACTGGGCATCACGTTTGTTGTCGTCACGCACGACCTGGAGAGCATCTTCAAGGTCGGTTCCGCCTGCATCATGCTCGACAAGGAAAGCAAGAGCATCATCGCGCGCGGCGATCCGCGGAGCCTGCGCGACAGCAGCACCGATGCCCGCGTGCGCGCCTTCTTCAACCGCACGCACCTGCCGGTGGCCGCATGAGCGCACAGGCGAATCATTGGAAGCTCGGCGCGTTCGTGCTTGGCTCGGTGATGCTGGGATCGGTGGCGGCCGTGCTGCTGGCGGCGCAGACGATGCAGGTCATCACCGCGAGCAATGTTTCCTATTTCGATGAAGCAGTGACCGGATTGGAAGTCGGCTCGCCCATCAGCTTTCGTGGTGTGAAGATCGGCAACGTCTCCGCCATCGATATTGCGCCCGATCGACGGCACGTCGAGGTGACCTACCAACTCGGTGTGCGCGTGCTGCATCGGCTTGGCCTTGCGGGGACAACGAACGGCAAGGAGACGAAGCTCTCCGTTCCACCGGACCTCCGTGTGCAGCTCGCATCAGTCGGCCTGACCGGGACGAAATATCTGCAGATCGACTTCTTCTCCTCGGCGACGCCGCCTCCGGTGCTGCCGTTTCCCGTGCCGGACAACTACATTCCCGCGACCCCTTCGACGATGAAGAATCTCGAGGACGCAGTCGTCCGCGCGGTCGATATGATTCCGCTGCTCACAGAAGAGCTCGGCGGCATGGCGACGCGGATGAATTCGATTCTCGACGACGTGCATCGCCGCGGGATCCCGGCGCGCGCGGCCGCGGCGATCTCAGACACTGATCAGCTGGTGCTCAAACTCTCGACAAAGCTTGATCAGCTTCAAGTGCCGGAGTTGTCGCGCGATGCACAGACGACGCTCCAGGCGGCCACCAGCGCGCTCGTGCGGATGAATCTTGTTCTTGACCATATCGATGGGCGCGACGGACTTCTTGCCAGCGCGCAGCGGACCTCAGACGCCCTCGGCGATCTCGCGAGTCCGCGGTTGGATCGGAATCTGGAAGAAACAGGGCGCGAGCTTCGTGAGGCAGCGACGGCCGTGCGGCAGCTTGTGGAAGCCCTGCAACTCGATCCGGACATGCTCCTCAAAGGGAAGGCAAAGGTGCGCCCATGAGACGCGCAATGCTGCTTCTGGCGTGCTCGGGCGCGCTTTCTGGTTGTGCGCTGCTCGGCAAGAACGAGCCGCTGGTGCCGCGCTACTTCGCCGTCTCAGATGAAGGCCCTGCGGTGCACCCGGTGAACCCGCACGGGCCTGAGTTGCGCCTGGGTCGCATCGAAAGCTGGTCGCATCTGCGCGAGCGACTGGTGACTCGTGATGCCTCGCACGAACTGTTCTTCCACGAGGCGCGGCGCTGGACGGAGCGCCCTGAGATCTACTTGCGCGCAGCGCTTGCACGGACACTCTTCGACGAGCGCGGGCTCACCGAATCGCTCGGTGGGCATGCGTTGACACTCGATGTGCAGTTGGTTGCGTTTGAGGAGTTGCTTGCGCCGCATGTCGCGCGGATGCAGGCGCGGATGGTGCTGCGCAACGAGAGCGTCGCGTTGCTCGAAGAGTCGATTGTCGTGGAGCAACCGGTGGCGACAAACCCCGATGGCGACGAGGCGCGTTCGGTCGCCGACGCACTCTCGCTCGCGCTGCACACCGGAGCCGCGCGAATCGGCGACCGGGTGGTTCAACGGCTCACTGCTGCGGTCCCCGCGCAGCAGTGAGCCGTCTCTACAGATTGAGCCGCACGAACGCGAAGGCGTCGAGCAGTCCGGTCACTGCATGGATGCTCACTGCGGCTCCGGGCGCGACCTCGAACCCGAAATTGATCGGCCCTGGCGGCCAGAACTCCAGCGCGAGTGGCATTCGCGCACCGATGTAGCCGTCGCGATTGCAGTTCTGGAAGTTGCCATAGAACGTGCACGGCCGCGTGAGCAGCCCGACCATTCCTCCAAGGCCGATCTGAAGGCGCACGAAGAGGCCGGCATCGGGATTCGAACCAGCGAGCGTCAGGAGGTAGTCGCCGTGCAGACGCGCTCCTGGCCCCATGATCGCGCCGAGGCCGAGATCCCAGGCGTTTCCACTTCTGAGGTTTCCCTCGATCATCAGACCGGTCGGTGCTCCGAGCATGAGACCGAGAGTCCAGAGCGGACGCGGTCCGTAACGGATGTCGGGCGGCTGATCGGCCGCGGCACCGAGTGAGATCAGGAGAGCGGTGAAACAGGCCGTGGAGATTCGACGGTGCAGGCGAGGTTGGAGGAGTCGCATTGGCGTCTCCGTCTAGAAATGCGAACAGGTGGCCAGATAGCAGCTCGCATCTTCGCCTGACTCTGCATAGCAGCGATCCATCGCATCATCCTCAGTCGCAGTCATGTCCATCAGACCGAAGTTCACACCCGCGCTCTCCGTCACCGGGTACTGATCACCATAGGAATCCTCGGCGATGCAGCTGACGCTCTGGAAACTTCCCCACGCCCAGAAATAGGAAGGCCGCGCAAAGTCGGGGTGCTCCCAGTGCGCCCACTCGCGGTGCCCCCGCGCGATATTCCGGGGAGCGAGCACGCGGACGTTGTGCTGGCGCACCATCGGGCCGTGGGGATGGACGCCCGGAGGGTGGGCCTGAAAGTGCGGCGGGCCCTGGCGCTGCGACTGGTGCGGGACAGCCTGTGGAGCGCCATGGTGTTCGGCCTGCGGCGCGGGCCCTGCGTGTCCTTCATGCCGATCCTCAGCTGCTGTCGCGCGCAGGGTGAACACGGTGCAGAGCAGCAAGAGTGAAAGCGTAGTGGAGCGATTCATGGTGGCTCTCTGAATGCTGGCTGCGCGCGGCCGTTCCAGGTCGCGGACACCAACATGCGTGGAGTACGTCTCTGCGAGAACTGGGCCGCTGCTCTCTGGCTGGCGATGGCACGCCGCTTGTACTGCCTGAACGACAGTCAGTCCTCAGACCCATCTCAGGCCAGTCTCAGACCTGTCTCAGAGCCATCTCAAGGAGTCGTCATGACCGCAGGAATGCAGGAGCAGTCCGTCGTCGCTACGTTTGAAACCCACTCTGGTGCAGAGGGCGCGATCAAGTCGCTGCAGAAAGCCGGGATCGACATGAAACAGCTGTCGATCATCGGGAAGGACTTCCACACAGAGGAGCACGCGCTCGGCTTCTATACCTCTGGCGATCGCATCAAGGTCTGGGGCGGGCGCGGGGTGTTCTGGGGCTCTCTCTGGGGCCTCCTCTTCGGCGGCGCATTCCTCTTTGTGCCGGGCGTCGGACCGCTGGTGGCGATGGGCCCTCTCGTGGGCTGGTTGCTCGGCGCGCTGGAGGGGGCGGCCGTTGGCGGCGTCGTGGGCGCACTGGGCGCGGCTCTGCTGAGCGTCGGTGTACCCGAGGACGCAGTCATGAAGTACGTCCTCGACGTGAAGGCGGGGAAGTTCATCGTCCTCGCCAGCGGTGACTCAGAGATGGTCGGGCGCGCCCGCGCGCTGCTTGGGAGCAGCACCGCTTCTCATGTGATGGTCCACGCGCCAACCTGTGCGGCGAAGGCGACTCGTGACGCTCTGGTCGCGCGCGATGGGATTCTGAATCTTCTCTCAGACGACGAAGTGGCGCGGGTCAGCATGTCTGAGGCCGGCAGTCGTCTTGCTGAGGGAGATGAGTATGTCGACCTGGAGCAACTCGAGCGCGGCGTGCAGCGTGCAGATGGCGTCGCGCCACTCTCACGATTGATTCCCAAGAGCGCCGTGCTTCCTGAGACCTGGACGAAGGTTGTCACGCAGCTCGCGCGGCCTTCCTGAACCCCAGGCTTGACGATGAGCCTCTCGTAGACTGGGCAACCGCCGTTTGTAACCGGGCCTGCGACATCGGGGCAGGCGTCGAATTCATCGGGAACTCCGTCCCCATCGCGGTCCGGACGCACAATCTGCTGAGGCAGGGCGGCCTGCGCGACGACAGCGGGGCACTCCTTGACCTGAACGGGCTCCGGCGCTGCTGCAGCGGGTGTATTCGTCGGACGCACGAGCCGCGTGCCGACTTCCAAGCTTAATCCAACAATGATTGCCTTTGCGTCGCGCTCATCGAGTCCAGCGTGGTTCTGCTGGAGGATCTGGAAATAGCGGACGAAGGGACCCAACCAGAACGCCTGGCCGTCGTCGAGTGGAAATGAGAGGCCCGTGGCGGCGGCAAAGCCGGCTCGATCGAGGCTGCCCGTTCGCACATACATGATATCCGCGTCCAGCCACGGGCGCGCTCCATAGAACCATTCATGCCCAGGCGGTTGGGCGCGAAGCTGCTCCTCGGACCGGCGCGGGCGCTGGAGGCGAAGGCCAAGACTGGGCGCCCAGGCGGTTCCTGCGCTGGTGAGCGTGTAGCCAGTCGCGGCGGGAAGGCCGAGATAGGTTAATCCCGCTGCGATATCGACATATCCGCCTTCGAAACCAACCAGGCCCTTTAATGTCGCAGCGCCGCCGACGTTAAAGCGATCGGACTGTGGTGCTCCGAGGGGAATGGCAACGCCGGGCTCGAGCTTCGCATCGAAGTCCAGAGCACGAGCCGCGTAGGGGAGCGACAGGAGCGCAACCAGGAAGAGGAACAACCGCCGCATGGGCGGACAATCGCGCGATAGCGACATAGATACTTTCCGCAGAGCGAACCGGGTCAAGGCACGAGGTTAAGCCCGCAAAGGGCGACCCAACGTCTGCTGCTCGGCGATTGAGCAAGCGCAGTGCCACGACGCCGCGCGCTGAATGACGACGGACGCATCTGCGCGGATCTCAGACTCAAGGGCTGGAGCAGCGGTCCTGGCCGTGGCCGACCAACTGTGGTGGGAAAGCGTTCGCGAGGCGTTCGCTGAACGGTGAGATCGCACAACAGGCGCAGTGACCGCGCCCAGCGCGCATCCTATGAGCGACCGTTGAGGGTGGAGCGGCTGGCACGGTCAGTGAATAGCAACCGGGAATGACCAACCACGATTACAAGTTCGCAAGACTCGGCAACCTGATTGCCTCCGCATTCGACGGCGCGACGCGGGAACTCAACGATCCGCGCGAGGTCTCTCGACTGGCCAGCCAGGCCGTCGCACGCCTGCTGCGCGCCGCAAGACGAGCCTCTCACCCCTTACTGACCATCGCTGCCTGAGCGTCCGCCGCTGGCCGCTCTTGTTGAACGTCGTCCTTCCAAACCGTTGTGATTCAGGAGTCAATGATGCGCGCATCCATCGCGATTGCGATCTCTCTAGCCCTCTGCACTGCAGCAACCTCTGCCCGTGCCGATGATGACCGGCACTCCGAATCCCACGACGGACTGTTCGTCCGCGTTGAGGGCGGAATCGGATATCTCCACGCCAGCGCGAACTATGCGGGTGTGACAGCAACCAGCACTGGCGGAACGGGAATGCTCGGTGCTGCACTCGGTGGAGCGATTGCCCCGAATCTTGTCCTCTACGGAGAGGTCTGGGGGATGGCCTGCCCGAATCCCAACGTGCAGTTTGCAGGGAGCAACTCGATCGCGAAGAACACCACGTTGAACTATGGAGGCCTCGGGTTGGGTATTGGATTCTTTCTCATGCCTGCGAATCTGTTCCTCGGAGTGTCTCTGGATCTGACCCGACTGGCGGTAACCAACAGCGACGGCAGCGACAGTCACAGCGACGTCGGTCTTGCGGCTACGGTCACGTTGGGTAAGCAGTGGTGGATCTCAGACCGGCTCGGGTTGGGGATCTCGCTGCAGGGAATCGGCGGAGGAAATCGCGACAACAACAACGACACCAACTCGGCGACCTACAAGACCTTCACTGGACTTGCCGCGCTGACGTTCACCTACGGTTAGTCGTTCTCTGGTTGCATCCCTCGGCGCGTTGCGGGTGCCGAGGGCAGGACGAAAAGGCGCGCGTCGCTCGCGGCTTTCGTGGCATGTCCTTTCTGGTATGCACACTCCGCAAACAAGGCGTGCCGTCACGCTCGCAGTGATTGTCGCGAGCCTGGGTTATCTGGTTGATATCTACGACCTGATCCTCTTCGGAATGGTGCGCAGGCCGAGCCTGCTCGACCTCGGAGTCTGCGCGGGCCTACCGCTCGACTCTCCGGCCTGTAAGGATCTGCTGACCAACCAGGGCATCTACCTGCTCAACATGCAGATGGGTGGAATGCTCGTCGGCGGCATTCTCTGGGGCATTCTAGGCGATAAGCGCGGGCGCCTCTCCGTCCTCTTCGGATCGATCACCCTCTATTCGCTGGCGAACCTCGCGAACGGGATGGTGCATTCGGTTGATGCCTATGCGGCGTGGCGGTTGATCGCGGGAGTTGGCCTCGCGGGAGAGCTGGGAGCGGGAGTCACGCTGGTCTCAGAATTGATGGGAAGAGAGAACCGCGGCATCGGCACGACGCTCGTCGGCGCGATCGGCGTTTCCGGAGGCCTGCTTGCTGGCGTCATCGGAGGCGCATTCACGGGCCTGCCGCATCCGGGTTGGCGCGTCGCCTACTTTATCGGAGGCGCGATGGGCCTCCTGCTGCTCGCGCTGCGCATTGGCGTGGTGGAATCGGGAATGTTCCGTGCGGCCGCGGCAGACCAGAATGTTCCACGCGGGCGATTCCTGTCGCTCTTTACGAACCGTCTGAGGTTCACCCGGTATCTGGCCATCATCGCGGTAGGAATTCCGGTCTGGTACGTCATAGGAATTCCATTCACTTTCGCTGACATCATCGGTGCGAAGCTGGGCCTTACACCTGCGCCGACGCCTGCAACGGCGCTGTTCTGCTGCTATGCTGGCTGCTCGCTGGGTGGCCTGGGCTGCGGACTACTCAGCCAGAGTCTGAGATCAAGAAAGAAGGCACTGGCCATCTTCCTGGCCGGTGCTGTGGTCGCGCTGACCCTCTTCTTCTGGGTCGGTGGAACGTCGCTGACCGTGTTCTACGCTCTCTGTGTTGTGGCCGGAGTGGCGACGGGGTACTGGGCACTGTTCGTGTCGACCGCGGCGGAGTTGTTTGGAACGAATCTCCGTGCGACTGCGACGACGACAGTGCCGAACTTCGTGCGCGGCGCGGTCCCCCTCCTGACGCTGTCGTTCAAGGCGCTCGCGGCCGGCAGCGGTGTGATCGTCGCGGCGATCGTGGTGGGTGCGGTCACGCTGGTGATCGCGTTCATCGGCCTCGCGACATTGCCGGAGTCTTTCGGCGTCGATCTCGACTTCCACGAGTCCTGAGATGCCGCCAACCCTGTTGATACAGCTCCACCAACGCTTCTCTCTATTCCACGTTCGTGCCGAGCGCTGCGCCTGCGACGGTTGATTCCGGTTCGAGGACGAGAAGCCGCACGCGGCCGGTGGCAACGAGCGCGCCCTCCGTCGTCGTGAGCGTGACCTCCCAGGCCTGTGTTCTGCGTCCGCGCGTGAGTGGCCGCGCGGTTCCACGCAGCACACCCTCGCGGACGGCGCGCACGAACGTCGTGTGGTTCTCCAGACCCACCGCTGTCCTGCCGTGCGCCAGGGCGTCGAGCGCCGCGCCGATCGACGCGAGCGATTCGATTGCGCTGGAGTAGACGCCGCCATGAACGATGCCGTGAGGCTGTCTGTGATCGGGACGGATCTCAAACTCTCCGATGACCTCGTCGCGCGATGCGTGCAGGAGCTTCAGACCGAGCGTGGCCGCCCACGTCCCCTCGTGCATGGCATTGATCGCATCGGCGGCATTCAGCTCGGCTGGGTTGTTCACGCGGGCCAAACTAACACCCGCAACGGCGAAGATGGGCGACAACGCAGGACGCCTTGCTGGGTCAGCACTGGGCGCGCTACCGTCTTCGCCCCAACCAAGGAACCCGGATTGTTTGCTCTCTTCTTTATCGGCTTTGTCGTGATGGCGATCATGATGATCGCAGGCCGCAGCAACGGCCAGGCCGCCGCGGCCTACCAGAAGCTGATGAGCAGCGGCGTGCAGGCGCGCGGGATCTTTCTCTCGGTGAACAACACCGGCGTTCGCCAGGCCGGCGGCATGCGCAGCAGCATGGGGATGCCGCTGGTTCGCTTCGAGCGGCGCGAGGTACTCCTTGACGTCGAACTCCCGGGCAAGGCGCCCTATGAGGTGGGAACGATGGTGCTCATTCCGGGAAATCTCGTGCGCGACGTGCTGCCGGGCGCCACCGTGGAGCTGCGCGTCGACCCGCGCGACCCCGCGAATATTGCCGTCGTCGGGCTCGGTATCGGCCTGCCCGCTGCGGCCTCACTTGCGACAGGAAAGCCATGACCGCCCCGATCCGTTGCCCCAGTTGCGGCGCGATGATGAAGCCCGCTGCCGATGCCCGTATTCACGCATGCGAATATTGTGGCGCGCAGACGCAGGTCGCCATCGACGGAGAGCAGCTCGCGGCGGGCCTGCGTCTCGATCTGCAGAACATCGAAGAGTTCATGTACCGGCTCGCGCACTCGCTGCATCACGGGTTCAACGGGCGCACGAAGTTCGAATCGATGGGCGAGAAGCTCGAGCTGTTCGAGCTCAATCTCGACATCGACATGTTCGTCGCGAAGCGCGAGCCGCACGGGATCATCGCGCAGCACAAGAAGATGGTGCGCGGGATCGCGCTCAAGACGGCGACGCTGCCGTTCGATCGCTGGGTTGAGATGCTGACGCGTGCGCTTGCAGTGCATGCGAATGAAAACGCGCGCGTGGCGCAGGTCCTCGCGCAACTCAAGGCGGGCTGAACATGACCTCTCCGAACGATCAGTCGGCCCAGTCGCGCGTGCAGTCCGCTTCGCTTCCGAAGCACGCGCGCGAGCGCCTCGCGGAGATGCGGGAGCATCGCTTCTTCACCAGCGACCTCTCGGTGAACGAGTTTCTGCTCGTCAAGGAGGCGGGCTTCGAGCCGCTCGGTCTCGTGATGGGCAGCAGCATTTTTCACATCGGCGCGCAGCTCGACAACAACGCCGCGAGTGGAGAGATCACAACACTCACGCAGGCGATGTACAGCGCGCGCGAGCTGGCGATGGAGCGCATGGAGGCCGAGGCCGACGAGCTGGGTGCAGACGGAATCGTCGCGGTGCGGCTCACGCTCAACGTGCACGCGTGGGGCGCGAACGTCATCGAGTTCGTCGCGATCGGCACGGCCGTGCGCGGCGCTCCCGGTACCTCGTTTCGTGGCGCTGACGGAAAGCCGTTCACCAGCGATCTCTCCGGGCAGGATTTCTGGACGCTGCTCTCTGCGGGATATCGACCGCTCGGATTCGTGATGGGCAACTGCGTCTACAACGTCGGTCGCGCTGACGTGCGCCCTCCGGAAAACGGCGAGCTCACGGGTCCGACGCAGGCGTTCTACGACGCGCGCGAGCTGGCGATGGAGCGCATGCAGGCTGAAGCGGAAGCGCTCGGCGCCGCCGGAATCGTCGGAGTCTTCGTCGACGAGAACAACCACACCTGGGGTCCCAGCGTCCTCGAGTTCAGCGCCGTCGGCACGGCCGTCATTGCGATCCGCGAGGACCATCACATCGCCAAGCCGCACCTCGTCCTGTCGGTGGGCGACTAGATGAGTTCGAACCGTCCGCCGATCGATCTGAAGGCGAGCCTCAAGCGCGTCGCCGAGGGAGGATTGCCACTGCGTGCCGAGCAGCGGCTTGGTGATGAGACGGGCGTTCATCGCCGCCTCTTTACGAGCGACCTCTCGGTGCGCGAGTTCGTTCTCTGCAGGCAGGCCCAGTGCGAGCCGATTTCGCAGGTGATGGGCAGCAGCATTTTCCACGTCGGGCAGATCCCCGACTACAAGGGCAAGACCGGCGAGATCAAAGTCATCGGAGACGCGCACCGCGCCTCGAGAAAGGCGGCCATCTCGAGACTGTTTCAAGAGGCGGCGCTCGTCGGCGCGGACGCGGTGGTCGGCGTGCATCTGCGCGATCGCATGATCACGATGGGCAGCCGCGGCAAGGGCGGCGACGACGGGGGCGAGATCCTCGAGTTCACCGCAGTCGGCACCGCGGTGCGCGCGCCGTGGATCACGCATCCGCCCAACTCGCCGATCGTCACCGATCTCTCCGGGCAGGATCTCTGGGCGCTCGCGCAGGACGGCTTCGAGCCGACTGGTTTCCTCTTCGAGTTCTGCCGCTACCACGTCTGGCACGTGACGGGAGAGAGCCCCGGCTCCGGCTCTCGCAAGCCGATCGGCGCCGGTCCGCTCGAGATCAAAGCGGCGAGCGATGCGGTGCTGCAGGCGCGCAACATCGCGCGCGATCGTCTGCTCGAGCAGGCCCAGCAGCAGCAGGCCGAGTTCGTCGTCGGAAGCGATCTGAAGATCTCGGTGCGCGAGGTGCCGTGCGGCTCGGGCGGCTGTCCTCTCGATGATCTCGATGTCGACGTGAGCTGGCTCGCGACTGGCGTGCGCCGCGTGCCCGGTGTCGAGCGCGATCACCACACGACGCCGCCGCTCATTCTTTCGATGATGCCGCTCGGACATCGACGGGCCGCGCTCATCGACGACGACGACGATGAGGACGAAGTGCGCATCGCCGCCGAGGAGGCCGAAGAGGCTGCGCTCGAGGCAGACGAGGGCGGCGAATGAGCACGCAAGATCAGCCGGTGCTGGCCGAGGATCTTCCAGGGCAGGCGCGCGCGCGCCTCAGCGAGATGCGGGAGCGCAAGCTCTTTACGAGCGACCTCTCGGTGAATGAGTTCGTGCTCGTGCGCGAGGCCGGATTCGAGCCCGTGGGCCTCGTGATGGGCACGTCGATTTATCATGTCGCCCCGCAGCAACCGGGGATGCTCAAGAACCAATCCGCGGGCGAACTCGAGACGACGACGAAGGCGCTCAATCACGCGCGCACGTTGGCGATGAACCGCATGGAAGAGGAGGCGGAGGCGCTCGGCGCGGACGGCGTCATCGGCGTGCGGCTCACCGTCAACCTCGCGCTCGATCCGCAGCGCGCGCAGTGGCAGCAGTATCGCGTCTGGAAGAAGTGGGCCGACGAGATCGGCTTTCGTCGTCCGCCGACCGTGCAGCCCGCGGGATGGTTTCAGGGATGGGAGACGCTCGCGGCGTCGCAGTGGAAGCAGTGGACCGCGCGCAACGGCTGGACGCAGGTGCCGCAAGCGCCGTGGCAGCAGGCGACGTCGAAGGCGAGCTACGCGCTCGGCGCGAACACCGCTGAGTTCATCGCGGTCGGCACGGCCATTCGCCATCGCGAGGGCGAGCATTACCGCAACAAGCATGGCAAGCCGTTCCAGTCGGATCTCTCCGGCCAGGATTTCTGGCTGCTCATCAAGAGCGGCTATCGCCCCGTCGGATTCGTGATGGGCAACTGCGTCTACTACGTGCCGCCGACTCTGCTGCAGAGCACACCGGGCGCAAGCGCGGAGCTGACGCACTACACGCACGCGCTCTACGACGCGCGCGAGCTGGCGATCGAGCGACTGCAGGACGAGGCAGAAGCGCTCGGCGCGGTCGGTGTCGTCGGGGTGACCGTCTCCGAGGAGCAGCACTCGTGGCGCAACACGCCGGTGAACGTCGGCAACGCCGCGCTGCAGACGGGCGAGGTGATCGAGCTGTTCGTGATCGGCACGGCGGTGGTGCCGTCGACGCCGGGCGAGCTCGGACGGGCCGCGCTCATCCTCTCTGCAAATGATCAGATCGCATCGGCCGGGGAGGGTGGCGAATGATGGTCCCGGCATTGAGCGAGCTGTCGGTGACCGAGCTGCTCACGCTCTCGCGCGCAGGATTTCTCCCGCGCGGGCTGTGCGTCGGCTCGGCCGTCTATACGGCAGGCACGCAGTACGACTGGGCGGTGAAGACGGGCGAGATCACGCGGCTGAGCACGGCGATGCGAGAGGCGCGGAAGATCGCGGTGACGCGTCTGCGCGAGCAGGCCAAAGCTCTCCATGCCGACGGAATCGTGCAGCTGCGACTCGAGATCGAGCACCACCTCTGGCGTGGAGCGAGGCAGGTGGTGAAGTGCATCGCCATCGGCACGGCGATCTCGTTCGACTCGTCGCACGCGCCCGCGAGCTTGCGGAGCGCGCCCAGTCTGCGTTTGGCGAATGGCGCGCCCTTCGACAGCGATCTCTCCGCCGCCGATTTCGTCACGCTGCTCGCGTCGGGTTACCGCCCGATCACGGTGGCGATGGGCAACTGCGTCTACGGTCTCGATCCGCGCGAGCTGCGCAATCACCGCGGCAAGGACGAGGAGATCTTGAGCTACACGCAGGCCTTCTTCGACGCGCGCGAGCTGGCGATGGAGCGGCTCCAGGAAGATCTCTTCCGCGACTGGCCGCCGGGAAATGCAGATGCGCCGACCGGGATCGTCGGCATGACGGTGAGCGAAGCGGCGCACGGCGAGCAGTCGGGGTCGAGTCCGCCCGTCGTCGAGTTCACCGCGCTGGGTACGGCCGTGGCTCCGCTCGCTGCCGATGATCCGCGTCGCAAGATCGCACGGCCCAGGCCTTCGCTCGCAGTGCCGCTCGATACCTGAGATGCACGCAGCGGCGCACGTGCTCTCCGCACTTCAGAAAATGGATTGTGCCGCGCGCCCGTGCTTGGATCTCGCCGCGTGAACCCGCTCGCGCTCTTGCGGCGCATCCAGAACGACATCGAGTACGCGCCGCACCACGATCCCGCGGCGCGCTCGCGCACCGAGGTGCTGCTCGCCTATCCGGGCCTGCATGCGCTCTGGATCCACGAGATCGCGCACGGGCTCTGGACGCGCGGTCATCCGCTCCTGGCGCGGCTTCTCGCGCACCAGTCGCGTCGCCGCACCGGCGTCGAGATCCACCCTGGCGCGCGCATTGCGCCCGGAGTCTTCATCGATCACGGCATGGGCGTCGTCATCGGCGAGACCGCGGTGATCGACGAGGGCTGCCTCATCTACAAGGGCGTCGTGCTCGGCGGCACGAGCCTTGAGCGCAAGGTGCGCCATCCGCATCTGGAGAGAAACGCGGTGATCGGTTCGAACGCCTGCGTGCTTGGCGCGATCACGATTGGTGCGGGCGCGCGCATCGGCTCGGGATCGGTCGTGGTCAAGGATGTGCCCGCGGGCGCGACCGTGGTGGGCGTGCCTGCGCGCGAAGCGAGGGGCGCGCGGCGCGAGGATTTCGCGGAGCAGCTCAACCACGCGAGCCTTCCCGATCCGGTGCAGGAGATCATTCGCGGCCTCTTGAATCAGAACGAAGCGCTGACCGAGCGGCTGCTGCGACTGGAGAAGCAGGCGGGACTGGTCAGTCGCGAGGCGCCGCGCGTCGAGCCGGACGATTTCGTGAACGGCCGCAAACCCTGAGTCGGTCGTTGGTCGACGCCGTCATCCATTCATTGGTTCATACGACCCCGATGAAGTCGGGTGTCGAGTCGGCAGCGTGAAGCGCCGCAGCTACAGCCGAGTGTTCCCCTGCCCGGAAAAGCCATCTAGAGCGCCTTCCCGTTGATGACCTGAATATCCAGGGCGAGTACGTCAAGGTCGTGAACGCAGCCGAGGTTTAACCGATAGTCCCCGGGCCTCGCGGCTCCTTGATAGTCGGCCGGGATGGAGGCCACTGTGATGAAGGGGGATATCCCGCAGGTGCGGCAGAAGAAGTGGTTCACGTCCTTGTCCCCGAACTGGTACCGGGCGAGCTGTTCCTGTCCCTCCACTTCGAGTTCCGAGGGGCGGAAATAGTTCGAGGAGACGACCACGCCTTTGCGGATGCAGATGGAGCAGTTGCATCTCCGGCCGCTCGTGATCTCTTCGCAGGTGAAGGCGAAACGGATCGCGCCACAATGGCAACTGGCTCTGTACGTTCTCCGCGTGGTCATGCGAATCCCGGATTCAGAATGATTAAATACAGATTGCTCACGAGCGGCTCCGTTCACCTGGTGGGTTCTGCCCGAGCCGGCTTGAGGGCAGAGGAGCCAATCCGCGATCGAGAAGCGATTCGTAGATCATGCGCTCGTCGGCCACAGGCGCGGCTGAGCGCATTCTCTCCAGCATCAGGCGGCCCAGTGTGTATGACAAGCCGTATGACGGATTGAGGCGGAAGTCGTCGACCTCGGAGCGCGCGTCTTCGGGAGAGAGCGCGGCCTTCTCGACGAGAAACTGCGCCGCACGATCAGCGTCGAATTCTCCCCGCGCAAATCCCAGATCGGCGCGGGCGCGCGCGGCACGCCACAGCTGCTCTTCGCGCACGGTGCGCTGCAGAGAGAGATCGCGCGGAAACAGCTCGGCGAAGCGGCCTTCCGCGAAGTGGGCCCAGCCCTCCATCAGCTCGCCCGCGAAGACGCCTGCGCCGGCTCCAGGGATCGGACAGAGATCGACAGCGCGCCACGGGCGATCGGCGGCGTTCGCGCGAGCGGCCTGCAGCGCATGTCCCGGCGCACCCTCGTGTACAGCGAGAAGCAGTCGCCGATGCGGAGCGCGCGCGAGTGGAGAATCGGCGTTGAGCACGACGATCGCGGGCTCGCCCGCCAGCAGCGGTCGCGGAGAAAACACGGCGGCGTGTGGAATGGTCGACGCAAGGCCCGCGGGCACGGGGAGCACTTCGAAGCGCGTCTCGCAGCTTGGCAGACCGCACTTCTTCCAGAGCGCCGCGGTCAGCTCGAGTTCGCGGCTCAGGGCCTCGCGCATCAGATCGTCGCGCAAAGTCTCGCGCGTCAGCTCGGCCCCGATCGCGGGCGAGAGCGAATCGCTCGTGCGGCGGAGCTCGTCGAGATCGTGTTGCAGGCGCGCGAGCTCCGCGTCGAACAGAGTCGCGAGCGTCTCGAGCTTCGTCTCGATCCCGCGCGCGCGGAGCAGTTGCGCGAGGTCGTCGACGTGTCCGAGCGGCTCGCCGGGAGCCAGCGCGTCGAGCAGCGCCTGGTGCCGCGCGACCGCCAGCAGAGCGGTCTGCAGCGCCGCGGGAGGAACGAGATCGGCGAGCGCATCGAGCTGCGTGCGAAAGCCAAGGCACGCGTCGCGCGCGAGCAGGAGCGCCCGCGGATCGGGATGCTCGCGTTCGTCGAGCGCATGCGCGAGTGCGCGTGGAATCGAGACGAGCATCGAGGCGAGCCGCTCGGCTTCGAGGGCGCTGCGCTCGGCGAGCAGCGCCTGCCTCAAGAGCAGCGCGGACCAGTCGGAGAGCACGTCGGGATTCTTCTTCCAGCGGCCCTGCGCGAAGATCGTCGAGGAGAAGCCGCTCGCCTGGCGCAGCAGGCGCTCATCGCTCGGACTCTCTGCCGTGTCGGCGAGTGCGAGCACGGCCTCGATGCGGGCCTGCACCGCATCGGGCGCAAGCAGAGAGAGCGTCGCGATATCCGCCCCGGCGAATATGCCGAGCTCCGGCCATTCGTGGCAGAGCCGCTCGAACGCGCGCGCGAGTCTCACGGTTGCGGCGCCAGCAGATCGAGATAGTTGCGTCCGGTATCTGGCGCGATCACCACCGCGACTGCATCAGGCGGCCACGCGTGGACATCGCGCAGAGCCGCTGCCAGCGCGGCTCCCGAGGAGAGTCCGATCAGCATGCCCTCCTCGCGCGCCACGCGCTGTGCCATCGCGATCGCATCGTCATCGCGGATTGGAACGCGCGCGTCGATGCGAACGGCGCCGGCCGCATCTCCAAACTCCTCCGGTGGATCGTCGTCGGTCGCGCCTTCGATGCGCGACGGCTCCTGCGCTGGCTGTGCAGCAACGAGTCGCAGCGCGGGATTCTTCGCGCGGAGAAATCGCGCGGTGCCCGAGAGCGTTCCGCCGGTGCCGACGCAACCGATCAGCACATCGATGCGACCGCCCGCATCGCGCCAGAGCTCAGGCCCGGTGGTCTCGAGATGCGCAGTCGGATTGGAGAGATTCTCGAACTGCGCCAGCCGATACGCGCCCGGTCGCTCACTCGCGATTCGCTTCGCCGTCGCGACATAGCTCTGCGGATCGTCGAGCGGAAGGTCGGGCGGCGTCAGCACCAGCTCTGCGCCGAGCAGACGCAGGATGCGCTGCTTGTCGCGCGAAGTGTTGCGCGGCATCGCCACGACTGCCGTGTATCCGCGAGCGGCGGCCACCAGCGCGAGGCCGATGCCGGTGTTGCCCGCGGTCCCTTCGACGAGCGTCATGCCGGGCGAAATCAGACCGGCCTGCTCGGCCGCGAGCACCATGCGTTTGACCGCGCGGTCCTTGATCGAGCCGCCGGGATTCTGGGCTTCGAGCTTGAGCAGCAGCGTGACACCGGGCGGCGCGACTCGCTGCAGCCGCACGAGTGGCGTCTCCCCGATCGCATCGAGCACTGAGTCCATGCGCATGACTGCACGATACCGCGGGGCGCTTGGCGCAGCCCTGACCTTAGCGCGCTGCCACCGGCCTCGGCGATGTGACGTTCAGGTCGTGAACGCTGCGCGAACGTTTATGGACACAACAAACTCCAGCTCCGCGTGCGGCCGTTGACGCCCGGCGCGCCGTCTCTGGTGACGTCGTTCGGGATCGCGAGGTGGGCGCGGGATTGCAGTCGCCTGGCTGGCGACGACGCGGAGATCAGTCCAACCACGGCGCGATCGCACGAGGAGAAACGTCCATGATGAAGCGAGCGACGCTCACGAGCGAGGCCGGCGCAGCAATCGGCGACAATCAGAACTCCCAGACGGCCGGTGATGCGGGCCCGACGCTGCTGCAGGACCACGACCTGATCGAAAAGCTCGCGCGCTTCAATCGCGAGCGGATTCCCGAGCGCGTCGTGCACGCGGTCGGCACTGGTGCGCACGGCAAGTTGGAAGTGACGAACGACGAACTCCCTCGCTGGACGTGCATGAAGCTCTTCGCCCGCGCAGGCCAGAGCGCGCCGGTCTTCGTGCGCTTCTCCCGCGTCGCCGGCTCGAAGGGCGCTCCCGATACCGCACGCGATCCGCGCGGGTTTGCAATCAAGGTCTATACCGAGGAAGGCAATTGGGACGTGGCGGGGAACAACACGCCCATCTTCTTCATTCGCGATGGAATCAAGTTTCCCGATTTCATCCATTCGCAGAAGGAGGATCCGCATACCAATCGTCAGGAGCCGGACAATATCTGGGACTTCTTCTCGCATACCCCCGAGGCGACGCACCAGTTCACCATTCTCTTCGGCGATCGCGGGATACCGGCGTCCTATCGATATATGGATGGCTTCGGTTCGCATACCTTCCAATGGGTCAACGCGAACGGCGATCGCTCGTGGGTCAAATTCCATTTCAAGAGCGACCAAGGGGTTCGATACCTCTCCAACCAGGAGGCGGCGGTTCTCGGTGGTAAGGACCCCGCATATCTGCACCACGAGTTCTATTCAGCCATCGCGCGTGCGGACTATCCCTCCTGGACGATGTCTGTGCAGGTCATGCCGGACGCGGCTGCAGCACGGTATCGATTCAATCCGTTCGATGTCACCAAGGTATGGCCGCACGGTGACTATCCGTTGATCCCGATTGCGAAGCTTCGGCTCGATCGGGTTCCGGACAACTACTTCGCTGAATCCGAGCAGGTATCATTCGAGCCCTCGAACTTCGTGCCGGGGATTGGCCCTTCGCCCGATCGTCTGCTCCAGGCGCGGCTCTTCGCGTATGGCGACGCGGCCCGATATCGCCTGGGCGTGAATCATACGAAGCTATCGGTGAATATCCCGCGAGGTGTCGAAGGCGGCGCGAGGAACTATGGTCGCGATGGCGCAATGCGCGCCGACGACAATGGCGGCGCGAGCAAGAACTATCAACCCAACAGTAATGACGGCCCGATGCAGACGGGCCTGTCGTCGGGATTGGGATACCCGCTCTCCGGTGCCGCCGGGATCACGCCGCAGCAGCATCACGCGGAGGATGATGACTTCACGCAGGTCGGCGCGCTCTATCGATTGATGAAGGACAACGAGCGCACCCGGTTGGTGGAGAACATCGCGGAGAGTCTTGCGCAGGTGAGTCGCGAGGACGTGATCTCGCGTGCGACGGAGAATTTCCGGAAAGCGGATCCAGACTATGGGCAGCGCGTTGCTGAAGCGGTGTCGAGAAGGCGGGACGCGATGGTTCGGCCACAAGGCGAGTACTGACGCCGTTTCCGGCTAAGGCAGCGGCGCGAGGTCCGGCCTGAACATGCGACTCGAGTGCCCGGCCATTCATTGGGCGAAGGATGGTTCGGGATCAGCTCTTCGGTCTCCAGGAGCCTTCGAGAAAGACCTCGCTCCCTTTGCGATCGGCGACGCGGAAGGTCTGCCCGCCCTCGGCAGCGCTCGCGCCGAACACGGCGATGCCGGGAAGCGCGAGCGGGCGCTTGAAGCGGACGTCGAGTGTCGAGGGCGTTGCCGGTGCGTGGAGCGCGAGCGCCGCGGCCGTGCGGGCGAGGGTCCACATCCCGTGGATGATGGGCCGTCGGAAACCGAAGAGTCGCGCGCTGAGCGGCCAGAGGTGGATCGGATTGAAGTCGCCCGAGACGCGCGCGTAGCGTCTGCCGAGGCTCGCGGGGAGATTCCACTCTTCGCTGCGCTCCATCGGTGCAAGCTCTGTGGGCGTGCCGCTGCCCGAGCGGGGAGTCTCCTTGCTCGCCAGGCGGTGCAGCAGAGTGGAGACGCTCTCCCAGACGAGCGCGCCGTCGACGGTCACGTCGGTGCGCAGGTCGAACTCAAGTCCGCGTCGCGCATCCCGCTGGCCTGAGATCGCCACGTGCAGCGAAAGCCGCTCGCCCTCGTTCAGCGCGCGGTGCTGCGTGATCCGGTTGGCGACGTGGAGCAGTCCCATGGCGCGAAGTGGAAACTCACGCGCCGTCAGGATCGCCAGATGGAGCGGCGATGCGAGAACATGCGGGAAGGTGATCGGCAGGCCCGTCTCGCCGAAGCCGCAGATGCGCCGGTAGATCGCGACGTCCGTAGACGAAGGAACGATGGAGAGGGTTGCCTCGATCGGCGGCAGCGCCTCGCCAGCGCGCAGCCCGCGCTTGGATGCGAGCAGCGCTTTCAAGTAGTGCGAGGCCTGAGAGGGAGTCGTCGTGAACGCGAGCTTGGTCATGGCGGTTGCCACTCCACAGCACGCGCAGAACGATGCAACCAGAATCGCGCAACGGGCGATCCTGGCTCTTCAATACGAGAGCGTCCGGCCACTACACCGAGACGAGCGACAGGCTCGCGAGCAGTGCGTCGATCTGCCTCTCGGCGGTATCGGCATCGAGCCCCGTGCGCTTGTGCACGAGCGCCACCAGCGCGGCCTTGGTCTTGTCGCTGAAGTGGAGATCGTCGCTGGTGAGCGCGCTCCACTGCTCGCGCATCTTCGCGCCGACCGCCTTCCAGTGGAGGTCGAGATTCGGCGGCTCGCCTGCTTCGATCTTCGGCGCCACGTGCTCCTTCTCGTGGTGCGCGGGGTGATGCGCTGCGGGATGTTCCGCGTGGTGCGGCGCGACTTCGTGGAGCTTGGACGCTGCGGCGGGATGCGTGGATTGAGTGGTCATTGGCTTCTCCTTGCAGTGGGGATGAGCAAAGGAAGTGCCGCGGTCGTTGCGTGCCCGGCGCTGTCGACACCAGCAGCGCGGCAACAGCGACGCGTCGCGCGCGCCAGAAGAACCACGCACGAGCATCGAATCCTGTGCAGCAGAGCGTTCGCGAACGGTCGCGAGCGCGATGTCACTACTTCGTCGCGTCGTGGGCTGCGTCCTTCACGTCCTTCTTCGCGTGCCGCGCCTTGTGCTTGACGGTGCGCACCGCGCGGTCGACGTGGCGACCGGTTTTCGCTGCGCCGCTGTCCGTGCCGAGCTTGTCCTTGGTGGTATCGACCGCGTCCTTCACGCCGTCGCTCACATCCTTGGCGGTGTCGCCTTCTGCGAGAGCGACACGAGGCGCGAGCAGGGCGAACGCGGCGACGATGAGCAGCCACCTCGCGCCTGCGCGCTGCTGACGAATGCTCTTTGCGATCGCGGACGATATCGTTGGGTTGGTCATCCCCCGCTCTTCAGCAAGCCGGATGCCGGACTTCGTCGAGAGGGCACGCCGCGTGCACCGTGGCCAAGCGAGCCCATGCACATCCGAACCCGCACGCGAAGAATCGTCTCTGGCGCGTTCATCGCGATCCTTCTGGCGTTCGCGATGGGCCTGCTCTTTCGAGACGCGCTCGCCTCGCTGATCGCAGCGCGAGTCCTTGCTGGGCGCGGCTTTCACTGCACTGAAGTCGCGATGCACATTCCTTTGTCGCGCACGCTGCCCATCCACCTCGGCGCCACCCGTTGCAGCGTCGCCGCAGGCCCGCTCAAGACAATCGAGTTCAAGACTCCGCTCGAGATCCATCTCGATCGGTTCAAGCTGCGTCTGGCCTGCGACTCTCTCGACATCGATCTGCACCCGCGCGAGCACCGCGACATCGAGATGAATGTCCTTGGCGATCTGGCCAGGATCGCGGGCGCTGACCAGCCGGCTCTCGAGCTGATGTCCGACGCTGCTGACCTCTCGCGAGACGACAATCCGCCGCTGCTTGCAGCGCGCGCAGTCGTGCGCCTCGCAGGCAAGCCGGTCACCGAGTTTCGCGAACTGCGCGTCATCTCCACCGAGACGGGCATGGTGGTGAGTTCGCCCGACTGCCGCGTCGATCAGGTTGCGCTGCTCGGCAGTGCGGTGCTGCGCCTCGTGGCAACGCCGACCGCTGCGATCGTGAATGTCGCCTTCAAGTCGGCGCATCTGGATATCAAAGTCGAACTCGAGCGGCTCGATTCTGCGAAGCCGCGCGCGGCCTTCACCATCGGCGACGCGAAGGTGTCAGCGCAGTGAGCGCACAATGCGTGGCACGAAGAGTGCTCCAGCTGAGGAGATGGAAAGCTGGCGCGTTGTTGAGATCGTCCTCGTGTCTGTCCTCGTCGGGACGCTTCTGCCTGTTCTGTTTCAACTGCGCTCGACGCTGAAGGCCGCAGAGCAGTTCATCGTCGCGGCCGGTCCACGTCTTGATCGCTCGCTCACCGACATCGCCGCCGCAGCCGATCGAATCGATCGCGTCGGCGCGACGGTCGAGCGTCTCACCAGCTCGATCAGCCTCGCGGCCAAGCTGGGCGCGGCCGTGGGCCCGGCCGTCGCTGCTGCAGTTCGCGCCTTTCGCGCGCCGGCTGAGGGCGCTGCCGACGAGTCCCTTCCAGCACAGACCAATGGCGTCGCCGATGGGGCGCCATCACACAAGGAGGTTGCTCGTGGAAGCTAGACACGCAGAGTCGCGGGTTGTCGTGGTGCATGACGGATTCGGCATGGGTGGACTGCTGCTCGCGTTTCTCGGCGGAGCAGTCGCAGGGGCCGCTGCTGCGTTGCTCACCGCGCCGCAATCAGGAGCGGAGACGCGCGCGGGAATTGGGCGGCTGGCGTTGCGACCCAAGGCGCTGGTCGGCCGGATCCCCGAGGCTGTCGCCGACGCAGCCGATGCGTTCACGGATGCGATGAATGAGCCCAAGCCCCACAACTCGCCCAAGCGGGATTGAGCGCGCCTGCGCGCTGCTGCTCATCGCG
The DNA here is from genome assembly GCA_903911145.1 of uncultured delta proteobacterium. Taxonomy (GTDB): domain Bacteria; phylum Myxococcota; class Myxococcia; order Myxococcales; family 40CM-4-68-19; genus CAIWCD01. Next base: position 24,426 of record CAIWCD010000025.1, on the reverse strand, counting down.
GCACTCGTGGGCGCGTGTGCGTCCATTCGTGCTCCGCCAGACGGCCGTCCGCTTCTCACCGCGCTCGACTTTCAGGGCAACGATTCGATCTCGGACAAAGAGCTCGAGTCCAAGATCGTCACGGCTCCGACGGGCGGCATCTTCAAGAAGATCCACCGCACCTGGGACGAGGATCTCTTCGCGATCGATCGAGAGCGGATCCTCCGCTGGTATCGCGATCGCGGATTTTTCGAGGCGTCGCTCGGGAAGCTCGACGTTCTTCCCGATGGCTCTGATGGCCCACGCGCGCGCGTTCGCGTCCGCGTCCGCATTGTCGAGGGCCGTCGCACGCGCGTCTCGAGCCTGACGCTCAACGGCCTCCCGCTTCTCACGCCGGACGAGCAGGGCGCGCTGCTCGGAAAGCTGCCGCTCAAGAGCGGGGACCTTTTCGACGAGGAGCTCTACGAGAAGGACAAGCTCGTGCTGATCGAGCAACTCAAAGAGCACGGCTTCGCTGCGGCGACCGCCACTGGAGAGGTGCAGGTCGCGCTCAACGAGGCGCTCTGCACCATCGTGCTCACTGCCAACACCGGAGTGAGATTCCAGTTCGGAAGCCTGTTCATCAATGGCAACCAGGCGATCACCAGCGAGCTGATCGTGAAGGCCGCGGACATTCCGCGCGGAGAGACGTTTCGCCCGAGCCTGGTCGCGCACGCGCAGCAGCGCATCTACAACCTCGGCGTCTTCTCCTCGGCGCGCGTCGGCCTGCGACCGCTGACGAGCGCGCCGATCGCGGACGTGGGCATCGACGTGCGAGAGGCTCCGTTCCAGACGGTGCGCTTCGGCATCGGCGCTGAGCTGGAGCAGAACCGGCTTGAGCTTCCGCGCGTTCGTGTCGAGTACACCGATCGAAATTTTCTCGGCGGCGCGCGACGTCTCGAGTTGGTGGAGCAGGCGGGCTGGGCGTTTGTTCCGGGCCTGGTCTCGCCGCAGAAGACCGGCCCCGTCTCGCTGACGACCGCTCAGATCACGCTGCCGTCGCTCTTGCCCTTCGGCATCGACTTCATCGGGCGCGGCGAGTTCGAGCGGCAGCTCCAGTCTGGCTTCAACTACTTCGAGACCGGCGCGCGCGCGGCGTTGCAACTGCGCGCAGGCACCCAGACGTTCGTGGCCTCGCTCAACTTCATCCGCTACTTCGCGGCGACGCTCGATCTCGATCTCGGCACGCTGCTGACCAACCAGGGAACGAGCGCGGCGCTTCTCTCGAGCTGCGTGCCCGCCTGCACGCTGACGTATCCCGAGCTGCGCTACACGCTCGACCTTCGCGACGACATCGTCGAGCCGCGAACCGGCCTCTTCGCCACCGCGAGCATCGCGCAGACGCTCAAGCCGGGCTCGTTCAGCTACCTGCGTCTCGATGGCGAGCTGCGCGGATATCTGCCGCTCGGAAGCGCGATCGTGCTGGCGCTGCGTGCGCAGTGGGGCGCGCTGTTTCTCGAGGGCGATTCGTCGAGCCCGTTCACGCAGCGATTCTTCGCAGGCGGCCAGAACTCAAACCGCGGCTTCTCCGCACTCGCGCAAGGTCCGCAGATCGGTGCGTCACCCAACGCGTCGCAGTCGCACGCACTCGGCCTGCCCACGCCCGGCTACGCGACGACCGCAATTCCGATCGGCGGAAATGGAAGATCGCTCGCGTCGGTGGAGCTTCGCATTCGCACCGACATCATCCTGAGCAAGACCGCGATTGTTCCTTTTCTCGATGCCAGCAGCGTCACTGCAAACTCGGAGTGGCCGCTGCAGACGATGCCGGAGTTCGCGCCAGGCCTGGGTTTGCGCTACCTGACGCCGTTCGGGCCACTGCGTCTCGACGTTGCGCTGCGCGTGAATCCGCAGGACGTCATCGCGCAGTCGCCCGACCCGGGCAGCGTGCATCCGACGGTGGTGAGCGTGCGCTGCAACACGAGTGGCGGAACTTGCGTATCGACGCCGCGCTTTGCGTACCACCTCTCGATCGGCGAGGCGTTCTGATGTCGCGCGGGCCAGGCGTCGCCTCTGTGCGCGAACCTGCGAAGCGAACGCGGGCGGTGCGCGCAGTGCGCCTGCTCGCATGGGTCCTGCTCGCGATCGTCGGCAGCGCCGCGTTGGTTCTCTTGATCGCTTTCGCGCTGCTGCGGACGAGTCGCGTCCAACAGAAGCTCACCGCCGGCTTGTCGACGCGCGCACAGGCTGCTCTCGCCGGACGCCTCTCAATCGGCGCGCTGCATCTGCGCGGCCCGCTCGAGTTGTGCGCGCAGGATCTCGAACTCGCGGACCCCGATGGAGTTCCCGCACTGCGCGTTGAGTCGCTCTGCATCTCCATCGACGTTCCCGCGCTGCTTCACAAGGAGATCCATCTGCTGCGCGTTGCGCTCGAGAAGCCGCAGCTCTTCCTCACGCGGGAGGTCGGCGCGGCAGGAGAGAAGACCAGTTCGCTGCAGCGCGCACTCGCGCCGCGGAGTGCAGCACCAGCCGCGGCAGCGCCGAACGCGATATTCGCCTATGCGATTATCGTTGATGCGCTCGCGATCCACGCCGGTTCCTTCGAACTGCGCGCACAGCCCGGCGCTGCGCCGACCTTCACGCTGCACGCGCTGGAGGTCGGACCTGCCCACGCGCGCTACTCCGCGACAGGCGCGGCCGCGCAGCTCGCGCTCACTCTCGAACTTGGACTGGCGCGCGAATCGAAGGTGAAGCTCTCGGTCGCTGCGCAGCTCGACGGCACGCTGGCGGGTGGTCGCATTCTGCTTCGTGCGCTCGACTTGCAGCTTGGCGACAGCCGCGCTGCCGCGGAGGGCTCGCTCGACCTGGCGACGCTCGCGGGCGCGCTGCGCCTGCACGATCTGCTCGTCACGCCGGCTGATCTCGATGCCCTGCTTGGCCCGTCGGTGAATCCGATCGGGGCTGAGCTACGCGGCGAGGCCGACCTGAATTCGGATGGTCGCGACGTTCGCGCGACGCTTCATCTGACGGCCGGGCGCGAAGGCCTGATCGACCTCGCTGTGCGCAGCACGATCGAAGTTGTGCCGCGATGGAGCCTGCAGCTCACGAGCGCTCACGTCGATCCCTCTCGATTCGTTCGCGGCGGCCCGGCGGGCCTCGTCTCGTTTGCCCTTGAGCTGCAGGGCCGCGGCATTCCGCATCTCACGGGTGACGATCCTCATGGAGATCTCAGCGGAGCAGTTGCGGTGGGTCCGGCGCAACTTGCGGCCGCAGGGCCGCTCGCGGGCAAGGCGAGGTTCGTGCTGCGCGGAAATACGCTGCAGATCGAAAACCTCGAGGCCGACGCGCTGGCTCTTCGCGTGCGTGCCAGCGGAAAGCTGGGCCTGCATGCGCTCGCACTCGACCTGCAGCTCGACGCAAGCGATCTCGCCCGCTTCTCTCGCTCGCTCGCGGCGCTGCAGCACAAGCCTTCGCTTGGGCTCAGCGGAACGGCCCACCTCTCGGCCCACGTCGAGGGAGAGAAGGAGTCGCTTGCCGCGAAACTTCATCTTCGATCCCCCGCGATGGCTCTGGGTGCGGGTTTCCGCGTCGAGACGCTGGCTCTTGATGGCGCGCTTCACGGGCCGATCGCGCGCCCGCGCGGCGCGTTCACGATCGCCGCGACGCGCGTGGTTCTCGGCGGCATCGCGATCGACTCGCCGCAGATCGCGGCGGGCGTCGAGTGGCCGCGAGCGCACCTCGTGGTGGATGGCACCGTCAATGTCGGGCGCGCGGAGGACACGGCTGCGAGCGGCGCCGTGCATCTCTCGGGCGCGGCGCAGATCGACGAAGACAACCGTGGCGCGCTCTTGCGCGACGTCAGCGTCTCCTGGCCGGGCACCGCGTTCGCGCAGACAGCGCCTGCGCGGATCCTCTTTCGAGAGAGGGACACCGTGCTCGACTCCTTTGTGCTCGCAGGTGAGCGCGGGAGAATCTCTCTCGCTGGACAGGTGCAAGCCGCAGGCGGTGCGGGAGCGCACGCGAAGGCAGCTCGCATCGAGGCCAGGCTGGAGTTCGAGAAGCTCCAACTCGCCGGCCTGCCCGGGTTCGCGCTTCCTCCCGCGCTGCACCTCGGCGGCGCGGTCGACGCGCAGCTTGAGTTCGCCGGTCTGCTCAGCGCTCCCGACCTCAGCGCGAAGGTCTCGCTGCACGACGTCGACGTGCAGACCGCGCACGGCCTCAACGGCGATGCATCGGTTCAGCTCGACGGCAACCGGCTGCGCGCGCAAGCGACCTTGACGGGCATCGCCCAGGCGACGCTCTCTCTGCGCGCCAACCTTCCGCGACGCCTCGATGCGCGAATGGACTCACCCATCGAGTTCGACGTCGCGCTTGCGCCGTTCGATCTCGCGCAACTCGCGCCGCTGCTCGAGCGGCCGGAGCTCGTCGTCGCGCACCCGCAAGGGACGGCCTCGCTGCACGTTGTCGGGCAGGGAACCCTCGGCGCTCCGCGCGTGAAGCTCGAGTTGAGCGCGCGGCAGCTGTCGCTCGGTGCGCTGCAGAAGCTCGATCTTGATCTCCATCTCTCCTGCGCAGAGGCGCTGCAGCTTGAGCTCGACGCGATGCCAGGCGGTGATGCGCGCGTGCAGCTGAAGGTCGCCGCGAAGGTCGCGGCACGGGAGCTCGTCGCGCTCGCACGTGCGGGAGGTTCTCGCGCCGCGCTCGAGCCGTTGCTGGCGCGCGCTCTTTCGTTGCGGCTCGACGTCGAGAAGATTCTCCTCGGCACGCTCAGCGCGGATGGGCGCGCGCCGCTGGTTCGCGGTGAACTCGATGGAACTATCGATGGCAGCGGAACGGCCGATGCGCCACTGCTCCACGGCGCGTTCACGCTGCGTGCGCTGCAGGCCGGTTCACACGCGCTCGGCGATCTCTCGCTGGTGCTCGACGCGGATCGAACTGGAGCGCGCGCGAATGCGAGCCTCGAGCGGTCGGCGGCGACTGTTCTGGAGGCAGGCTCGTTCGTGGCCAAGGCGACGCTGCGCGCTCCGATCTCTGCGCGCTCGCTGCTCGATCGAGGCGCCAGTGAAATCCTCAGCGGCACTCTCGAGGGAAGCGCGACGCTTCACGCACTCGATCTGACGATTCTCTCCAGCCTCGCGCCGATGCTGCGCCGCACTTCGGGAACTCTCGACGGCGCTCTTCTCGTGCATGGGCCGCTCGCAAATCCAATCCCGCAAGGAGAGCTCCATCTGCGCCGAGGCAGCGTCGACATCGTCGGACAGGGGATCTGGGACGACCTCGCGTTTGATGCCACCTTCACACCGCAGCGGCGCACACTCGAGCAGCTCTCTGGATCGATCGCTGGGGGTACGTTCAGCGGCAATGCATCGCTCGAGCGGCCCGCCGGCGAGAGCGGCGCGAACGCTCTCTATCGATTCGCAGGAGAGCTGCACGCGGGCGATGCGGAGTCGGTGCGCGGGAGGAGAGTCGCAGACGCAACGCAGCTCGCTGCGCATCCGATTCCCATCCGCCAGGCGGGCGAGGTCCGCGCAGAGTTCGAGGGCGCGCTCGAGTTCGCGGGAACGCAGTCGGCCGGCAGCACGATCGTCTCGTTGAAGCTGCGCGACTCATCCGTGCATGTGACCGCGCTGCCAGATCGGACGTTGCCCTCGCTCCCGCCAAACCCGGACATCCTCCTCAGCACGCCCGGCGAGACACCGCACCTCGCGGGGATCGATCTCGTGGAGATGCAGCGGCAGCAGCTCGCGACGGCACAGAGCAATCTGCGAATCGACGCGAACCTCACCGTCGAGAAGCTCCAGGTGAGCGCGACCGACTTTGACTTTCCCCTGACCAGCCAGATGCACGCGGCATGGGACTCCCGCCATCCCGATCAGACGCACGCCGACGGAACGATCGAGATCTCCGCGGGCATGTTCACGGCTCTCGGCCGACGCTTCGCCATCGAGCATGCGACGATCACCGAGTCGGGAGACGATCCCGCGAATCCTGAGCTCGATATTCGCGCGCGCTATGCGAACGCGCAGGCCTCGGTGCTGGTGGTCGTCTCCGGGTCCGTGCAGGCGCCGCAGATCGAGCTCTCGAGCACACCACCGCTCGACCAGAACGCGATCGCATTCTTCCTCGCGACAGGACGGGTGCAGGAGACGGCAACGCAGGTCGGCAGCAGCGTCGATCTCGGCAACGCGGCCACCAGCGTGGTCGGGGCGCTCCTCTTCGGACAGCTGCGCGAGGGCATGGCGAACATCATTCCGATCGACGTGGTCAACATCGAGGCCGCGGGCGGCGATCGTCCACCGGAAGCGAGCGTCGGCAAATACATCGGCGATCGAATCTTCGTTGGCTATCGGCAGCGCTTCTCGCCCGGCCCGACGGAAAACGAAACCGAGGGCACCATCGAGTACCAGATCGTGCGCGGCGTCGGCGCGGCCGCGACGGTTGGAGAGAAGAACCAAGGCCTGATGGTGACGTACACAATGGAGTTCTAATCTGAGGTTCCGCAAAGCGTTCTGTGAACGCTCTGCGCCGTTCATCACGACGCACAGTGCGCGCTTTCGATACCCTGTGTTCGCCGCTCTCTCCTGTGTGGCGCACGTCAGCGCAGTCGGCACGGCGGGTGAATAGCTCCGCGGAGGATATGTCGTCGCTGCTGCGGGATATGAAGTAGAGGCATTCCACAATCTGCAGGTGGATTGATTTGCGAATCGGTTCAGGGAGCCACTGCCCTGCGTCGCCGGCACGAAATACCGCCGGACGAGCACGAAGTCTGAAGGGGCATGGGCATGAATATCAAATCCGACGAGGCGAAGACGGCAACCGGCCCCATTTCTGAGGCCGAGGCGCGTCGCTCCCATGCACAAGAGCAAGAGACGCTGCTCAAGGCGGGCGCTTTGCAGCGCGCGATCCTCAACAGCGCGAACTTCTCGAGCATCGCGACCGATGCCAAAGGAGTGATCCAGATCTTCAACGTCGGCGCTGAGCGCATGCTTGGGTATGCGGCCGCCGAGGTCATCAACAAGATCACCCCGGCCGATATCTCTGATCCGGAGGAGGTGATCGCGCGCGCCAAGGCGCTGAGTGCGGAATTGGGAACGTCCATCGCGCCGGGGTTCGACGCACTGGTGTTCAAAGCCTCGCGCGGGATCGAGGATATCTACGAGCTGACCTATTTCCGAAAGGACGGGAGTCGGTTTCCCGCGGTGGTCTCTGTCACTGCGCTCCGCGATAACCAGAATGCAATCATCGGATATCTCCTCATTGGCACCGACAATACCGCGCGCAAGCTGGTCGAGGCCGAGCGGCAGCATCTGATTGAAATCCAGGCGGAGACGAATCGGCAACTGCAGCAGGCCAACGTCACGTTGCGCAACAGCGAGGAGAAGCTCGGCGTCACGCTGAATTCAATCGGCGATGCTGTCATTGCCACCGACGCCCAGGCGCGCGTGATGTTGCTCAACCCGGTTGCCGAACAACTGACGGGATGGTCCCAGGCCGATGCGAGCGGGCGGCCGGTGGAGGAGGTGTTTCGCATCATTAATCAGGAGACGCGCTCGCCCGCGATTATCCCCGTCGTCGAGACCCTGGCGCAGGGCACGAAGCAGGGCCTAGCCAATCACACGGTCTTGATATCGCGGGACGGCAGAGAGCGCGCGATCTCTGATAGTTGCGCGCCGATTCGCAACCGCGACGACCAGGTGATTGGTGCCGTGCTCGTGTTCCGCGATGTCACTGAAGAGTATGCTGCGCAGCAGGCGTTGAGCGACAGCGCAGCGTTGATTCACGCGGTGCTCAACACGGTCGTAGACGGCATTGTCACAATGCGCGCGCGCGGCGGCATCATTGAGACGGTGAATCCCGCAGCCGAGCGGATGTTCGGGTATGCAGCGTCAGAGTTGATTGGCGAGAGCTTCAGCCAGTTGATCCCTGAATTGGATCAGGACAAGTTCAATGGTTCTCTCGAGTATTACAAAGCGAGTGATGAAGCTCGCGCCAGCGGCCTCGGTCGTGAAGTCGTCGGACGCCGCAAGAATGGAACGCTCTTTCCGATCGAGATCACCGCAAGCGAAATGATGCTCGGCGGCCAGGGGTATTTCACCGGCATTCTGCGAGATATCAGCGCGCGCAAGCAGGCGGAAGATGCGCTCCTCAAGGCCGGCGCGTTGCAGAAGGCAATCTTCGACAGCGCGAACTTCTCGAGCATCGCAACCGATGCAAAAGGAGTGATTCAGATCTTCAACGTCGGCGCTGAGCGAATGCTTGGATACGCGGCGGCCGAGGTCATGAACAAGATTACGCCCGCAGATATCTCCGATCCCGAGGAGGTGATTGCGCGCGCAAAATCCCTCAGCGATGAACTCGGCACTCCGATCGCGCCAGGCTTCGAGGCGTTGGTATTCAAGGCCTCGCGTGGGATTGAGGATATCTACGAGCTGACCTACTTCCGCAAGGACGGTAGCCGCTTTCCGGCGGTCGTGTCGGTCACGGCGCTGCGCGACGCGCAGGATGCCATCATCGGATATCTGCTGATTGGAACCGACAACACCGCACGCAAGCTTGTCGAAGCCGACCAGAAGAAGCTCGATCAACGGCTGCGCGACCAGCAGTTCTATACACGGTCACTGATTGAATCGAATATCGATGGAATCATGACCACCGATCCGTCGGGGATCATCACCGACGTGAATCGGCAGATGGAGGCGCTGACCGGATGCACGCGCGATGAGTTGATCGGTGCGCCATTCAAGGGCTGCTTTACCGATCCTGAGCGAGCGGAGGCCGCGATCCGGTTGGTGTTGAGCGAGAAGAAGGTCACCGATTATGAATTGACCGCCCGTGCCCGCGACGGGAAGGAGACGGTTGTCTCCTACAATGCGACGACGTTCTACGATCGCAATCGCACGCTGCAGGGCGTCTTCGCGGCCGCGCGCGATGACACCGAGGGCAAGCGGGTCGAAGAGGAGTTGAAGCGTGCGAAGGCCAATGCCGAAAGCGCGAGCCGGACGAAATCTGAGTTTCTCGCGAGCATGAGCCACGAGATCCGCACGCCGATGAATGCGATCATTGGAATTGCTGATCTACTCGCGAAGACCACGCTGACTCCGGAGCAGGACAAGTATGTGCAGATCTTCCGGCGCGCCGGCGATAACCTGCTGAATCTGATTAACGACATTCTCGATCTGTCCAAGGTGGAAGCCTCCCAGCTCGAGTTGGAGCGGACCGGGTTTTCATTAAGAGATCTTCTGGAGAAGGTGATTGAAATGGTCGCCCTGCGTGCGCGCGGGAAGGGGTTGATCCTCTTGAGCGACGTCGCACCGGACGTGCCGACGGAGTTGGTGGGCGACCCGACCCGTTTGCGCCAGGTGCTGCTGAATCTCATCGGCAACGCGATCAAATTCACCGAGGTGGGGCAGGTATCCCTGCTGGTCACTCTCGACGGCGAGCCGGGCCTTCCCTTTGCACTGCGTTTCACGATTACGGACACGGGAATTGGCATTCCCATCGACAAGCTCGGACGCGTGTTTGAGCGATTCACGCAGGCCGACTCCTCGACGACCCGACGATTCGGCGGCTCTGGCCTTGGACTGACGATTTCGAAGCGATTGGTCGAACTGATGGGCGGGCATATCTCTGTCGAGAGCAGCGTGGGGAAGGGGAGCGTGTTTTCATTCATCGTCCCGTTTGAGGTCTGGGCCGAGGCGAATCCCCGTGCGGTCGCTCCGATTGGTCTCGATCCAGAGTTGCCGCTGCGCGCGCTGAAGATCCTGCTCGTCGAGGACTCCCCGGATAACTGCACCATTACAATTGCCTATATGCAGGATACGCCTTATCGAGTGGAGATCGCAGAGAACGGCGCCATTGCCTGCGATATGTTTGCGGTCGGAGGATATGATCTGGTTCTGATGGACAGGCAGATGCCCGTCATGGATGGACTCGCGGCAACGCGGGCGATCCGCGCCTGGGAGCAGGCACACCACCGGCCTGCGACTCCAATCATCGCGTTGACGGCTGCGGCGCTGAAGGGAGACCGGGAAAAATGTCTGGCTGCTGGCTGTACAGACTTCCTGACCAAGCCGATTAAACAAGAGGCTCTGCTGCTGGCAATTCGGGAAAACGCCAGGGTGACGGTCCTTCCTGCGCAGGAGCAGAAGGGCCGAAGAGGTGCAATCCATCCCAAGCTGGCAGCGCGGGTGCCAGCGTTTCTGCAGAATCGAAGGCACGATCTCATCACGATGGGGATTGCGTTGCAGTCGCGTGATTTCGAGACGGTCGAGCGTCTGGGGCACGATATGAGCGGTGCCGGCGCGAGCTTTGGATTCCAGATCATTTCGGATATCGGCAACGCGCTGGAACAGTCGGCGGCCAAGGGTGATATCGACGGCGTGCGCGAACGAATGGACGATCTCTCGGCATTCCTGGCGCGCGTGGGATCAGGAATCGCTGTTGGAACCCCTGTGCCGTTGGAGCCGGTGCGTGATGCGGCGGACATCGCGGCCCCGCCAGTCGAGGCCGACCTGCCGTCGATCGTGCTCGTTGATGACCACGACGAACTGCGCGACCTCCTTCGTCTGAGGCTCGCGAATCGGGGACAACGGATCCAGTCTGCGCGGAATGGCGGGGAAGGGCTCGCGCTCATTCTTGCCACGAGGCCGGACGTCGCGATTGTCGACCTCGGGTTGCCTGGCCTGGATGGCTTTCAGGTCGCAAAGCAGGTGCGCGCGGAGTTGGGGCATTCGCTGCTGCTCATCGCGCTGACTGCCTCCACGAGTGAACCAATTCGATTGAGGGCTCTCGCCGCGGGATTTGATTCCTGCATGGCCAAGCCTGTCGATCTCAAGCTGGTCGAGCAGCTGCTCGTGGCGGCGAGCGTGCGAGACAGATTGCCGATCGATCTGGCGCAGTCGTTGACTGCCCGGACGCGGCCGCAGGAAGTCTGAGATCGCCTCAGGCGGCGCGGTTCACAGACTCGTTCAAGAGCGATTCCGGATCGCCTGGAGCAGCACGTCCTGGTGGATCGGTTTGGTTACAAAATCTGTGCAGCCTGCTTCCATGCAGGTCTCCCGATCGGTTCGGGAGGAGGAGGCGGTCAGGGCGATGATCGGCGTCGGCGATCGTCCGTTCGCCTTCTCCCACGTGCGAATCATGCGCGTCGCGGTCAGGCCGTCCATCACGGGCATCTGCCGGTCCATGAGGACGAGGTCGTATCTGCCGGTCACGAACCGCTCGTAGGCGATGGCTCCAGTTTCAGCGACCTCGACCTGGTAGGGAGTCTCTTCCAGATAGGCGATCGTAATCGCGCAACTATCCGGGGAATCCTCCGCGAGAAGAATTCTCCCGATGGGCGTCGGCTGCCCGGTCAGCACTCCGCGCAACCCTTTGAACGGCGCGCCGACGCAGATCCCGTGCTCCTGCACCGTCATGCGCCGTACATTGGTTGCGTGCGGAATCCCGCGCACCTTGAGCACCGACAATCCACGCTCGAGCGTTCGGTCAAGCTCGACATATTTGAGTTGAATGACGTTGTCGGTGGCGAACGAGATCCCGCTTCCCGAGAGCTGCATCGTGCCGAGCAGATCGGGAAGTTCCATATTGAGAATGAGCGTCACGCCCTGGGCCCGAAAGTGCTTGGTGACCGCGTAGACGAGCTCTTTGAATCGTCGCGCGCTGGAGACGCCGAGCTCCAGGCTGGTCAAACTGTCGAGCACCGCGCGCCTGGCCCCTGCACGTTCCGTCTGCGCGCGAATCCGATTGAGGAATGCATCGGTTGAGAGCTCGACGGGCGAAACGTAATGAATCGATAGGAGTCCGCGCCGCTCGAGTTCGTGAAGATCCCAGCCGAGGCTCTGCGCGACCCCGCGCAGCTGATCCGGCGTCTCCTCCAGTGTGAAGTGGATTCCCGGTTCGCCGCGGCGCGCACCCTCGAGGAGAAACTGCAAACCGAGCAGCGTCTTCCCTGTGCCGGTCGCGCCCCGGAGAATGGTTGAGCTTGCGCGCGGCAACCCTCCACCGAGCATCTCATCCAGGCCGGAAATTCCGGTCGGCTCCAGCATTCCAACAGAGTCGTTGTCGGGCAGGACGCTCACGTTCGGACTGCGCACGCGTGGGAATAATTCAACTCCCTCCGCGCTGATCTCAAAGAAGTGACGGCCCGTGATGCAGTCGCCGCCGCGCAGCTTCAACACCTCAACCGTCCGCATCACCGCCAGGCCTTCGCGCACGGTGCTGAAGCGGAGGATGCCATCGGCGATGGTGAACTCCGCGAACTGCTCGACCTCCTCCTGCGTGTACTCGCCGATGAACATCGTCGCCGCGCCCCAGCTCGCGGTGTGGATCGCGAGGTCGTAGACGAACGTACGCACCGACGGCGCGTCACCGAGGATGTCGCGCATTGCCTTGAAGCTGTCGATGACCACCATCGCGGGCTCCTCCTCCTCCACGCGACTGGTGATCGCTGCAAGGATCGCGTCCGCGTTGTGGCCGCGAATGACCGACCCGAGATCGATGAAGATAAGCTCCCTGCCGATCATCCGTTCATCGAAGAAGGCGAACTGCTGCATGTATTGAACGAGCTTGAGAGCGGGCTCGGAGAGGGTCGTGAAGTAGAGACACTTCTTCCCCTGCTTCGCGAGGTGGAAGAGCGCCTGCAGTGCGAAGAGCGTCTTGCCCGAGCCGGGCGCGCCCGCGACTACGGTCAGCGACCGAACGGGCAGTCCTCCTCCGAGGATGCGATCGAAGGCTGTGCTTCCTGTCGAGAGAAGCTCCAACGGCGGCTGGCCTGGCTTCATGGTCGATTCTCCAGTGGAGGCCAGCGGCCAGCGGCGGTTCGTTGCCTCGCCGGATGGCGGGCCGTGAACCGGTGGACGCGGTGAAGCCCTCTTGTTGTCGTTGAGATCGCAGCGCGGGGACTGATCGCCGAAGAGGGACAACCACGTCACGGATCGACATGGGTGTCCAGCGCGACCCTCTCGAATCGAGGCACGGCGGCCGTGCGCAGAGGCGTTCGCGGCGCGATTTGAAGCGGCCTCCCGTTAATCAACCAGCAGCGGGTTCGGCTCGAAGTAGGCGATGAGCGAGAGGGCAGGCTGGCCATCCTGCACGCCGTCGACGCGGGCGAGAAAGATGAACTCCTTGCCGCGAGAAAGAAAAGGATCGCGGGCGCCGCGGACGATCGCACCGCGTCCGGTCTCCTGCACGACGTTGGTGTAACGACCCGTCGCTCGGTTGGGCGGCTGGTAGCGCGGCGCAAGCTCCCTGCCGCGGCTGTGCAGCGACGTCTCGCGCAGAGCCAGTCCCGCGCCGACGCTCTCGCCGACGCGCGCGCGCAGCACGAGGAAGCGGCCGTGCATTGCGTCGGGCTGCTCCTGCGCGGCGAGCAGAGAGAAGAGCGGCACGCGATGCTGCTGAAGCAGTTCGAGATCACCCTCGACGTCGCCGCCGCGCAGCGCGATCACCTTTGCGAGCAGTTGCCCCGCATCGGACCGGCTCTGCATCTGCTTCTCCCACGCTTCGCCGAGCAGGCCGCGCAGGTCGGTGAAGACGCCGCGAGAGAACGTCCCGCGCTCGATGCAGGCCCGCAGAGCGACCCAGCCGCGTTCGGCCGCCTGCAGCTTTGCGGCGCGCGCGGACTGCTCGCACGCGGGCGCCGATGAAGCCTCCGCAGCGAGCGCGCGCAACTCCTGTGGAATGGCGCTCCCGACCGCCGTGGCCGCGGGGATGCGCGCGGCGAGCGGCGCATAGAGTGTCGTCAGTTCATGTTGGATGCTCATCTCGAGCTCCGCGGCAGTCGCTCCGCTCGCCTGCACGCTCGAGAGCAGCCACCCCTCGCGCGTGTCGTGCAGACGCAGCGCGACCTTGTAGCTCTCGCCGAATCGGAGCAGTTCGCCGCTCACGATCGCGTCGGCGCCCAGCTTGCGTCCCGTCTCGACCTCGCACTCCCCTTCGCAATCCTCGAGCTTGCGTCCGGTCGGAGCGAGCAGCGCGAGCATGTTCTCGTGGGTCATCACGCGCAGCCCGCCCAGGCTGAGCGCGCCGCTGCGCACGACGCCGCTCAAATAGCCGATGTCGATCGCCCGGCGCTCGGCCCCCTTGAGGTGCGTCTTGAGTTCGAGGATCGCGACCGTGGGGGACTGCTGCGGCACGCCTGCATCGATGACGAGAGCGGCAGCGAGGAGCAGTGAGAACATCGAGCGATGTTACTCGCATCGCGGATCGAGGAGATAGGACGGAGACGATGTAGGGTCAGTCACTGATCGAATGTGCGCGCGCGCGGATCGTGCTTTGAAACAAGCATGCTCTCATCCGCATCCCTCGCTCCCGCACCGATTTCCTTCCGGACGTTCTTCACCGCTACGCTCGTGGCGCTCGCTGGAGTTGCCTGCAGCGGCACCTCGATTGTCGGGGGCTATTGCCAGTTCAATAGTGACTGCCCGCAAGGCGAGCAGTGCCAGCACCAGACCTGCAGCATTCCCGTCGACGGCGGCTCTGGTGGCGGCTCAGCAGGTGGATTCGGGGGCGGCGCTGGCGGCGGCTCTGGTGGCGGAGTGGCCGGTGGCTCTGGTGGCGGAGTGGCCGGTGGCTCTGGTGGCGGAATGGCCGGTGGCTCTGGTGGCGGAATGGCCGGCGGCTCCGGTGGCGGAATGGCCGGTGGCTCTGGTGGCGGAACGGCCGGCGGCGCCGGTGGCGGAGTGGCCGGCGGCTCTGGTGGCGGCGCGGCCGGTGGCTCTGGTGGCGGCTCGGCGAGCAGCGCGATTCCCTATGTATTCGTCATCGCGATGGAGAACCAGGACACCACGAACTTCGCCAACGTAGGCGTCTATGGAAATTCCAATGCGCCCTATATCAACGGTACGCTCAAGGCCCAGTATGGAAGCGCCTCGGCATATTCCGATTGCCTGACCGGATCGATTCCCAGTGAGCCGCACTATGTCTGGCTCGAGGCCGGGACCAATGACTTCGGCTCGACCAAGTTCACCAGCGATAACGACCCGTCGGCGAGCAACAGCACCAACAATTCGGATCATATCGCCGCGTTATTGGCCGCGGCCGCGAATGGAAAGACCTGGCGTTCCTATCAGGAGGATATGGACAGCACCAATACTGGTGATTGCCCGGTGGTGAGCAGCGGGCTCTATGCGGCCAAGCACGATCCATTCATCTTCTTCCAGGATGTATCGGGAAATCCTCCGTCGAAGACCAATAGCAACTGCGCCGCGCATCACCGCGCCTATACCTCGCAAGGATTCCAGGCGGACCTCGCGTCGGGAGACGTCGCCGCATATACCTTCATTACTCCGAACCTATGCAACGATATGCACGGCAACTCGGCCTGCACCAACGGTTGCTCGAGCGCGCTCGGTCTGACGGGCAATGCCTGCATCGCGGGCGGCGACACCTGGCTGCAGAACAACGTGCCGGCCATCATCTCGTTCATCAATGCGCACGGCGGCGTGCTCTTCGTCCTCTGGGACGAGCCCGCGCTCAATTCGACGGTTCCGTTCCTCGTCGTCGGTCCGCACGTGAAGGCCGGATATTCGAGCAGCGTTGCCTATACCCACAGCTCCTATGTCAAATCGCTGGAGGAGATCCTCCGCGTACCCGTGAGCAGCCGCGTCTCGTCGGCAAATGACTTCGCTGACTTCTTCGAGACCGGCCATTTCCCTTAGGGCCAATCGCTCAGGGCCAATCGCTCACTACCCAGCGTCGCTGAGCTCGACCCAGTCAGCGATTGCCGTCCCGCCATCGACGAACGCGCCTGCGCTGCAGACGATCGGATCGGCATCGCGCTCTTGCTGGCTGATGATGAATTGCGCGCGGTCTGCTGTCCCCGCGTCGCGATAGGGCGCGAATCCGTCGTCGCTGAGCGCGGCGAAGAATGAGCCGAGCCGAGGATTTCCATCCGGCGTGTCGATCCAGAGCGCGACGTCGAAGTCCTCGCTGTTGTCGATCATCGTCCCGAGCACCTCTCCCGCGGTGACGTGGTCGCCTTGCTGGTTCGTGGTGTTGACGTGAAAGAGGACGAGATGAAACGCCGGCTGCGCGTCGGGGATGAGCCAGAGCTGCAGGCCGTTCTGCCGCTCGGGCGTCACCTTCTCGAGCGTGCCGCTCACCGGCGCGACGATCGGTAGGCGCGACCAATCGAGCGCGGAGAGCGGCTGGAAGTAATGCTTCATCGAGCGGCAGTTCTCGAATCCATCGGAGTAGTCGTGACCGAATCCAGAGCGGAAACGGGAGACGCGATCCAGGCTCGCGACTGCGAGCGGCGATCGATCGATGAACTCGGGCATCCCTGAATCGAGGTTCCAGGTCGCGGGGCCGCCGTCCGCTACTCCCGCATCCGTACCGCCGTCCGAGCCACCATCGGGGCCGCCGTCGAATCCTCCATCGGGCCCCCCATCTGCCTGCGTGCAGGCGGCGAGAGGGGCGCAGCAGAGCAACATCGCGACGAGGCGCTGGAGCAGCGCGCCCAGCACGCGCGGCGCCGCTGGGCTTGCCTGCTGAAGAAGTCGGGCGCCGCGCACGGCCGACGATGAAGCCATCTCAAGCAGCGACGCTTCCAATGCCGCATTGACGTTCGGCTGTTCGACGGCGCGGTGGTGCATCGCCTCCTGCTCGCTGCGGAGCGTGGCAAGCTCCTGCTCAAGAGCCGCGCAACGCGCCACCGCGATCAGCTCCGCCTCGTCGCGGGTGAACCAACCCTCGACCGTCTCCATCTGGGCGATGACGGAATTGATATTCATTGAGCCTTGTATGTATCCGCAAACAGCACCGGGCGTTTCGTCAGGGCACCAGCGAGCGGCGTGAGGCGCGTCGACTTGCGGATTGGCATACACGGCGGCGAGCAGTTCGTCGGGGGCTTTCATCCCCGCGGGTCTATCCAGCGTGCGCACTACGCTCCAGTCGCTGGTGCGCAATGCGCGTGATGGACGATGAATCAAGGCACGACGTGAAACGGCGGCGTGCCCGTCAGGGTCGGCGGCGTGACTGCCGTCCAGGTCATGACGTTCCCGCTTCGCGTTGTGTCGCGTGGTTTGTTCAGAGCAGCGCGGCGCGGCGCTTGCGCAGCGCGAGTGCGGTCGCCACCACCAGCGCTTGAGTCGCCGTGCTCACGCAGACCAGCGGCCACCACCAGCGCGGCTGGTATTTCCACAAGACCCGGTGCTCGCCCGACGGCAACTCGAGGCCGCGGAAGAAGAGGTTGGTCCGGACCGGTTCTACGGGGGCTCCGTCGACCCAGGCCCGCCAGCCTGGCGCAGCTCTCTCGGTGCCGGTGAGGATCGCGCCGCCAGCGGGCACCGACGCGGTGAGCGCGATCTCCTCGGGGGCATAGGAGTCGATGCGCACGTCTCCATAGCTGCCTGGGAGCGCGCGCTCGAGGAGCGAATCGATGATATCGACGTCCTCTGATGACAACCTGCGCATGGTGCGGCGCGCCTCGTGTGGATGCGCTGAAATGCCCGAAGTGTGCAGCGGTCTATTCCAAAGCGGAAGCGCTGCGCGATGGTGTGCGGGTCGTGAGTGGCCACCAGGCCGCGAATGGTCCGCGCGGATTCCCACCGAGCGACGTCGAGATCCTGCGGCCGCAATCACCCGTCTGGAATGGAGACGCTGAGTCGCTCGCGCTCGAATCCCGCTTGCGGCTCTTCGCGATTCCCTCTGCGCTGCTCGTCGCGCTGGCGTTCCATTCCGCTCCGCTCGGCCACTTCCTCCAACGCACGTTCCTCTCGATGCCGGTCCACGAACTCGGCCACGCTGCCGCCGCGTGGCTCTCTGGATTCGTCGCCATCCCGGTGGTGTGGAAGACCATGATGTTCTCGGAGTCGCGTGGTTTCGCGGCGCCGCTTCTGGTCTCAGGCTCGCTGATCTGGATCATCATCAGAGGCGCGCGTCTGAGACATCCTGCCGAGGTCGGGATCGGCGTCTCGCTGCTCGCGCTGCAGAGCATCTGCACGTTGCTTCTGCCGCTGCACTCCGCCCGCGCGCTGATCGTCTTTGCCGGGGACGGCGGCGCGATGATCTTCGCCGTCCTGCTGATGAGCTCGTTCTATGCGCGCCGCGATTCCCAGCTGGTCATAGGTTGGCTGCGCTGGGGATATCTGGTGATTGGCGCTGCTACGTTCGTCGATATCTTCTCGACCTGGTGGGCCGCATGCACAGATCCGGATGCGATTCCATTTGGCGAGAATGAAGGAGTCGCGCTCTCTGACCCAAGCCAGCTCTCCGATCTGCACGGCTGGTCCGCGAGCACGATCGTCGGCCGATATCTACTGCTCGGTTCAATTTGCCTGATCGTTCTGGGAATCATCTATGTGCGGGGCCTTCTCGGTAAAAGCCGCGTGGGTCGCTACGCTGAATCCGAAGACCCAGGCATCGATCCATCAAGAAGAGACCACGCATGAAAGGGCCTGCGCTGATGCCCACTCGCTGGTTGCGGGAGCGCCGACTGCCGCCACAGCGCGAACACCGCAACTGAAACCTTCATATGCGTTCCCGTTGTCGGGCAAATCAAAGCCTCGCGGCAAATCGAGGGCGATTGAAACTCAAGAGCAGTCCTGTTCATCGGGTCATGTTTGAGTCATCGCTCACGACTCCTCGGTGCTAGCATTGTGGCCATGAAGCCCCGAAAGCCCGTTCGTTCGCGCACGCACAGGAGCAGCCAGGTCAAGCTGGGGTTGGTCCTCTCCGTGTCAGCGGAGTTGCTCGCCTGCGAGCGTGCGGACCGGCGCTGCGTCGACGACAGCAACCTTCCCGCCGACCGCGTCAAGTGTGACGCATCGGTGCCTGGATATCACTGGTCCTATCCCTATACCCATTCCTCTTCCCATTACTATGGATACGGAGCCGGCGGCTCCAGATCATCCTTCTTCGGCGGGGGCAGTTCGAGCGGCTCCAGCGAGTCTGCCTCCTCGGTATCCCGCGGCGGATTCGGTTCGCATGGATTCGGCGGAGGGGGGGAGTAATGGAGCGCATCCGCCAAGCGCCGCGCAGCGATCTGCGCGCGAAACTCGAAGCGCAGGGGTTTATCTACCATACCAACCAGGATGGTTCTCCTTATTGGGACGAAACGGCCCATTACCTGTTTCAGGAGCGGGAAGTTCTCGAACTCGAGAGCGCGACCAATGAGATCTACGGGCTATGCCTGAATGCGGCCGAGCACATCATCGAGCGCGATCTCTTTGCGCAGCTTGGGATCCCTGCGTTGGCGGTGCCTCTGATCCGTCGGGCCTGGGAAGCGGAGCCTCCGTCGATCTATGCCCGGTTGGATCTTGCCTATAACGGCCAGCAACCGCCGAAGCTGCTCGAGGTCAATGCGGACACGCCGACCGCGCTGCTCGAGGCTTCCGTGATTCAGTGGAACTGGTTCGAGGAGACCGCACTCGGCGGCGATCAGTTCAATTCGATTCACGAGCGACTCATCGATAAGTGGAGGGAGCTGAAAAGCTACCTGCGCGGTTCGCGCCTTCACCTGACCGCGACGCGCGGCTCGTGGGAAGACGAGATGACCTGCGCTTATCTCGCCGATTGCGCCAACCAGGCGGGTATTGAAACCCGCTTCTTATATGTCGACGAGATCGGTTGGGACTCGGCGCGCAGGCGATTCGTGGATCTGGAGATCAATCCAATGAGTGATCTCTTCAAGCTCTATCCCTGGGAGTGGCTGCTTGCGGAATCCTTCGCGCCGCATATCCCCGAGGTCGAGCAGTCGATGCAATGGATCGAGCCGGTCTGGCGCATGCTTTGGAACAAGGGAATTCTTGCGATGCTCTGGGAGCTGAATCCGGGTCATCCCAATCTGTTGCCGGCTTATCTGAATGCTCCGCGCTCGGCGAACTATGTCCGCAAGCCCTTCTTCTCTCGCGAGGGGCAGAACATTACCCTGGCATTGAATGGGCAGATTACGACGACGCCCGGCTCGGCGAACGCAGAGCAGGCGGTGTACCAGGAGTATGTGGAGCTGCCGACGTTTCATGGACAGCATCCGGTGATCGGGAGCTGGCTCATCGATGGCATCGCGGCAGGGATTGGGATTCGCGAGTCGCCCGAGCTCATTACTACCGGCGAGAGCCACTTTGTTCCCCACCGGTTTCGATAGGCGGTGCCGCAATGAAATTCAGTCTGGATTGGATGGCAATTGGCAGCGGAAGCCTGCTCGCGCTCGAGGTGCTCGTCCTGACCTTCCTCGCGAAGAAGGCCGACGATCTGCGGACGACCCGATTCGATGATGACGCCTTGATTCTCGAGCGGCAGAACACGGCAGTGGCGCTGCGCCGCGCGGGACTCTTTCTCGGCGGGACGCTCGCGATGGCGGGTGTGTTGTCAGGCCCGTCGAAGGGCCTGGTCGCCGATTTTCTTGGCGTCGCTCTCTTCGGAATTGTTGCCTATGTCCTGCTCTTCGCCGGGCGCGCTCTCTGCCATGCGCTGCTGCTGCGCGGAATCGACGATGACGACGCGTGCATGAATGGAAACGTCAGCGTCGGGCTTGTGGAAGGCGGGCTCTTTCTCGCCAGCGGCCTGTTGGTTCAAGGCTCGGTCGCGGGAGGCAGTGAGGATCTCCTTCGCGGTCTTGCGACGTTCGCACTCTTCTTTGCGTTGGGCATGCTGGTGCTGCTTCTCGCCGTTCTCCTCGCGCGCCGACTCGGGTCGCCGATGGGTGCCGCAGAGCTCGCGCGCGACAATCGCGCTGCGGCAGTCGAGACGGTCGGAGCGCTGGTTGCAAATGCGCTTCTCCTGCGCAGCGCGCTCGGCGGCGAGTCTCAAGGGCTGATCGCCGATGTGCTGATCTTCTGCGCAACGGGCGCGATGGGAATCGCAGTGCTGCTCGGATTCCAACTGACGTTGCGCCGGATTTTTCTCCCGAAGGCGAACCTCGGCAATGCGCTGCGCGACGGGAACGTTGCGGTTGTGGTCGTGTTGCAATCGCTGACAATCGCCTTCGCGCTGATCGTCGGCGCGCTGCTCGGGTAGGCACGGCGAGCCTCCGCAACCGACATCCCAGACCCTGACGGGCGGCGCGTGGCCTTCCTCGTTGGAGGCTGCGCGAAGGCGTGGCCCCTGCTTGACCTCTAACTGAAGCTCGGACGGTTCTGACTCGGCCGTCCATCCTGTTCGACGCGCTTTCGCAGCAACGGCCGCCAGCCGTCGCTATGCTTGAGCACGCCCTCGGCATTGGGCCGCAGGAAGTAACCGATCGACTCACGCTCGCCGCGGTCAGGTCCGCGAGGCCAGTTCCAGCAGGAAGCATCGCAGCGCGCTGCGCGATTCGGGATCGCGAAGGCGGCCCGCGAGTTGTCGATCGTCAGGGGAGAGCGGTGAATCGCCGCTCCAGAACGGACTGCGCGCGGTCGTTGCAGAGCTCCTTGCGAAGGCCTGGCAGGTGAGCGTGAGGAACAGCGGACCGTCGAGCGCATCGAGCGCGGCGGCGAGCGATTCCAACTCTGCTGGAAGCGCTGGAGCGAGCTGGATCGGCCACTGGCGTCCAGAGCCGTTCGTGCCCTGCCTGAGTTCGTGGAGTGCGAGCGCCGACAACTCGAATCCAGACAGCCGCCGCAGCGCCTCGCGCGTTTCGCTGAGCGCCGCGATCTCAGAGTGGAGATGGGAAGGAGTGTCCGGCGCGGCGCGGGGAAGAACAGAGTTCGCGAGAGCTGTTCGCAAGGAGAGGAGCCGGGTAGACAGCAGGTCGTGCGGAAGATCGACGAGGTAGGCGGAATGGAATGGAACTCCTGCGCTGGCGCAGAGGCGTTCTGTCAGCAGATCGGTGGCGATCTCCTCGACGTTGGCCGCCGCCGGCGAGCTGCGTGCTTCGCTCCGCTCTGCGCTGAAGCGCGGGACGTCGCGCGGGAGCGCACTCCAGCGCGACTGCTTCAGGGCGTGTCGGGACCAGAAGTGGAACAGCTCGTGCGCGAGCGTCGAAGGGAAGGTCTCCCCGGTGGCTGCGCGCGGATGCAGCACGAGCGCGTCGCGCGTGCAGAGGCCATCCTCGGAGAGAGAAGCATCGACCAGAATCGGCGGGATGCTCATCCGCGCGCGGAAGAAATCGAGCAGCGCAGCCGCTGGAACCAACTGCGCATGGCCCAGCGGCGTTCTTCCCATCGCATGATTCTAATGCCCGGCCCGCGTCGGATCGGGATCGCGTCGATCTACCAGCGGCTCATCGCGCCGAGGTTGTAGACCTCGCGGAAGCCCTTGCTCTTCAAGATCGCGCGGGCCATCGCGCTGCGCGTTCCCGATGCGCAGTAGACGATGATCGGTGACTCCTTCGCGCCGAGCATCTCGAGATGAGCGCCGATCTCCCCGACCGGAATGTTCTTCGCTGCCGGGAGATGCCCGGAGGCAAACTCGCCCGGAGAGCGGACATCGATGAGCGTGGCGCCGGCCTGCACCATCGCGCGCGCCTTCGCGGAGCTGATCTGGCCGAGCCGTTTGAAGATCAGGAAGGCGACGATCAGCGCGGCGAAGATGGCAGTTTGAACCGGGTCCATTCGCGCGCTTTCCTATTCCGATATCGGTGCGGCCGTGGTCGTCGCTGCTTGCGACTCCGCCTCGGCGACCTCGCGCCGGATCGCGTCCATATCAAGCGCGCGCACGTCCGCGACCAGTCCGTCGAGCGCGGATGCGGGGAGCATCCCCGGCTGCGCGAGCAGCAGAATCCCGTCGCGGAAGACCATCAGCGTAGGAATCGATTGGATGCCGAGCGCACCTGCCAACTGCTGCTCGGCCTCGGTATCAACCTTGGCCCAGGTGATATCGGCGTGCTTGTTGGAGGCGCCCTCGAAAATCGGTGCAAACGCGCGGCAGGGTCCGCACCAGCCGGCCCAGAAATCGATGAAGAGGATTCCCCCTTTCTTGATTTCCGCTGTGAACGAATCGACCGTCATTGCAATCGTGGACATAAGAACCTCCGTACACCAGTCGCTGCGTGAGGCTTGCCTGGAGCGGCCGTCGCGGTAAGCGCGGGGCGGGACATATCAGTTGGAAGGGGGATTCGGCGGTCCGATGAAGTGACCCGTCAGCGTGCGCTCGCGGCCTGCGGTGACGTCTCGTACCCGGACGTTCAGATCGAACGGCCCGCGAACCTCCGCGCGATTGGCCGTCGCGAAGATCGGCGTGCGCAGGCTCTCGAGCGAACCGAGATGCAGATGCGGTTGCGGCAGGACGACGGTCATTCCCTCGGGGGCAATCACCGAGAGTTCGAAGTCTGCCGGCTCGACGTGCTTGTTCACGAGGTGGAGTTCGAACTGGTCTCGCACCGTCGTGCCGTCGAGAACATAGGTCGTGCCTCCCTCGCGGAGGAGATTGGCTTCGAATGGAGTTCGCAGCCAGACGACATCGAGGAAGACGGCCAGCGCGGCCGCCGCGCTCAGACCCGCGTAGATGAAGAGACGCGGACGCAGCACCTGCTTCGGCGTCGACTCGAATCCGGCGAGCGAGTCGTAGCGCACGAGTCCTCGCGGGCGCTCCAGTCGATCCATCACTTCGTCGCACGCATCGATGCACTGCGCGCAGCCGATACACTCCATCTGCGCGCCGCGACGGATATCGATTCCGGTCGGGCAGACGGCGACGCAGCGGTGGCAATCGACGCAGTCACCGACCGCGGGCGAATCGGACGCGACGACGTGGAGCTTCTTCCCGCGCGGCTCTCCGCGTTTCTCGTCGTAGCCGATGATCAACGACTGCTTGTCGAGCAGCACCGACTGAAGCCTGCCGTAGGGGCAGACGATGATGCAGAGCTGCTCGCGGAACCAGGCGAAGTTGAACCAGATGAGCGCAGTCAGCCCCATCGCCCAGGTGAAGAGGACGCCGTGTCCGGCGGGACCGTGGCGGATGATCGAGGCCAGCATGGGAACCGGCACGAAGAAGGCGAGCGCCCAGTGCGCGAGGATCAGCGCAATCGAGACGTAGATGATCTGTTTAATGACCTTCAGGAGAAGCTTGCGCGCGTTCCAGCCGGAAGCATCGCGCTGTCGCCGCTGCGTCGCATTGCCTTCGATGAGTCGCTCGATCGGACGGAAGATCCCCTCGAGAAATACCGTCTGCGGGCAGCCCCAGCCGCACCAGACACGGCCCGCCCAGCTGGTCAGGAAGAGCAGACCGAATGCGAACGATGCGAGCAGAAAGACGATGAGCCAGACGTCCTGCGCGTTGAAGGCCTGGCCTGCGAGATAGAAGCGGCGCGCTTCCATATCGAGGTGGATCGCCGGGTTGAGCCTGCCCCGATCTCGTGGACACCTTCGATGTGAGGGAGAATCAGTCCATGGAACCGAGAAAACGACGGAGCTTCACGAGGGAGTACAAGGCCGAGATGGTTTCGCTGTGGAAGCGCAGCGGGAAGAGCATCGGGTTGTTCTCGAAGGAGATGGGGCTGACGGAAACTTCGTTGCGAGCCTGGGCGAAGCAGGCTGAGATCGACGCCGGGAAGGGGCCGCCGGGCGCGATGACGACGGAGGAGCGGCAGGAGAATACGCGGCTGCGGCG